>NZ_CBDDIM010000001.1:0-1790000 GCF_965229015.1 Phenylobacterium sp. | reverse complement strand
TACCTCGGGCGGACAGGTCGATGACAAGCTCTCAGCTTGAGCGGCTCCTCTTCAAAAGGGGCCATAGCTCAGTTGGTAGAGCGCGTGCTTTGCAAGCATGAGGTCGTCGGTTCGATCCCGTCTGGCTCCACCATGAAGACGTGCGATAACGCGATCGGGAAGTACAAGTTTCCAACGCCTGGCTATGCCGGCGCTGGTTCAATGACATCGTAAATTGAAGGGTTTATCCGGCCCCCCCTGGGGTTTGGAGGATGGACCTGAGAAGACATCATTGTTCGAAAGAACAAGATTTCTATAGCGCATGTGTGGGCGCAATCCGCCGTTTCGTACCGAAGGATTGCATATACCGTCCCCATACATGAGTTTCACTGAGAACGATCAAGCGCATAAGGGCTTCTGATGGATGCCTTGGCGTCGAGAGGCGATGAAGGACGTGGCACGCTGCGATAAGCTTCGGGGAGGCGCGAGCACCCTTTGATCCGAAGATTTCCGAATGGGGAAACCCACCTTTACGATTTGCGAATTTGATCACCAGCTCCGGTTGGTGATCTCGTTCGTACGTCGTTCAAAGGTATAATGACCTGAATAAAATAGGGTTCATTAAGCAAACCCGGGGAACTGAAACATCTCAGTACCCGGAGGAAAGGACATCAACCGAGACTCCCGTAGTAGTGGCGAGCGAACCGGGACCAGGCCAGCGCCGTCGTGACATAAAGCCGAATGACTTGGAAAGGTCAGCCATAGCGGGTGATAGCCCCGTAGGCGTCAATTAGCGACGGACTCGAGTAGGGCGGGACACGTGAAATCCTGTCTGAACATGGGGGGACCACCCTCCAAGCCTAAGTACTCCTCGACGACCGATAGTGAACAAGTACCGTGAGGGAAAGGTGAAAAGCACCCCGACAAGGGGAGTGAAATAGAACCTGAAATCGGAAGCCTACAAGCAGTCGGAGCCACCTCGCGTGGTGACGGCGTACCTTTTGTATAATGGGTCAGCGACTTCATGTGCCGTGCAAGCTTAAGCCGTTAGGTGTAGGCGCAGCGAAAGCGAGTCTGAATAGGGCGAATAAGTACGTCGCATGACGACCCGAAACCAGGTGATCTATCCATGAGCAGGTTGAAGGCTGGGTAACACCAGCTGGAGGACCGAACCCGTGAATGTTGAAAAATTCTGGGATGACTTGTGGATAGGGGTGAAAGGCCAATCAAACCTGGACATAGCTGGTTCTCCGCGAAAACTATTTAGGTAGTGCGTCGGACGAATTCCTTGGGGGGTAGAGCACTGGATGGATGCGGGGGTCGCGAGATCTACCAATTCTAACCAAACTCCGAATACCCAAGAGAACTATCCGGCAGACACACGGCGGGTGCTAACGTCCGTCGTGAAGAGGGAAACAACCCTAACCATCATCTAAGGTCCCCAAGTAGTGGCTAAGTGGGAAACGATGTGGGATTGCTTTGACAACCAGGATGTTGGCTTAGAAGCAGCCATCATTTAAAGAAAGCGTAACAGCTCACTGGTCAAGCGATCCTGCGCGGAAAATGTAACGGGGCTAAAGCCACTCACCGAAGGTATGGGTTTGCAGTTTACTGCAAGCGGTAGCGGAGCGTTCCGTAAGCCTGTGAAGGTCAGCCGTGAGGCTGGCTGGAGGTATCGGAAGTGAGAATGCTGACATGAGTAACGACAAAGAGTGTGAGAAACACTCTCGCCGAAAGTCCAAGGGTTCCTGCGTAAAGCTAATCTGCGCAGGGTTAGCCGGCCCCTAAGGCGAGGCCGAAAGGCGTAGTCGATGGGAATCAGGTGAATATTCCTGAGCCAGTTGGAAGTGACGAATCCCGTAAATTGTCAGGGCTTAATGGATTGTTCCTGGCAGTGAAGGGGTTCCTGGAAATAACTCCAACGGAGACCGTACCCTAAACCGACACAGGTGGACAGGTAGAGTATACCAAGGCGCTTGAGAGAACTATGCTGAAGGAACTCGGCAAATTGCACGCGTAACTTCGGGATAAGCGTGACTCTGCTTAGGGCAACCTTTGTAGAGTGGCACAGGCCAGGGGGTAGCGACTGTTTATCAAAAACACAGGGCTCTGCGAAGCCGCAAGGCGACGTATAGGGTCTGACGCCTGCCCGGTGCCGGAAGGTTAAAAGGAGCGGTGAGAGCTGCGAATTGAAGCCCCGGTAAACGGCGGCCGTAACTATAACGGTCCTAAGGTAGCGAAATTCCTTGTCGGGTAAGTTCCGACCTGCACGAATGGCGTAACGACTTCCCCACTGTCTCCAGCATAGGCTCAGTGAAATTGAATTCCCCGTGAAGATGCGGGGTTCCCGCGGTCAGACGGAAAGACCCTATGAACCTTTACTGCAGCTTCGCCTTGGCGTTAGCGGCAACATGTGTAGGATAGGTGGGAGGCTATGAAACCGGGGCGCCAGTCTCGGTGGAGCCAACCTTGAAATACCACCCTTGTTGTCGCTGACGTCTAACCGCAGCCCGTTATCCGGGTTCGGGACATGGCGTGGCGGGCAGTTTGACTGGGGCGGTCGCCTCCCAAAGTGTAACGGAGGCGCGCGATGGTGGGCTCAGAGCGGTCGGAAATCGCTCGATGAGTGCAATGGCATAAGCCCGCCTGACTGCGAGACTGACAAGTCGAGCAGAGACGAAAGTCGGCCATAGTGATCCGGTGGTTCTGCGTGGAAGGGCCATCGCTCAACGAATAAAAGGTACTCTAGGGATAACAGGCTGATTTTGCCCAAGCGTCCACAGCGACGGCAAAGTTTGGCACCTCGATGTCGGCTCATCACATCCTGGGGCTGGAGCAGGTCCCAAGGGTTCGGCTGTTCGCCGATTAAAGTGGTACGTGAGCTGGGTTCAGAACGTCGTGAGACAGTTTGGTCCCTATCTGCCGTGGGTGTACGAAACTTGAGAGGATCTGTCCCTAGTACGAGAGGACCGGGATGGACATACCTCTGGTGGACCTGTCGTGGCGCCAGCCGCGCAGCAGGGTAGCTAAGTATGGAATAGATAACCGCTGAAAGCATCTAAGCGGGAAACTAACCTCAAAACAAGGTTTCGCCGAGAGCCGTGGTAGACCACCACGTTGATAGGCCAGGTGTGGAAGTGCCGCGAGGCATGCAGCTTACTGGTACTAATCGCTCGATCGGCTTGATCGTTCTTAGTGAAATTCATGAATGCGCTTCAGAAATCGCGCTTTCAGCAGTGATGTCTTCTCAAATATCCGTTTCGTTGACCTGGTGGTTTTGCCGAGAGGTCCCCACCCGATCCCATTCCGAACTCGGTCGTTAAGCCTCTCTGGGCCGATGGTACTTTGTCTTAAGGCACGGGAGAGTAGGTCGCCGCCAGGTCTACCAAACGGATATGTCCAATAACCCTTCAAATTACGATTTCTAGCTTTGCCGCGGGGTGGAGCAGCCCGGTAGCTCGTCAGGCTCATAACCTGAAGGTCACAGGTTCAAATCCTGTCCCCGCACCCAAGATCTCGGAAAGCCCCGCTCGCGCGGGGTTTTTTGCGTTTGGGGCATTGCGCCGGCGCGAAAACCGCCCAGATCTAAGCTTGCGAATACTTGAAACGCAGCAGAATTGGCGCTCGCTCATGCCGAAAATCGACATCTCCGCCGTGCCCGTCGGCCGCGGCAGCAACTACCCCACGCCCTTCAACGACCCTTGCGAGGGCCAGACCTACCAGAGGCTGGCGCGCGAGAGCGGGCTGACCCTGTTCGGCGTCAATCTGACGGTGATCGAGCCGGGCGGCTGGTCCAGCCAGCGCCACTGGCACAGCCACGAGGACGAGTTCGTCTGGGTGTTGGAGGGCGAGCTGACCCTGATCACCGACGCCGGCGAAGACATCCTGCGCGCCGGCGACTGCGCGGCCTTCAAGCGCGGCGAGGCCGATGGCCACCACCTGGTCAACCGCTCCAGCAGCCCGGCCAAGGTCCTGGAGATCGGCAATTCCGATCCCAAGCACGACCGTTGTGTCTATCCCGATATCGACATGGTGGCCGAGCCGGGGGAGAGCGGCTATCGCCATCGCGACGGCACGCCCTATCCGCCGAAGGCCTGAACCCCGACAGCGCCCACGAAGAAGGGGTCGGCGTTCGGCCGACCCCTTCCCCGTTGGATCTGGGAGCTTGGCGCCTAGAGCCCTTTCCGATCTGATGGGTTCAAACGGATCGGATAAAAAGGGCTCTAAGTCAGAAGGTTAGAGCATTTTTCGATCCGATAGCCGTTTCACGCCTATCGGAAAATGCTCTAGCGCTGGGCGACGCGGGTCGCCTGCATCTGGGCCACCTCGGAGCTGCCGAGCTGTTCCAGGGCCGCGTTGACCGAGCCCTTCACGCAGCGGCCGTAGGCGTCGAGGAACATCGTCTCGCTGGTGGTCGCCTTGGCGCACACCTTCTTGGCGGCCGCGACGATGTCGGCGTGGATCTGGTCGCTGGACTTGCCGACCACGGAGACGCGGACGCCTTCCGCGGCGTCGGCGGCCGGGGCCAGGGCGAGGGTGGCCAGGGCGGCCAGGGTCATCAGCTTCATCATGTTTTTCGTCCCGGAAAGGGGTTGGGGTTCAACCGCCTCCCGACGTTCCTCAGGCCGGCGCTGAGCTTCTAGGGTGGCTCAAGCGTCCCGCCTGAGACCGACTTAGCGCGGGGTTTCGGCATCTCGCAAGTGACAATGGTGCGACGCAATATGGGGAATATTGCGCTGCGATATGAGCAGGCGCCGCCGCCCAAAAGGGGGGCGCCCGAGGGCCGGAGCCGGCTCGCGGCACGCCCGTTGCGGCGGGGCAGGGGGAAGACGCCGAAATGAAACACTTGCGTTCGGCGGTTCTTCACACTTCATTAACCTCTCGTGCTCGCCGAGGTCCCATGTTGCTTCAAGTTCTGGCTCTGACCGCCGCCCTTTCGTCGCCGTCCAGCGCCCCGGCCGCCGAACCCGCCGCCCCGGCCCTGGCCGCCAACGCCTATATCGTCGAGTGCCTGGTGAGCGGCGTGTCCCTGACCGAGTGCAAGGTCGTCGACGCCGATCCGGCCACCAACCCCGGCGCCGCCACCGCCCTGAAGCTGGCCGCCGATATCCACGTCCCGGTCTCCATGGCCCAGGCCGGCCGCATCCGCATCAAGCTGAACGTCAATCCGTAGGGCCTTCGGGCGCGATTGACGAAGGGGAGCCGCTGGCTCCAAAAGGCTCGCGCGCATCCTCGCGCCCGGAGCCCCCAGATGCAGACACGTAAGCTCGGCCCGTTCGAGGTCTCGGCCATCGGCCTGGGCTGCATGAGCCTGTCGCACGGCTACGGGCCCCCGGCCCCGCGGGAGCGGGCCGAGCGCGTGCTGAAGGGGGCGCTGGACGCCGGCTACACCTTCCTCGACACCGCCGCGGTCTACGGCGTGGGCCATAACGAGACCCTGATCGGCGAGGTGCTGGGCGACCGGCGCGACGACTATGTGCTGGCCTCGAAGTGCGGTCTGACCAATGGCGACAAGCGAGAGCTGAACGGTCATCCCGACGTGCTGAAGGCGACTTGCGAGGGCAGCCTGAAGCGGCTGAAGACCGACGTCATCGACCTCTATTACCTGCACCGCTGGGACAAGCGCGTGCCCATCGAGGACAGTGTCGGTGCGCTCTCCGAGCTGGTGGCCGAGGGCAAGATCAAGACCATCGGACTGTCGGAAGTCTCGGCCGACACCCTGCGCCGCGCCCACGCCGTCCACCCCATCACCGCCCTGCAGACCGAATACTCCCCCTGGACCCGCAACCCGGAGATCGCGGTGCTGCAGGCCTGCAAGGACCTGGGGGTCACCTTCGTGGCCTTCAGCCCGGTGGCCCGCGGTTTCCTGGCCGGCGGCGCCTCCGACCCGGCGGCCTTCCAGGAGGGCGACATGCGCCTGGGCATGCCCCGGTTCCAGGGCGAGGCCTTCGCCGCCAACCTGAAGCTGCTGGCGGCCTTCACGGCCCTGGCGCGGGAGGCGGGCTGCACGCCGGCCCAGCTCTGCCTGGCTTGGCTGCTGGCCAAGGACGAGACCATCGTGCCCATTCCCGGCACCACCAACCCCGACCACATGGTGGAGAACGCCGGCGCGGCGGCGATCAAGCTGTCGGCGGAAACGATGGCCAGGGTCGAGGCCCTGGTGAATCCCGAGACCGTGGTGGGACCGCGCTATTCCCGCGCCATGCAGGCGGCCATCGACACCGAGGGGTAGGGGCTTTCCGGAGCCCCCCCGCGCGCTTCATCCTCCTGTGTCATCCCGCATGGAGCGCCGGAGGCGCGGAAGTGCGGGACCCATACTCACCGATCTGTCCGGAGAGGCCCGCGCGTCTGGGTCCCGGTCTTCCGCGTGGCGCGGAAACCGGGATGACACTCTGAGTGGCTGGCAAAGCCGCTCAGGCGCCCAGGCTCTCGAAGGCGCTGATGAGGGCGGCCTGGGCCAGGCGTTTGGCGCGGGCGGCGACCTCGGCCTCGGGCAGGTCGTGCAGGCCGCGCGGACGCGGCAGGCTGACCTGGACGGTGATCCCGTCGTCGGTGAGGACAGAGACCCCGACCAGTGTCGGGCTGACGGTGACGGAGGGTGGCAGGGACAGGTCCAGCATGGCTTGGCGTCTCCAGTTTCCCCCAACGGGGCGGGGTTTGGGCGCTGCGGACCACCAAGTCCAGCCACGGTTTTATGACCGGATGTGATGGAACCCGTTAAGCCTGTGGGGCGGGCGTCGCCGGGGCGATCTGTTCAGAGACTGAACGCCAGAGTTGTTTGCAGGTGGCGGCGCGTTGCCAGTTCGAAGGCCTCGGGCCAGGTCGCTCCGAGTCGGTCCGCCAGGGGCCGCGCCCGGGTCAAGAACAAGCGGGCCTGATCCGCGGCGGCGGCGATCACCGCCTCGCGGTTGGCGGCGGGAGGTGTCAGGGCCTCAAGCACCTGACGCTGCTCGGCCGTGAGAAGAGGATTGAGCTTCTTGGCGCCGCCACGGGCGGTGGGGGGAATGCCGTTTTCCTCCACCATCAGATCAATCAGCAGGCGGCGCTGGAGTTGGTCGCCCTGTTGGGCCACCAACCATTCGCCCCGCCCGACCGCCACCGGCAATAGGCCCAGAATCCGCAGAGACTCCGTCACCATGGCCTCGACCCGCTCCCTTGCACGATCGTCCTGCGCGGCCTGGTGACTCCGGGGGCGGGTCGAGGGATCGCCACGCAACGGCTTCAGGGCGCCGCCGTCCAATTCCGCCAGCTCTTCGGGGCTAACGAAGTGGATGTCGAACCGCTCCCAGTCGGGTGTGATCGCCGCCAGGATCCGTCCGTAAAGCGTCTTGGCCAGAACCATGGGGGGCATATCGGGACGGCCCTGGCGGTATTCGGCGAGGCAGGCGGCGCGATCGACCTCGGCGACCTCCGCCACCAGGTCAACGTCACTCCAGGCGTCACCGCCGTCCCGTCCCAGGCTGCCGGAGAGCCAGACCGACCGAATACGCGGGTCAGCACCCAGCGCCGCCGCCACCAAACTCGCCAAGGCCGCCTGAGCTTCGGTCATGATCTCATCCCTCTTCGCCGGGGGACGGTCGCAGGGGAGGGACGAGGTCAGCAACCGACAATTGCGGCGGGCTGTTGTGAGCCGAGATCACAACTGGGCACGGCTGACACGCCGCCGCTTTGCCCCTAGACCATCGCCATGCCGATTGCTCCGCCGCCGCCCGAAGTCGAAGTCCTCATCGTCCATCCGCCCCGCCTGCCGGCGCTTGGCGGGGAGGCGGTGTTCGCCGTCCAACAACTGGACGCCGAGGACCTGAAGACCGCGCCCAGACTCGACGGCGCCCTGAAGCGGGCGCCCGGCGTGTCGCTGTTCCGGCGCACCGGCAGCGACGCGGCCAATCCCACCATCCAGGGCATCTCCCTGCGCGGCGTGGCGCCGTCGGGCGCGGGCCGAGCCCTGGTCACCCTGGACGGCGCGCCGCAGAACGATCCCTTCGGCGGCTGGGTGATCTGGTCGGCCCTGCCGCCGGAGGGCCTGGAGAGCATCACCATCGTGCGTGGCGCCGGCGCCGGCGCCTATGGCGCCGGGGCGTTGACCGGGGTCATCGCCCTGGAGGAGCGCGGGACCGGCGAGGGCGTCTCGGCCCTGGACCTCTCCGTCGCCCAGCGGGGCGGCGCGCGGGCCGCCGTGGCGATGGGAACGCCCGGCCTGCTGGTCACAGCCAGCGCCGAGACCTCCGACGGCTATGTGCCGGTGCGCGGCGGGCGCGGGGCGGCCGACACGCCCACCACCCTGGACTCAGGCGCCTTCGCCGTCCGGGCGCAGGGGGAGCGCGACGGCGTCGTCGGCGCCCTGCGGCTCGGCGTGTATGAGGAGCAGCGCGGAGCCGGTCTGAAGGGCGCAAATTCCGCCGCCAGCGGCGGCTCGGCCACCCTGACGGCGGCCAGGATCATCAATGGCGGCGGCTGGCGGCTGCAGGCCTGGGCGCGGTCCAGCGACCTGGCCAACACCTCGGCCGCCGTGGCCGCGGGTCGGGTCTCCACCACGCCCGCCAGCGACCAGTATTCGACGCCCGCTCTGGGCTATGGCTTCAACGCCGCCTGGCAGGGGCGCGGCGAGGCCTTCTCCTGGGAGGTGGGCGGAGATGTCCGCTTCGCCGACGGCCACGCCTATGAGCGCTTCCGCTACCTTGCCGGCGCCTTCACCCGGGGCCGGGAGTCCGGCGGGACCACGGCGGTGGGCGGGGTCTATGCCGAGGGGGTGCTGGACCGCGGCGACTGGCTGGTCACCGGCGGCGCCCGCATCGACGCCTGGCGTCAGCAGGACGCGGTCCGCCGCGAGCGGGACCTGGCCACCGGGGCGGTGACCCTCAACCAGACCTCCCCCGACACCTCGGGCACGACGCCGACGGCGCGGTTCGGGGCGCGTCGGCGGCTGGGAGACGAGAGCTGGCTGCGGGGGGCGGCCTATGCCGGGTTCCGCGCCCCGACCCTGAACGAACTGCACCGGCCCTTCCGGGTGGGCAATGACGTCACCGAGGCCAATCCGACCCTGACGCCCGAGAAGCTCTACGGCGTTGAGCTGGGGCTCGGCGGGGACGGGGAGACCCGCTGGAGCGCCACGGTCTTCTACAACCGCCTGGACGATCCCATCACCAATGTGACGGTGGGCGCGGGCCCGGGGACCTTCCCGGTGGCCGGCTTCATCCCGGCGGGCGGGGTGCTGCGTCAGCGGCGCAACGCCGGCCAGATCGAGGCCTGGGGCCTGGAGGCCGACATCGCCCGCACCTTCGGGGACCTGAGCCTGAACGGGGCGGTCTCGGCCACCAAGGCCGAGGTCGACGGCGGAACCGCCGCGCCGCAGCTCACCGGCAAACGGCCGGCCCAGACTCCGGAATACACGGTCACGGCCGGCGCCGACTGGAAGGCCTCGGAGCGGCTGACCCTGTCGGCGAACCTGCGCTTCGAGAGCGAACGGTTCGAGGACGATCTCAACAGCCGCAAGCTGGCGGCCTCGGTGGGTGTGGACGCCCGGGCGGCCTGGCGGCTGACCCCCGACAGCGAGGTCTATCTGGCCGCCGAGAACCTCACCGACGCCCGCATCGAGGTGGGGGAGACGGGCGACGGGACCGAGAGCTTCGCCGCGCCCCAGACCTTCCGGGTGGGCTTCTCCCTGCGGCTCTAATCCAAAGAGATGGAGCGCGTCGGACGGGTTGACCGGCTCCCACTTGACCCTGACGCGCTCTAGCCGGCCTTCTCGCCGAACAGCTCTTCGTGCTTGGCGCAGATGGCGGGCCACAGGGCGGCCATCTGCGGGACATCGAGACCGAACTCGCCGGTCAGGATCTCGCCGAACTGATCGGCGGACTCGATCAGGACCTGGGTCCGCTCGCCGGGCCGGACGCGGCGCAGGGTGCGCCCCAGGATGATCACCAGGCCGTCCGGGGTATGCCGCTGGACGATGGGGAACTGGGTGAAGATCGACTCCGGGGCGGTGCGCAGCCACTGGCAGGTGGCGGCCAGGGTCTCCTCCCGCGCTGTCTCCAGGGTGAAGTCGAAATAGGGCGCGCCGCCCAGGGCATGGTTGTGCAGCCGCCACCAGTCGGCGTCGACCTGCTCCAGCTTGAAGTCATAGCCCGCCACCCTGTGGTCGCCGGCGGCCAGCGGGATGGGCTCCAGCAGCCCGTCGCCGAAACCGACGTCGGCGATATAGGGCCGGTCGAGGTCCACGCGCAGGACCAGGTGGTTGCCGTGGCTGGCCTCTCCGCGCTCCATCCGAGCCACGGCCCCGGACATGCGCGTCACCGCAAAGCCGATCTCCGACAGGGCCCAGCCCAGCAGGCCGTTCATCTCGTAGCACCAGCCGCCGCGCCGGCGGGTGACGATCTTGTCGAAGGCCCGCGCCACCTCCGTCCCGCCCGGCGCCCTGAGCTGCACGTCCAGGTTCTCGTAGGGGATGGCGAAGAGGTGGGCGCGGTGGAGGTCGCGCAGGGTCGCCAGGTCCACGCGGGGCGTCCCCGCATAGCCGATGCGGTCGAGATAGGCGGCGAGCTCCATGGGCGGCTCCTTGCAGGTTGGCGCGGTGAGACTGGCGAGAAATCCCCTCAATGGCTAGGACGGAGCCCATGGACAATCTGACCACCGAATTCGCCTTCGAGGCGCTCGTCTCCATCGCCCCGGCGGTGCGCCAGGGGGACACCGCGCTCGGCAAGCGCCGGTTCATCGGCATCACCGGCGGGACCTTCAAGGGGCCCCGCATCGCGGGCGAGGTGATCCCCGGCGGCGCCGACTGGCAGACGGTGCGGGCCGACGGCGTCACGGTGATCGAGGCGATCTATGCGCTGAAGACCTCCGACGGCGCGGTGATCGCCGTGCGCAATCTGGGCCTGGTGGCGCCCACCGAGGACGGCGGCCGCTATGTCCGCACCACCCCCACCTTCGACGCCCCGCAGGGACCGCACGACTGGTTGAACAAGTCGATCTTCGTCGGCACGATCGGGGTGGCCGAGGGCGGCAAGGCGGTGCGGATCGGCGTCTACCGGGTGGTTTAGGCCGGGAAGGCGGTTAGGGTGATGCGCCATGGTGGAGCTTCTTCAATGATCCGCGTCCTGGCCTTGGCGGCGGCCCTGCTGCTGACCCCCGCCGTCCCGAACCCTGCCCAGGCCGGCGCGCCCTCGTCCGTGATCGATCGCTGCACCTCGGAGCCCGACGGAGACAGCAATGGGGTGGCCGTCGCCTGCATCTACCGGCAGGTGGACATCGAGGATCTGCGCCTCAACCGCGCCTACAAGGCGGCGCTGGCCCGGCTGACCGCCGCCCAACAGACCTCCCTGCGCGTCGAGCAACGCGCCTGGCTGAAGGGCCGCAACGACTGCCCCTTCTCGCGGGAAGCGGACGGGGCGGACTTCGTCCTGCTGGTCGCCGACTGCGTCTACCAGCGCACCCGCGACCGCGCCGACGAGCTGGAGCGTTATCCCAGGCGCTAGCCGACCTAGTCCTTCTTCGCCGGATCCGCGGCGCCGGTGATCAGGGCCACGATCTGCGGGCTGATGTTCTCAGCGCCCTTCTCCATCATGTGGGAGACGATGCGGGCGCCGACGGCGGCGCGGGTCTGGCTGGTGAACTCGGTCTTGTTCTCGCGCACCCAGTCCATGGAGGCCTTGCGGTTCACGTTGAGCTGCTGGAAGTGCGGGACGACGTAGCGGGCGATCATCTCGTAGGAGCGCTTGGTGTTCTCCCAGTTGGCCCAGTTGTGGGCCATCATCAGGTAGCAGCCGAAGCCGCCGCTCTCGTCCTGCAGCTGCTCGATGCGGGCGATGGCCTCGTCCGGCGTGCCCACCACGGCCGAGCCGAGGGCGAGATAGGCCTCGACGGGGTCGCCGGCGAAGTCGTCGGGCACCATGGGCAGGTTGGCGATCTCGCGGAAATAATAGATCCACTTCTCCAGGCCGAAGCGCACCTGCTCGATGGCCTTGTCCTTGGTCTCGGCGATGTGCATCTGGCCCACCAGGCGCCAGGCGTTGCGGTCCATGGTCTGGCCGTTGGCCTTGGCGATATCCTCGGCGATGCCCCAGTTGGCGGCGAGCGCGTTGAACCCGGCCGTGGTGGTGGCGCCCAGGGAGAGCAGGCCCAGGCCGTGCTTGCCGGCGGCCCGCGCCCCGGTGGGCGAGACCTGGCTGGCCACGGCGATCTCCACCGAGGGCCGCGAATAGGGGGTCATCTGCAGGCGGGCGTTGACCAGGGTGAACCAGTCGCTCTCGTGGCTGACCTCCTCGCCGCGCAGCAGGCGCACCAGGACGTCGAGGGCCTCGTCCATGCGGTCGCGCTGCTTGGCCACCGGGATGCCCATCATGAAGGCGTCGGAGGACAGCGCGCCGGGGCCGGCCCCGAACATCACCCGGCCGCGGGTCATGTGGTCGAGCTGGTTGATACGGTCGGCCAGCATCATCGGGTGGTGGTAGGGCAGGGAGGAGACCCCGGTGCCCAGCCGGATGTGCTTGGTGCGCTCGGCGGCGGCGGCGATGAACACCTCGGGCGAAGCGATCAGCTCATAGGCGGCGGAGTGGTGCTCGCCGATCCAGGCTTCCTCATAGCCCAGATTGTCCATGTGCTGGACCAGCTCCAGGTCCCGCTGGATGGCCAGGGTCGGGTTCTCGTCCAGCGGATGGAAGGGCGCGATGAAGGCGCCGAAGCGCAGTTTGGTCTCGAGCATTTGGCCCTCCCTGGGTCTGTTTGGGAGACCTTAGCTGGGGTGACGCGGGGGCGCCTAGCAGCCCGTACCCGCGTTTCGAAACCTCAGGCCGCGGCGTCGCGAGCGGCCTCCAGGAACTTCAGGACCGAGAGCTCGAAGGCGCGCGGCGAGCCGGTCCCCTTCAGGGGCAGGACACCGCGCTCGTAGGATTCCAGCACCAGGGGATGGATGTAGGAGCCCTTGCAGACCGCCGCGGTGTTGCCGAGCAGGGTGGCCACCGCCTTGACCGAGGCCGCGACATTGCGCCGGGCCTCGGCGGCGCTGGCCACCGGCGGATGGGCCACCAAGGCGCGGGCCGCCGCCAGGGTCCCGGCCCAGGTGCGGAAGTCCTTGGCCGAGAAGTCGTCCCCCAGGGCCTGGCGGATATAGGCGTTGACGTCGGCGCTCTCCACCGCCCGGCGCTGGCCGGTCTCGTCGATGTACTGGAACAGGCGCTGGCCTGGGATGTCCTGGCAGGCCTTGACGATGCGGGCCAGGCGGCGGTCTCGGAAGCCGGTCTGGTGGACCTTGCCGCTCTTGCCTCGGAACTCGAACACCGCCCCGGTCCCGGTGACCCTGGCGTGGCGGTCGCGCAGGGTGGTGAGGCCGAAGCTCTTGTTGGCGCGCGCATACTCCTCGTTGCCCACCCGGATCAGGGTGATCTCCATCACCGCCACCACGGCGGCCAGCACCTTCTCGCGCGGCAGGTCGCGGCGGGCGAGGTCCGCGGCCACCCGCCGGCGCAGACGCGGCAGGGCGCGGCCGAAGGCGATGACCCGGCCGTACTTGATCCCGTCGCGGTCCTGCCGCCAGTCGGGGTGGTAGCGGTACTGCTTGCGGCCCTTCTGGTCGCGCCCGGTCACCTGGATGTGGCCCCGGGCCGAGGGGCAGATCCAGACCTCGGTCCAGGCGGGCGGGATGGCCAGGGCCTTGATGCGGTCCAGCGTCGCGGCGTCCTTCACGGCCCGGCCCTGCGGGTCGCGGTAGGCGAAGCCTGACCTGGTGGGGACCCGGGTGATCCCCGCGTCGTCATCGTTGACGTAGGTCAGGCCCACGGGGACGGGGGGACTGAGGTCCGCGGTGTCTCTGGCCATCTGTCGCCTTTGGAATTGGCCGGGGACGTGGCAGGTACGCCCCCTGTGGCCGGTCAACGTGAGGCCGGCGCGCGGGGTTCCTAAGTCGGACGGGAGACGCAAGAACCGTGAACTATCGCCACGCCTTCCACGCCGGGAATTTCGCCGACCTGGTCAAGCACGCCGGCCTGCTGCGGCTGATGGCGGCGCTCACCAAGAGCGCCGGGCCGCTGACCGTCATCGACACCCATGCCGGACGCGGACTCTATGACCTGTCGGGCAGTGAAGCGCAGCGTTCCGGCGAGGCCCAGGCCGGGATCGGCCAGCTGATGAAGGCCGCCGACCTGCCCGCCGGCTTCGCCCCCCTGCGCGCGGCGGTGACCAAGCTCAACAATGGCGGGCCCACCAAGCTCTATCCGGGCTCCCCGCGGCTGATCGCCGACACCCTGCGCAAGAAGGATGTCTATATCGCCTGCGAGCTGCGCGGCGAGGAGCACGCGGCCCTGCGCCAGGCGCTCAAGGGCCGCAACGGGATCGAGACCCTCTGCGCCGACGGCTACGACACCGCCATCGCCCGCTGCCCGGCCAGGGGCGCGGTCCTGGTCCTGATCGATCCGCCCTTCGAGAAGGCCGACGACTATGCCCGCATTGTCGCCACCCTGAAGGCGGTGACCCGGCGCAACCGCGAGGCGGTGGTGATGATCTGGCTGCCCATCAAGGACCTGCAGACCTTCGACAGTTTCCTCAATGAGGCGCAGGATGCCGGGGCGGGTCCGCTGCTGGTGGCCGAGACCCGTATGCGGCCGCTGAGCGACCCGATGAAGATGAACGGCTGCGCCCTGGTGATCGCCCGCGCCCCGGCCGACCTGGCCGCGCCGCTTGAGGAGATCTGCCGCTGGACCGCCCAGACCCTCGGCGAGAAGGGGCAGGGTCGGGTGTCGGTGTTGTCGTAAGGTCATTTTGCGGTTGCGAAGGGCGGGCGTATGGTATGTTGCATCGCACAATTCAACTCCGGAGACGTTCCATGATCGAGCTCAAGCCGAACGAGTCCGTCACCCCGACCGCGGCGCTTCACGTGCCGATCGGCGCGGCCTCGCCCCTGTGGTTCATGTTCGCGGGCGCGGCCTCGGCCGGCGTCGCCTATTGGTGGATGACCCGCTGGATGCGGCCGGTGAACCTCGAAGCCCTGCTGTCGGCGCCCGCCGCCGACGCCCACCCCCTGGAGGAGGCCGCCATCCTGGTGGAGGCCTTCGTCGAGCCGGTGCTGGAAGCCGCCGAGGTGGTGGAGCCGGTGCTGGAGGCCGGTGGCGTCGTCGATCCCGATCCCGCGCCGACCCCTGCGCCCGAGCCGGCCCCCAACCCCCTCGACACGCCCCCGCCGCCGGTGGAAGCCGCGGCCGAGGCGGCGGCTGAGCCGGCGCCGGTCCTAGAAGCCGCGCCCGATTCCGCGACGCCCAAGCCCGTGGCCGCCAAGCCCAAGGCCGCGCCGAAGGCGTAGCGCGGCGACGCGCGGCGCATTATGGCTGATCCCAGCGCCGGAGACGGCGAGGGAGCCGCGACGTGCTGAAGCGAGGGCTGGACATCCTGGGCGCCCTGGCGGGACTGATCGTCCTGTCGCCCGTCCTGCTGATCCTGGCGGTCGCGGTGCGGCTGGAGTCCCCCGGCCCGGCCCTGCACTGGTCGCGGCGGGTCGGGCGGTTCAACAAGATCTTCGCCATGCCCAAGTTCCGCAGCATGCGCACCGGCGCCCCGGACGTGGCCACCCACCTGCTGCCCGATCCGGAGAGCTGGATCACCCCCCTGGGGCGCCTCATGCGCCGCACCAGCCTGGATGAATTGCCCCAGCTCTGGAGCGTGCTGGTGGGGGACATGAGCCTCGTCGGGCCTCGGCCGGCCCTGTTCAACCAGGACGACCTGGTTGGCCTGCGCACCCAGGCCGGGGTCGAGGTGCTGCGTCCGGGCCTCACCGGCTGGGCCCAGGTCCATGGCCGCGACGAACTGCCGATCCCCGACAAGGCGCGGCTGGACGCCGAGTACCTGGCCCGCCGCTCCACCTGGATGGACCTGTCGATCATCGCCCGCACGGCGGTGACCGCCTTCTCCGGGCGGGGCGTCCGCCACTGACGGACCTCTTTGGCCTCTGAGGCGTTCTGGCGAGACGCGGAGTCTCCAGACCCTTGTCAGCCGAACCGATACATCAGCGCGCCCGCACGGGCCTCATTCGCGCCCGGGACCGGGCGGCCGCGAGCCTGCGCCGGGCGCGTGGCGTGGTACGCCCGCGTTGGGACCGGGCGCGGACACGGCTGCGCGAGACCCGGTTCAAGCGCCCCAGCAATCGGGCCCTGGCCTGGACCGGCGGGATCGTCGGCGTCCTGGTGGTCGCCATCGCCCTGTTCCTGATTCTGTTCGACTGGAACTATCTGCGCGGCCCCATCGGCCGCTTCGCCTCGGCGCGCACCGGCCGCGAGATCGTGCTGGCGGGGGACCTCAAGGTCCACGCCTTCTCCTGGCAGCCCACCGCCAGGGCGGAAGGAATCCGTATCGGCAACCCCAAGTGGGCCGGTCCCGGACAGACGGCCGAGATCGCCAGGCTCGACCTGAAGATCAAGCTCCTGCCCCTGCTGCGGGGCCAGCTGGTGCTGCTCAACCTGCAGCTCGACCAGCCGAAGGTGAATCTGCTCCGCGACCGCCAGGGCCGCGCGACCTGGGACTTCTCCAACGGCAAGAAGAGCAAGACCGCCTTCCGCCTGCCGCCGATCCGGCGCTTCGTGATCAATGACGGCCATCTGCGGATCGTCGACCAGAAGCGGCGCCTGATGCTGAACGGCGAGGTGAACGCCACCGAGAAGATGGGCCAGGCCGGCCGTGGCTTCCTGCTGAGCGGCGACGGATCGCTGAACGGAAACAGGTTCCTGCTGCGGGTCCAGGGCGGCCCCCTACTCAATGTCGATCCGGACAAGCCCTATCCCTTCGACGCCGACATCCGGTCGGGCGCCACCCGGGTCACGGCTAAGGGCGCGATTCCCAAGCCCTTCGACCTGGGCCAGTTCTACATGAACACCACCGCCCAGGGCCCGGACCTGGCCGACCTCTACGACCTCACCGGCGTCGCCCTGCCCAACACCCCGCCCTACCGGCTGAGCGGCCGGCTGTCGCGGGACGAGCATCTCTACCGGATCGACGGCCTGGGGGGTCGGGTGGGCGACAGCGACCTGGCTGGCTCCATCTCGGTCCAGACCGGCGAGGATCGGCCCTATCTGAAGGCCGACCTGAGGACCAAGAGCCTCGATTTCGACGACCTGGCGGCGATCTTCGGCGGCGTCCCCTCCCGCAAGGCCGGCGAGACGGTGTCGGCCGAGCAGAAGGCCATGGGCCAACAGATGGCCGCTCAGCGCCGCCTGTTGCCGGACTCCACCCTGAACGTCGAGCGCATCCGCTCCCTGGACGCCGACGTGCGCTATCGGGCGACCTCGATCCACGACGCGGTCCTGCCCCTGCGTGGCGCCGACGTGACCGTGAGGCTGGACCACGGCCTGCTGACCGCCAACCCGCTGATGCTGGACCTGCCCCAGGGCAAGATCTCCGGCCTTGCGCACCTCAACGCCCGCGGCCCCGTGCCGGTGACCGACGTCGACATCCGCCTGTCCAACGCCCGGCTGGAACAGCTCATCCCCATCAAGGGCCAGCCCCTGACCGGCAGCTTCGTCGGCCGCATCAAGCTGAAGGGGACAGGCAATTCGGTGCACCGGGCGGCGGCCAACGCCGACGGCGAGGTGCTGGCGGTGGTGCCGGGGGGCGAGATCCGCCAGGCCTTCGCCGAGCTGCTGGGCATCAATGTCACCAAGGGCCTGGGCCTGCTGTACGCCAAGGACCAGAGCGCCGTGCCGATCCGCTGCGGCGTGGCCCACTTCCAGGCGAAGGGTGGCGTCCTGACCGCCGACCGCATTGTCTTCGACACCAAGCCGGTCCTGGCCACCGGGCGGGGGACCCTCAACCTGGACACCGAGCGGCTTGATTTCCGCATCCAGGGGCATTCCAAGGAGCTTCGCCTGGTGCGCCTGCTGTCGCCGATCACCGTCAAGGGGCCGATCCTCGCTCCCAAGGTCGGCATCGAGACCGGCAGGGTCATCACCCAGGGCGGGGTCGCCGCGGTCCTCGCCAGCGTGATCAATCCGCTGGCCGTGCTGCTGCCCTTCGTGGATCCGGGCCTGGCCAAGGATGCCTCTTGCGGCGCTCTGATCGCGGAGGCCGGCCGCGACGGGGCGCCCGTCAAGAGCGCGGCCCGCTGATCATTTCACGGCGGTGACAAAGCGGCGCCCCGCTGAAACCAACCCGCGATTGACGCCGCGTCGGGACGCCCTGCAATGTCGCGGCTCAGGTTTTCAGCTTCGAAGAGGTCTCCCCATGTCGGCACGTCACACCAAACGCCCGCTGGGCCTCGTCCTCGGCGTCGCGCTGAGCTTGGCCGCGGTGAGCGGAGCGGCGGTGGCCGCGGTGTCGGCCGAAAAGGTGATCGCCGAGCGCCAGAAGGGTCTGAAGGCGATGGGCGGCGCCTTCAAGACCATCAACGACAACCTCAAGACCGACGCCCCCGACGCCAAGCTGATCGCCGCCCAGGCCAAGATCGTGAAGGATTGGTCGCACCACATTCCCAAGTGGTTCCCGAAGGGCAGCGGTCCCGAGGCCGGCTTCAAGACCGCCGCCAAGCCCGAGATCTGGACCGACCCGGCCAAGTTCGCCGCCGCCGCCAAGGGCCTGCAGGTGGAGGCCGCCAAGCTGGAGACCATCGCCAAGGGCGGGAACATCGACGCCATCAAGGCCCAGGTGAAGGCCACCGGCGGCGCCTGCGGGACCTGCCACACGCCCTTCCGCGTGAAGTCCTAAGCGCTCATGAGCGAGACGCCCGCGGCGCCGACCAAGCTCTGGGACCTGCCGACCCGGATCACCCACTGGTCCCTGGTGGCGCTGATCCTCACGGCCTGGCTGAGCGGCGGCCAGCAGATGCAGATCCACACGCTCTCCGGCTACGGGGTGATCGGCCTGCTGGTGTTCCGGCTCTATTGGGGCTTCTTCGGCGGGGAGACCGCGAGGTTCTCCCAGTTCGTGAAGGGGCCGGGCGCCACGGTCGGCTACCTCAAGACCATGGGCAAGCGCACGGCCGCCGACCTGGTCGGCCATAGCCCCGTCGGGGCGGTCAGCGTCGTGGCCCTGCTGCTGGTGATGATCGTCCAGGCGGGTCTCGGCCTGTTCGCCACCGACATCGACGGGATCAATTCCGGGCCGCTGTCCTACATGGTGGACTTCGACACCGGCCGCCTGGCCTCGGAATGGCACGAGCTGAGCTTCCGGGTGCTGCAGGGCCTGGTGGTGCTGCACCTGGCGGCCATCGCCTTCTACGCCCTGTGGAAGCGGCAGAACCTGGTGACCGCCATGATCACCGGCAAGCGCCGGTTCATCGGTCCGGCCCCGACCCTCAAGTTCGCCCCGGTCTGGCGCTTCGTGCTGGGGGTGGTGATCGCCGTGGGCGTCGCCTGGCTCATCGCCCGCGGGCTGAAGCTGCCGAAGCTGTAGAGGCCTCAGTGCATGGTGTCGGCGACGATCTCGAGCTTGTTGCCGTCGGGATCGAGCAGGACCGCGCCGTAATAGTCCGGCGCGATGTCGGGGTGCGCGCCGGCGGGCCGCACCACGCGGGCGCCCTGGGCCAGGGCCGCCTCATAGGCCTGGTCCACCGCCTGGCGGCTGCCGGCCGAGAAGGCGATGTGGGTTCCCAGGCCCGCCACCTGGGCGCCGTCCACCGGATAGAGATAGAACTGCCGGCTCTGGCCGGGACCATATGCCAGCTCGGCCTCGGCCGCCCAGGTGTTGGCGCAGCCCAGCGGGGCGAAGAAGGCGTCGTAGAAGCGGCGCGCGGCGACAAGGTCGCGGACGCCCACGGACAGGTGATCGAACATGTCTTTGCTCCCGGCCAAGCTTGCGCGGGATGTAGGGGCGCGGCGCGGAACCCGCAACCGCGCCCTGGGGCTCAGGCCGCCGCGCCCTTCAGGCACTTGAGCCAGGCGTCCTCGCGGGCCTTTTCGGCCTCGCGCAGGGTGGCCTCGGCCTCGCGGACGGCGGCGTCGTGTTTGCGCCACTCCAGCACAGCGCCCTCGCGGGCGGCGCGGGCGGCCTCCATGGTCTCGAACCGGGCGAGGATGGCGCGCACGCTGTAGGTCACCGGCGGGCCCACCGTCTCGCGGTCGGGATAGAAGCCGGTGATGGAGTCCGTGCTCTCGCTGTCGATGTGGAAGACATCAGCCCAGCCGGCGTGGTGGCGCATCAGGGCCCAGGGACGTTGGACGGTCATCAATAGCTCCTCAGAATCCGCAAGGCGGTGTCTCACGCCGAAACTAGCCCGGCTCGCGCCCGGCTCCAACGGCGCAGGCGCGCGGCAATAGCAGATGCGCCGCGCCGGATGAAAGCCCAACCGCGAATGTCGGCGTCTCAGAGCGCCATCAGGGTCAGGGCGTTGGCCGCAGCGGCCCCGTGCATGGTGTTGTCGAAGATGCCCCAGCCTTCGGTCCCGGGCGCGCGCGCTGCAAGGGTTCGGGCGACGGCGGCGATCTGCTCGGTGGAGTAGGGCGACGAGTACATGCGCGGCGACCCGTGCAGGCGGATGTAGGTCAGGCCGGGCCAGCCGCCGGGGGCTGACGCCTCGGGGACCACGGCGGGGTCGGCCGCGACCCGGGCGATGCGGGCGTCGGCCAGCCGCCCCGAGACATCTTCGGTGAACCAGGTGGCGTGCCGCGCCTCCAGGGCGGTCAGGCCGTCGTGCAGCCGAGGCCAGCCCGCCACGAACGCCGCCGCCTCCGGGGTGAACGACAGGCTGGGACGAAGTTGAATCAGTACCGGTCCGAGCTTGTCGCCCAGCGGCGAAACCTGTTCGAGGAAGACGCGCGCCAGGTCCTCGGCGTCCGTCAGCCGCCGCTCGTGGGTGATGGTCTTGGGCGCCTTCACCGCGAACCGGAAGTCCGCCGGGGTGGCCGCGGCCCACCGTTCGAAGATGGCCGGCCTATGGGAGCGGTAGAAGGTGGTGTTGATCTCGACCGCCGGCAGGACGGCGGCGTAGCGCTCCAGTCCGGTCCCTTCGGTCGGGAAGTGCGCCGCCGAACTGCGGGGAATGCTCCATCCCGCCGTGCCGATCCTGTCCATGAGGACTGAGCGCGCAGTCGCCGGAGCGGTTGCTAGGCGTCGAAGGCGATGATCCGGCTTTCCTGGTCCCCGGCCACGCCGACCCGGGGGCAGGCGTCCTTCAGGGCGCAGAGGCCGCAGGCGGGGTCGAAATGGGTGCAGATGGACTGGCCGTGGGGCTTGAGCAGCCAGTGCAGTTCGAAGACCTGTTCCGGCCCCCAGTCGGCGGGGACCTGGTCCATCAGGCTGTCATAGGCCTCCCGCAGGTCGCCGCCGCGGGCAGTGAGGCCCAGGCGCCGCGCCACGCGGTGGACGTGGGTGTCGACCACCAGGGCCCGCTGGTTGAGGGTGGAGAAGTTCAGCACCGCGGCGGCGGCCTTCACCCCCACCCCGGGTAGGCGCATCAGCCAGGCCAGGGCTTCGTCCACCGGCTCGGCGGCCAGGAAGTCGAGGCTGAGCTCGCCGCGCTTGAGCAGGATCACCCGGACCAGGATCGGCAGCTGGCGGGCCTTCTGGTCGGCGAAGGTCACCGGATCGATCAGGGGTTCGAGATCCTGCTGGGTCGCATGCACCAGGGCCGCCCAGTCCGGAAACGCCGACCGCAGCCTGACGAAGGCGGCCCAGGTCACCTCGTCATAGGTGCGGGCGCCCAGCATGGCCTTGATGAGCTGGGAGACCGGATCCATCCGGTGTTCCGGCCGCTGGGGGCCGAACACGGTGCGCAGCCGATCGCGCGTGGGGGGCAGGTCTGACGGGAGGGCGAGACGAATCTGCATACCGTCACGCTAGAACAAAAGTAGAACATTTGTAAAGGGCCGCGCCGCGCCCTACGAAGGATCGCAGCATCCACGGGAAGGGCGGCCATGACCCCGGCTTCGGTCTCCGACTATCGCGAACTGGCGCGCCGCCGCCTGCCGAAGATGTTCTTCGAATATATCGACGGTGGCTCTTACGCCGAGGTCACCCTGGGGCGGAACGTGGCCGACATCGAGGCGCTGGCCCTGCGCCAGCGGGTGATGCGCGACATGAGCCAGCTGGACATGAGCATCGAGACCCTGGGCCAGAGACTGTCCATGCCGCTGGGCCTGTCGCCGGTGGGCATGGCCGGCATGTACGGCCGCCGCGGCGAGGTCCAGGCCGCCAAGGCCGCCGCCGCGGCGGGCGTGCCCTTCTGCCTGTCCACCGTGGGAGTCTGTTCGGTGGAGGAGGTGGCCGCCTCGGGAACCGCCCCCTGGTTCCAGCTCTACATGCTCAAGGACCGTGGCTACATGGCGCAGCTGCTGGCGCGGGCCAAGGCGGCCGGCTGCCCGGTCCTGGTGTTCACCGTCGACCTGCCGCTGCCGGGCTCGCGCTATCGTGATGTCCGCTCGGGCTTCACCGGATCGAGCGGAATCTCCGGCGCCCTGAACACCGCCTGGCAGGGGGTGACCCATCCCGACTGGCTGTGGGACGTCTGGCTGCACGGCCGCCCCCACAGCCTGGGAAGCGTCGCCGGCGCCGTCCCCAAGGCGGGCTCGGTCACCGACTTCCTGAGCTGGATCGCCAGGAACTTCGACCGCTCGGTGACCTGGGCCGACCTCGACTGGGTGCGCAAGACCTGGGACGGCCCCATCGTCATCAAGGGGATTCTCGATCCGGAGGACGCCCGCGACGCCCGGTCGGCTGGCGCGCAAGGCCTTGTGGTGTCGAACCATGGCGGCCGCCAGCTCGACGGCGTGCGCTCCTCGATCTCGGCCCTGCCGGCGGTGGTGGACGCCGTCGGGAGCGACCTGGAGGTCTATCTGGACGGTGGGGTGCGCTCGGGTCTCGACGTGCTCAAGGCGCTGGCGCTCGGCGCCAAGGCCTGCTTCGTCGGCCGGGCCTGGGCCTACGCCCTGGGCGCCGGCGGCGAGAAGATGGTCGCCCGCATGCTGGGAACCCTGAAGAGCGAGCTGGCCACGGCCATGGTGCTGACCGGCTGTCGCAACGCTCGGGACGCGGACAAATCCCTGTTGGACGCCGCGCTGTAGAAAAACTTTTCAAATCCGCAGGTTCAGACCCATCGACAAGGGTCGTTCTTGCCGCTAATGGCCGCCCGAACGTACGTTTCACGGTCGGGTTCGGCCGTGCTGCCGCATGCCTGTAACGCATGCCTGTATGAGAATGAGGGACCCGCATGGGAGCTCCGGAACGGCAAGGTCTGTACGACCCGCGCAATGAACACGATGCGTGCGGTGTGGGGTTTGTGGCCAATATCAAAGGCCGCAAATCGCATGAGGTCGTGACTGCTGGTCTGGAAATCCTGATCAACCTCGACCACCGCGGCGCCGTCGGCGCTGATCCCCTGGTGGGCGACGGGGCCGGGATTCTGATTCAGATGCCCGACGCCCTGCTGCGCGACTGGGCCGGCAAGGAAGGCGTCACCCTGCCGGCGCCCGGCGACTACGCCGTGGCCATGTGCTTCATGCCGCAGGACGACGCCGCCCGCGCCGTGGCGGTCAGCCAGTTCGAGCACTTCCTGAAGGTCGAGGGTCAGGTCTTCATCGCCTGGCGCGACGTGCCCGTCGACACAACCGGCCTGGGCGAGGCCGTGCTGGCCGAGATGCCGGTGATCCGTCAGGCCATCGTCGGCCGCGGCCCGGGGACCAAGGACCAGGACGCCTTCGAGCGGAAGCTGCTGACCATCCGCAAGCAGCTGCAGAACCCGCTCGCCGAGCTGGCGGTGAAGAAGAACCTGCCGGGCCTGACCCAGCTCTACCTGCCGTCCTTCTCGACGCGGACGGTGGTCTATAAGGGCCTGCTGCTGGCCGGCCAGGTCGGCACCTTCTACACCGACCTCGCCAACCCGCTGACGGAGTCGGCGCTCGCCCTGGTGCACCAGCGGTTCTCCACCAACACCTTCCCGTCCTGGAAACTGGCCCACCCCTACCGGTTCATCGCCCACAACGGCGAGATCAACACGGTTCGCGGCAACGTGAACTGGATGAACGCGCGCCGCCGCACCCTGGAGTCGGACCTGCTGGGTCCCGACCTCAACAAGATGTGGCCGCTGATCCCGCACGGCCAGTCCGACACCGCCTGCCTGGACAACGCCCTGGAGCTGCTGGTGGCCGGCGGCTATCCGCTGGCCCACGCCGTGATGATGCTCATCCCGGAGGCCTGGGCCGGCAATCCGCTGATGGATCCCAAGCGCAAGGCCTTCTACGAGTACCACGCCGCCCTGATGGAGCCGTGGGACGGCCCCGCCGCCGTGGCCTTCACCGACGGCCGCCAGATCGGCGCCACCCTGGACCGCAACGGCCTGCGTCCGGCCCGCTTCGTCATCACCGATCAGGACCATGTGATCATGGCCTCGGAGGTCGGCGTGCTCGTCGTTCCCGAGGAGCGGGTGGTGCGCAAGTGGCGCCTGCAGCCGGGCAAGATGCTGCTGATCGACATGGAGGAAGGCCGGATCATCGAGGACGAGGAGATCAAGGCCTCCCTCGCCGACGCCGAGCCCTATGCCGACTGGCTGGCCCAGACCCAGTTCAAGCTGGAGGACCTGCCCGAGGCCCCGCCGGCCGAGGCCCTGCTGGGCAATGACCCCAGCCAGCTGCTCGATCGCCAGCAGGCCTTCGGCTACACCCAGGAGGACCTGCAGTTCTTCCTGGAGCCCATGGCCCAGACGGGGGACGACCCGATCGGCTCGATGGGCCAGGACATCCCCATCGCGGTGCTGTCGAAGCGCCCGAAGCTGCTCTACGACTACTTCAAGCAGAACTTCGCCCAGGTCACCAACCCGCCCATCGACCCGATCCGGGAAGAGCTGGTGATGAGCCTGGTGTCGATGATCGGCCCGCGCCCGAACCTGCTGGGCCGGCAGGCCGGCACCCACAAGCGCCTGGAGGTCTCCCAGCCCATCCTCACCAATGAGGACCTGGCCAAGATCCGCGCCATCAGCGAGCTGCTGGACGGCGCCTTCCGCACCGCCACCCTGGACGCCACCTGGGCGGCCGAGGAGGGCCCGGCGGGCCTGGAGCGGGCGCTCGACCGCCTGTGCCGCGAGGCCACCGACAACGTCCTGGCCGACATGAACATCCTGATCCTCTCGGATCGGGCCACCTCGCCGGACCGCATCGCCATCCCCGCGGCCCTGGCCACGGCGGCCGTGCACCACCACCTGATCCGTCAGGGTCTGCGCATGCAGACCGGCCTGGTCATCGAGACCGGCGAAGCCCGCGAGGTGCACCACTTCTGCGTCCTGGCCGGCTACGGGGCCGAGGCGGTGAACCCCTACCTGGCCTTCGAGACCCTGGAAAACCTCCGGGTCCAGAACGGCTACGCGCTCTCGGCCTACGACGTGCGCAAGAACTACATCAAGGCGGTCGGCAAGGGCGTGCTGAAGGTGATGTCCAAGATGGGCATCTCCACCTACCAGTCCTACTGCGGCGCCCAGATCTTCGACGCCGTGGGCCTGAACTCCACGGTGATCGAGCAGTACTTCACCGGCACCGCCACCACGATCGAGGGCATCGGCCTCTACCAGATCGCCGAGGAGGCCGTGCGCCGCCACCGCGACGCCTATGGCGACAACCCGATCTACGCGACCCAGCTCGACGTCGGCGGGGCCTACGCCTTCCGCCTGCGCGGCGAGGAGCACGCCTGGACCCCGGAGACCGTCAGCAAGCTGCAGCACGCCGTGCGCGGCAACCTGCCCGACGAGTACAAGGCCTTCGCCGCCGGCATCAACGAACAGTCCCAGCGCCTGCTGACCATCCGCGGCCTGATGCGCTTCAAGTTCGCCGAGACGCCGCTTTCCCTCGACGAGGTCGAGCCGGCCAGCGAAATCGTCAAGCGCTTCGCCACCGGCGCCATGAGCTTCGGCTCCATCAGCCGCGAGGCCCACACGACCCTGGCCATGGCCATGAACCGGATCGGCGGCAAGTCGAACACCGGGGAGGGCGGCGAGGAGTCCGACCGCTTCAAGCCTCTGCCCAACGGCGACTCCATGCGCTCGGCCATCAAGCAGGTGGCCTCGGGCCGCTTCGGGGTGACCACCGAGTACCTGGTCAACGCCGACGACATCCAGATCAAGATGGCCCAGGGCGCCAAGCCCGGGGAGGGCGGCCAGCTGCCCGGCCACAAGGTGGACGCCAACATCGCCCGGGTCCGGCATTCCACGCCGGGCGTCGGCCTGATCTCGCCGCCGCCGCACCACGACATCTATTCCATCGAGGACCTGGCCCAGCTCATCCACGACCTGAAGAACGCCAACTCCAAGGCCCGCATCTCCGTGAAGCTGGTCTCGGAAGTCGGCGTCGGCACGGTGGCGGCGGGTGTGGCCAAGGCGCGCGCCGACCACATCACCATCTCGGGCTTCGAGGGCGGCACAGGCGCCTCGCCGCTGACCTCGCTCACCCACGCCGGCTCCCCCTGGGAGATCGGCCTGGCCGAGACCCAGCAGACCCTGCTGCTGAACGGCCTGCGCACCCGCGTGGCGGTTCAGGCCGACGGCGGCCTGCGCACCGGCCGCGACGTGGCCGTGGCCGCCCTGCTGGGGGCCGACGAGTTCGGTTTCGCCACCGCGCCGCTGATCGCGGCCGGCTGTATCATGATGCGCAAGTGCCACCTGAACACCTGTCCGGTGGGGGTGGCGACCCAGGACCCGATCCTGCGGGCCCGGTTCACCGGCCAGCCCGAGCACGTCATCAACTACTTCTTCTTCGTCGCCGAAGAGCTGCGCGAGATCATGGCCCAGCTCGGCTTCGCCACGATGAACGAGATGATCGGCCAGGTGGAGCGCCTGGACATGCGTGAGGCCGTCGACCACTGGAAGGCCGGCGGCGTGGACCTGTCCAAGCTGCTGCACGCCGTGCGTCCCGAGGGCCAGAAGGGTCTCTGGAACATGGACCGCCAGGACCACGGCCTGGAGAAGGCCCTGGACAACACCCTGATCGCCGACGCCAAGGACGCGCTCGCCAACCGCACCCCGATGCGCGGCGAGTACCCGATCAAGAACATCAACCGCACCGTGGGCGCCATGCTCTCGGGCGAGGTGGCCCGCGCCTATGGCCACGCCGGCCTGCCGGAGGACACCATCTCGCTCACCTTCCACGGGGCGGCGGGCCAGAGCTTCGGCGCCTTCGCCGCGCGCGGGGTCAGCCTGGAGCTGATCGGCGACGGCAACGACTATGTGGGCAAGGGCCTGTCGGGGGGGCGGGTGGTCGTGCGCCAGCCCAAGGAATCCACCCGCGACCCGACCCAGAACATCATCGTCGGCAATACGGTCCTCTACGGCGCCATCGCCGGGGAGGCCTATTTCCAGGGCGTGGCCGGCGAACGCTTCGCCGTCCGCAACTCCGGCGCCGTCACGGTGGTGGAGGGCACGGGCGATCACGGCTGTGAGTACATGACCGGCGGCGTGGTGGTGGTGCTGGGTGACACCGGGCGCAACTTCGCGGCCGGCATGTCCGGCGGCATCGCCTATGTCTACGACCCCAAGGGCCGGTTCACCCCGCTGTGCAACACCGCCATGGTGGACATCGAGAAGGTCGCGCCCGCCAGCGGCGGCGCCGATGATCCCGGCCGTCCGAGCCAGCGCTCGATCTCGGTGGAGAACAACGGCATGGGCGACATGCTGGCCTTCGACGCCGAGCGACTGAAGATCCTGGTGGAGCGGCACCTGCTCTATACGGGCAGCGCCCGGGCCCGGGAGATCCTGGAGAACTGGGACACCTGCCTGACCTCCTTCGTGAAGGTCATGCCCAAGGACTACCGCCGGGCGCTCACGGACATGGCCGCCGAACGGCTGGCGGCCGCCGCCGTCGCCGCCGAATAGCATTTCAGAGTCGGAGTAGACCCATGGGCAAGCCCACCGGCTTCCTGGAGATCGAGCGCCAGGATCGCGGCTATGAGAGGCCGCAGGACCGCCTTCGCACCTGGAAGGAATTCGTCCATCCGCTGCCGCAGGAGACCCTGAACAAGCAGGCTGCGCGCTGCATGGATTGCGGGATTCCGTTCTGCCACACCGGCTGTCCGGTCAATAACCAGATCCCGGACTTCAACAACCTGGTCTATCGCGACCAGTGGAAGACGGCGCTGGAGAACCTCCAGTCCACCAACAACTTCCCGGAGTTCACCGGCCGCATCTGCCCCGCCCCCTGCGAGGCGTCCTGCACCCTGAACATCATCGACAGCCCGGTGACCATCAAGACCATCGAGTGCGCCATCGTCGACAAGGGATGGGAAGAGGGCTGGATCACACCGCAGATGTCGCCGCGCGGCACCGGCAAGCGGGTCGCCGTGGTGGGCTCCGGCCCCGCGGGCCTGGCCTGCGCCCAGCAGCTGGCCCGCGCCGGCCACGCGCCGACGGTGTTCGAGAAGAGCGACCGCATCGGCGGCCTGCTCCGCTACGGCATCCCCGACTTCAAGATGGAGAAGCACCTCATCGACCGCCGCGTGGCGCAGATGGAGGCCGAAGGCGTCATCTTCCGCACCAATATGGAGATCGGCGTCACCGTCTCGGTCCAGCGGCTGCTGGACGACTACGACGTGCTGGTGATGGCCGGCGGGGCCGAGAATCCCCGCGACCTGGAGGTCCCCGGCCGCGAGCTGGACGGCATCCATTTCGCCATGGACTTCCTGGTCCAGCAGAACAAGCGCAACGCCGGCGACGACGAACTGCGCGCCGCGCCGACCGGCGCGATCTCGGCCACCGGCAAGCATGTGGTGGTGATCGGCGGCGGCGACACCGGCTCCGACTGCATCGGCACCTCCAACCGCCACGGCGCGGCCTCGGTGACCCAGTTCGAAATCATGCCCGAGCCGCCGGCCCGGGAGAACAAGTTCATGACCTGGCCCGACTGGCCCATGAAGCTGCGCACCTCGTCGAGCCATGAAGAGGGCTGCGAGCGCGACTTCGCCGTGGCCACCAAGCGCGCCATCGGCTCCAACGGCAAGGTCGAGGCCCTGGAATGCGTGCGCATGGAATGGGCGCCGGGTCCTGACGGCCGTCAGGCGCTGAAGGAAGTCGAGGGCAGCACCTTCCAGATCAAGGCCGACCTCGTCCTGCTGGCCATGGGCTTCGTCTCGCCGCGCCACAACGCCTTCACCGAGCAGGCCGGCGTGGAGTTCGACGCCCGCGGCGCGGTCAAGGCGCCGGTGACCGACTACAAGACCACCACGCCCAACATCTTCTCCTGCGGCGACATGCGCCGGGGCCAGTCCCTGGTGGTCTGGGCCATCCGCGAGGGCCGCCAGTGCGCCCAGGCGGTGGACGCCTTCCTGATGGGGGCGAGCAAGCTGCCGCGCTGAGGTCGCCAGACTCGGCGCGAGGCGCCAAGCTCTGCGGTGGGTGATCCATCCGGGGAGGGCGCGGCGTGAGACAGAACCGGCAGTTGGCGGCGGTCTATGGACTGTTGGCGGTCATCGCCCTGGTCCTGACCTGGAGCCAGAACCTCGCCTATTTCGGCGGCGGCGGCGGCCTGTCTGCGTTTCCGGCCTTCCTGCGGGACGCGGCGGTCAATCCCGCCAGCCGGTCGGTGACCTTCGACATCGCCCTCGTGCTCTACGCCGCGGCGGTCTGGATGGTGTTCGAGGGACGGCGGCGGCGCATCCCCTTCGTCTGGGCCTATGTGATCGGCGGATTGCTGGTGGCGATCAGCGTCACCCTGCCGCTATTCATGGCCGCCCGCGAACTGAAGTCCGGCGCGGCCCCCGAGATCGAGGGCCGGCCGGGCCTGCTGGACGGCGTCGGCCTGGGGGGCCTGGCCATCCTGGTCGTCGGGCTGTGCGCCTTCGTCCTCAAGGCGCCTGCGGGCTGAGGCCCTACCGCCCCGGCAGGTTGTTCACCGCGTCGAGCTGATCGGCCACGCGGGCGGCCGTATCCACCGCGTAGTCCCGCAGGATGTCGTTGTCGCCCTCGGCGGCGTAGCGCTGGTGCAGGGCCAGCGCCTCCTGCTGGGAGCGGCGTTGCTGGGCCAGGTAGGTGTCGTCGAAGTCACGGCCGGTGGTCTGGGTCAGGGCGTCCATCTGCGCCCCCTTGGTCATGTCTCCGGACGGCGAGGTGGGCGGCGGCACATTGGCGGTCTCGGCGGCGGTGAGCAGGGCGTTGGTGGTCATCTCCGCGTCGTCGATCATGCGCTGGGCCAGTTCGCGGACGGCCGGGTTGCGCGAGCGCGCCAGGGCCAGCCGGCTGGCGGTGACCTCGAAGGCGTCGGCGGCGAAGGCTTCGTCCACGTAGGACGCGGCGTCGGTGGGGGTGGGGGCGGGACGATCGGCCGGGCCCAGGCTGGGCTGGGCGAGGCTCGGGGAGGCGGCGGCGAGGGCGGCGATCGAGGCCGCGGCGACGAACGAGGCACGCATGGGGTTTCCTTCCGTTCGGAACGTGAACTGAAGGGGCAAACCGGCGCCGGGCCGCGAGGTTCCGGCGGCGCGCGGGGTCGGGGCTCGAATCGTCCTACATCTGACCCATGAAACGGCTGGTCTTCGATCTCGACGGCACCATCGCGCTCGACGATCCGTCGCGGACCTATGCCGAGCGCGAGCCCAACCTGCCGGTGATCGCCCGCCTGCGCGAGTACCGCGAGCAGGGGTTCTCCATCATCATCGCCAGCGCGCGGAACATGCGCACCTATGGCGGCCAGATCGGCCTGATCAACGCCAACACCCTGCCGGTCATCCTCGACTGGCTGGCCCGCCACCAGGTGCCCTATGACGAGGTGCATGTGGGCAAGCCCTGGTGCGGAACCGAGGGCTTCTACATCGACGACCGCGCCGTGCGGCCCTCGGAGTTCCTGACCCTGTCCCTCGACGAGATCGCGGCCCTGATCGCCGCGGAGGCCTGAGGCCGATGACCGTCCGCCTGATCATGTCCGGGGCGGTGGTGGGCCAGGAACTGGCCGCCGAGTTCGGCCCCCTGCCGCCGTCGATGCTGCCGGTGGGGGTGCAGAAGCTCTACGAACTGCAGCTGGCCGCGGTCGGCGGACACGGCGCCGTCCACCTGGTGCTGCCCGAGGCCCACGCGGTCTCGCCCTACGACAGCGACCGCCTGGCCGCCCTGGGGGTGGAGATCGTCCCCATCCCCGAGGGCCTGAAGCTGGGGGAGGCGGTGGTCTATGCGCTCAACGCCATCGGGGCGGGGGACGGGCCCGTCCACATCCTGCACGGCGACACCCTGATCTCCGATCCACCCCTGGAGGCGGCCGACCTGATCGTCGGGGGCCAGCGCGGCAACGAATACGCCTGGGCCGAGATGGAGATCGGGGAGGGCCGCCGGGTCCTGTCCCTGGTCAACAGCGCCGCCGGCGAGGATGGCCACGAGGGCTGGCCCGTCGCCACCGGCTATTTCGCCTTCGCCTCGGGCCTGGACCTGCTGCGGTCGCTGACCCGGATGCGCGGCGACTTCATCGAGGGCGTGAACCATTACCTGGCCGAGCACGCGGTGCGTCTGGTCCCGGCCCAGGGCTGGCTCGACTTCGGCCACCTGCAGACCTTCTTCCAGTCGCGGCTGGCGGTGACCACGGCGCGGGCCTTCAACACCGTGCGCATCGACGGCCTGACGGCGCGCAAGTCCAGCGCCGACCAGGCCAAGATCTGGGCCGAGACCCACTGGCTGCAGGAGGCGCCGCCTGCCGTCCAGGTCTATTGCGGCCGCCTGCTGGGCTTCGGGGCCGAGGAGGGCCGGGTCTTCTACGAGACCGAGTACGAGTACCTGCCGGTGCTCTCCGAGCTGTTCGTGCACGGGGCGGTGGGGCGCAAGCCCTGGCTGCGCATCCTGGCCTCCTGCGCCGATTTCCTGACCGCCTGCGCCGCCCACAAGGGCCCGGGCTCCGGCGACGCGGCGCTCCGGCTGCTGGTGGCCGACAAGACCCCCGCGCGGCTGGAGGCCTTCGCCAGCCAGTCGGGGTTCGACATCGACCAGCCCCTGTCGCTCTCGGGCAAGCCCATGCCGTCCCTGCGGGCCATCAGCGAGGCCCTTGTCCCGGCCTATGGCCTGGACGCCGGGCGGCCGGACTCCATCCTGCACGGCGACTTCTGCTTCTCGAACATCCTCTACGACAGCCGGGTGCGGCGCATCAAAGCCATCGATCCCCGCGGCCTGGTGGGGGACAGGCCCACCATCTATGGCGATCTGCGCTACGACCTGGCCAAGCTCGCCCATTCCATCGTCGGCCGTTACGACCAGATCATCGCCGGCCGCTGCGCGGTCACCGTCGAGGGGTCCGACTACGCCATCGCCTTCGAGGAGATCGCCTGCCAGCCCTGGCTGGAGGCCGGCCTCGCCGATCTGCGCGTCGATGGGGTGGCGGGGCTGTCAGCTGAGGTGCGCGCCATCATGGTCAGCCTGTTCCTGTCCATGATCCCCCTGCACGCCGACCGGCCCGACCGGCAAGAGGCCTTCGTGGCCAACGCCCTGCGGCTCTATGCGGAGCTCGAGGCGGCGTGATCGTCATCCCCATGGCCGGCCGCTCGCAGCGGTTCTTCGACGCCGGCTACGGTGAGCCGAAATATCGGCTGGACCTCAATGGCGTCAGCGTCTTCGCCCATGCGGTGGAGAGTTTCCGCGGCCAGTTCGAAACCCACCCCTTCCTGTTCATCGTGGCGGCAGAGGCCCTTGAGTTCGTTCGGGAAGAGGCTCGCCGCCTCGGGGTGAGGGAGGTCAGGGTCGTCGCCTTGCCGGGCCCCACGGCGGGCCAGGCCGAGACGGTGGAGCTGGGGCTGGCCGGCGAGGGCGACGCCACGCCCCTGACCATCTTCAACATCGACACCTTCCGCCCGGGCTTCGCCTTCCCGGGGCCCTGGTACGAGGCCCTGGACGGCTGGCTGGAGGTGTTCGTTGGCGAGGGGGACAACTGGTCCTATGTCCGGCCCGCGCCCGGCGACGCGCCCCTGGCCCTGGAGACCGCCGAGAAGCGGCCGATCTCCAACCTCTGCTGCACCGGCCTCTACCACTTCGCCCGCGCCGGGGATTTCCGCGCCGCCCTGGCCGCCGAGCGGCTCGCGCCCCAGGCCAGGGAGCTCTATGTCGCCCCGCTCTACAATCACCTGATCGGCCGCGGCGCGCGGATCGGCTATCACCGGATCGGGCGCGACGAGGTGATCTTCTGCGGAACCCCGCAGGAATATCAGGGCCTTATCCGGCTTGCTTGACGATCTTGACGAGCTTGGCCGCCCGCGCGGTCCAGGTGTGTTCGGACAGCGCCCGCTTGGCGCCTGCCCGTGCGAGGGCGGCCAGGGCGTCCTGGTCCTCCAGCAGGGCGGCGATCTGGCCCGGAACCCGGTCGAGCTTGTCCCAGGCATAGACCGCCATCTCGCGGCCGGGCTTGAAGGCCTCGGCATAGTAGCGGTTCTCGTCGGAGATCACCGCCGCGCCGCCGCACATGGCGGTGAAGACCCGCTCGTGCCCGCCGGCCACGAAGCCGTTGTTGGAGTTCAGCACCAGCCTCGTCCGCCGCAGCAGATGCAGGGTCTCCTCGAAGCTGCCGGCCCCGCCATAGACGAAGGACCTGTAGCGCTCCAGCAGCGGCTCCCAGCCATTGCCGTAGATGTGGATCGGCGTGCCCGCCTGGCCCAGGGTGTTGAGCAGGGCGTTGCGGTGGTGGGCCTCGGCGTAGAACTGCGGGGCCTGCAGCAGGGGCAGGAACTCCTCGAACAGGTCCGGGGTCAGCTCCCCGCCCAGGCGGGCGATCACCGCCTTCAGGGCGTCCAGCACCGCGAGCTTGCCGTCGGCGGCCATCCGCTGGGCGATCTCCTCCACCGCGTCGCGGCCGATGCTGGGGGGTTCGTCGCGCCAGGGGGCGAGGGGTTCGCCGCGATAGGTGCCGGTGAACAGCAGCGGGATGTCGCGGGCCAGGAAGGCGCCGTCGGTGGTCTCCAGGGGCTCGTCGATCTGGTTGGCGCCCGGCGGCAGGAAGGCGAGCTGCGCGAAGCCCCGGCCCTTGGACCAGGCGGTCATGAACTGGACGTGGCTGCGGTCGAGGAACAGCCCCACCTTCTTGCGGATCGGAACCGAGAGCCGCTGGGTGTGGTGGATCGGATGATCGACATAGAGCGAGGCGTAGGTGGCCCCGATGGCGTCGTAGACCGAGGCGTTCCCGACCTGGATCTCGGCCCCGATGCCGCTGATCCCGAAATAGCAGTCGGCCGGGGCGGCGAAGCTGGCGTTGACCTTCTCCACCGCCTCGGGGGCGGTGAGGTCGATGACCGCCGCCTCGTGCCCCAGCCCGGCGAGGGCGGCGGCCAGCTGGTCGATGTGCAGCCGCAGCGATCCGTACTGCGACTGGCCTTTGAACAGGACGAACCGCACGCGAACCCCTCACAATCCCAAGGTCGGCAGAGTCCGCCGATTCCGCGCTCGCCCCAAATCGCGACCTGGGGCTATGTCGAGGGCATGATCGCCAAGCTCCTCCTCGCCGCCGGCCTCTCCCTCGCCGCCCTCGCCGCCCAGGCCGCCGAGCTGCCCTATGTCGTCTATCGCGGCGCCAGCGTCATCGACGGGACTGGCGCCGGTCCCAGGCCCCACATGAGCATCCTGGTGAAGGGCGACCGGATCGAGAAGGTCTGGGACGCCACCCAGCTGGCCTTGAAGCTGCCGCCCGACACCAAGGTGGTGGACGTCGAGGGCCTCTACGCCCTGCCGGGCCTGATCAACAGCCACGAGCACCTGGCCACCCCGCCGGTCCGCGCCTTCGCCCAGGCCCAGCTGAAGCGCGACCTCTATGGCGGGATCACCGGCGTCCGCGACATGGCCGACGATCTGCGGCTGGTGGGGGATCTGGCGCGGGAGACGAGGATCGGGGCGATCCCGGGGCCGGACATCTACTACGCCGCCCTGATGGCGGGGCCCGAGTTCTTCGACGATCCCCGCACCCACGCCGTCACCGCCGGCGCCGTGGCCGGTCATGCTCCCTGGATGCAGGCCATCGAGGCCAGGACCGACCTGAAGGTCGCCGTGGCCCTGGCCCGCGGCACGGGCGCCTCGGCCATCAAGATCTATGCCGACCTGCCCGGCGAGCGGGTCAAGGCCATCACCGCCGAGGCCCACCGCCAGGGCGTGCCGGTCTGGGCCCACGGGGCGGTCTTCCCGGCCAGTCCGCAGCAGGTGCTGGACGCCCAGGTCGACGCCGTGAGCCATGTCTGCATGCTGGCCTACCAGGCCTCCAAGGCCCTGCCGCGCGCCTATCACAACCGCGCGCCCGTCGACTATTCCGCCTTCATGAACGGCGACAACCCGTTGATGACCAAGCTGTTTTCCCAGATGAAGCGGCAGGGGACGGTGCTGGACGCCACGGTGCTGGTCTATGCCGGCCTGGACGCGCGCGCCGCCGCCAATCCCAAGGGCCCCAAGCCCTACTGCACCGCCGACCTGGCCGCCAGGCTGACCCACCAGGCCCTGCGCGCCGGCGTCACCATCTCCGCCGGCACCGACGGATTCTCCGAGCCCGACGACGCCTATCCGGGCCTGCACGACGAACTGGAGCTGCTGGTGGCCAGGGCGGGCTTCACGCCGCTGCAGGCCATCTCGGCGGCCACCCTGGGCGGGGCGCTGGCGGTGACCAAGGACCCCGACTTCGGGACCCTGGCGCCGGGCAAGCTCGCCAACTTGGTCTTCGTGGCCAAGGACCCCAGCGCCGACATCAAGGCCCTGCGGACCGTGGTCCTCACCGTCAAGCGCGGGGTCGATTACCCCCGCGCCGACTACGACCCCCAGAGCGACGCCGCGGCGCGCAAGGAGCCCCAATGATCTCGCGCCGCAGGACTCTCGGCCTCGGGGCCGCCGCCCTGGCCGCCACGGCCTTCCGCCCCGCGATGGCGGCCGGCGACCCGATCATCGTCAATGCGCTCGGCGGCCTGATCAATCCGAACCGCGCCATCGGCCGCACGGGCCCGCCGCCGCCCATGGAGGCCGACTTCGACGCCCGCTCCATCGCCGACGCCAAGGCCTCGGGCCTGACGGCGGTGAACACGACGCTCGGCTACGTCTTCGGCCCCGGCGATCCCTATGCGGAGACGCTTCGCAGCCTCGACGCCTGGGACGCCATCCTCGCCGCCCATCCCGCCGACCTGATGAAGATCACCAAGGCGGCCGACTTCGCCAGGGCCAAGGCCAGCGGCAAGGTGGGGCTGATCTACGGCTTCCAGAACGCCGTCCAGGTGGGCGACCACCTGGAGCGGGTGGACGAGTTCGCCGCCCGCGGCGTGCGCGTCATCCAGCTCACCTACAACCCGGAGAACAGCCTCGGCGACGGCGCGATGGCGCCGGCCAATCGCGGCCTGACCGAGCAGGGCCGCAGGGTGGTGGCCAAGCTGAACGAAGCCAGGGTGATGGTGGACCTTTCCCACTCGGGCGAGCGCACCTGCCTGGACGCCATCGCCGCCTCCAAGGTCCCGATCTCCATCAACCACACCGGCTGCCGGGCGCTCACCGACCTGCCGCGCAACAAGACCGACGCCGAGCTGCGGGGCGTGGCCGAGCGGGGGGGCTTCGTGGGGATCTACTTCATGCCTTTCCTGACCCTGGACGGCCACCCGAAGGCCGTCGACGTGGTCGCCCATATCGAGCACGCCCTGAAGGTCTGCGGCGAGGACCATGTCGGCCTCGGCACCGATGGCTCGATCACCACCATCGACGACCTGGCCGCCTATCAGGGCGCCCTGGAGAAGGAGATCGCCGAGCGCCAGGCCGCCGGCATCGGCGCCAAGGGCGAACGGGCCGACACCTATCCCTTCGTGGTGGACCTGCGCGGCGTGGACCAGTTCCGCAGGCTGGCGGGCCTGCTGGCCGCCCGCGGGATCAGGCCGCGGGTGATCGACAAGGTGCTGGGGAGCAACTTCGTGGACTACGCAAGGCGGGTGTGGGGCTAGGCACGCCCTGGGGCCTCTCGAAGATTAATTCCGCCGGTCGTGTCACTTCGCGTTCCGTCATCTCGTCTCACTCCCGAACGTCCGCCTGGCCCTTGGACTTCCCCAGGGCCTGAGCCGGACGCGATGGGAACACCGATATGAAGATCGTCGTCATCGGCGGAACCGGCCTGATCGGCTCCAAGGTCGTCGCCAAGCTGCAGGCCCTGGGTCACGAGGCCCTGGCGGCCGCCCCCAACACCGGGGTCAACACCCTCACTGGCGAAGGGCTGGCCCAGGCCCTGGCCGGCGCCCAGGTGGTGATCGACGTGGCCAATTCGCCCTCCTTCGAGGACGCCGCGGCCCTGGACTTCTTCCAGACCTCAGGGCGAAACCTGCTGGCCGCCGAGCAGGCGGCCGGGGTGGCCCATCACGTCGCCCTCTCGGTGGTGGGGACCGAGCGCCTGCAGGCCAGCGGCTATTTCCGCGCCAAGCTGGCCCAGGAGCGGCTGATCGAAACCTCGCCGGTTCCCTACACCATCCTGCGCTCCACCCAGTTCTTCCCCTTCGTCGTCGGCATCATCCAGTCGGGGACGGTGGGCGACACGGCGCATCTGTCATCGGCGAAGGTCCAGCCGGTCGCCGCCGACGACGTGGCCGCCGCCCTGGTGGAGATCGCCCTCTCCGAGCCGCGCAACGCCATGGTGGAGATCGCCGGACCGGAGGCCCTCGGCCTGGACGCTTTCGCCCGCCGCTACCTCGACGCCCGGCACGACACGCGCAGGATCATCGCCGATCCGGCCGCGCTCTACTTCGGGGCCGTGCTGGACGACCGGTCGCTGACACCGGGCGACCATCCGCGCCTGGGCAAGGTCTCCCTCGAGGACTGGCTGCGCGAGCTGCCCGCCTGATCGGCCGCGGCGCCCGCCCACATCCTCTCCCTCGAAGGACCCCCTCATGAAACTCTACTATTCACCCCTGGCCTGCAGCCTGGCCGACCACATCGCCCTGCGCGAGGCAGGTATCGCCTTCGACATGGAACGTGTCGACCTCAAGACCTGCCGGACCGAAGCCGGGGCCGACTTCCGCGCCATCAGCGCCAAGGGCTATGTCCCGGCCCTGGTGCTGGATGACGGCGAGCTGCTCACCGAGAATGTCGCCGTCCTCGACTGGATCGCCACCCAGGCGCCGAGCCTGGCGGTCGAGGCGCCGCTGGGCCGCACCCGCGTGCTGGAGGCCCTGACCTACATCACCACCGAGATCCACCGCGCCTTCAAGCCGATGTGGCACGCCGGAACCGCCGAGGCCAAGGCCGCCGCCGCCGTCACGGTGGCCAAGCTGTTTCGCCCGCTCTCGGACGGCCTGAAGGACGACTACCTGTTCGGCGATCGCCCCAGCGTGGCCGACTTCTACCTCTTCGTGATGCTGCTCTGGGCCGAGCGGTTCGCGGTCGAGACGCCCGCGCCGCTGATCGCCCTGCGCGACCGCGTCCGTGCCCGCCCTGCGGTGCGGGTGGCGCTCTCCGAAGAAGGCCTGATCTAATCCCCTGTCCCAGGAGCTCGACATGACCCCCCGCGTGAAAACCCCCTTCAAGCACATTCCCGACGGCCTCAAGGCGATGATGGCGGTCGAGTCCAGCGTCGCGGCCAGCGGCCTGGAGCACAGCCTGGTGGAGCTGGTGAAGCTGCGCGCCTCCCAGATCAACGGCTGCGCCTTCTGCATCCACATGCACGTCACCGACGCCCGCGCCCACGGCGAGAGCGAGATGCGGCTGTACATGCTGAACGCCTGGCGTGAGTCTCCCCTCTACAGTGATCGGGAGCGGGCCGCGCTCGCCTGGACCGAAGCCCTGACCCTGCTGGCGCAAACCGGCGCGCCCGATGAGGATTACGAGATGTTGAGGGCCCAGTTCAGCGAGGCCGAGCAGGTGAACCTCACCCTGGCCATTGGCGCCATCAACCTTTGGAACCGGCTGCAGGTGGGGCTGCGAGCCGTCCATCCCGTGGACGCCGCCGATGTCGCCATCTGACGCCAGCGCAATCTTCGAGGCCGAACGGCCCCGACTGGTGCGCATCGCCTACCGCATGCTGGGGTCGATGGCCGAGGCCGAGGACGTTGTCCAGGATGCCTGGCTGCGGTGGCGGTCGGTGGACTCAGGCGAGGTGCGTCACCCCGCTGCGTTCCTCGCCCGCACCGTCACCCGCCTCTGCCTCGACACCATGAAGTCCGCCCGCGCCCGGCGTGAGACCTATGTCGGAAGCTGGCTGCCCGAGCCGATCTTCGAGGCCGAGGAAGAGGTCCTGCCCCTGGACGAGCTGACCCTGACCCTGATGCTGGCCCTGGAGCGGCTCTCGCCCCTGGAGCGGGCGGCCTTCCTGCTTCACGACGTCTTCGACGTGCCGATGGAGGAGGTGGCCGTGACCCTGCAACGCGACGCCGGCGCCGTGCGCCAGCTTGCGGTGCGCGCGCGCAAGCACCTGCAGGCCGCCCGGCCTCGCTATCCGGTAGAGCGCACCGAGGGCGAACGCATCGCCCAGGCCTTCTACGCCGCCTCAAGTCAGGGCGACGTGGCCGGGCTGCGGGACATCCTGGCCGACACGGTGGTCCTGCAGTCCGACGGCGGCGGCAAGGCCTACGCCTTCCTGCGGCCGATCATCGGGCTGGAGAAGGTGGTGCGGATGTTCGCCGGCATCCGGAAGAAGTTCGCGGCCACCCCGTCGGTGTTCGTGGAATGGGCGTGGATCGACGGCCTGCCGGGCTTCATCAGCTATGAACGCGACGGCGCCCTCCAGACCACCGCCCTGGAGATCGAGGACGGCCGCGTCGCCGCCGTCTACATCATCCGCAACCCGGACAAGCTGAGCCGCGCGGCCCGTCATGGCGGTCCCCGCGCGGGGGAGGCGCGCCACTGAGCGCGGGTCGAGGCGCTGGCTAGCCCATCCAGCGCCCCACCAGCCAGAAGGCGCCGGCCGAGATCAGGGCGGCGGCCGGCATGGTGAGGATCCAGGCGGTGACGATGTCCTTGGCCACGCCCCAGCGCACCGCCGAGGCCCGCCGCGCGGCGCCGACCCCGACGATGGCGCCGGTGATGGTGTGGGTGGTGGAGACCGGGACCCCCAGGCTGGTGGCCAGGAACAGGGTGATGGCCCCGCCGGTCTCGGCGCAGAATCCCTGCATGGGCGAGAGCCGGGTGATCTTCGAGCCCATGGTGTGGACGATCCGCCAGCCGCCGAACAGGGTGCCCAGGCCCATGGCCGCCTGGCAGGACAGCACCACCCACAGGGGCACGTGGAACTCGCCGGTTCCGGACCCCATGCCGTGGGCGATCAGCAGGGCGGCGATGATGCCCATGGTCTTCTGGGCGTCGTTGCCGCCGTGGCCGAGGGAATAGAGCGAGGCCGAGACGAACTGCAGGCGGCGGAAGGTGGAGTCCACCGCGAAGGGCGTGAACCTCACGAAGGTCCAGGAGACGATCAGCACCAGCAGCAGGGCCAGCAGGAAGCCGGTGCCGGGCGACAGGACGATGGCGATCACGGTCTTGTTCAGGCCCGCCCAGATCACCGCGCTGAAGCCAGCCTTGGCGATCCCGGCCCCCACCAGGCCGCCGATCAGGGCGTGGGAGGACGAGGACGGGATGCCGGCCCACCAGGTGATCAGGTTCCAGGCGATGGCCCCCATCAGGGCCGAGAAGATCAGGCCGTCGGAGACCAGGTCCGGCGAGATGATCCCCGACCCCACGGTCTTGGCCACGTGCAGGCCGAAGAACATGAAGGCGATGAAGTTGAAGAAGGCCGCCCAGATCACCGCGTATTTCGCCGAGAGCACCCGGGTGGAGACGATGGTGGCGATGGAATTGGCCGCGTCGTGCAGGCCGTTCAGCAGGTCGAAGGCGAGCGCCGTGACGACCAGGATGATCAGGAGCGGCGTGACCCCGGCGAAATCCACGGGGTCAGACCTGTTCGATGACGATGCCGCTGATGCGGTTGGCCACATCCTCGAAGCGGTCGAGCACCTTCTCCAGGTGGCTGTAGACGTCGACGCCGACGATAAAGGCCATCGGGTCGTCGTGGCGATGGGCCGCGAACAGCGCCTTGCGGCCCTGGTCGTAGATGGTGTCGGACTTGTCCTCGATGTGGGTGATCTGCTCGGTGATCTGGTTCAGCCGGTGGGCGTTCTGGCGCATCTTGCCCATCAGGCCCACCGCTTCGCGGGTCAGTTCGGCGGCCTGGACGATGATGTCGGCCATCTCCTGCATCGGCGCCTCGAAGTCCCGCAGCTCGAACAGCATGATGACCTTGGCGGTCTTCTGCATCTGGTCGATGGCGTCGTCGAGGGAGGTGATCAGGTCCTTGATGTCGCCGCGGTCGAAGGGGGTGATGAAGGTCCGGCGCACCGCCAGCAGCACGTCGCGGGTGATCAGGTCGGCCTCATGCTCGAAGGCCATCACCTTGGCGCAGTCCTCGAGCACCCCGTCGCCGCCCTTCAGCACCCCGCGCAGGGCCCGGGCGCCGGAGACCAGGGTCTCGGCATGGGCCTCGAACAGGTCGAAGAACTTGTGCTCCTTGGGCATCATCGCCTGGAACCATGAGAGCATCGTCGATCCGCCGTCTGAAAGTCCGGGCGCGGAGGACTCAGCGCCGCCGTTCGGCCGCTCCATAGCCTGTCGCGCGCCGCGGCTGAAATGGAATCACGGCCGGGGGCCTCCGCCGAGGTTCTTCCCCAGCACCGCCACGATGATCAGGATGAAGGCGCCCAGCCGCAGCAGGTAGATCCCGCTCTGGTTCTCGCTGGCGATGTCGAGCAGGACCGGCAGGGCCTGGTTGAGGGCCATCAGCCAGAAGGCGCCCGCGAAGGCCAGGAACAGGGCGTCGCGGGTCCGCGTCCAGAACCGCAGGAAGAAGGCGCCGGCCACCACATAGCCCAGGGCGATGGCGCCGCTCACGAAGGCGATCAGGACGGGGGTCATTCGGCCTCCCGGATGAAGCCGAACAGCAGGACGCCGATGGCCGCCAGCGCGCTGGCGTGGCGCAGGGGCCGGAAGTCGATGTCGGGGAACACCACCAGGTCGGCCACGAGGAACAGGTTGTTCAGGGCCAGGAAGGCGAAGCACAGGGCGGTCCACAGCAGCAGGCTGGTCCGCGCCCGCAGATAGGCGCGCGCCAGCAGGCCCGCGCACGCCAGGCTGGTGGCCAGGCACAACAGGTAGACGGCGGTCGGCGCGGTCACTTGGGGTCCCTCTTGATCCGGAAGGCGTCGGCCAGGGCCTGCATCCTGTCGGGCGGGGTGACGATGGCGTTGATCACCGCCACCGACCGCTCACGATAGGCATGGTCGAGTTCGTCGCAAAGCCGCGCCAGGGCCGGGGCGGCCGGCTCGAACCGGTAACGCCCGTCCTCCGTCCGCAAGACCAGGCCCGCGCGCTCGAAGCGGGCCAGGTTGTCGCCGACGATGCTGGTGGAGGCGCGCAGCTCGCCGAGCAGCTCCTCGACGCCCCAGGCGCGCTCGGGCGACCGGCGCAGGAGCAGCAGCAGCTCCAGCGCCCAGACGGACCTCACATTCTCCCGAATGAAGCCCAGAAGGTCCTGATCCACCGACACGCCGCGCGTCTTCCCCCCGCCGAAGGCCGCGGAAGCTAGGCCGGCCAGCCGATTTTCTCAGCTCAAAATCTGTTGTTCGCGAGAAGGGAACCGTTTTTCACCGAAGGGCGTTTCGCGCAATAGGGCGGGGGTGCGTGCCGCTTTGAGGGGGAGATGTCGGTCCGCGGAGGCGCGGCGCCATGGACCTCGGCGCGCCGTCCCGCGGGTTCGCACCGTTCGGGGGAAACATGCCTGCATCTGCCACCCTTCAAACCACCTCCAAGTCCCGCCGCGCCAATGGCCGGGAGCCCCTGGGCCTGGAGACCCGGGAGCTGCTTGCGGCCCTGCGCGCCTTCCGGCGCGGGGACTTCTCGGTTCGCCTGCCGCGCGGGCTGGACGGCGCCGACGGGGAGATCGCCGAGGCGTTCAACGAGGTCGTCGAGCTCAATGACCGCATGACCAAGGAGTTCGAGCGGCTCGGCGACGTGGTGGGCAAGCAGGGCAAGATCAATCACCGCGCCAAGCTGCCGGCGGCCACCGGCTCCTGGGCCGCCAGCGTCGACGCGGTCAACACACTGATCACCGACATGGTCCACCCCACCGCCGAGATGGCCCGGGTGATCGGCGCGGTGGCCAAGGGCGACCTCTCCCAGACCATGGACCTGGAGAACGAGGAGCGGCCCCTGCGCGGGGAGTTCCTGCGGATCGGCAAGGTGGTGAACACCATGGTGGGCCAGCTCGGCTCCTTCGCCTCCGAAGTGACGCGGGTGGCGCGCGAGGTCGGCACCGAGGGCAAGCTGGGCGGCCAGGCGCAGGTGCGCGGGGTGACCGGCGCCTGGAAGGACCTCACCGACAACGTGAACTTCATGGCCGCCAACCTGACCGGCCAGGTGCGCAACATCGCCGAGGTGACCACCGCGGTGGCCAACGGCGACCTGTCGAAGAAGATCACCGTGGACGTGAAGGGCGAGATCCTGGAGCTGAAGTCCACGATCAACACCATGGTCGACCAGCTCAACTCCTTCGCCTCGGAAGTGACCCGGGTGGCCCGCGAGGTGGGCACCGAGGGTAAGCTGGGCGGTCAGGCACAGGTGAAGGGGGTGGCCGGGACCTGGAAGGAGCTCACCGACAACGTGAACCTGATGGCCGGCAACCTCACCGGCCAGGTCCGCAACATCGCCGAGGTGACCACCGCCGTGGCCCGCGGCGACCTGTCGAAGAAGATCACCGTCGACGTGAAGGGCGAGATCCTGGAGCTGAAGAACACCATCAACATCATGGTGGACCAGCTGAACGCCTTCTCCTCCGAAGTGACCCGGGTGGCGCGGGAAGTGGGCACCGAGGGCAAGCTGGGCGGTCAGGCCCGCGTGGAGGGCGTCACCGGCGCCTGGAAGGATCTGACCGACAACGTGAACTTCATGGCCGGCAACCTGACCGGCCAGGTCCGCAACATCGCCGAGGTGACCACCGCCGTCGCCAACGGGGATCTCTCAAGAAGATCACCGTGGACGTGAAGGGCGAGGTGTTGGAGCTGAAGAACACCATCAACATCATGGTGGACCAGCTGAACGCCTTCTCCTCCGAAGTGACCCGGGTGGCGCGCGAGGTGGGTACGGAAGGCAAGCTGGGCGGCCAGGCCCAGGTCCGCGGGGTCGGCGGCACCTGGAAGGACCTCACCGACAATGTGAACATGATGGCCGCCAACCTGACCGGCCAGGTCCGCAACATCGCCGAGGTGACCACGGCGGTGGCCATGGGCGACCTGTCCAAGAAGATCACCGTCGACGTGAAGGGCGAGATCCTGGAGCTGAAGAACACCATCAACACCATGGTGGACCAGCTGAACGGCTTCTCCTCCGAAGTGACCCGGGTGGCCCGTGAAGTCGGCACCGAGGGCAAGCTGGGCGGTCAGGCCCAGGTGAAGGGGGTGGGGGGCACCTGGAAGGAGCTCACCGACAATGTGAACCTGATGGCCGGCAATCTCACCGGCCAGGTCCGCAACATCGCCGAGGTGACCACCGCCGTCGCCAACGGGGATCTCTCCAAGAAGATCACCGTCGATGTGAAGGGCGAGATCCTTGAGCTGAAGAACACCATCAACACCATGGTGGACCAGCTGAACGGCTTCTCCTCGGAAGTGACCCGGGTGGCGCGCGAGGTGGGCACCGAGGGCAAGCTGGGCGGTCAGGCCCAGGTGAAGGGCGTGGCCGGGACCTGGAAGGAGCTCACCGACAACGTGAACTTCATGGCCGCCAACCTCACCGGCCAGGTCCGCAACATCGCCGAGGTGACCACGGCCGTCGCCATGGGCGACCTGTCCAAGAAGATCACCGTCGATGTGAAGGGCGAGATCCTTGAGCTGAAGAACACCATCAACACCATGGTGGACCAGCTCAACTCCTTCTCCTCCGAAGTGACCCGCGTGGCGCGTGAAGTCGGCACCGAGGGCAAGCTGGGCGGTCAGGCCCAGGTGAAGGGGGTGGCCGGGACCTGGAAGGAACTCACCGACAACGTGAACCTGATGGCCGGCAACCTGACCGGCCAGGTCCGCAACATCGCCGACGTCACCACCGCGGTGGCCAAGGGCGACCTGTCGAAGAAGATCACCGTGGACGTGCGCGGGGAGATCCTGGAGCTGAAATCCACCATCAACACCATGGTGGACCAGCTCAACGGCTTCGCCTCGGAAGTGACCCGGGTGGCGCGTGAAGTGGGCACCGAGGGCAAGCTCGGCGGCCAGGCCCAGGTGCCTGGCGTGGCCGGGACCTGGAAGGACCTCACCGACAATGTGAACATGATGGCCGCCAACCTGACCGGCCAGGTGCGCAACATCGCCGACGTGGTGACCGCGGTGGCCGAGGGCGACCTGAAGCGCAAGCTGACCCTGGACGCCAAGGGCGAGATCGCCAGTCTGGCCGACACCATCAACGGCATGATCGAGACGCTCGCCACCTTCGCCGACCAGGTGACCAACGTGGCCCGAGAGGTGGGGATCGAGGGCAAGCTCGGCGGCCAGGCCCGGGTGCCCGGCGCGGCGGGCCTGTGGCGCGACCTCACCGACAACGTGAACGAACTGGCCGCCAACCTGACCACCCAGGTCCGCGCCATCGCCGAGGTGTCCACCGCGGTGACCAAGGGCGACCTGACGCGCTCCATCACCGTCGAGGCCTCGGGTGAGGTGGAGGAGCTGAAGAACAACATCAACGAGATGATCCGCAACCTAAAGGATCAGACCTTCAAGAACACCGAGCAGGACTGGCTGAAGACCAACCTGGCCCGCTTCACCCGCATGCTGCAGGGCGAGCGCGACCTCTCCACGGTGTCGAACCTGGTGCTGTCGGAACTGGCCCCCCTGATCAACGCCCAGCACGCGGTCTTCTACGTCACCGACACCGACGAGGAGGGCCAGGACATCCTGACGCTGGCCGCCAGCTACGCCTTCAACAACCGCAAGCACCTGGCCAGCCAGTTCCGCCTGCGGGAGGGCCTGATCGGCCAGTGCGCGGCCGAGAAGTCCCGCATCCTGCTCACCAACGTCCCCAAGGACTATGTGCAGATCAGCTCGGGCCTCGGCGAGGCCGCGCCGCTGAACATTATCGTCCTGCCCGCCCTCTTCGAAGGCGACGTCAAGGCGGTGATCGAGCTGGCCACCTTCGGCGAGTTCAACGAGACTCAGCAGGCCTTCCTCGACCAGCTGATGGAATCCATCGGCATCGTGCTCTCCACCATCGCGGCCAACATGCGCACCGAGGGGCTGCTCAAGCAGTCCCAGCTGCTGACCTCCGAGCTGCAGGCCCAGCAGGAGGAGCTCACCAAGACCAACGACCGGCTGGAACAGCAGGCCGCCTCCCTGCGCCAGTCGGAGGAGCTGCTGCGCACCAAGCAGGACGAACTTCAGCAGACCAACGCCGAGCTGGAGGAGAAGGCCCACCTGCTCTCGTCCCAGAACACCCAGGTGGAGGCCAAGAACCGCGAGGTGGAGCAGGCCAAGATCGCGCTCGAGGAAAAGGCCGAGCAGCTGGCCCTGACCTCGAAGTACAAGTCGGAGTTCCTGGCCAATATGAGCCACGAGCTGCGCACGCCGCTCAACAGCCTGCTGATCCTCTCCAAGCTGCTGGCCGACAACAGCCAGGGCAATCTGTCGGACAAGCAGGTGGAGTTCGCCAAGAACATCCACGACGCCGGCGCCGACCTGCTGGGCCTGATCAACGACATCCTCGACCTGTCGAAGATCGAATCCGGCACCACCACCCTGGACATCAGCGAGATGTCCTTCGCCGGGCTGAGCGATCAGGTGGACCGCACCTTCTCGCAGATCGCCAGCAACAAGCGGCTCGACTTCATCATCGACATCGACCCGGCCCTGCCGCGCTCGATGCTCACCGACGACAAGCGGCTGCAGCAGATCATCAAGAACCTGCTCTCCAACGCCTTCAAGTTCACCGAGACGGGCCATGTGAAGCTGAAGGTCAGCCGCGCGGTCTCCGGCTGGAGCCTGGCCAACGACCATCTCAACACCGCCGGCCAGGTCCTGGCCTTCGCGGTGGAGGACAGCGGCATCGGCATCCCGGAGGAGAAGCAGCGGATCATCTTCGAGGCCTTCCAGCAGGCCGACGGCACCACCAGCCGCAAGTATGGCGGCACGGGCCTGGGCCTCTCCATCAGCCGCGAGATCACCCGCCTGCTGGGCGGCGAGCTGCGGGTGGACTCAAGGCCGGGCCAGGGCTCGACCTTCACCCTGTTCCTGCCCCTGAACTTCAGCCCCGCCCAGGCCCCGGCCGCCACGCGCAATCTGCCCAGCCCGCCGCGCGCCCTGACGCCCCTGTCCCTGCCGGAGTCCTCGGCCGAGCCGGTGGCCGACGACCGCGACACCATCGCCGAGGGGGATTCGGTGGTGCTGATCGTCGAGGACGACCCGCGCTTCTCGGCCATCCTGCTGACCATGGTGCGCGACTCCGGCTCCAAGGGCGTGGTGACCGCCGAGGGCGGGGCCGTGCCCTCGCTCGCCCGCCGGTTCTCGCCGGACGCCATCATGCTCGACCTCGGCCTGCCCGACATGGACGGCCTGGCCCTTCTGGATCTGCTCAAGCGCACCAGCGAGACCCGGCACATCCCGGTCCATGTGATCTCCGCCGACGACCAGCGAGGCCTGGGCCTGTCCATGGGCGCCTTCGGCTTCACCCACAAGCCGGTGGAGCGCGAGGAGGTGGTCTCGACCCTGCGCGAGGTGAAGAGCTTCGTGGAGAAGGATGAGCGCCACCTGGTCCTGGTGGGCGGCGAGGGGGAGGCGGCCGACACCCTGCGCGACTGCTTCGCGGGCATGGAGCTGTCGGCTGACCTGGCCGGCGTCCTGGCCCGCGACCCGGACGAACGGCCCGAGGCTCTGGTGATCGACGTCAGCGCCGTCGCGGCGGCCGAGACCGTGGATCTGCTGAAACAGGCCCGCGGCCCGATCAATCCGGTGGTGATCTACGCCCCGGAGGAGCTGGCGCCGGAGGTGGAGCGTCGCCTGCGGCTGGCCGTGTTCGGCGGTCTGGCGCGGCTGGCCCGGACCCTGGACCAGCTCGTCGACCAGGTCTCGATCCTGCTGCACGAGCCGGTGGAGCGGCTCTCCGATCCGGCCCGCGCCAAGCTCGGCCAGGTCCGCAACGAGGACGCCATCCTGGCCGGCCGGAAGATCGTGGTCATCGACGACGACATCCGCAATATCTTCTCCCTGGCCAGCGCCCTGGAGGAGTACGGGGTGGAGATCTCCTACGCCGAGAGCGGCCGCGCGGGGCTGGAGATCCTGGGCGAGCGCGACGACATTGACGTCGTCCTGGTGGACATCATGATGCCGGACATGGACGGCTACGAGACCATCCGCGAGATTCGCGCCCGCCCGGGGATGTCGGACCTGCCCATCGTGGCTGTGACCGCCAAGGCCATGAAGGGCGACCGGCAGAAGTGCATCCAGGCCGGGGCCTCGGACTATGTCTCCAAGCCGGTGAACATCGACCACCTGGTCTCGGTGCTGCGAGTCTCGATCCAGCGTGGTGACGCCCAGCGCCTGGCCGCCGACCCCGTCATATCCCTCATTCCCCAGGCCGGGTGAGCGCGTGAGCCACTCCATCCCCCTGCGTCCCGGCCGTCTTCGAAGCGCCGACCCGCCGCCGCCGGACATGGAGGCGCCGCTGCGGGCCAAGGTGCTGATCGTCGACGACGATGAGCGCAACGCCTACGCCGCGGTCCACGCCCTGGAGGCGCTGGGTCACGACCTGGTGGTGGCGCGCTCGGGCGACGAGGCCCTGCGCAAGATCCTGGAGGACGAGTTCGCGGTTATCCTGCTGGACCTGCACATGCCCGGCATGGACGGCTTCGAGACCGCCAGCCTGATCCGCCAGCGCAAGCGCACCAACCGCACCCCCATCGTCTTCGTGACCGCCATCTTCCGCGACGAGGCGCACGTCTTCCAGGCCTACTCGGCCGGGGCCGTGGACGTGGTGTTCAAGCCGGTTGACCCCTTCATCCTGCGCTCCAAGGTCACCGTCCTGGTGGACCTCTATCTGAAGACCGAGGAGGTGAAGCGTCAGGCGGCCTACCGCCAGTGGCTGCTGGACGAGAACGCCCGCATCCAGGCGGCCAAGGCCTCGACCGAGCGCGCCCTGCGCCGCACCGAGGCCCGCCAGGAGGCCATCCTCCGCTCACTGCCGGTGGTCTTCCACTCCCGCCGGGCCGAGGCCCCCTTCGAGGTGCTGTTCGTCAGCGAGTCGGTGTTCGACATCACCGGCTACACCGCCGAGGAGATGATGTCGGCCCCGGACTTCGGCTCCAGCCGCATCCATCCCGACGACCTCGACATGGTGGTGGAGAAGGTCTCGGCCGCGACCCGCACGGGGTCCTATGCCGTGGAGTTCCGCTGGCTCTGCGCCGACGGGACCTATCGCTACCTGCAGGATCAGGGGGTCCTGGCCCCCGGCGAGGACGGGGAGACCCGCGAGCTGTTCGGCGTCATCCTCGACGCCACCGACCGCCGCAGCCTGGAGGAGCAGCTCGCCCAGGCCCGCAAGATGGAGGCCGTCGGACAGCTCACCGGCGGGGTGGCCCACGACTTCAACAACCTGCTGACGGTGGTGCTGGGCAATGTCGACATCATGGGCCGCAAGGTGGAGGACGAGGACCGACGCGCCCGTCGGATCGACGCCATCCGTCAGGCCGCCGAGCGCGGCCGCGACCTGACCCGCCAGCTCCTGGCCTTCTCGCGCCGCCAGCAGCTCACCCCGGTCACCCTCGACGTCAACGCCCTGATCCGCAACTTCACCCCCCTGCTGCGCCAGGCCGCCGGCGAGGCCATCGACCTGGAGCTGGCCCTGCAGGAAGACGAGCTGCGCGCCCACGTCGACCCCACCCAGCTGGAGACCGCCCTGCTGAACCTGGCGGTCAACGCCCGCGACGCCATGACCGGCGGCGGCCGCCTCACCCTGGGCAGCCGCCGGGTGACCGACCTGGACGGCCAGGCCGGCGACTGGGTCTGCATCGAGGTCCGCGACACGGGCCACGGCATGGAGCCGGAGATCCGCGCCCGGGTCTTCGAGCCCTTCTTCACCACCAAGGAGGTGGGCAAGGGCTCGGGCCTGGGGCTCTCCCAGGTCTACGGCTTCGTCAGCCAGTCGGAGGGCCATGTGCGCATCGACAGCGCGCCGGGGGCCGGGTCCACCTTCCGCCTGCTGCTGCCGGCCACCCAGGCCCCGGCCCAGGCGGTGCTTGGTCCGACCCCGGTGACCGAGTTGCGCGGCGGCGGCGAGCGCCTGCTGGTGGTGGAGGACGATCCCCAGGTCCTGGCCCTGACCCAGGACATGCTGGTGGGGCTGGGCTACCAGGTGGAGACCGCCACCAACGCCCGCGACGCCCTGGAGATCCTGGAGCGCCGGCCGGAGATCGAGCTGCTGTTCTCCGACGTGGTCATGCCGGGCGGGCTGAGCGGGGTGGACCTGGCCCGCGCCGCCCGCGAGCGGCGGCCCGACCTGCGCATCCTGCTCACCTCGGGCTTCGTCGGCGAGGGCGCCGTGCTGGAGACCGACGAGTTCCCCCTGCTGGACAAGCCCTACGAGGCGGCCGGCCTGATGGCCAAGCTGCATCGGGTGCTCAAGGCCAAGCCCCGGCGCCGCAAGGCCGCCGGCGGCAGGGCGGTGGCGGCTACGGCCTAGGCAGAAGCGGTCGCCCGCCGCGAAAAGCGCCTCGGCGTGCTTTCCTCGCCCGCCGGGATCGTGGCTCTATGCCGCCACCATCCAGGGGGAATCGTCTCGACCATGCGCCGCCAACTCGCCTGCCTCGCCGCCGTCGCGAGCCTTGCCGCCGCGGGGGCGGCCCAGGCCGCCGACCTGCTGATCTTCGGCGGGCCGATCTATACCGGGGTCGACAGCGCCCCCAAGGTCGAGGCCCTGGTGGTCCGCGACGGCAAGGTGGCCTTCGCCGGCGCCCTGGCCCAGGCCCGCAAGACCGCCGCCAAACCCCAGGCCATCGACCTGAAGGGCGCCGCGGCCTATCCGGGCTTCGTCGACGCCCACGGCCACCTGATGGGCATCGGCTTCCGGGAGATGACCCTGAACCTGGAGGGGACCCTCTCCATCGCCGAGATGACCGCCAAGGTGAAGGCCTGGTCCCTGGCCCATCCGGGGCCCGAGGTGCTGTCGGGACGCGGCTGGATCGAGACCCACTATCCGGAGAAGCGTTTCCCCACCCGCGCCGACCTCGACGCCGTGGTCTCCGACCGCCCGGTGGTCCTGACCCGGGCCGATGGCCACGCCCTGGTGGCCAATTCGAGGATGCTGGCCCTGGCCGGGGTGACCCGCGACACCCCCGACCCGGCCGGCGGCCAGATCCTGCGCGACGCGGCGGGCGAACCCACCGGCATGCTGATCGACAACGCCAAGGCCCTGGTCACCTCCAAGGTCCCGCCGCCGTCACCGGCCCAGATGCGCGAGGCCGCCCGGCGCGCCGTCGACCTGTATGCGTCGCGCGGCTGGACCGGCATCCACAGCGTCAGCGTGGCGGCGGCCGACGTCGCCATCCTGAAGGACATGGCCGCGGCCGGGACCCTGCCGATCCGGGTCGACAACTTCATGGACCTGGCCTCGGCCGGCGACCTGCTCACCACCGGCCCCTCCGCCGACCCCACCGGCCTGGTCCGCATCGACGGGATCAAGATGTACATGGACGGGGCGCTGGGCTCGCGGGGCGCGGCCCTGCTGGCGCCCTATGACGACGCGCCGGGCACGGGCCTGCTGCTGACCCCCGCCGACGTGATCGCCAGGACCCTGGCGGCGGCGCGCAAGTCCCACGCCCAGATCGCCATCCACGCCATCGGCGATCGCGGCAACCGCCTGGTGCTGGACGCCTTCGAGACCGCCTTCGACGGCGATCCCGCCGCGCTGCGCGCCGCCCGCTGGCGGATCGAGCACGCCCAGGTCATCTCCCCCACCGACATCCCGCGCTTCGCCGACGACGGCGTCATCGCCTCGATGCAGCCCTCCCACGCCATCGGCGACCTCTATTTCGCCCCGGCCCGCCTGGGGGCGGCCCGGCTGAAGGGCGCCTATGCCTGGCATGACCTGCTGACCAGCGGCGCCCCCATGGCCATCGGCACCGACGCGCCGGTGGAGAAGGGCGATCCCCTCGTCGAGTTCTACGCCGCGACCTACCGCCACGACCTCAAGGGCTACGCTGGTCCCGACTGGGGCCTGGACGAGGTTCTGACTCGGCCCCAGGCCCTGGCCCTGATCACCAGGGGCGCGGCCTACGCCGTGTTCCGGGAGAAGGACCTGGGGGATCTGTCGGTGGGCAAGGCCGCCGACCTCTCGGTCTTCTCCGTCGACCTGATGACTGCGCCGTTCCCCGAGATCGCCAAGGCCCACGCGGTGATGACCATCGTGGGGGGCAAGGTGGTCTATCGTGTGCATTAGGATAACTGCGGCCAGCCTGGCCTTGCCGGAGCCGGAGCGGCGCCCACCTCTGGCGCCATGAGCACCCTGCGCAGGCCCTTCGGCCAGAACTACGCCTTCGTGGTCGCCGCGGCGATCTTCGTCGCCCTGCTGGCCGCCGCCGGCCTGCGCTCGGCGCCCGGCGTCCTGATCCTGCCCCTGGAGCACGCCTTCGGCTGGAGCCGCGCCACGGTCTCGACGGCGGCGGCGGTGGGCATATTCCTCTACGGCCTGACCGGGCCCTTCGCCGCGGCCCTGATGCAGTCCTTCGGGGTGCGCAGGACCGTGACCCTGGCCCTGCTGCTGATGGCGGTCTCCACGGGCCTGTCGTCGATGATGACGGAGCCCTGGCAGTACATCGCCACCTGGGGCGTGTTCGCCGGCTTCGGCTCGGGCGCGGTGGCCATGGTGCTGGGGGCCACGGTGGTGAACCGCTGGTTCGTGGCGCGGCGCGGCCTGATGATGGGCCTGCTGACGGCCTCGACGGCCACCGGGACCCTGATCTTCCTGCCGGCCATGGCCTGGCTGGCCGAGACCGCCGGCTGGCGGCCGGTGGTGCTGACCGTGGCCGCCGTCACCGGGATCCTGGCGCCCATCCTGTGGTTCGTCCTGCCGGAGAAGCCCGCCGACATCGGCCATCTGCCCTATGGCGCGCCGGCCGACTACGAACCCCCGCCGCCCCCGGCCAACGGGGCGCTCAGCGTCGCCTTCGGGGCCCTGGCGCGGGCGTCGAGGACGCGGACCTTCTGGCTGCTGTTCCTGGGCTTCTTCGTGTGCGGCCTCACCACCAACGGCCTGGTGGGGGTGCATTTGATCGCGCTCTGCGGCGACCACGGGGTGGCCGAGGTCCAGGCCGCGGGCCTGCTGGCCATGATGGGGCTGTTCGACCTGGTGGGCACCACGCTGTCGGGCTGGCTCACCGACCGCTACGACCCGCGCAAGCTGCTGTTCGTCTACTACGCCCTGCGCGGCCTTTCCCTGATCGTCCTGCCCTATACCGACTTCTCCATCGTCAGCCTCGGCGTCTTCGCGGTCTTCTACGGCCTGGACTGGATCGCCACCGTGCCGCCGACGGTGCGCCTGGCCACCGAGACCTTCGGCGACCGCGACGGCCCCATCGTCTTCGGCTGGATCGCCGCCGGCCACCAGGCGGGCGCCGCGACGGCCGCCGTCACCGCCGGGATCATCCGCACGATGCAGGGCAGCTATCTGGAGGCCTTCGTCCTGGCCGGCGCCGCGGGCTTCCTGGCCGCCGCCGCCTCCCTGATGATCCGCCGCGGCGCCGTGGCCCAGGCTGTCTAGGCCAGGGCCTCGTCCACGAGGTTCGGGAACACCTTAGCGACCTTCCCAAGCAGGTAGTCGCCATAGGTCCCCTCGAAGTCGTGCACGCTGGCGCCGTCCCAGCGACCCTCCGCGCCTGTCACCGCCTCCGCGCCGGGAAGGGGGACCATCCGGGCGGTGAAGTCGGGGTCGAAGAACAGCGGGAAGGACAGCCGGTCCTGGCCGCTGACATTGCGCACCCGGTGTGGGGTCGAGCGGTAGCGGCCGCCGGTCAGCCGCTCCAGCATGTCGCCGATATTGCAGACCAGGGCGCCCTCGAGGGGCGGCGCCTCGATCCAGCCGCCGGGCGCCTTGACCTGCAGCCCCCCGTGCGCGTCCTGGGCCAGCAGGGTCAGCAGGCCGTAGTCGGTGTGCTCGCCGACCCCCCAGGACCGGCTCCAGTCCTCGCCGCCCGGCCCCAGGGCCGGATAGTGGAAGATGCGGAACAGCACGGTCGGCGCGCTTGTGTAGGCGTCGCGGAAATAGTCGTCGTCGAGGCCGAGGCTTAGGGAAAACCCCTCCATGAGCGCCGCCGCCGCCCGGGTCGCGCCGGCCATATAGGCCTCGGCGGCGACCTTCAGGCCGGGCAGGGCGGCGGGCCAGAGATTGGCGCCGTGCATCGGCAGGCGGGCCTTCACGCGGGGATGGTCGGCGGTCAGGTCGATCCCCAGATAGAGCCCCTCCTTCAGGTCCGGCACGCCGGAGGTCAGCTCCCCGCCCACCGGGAAGAAGCCCCGCCAGGCCCGTCCGCCGCGCGCCATGTCGATCGCCAGCTTCTCCTCGAGCGGCAGGGCGAAGAACCGCCGGCTCTGGGCCTCCAGTTCGCGCTGCGTCTCCAGCCCGATCCCGTGGCCGGTGAGGTAGAAGAAGCCGTGCGCCTCGCAGGCCCGGGCGATCTCGTGCGCCACCCGCGCCCGGCCCGCCGCGTCGCCGCGGTCGAACAGGGCGCCCATGTCGATGACGGGGAGGGTCTCCATCAGGCGGCCGGCGCGGGCCGGGCGCGCTGGTTGTACAGCAGCTTCATGCGGCGCTCGCGCTCCTCGGGCGTGACCGTCGCCGGATCCTCCGGCGGGCCGGCGGTGACCGCCATGCCCTTCACTACCGCGGGGCGGGCCGACATCGTGTCCCACCAGCGCTTGAAGTATTTGAACTCGCCCATGTCGATCCCCTGCAGCTCCCAGCTGGCGGTCCACGGGTAGGAGATCATGTCGGCGATCGTGTAGTCGTCGCCGGCGATCCAGGGCCGGTCATAGAGGCGGTTGTTGAGCACGCCGTAGAGCCGGTGGACCTCGTCGTTGAACCGCCGCTGGGCGTAGGACTGGTCGCCGTGCTTGGGATCGACCCGGCTGAAGTGGCCGCGCTCCCCGGTCTTGGGACCCTGATTGGCCATCTGCCAGACGACCCACTGGTTGACCTCGTACTTGCCGCGCACGTCCTGCGGCCAGAAGCGCCCGAACTTCTCCGCCAGGTACATCATGATCGAGCCCGACTCGAACACGCTCAGCGGCGGCCCGCCGTCGGCCGGTTCGTTGTCCACCAGCACCGGCATGCGGTTGTTGGGGCCGATCTTCAGATAGGCGTCGGTGAACTGGTCGCCCTTGCCGATGTTCACCGGCACGATGTTGTAGGGGACCCCCAGCTCCTCCAGCAGGATGGTCACCTTCTTGCCGTTGGGGGTGGGCCAGTAGTGGAGATCGAGCATGGGGCCGCCTCGTCAGGATTTTCCGGCGCCAAGCCTAGGCGCGGACCCCGCTGCCTCAACCCCACAAAATCTGAAAACCGGCCCAGCCTGAACGCAAACGGGCCCCCGACGATGCCGGGGGCCCGAAGCGTCATCGGCGAAGGACGCCGATGTCAGGGGTCTCAGTAGCCGCGCGGACGGTCGTCGCGGTCACGACGGTCGAGGCGGATATTGGCGGCCACGGTGTCCAGCTTGGCCTGGATGATCGCGGCGTCGCGGCGGCCGAGCTGGCCGTTGCGGTAGTGACGCATGCCGCGTTCCTGGCGGCTGATCATGTTGAGCGAGCGCAGGGCCGTATTGGCCTCGGCGCGCGACAGGGAGCCGTCGTTCATGCCGGTGCGGATGCGCTGCTCCAGCCAGGCGGTGCGGCCGCGGATATCCTGCGGGGCGCTGGCCCAGCCGGAATTGGCCTCGTAGCTGGCGTTCTGGCCATAGGCGCCGGCCGCGGGGGCGGTGGCGATCCAGCGGCCCTGGGCGTCGTAATAGCCCGTGGCCGGACCGGCGCGCCAGCGACCGTTGGTGTCGTAATAGCCGGGCTGGGCGTCGGCGACCCACATGCCGTTGGCGGCGCGGTGACCGGCGGGTTGGCCGGAGATCCAGCGGCCGTTGGAGTCATAACGACCCGTGGCCGGACCGGCGATCCAGCGCCCGTTGCCGTCGTAGTAGCCGCTGGCCGAGGCGCCGACCCACTGGCCGTTGGCGTCGTAATAGCCGCCGGCCGAGGCCGGGACGTAACGGCCGTTGCGGTCATAGTAGCCGCTGGCCGAGGCCGCGGTGTTGGCGGCGATCCAGCGGTTCTGGTTGTCGTAGTAGCCGTTCGGGGCGCCATCGACCCAGCGGCCGTCACGGTCGTAATAGCCGGCCGCGCTGGCCTGATCGACGGTGTTGGCGTGCCAGGCGCCATTGGCGTCGTAGTAGCCGTAGGCGTTGGCGCTGGTGCAGTTGGAGCGCGACTTGGCGATCTGGTTGCCCGCGATCGCGCCGCCGATGGCGCCGATCACCGAGCCCTCGGTCTTGGCGCCGTGGCCGGCGACCTGGCTGCCGAGGATGGCGCCGAGGCCGGCGCCGATCACGGTGCCGGCGACGCGGTTGTTGTTGGGTTCGCAGGTCTGTTGCGCCAGGGCGAAGGTGGGCAGCAGGGCGGCCGCGGCGATGCCGGCGGCGAGAAGGGTCTTACGCATTGTGGTGAAGCTCCTGGATTGGACATGTGTCCGTCCGTCGGAGGCTCAACGCGATGACGTGGTGGAGGTTCCGGACCCCGTCGCCCACGTCGCGCCGAATAAGTCATTATTCGTCAGAGGGAACCGGCGGGCAGGTGCTAGAGTGCGTTTGCCGACATAACCGGTCGCTTGCGGAAATAAGCCGCAATTGGGCGGTCTCCTAACTCTCTCGAATGCGAGTCGCATTCTTTAGGTCAATGCTGTCCGGCCAAACCGACGACGTTGGCGTCTTCGGCTCTGACCGCCTCGGCCGAAGGAAATCCGATCGCCAACATCCTGATCGTCGAAGACGACGTCTTTGTCCGCGAGATCGCGGGCCTGATCCTCGAAGACCTGGGCCACGTCACGGCCCAGGCTGGCGACATGAGCGAGGCCCTCGGCTTCCTGAACTCCGCCCAGCCCTTCGACGCCATGTTCTCCGACATCCGCCTCAAGACGATGTCGTCGGGCGGCTACGACCTGGCCGACCGCGCCGTCGGCCTGCGGCCCCTGCTGCGCGTGCTCTACACCACCGGCAACACCCTGACCGACGGGATGCGCGCCCGGTTCGTGGAGGGCGCCCGCTATCTCCAGAAGCCCTACAGCGAGAAACAGCTGCAGGACTCCGTCACCCAGCTCCTCGCCGACTGATCGCCGACCGACGCCAGACCCCGGCGCGCGAACGCCCTATAGCCACGGGACAGAACAGCATCGAAACTCAACGCCTCGAGGCCCGCTCCCGCCTCGCCGTCGCGCAGGCCGCCGACGACACCATGCGCGAGCAGGCCGAGGAGGCCCTGCTGAAGGCCGGCGCCCTGCAGAGCGCGATCTTCAACAGCGCCAACTTCTCCAGCATCGCCACCGACGCCAATGGGGTGATCCAGATCTTCAATGTCGGCGCCGAGCAGATGCTGGGCTACGCCGCCGCCGAGGTGATGAACAAGATCACCCCGGCCGACATCTCCGATCCCCAGGAGCTGATCGCCCGGGCCGAGGAGCTGAGCATGGAGCTCGGAACTCCCATCACCCCGGGGTTCGAGGCCCTGGTGTTCAAAGCCTCGCGCGGCATCGAGGACATCTACGAGCTGACCTATATCCGCAAGGACGGCAGCCGCTTCCCGGCCGTGGTCTCGGTCACCGCCCTGCGCGACGTCCGCGGCGACATCATCGGCTACCTGCTGATCGGCACCGACAACACCGCCCGCAAGCAGGCCGAGGAAGCCCTGCTGAAGGCCGGCGCCCTGCAGAGCGCGATCTTCAACAGCGCCAACTTCTCCAGCATCGCCACCGACGCCAATGGGGTGATCCAGATCTTCAATGTCGGCGCCGAGCAGATGCTGGGCTACGCCGCCGCCGAGGTGATGAACAAGATCACCCCGGCCGACATCTCCGATCCCCAGGAACTGATCGCCCGAGCCGACGAGCTGAGCATGGAGCTCGGAACTCCCATCACCCCGGGGTTCGAGGCCCTGGTGTTCAAGGCCTCGCGCGGCATCGAGGACATCTACGAGCTGACCTATATCCGCAAGGACGGCAGCCGCTTCCCGGCCGTGGTCTCGGTCACCGCCCTGCGCGACGTCCGCGGCGGCATCATCGGCTACCTGCTGATCGGCACCGACAACACCGCCCGCAAGCAGGTGGAGGAGGAGCAGAAGAAGTCGGACCAGAAGCTGCGGGATCAGCAATTCTACACCCGCTCCCTGATCGAATCGAACATCGACGCCCTGATGACCACCGACCCGTCGGGGATCATCACCGACGTGAACCGGCAGATGGAGGCGCTGACCGGCTGCACCCGCGACGAACTGATCGGCGCGCCCTTCAAGGACTACTTCACCGACCCGCGCCGGGCCGAGGCGGCGATCAAGCGTGTGCTGCGCGAGAAGTCGGTCACCGACTACGAGCTGACCGCGCGGGCCCGCGACGGCGTCCAGACGGTGGTGTCCTACAACGCCACCACCTTCTACGACCGCAACCGCAAGCTGGAGGGGGTGTTCGCCGCCGCCCGCGACGTCACCGAGCGCAAGCGGTTCGAGGCCGAACTGCAGCAGGCCCGCGCCGTGGCCGAGAGCGCCAGCCGCACCAAGTCCGACTTCCTGGCCAGCATGAGCCACGAGATCCGCACGCCGATGAACGCGATCATGGGCATCGCCGACCTGCTGGCCAAGACCTCGCTCACCGCCGAGCAGGACAAGTACGTGCAGATCTTCCGCCGCGCCGGCGACAACCTGCTCAACCTGATCAACGACATCCTGGACCTCTCCAAGGTCGAGGCCTCGCAGCTGGAGCTGGAGCAGACCGGCTTCCGGCTCAACGACCACCTCGAGAAGGTGATCGAGATCGTCGCCGGCCGGGCTCAGGAAAAGGGCCTGACTCTCGACTGGGTGATCGCCTCGGACGTTCACCTGGACCTGGTGGGGGATCCCACCCGCCTGCGTCAGGTCCTGCTCAACCTGCTGGGCAACGCCATCAAGTTCACCGAGACCGGCGGGGTCAGCCTGCGGGTGGAGCTCGACACCGAGTCCTCCAGCCCCACCGCCCTGCGGTTCGTGGTCACCGACACCGGCATCGGCATCCCGCAAGACAAGCTCGGGCGGGTGTTTGAACGCTTCACCCAGGCCGACTCCTCCACCACCCGCCGGTTCGGCGGCTCAGGCCTGGGCCTGACCATCTGCAAGCGCCTGGTGGAGCTGATGGGGGGGCGCATCTGGGCCCAGAGCGAGATGGGCACGGGCAGTGTCTTCACCTTCACCGCCCCGCTCGAGGTCTGGGCCGATGTCGACCGCCCGGTCCTCGAACAGGCGGGGGAGGGGACCCAGGCGCCCCTGCCGCCCCTGCGCATCCTGCTGGCCGAGGATTCCCCCGACAACTGCACCATCACCCTGGCCTATCTGGAGGACACCCCCTACCAGGTGGAGATCGCCGAGAACGGCGCCGTGGCCTGCGAGATGTTCGCCGCCGCCCGCTACGACCTGGTGCTGATGGACCGCCAGATGCCGGTGATGGACGGCCTGGCCGCCACCCGGACCATGCGCGCCTTCGAGCTGGCCAACGGTCGCGCTCCGACCCCGATCGTGGCCCTCACCGCCGCGGCCCTGAAGGGCGACCGCGAGACCTGTCTGGCGGCCGGTTGCACCGCCTTCCTCACCAAGCCCATCAAGCAGGACGTGCTGCTGCGGGCGATCCGCGAACAGGCGCCCGCCGCGGCCGCTCCGCCAGCGCGGGATCCTGCGGCCCTGGCCCGCAAGATCGCCGCCCGCGTCCCGGCCTATCTTCGCAACTGCCGTCAGAGCGCCGCCGCCATCCTCGAGGCCCTCGACGGCGGGGATTTCGAGACCGTCACCATCCTGGGCCACAACATGCGCGGTTCAGGCCTGGCCTATGGCTTCCAGGCCATCACCGACCTCGGCGCGGCCCTGGAAGCCGCCGCGGAGACCGCCGACCTCGCCGCCGCCCGTCAGGGGCTCACCGACCTCACGGCCTGCCTCGACCGCGCCGAGGCGGTGGCGGCCTAGAGGCTCGCCACGAAGTCGTCGACCTCCCGGTCGGTCCGCAGCCGCACCACCGGAATCTCGGCTCCGTACTGCGCCCGCGCCGCCTCGATGCGGGGCCGGTTACGGCGATTGAAGCCCCAGATGAACCGCAGCACGGTGAGCAGATCGCCGGGCCGGTGCATCTCGCCGGCCCGGAACACCCGGGAGATGGCCCGCCAGGCGCAGACCAGCCGCGGCCGCTCCAGCCACACCACCAGGTCGGCGCGGGGCAGGCGGATATCGAAGGTCACGGCGGCGAAGTTCCCGTCGCTGACCCAGGCTTCGCCGGCGTGCAGACGGGCCAGGGTGTCGCGGAACTCCGGAGTCGTCTGGGACCGTGCGCGCCAGATCTCGTCCAGGTCGATCAGCGGCGCCGCGGTCGCGGCCGCGAGGCGCCGCGCCAGGGTGGTCTTGCCGGCGCCGGCGCAGCCCAGGAGGATGATGCGGGTCATGCCCGACACATAGCCGGGCGGCGGAGGCGGGCCTAGGCCATCGTCACCGGCAGCTTCAGGAACACCCGGCCCGCGGCCGAGGCCTGGGGCAGGGCGCCGGCGCGTATGTTCACCTGCAGGGCGGGCAGGATCAGGGTCGGCGGGGCCAGGGTGGCGTCGCGGGCGTGGCGCATGGCCACGAAGGCGGCCTCGTCGACGCCCTCGTGAGCGTGGACATTGTGGTCGCGTTCGTCGGCCACCGTGGTCTCCCACCTGGGCTCCGTGCGCCCCTCCGGCAGGTAGTCGTGGCCCACGAAGACGCGGGTCTCCGGCCGCAGGGCCAGGATCTTCTGGATGGACCGGTAGAGGGTGGTGGCGTCGCCGCCGGGGAAATCGGCCCGCGCGGTCCCGTAGTCGGGCATGAACAGGGTGTCGCCGATGAAGGCCGCGTCGCCGATCAGGTAGGTGACGCAGGCCGGCGTGTGGCCGGGCGTGTGCAGGACCGAGATGGTCAGGTCCCCCAGAGGGAGTTCGTCCCCCTCCCGCACCAGCCGGTCGAAATCGCCGCCGGCGGGCTTCAGGTCCTCGACCTCGAACAGCGGGGCGAAGACCTTCTGCACCTGGGTGATCTCGGCGCCGATCACCACCGGCGCCCCGGTCCGGCGGCGGATGTGGTCGGCGGCCGACAGGTGGTCGGCGTGGGCGTGGGTCTCCAGAACATAGGCGAGCTTCAGGCCTTGCTCGGCGATGGCGCCTAGCACGGCGTCGGCTGAGCCGGTGGAAAGCCGGGCGCCCTTGGGCTCGAAGTCCAGAACCGGGTCGATGATCGCGGCCGCCTTGGTCGCGGGATCGGACACCAGATAGGTGGCGGTCGAGGTGGCGGGATCGAAAAAGGCCTGAACCCTGGGTGTCATGAAAGGAGCCTCCAATGGCGCTGGCACGTACATAAGCATTTGCTAATTTAGAATCAACTGATATATAGGAGCCATGGTCGATCTCGCGAACTTCGACATCACCCTGTTCCAGCCCCGGGCCGCCGAGGCGGCGAAGCTGCTGCGCGCGCTCGGCAACGAGCGGCGCCTTCTGATCCTGTGTCAACTGGGGGACGGTGAGCGATCGGTGGGGGAGCTCCAGCCCCGCGTCGGTCTGTCCCAGTCGGCCCTGTCCCAGCATCTGGCGGTGCTGCGCGAGGAGGGGATCGTCGCCACCCGCCGCGACGCCCAGACCATCTGGTACCGGATCGCCGACCCCGCCGCGATGCGGGTGGTGGCGACCTTGGCGGAGATCTTCTGTCCGCCCGAAGGCGAGGCGATCTGACCATGGACCTACCGATACTCAGCCTGGTCCTCGCCGTCGTCGGCGGGGCGGTGATCGGCCTGCTGCTCTCGGTGTTCGGGGGCGGGGGCTCGGTCCTGGCCACGCCCCTGCTGCTCTATGTGGTCGGCGTGCGCGATCCTCACGTCGCCATCGGCACGTCGGCCGCCGCCGTGGCGGTGAACGCCCTGGTGGGTCTCGGCGCCCAGGCCCGGGCCGGCCGGGTGAAGTGGCGCTGCGCGAGCGTGTTCGCCGTCTCCGGCCTGATCGGCTCCCTGATCGGCGCCCACCTGGCCAAGCAGATGGACGGCGGCGACCTGGTCCTGTGGTTCGCCGTGGCCATGGCCGCGGTGGGGGGCTCCATGCTGATCCCGCGCAAGGCGGCGGGCGATCCCTTCGTGACCCTCACCCCGGCGCTCACCGCCAAGCTGGCGCCGCTGGGCCTGCTCGTGGGCCTGGCAGCCGGCTTCTTCGGGATCGGCGGCGGCTTCCTCATCGTGCCGGGCCTGATGGCGGCCACCGGCATGACCATGGCCCATGCGGCGGCCTCGTCCCTGGTCTCGGTGGTGCTGTTCGGGGCGGCCACCAGCGCCAGCTACGCGGTCTCCGGCCAGATCGACTGGGCGGTCTTCCTGGCCCTGGTGGCGGGCGGCGGCCTCGGCGCCCTGGCTGGCGGCCCCGTCGCCAACGCCCTGGCCGATCGGGCCGCCATCGCCCGCCGGGTCTTCGCCCTCTTCGTCATCGCCACCGCGGCCTATGTCGCTCTGCGCGCCCTCCACATCCTGGGCTAGCCCCTGGCGCGGCCCTGCGACATAAGGCGGGACATCCTCGGCGCGGAGACCTCCCATGAAGCTCTTCTATTCCCCGGCCTCGCCCTATGCCCGCAAGGTCCTCGTCGTCGCCCAGGAGCTGGGGATCGCCCTGGAGGTGGTGCAGGTCAGCGCCAATCCCGCCGGCGCCCCCGACCCGGCGCTGGCCGCCGCCAATCCCCTGGCCAAGATCCCGGCCCTGCTGCGCGATGACGGCGTGGCGATCCATGACAGCCGGGTGATCTGCGAGTACCTCGACAGCCTGGCCGACAAGCCCCTCACGCCCCCGGCCGGCGAGGCCCGCTGGTCGGTGCTGACGGAGGTGTCGGCCGCCGACGGCCTGCTGGATGCGGCGCTGCTGGCCCGCTACGAGGTCGCCCTGCGCCCCGAGCCCCTGCGCTGGCCAGACTGGCTGGCCGGCCAGGTGGGCAAGATCGACCGTGCCTTGGACCTCTTCGAGACGGGTCGCCGCGACGCCGAGAACCCCAGCCTGGCCGACATCGCCATCGCCTGCGCCCTGGGCTATCTGGACTTCCGCTTCGCCGACCACGACTGGCGCGCCGGCCGCCCGAAGCTGGCCGCCTTCTTCGCCGCCATCTCGCAGCGCCCCTCGCTGAAATCCACCGCACCGGCCTGACCCAACGGCAGGGCGAAACCCTGTTATCCTGTGTCCGCGGCGGCCGACCCAAGAGCCGCGCACGACCGGAGGACAGACGACCATGGCCCACGACGCCGCCTCGATGAACGCCCTGCTGGCCAAGCAGAAGGCCGCCCACCTGCGCGACGGCGCGCCCACCGCGCAGCAGCGGATCGCGCGGATCGACCGCTGCATCGGCCTGCTGATCGACAACCGCAAGGCGATCGAGGACGCCCTCAACACCGACTTCGGCTCCCGCTCGCGGGAGGCCACAGCCTTCACCGACATCGCCGGCTCGATCGGGCCCCTGAAGCATGCCCGCGACAACCTCACCAAGTGGATGCGGCCCGAGAAGCGCAAGACCACTCCGGCGATCCTGGGCCTGTTCGGCGCCAAGGCCGAGGTCCGCTTCCAGCCCAAGGGCGTGGTGGGGATCATCAGCCCCTGGAACTTCCCGGTGAACCTGACCTTCGCGCCCCTGGCGGGCGTGCTCGCCGCCGGCAACCGCGCCCTGATCAAGCCCTCGGAATTCACCCCGGCCACGTCGGAGCTGATGGCCACGATGTTCGCCAGCGTCTTCTCCGAGGAGGAGATCGCGGTGATCACCGGCGGGCCCGAGGTGGGCCAGGCCTTCTCCGACCTGGCCTTCGACCACCTGATCTTCACCGGGGCGACCTCCATCGCCCGCCATGTGATGAAGGCGGCGTCGGCTAACCTAGTGCCGCTGACCCTGGAGCTGGGGGGCAAGAGCCCGGTGATCCTGTCCAAGTCCGCCGACATGGCCACCGCGGCGGCCCGGGTGATGAACGGCAAGACCCTCAACGCCGGCCAGATCTGCCTGGCGCCCGACTATGTCATGGCCCCCAGGGACCAGTTGGAGGACTTCATCGGCCACGCCCAGGGCGCGGTGGCCAAGATGTTCCCCACCATCCGCGACAACCCCGACTACACCGCCATCGTCGCCGACCGGCACTATGACCGCATCAAGGGCTATGTGGACGAGGCCCGCGCGCGGGGCCTGCGCGTCATCGAGATGAAGCCCGAGGGCGAGGACCTGACCCAGCAGGAGCACCGCAAGATCGCGCCGACCCTGATCATCGACCCCACCGACGACATGAAGGTCATGCAGGAGGAGATCTTCGGGCCCGTCCTGCCGGTGAAGACCTATGGCGGCCTCGACGAGGCCATCGCCTATGTGAACAGCCACGACCGGCCGCTGGGCCTCTACTATTTCGGAGACGACGCCGCGGAGAAGGAGAAGGTCCTGGCCGGCACCACCGCCGGCGGGGTGACCATCAACGACGTGATCTTCCATGTCGCCCAGGAGGAACTGCCCTTCGGCGGCGTCGGCCCCTCGGGCATGGGCAGCTATCACGGGGTCGACGGTTTCCGCGAGTTCAGCCACCGCAAGTCCATCTACACCCAGATCAAGAAGGACATCGGTCCCCTGCGGCAGATGCGCCCGCCCTACGGCCCCGGCATCCGCAAGTATCTGGACGGCGCGATGAAGCGCTAACCCCTCGGGGTCTTCAGGGATTGCAGCGCCCGCTCGTGGGCGTAGGCGGCCACATCGGCCAGGGCGGCCTGGAGGGCGACCCGCACGCTCTCCAGGCGCACGGCGCCCTCGGTCTCGGCGGTCTCGCAGGCGTCTCCCAGGGCGAAGGCCCCAACCCCGCGGGCCGCGCCCTTGATGGTGTGCACCGCGTCGAGCCAGCCCTCGCTGGTCGCGTCGAGCATCGTCGACCACATCGCCGCCTGTTCCCGGAACAGGGCCAGCACCTCGTCGATCACCTCGGCGTCGCCCGCGGCGAAGTCCTCGAGGAAGCCAAAATCCACCGCGCCGGTGAGGTCTCGCCTGGCCAAAAAATTCGTCCCCTTACCCGCCTTGCTTTCGGCGAGGCTTCAAGTATGTTCCGCGCCCTTGCCGCCAAGCCCCTCGCGGGACTCGAACGGTACGGGTGCATAGCTCAGTTGGTAGAGCAGCTGACTCTTAATCAGCGGGTCGTAGGTTCGAATCCTACTGCACCCACCATTCGCTTGGTGGACGAACCTCTTCAAATTCTTCTGACCGCCAGGGCCGCCTCCGCGCCGCCCTGAAGCACGTCTGTGTCTGGCGCGGCCGGCCGCCATACTCTATCTTCTAAGACGCGGCGCGGTCCGGGGCGGGCACGTGCTTGTATTCTTTGATGATTAGGTCTGAGGCCATTTGAATGACGACTGCGACCACGGCGGATCGCCAACCCATCGACAAGAAGGCCCTGCTGGCCAAGTACATCGCCGAGCGCGACAAGCGCCTGCGAGCCGACGGCAACGCCCAGTATCTTCAGGTGAAGGGCAATCTGGCCCACTATCTCGACGACCCCTACACCCCGCGCGTCGAACGCGAGCCCAAGACCGACCACGTCACCTTCGCCTTCGTCGGCGGCGGCTTCGCGGGCCTGGTGACCGGGGCCCGTCTGGTGGAGCAGGGCGTCACCGACGTGCGCATCATCGAGAAGGGCGGCGACTTCGGGGGCACCTGGTACTGGAACCGCTATCCGGGCGCCCAGTGCGACACCGCCTCGATGATCTACATGCCCCTGCTCGAAGAGACCGGGCATATGCCGACGGAGAAGTACGCCCACGCGCCGGAGATTCTCGAACAGTGCCAGCGCATCGGCAAACAGTACGGCCTCTATGACAACGCCCTCTTCCACACCGAGGTGGAGGACCTGTCGTGGGATGACGCCAACTCCCGTTGGGTGATCTCCACCAACCGCGGCGACCGCTTCACCGCCAGCTTCATCGGCCTGGGCACCGGGCCGCTACACGTGCCCAAGCTGCCGGGCATTCCGGGGATCGAGAGCTTCAAGGGCCATTCGTTCCACACCAGCCGGTGGGACTACGACTATACCGGCGGCGACCCCAAGGGCGCCAAGATGGAGAAGCTGGCCGACAAGCGGGTGGCGATCATCGGCACCGGCGCCACCTCGGTGCAGGCCGTGCCGCACCTGGCCAAGGCCTGCCAGCAGCTCTACGTCGTCCAGCGCACGCCCTCCTCGGTGGATGTGCGCGCCAACAGGCCCATCGACCCGGAATGGTTCGCCTCCATCGCCACCCCGGGCTGGCAGCAGCGCTGGCTGGAGAATTTCACCGCCAACCAGGCCGGCGGGAACGCCGAGGAGGACCTGGTCCAGGACGGTTGGACCGACCTGTCGCGCCGCATCCGCGCCAAGATCGCGCAGCTGCCTAGCGAGGACCTGACCCCGCAGAAGATGCTGGCGGCCTATGAGGACAGCGACTTCGAGAAGATGGAGGAGATCCGCGCCCGCGCCGAGGCCATCGTCAAGGACCGCGAGACCGCCGAGAACCTCAAGGCCTGGTACCGCCAGCTCTGCAAGCGGCCCTGCTTCCACGACGCCTATCTGCAGGCCTTCAACGAGCCCAGCACGACCCTGATCGACACCGACGGCCAGGGCGTTGAGCGCATCACCGAAAAGGGTTTCGTGGTGGCCGGGGTCGAGCACGAGGTCGACTGCATCATCTACGCCTCGGGCTTCGAGGTGGGCACCGAGTACAAGCGCCGCGCCGGCTTCGACCTGGCCGGCCGCGACGGCCTGAAGCTGTCGGAAGCCTGGGGGGAGGGCATGAAGTCCAAGCACGGCATTCACGTGCACGGCTTCCCCAACGCCTTCTTCGTCCAGCCCACCCAGGGCGCCAACCTGATCTCCAACGTGCCCCACAACCTGACGGAGTCGGGCCGCACCATCGCCATGACCGTCAAGCACGCCCTGGACGTCGGCGCCAAGCAGGTGGAGGTGACCCAGGAGGCCCAGGACGCCTGGGTCCAGCTGCTGCTCACCGGCATGGGCCGCATGATGGGCGCGCCCGACTGCACGCCGGGCTACTACAACAACGAGGGCCAGGATCCCGGCCCTGCGGCCAAGCTGAACGTCGGCTATCCGGCCGGCGCCACGGCTTTCTTCAAGTACATCGACACCTGGCGCAATTCCGGCCAGTTCGAGGGCCTGGCCTTCCGCTGAGCTTTCGAAGCCCGGCCCCCTGACGCATAGTCCCGCGAGTCACCGCCGGCCCTCGCCGGTGGTGACGGCAGGGAGCGCTCTTGGAGTCCGTCGTCACCATCCTTCTGCTGCTGCTGGCGGTGATCCTCAGCGGCTCCCTGGCCCGCCTCACCCGGCTGCCCCTGCCCCTGGTCCAGATCGCCCTCGGGGCGGTGATCGCCCTCTCCATCGTCCCGACGGTGGAGCTTGAGCCCGAGCTCTTCTTCCTGCTGTTTCTGCCGCCGCTGCTGTTCCTGGACGGCTGGCGGATTCCGAAGGACGACCTGCTGCGCGACCGGGCGACGGTCCTGGAACTCGCCCTGGGCCTGGTGATCCTCACCGTCGTCGGGGTGGGGTTCCTGATCCACTGGCTGATCCCCGCCATGCCGCTGCCCGTGGCCATGGCGCTCGCTGCCGTCGTCTCGCCCACCGACCCGATCGCGGTCAGCGCCATCGCCGCCCGCGCCCCGATCCCCAAGCGGATGATGCACATCCTCGAGGGCGAATCCCTGCTCAACGACGCCTCGGGCCTGGTCTGCATGCGCTTCGCGGTGGCCGCCATGCTGACGGGGACCTTCTCGTTCCAGGAGGCGCTTGCCACCTTCGTCTGGGTGGCGTTCGGCGGGGTCGCCCTGGGGGTCTGCGTCACCTGGGGCGTGGTGCGGGCCAAGCAGTGGGTGACCAGCTATCTGGGGGAGGACACCAGCGCCCAGATCCTCATCAGCCTGCTCATCCCCTTCGGCGCCTATCTGCTGGCCGAGCACTTCCACTGTTCGGGCATCCTGGCCGCCGTCGCCGCCGGGGTGACCATGGGGTTCATGGAGCAGACGGGCCAGGCCCTGGCCGTCACCCGCGTGCGGCGCACCGCCGTCTGGGACACCGTGCAGTTCACCGCCAACGGCGTGATCTTCGTCCTGCTGGGGGAGCAGATGCCCGGCATCCTGGCCAAGGCCGGCGAGACCGTCCTGCTCACCGGCCATAGCGAACCCTGGTGGCTGGCGATCTATGTCCTGGCCATCAGCGCCGCCCTGGGCGTCCTGCGGCTCGTCTGGGTCTGGGCCTCCCTGCGCTGGACCCTGTTCCGCGCCCAGCGCCGGGGGGAGAAGCCGCCGGCCGTGAACGGGCGGCTGGTGATCGGCATGTCCCTGGCCGGGGTGCGGGGCGCGATCACCCTGGCGGGGGTCCTGACCCTGCCGCTGACCCTGACCGACGGAACCGCCTTCCCCGGGCGCGACCTGGCGATCTTCCTGGCCGCCGGCGTGATCATCGTCTCCCTGGTGGTGGCCAGCGCCGGCCTGCCCAGGCTGCTGAAGAATCTCCAGCTGCCTCCCGAGCCCTCGCGCCAGGCCGAGACCGACCGGGCCCGCATCACCGCGGCCCAGGCGGCGATCAAGGCCATCGAGAACGCTCAGCACGCCCTGGGGGAGGGGCGTCCGGACGCCGACCTCTATACCGACGCCTCGTCCCGGATCATGGAGCTGTACCGCGAGCGGATCGACGGGCGCCTCGAGAGCCCGGAAGCCGCCGCCCTCAACCGCAAGGTCGAGCAGATCGAGCGCCAACTCCGCGTCGCCGGGCTCAGCGCCGAGCGTGACGAGATCTTCCGCATGGCCCGCGAGCACGAACTGGACGGCGAGACCGCCCGCAAGATCGTCCGCGAGATCGACCTGCTGGAGGCGCGCTACCGCCTCTGACCCGCTAGATTCCCGCCCCGTTGTCCAGCGCCTGCAACGCCAGTTCGTGGGCCTCGGCCTCGGCGGTGATCCAGGCGATGAAGGCCTTCACCTGGGGCAGGCGGCCCTTGGCCTTGGGGTGGACGACGTAATAGGCGAAGTCCACGGCCGTGGAGATCTGCAGCGGCGAGACCAGGCGGCCGGCGTCGATGTCGGCCTGGGCCAGGGTGCGCTTGGCGAGCGCCACGCCGCGGCCGTTGACGGCGGCCTCGATCACCATGCTGGACTGGTTGAAGCGGGGTCCGCGGGTCCCGTCCACCCCCTTCACGCCCCGGGCGGCCAGCCACATGGTCCAGTCGGGGCAGCTGTCGTCGGGCTCCGGCGAGCCGTCGTGCAGCAGGGTGTGGCCCAGCAGGTCGGCCGGCGAGTTCAGCGGATGGCTGGCGTGCAACTCCGGGCTCAGCACCGGGACCACGGTCTCGCCGATCAGCCGCCGGACCTCCAGGCCCGGATAGCGGCCGGCGCCGTAGCGGATGGCGACGTCCACCTCGCCGGCGGTGAGGTCCACCAGCTCCAGGCCCGCCGACAGCCAGACGTCCACCTGCGGATGCAGCTCCTCGAACTTGCCGAGCCTCGGCACCAGCCACTTGGCGGCGAAGGAGGGGGCGGCGGTCAGGGTCAGGCGGCGGCCATCCACGGCGGCCGTCAGCATGGAGGCGGCCTCGGCGAGCCGGTCGAAGGCCTCCCGCAGGGCGGGCAGGGCGGTCTGGGCCGCATCGGTCAGCAACAGGCCCTTGGGCGTGCGCTTGAACAGCGCCGCGCCCACATAGTCTTCCAGGTTCTGGATCTGCTGGCTCACCGCGCCGGGCGTCACCGACAGCTCGTCGGCGGCGCGGGAGAAGTTCAGGTGGCGCGCGGCGGCCTCGAACGCGCGCAGCGCGTTGAGGGGCGGCAATCGGCGGCGCTGTGCGTCGCGTTCCATGGAGTTTTCCTGACAGCCCCGGCAGAAGTCCTTGGCTTGCGAATTGGGGCCTGTCTCGCCAGTTTGCAAGCGTCCGGCGGTGTATAGGCCCTTTTCACCGGCGGACATCCAGCGGGGCGGGCCTTACACCCGTCCCGCTTCAAGTTTCAAGTCTGGTCGTTAGAGAACCTAAAGCCCATGCCGCATCGCGCGTCCAAGGCCAAGACCGCCAATCGCCTCGTCCTCCTGGGCGGCGAGGGCGTGCGCGAGGCCGGATCGGTCTGGCTGGTGGGCGCCGGCCCCGGCGACCCCGAGTTGCTGACCCTGAAGGCTTTCCGGGTGCTGGCGACCGCCGACGTGGTGGTCCATGACGGCCTGGTGAGCGACGAGATCCTCGACCTGGCCCCGGCCAGCGCCCGCCGGATCAGCGTGGCCAAGCGCAAGTCGCGCCATTCCTACGCCCAGGGCGAGATCAACCGGATGCTGGTGGCCTTCGCCCTGGAGGGCCTGACGGTGGTCCGGCTGAAGGGCGGCGATCCCTTCATCTTCGGCCGGGGCGGCGAGGAGCTGGAAGCCTGCCGCGAGGCCGGCGTCGCCTGCTACGTGGTGCCCGGCGTCACCGCGGCCCTGGCCGCCGCCGCCGACGCCGGCGCCCCGCTCACCCATCGCGGCGCGGCCCAGGCCGTGACCTTCGTCACCGGCCACGCCGCGGCCGGCGCCGAGCCGGACCTGGACTGGACGAGTCTCGCCAAGGCCAACCATACCGTCGTCATCTATATGGGCCTCTCCACCGCGCCGGGGATCGCCCAGCGTCTGATGGACGCCGGCCGCGCGGGCGCGACCCCGGCCCTGATCGTCGAGAACGCCAGCCGCGCCGACGAACGCCGCGTCGTCACCGACCTGGCGGGCCTGGCCGCCGCCGCCGCCGGGATTTCCGGCCCCGCCCTGCTGATCGTCGGCGAGGCCATGGCGCTGGCCCGAGCCGGGACCGCGGAGATTGTTCAGAGCCTCGAGGCTCGGGGCCTCGAACGGGGAGTGGGATCATGAAAGCCTTGACCGCCAATCGCCTGGAGGACGGCGAGGTCGTGTTCTGGAACAAGGGCGCCTGGGTGGAGCGGTTCGTCGACGCCGAGCTGTTTTCCGACGACGCCAGCGGCGAGGCCGCCGAGGGCCAGGGCAAGTCGCAGCCCAACACCGTGATCGACGTCTATCTGATCGACCTGATCGAGAGCGACGGGCTCTGGGCGCCGCTCAGCTTCCGCGAACGCATCCGGGCCCTGGGCCCTCTCAACCACCCGACCCATGGCAAGCAGGCCGAGGGGGGAGCGGCCATAGAGGCCCTGCGGCGCGCCGCCGGCGCCTCGCGCTCCACGGGCCGCGTCAACCTGATCAAGCGTAAGTAGGGCCGATGTATCAGTACGACACCCTCGACAAGGAATTCCTGGCCGACCGGGCCGCCGAGTTCAAGGAACAGGTGGCGCGCCGCCTGTCGGGCGAGATCACCGAAGACCAGTTCAAGATGCTGCGTCTGCGGAACGGTCTCTATCTGCAGCTCCACGCCTACATGCTGCGGGTGGCCATCCCCTATGGCTCGCTGAATGCGACCCAGCTTCGCAAGCTGGCCGAGATCGGCCGCAAGTACGACAAGGGCTACGGCCACTTCACCACCCGCACCAACCTGCAGTTCCACTGGATCAAGCTGCGCGAGACCCCGGCGATCCTGGAGGAGCTGGCCAGCGTCGACCTGCATTCGATCCAGACCAGCGGCAACTGCATCCGCAACGTCACCTCCGACCCCTATGCCGGGGCGACGGCCGAGGAGATCGACGACCCGCGCGTCTGGTCGGAGGCCATCCGCCAGTGGTCGATGCTGCACCCCGAGTTCAGCCACCTGCCGCGCAAGTTCAAGTTCGCGGTCACCGCCGCGCCGAAGGACCGCACGGCGGCCCGGGTCCACGACATCGGCCTGGTGGTCCGCCGCGCCCGCGACGGGACCATGGGCTTCGAGGTGATCGTCGGCGGCGGGATGGGGCGCACGCCCTATGTCGGCCCGACCATCCGCGAGTTCCTGCCGGCCAACCGGCTGTTCTCGTACCTGGACGCCATCCTGCGCGTCTACAATCGCCATGGCCGCCGGGACAACAGCTACAAGGCCCGGATCAAGATCCTGGTGGCCGCCCTCGGCGCCGAGGAGTTCCGCCGCCAGGTCGAGGAGGAGTGGGAGAAGGTCGGTCCGAACGCCGACATGCCCGACCTCGAGATCGCCCGCATCCGGGCGGCCTTCGCGCCGAAGTCCTTCGACACCCTGGTCAACCGCTCGGAAGCCTTCGAGGCCGCCAAGGCCGCCGATCCGGCCTTCGCCCGCTTCGCCCGCAACAACCTCAAGCCCCACAAGCGGCCGGGCTACACCATCGTCGAGATCTCCCTGAAGGGGATCGGCGAGACCCCCGGCGACGCCACCTCCGACCAGATGGACGTGGTGGCCGACCTGGGCGAACGCTACGGTCAGAACGACATCCGGGTGACGCACGAGCAGAACCTGGTCCTGCCGCACGTGAAGCTGGACGACGCCCATGCGGTCTTCACGGCCCTGGCCGCCGCGGGCCTGGCGACGCCCAACATCAACCTGATCAGCGACATCATCGCCTGCCCGGGCCTGGACTACTGCGCGCTCGCCAATGCGCGCGCCATCCCCATCGCCCAGGACATCGCCACCCGCTTCGCCGATCAGGATCGCGCCGAGCTGGTGGGGGAGCTGAAGATCAAGATCAGCGGCTGCATCAACGCCTGCGGCCACCACCATGTCGGCCACATCGGCATCCTGGGCGTCGATAAGAAGGGCGAGGAGTTCTACCAGCTCACCCTGGGCGGCTCCGGGGCCGAGGACGCCGAGGTCGGCAAGATGCTGGGCCCGGCGCTTCCCGCCGACCGCGTCACCGACGCCATCGACACCATCGTCGAGGTCTATCTGCGCGAGCGCGCCGAGGGCGAGCGCTTCCTCGACACCTTCCGCCGCACGGGCGTCGCCCCCTTCAAGGAGGCTGTCTATGCCGAAGCTCATTAGGATCATCGACGGCAGGTTCGTTTCCGCCGACGACCCCTTCACCTATGTCGCCGACGACCAGGGCCTGCCCCAGGGCGACGTGATCATCTCGCTCACCCGGTTCTCCGCCGAGGGCGACGCCCTGATCTCCCAGGGCCGCGCCGTGGGGGTCCGCATCGAGCCGGACGAGGAGGTCGAGGCGCTCGCCTACGACCTGCCCAAGCTGGCCGTGGTGGCCGTCGCCTTCCCGAAATACCGCGACGGCCGCGGCTTCTCCTCGGCCCACCTGCTGCGCGAACGCTTCGGCTTCAAGGGCGAGATCCGCGCGGTGGGGGAGGTGCTGCGCGAGGAGGCAAACTTCCTCACCCGCTGCGGCTGCGACTCCTTCGAACCCGCCGACGGCTCGAGTCCTGAGCAATGGGCCCACGCCGCCAATCGTCATCGTCACGTCTATCAACGCGCCGCCGACGGCCGCACCCCGGCCTTCACCGAGCGCGCGGAGTCCTGAGCATGGCCTTTGATCAACTGGAACGCCCGCAGATCGCCCTGCGCCTCGACGCCGAGCTGCGCCACGCCCATCCCGTGACGGTGCTGGAATCGGCCGTCGAGACCTTCGGCGACAAGCTGGCCCTGGTCTCCTCCTTCGGGGCGGAGTCCGCGGTGCTGCTGCACATGGTCTCCAGGATCAAGCCGGACATGCCGATCATGTTCCTCGACACCGGCATGCTGTTTGGCCAGACCCTGGACTACCGCCGCAACCTGGCCGCCAAGCTGGGCCTGACCGACGTGCGCGACCTGCGGCCGCTCTATACCGACCTGGCCACCGTCGATCCCAAGGCCAACCTCTGGCAGACCGACACCGACGCCTGCTGCAACATCCGCAAGGTGATCCCCCTCGACAGCGCCCTGAAGGACTTCGACGCCTGGATCACCGGACGCAAGCGCTTCCACGGCGGCGACCGCCTGTCCCTGCCGGTGGTGGAGCAGGCCGACGGCCAGGTGAAGTTCAATCCCCTGGCCAACTGGGGCAAGACCGAGCTGGACGCTTACATGGCCCAGCACGACCTGCCGGCCCATCCCCTGGTGGCCCAGGGCTTCCCCTCGATCGGCTGCTGGCCCTGCACCAAGCCGGTGGAAGAGGGCGAAGATGTGCGCGCCGGCCGCTGGGCGGGTTCCGAAAAGACCGAATGCGGCATACATGTCGCCCGCGCGCCCGACGCCGTGACCAATGTCGGCGGCGATATCTAGCTTCTGAAGCGAACTGATCATGACCGATGTGACCGCCGCCGCCCCGGCCAAGAAGGCCGGCGCCTTCCTCCATGAGACCGTGACCTGGGTCCAGCACTGGACCGACAGCCTGTTCTCGTTCCGCACCACGCGGGACCCGGCCTTCCGCTTCCAGAGCGGCCAGTTCGTGATGGTGGGCCTGGAGGTGGACGGCAAGCCGCTGCTGCGCGCCTATTCCATCGCCTCGCCGTCGTGGCACGACGAGCTGGAATTCTATTCCATCAAGGTCGAGAGCGGGCCCCTGACCTCGCGCCTGCAGAAGATCCAGGTCGGCGACCAGGTCCTGATCGGCAAGAAGCCCACCGGCACCCTGGTGCTGGACGGCCTGAAGCCCGGCAAGCGCCTCTACATGCTTGGCACCGGCACCGGCCTGGCCCCCTGGCTCAGCCTGGCGCGCGACCCTGAGGTCTATGACCGCTTCGACGAGGTCATCGTCACCCACACCGTGCGCAACGTCGCCGACCTGAACTATCGCGAGCTGTTCGAGCGCGACCTGCCCAATGACGAGATCCTGGGCGAGATCGTCGCGCCGAAGCTGCGCTACTACCCCACCGTCACCCGCGAGCCCTTCAAGCACCAGGGCCGGATCACCGACCTGATCGCCTCGGGCAAGATCTTCGAGGACCTGGGCCTGCCGCCCCTGGATCCCGCCGTCGACCGCCTGATGCTGTGCGGCGGCCCCTCGGTCCTGGCCGACCTCAAGGTGCTGCTGGAGGCCCGCGGCTATGTCGAGGGCTCGCTGGCCGCGCCGGGGGACTACGTGCTGGAACGCGCCTTCGTCGAGACCTGAGCGATCACGCCGCGCAGGAAGTCGGCGCGGGCGGCCACCGTGGTCCTGGGGACCTCCACCACCCGGTAGTCCAGGCGCCACAGGGTCGCGACGATGCGGTCATAGGTCCGCACCGCCTCGGCGAAGTCCTGCTTGCGCTCGGCGTCCTGCACATAGATCTCCGCCCAGGGCGGGAAGGTGAAGACGTGGACGTTGCAGGCCCGCGCCTCCAGCTGGGCCACCAGCTGAGGATCGGGCGCGAAGTCCGCCGTCCGCGCCCAGGCCAGGTCGTCCACCACCCCGCGGTCGAAAAAGACAGCTCGAGTCTCGCCGGCCAGGCCGTCATAGAGCGCGACGTCGCGGCGCGAGGTCTCCCGCCAATAGGCGCTGACATCGCCCCAGGGCAGGGCGGTCCCGCCGCTGGCCGCCTGCTGCCGGATCACCGCCCGCGCGGTCTCGTCGACGCAGAGCTCGCCCTGGCCGCGCAGGTGCTCGATCAGGGTGGTCTTGCCGCCGCCGGGGCCGCCGGTCAGGACAAAGAAGTTGGATTTCAGCATGGGAGTCCTCGAAGGCATGGAGTGTCGCGCCGGCGCAGGGGCCGACGGGGAGCCGTCCGGGGGAAATCGTCGCGCCTCAGCGGCGCGGGACCCTGCCTAGCGGGGCGGGCAGCCCTTGAACTCGCCGGCCTTGACGACCGTGAGCTGGGCCAGGTTCAGGGGCCGCATGGGCTTCATCGAGCCCGAGCCGATGCCGGTGAACAGGTCGATCCTGGCGCCCTTGATCGCGCCGCCGACGTCGGAGGCGTACCAGTAGCCGTCGTGGGTGGAGCCGTCGGGCATTGGCAGGCCGACGGTTTCCTTGATGAACAGGACGGTGCGGCGGGGGATCAGGTTGCGGTCGATGGCGGCGGTGCGCATGGCCACCACCTTGCAGCCCAGCGAGTCCAGTCCGCCCACGCCCTTGGCGCCGGCATGGTAGAGGGTGGCCTTCAGGCGGAAGTCGGCCGAACCGGGCAGAGTCCCGGTGATGGCGTTCATCAAGAGGTCCCCGATGGGGTCGGACGGAGCGGCGTGCGCTCCACCTCCGAAAGCCAGAAGGGGAAGGGCGGCCAGGGCGGCGAGGCGGCGTCCCATGACGGCGTCCTCCTTCGTCGTTGATCTGTCAGCGGCCGTCTGAGTACCGGGACTCTGGGGCCAGGGCAACCCCGCTATTAGGCTTACTCACAGGCGCCTGCAGACAGCTTCGATTGCGCGGCCAGAGTCATGGTCTATCAACAGCCGCCAGCAACGGGGGCGTGCACATGCGTATCTACGGCGACTCCATCTCGGGCAACTGCCTGAAGGTGAAATGGACGGCCGATCATCTCGGGCTTTCCTATGACTGGATCGAGACCGACGTCATGAAGGCGGCGACCCGCACGCCGGAATTCCTGGCGATGAACCCGGCCGGCCAGGTGCCCGCCGTGGTCCTGGACGACGGCCGGCCGCTGGCTCAGTCCAACGCCATCATTCTGCACCTGGCCGAAGGCTCGGATCTGATCCCCGCCGACGCCTATGAGCGGGCCCGCATGCTGGAATGGATGTTCTGGGAACAGTACAGCCACGAGCCCTATGTGGCCGTCGCCCGCTTCCAGGTGCGCTTCCAGGGCAAGCCCCTGGCCGACCTGGAGCCGCGGCTGGTGGAGCGCGGCAAGGCGGCCCTGCAGCGGCTGGAGGACGGCCTGGCCGCCCAGCCCTTCCTGGTGGGCGACCGCGTCAGCCTCGCCGACGTCGCCCTGGTGGCCTACACCCGCGAGGCCGGGGACGGCGGGTTCCGGCTGGCCGACTATCCGAGGGTGCAGGCCTGGATCGGCCGGGTCGAAAAGGCGCTCGCCATCGTCTAGCCGCGCTTGCCTTCGCCGACGCCGGGCTTCAAATCGCAGGCATGACGCTCAAGCCGCTCCGCCTCGCCCTGCTCCTGCTCGCCGCCGTCCCGGCCCCCGCCCTCGCCTGGGGCGGCGCGGGTCACCGCATGGTGGGGGAGGAGGCCATGCGGGCCCTGCCGCCCACCCTGCCGGCCTTCCTGCGCACCCCCTCGGCGGTGGCGGCCGTCGGCGAGCTGTCGCGCGAACCCGACCGGTCCAAGGGGGCGGGCAAGGTCCACGACTCCAACCGCGATCCGGGCCACTTCATCGACCTGGAGGACGACGGCCGCATCCTGGGCGGACCAGCCCTGGCCGCCCTGCCGCCCACCCGCGCCGACTATGAGACCGCCCTACGCGCCGCCGGCCAGGACAGCTGGAAGGCGGGCTATCTGCCCTATTCCATCGTCGACCAGTTCCAGCAGCTCACCACCGACCTGGCCTACTGGCGGGTGGAGATGGCCGCCGAACCGCGTCAGAAGACCCGCGCCCGCCGCGCCTGGATGCATGCCGACCGCCTGCGCCGCGAGCAGCAGATCCTGATGACCATCGGCTTCCTCTCGCACTTCGTCGGCGACGGCTCCCAGCCCCTGCACGTCACCGCCCACTACAACGGCTGGGGCGACTACCCCAATCCCAAGGGTTACTCGACTGCCAAGGTCCATGGACCCTTCGAGGAGGCCTTCGTCTTCGCCAATGTCCACGCCCCGGCGGTGCGGGCGAGGATGACCCCGTTCCGGTCCTGCGGCTGCCCGATCGAAAAGCGGGTCGCCGACTACCTGGCCGTGGCCGGCGGCCAGGTCGTTCCCTTCTACGAGCTGGAGAAGGCCGGCGGCTTCGCCGAGGCCGATCCGCGCGGCGCGGCCTTCGCCACCGTGCGGGTCGCCGCCGGCGCCTCGGAGCTTCGCGACCTGATCGCCGAGGCCTGGAACGCCAGCGCCGGCGTCAAGATCGGCTGGCCCGCCGTGGCCGTGCCGGACGCCGTCAGCGGCAAGGTCGATCCCTACGAATCCCTCTACGGCCGAAACTGATGGCCCCCCAGTTCGGCGCGCTGACCCCGGGCCTGACTCACGCCGACCGCCCGGCCGCCTTCGGGATCGCCGTGCGGGCGGGCAAGATCGCCTTGGTGCGGGTGGAGAAGCCGGGCTTTCCGCCCTGGCTGGACCTGCCCGGCGGCGCCCTGGACCCCGGGGAGGACGCGGCCCAGGCGGTGGTTCGCGAGTTCGGCGAGGAGACCGGCCTGAAGGTCGAGGCCGGGGAGGCCTATGCCCGGGCCGACCAGTATTTCGTCAACACCGAGGGGCAGGCCTATGACAACCGCGCCACCTTCTTCGAGGTCACCGTCACCGCCGAGGCGCCGCAGCTGAAGGTCGAGGACGACCACACCCTGGTCTGGGAAGATCCCCTGGCCGCCATCGCGCGCCTGAGGCACGAAGCCCACGCCTGGGCCGTGGCCGCCTGGCTGCGGCGGGGCTGACGGGCCGCCCGGCCGTCGGGCGTCAGGCGGCCTTGGACTTGCCGGCCGCCTTGGGCCGGGCCGCCTTGGCTGTGGTCGCCTTGGCCGGCGTCTCGCTTGGCTTCTTGCTGGCGTGCAGGGCGGGCAGGTCGCCGTTGCGCCCCTGCTTCTTGGTCACCAGGCGCAGCTCGGTGGCGTTCTTGTCGCACTCGGCCAGGATCGCCTCGAGCTCCTTGTCGGTCAGGTTCTCGATGCCGATGAAGCCGTTCTCGCCCTCCGACACGCGGATCAGCTCGTCGAGCTTGGCGTGCAGGGCGTTGCTGTCGCGGTTCTGGGTGTTCTGGATCAGGAACACCATCAGGAAGGTGATGATGGTGGTCGACGTGTTGATCACCAGCTGCCAGGTGTCGGAAAACCCGAACATCGGCCCCGACAAACCCCACAGCACCACCAGCACGCAGCAGGTGGCGAACACGATCGGCCGGCCGGTCCATTTCGAGACCGCCGTGGAGAATTTCGTGAAGAAGGCCGTGAACCCCGACATGCATCTGCTCCTGCCCGCATTGCGCGGCGCAGCCTGAACGGATAGTCGAACGCGCGAGTTCCGGCCCAAGAAGGAGCGTTTATGACCTCAGCCCACATCATCGACGTGAAGTCCCTGGCCGAGCAGGTCCGCGCCCAGGCGGCCGGCGAGACCGCCCTGCTGAAGACCGAGCATGGCGTCCAGCCGGGACTGGCGGTGGTGCTGGTGGGCGAGGATCCGGCCAGCCAGGTCTATGTGCGCTCCAAGGGCGAGCACTCCCTGGCCGCGGGCATGCATTCCCAGACCCACCGGCTGCCCGCCGACGCCACCCAGGACGAACTGATGGCCCTGGTGGAGCAGCTCAACGACGATCCGAAAATCCACGGCATCTTGGTCCAGATGCCCCTGCCCAGGCATCTCGACGAGAAGATGGTCCTGGCCGCCCTCGACCCCAACAAGGACGTGGATGGCCTGACGGTGGTCAACGCCGGCCTGCTGGCCAGCGGCATGCCCGCCCTGATCCCATGCACGCCGCTGGGCTGCATGCTGGTCCTGCGCCAGACCCTGGGGAACCTGGCCGGCAAGCGCGCCGTGGTGGTGGGCCGCTCGGTCTTGGTGGGCCGCCCGGTCGCCCAGCTGCTGCTGGCCGCCGACTGCACGGTGACCATCGCCCATTCCCGCACCGTCGATCTGCCCGCCGTCTGCCGCGAGGCCGACATCCTGGTGGCCGCCGTCGGCCGTCCCCAGATGATCAAGGGCGACTGGATCAAACCCGGCGCCACCGTGATCGACGTCGGCATCAATCGGGTGCCCTTCCGCGATCCGGTCAAGGCCGCCGCGGGCAAGACCAAGCTGGTGGGGGACGTGGACTTCAAGTCGGCCGAGAAGGTCGCCGCCAACATCACCCCGGTGCCGGGCGGCATCGGCCTGATGACCGTGGCCTGCCTGCTCTCCAACACCGTCACCGCCGCCAAGCGCATCCACGGCCTGGAGGGCTGATCTTAGATCCTCCCCCAGCGCGAAGCGCGGTTTGGGGGAGGTGGCGCGCGTCAATAGACGCGTGACGGAGGGGGCTTGCGCCCACAAACAAGGGTCAAAGTCCCCCTCAGGCGCTTCGCGCCAGCTCCCCCAGAGGGGGAGCATCTTTCCAGAGCAGCCGCGCTCAGGCGGGAGTCTGGCCGAGCGCTCCGGTCCAGGCCACGATGTCGCTCAGCACGCCGCTGACCGCGGTGTTGAAGCCGGCCACGATGGCCGTCTGGCGGTTGTCGCCCACCGGGACGGCCTGCGCGAAGGTGCGCTCGGCCACCAGGGTGCGGTCGGCGGAGCGGGTGAGGGTGGCGTGCACGCTCACCACCACCTGCGGTCTGGCCTTGGGGGTGTCGTAGGCGACCTTGAAGTCGGCGACGATCAGCTTGAGCACGTAGTCGGACTTGCCCATCTCGCCCCGGCCGATCAGCCGCGCCCGGCCGCTCTGGTCGAAGGCGCGGTTCACCGCCTCGTCGAAGAGCACCGAGGCCGCCGCCACCCAGCGGGCCTGGCCGATATAGGCCACGTCGCTGCCGCCGGTGACGGTGAGGATCTGGTCGCCGGCCGAGGGCCGGGTGAAGCTGTTGGCCAGCTTCATCACCCCGAAGGTCTCCCCCGACGCCGGCGTGGCCGCCGAGGCGGGCGCGACATAGCCGAAGCTGTAGAGCTGGGCCGGCTTGCTCTTGGGGAAGAGCGAGATGCAGCCGGTGAGGGCCACGGCCGTGACGGCCACGACGGTGAGCCGGAGAAGGCGCTGCAGGCGGATCATGGCTTCACCTCGAGTTCCTTGCCGGCCGGCTTGCCGACGGCGCCGCGGGGATTGGTCTGGAGTTCATTGGCCAGGCGTTCGAGCGCCTCGGCCGTGGCCTGGAGCTGGACCGCCGCGGCGGTGAGCTGGGGCAGGCCGGTGGTGGCGAAGTCGCTGGTGGGACCTTCGAGCTTGCCCATCATCGAACGCAGGTCCTTGGCGGCGGCCTGGGCTTCCTCGGCGGCGTCGGCGACGTTCTTCATGGTCCGCTTGCCGTCGCCGTCCAGCAGGTTCTGGCCCGATTGGCCGAGCGCGGTGATGGACTGGGCGGCGGTGTCGATGCTCTGCAGGGCCTTCTGGGCGTCGGCGATCACCGCCTTGCGCTCCCGCAGCTCGGCGGTCACCGCCTGGGTGTCGCTGAGCGCCGCGGAGAAGGTCTTCACGTTCTGGTCCGACAGCACCTTGTTGATGCGGTCGAGCGCCTCCACCGTGCGGCTCAGCACCGTGCCGCCGCCCTCCAGCAGGTCGGAAAGCGTGCTGCGCTGGCTGCGGATCACCGGCACCTTGCCGTCCGGCGTCACCTCCCGCAGCAGGGGCTTGGAGGGCGTGCCGGCGCTGATCTGGACATAGTTCACCCCGGTGATCCCCTGGGGCTCCAGGGTGGCCACGGAGTCCACGCGGATCGGGACGTCGGAGGTGACGCGGGCGCGGGCCACCACGTTCTTGGGGTTGTCGCGGGCCAGCTCGATCTTGGTGACCTCGCCCACCTTGATGCCGTTGAACCGCACCTCGCCGCCTTGGGTCAGGCCGTTGATCGGGCCCTGGAAGACGATGTCGTAGAGCTGGTAGTCGCGGCTGAACTGGACCTTGGCCAGCCACACGCCGAAGATCACCAGACCCAGGAACAGGATCAGGGTCGAAAGGCCCACCAGGGCGTAATTGGCGTCTTTTTCCATTAGCCCACTGTCTCGGCTTTTGTCGCTGAACGCACGGCGGCCCGGCCGCGCGGCCCCAGGAAATACTCACGAATCCACGGATGCTTGGACTTTTCCAGCGTCCGCACCGGCGCGTTGGCCACCACCTTCTTGTCGGCCACCACGGCCACCCGATCGGTGATCGCATAGAGGGTGTCGAGGTCGTGGGTGATCATGAAGACGGTCAGGTCCAGGCTGTCGGAGAGGTCCTTGATCAGCTCGTCGAAGGCCGCGGCGCCGATGGGGTCGAGGCCGGCGGTCGGCTCGTCGAGGAACAGCAGCTCGGGGTCGAGGGCCAGGGCGCGGGCCAGGCCGGCGCGCTTGCGCATGCCCCCCGACAGCTCCGAGGGCTTCAGGTGGGCGGCGTTGGCCGGCAGGCCCACGAGGGCGATCTTCAGCTCCGCCAGCTCCATCACCACCCGCTTGGGCATGTTGGTGTGCTCGTACATGGGGGCCGCGACGTTCTCGCGGACCGTCAGGTTGGAGAACAGGGCGCCCTGCTGGAACAGCACCCCCCAATGGCGTTCGATGGCCGACCACTTGCGGCGGGAGGCCTGCTGGATGTCCTGGCCGAACACCTGGACCGTGCCGCCGTCCGGGGTCTTCAGGCCGATGATGGTGTTGAGCAGCACCGACTTGCCGCTGCCCGATCCGCCCACCACGCCCTGGACCTCGCCGCGCTTGACCACCAGGTCCAGGCCATCGTGGATGACCTTCTCGCCGAACCGGGAGACCAGGCCCTTCACCTCGATGGCGGGGCCCGTGGTCGGCAGCTCGTCCTCGGTCAGTTCGATGGCGTCCGGCGTCTCGAGGCTCACAGGTCGAGCTCCATGTAGATCAGGGCGAAGATCGCATCGATCAGGATGATGGCGAAGATCGCGTGCACCACCGCGGCCGTCACCCGGCGGCCGAGGGACTCCACGTCGCCGCCGACCTCCAGGCCCTGCCGGCAGCCGATCCCGGCCACCACAGCGGCCATGACCGGCGCCTTGGAGAGCGCGATCCAGAAGTGGGTCGCCCCCACATTGTCGACGATCCGCTGCAGGAAGAAGGAGGGGCCCAGGTTCAGCACTGACCAGGTGATCATCAGGCCGCCCGCCAGGCCCGCCAGGGTGGCCACGAAGGTCAGCAGAGGGATGGTCACCAGCAGGGCCACGAAGCGCGGCAGCACCAGCGCCTCGAAGGGATCGACCCCCATCACCTTCATGGCGTCGATCTCCTGGCTCATCTTCATCGAGCCGATCTCGGCGGCGAAGGACGAGGCTGAGCGGCCGGCCAGCAGGATGGCGGTGATCAGGATGTTGAATTCGCGGGTCACGGCGATGCCGATCAGCTCGACGGCGAACACCTCGGCGCCGAACTGCCGCAGCATGTTGGCGCCCAGCAGGCCCACCACCGCGCCGATGAAGAAGGAGGTGGTGACCACGATCGGGATGGCGTCCAGCCCCGCCCGCTCGGCCAGCGACACGCAGGCCGCCCAGCGGATACGGCGGGGATCGAGGATCGCCCGGAACAGCACCACCAGCAGGTGGCCGGCGAAGGCCAGGGTGTCGATGATCTCCTTTGAGAGGTCCACCACGCCCTTGCCGATGCGGATGGTCAGTTCGTGGAAGCCGCGCGGCTTGGGCTTGGGGGGCGGCTTGACCACGGCGGCCTGGCTGACCAGCTCGATCAGTCGCTGCGTCTCCGGGCGCGCCTTGACGCTGGCGGCCTCGAACCGGTCGCCGGCCGCCTGGATGACCGCATAGGCGCCCGCGGTGTCCATGCGCCCGACCTGGGTGAGGTCCAGATGCACGGAACTGCGTCCGGCCAGCTCGTCGCGCAGGCCGCTGGCGGCGGGCCCGATGAGCGCGGCGGTCCAGTCGCCGGTGAGTTCGATGACCCCCTGATCGCGGGCGTCCTTGACGGTGAAATCGGCGGGTCGTTCCATCGGCTCGCGCGTCTTCGCCTTCCTGGAGAGGGGTGGCTCGTTCGAGTCGAGCCTGGGAGCGAACCTACCAGAGCTCGCTCCCCACGCCGAACGCCTTATGGCGCCGGTTGTTCCGTGCCCCGTGGCTTATCGGCGGCCATGCTCGCGCTCTGGTGATCGCTGATTGTCGACATAGCCTATCTTTCGCCCAATTCCCTCGGGTATCAGAGGCCCCATGTTCAGTCGTCCAACTGCCGGGAGCGTCCCGTTGACCCGCCAGATCGATTTCGCCGGCAAGTCCGGATCGGTTTACCGCTATTCCGCCCTCGAGGAGGAGCGGACCCTTCCGCCCGTCGGGGCCAACTATGTCATCGCCCAGGTGACCCCCAAGGGCGCCAGCATCCTGTTCGCCGGCGAGACCGAGTGCCTGTCGGCCCGCGACTGGCAGGCGGCCCTGGACGAGGCCCACGCCCGCTACGGCGCGACCGAGGTCCTGATGCGCCTCAACGTCCGCGGCGCGGTGCGCAAGGCCGAGCGCGAGGACATCATCGAGGAACACAGCCCGCCGATGAACGCGGGCTAGCCGCGAACGGTCGCGCCCGCCATCATGGCTCCATGGCCTGGGCGATCGTGATCTTCGGGGCGGCGGTCTGGCCGGACGGCGGACCCAGCCCCACCCTGCGCCGGCGCGTCGCCTATGGCCGCCAGGCCGCCGCTGATCATCCCGACGCCCTGGTCTTCTGCTCTGGCGGCGTCGGCCGCCACGGAGCCTCCGAGGCCTCCCTGATGGCCGATCTGCTGATCGGACACGGGGTCGATCCCGCCCGCCTGATCCTGGACGAGCTCAGCCGCGACACACTTGAAAACGTCGCCGCCGCCGCCCGCTTCATCCGCGCCGAGGGGCTGGAGGGCGCGGTGGTCTGCACCGACGGTTATCACGTCCCTCGCGCCCGCATGCTGTTCCGCGCCCTGGGGGTTCCCAGTCGCCCGGGCCCGCTGCGCCGGGGTCCCGCCGGATCACGCGTCTACTGGTTGAAGATGCTGGCCCGCGAGACCCTGGCCTATCCCTACGACCTGGCCCTGGCCGTCGCGTCGCGCCGCAGACTTCTGCGCGATCTCGAACCTTGAGGGCGCAACCTAGCCGGCGATCCCGGCGATGTCGTCCACCGTGGCGAAGGTGAGCTTGGGATTGTGGGCGATCAGGCTCTCTGGGGTCGAATAGCCCCATGTGACCGCGCCGAAGTCGATGCCGGCCTTGGCCGCCGCCCGGGCGTCCCGGTCCTCGTCGCCGATGCAGATGGTCTGGGTCCGGGTCATGGAGAGCTTGCGCAGCACGCGGCGGAACTTCCGCGCCTTGCCGAACAGCGAGGCGCCGCAATCGAAGTGGACAAACAGGGCCGACAGCTCCGGTCCCAGGCCGATCCGCACGCTGGCCTCGGTGTCGGAGGACACCAGGGCCAGGACCACCCCGCGCTCGTGCAACTCGCGCAGCATCTCCGGGATGCCGGGGAACAGCGGGATGCCGGAGGAGGCGTCCTTCTTCATGGCCCGGAAGTCCTTGGCGATCCGCGCCAGCTTCCAGGTCGAGACCCCCATGGTCTTCATGATGACGCGCGCGCTCGCGCCGCGCAGCGATTCCCGCTCCTCGGCGTCGATGGCGCGGAAGTTGTGCCGCGCGGCCATGTGATCGAGGACGCTGGTGAACCACGGATAGGAGTCCGCCAGGGTGCCGTCGAAGTCGAAGATCGCGAGTCGATAAGCCACGGAAGTTTCGTAGCCCGTGGCGGCCCCGGCTGGAAGGGACCGATTGCGGGGCACGACCCTGCGTCGAAGTTGCCGCCTTGCCGAATCAATCGCGGGCACGTCGTCTCTCCGCGCGTCCGCCTTCCGCCGCCGAGACACCGCCATGACCCCGCAAGAGTTCCTCTCCCAGCTCACGCAGAACATCGAGCGGTTCGAGAAGGTTGCGGCCTTCCTCAGCGTTCCCGGCTACCTCTCCTGGCACGAGGGCTTCACCCTGCTGAGCCTGGCCGAGGTCTGGCCGGTGGAGGGCGACATCGTCGAGATCGGCAGCTTCAAGGGCAAGTCCACCTGTTTCCTGGCCCAGGGCCTGCTGCGCTCGGGCCGCGGCAAGGTCCACGCCGTCGACCACTTCCAGGGCTCCCCGGAGCACCAGAAGGGCGGGCACGAGGAGACCGCCGAGATCGTCGAGTCCGGCTCCACCTACGAGCAGTTCCGCGCCAATCTGGCCGCCTTCGGCCTGAGCGGCGTGGTGGAGGCCATCGTCTCGGGCTCCCAGGAGGCCGCGGCGGCCTGGAGGGGATCGGCGCGGATGATCTTCATCGACGGCGACCATTCCTACCAAGGGACCAAGAGCGACTTCGAGGCCTGGTTCCCCCACGTGGCCGAGACCGGCCTGATCTGCTTCCACGACTACCAGAACAGCCACTACCTCGACGGCGTGACCAAGTTCATCGAGGAGGAGGTCAATGTTCACCCCAACATGCGCTTCCTGCACCGGGCCAACAGCCTGATGACCTACATGAAGGTGGCCTAGAGGCCCACCTCGTCCAGGCGCCGGGTGACTTGGGCGATCAGGGCCGCGGCCTCGTAGTCGGGTTCACCCCTTAGGGCCAGGACGAGGCGGCTGGCGGCGTAGCGGATGAAGGCCCATCGCGAGCGCTCCAGGAACCCCTCCGGATCGTCCACCGGCCCGTAGGCGGCCATGGCGAAGGGCGCCGCCCAATCGGCCAGGCCCCAGAAGAAGGTGAAGTCGTAGGCTGGGTCGCCGTGGACCGCGTCGCCGAAGTCTATGATCCCCGCCATCCGGTCGGCGTCGGCCGCCAGCAGCAGGTGAGCCTCGCGGAAATCGCCGTGGATCACGGCGCCGCGCCGCCAGCCGATCTCGGGATAGCGCTCATGGGCCCGGTCCAGGCGGCCGATTAGGTCCGGGGCCAGGGCGCCCACCAGCTTGGGACGGCGGCGTTCACGATAGCTGCGCGCGTCGGTGGCGGCCCAGCCTTCGTCCGTGCGGACCGCGCCGTCCTGTCCGCGCATCAGCTCTGGGGACAGGCCGTGCAGGTCGCGCAGGAAGCCCGCCAGCTCGGTGAGAATCTGTTCCTGGGCCGGCCTGTCCATCCGCGCGAACACCGGCGCGGTCAGCGCCCGGCCCTGGATCAGGCGATAACCCCCGAAGTCCGGGGCCACCCGCGAATAGTCGGGGACCTCCAGGGTCGTCAGCGGCTTCAGGGCGGCCAGCAGCCGAAGCTCGACGGGAAAGGAGGCGACATAGTCCGCCTGCCGCGGAAACCGGAACACCCACGCGCCGTCCAGCACCACCACGGCGTGGTCGTAGCCCTCCTCGATCAGCTCGACCTGATCGAAGGCGAGGTCCGGAAAGGCCGCGCGGAGGCGGGCCAGCAGCTGGCCGAGGTCAGCCTTGGGCGCGGGGCCGCCCCACGGGGCGCCGGTCGGCTCGGGCGATGACATGGAAACTCCCCGGTCAGCGTCTCACGACGGGCGGGAAGGAAATGGTGGATGCGACAGGGATTGAACCTGTGACCCCCTCGGTGTGAACGAGGTGCTCTCCCGCTGAGCTACGCATCCTCCGGAAGGGATGCGCCTATAGCTCGCCGCTTCCCGCCGGGCAAGCGGTGAGAAGCCGCAGACACGCATCCGTCAACTGATCGAAGTGATCGATGAGGATGTCGGCCCCCAGTTCGGCCACCGGGATCTGGGTGTAGCCGAAGCTCACCAGCACCAGGGGAACCCCCGCGGCGCGGGCCGCCCCGGCGTCCGGCGCGGCGTCGCCCACCATCACCGCCCGGTCGATCCGGCCCCCGGCGGCGGCGATGGCCGTGGTCAGGTGGCTGGCGTCGGGCTTCTGTTTCGGCGCCAGGTCGCCGCCGATCACCGCGTCGAAGAAGGGGCGCAACTCCAGGGCCTCAAGGATGGGAATCGACAGGCCCGTGGGCTTGTTGGTGCAGACCGCCAGCTTCGCCCCGGCGGCCTTCAGGGTGGTGAGGCACGCGATGACCCCCGGAAAGGGCCGCGTGTGGTCGGCGCAGTGGGCGCCGTAGTGGGTGATGAAGCGGTCGAACAGGGCCGGCATGCGCTCGGCGGGGACCGGGTGGCCCTGGGCGGTGAAGCCGCGCTCGATCAGCCACCTGGCGCCGTGGCCGATGAAGGGGCGGGCCTCGGCCAGGGGCAGGGGGGCGACCCCTTCCTCGGCCAGCAGGACGTTGAGCGTGCCGATCAGGTCGGCGGCGGAATCCACCAGGGTCCCGTCCAGATCGAAGGCCATGGTGGCGCCGGCAAGCACGGTAAGGTCGGACACGGGCGCACGCTCCATCGAAAGCGCTCGCCGTTTCGGCTAAACGCCGCGAGATTGCAATGTCTTCGCCGATTCCAGGACCACGCCCATGACCGCACGCGCCGCCGTTATCCTCGCCGCCGGCCAAGGCACGCGCATGAAGTCGCCGGTTCCCAAGCTGCTGCACAAGGTAGGGGGGCGCACCCTGCTGGACCGGGTGATCGACACCGTCCAGGCCTCGGGCTGCGAGCGGATCGTCGTCGTGGTGGGAAACCATAGCCCGGGCGTCCGCGAGCTGGTGGTCAAGCGCCTGGGGGAGGGCGCGGTGGCGGTGCAGGACCCGCCGCTCGGCACCGCCCACGCGGTGTTGGCGGCCAAGCAGGCCCTGGCCGACTTCAATGGCGACGTGCTGGTGACCAATGGCGACTGCCCGCTGCTGCAGGCCGCCGACCTCGATCCGCTGTTCGCCCTGCGCGCGTCGGGCACGGACCTGGCCATCATGGGCTTCAAGCCGGTGGACGGCCTGCTCTATGGCCGGCTGATCCTGGGGGCCGACGGCCACGTGATCCGGGTCGTCGAGCCCAAGGACGCCACGGCCGAGGAGTTGGCGGTGAAGGCCTGCAACGCCGGCATGTACTGCGCCGACCGCGCGGCCCTGTTCGCCTGGCTCGACCGGGTCGACAACAACAACGCCAAGCAGGAATTCTACATCACCTCGATCGTCGGCCTGGCCACCGCCGAGGAGAAGAAGGTGCGGGTCAATTTCGCGCCGGAGAACGCGGTGATGGGCGCCGACACGCCGGCGCAGCTCTCCCAGGCCGAGGCCATCTTCCAGGCCCGGGCCCGCGCCCACTTCCTGGCCGAAGGCGTGGCCATGGCGGCGCCGGAGACCGTCCACTTCAGCTGGGACACGCAGCTCCAGCCGGGGGTGCAGGTGGAGCCGTTCGTGGTCTTCGCGCCAGGGGTCATGGTCGAGACGGGCGCGGTGATCCGCGCCTTCAGCCATCTGGAGGGTTGTGTGGTCCATTCTGGGGCCCTGATCGGCCCCTATGCCCGGCTGCGGCCCGGGGCCGACATCGGCGAGGAGGCCCACATCGGCAACTTCGTCGAGGTCAAGAAGGTCAAGGTGGGCGCCGGCGCCAAGGCCAATCACCTGTCCTATCTGGGGGATGGCACGGTGGGGGCGAAGGCCAACATCGGGGCTGGCACCATCTTCTGCAACTACGACGGCTTCGACAAATACGAGACCCATATCGGCGAGAACGCCTTCATCGGCTCCAACACCGCCCTGGTGGCGCCGGTGAAGGTCGGCGCCGGGGGCATGACCGGCTCCGGATCGGTGGTCACCGCCGACGTCCCGGCCGACGCCCTGGCCCTGGCCCGCCCGCCCCAGCAGATCAAGGAAGGCTGGGCGGCGAAGTTCCGGGCCATGAAGATGGCCGGTCGCGCGAAGAAATAGCGTCGCGGGCGAGGCGAGCTTCGCCTATGTCAGGACCCATGAGCGCAAATCCCGACGATCAGAAACGCGCCGCGGGCGAGGCCGCCGCGGCCCTTGTCGAAGCCGGCATGACCGTGGGCCTGGGCACGGGCTCCACCGCGGCCTGGTTCGTGAAGGCGCTCGCCGCCCGCAAGCTGGACGTGGTGGGGGTGGCGACCTCGGTGGCCACGGCCGAACTGGCCGCCAGCCTGGGCATGAAGCTCAAGGAGCTGGGGGAGGCCAAGTCCATCGACCTCACGGTCGACGGCGCCGACGAGATCGGCCCGGCCCTGTCCCTGATCAAGGGCGGCGGGGCGGCCCTGCTGCGGGAGAAGCTGGTCTGGGAGGCCTCCCGGCGTTGCGTGGTCATCGCCGACGCCGCCAAGCGGACGCCGTTCCTGGGTAAGTTCCCCCTACCGATCGAGGTGGTGGCCTTCGGTCACGAGACCACCATGCTGCGGATCTGCGACGCGCTCACCGAATGCGACCTGGGCATCGCCCCGCGCCTGCGGATGAAGGACGGCGCGCCGGTCCGCACCGACGGCGGCAACGTGATCTATGACGCCGCCTGCGGACGTATCGAGGAGCCGGCCCTGCTGGCCGCGGCCCTGAAGAGCGTCACCGGCGTCGTGGACCATGGCCTGTTCCTGGACCTGGCCGACCTGGCCCTGGTGGGGACGGCCGATGGCGTGGTGAGGGTGGAGCCCTAGGCCCCGCTAAGGCCCAGGTTTATTTGATCTGACGTGTTCCCGCCGGACGGCCCGAGGGCCATTTCCAGTGGAAACGCTTCGAAGGAGTTTCACTTGGCGAGCTACGACTACGATCTCTTCGTCATCGGCGCGGGTTCGGGCGGCGTGCGCGCCGCGCGGCTGGCGGCCATGTCCGGGGCCAAGGTGGCGGTGGCCGAGGAGCACCGCGTCGGCGGCACCTGCGTCATCCGCGGCTGCGTGCCCAAGAAGTTCATGGTCTACGCCTCGGAGTTCGCCAGCTACGCCAAGGTGGCCGAGGGCTATGGCTGGTCCCCCAGCCAGTCGACCTTCGACTGGCCCAAGTTCCTGGAGGCCAAGGACCGCGAGATCGCCCGGCTGTCGGGGATCTACGTCACCAACCTCAGCAACGCCGGCGCTGAGCTGGTCCATGCCAGGGCAACCCTGAAGGACGCCCACACCGTCGAGATCGTCGGCAAGGGGACCGTGACCGCCGACAAGATCCTGGTGGCCACCGGCGGCCGGCCCTGGATGCCCGCCGATCTGCCGGGCGTCGAGCACGCCATCACCTCTGAAGAGGCCTTCCACCTGCCGGAGCTGCCAAAGTCGATCCTGATCGTCGGCGGTGGCTATATCGCCGTGGAGTTCGCCGGCATCTTCGCGGGCCTGGGGGTGGACACCACCCTGATCTATCGCGGCGCCAACATCCTGCGCGGCTTCGACGACGACGTCCGTTCCCACCTGGCCGAGGAGATGAAGAAGCGCGGCATCAAGGTGATCCTGGGCTGCAGCCACGTCAGCATCGAGAAGACCGACGCCGGCCTGGTGAGCCACCTCTCCAGCGGCCACGACGTCGTCACCGACCAGGTGATGCTGGCCACCGGGCGGACGCCCCATACCAAGGGCCTGGGCCTGGAGGCCGCCGGGGTGAAGCTGGCCGAGAGCGGCGCGGTGGCGGTGGACAGGTTCTCCAAGACCAATGTGGACAACATCTGGGCCGTCGGCGACGTCACCGACCGCATCAACCTGACCCCGGTGGCGATCCGCGAGGGGGCGGCCTTCTCCCAGACCGAGTTCTACAACAACCCCACGACCTTCGATCACGACATGGTGGCCTCGGCGGTCTTCTCCCAGCCGCCCGTCGGTTCGGTGGGGCAGTCGGAAGCCCAGGCGCGGCATGAGCACGGCAAGGTCGATATCTACCTGTCCCGCTTCCGGCCGATGAAGACCACCTTCTATGGCGGCGACGACCGCTGCCTGATCAAGCTGGTGGTGGCCCAGGACAGCCAGAAGATCGTCGGCTGTCACGTGGTGGGGCCCGACGCGCCGGAGATCATCCAGATGGCCGCCATCGCGCTCAAGATGGGGGTCACCAAGGCCCAGTGGGACTCCACCTGCGCCGTCCACCCGACGCTGGCCGAGGAACTGGTGACCATGCGCGACAAGCACGCGCCGGCGGGCCTGAGCGCGGCATGAGCCCCACCCCCGCCCGGCCGGGCGCCAAGCTCGCCGCCTGGTGCGGCTGGGTGCTGGCGGGCGGTTTCGTCCTGACCCCGATCATCGGCTGGTTGGCGCCCCTGACCTTCGCGCCCCTGCTGACCCTGATGGGCCTGCTGACCCTGCCGGCGGTGCGGGTCGAGGACGAGGACCGGCCCGTGGGCATCGCCGTGGTGACCCTGGTGCTGTGGGCGGCCGGCTCCTCGGTCTGGAGCCCCTTCACCGCCAAGGGCCTGGGCGACTCCACCGCCGCCAAGCTGATCGCCGAGACTGTGGTCTACTTCGCCGCCGTCTGCGCCGCCCGCGCGGCCGCCCCGGGCGGGCGAACCGTGGCCCTCAACATCCTGGCCTACGGGACGGCCCTGCTCGGGGTGCTGATGCTGGTGGAGGGGCTGACCGGCGCCATGCTCTATCGCGCCGTCCGCGACGCCATCCACGATCCGATCCGGCCCGACCTGGGGATCAAGAACGCCGCCCAGGGCCTGTTCATCCTGGCCATGCTCGCCCCGCCCGCCGCCCTGGCGGCCGTGCGGGTGGCTCGGGCGCCCTGGCTGATCGCCCCCATGCTGACCGGTCTGGTGGTGACCTGCGTCACCTTCGGCTACGACGCCCCGCTGATCGCCCTGGCGGCCTGCCTGCTGGCGGGTCTGGCCGTCTGGCGCTGGCCGGGGGGAGCGCCCAAGGTCCTGGCGGCGGTGGCCGCGACCTTCTTCCTCACCGCCCCGGCCATCGTCTGGGCCGTGCGGCGGTCGGGCTGGTACGCGGTGCTGGAGCGCGACGTGCCGCTCTCCTGGTCGCAGCGCATGGGCTACTGGCGCCACGCCGCCGACTGGATCAGCGACCACCCCCTGCGCGGCTGGGGCCTGGACGCCAGCCGGATGTTCAATCCCGGCATCAAGCTGCACCCCCATGACGCGGCCCTGCAGATCTGGCTGGAGCTGGGCCTGATCGGCGCCATGGCCGCCGCGGTCTTCTGGGTGGCCCTGCTGGCGGGCATGAGCCGCAAGGTCCGCGACCCGGCCCTGGCGGTCTCGGCGGCCACCGCGACGGCCTACCTGACCTTCAACGCCTTCTCCTTCGGGGTCTGGCAGGAATGGTGGCTGGCCACCGGGGCCCTGGCCGCCGTGGCCTGCGCGGCCCTGCAGCGCCAGCCGGCCGTGGCGAAAGCCCGCGCCCCTGTGGCCGCGCGGCCATCGACGCCGGCGGTGTTCTCGGAGTAAGAACGCCGCGCCCGCCTGACCAAGCGGGAGCGGAGCGTGGATTTATGACCGAACACTGGACGCCGGCCTCCTGGAGAGCCAAGCCGGCCAAGCACCTGCCGACCGATTATCCGGATCCCGCGGCCCTGGCCGCGGTGGAGCAGACCCTGCGCGGCATGCCGCCCCTGGTGTTCGCCGGCGAGGCCCGGCGCCTGAAGACCCTGCTGGGGGAGGTGGCCGAGGGCCGCGCCTTCCTGTTGCAGGGCGGCGACTGCGCCGAGAGCTTCAAGGAATTCCACGCCGACAACATCCGCGACACCTTCCGGCTGATCCTGCAGATGGCCGTGGTCCTGACCTTCGCCGGCGGCAAGCCGGTGGTGAAGGTGGGCCGCATGGCCGGCCAGTTCGCCAAGCCGCGCTCGTCGCCCACCGAGACCATCGGCGGGGTGGAGCTGCCCTCCTATCGGGGCGACATCATCAACGGCATGGACTTCGACGCCGCCTCGCGGATCCCCGATCCCCAGCGGCTGCTGCAGGCCTATTCCCAGTCGGCCTCGACCCTGAACCTGCTGCGCGCCTTCGCCGGCGGCGGCTATGCCGACCTCTACAACATCCACCGCTGGACCCTGGGCTTCGTCGCCGACAGCCCGCAGGGCGCGCGCTACCGCGAACTGTCGGAGAAGATCAGCGAGGCCCTGACCTTCATGGCCGCCATCGGGGTCACCCCCGAGAGCCAGCCTGATCTGCACCGCGTGGAGTTCTTCACCGCCCACGAGGCCCTGCTGCTGGGCTTCGAGGAGGCCATGACCCGCGTCGATTCGACCTCGGGCGAATGGTACGACACCTCGGCCCACCTGCTGTGGATCGGCGAGCGCACCCGCCAGCTGGACGGCGCCCACGTGGAGTACTTCCGCGGCATCAAGAACCCCATCGGCGTCAAGGTCGGCCCCACGGTGGAGCCCGACGAACTGCTGCGCCTCATCGACGTGCTCAACCCCAAGAACGAGCCCGGCCGCCTGACCCTCTACGGCCGCTTCGGCTCCGACAAGATCGCCGACCGCCTGCCGCGCCTGATGGAGGCCACCAAGCGCTCGGGCCGCAGCCTGGTCTGGGCCATCGACCCGATGCACGGCAACACGCTGACCGCCGCCAATGGCTACAAGACCCGGCCCTTCGACCGCATCCTGTCGGAGGTGAAGAGCTTCGTGGAGATCGCCAAGGCGGAGGGCGTGCACCCCGGCGGCGTGCACCTGGAGATGACCGGCCAGAACGTCACCGAGTGCCTGGGCGGCGCGCGCGCGCTGAGCGAGGGTGACCTGGCCGACCGCTACCACACCCATTGCGACCCGCGGCTCAACGGCGAACAGGCCCTGGAACTGGCCTTCCTGGTGGCCGAAAAGCTGAAGGAAGACCGGGTCGACGCGGCGTTGCGCGCCGCGGTCTGACCCCAAGCCCCTAGCCCGAAACCGGGTCTCGGGTCGCGGCGAACTTGCGCAGGGCCTCGGCCGCGCGTTTGGCGGCGGGGCCCGGGGGCGCGGTCTTGCCCTCGGCCATGGCCTGGAGCGCGGCCAGCTTCCTGGCCCTGGGCATCAGCCCGTCGGTCAGGCCGCGAACCACGGCGCCCTCGGTTTCCAGGGCGCCGCCCACCTCGCTGAGACGTTCGAGGAGCGGCTCGATCCCGACTAGGCCGGAGCCCTTGTGGGTGAGCTTCCCATAGGCGCGGGCAAGGGCCTCCAGCGCGGCTTCCGGGCTTCCGGTGGCGTCGAGCAGGTCGGTCTTGAACTGGGGCGGGGTCACCGTCGCCTCGATGAAGCGCAGGGCGCGCCGGCGATTGGCGTCGCCGGTGACGTTCTTGAGCACCGTCAGCAGCCCGTCGAGGCCCGCCACCAGGGAGACCTGCTCGTGCAGCAGGGTGGCGATGAAGTTCGGCTCCACCAGCCGCTGCGAGCGAAGCAGGATGGCTTCGGCGACATCCTCGGCCGGCAGGCAGGGGCCGCTGGCGGCGGTCAGGGCGACGGCGAGCCCGCGCACGGCGGTGATCTCGCCCATGGCGCTGCCGGGCGACAGGCGGCGCTTGGTGTCGAGCTCGGTCAGGATGCGGCGGCTCAGGGCCAGCTGGAGATTCGGGAAGTCCCCCCGGTCGATGCGACGCGCCAGCCGGGCGCCGGCGGCGGGCAGGGGCGAGGCCAGGGGCCGCAGGGAGGCGTGGGCCTGGAAGACCGCGTCGATGATCCCGCCGTGGGCCAGGCGCGTCACCCCCAGCAGGAAGGCGCCGAGATCGAGGTCCGGGCCCAGCAGTTCGGCCATCCCAAGGGGGGAGCGGCAGACGTCCTCCAGCGCCTGTTCCAGGACGGTGAGGGCGAGGGTCCGGGCGGGGCCGTCGGCGGGCGCGGCCTCCGCGAGGTCCATGAGCAGGGCCACCTTGCCGCCCCAGCTGTCGGCGGTGGCGATGAAGCCCGCGACGCCCGCCGCCAGGCGGTAGCTGTGTTCGGGGTCCGCCGGGCCGGCCGCGCAGGCCGGGGCGAAGGTCGCGCCGTCGATCCGTGGCAACAGCCCCTGGCGCTCGTCGCGGAGCATGCGGGCGATCGCCTGGTCGGCGACGCCGTGCAGGCTGCGCATCACCTCGTGGACGCTGGCGCGGCGCGCCAGGGCCATGGGGACGGCCACCTTCTGGAAGGCGTGCTGAAGATCGCGGCTGGAGGCCTCCAGCTTCTTGATGAGGTCGGGTCGATGCAGCAGTTCGAAGGGGGTGGCCAGGTTGTGGGCCAGCCAGCTGTCGAGGACCTCGCCGATCTGCGCGCGCGCCGGGGCGGTGTACAGGTCCGCGGCGTTCGAGCAGAGCGGTTCGAGACTGCGCCTGGGGGGGGGCGTTTTCGAAGTCACTGATTCTTCGGGTGGGCCGGATCGCTTCGGCGCGCCCTATGCCTTTTCGAGTCGGATTGACGTTGAGGCGATCTTCGCGGGGAAGTCCGTACGAAATCCTAAGGCGATCCCAGATTATTTACCCTGCGCGTCAGCGTCGCAGGCCGTAAAATTACAGATGTAGTTTTTCTTCCCGGTCGCCTCTAGCATGTCCCTCCGGCAGGGAGGGCGGAGCGTGCGACGCAGCAGCGACTATGGCGGCCAACCCATCCGGCGGGGCGCGCGGCTCGCCTTCGCGGTGGCCGGCGTCTGCACGGCTACGCCGCTGCTGGCGGTGACGGTGGGCCACGAGATGTCCCTGGCCGCCGCCGAGCGGGCCCAGGCCCGCGCCCTGACCGGGGCCCTCACCCGTCCGGGCCCCGCCTGCCCGGAGCTCGCCCGGGCCGAGTTCGAGGCGCGCCATCGCCCCCTGAAGAACGTGTTTGACTATGGCGGGGTCGCCTTCGCCCGCCGGTTCGGCCACGCCGACTGCACGATGATCGGCCGCTCCGAACCCGGCGGCGGTGAAGCCTATCCCGTCTGCCGGTTCACGGCGCCCGCAGTGTTGCGAGTCACGCCCGACCGGGGGCGGGCGGTGATCTTCGAGGTCGGCGTCGGTCGCGCGGCCCGGGTTATCGTCCGCGATGGTCGCGTCCGTTGCGTCCTGACCGGCCCGTTCGGCTTTTCCTGATCCACCTGCGGATGTGCCATTGTTGTCACCGGCGCCGGGAAATCTGGCCCCGTGGCCTAAGCTTCGCTTGCGAGGCGAGGGGGGCGGCGGCAGGTTCCGCGCCTCTTTGAAAATTGGTGATCCCAATGGCCGGCCCCTCGGCCCCCGCGAACTCCCCGTCGGGAGGGCGCGCACAAGTCGTCCGCACCGAACTGGCCGAGCTGCTGCAGCTCTCCTGGCCGGTAGTGCTGTCGCGCCTGGGCATCATGGGCATGGGCCTGTCGGACGCCATCGTCGTGGGGCGCTATTCGGCGACGGAGCTGGGCTATCACGCCATGGCCTGGGCCCCCACCAGCGTCATCGTCACCATGACCGTGGGCCTGCTCAGCGGCATCCAGGTGATGACCTCCCGGGCCAATGGCCAGGGGCGGCCGGAGATCACCGGCGCGGTGCTGCGCCGGGGGCTTTCCTACAGCCTGTGGATCGGCCTGGCCTCGACCCTGATCCTGGTGGCGGCGGGACCGGGGTTCCTGCACATCCTGGGGCTGGAGACGGATCTGGCCGACGGCGCCTCGCGCCCCCTGATCATCTTCGCCCTGTCCATGCCGGGCTACGCCTTCAGCGTCGCCGCCAGCTTCTGGCTGGAGGGGCAGGGACGGCCCAAGCCGGCGGCCGTGATGATGTGGCTCGCCAACGGGGTGAACCTGGCCCTGGACCTGCTGCTGGTGCCGGGAACCTTCGGCCTGCCGCCGCTCGGCGCCGTCGGCGGCGCCTGGGCCACCACGGGCGCGCGGACCTTCCTGGCGGTCGCCCTGCTGGTCTACATCGCGCGAATGCCCGACGCGCGGGCCCTCGGAGTCTTCACCAAGCCCGAACCGGATCTCGCCGCCGAGGCCGAGCAGCGGCGGATCGGCTATGGCGCCGGCGCCTCCAACTTCTTCGAGGTGGCCTCCTTCGCCGGCATGAACGTCATCGCCGGCTGGATCGGCGGCCTGGCGGTGGCGGCCTGGGCCATCACCCTCAACGTGGTGGCGATCATCTTCATGGTCCCCCTGGGCCTGTCGACCGGGGCCGCGGTCCTGGTTGGCCGGGCCTATGGCGCGCGGGAAACCGGGGCGGTCAATCGGGCCGGCGCCATCGCCTTCGGGGTGACGGCGGCCTTCGGCCTGCTGGTGAGCCTGATCGTCTGGCCGGGCGCGCGCCTGATCGCCGGCGCCTACACCCATGATCCCCTGACCCTCGCCATGGCCGCCCCCGCCGTGGCGCTCTCCTGCCTGTTCCTGATCCCCGACGCCGTCCAGGTGGTGGCCGCCCAGGCCCTGCGGGCCCGCGGCGAGGTCTGGATTCCCACCTTCACCCACCTGGCCAGCTACGCGCTGGTCATGGCGCCCCTCGCCTGGTGGCTGGCCATTCCCATGGGCCTGGGCCTGAACGGCATCGTCTGGGCGGTGGTCGCCGCCAGCTTCCTGTCGGCGGGCCTGCTGCTGGCCCGCTTCCACTGGTTGAGCCAGCGCGGGCGCTAATCAACGGAGTTTTCACGGGCGTCGGCTAGGTCTGGCCCATGGAACGCACCGTCCCGCCCAAGATCCTCGCGCGCGGCCTGCTGCTGTTGGCCGCCCTGGTCTGCGGGATCGGGATGGTGGGGCCCTTCCAGGGCGCCGAGCAGGCCCTCGTGCCCTGGGACAAGGCCGCCCACTTCATGGCCTTCTATGGCCTGACGATCCTGCTGTTCTCAGCCTTCCCGACCCGCCGGCGGCTGGACCTCGCGGTCCTGGCCATCTTCGCCGGAGCGGCCATCGAGGTGGCCCAGACCCTCACGGGCCGCGACGGGGAGATCGGGGACCTCTGCGCCGACGCCCTGGGCGCCCTGGCGGTGCTGGCTCCGGTCTGGCTGGAACACCTGCGCTTCCCGCGCGTCGAGCGGCGGATCTCGGCCCTGCGCCAGGTCGAGCCGCAGGCGATGGTTCGCGAGGCCGCCTAGGCCTCGACGCCCAGGATCCAGCCCTCTTCGGTCTCCGCGTCCGCCACCACCGCCGGATCGGCGGTCTTGGACGGTCCGAAGACGGCGCCCAGCTTGCCCGCCTCGTCCAGCTTGGCGAAGTGTTCGGCGGTGACCCGCACCTGGGCCTGGTCCTTGACCTCGCCCGGCATCGGCTGGGCCTTGTAGAGGCTCGGATAGACCTCGGTGACCACCACGTCGACGCCGGCCAGGTCGGCCTCGGTGAGCGCCTTGAAGCCAGTCTCGAAGGGATAGGCCTTGAGGGCTTCGCCCCGGGCCAGCTTCAGCCGCCGCACCGCCGGGATGCCCAGGATCGCCTGACCGCCCACCGAGCCGTTGTAGTAGAGCTTCCAGATCGAGGCCGCGCCCTTGGCGGCGATATCGGCGTGGCGGAACTCCGGCAGGTCGTCCGGCCCGTGGGGCCGCGTGCGCTTGGGCTGCAGGGTGGTCAGAGCGTCCTTGGGCGGGCAGCCCCAGAAGGGGAAGGGCCCGCCGGTCATGCGCCGGTTGATCTCCGACCCCACGCCGAAGCGGTTGTTGGTGTTGTCGGCCTTGTCCTTGACCATCTTGTCGAGCTGGTCCCAGACCGCGCGCCAAGGATGCTCGCCCGCAAGGTTCAGCGCCTTGGCGAAGCCGCGCGGGAAGCCCAGGGGGAAGTCGAAGCCCACCAGGGCGCGTTCCGAGCGCTTCTTGAAGTCATCGAGGATGGCGCTCAGCAGCTTCTCGGCCTCAGCGCGGGTGGCCGGGTTGTGGCTTTCGAAGGTGAGGCGGAAGCGGACGTCGCGCTTGGCGACGCCGATCCAGACGGAATCGGCCCCCGTGGACGGCTTGGCCGCCGCGCTCCAGTCGACGATCACATAGGCGCTGAACAGACGGGACACGGTGGGCTCCGGGGGAGGGAAGTCGGGAGGCTTGTAGACCTTCCCTTCCAACCGGCCAACGGCGCAGGCGTTCACATCGAAGGTGTTGTGGCTCGGCGCCGCGAATAGAGGTCGCAGACGGCCACGCACCGGTGGCGTCGGCCGCCTCGCCCCTGTATGCGCAGGCGAGCTTTCGGAGTGAATCATGGCGGAAATCTTGCGGGGCGGCGTGATCGGGGCCGGCGTGTTCGGCGGCTATCATTCGCGTCAGTACGCCAACCAGCCGGGCGCGCGCCTGGCGGCCGTCTATGATCCCCACCACACCGCCCGCGCCCAGGAGATCGCCCAGAGCCATGGCGGCCAGGGCTTCGGCGACCTGGCGGCCTTCCTGAGGGAGGTCGATGTCGTCACCGTCGCCTCGCCCGGCAGCTATCACGCCGAGGGCGCGCTGGCGGCCCTGGCGGCGGGCAAGCCGGTCTATGTGGAAAAGCCCCTGGCGGTCAGCCTGGCCGACGCCGACAGGATCATCGACGAGGCGGCCAGGCGCAGCCTGATCCTGGCCTGCGGCCACCAGGAGCGGGTGGTCTTCCAGGCCATCGGCCTCTTCGACGTCCCCGAGCAGCCCCTTCGGCTGGAGGCGGTGCGCCACGGCCCGCCCTCGGAGCGCAGCCTGGATGTCTCGGTGGTGCTGGACCTGATGATCCACGATCTCGACCTGGCGCTCTCCCTCTCGGCCGGCCAGCCCCTGGCGGTGGAGGCGGCCGGCGTCCGCGATTTCAGCGGCGGTTGGGACCAGGCCCGCGCCGAGGTCAATTTCGACAACGGCTTCCTGGCGGTGTTCGACGCCTCGCGGATGGCGCCGGCCCGCAAGCGCACGATGAAGGTCGTATATCCCTCCGGCGAGTTGGAGATCGACTTCCTGACCCGGGAATTCCGCAACACCACCGGCTTCCCCCTCAACCCCGACTTCGCCGAGACCCCAGGCGCCAAGGATCCCCTGGGCGCCAGCGTCGCGGGCTTCCTGGCCGCCGTGCGGGGCGAGGCGCCGCGACCCGTGGTCACTGGCGAGGAAGCGGCCCGGGCGCTGGATCTGGCCCTGGCGGTCGAACAGGCGTTGGAGGACGCCGGGTAAGCGGGTTAGCTTGCTCCGCCTGTTCCGGGAGAAACGCCATGTCCGACGCCTACGACTTCTCGTTCAAGTCCATCGACGGCGCGCCCCTGCCGCTGACCACCTTCAAGGACAAGGTGGTCCTGGTGGTGAACACCGCGTCGAAGTGCGGCCTGACCCCCCAGTATGACGGGCTCGAAAAGCTCTACAGCGACTACAAGGACAAGGGCCTGGTGGTGCTGGGCGTGCCCTGCAACCAGTTCATGGGCCAGGAGCCGGGGACCGAGGAAGAGATCAAGGACTTCTGCGAGACCAAGTTCAACATCGACTTCCCGCTCACCTCCAAGGAGGACGTGAAGGGCGAGAGCGCCCACCCGTTCTACAAGTGGGCCCTGGCCGAGCTGGGGGAGTCCGCCGATCCGGCCTGGAACTTCCACAAGCTGCTGGTGGGCAAGGACGGCAAGCTGATCCGCGCCTTCGGTCCGCGCACCGAGCCCCAGGCCGACGAGATCACCGCGGCGGTCGAAGCCGCCCTCTAGACCGCCGATGACGAACGAGGCTCCGCCTCTCGGGGCGGCGGATACGGCGCGCGCCAACTTCTCCGAGGCGGCCCGGCTGCACGGCCAGGGGCGCCTGGAGGAGGCCGAACCCCTGTACCGGGCGGTTCTGGCCTTCGATCCGACCCAGCGCGACTGCCTGTACAATCTGGGCCTGTTGCGAAAGGCCCGCGGCGACCTGGCCGGCGCCCTGGAGCTCTGGCGGACCTCCATCGCCCACCACCCCGGACATCCGGCCGCCAACATCGCCATGGGCAAGGTCCTGGGGATGCTCGGCCGGGTCGGCGAGGCCCTGGCCGCCTTCGACGCGGCCCTGGCCGTCAGCCCCCGGGACATCGACGCCCTGAACTGCCGGGGCAATGTCCTGGCCCGGATGGGCCGTCACGCCGAGGCCCTGGAGAGCTATGATCAGGTCGTGACCCTGAAGCCGACCTACGCCCTGGCGGTGCTCAACCGCGCCAATGTGCTGGGGGCCCTGGGCCGCCCCGAGGAGGCGGTGGCGGCCTATCGCGCGGGCCTGCTGCTGACCCCCGACAACGACGAGGTGAAGGGCGCCAAGCTCTTCCAGCAGCTGCAGATCTGCGACTGGTCCGACTATCAGGCCGCGAGCGACCTGATCGTCCGCCGGCTGGGGGAGGGGGCGCCCGCCGACCTGCCCTTCACCCTCCTGGCCCATTGCGACGATCCCGCGGCCCAGCTCACCGCGGCCAACCTGCACCTGAAGACCCGCTTCCCCGTCGCGCCGCAGGTGCTGTGGCGGGGCGAGCCCTACGCCCACGACAGGATCCGCGTGGCCTATGTCTCGGCGGATTTCCGCAACCACGCCGTGGCCCACCTGATCGCGGGCCTGTTCGAGCGTCACGACCGCCACCGCTTCGAGATCAGCGGCTACGCCCTGGGGCCCCGCGTCGAGGACTCCAAGCGCGACCGCATCCGCGCCGCCTTTCCGGTCTTCCATGACGTGGCCCAGGTCGGCGACCTGGAGGTGGCCAGGATGATCCGCGCGGCGGAGACCGACATCGTCGTGGACCTGAACGGATTCACCGCCCATTGCCGGCCGGGGATCTTCGCCCACCGCCCGGCGCCGATCCAGATCAACTATCTGGGCCATCCGGGGACTATGGGCCGCGGGATCATGGACTACATCCTGGCCGACAGGGTGGTGATCCCGTCGGGGTCGGAGGCCTTCTTCGGCGAGCAGGTGATCCGCCTGCCGCACAGCTACCAGGTCAATGACCGCGACCGGGCGATCGCCGCCCGGACCCCCAGCCGGGCCGAGGCGGGCCTGCCGCAGGACGGCTTCGTCTTCGCCTGCTTCAACGCCAATTACAAACTCAACCCGCCGGTCTTCGACGTCTGGATGCGGCTGCTGGCCAACGTTCCCGGCAGCGTGCTGTGGCTGCTGGAGGGCAAGGAGCCGGTGGGCCGCAACCTGCGGGCCGAGGCCCAGGCCCGCGGCGTCGATCCCGGCCGGCTGATCTTCGCCCCGAGGGCCGCGCCCGAGGATCACCTGGCCCGCCACCGCCTGGCCGACCTCTTCCTCGACACCTTGCCCTACAACGCCCACACCACCGCCAGCGACGCCCTGTGGACGGGCCTGCCCCTGGTCACCTGCGCGGGCCGCGGCTTCGCCGCCCGGGTGGCCGCCAGCTTGCTGACCGCCGTGGGCCTGCCGGAGCTGATCACCGGCAGCCTGGAGGCCTACGAGGCCCTGGCCCTGGATCTTGCGGGGAACCCGGGGCGGTTGTCGGCGATCAAGGCCAGGCTCGCCGCCAACCGCGAAATCGCGCCCCTGTTCGACACCGACCTGTCCCGCCGCCACATCGAGGCGGCCTACGCCACCTCCTGGGAGCGCCAACGGCGCGGCGAGCCTCCCGCGAGCTTCGACGTTCCCGCCTAGTCCTCGACGATGCGGCTGTGCTTCCGGGTGTCGCGCATGAACAGGTAGACCAGCAGCGAGACCCCGATCACCACGGTGACGTAGGTGAAGAACCAGGTCTCGTGGCCCTTGGACTTGAACCACAGGGCGACATATTCCGCCGTGCCGCCGAACAGGGCGTTGGCCAGGGAATAGGGCAGCGAGACCCCCAGGGCGCGGACCTCGGTGGGGAAGAGCTCGGCCTTCACCACCCCGTTCACTGAGGAATAGGCCGCCACGATCAGCAGGGCGCCGGCGGTGATGGCGAAGGCGGCCAGGGGGTCGCGGGTGACGGCCAGGGTCGAGAGGATCGGCCAGGTCAGGGTCACGCCGGCCAGACCGAAGGCGATCAGCAGCGGGCGTCGTCCGACCCGGTCCGACAGCATGCCGAACAGCGGCTGGGCCAGCATGAACACCACCAGGGCGCAGGCGGTGACCCCGGTGGCTGCGTCCTTGGAGAAGCCCGATGTATTGACCAGGAACTTCTGGATGTAGGTCGAGTAGGTGTAGTAGCCGAGGGTCCCGCCGGCGGTCAGGCCCATCACCAGCAGGCTCTCGCGGGGGTGGCTGACGATCAGTTTCCAGGTGCTGGCCCGCTCGCCGGACCGCGCGTGGAAGGAGGGGGTCTCGTGCATCCCCCGCCGGAACCAGAAGACGGCCAGGGCCAGGGCGCCGCCGATGAAGAAGGGCACACGCCAGCCCCAGGCCTGCATGTCCTCCTTCGACAGCGCCGCGCTCAGCACCAGCAGGGTGGCCACCGCCAGCAGCTGGCCGGCGATCAGGGTGGAGTAGAAGATCCCCGACCAGAAGCCGCGGTTGGTGCGGCCGGCCATCTCCGACATGTAGGTGGCGCTGGTGCCGTACTCGCCGCCCATGCTGACCCCCTGCAGGATGCGGGCGGTGACCAGGACGACCGGCGCCCAGACCCCGATCTGGGCGTAGCCGGGGCACAGGGCGATGATCAGGGAGCCCAGGCACATCAGGCTGACCGAGGCGACCATGGCCGCCTTGCGGCCGACGCGATCGCCGTACAGGCCCATCAGCCAGGCCCCCACCGGGCGGGCGAAGAAGCCCACCCCGAAGACGGCGGCGGCGTTCAGGAGCTGGGCGGTCTGGTCGCCGTCGGGGAAGAAGACCTTGGCGAAGTAGAGGGCGAAGGCGGCGTAGACGAACCAGTCATAGGTCTCCACCAGATTGCCCGCCGACCCCGCCAGGATCGATTTCAACCGGTCGGCGGCCCGCACAGGCGCCGCGCCGGGCGTTTCCGCCGTGATGTCCGCCATGTGTCCGCCTCCCCAAGCGGGCGGATACGAGCCGGTTTCGGCGTCGAGTTCAATGGCTGGCTAGGCCGTCTGCGCCACGGTCAGGCCCAGCTCGACGATCATCTGCTCGCGGATCACGAACTTCTGCACCTTGCCGGTGACGGTCATCGGGAAGGCGTCGACGAAGCGGAGGTAGCGGGGGATCTTGTAGTGGGCGATCTGGCCGCGGCAGAACTCGATGAGCTCTGCGTCGGTGGCGGTCTCGCCCGGCTTGAGGCGGATCCAGGCGCAGAGCTCCTCGCCGAAGCGGGGATCGGGGACGCCGACGACGGTGACGTCCTCGATCTTGGGATGGCGGTAGAGGTACTCCTCCACCTCGCGCGGATAGACGTTCTCGCCGCCGCGAATGACCATGTCCTTGATGCGGCCGACGATGTTGCCGTAGCCCTGCGCGTCGATGACGGCCAGGTCGCCGGTGTGCATCCAGCCCTCGGCGTCGATGGCCTCGGCGGTCTTCTCCGGATCGTCCCAGTAGCCCAGCATCACCGAGTAGCCCCGGGTGCAGAGCTCGCCGGTCTCGCCGCGGGGGAGGGCGTTTCCGTCCAGGTCCACCACCTTGCACTCCAGGTGCGGCTGGACCCGGCCGACGGTGGAGACGCGGCGGTCGAGGGGATCGTCCAGGGAGCTCTGGAAGCTGACGGGGCTGGTCTCGGTCATGCCGTAGGCGATGGTGACGTCGGACATGTGCATGCGGCCGATCACCTGCTTCATCACCTCGACGGGGCAGGGGGAGCCGGCCATGCAGCCGGTCCGCAGGCTTGAGAGGTCGTAGCGGTCGAAGTCGGGGTGGCCCAGCAGGGCGATGAACATGGTGGGCACCCCGTAGAGGCCCGTGCAGCGCTCGGCCTGGATCGTCTCGAGCACGGCAGTGGGGTCGAAGCCGTCGGAGGGATAGACCATGGCCGCCCCGTGGGTCAGGCAGCCCAGATTGCCCATCACCATGCCGAAGCAGTGGTAGAGCGGCACCGGCAGGCAGAGGCGGTCGCCGGGCCGCAGGCCGATGGCCTCGCCGACGAAGAAGCCGTTGTTGAGGATGTTGCGGTGCGACAGGGTCGCGCCCTTGGGCAGGCCGGTGGTGCCGCTGGTGAACTGGATGTTGATGGGGTCGCCACTGTCGAGCCCACCTTCAATCGCCTTCAAGCGCAACGTGTCGGTGGTCGTGGAGAGACCAGGAACGGCCTCGAAGTCGAGCCAGCCCGACCTGGGGTCGCCGCCGATCTTGATTGCAGTTTTAAGTTGTGGAAGGCGGGCGGAGACGAGCTGGCCGGGGGCGCTTGCGGCGATCTCGGGGGCGAGGGTGTCGATCATGTCGGCGTAGAGGCTGGTCTTGAAGCTCTCGGCCGCCACCAGGGCCTTCACCCCCACCTTGTTGAGCGTGTATTCGACCTCGGAGAGCCGATAGGCGGGATTGATGGTCACCAGGATCAGCCCGGCCCGGGCGGCGGCGAACTGAGTCAGGGCCCATTCGGCGCGGTTGGGGGACCAGATGCCGATCCGGTCGCCGGGCTCGAGGCCGAGCGCCAGCAGTCCGGCCGCCATGGCCGACACGTGACCGTCAAGGTCCCGCCAAGTCCAGCGGACGCCCTGGTGGACCGAGACCACCGCCTCCTGGTCGGGCCAGAGCCGGGCGGCCTGCGCCAGGGCCTGGCCGATGGTGTCCTCGCGCAGGGGCGGGTGATCGGCGCCGCGGGCGATCGGATCGGTCTGGGGCATGGCGTTTCCTCCGGCGGTCTTGGGAGCGAGTTTCGCGCAAGTTCATGCCCGTGACCATGCCGGGGCTTCCAACCTCGGCCCCCGCCCGTTAGGGAAGGCGCAGTTTGAACGGAGGCGTCACGATGACCCGCAAGCCCGACGGAACCTGGGACAAGTCGAACCTCCCCAGCCGCCATGTGACGGAAGGCCCGGCGCGCGCGCCGCACCGGTCCTACTATTACGCCATGGGGCTCGGGAGCCGGGAGATCGCCCAGCCGTTCGTAGGGGTCGCCTCCTGCTGGAACGAGGCCGCGCCCTGCAACACCGCCCTGATGCGCCAGGCGCACGCGGTGTCCGAGGGGGTCAAGAAGGCCGGCGCCACGCCGCGCGAGTTCTGCACCATCACCGTCACCGACGGCATCGCCATGGGCCACGAGGGCATGCGCTCGTCGCTGGTCAGCCGCGACGTCATCGCCGACTCGGTGGAGCTGACCATGCGCGGCCACGGCTATGACGCGCTCGTTGGCATCGCCGGGTGCGACAAGTCCCTGCCGGGGATGATGATGGCCATGCTGCGGCTCAACGTCCCCAGCGTCTTCCTCTATGGCGGCTCCATCCTGCCCGGCCAGTGGCAGGGCCGCGACGTCACCGTGGTGGACGTCTTCGAGGGCGTCGGCATGCACTCGGCCGGCAAGATGAGCCTGGAGGACCTGTGCTCCCTGGAGCAGCACGCCTGTCCGTCGGACGGCGCCTGCGGCGGCCAGTTCACCGCCAACACCATGGCCTGCGTGTCGGAAGCCATCGGTCTGGCCCTGCCGCTCTCGGCCTCGCTGCCCGCGCCCTACCTGACGCGGGACGCCTATGCCGTGGCCTCGGGCGAGACGGTGGTGCGGCTGATCGCCGAGCAGCTTCGCCCGCGCGACATCGTCACCCGCAAGTCCTTCGAGAACGCCGCGGCCGTGGTCGCCGCGACGGGGGGCTCCACCAATGGCGGCCTGCACCTGCCGGCCATGGCCCATGAGTGCGGCATCGAGTTCACCCTGCGCGACTTCGCCGAGATCGCCCAGCGCACCCCGCACATCGCCGACCTGAAGCCGGGCGGCCGCTTCGTGGCCAAGGACATGGGGGAGGCGGGCGGCATGCCGATGCTGCTGAAGACCCTGCTGGAGGGCGGCTTCATTCACGGCGACTGCATGACCGTCACCGGCAAGACGATCGCCGAGAACGTCAAGGACGTGAAATGGCGGGATGACCAGGTGGTGATCCGGAAGGTCTCCGAGCCGCTCTCGCCCACCGGCGGGGTGGTGGGCCTTTGGGGCTCGCTGGCCCCCGACGGCGCCATCGTCAAGGTGGCCGGCATGACCAGCCACCGCAGCCATCGCGGCCCCGCCCGCTGCTTCGACGGCGAGGACGCCTGCTTCGCCGCTGTCGAGGCCGGCGACTATCAGGACGGCGACGTCCTGGTGATCCGCTATGAGGGCGCCCGCGGCGGGCCCGGCATGCGCGAGATGCTGTCCACCACGGCGGCGCTCTCGGGCCAGGGCCGGGGCGACAAGGTGGCCCTGATCACCGACGGCCGGTTCTCGGGCGGCACGCGCGGCCTTTGCGTGGGCCATATCGGCCCGGAAGCCCAGATGGGCGGCCCCATCGCGCTGATCCAGGACGGCGACATCATCCACATCGACGCCGACGCCGGGATCCTGGATATCGAGGTCGATCCCATCGAGCTGGAGAACCGCCGCCGCCACTGGCAGCCCCGGGTGACCAACTACGGATCCGGCGCGCTGTGGAAATACGCCCAGATCGTCGGCCCGGCCCACAAGGGGGCGGTGACCCATCCCGGCGCGGCGGGGGAAACCCACGTCTACGCGGACCTCTAAGGCGGTGCGCACGCTTGGCCTGCTGGGCGGGATGAGCGCCGAGAGCACGACGCTCTACTATCAGGAGCTCAACCGCCTGGTGCGCGAGCGGCTGGGCGGGCTGCATTCGGCCCAACTGCTGGTGTGGTCGGCAGACTTCGCCGGCATCGCGGAGCTGCAGGCCAAGGGTGACTGGTCTGCGGCGGGCGCGGTGCTGGCCGACGCCGCCCGGCGGCTGCAGGGAGCCGGCGCCGACGCCATCCTGATCTGCGCCAACACGATGCACCTGGTGGCCGACCAGGTGCAGGCCGCCGTGAGCGTGCCGGTGATCCACATCGCCGACGCGACGGCCGACGCGGTCAAGGCGGCGGGCTGTTCGCGGCCGCTGCTGCTGGCGACGAAGTTCACCATGGAGAAGGACTTCTACCGTGGGCGGCTGGCGGCCCAGGGCGTCGAGGCCCTCGTGCCCGACCAAGCCGACCGCGATCGCCTGCACGCCATCATCTATGACGAGCTCTGCCAGGGGGTGATCTCGGCGGCGTCGAAGGGCGAGGTGCTGGCCATGATCGCCAAGGCCGGCGAGGCCGACTGCGTGATCTTCGGCTGCACCGAGATCGGGCTGCTGCTGGCGCCGGGGGATCTCACCGTGCCGGTGGTGGACACGGCGCTGGTGCATGCGGCGGCTGGCGTGGCGTTCGCGCTGGGGTAGTTCCTCCCCCAGCGCGAAGCGCGGTTCGGGGGAGGTGGCGCGCGCAGATATGCGCGTGACGGAGGGGGCTGGGGGCGGGGCGAGTTCACCCCGTACGGTATAGATGTGGGCGAGGGCCTAGCCCCCTCCGTCTCGGCGCGAGCGCCGATCCACCTCCCCCGAACCGGCCTGCGGCCTGAGGGAGGAACTCTTAAGCCCTACTTCTTCGCCGCCGCCTTCCGCGCGATGGCGTCCTGGCTTTCCTCGAAGCCGCTGGCCTTGACGGCGCGGGTGTCCAGGGAGGGGCCGGCCGTCAGGTCGGGGGCGGTGGGGGTGAAGGTGGCGGCGTCGCCGGAGGGCTTGGGGGCCGCGACGCCGAAGGACGCCGGGTCCTGCTTGGCCCTGTGGGCGAGATAGTCGGCCTGTTCGTCGTCGGTGACGACGCCGTCCTTGTTGGCGTCGGCGGGTTTGAACAGCTTCATGGGCTGGGCGACGACGGGCCCGGCCAGGGCGACCGCGACGGCGGCCAACAACGCGATACGCATACGAAACTTCCCCTCAACTGGCGGGCAATCTGACGGCGCCCGCCGCGGGGATCAAGAGACCGCCGAGACCCCGAACAGGAAGGGGTGGGCCAGCGCCAGGGCGACATAGACGACGATGGCCGCCAGGATCCGCCACAGGCCGATCTCGCCGAGCTTCAGGGACTGGCGGCCGGCGACGATGGCGCCGAAGGGGATGTTGGAGGTCTGGGCGGCGAAGGCGTTCCACGTGTCGCCGAGCGCCCGCTTGCGCTTGGCGTCGATGCTGGCCGTGCCGAACAGGGCCAGGACCAGCAGGCCGCCGAACAGCACGATGCTGGCGCGGTCGCCGTTCACCAGCAGGTGGCCCGCCGCCCACAGGGCCACGCCCCAGAGGAAGGGATGGCGGGTGACCCGCAGCATGCCCTTGACCACGTCGGGACGATCCAGGGTCCCCTCCTGCTTGACGCTGGTGGGGTTGGGGGTGGTCAGGCCCACCACCACGAACAGGAAGGCCAGGGCTTGGAGGGCCACCTGGATCTTCCAGGTGACCGGGGTGATGTCCCAGTAGGCGAGGTTCCAGTCGGCGGTGCGGCTGCCGGCGAAGGCCAGGCCCAGCCAGGCGAGGCCGGCGACGGAGGCCAGGGAGAACAGGCCCATATAGGGCCCCTCGCCGAGGGTCCCGACGAGGGCGCCGCGCAGGCGCGTGCCCGAGACCAGCAGGTGGAGCAGGATGAAGAAGGCCGCCGCGGCGAGCAGATTGGTCATGGAAACCTCCCCTTGGGTTGAGGGGAGGGTGCGCGTGTTAATTTACAGCGTCAAGTTAGCGTCGGTCCTGCCCCAGGAACTGAATCAGCGTTCGTCGTCCAGCTCGTCCTCGTCCAGCTCCCAGGGCGGGGGTTCGGCGCCGGCGCGGGGCTGGGGCGGCGGGAGGGGGAGTTCAGCCTGGGGCGCTGGGGCTGGCGGCGCCAGGGGGGCGGTCACCGCGGCGGCGGCGGCGGCCGTGGGCTGCAGCGCCCGGGGGCGGCGCAGGATGGCCTCGCTGCGGGCCAGCCAGCGGTTGGCCTCCAGCACGGCGGCGCCCGGCGAGGCGGCCACGCGGCGGGCCTCGTCCCCGCTGACCCAGAGGTCCAGTTCGAAGTCGGGGTTGCGCGGGTCGTCGAAGATCAGCCGCAGGGTGACGCGGGCGGCGTGGCTGACCCGCTGGTCCAGGGCCCGGCGCGGCTCCTCGCGGTGGACCCGGGCCACCACCTGGCCGTCGATGATCAGCTCGGCGCCCACCAGCTCGTCGATGCGGTAGATCAGGCACCAGGCGCCGGAGTCCCAGGCCACGGCGGCCAGACCGGTGGCGAAGGAGAAGCCGACCCCGCGCCCGCGGCCCTTGGCCACCAGCATGGCCTCGGGCTCGCCCTTCAGCACGCGCTTCAGGGCGCGGCCGATGCGCCGCTCCTCGTCGAAGAACCAGATGGCCGCCGAGCCCGCGAAGGTAACGGCGGTCCCGGCCAGGGCGAGCAGTAGGAGGAGCCGGACGACGTCGTTCATGGCGCCAAGCTAGAGCGCTTCGCGGCGTGCGAGAAGCCTCGCCTCAACGGGCGTAGTTGATGGAATAGGTCGCTTCCAACAGATTGTTTTGGCGCATGAATTCGGCCATGGACTCATAGGTCGCGGTGCGGATCGGCCCCTGCTGGTCGTCGGTGCGCAGGCGCTGGTCGGCGATGGGGCCGAACAGGCGCAGGACGGCGTTGGCCTTCACCAGGGTCGGCTTGTAGTGGGCCTTGAGGTCGGCGGTGATCTGGTCGGGATCGCTGGTCTGCCAGATCGCCGCGGCGATGACGTTGAGCATGAAGTTGTTGCAGTTCTGGTAGGTCCGCTTCCACGGATTGGCCACCAGGGAATAGTGCGGGTTGTGCACCGCCTGATAGGTGGGGCTGTCGATCACCGCGATGATCCGGCGCTGCATCTCCGGCGAGGGGATGATCACCGCCATGTCGTCGACGGTGGAGCCGCGGGTGAAGTCGAAGGGATAGTCCTGGACCAGCCGGCTCTCGATCTTGGGCCAGGCTACGCCGTCGCCGGCATAGAGATTGTAGACGGCGTAGCCCTGCTGGGTCTTGCCGTCGGCGGTCTTGATTGTCCGGTGCACCCAGAAGCCGCCGTGGGTGTAGCTAATCCCCTCCGGAAGCTGGCTGCGGGGCCGGCCGGTGCGGAAGACGATGGCCAGCTTGGCGCCCCGCGCGGCCAGGTCGCGCTCCACCTGCTTGGAGAAGCCGGCCGCCTCGGCCGCCGTGAAGTGGGGCGCGACAGCGTGGGCCGAGGAGTCCTGGGCGGCGGCGGGCAGGGCGCCCGTGGTCAGGACGGAGGCCGCGGCGGCGGCGATCAGGACGCGGCGGATCATTTCTTGGCCGGGGTGTTGTAGGGCACGGCCGGGGCCGGATCGGGGGAGACCACCACCTTGTCGTCCACCACCAGCTTGCCGGACTCGGCGGCCGAGTCGGCGACCGAGGCGCCCGCGCCGACCGAGGCCGCGCCGCTGGCCATCACCGCCGAGCCGCCGGCCATGGAGCCGGCGCCCACGACGCTGGCGGGGACCGCGGAGACGCCCACGGCGGTCTTCACCCCCGAGGCGGCCAGCAGGCCCACGGCCTCCGAGGTCGCGGCCGAGGCGCCCGAGGCGTCGGTGGCGCTGTCCTGGGCGAAGGCGGGGGCGGCCATCAGGGCCAGGGCGAGAGCGGCGGGCAGAAGCGAACGCATAACGGGTCTTTCCTGTTGAGGGCGGCCTCTTAACCATGCCGTCCTGATTTCGATAGTTAAGCTTTCGCAAGCTGAACGGCAGCTGACAGCGGCGGCTTATTTCGCCGGTGGCGCCTCGAACATCTGCGGGGGATAGGCGGCCAAACCCGGAAAGGCGGTCAGCCAGTCCTTGCCTCGGACCTGTTCCAGCAGGGCGGCGCACAGGGCCGGTGCGGCGGCGGCATAGTCGGTGACGGGGCGATAGCCGAGGGCCGCGGCGGCGCTCATGTCGGCCACCAGGGGCGCCTCGACGCTCCAGGGCGTGCGGCCCTTCCAGCCCTTCGGCGGGCCGGGGAAGGGGGCGAGGGTGGCCGAGGAGCCCATGGCGGACAGGATCGCCTCGCCGATCTCGGTTACGGTAGGGGCGTCGGGATCGGCGGCGTTGAGGACGTGGAGGCCGGGCTGCTCCAGGGCGACGCGGGTGAGGTCCGCGAGGTTGGCGGTGGCGGTCGTGTGGAAGCGGCTCTGGCCGTCATAGGCCAGCGGGATGGCCTGCGCGCCGCGCAGGATCTGGGTCAGGAACCACCACTCGCGGGGCGCGCGGCTGCCCGGCCCATGAACGGCGAAGGGGCGCAGGATCTTCAAGGGGACGCGGGCGCCGTCCAGGAGGGCGTCCTCCATCGCCACCTTGTTGCTGGAATAGTCGGCGGTTCCGGGCGGGGCGCGGCGCTGGTCTTCGCGCAGGGGGATGGGATAGCGGGCGCCGTCACCCAGGGTGCGGCCCTCGTCGTCCACATAGACGCTGCCGGTGGAGATCACCGCCAGGGCGCCGATCCTGTCCTGCAGGGCCAGCCACTGGCGGGCGTGGAGGGCGGTGTAGGCCACGGTGTCGACGACGGCGTCGAAGGGGAGGGTCAGCGCGTCGGCGAGGGCGGTGTCGTCCTCGCGGTCGAGGATCGTGACCGCGACGCGGCCCTGGAGTTCGGCGGAAAGCTCGCCGTGGCGCTGGCCGACGGTGACGTCCCAGCCGTGCTCCAGCAGGTTGAGCGCCGCCGCCCGGCCGATTTGGCCCGAACCTCCCAGGATGAAGGCGCGGCGGCTCATCGCCCTAGAGGTCCAGCTCGATCACCACCGGCACGTGGTCGGAGGGCTTGTCCCAGCCGCGGACGTCGCGATGGATGACGCAGGCTGTGAGCTTGTCGGCGGCCTGGGGGGAGAGCAGGGCGTGGTCGATGCGGATGCCGTTGTTCCGCGGCCAGGCGCCGGCCTGGTAGTCCCAGAAGGTGTAGCTCTCCGGCGATCCGTCGACCTCCAGGAAGGCCTCGGTGAGGCCCAGCCATTTCAGCGCCCGGAAGGCCTCGCGGCTCTCGGTCTGGAAGAGGGCGTCGCCGGTCCAGTTCTGCGGATTGGCGGCGTCACGGGGCTCGGGGATGACGTTGTAATCCCCCACCAGGGCCAGCGGCTCCTCAAAGGCCAGCAGCTCGCGGGCGTGGGCGTTGAGGCGCGCCATCCAGGCCAGCTTGTAGGCGAACTTGTCGGTTCCGATGGGGTTGCCGTTGGGCAGGTAGATCGAGGCCACCCGAACCGGGGTGGGGCCGGAGATCACCGCCTCCAGATAGCGGGCGTGGTCGTCGGCGTCGTCGCCGGGCAGGCCCTTGCGGACGTCCTCCAGCGGCGTCTTCGACAGGATCGCGACGCCGTTATAGGTCTTCTGGCCGTTGACCGCGATGTTATAGCCAAGGCGTTCAAAGGCTTCGGCGGGGAACTTCTCGTCGACGCATTTGATCTCCTGCAGGCAGGCGACGTCCGGGGAGACCTCCTCGAACCAGCGCAGGACGGTCTCCAGCCGGGCGTTGACCGAGTTGACGTTCCAGGTGGCGATCTTCATGGGCGTCCTTGGGCTTGGCTTGGATCTTGCGTCTAGCCCCTCGATGCAGGGATCGCCAAGCAATCTAGGACACCCCGCTAGCCTGGGGGGCGAACAAGACGCCGCCCGCGCGGCGATTCAGTTTGACGCGTGGCGGGGCGACAGGGACCTTGCCCGCATGTCAGGGGCCACCAAGCCGGGCCGACGGCTCTCGCGCCGCGCCAAGATGATCTGGATGGGGGTGGCGACCGCCGCCTGCCTGGCCCTGGCGCCGGTCGGGGCCGTGGGCGCCCTGTTCTCGCCGCTGGTCTTCGATCACCAGGGCAACATCCTCAATCCCCTGGCCTGGATCGCCTTCCTGCTGATGGTCCTGTTCTGGATCGTCTGCCTGATCGGCCCTTTCCTGGCCTGGGTGCTGTTCAAGCGCGACCGCGAGCCCCTTGCCTGGGCCGCCATGGCCGCGCCGCTCGCCTGGCTGACCGTGCTGGTGGCGATCCTGCAGTTCATTCCGGGCTGAGAGCGGCCGCGGCGGCCTCCAGGATCATCGTCCAGCCCTGGCCGGTCTGCTCGCGATATTGGTCGTCGACGCCCTCGTGGGTGAGGGTCAGGACGGCGCCGTCGCCGTCGGCGGCGATCTCCAGCCGCACGGTGGTGAAGCGCGGATCGTATTTCGGCACGGCGAACTCGAAGACCAGGCGGTGGGGGCGGTCCAGCTCCAGGATGCGGCCCACATGCTCGATGTCCTGGCCGTCGCGGCGGTCGACGAAGCTGTAGACGCCGCCGACCCGGGGCTCGATGTCCACGCGCACCATCTCGCCCGTCGGAGTCGCGAACATGAAGCGGCCGGCGATGGCCGGGTCGAGGAAGGCGTCGAACACCCGCTCGGGGCTGACCGTGAAGCGGCGGGTGACGGTGACGGTCCGGGTCATGTCGGGGGCTCCTGGGCGTCCTGCGCACTGAAGATCGCGTCCAGGGCCTCGAGGCTTCGCGTCCAGAGGGCGCGCTGGGTCTCGATCCAGGCCTGGGCGGCGTCGAGCGGGGCGGGGTTGAGGGTCAGCAGGTGCTCGCGGCCGGCGCGGCGGCGGACCACCAGGTCGGCGCGCTCCAGCATGCGGATGTGCTTGGAGACCGAGTTCAGGGAGATGTCGAAGGGGGCGGCGAGCTCGGTCACGCGGGCCTCGCCCCGGGTCAGCCGCGCCAGGATCGCCCGCCGGGTGGGGTCGGCCAGGGCGGCCAGGGTGTTGTCGAGCTGGGCGGACATTCACCCATTTGGATGAATAATTCACCTCAGGTCAAGCCCGGCGGGCGGTTGACCCGTCCGCCAGCCTCTGCCATGGGAGCGATTGAGAATTAATCGCAAGAATGGATCGCGCTTATGGGACGTCTCGGCAGGCTGTTGTGCGGCGGAACGGCCTTGGCCCTGCTGGGGGCGATCACGCCGGCTCAGGCCCAGGAGGCGGTGGCGGTCGACGAACTTGTGGTCACCGCCATGCGCTCGGAGGCGCCGCGCGCCACAGTGCCCTCCACCATCCAGATCATCGGCGAGACCGAGCTGCGGGTGCAGCAGGCCCTGGCGATGAGCGCGGTGGAGGCGGTCTCGGCCCTGGTGCCGTCCTTCTCGCCGACCCGGCAGAAGCTCTCGGGCGCCGGCGAGACCCTGCGCGGCCGCTCGCCGCTCTATCTGGTGGACGGCGTGCCGCAGTCGACGCCGCTGCGGGACGACAGCCGCGACGGGTTCACCATCGACCCCTTCTTCATCGACCGCGTCGAGGTGGTGTTCGGCTCCAACGCCATCCAGGGGGTCGGCGCCACCGGCGGGGTGATCAACTATGTCACCGCGCCGACGCCCAAGTCCGGCCAGGGCTGGACCGGCAAGGTCATGGCCCAGACCAGCTTCGACGACGGCGTGCTGGACGACAGCTTCGGCTACAAGGCCGCCGGCCTGGTGGGCCGCGACTTCGGGACCTGGGACTTCGTGGCCGGCGCGGCCTACGAGGCCCACGGCGGCTATTACGACGCCGAGGGCCGCCGCATCGGCATCGACGCGACCCAGGGCGAGCTGCAGAATTCCGACAGCTGGTCGCTCTTCGGCAAGGCGGGGGTCGATCTCGGCGACGAGCGGCGCCTGGAGGCCATGGTCAACCACTTCGAGCTGGAGGGGGGCGACGACTTCGTCCTGGTCAATGGAAACCGCGCCACCGGCCTGCCGGCGACCGCGCGGCCGGGCGTCCAGCCCGGCCTGCCCACCGCCAACGAGGTGACCTCCGCGGCGATCACCTACAAGGACCGCGACCTGTTCGGCGGGGTCCTGACGGCCCAGGGCTTCGCCCACGACTATCACGGCGTCTTCGGGGGCTCGATCACCGGCACGTTCCAGGACGTCCGCCTCGCCCCGCTGAACACCCTGTTCGACCAGTCGGCCAACAACTCCCAGAAGCAGGGGTTCAAGCTGGATTACGAGCGCGGCTTCGCGGCGCTGCCGGGCCTGAAGATCCTCGTGGGCCTCGATGGGCTGAGGGACAAGACCTACCAGGAACTGGTGCTGACCAACCGCGTCTGGGTGCCCAAGACCACCTACAAGAGCCTCTCGCCCTTCCTGCAGGCCCACCAGGCCCTTTGGGACGACCGCATCCACCTGTCGGCTGGGGTGAGGCAGGAGAACGCCACCCTGGAGGTGGGAGACTTCACCACCCTGGCCTCGTCGGGCTCCACCCGGGTCGCCGGCGGCGCGCCCAGCTTCACGGAGGTGCTGACCAATGTCGGCGGCACCTTCCGGGTGGTGGACGGGGTGGTGGCCTACGCCTCCTATGCGCAGGGGTTCACCATGCCGGACGTCGGCCGGGTGTTGCGGGCCATCAACACGCCAGGCCGTGACGTCGACACCTATCTGGACGTCGCCCCGGTGGTCTCGGACAACCTGGAGCTGGGGGTCGAGTTCGCCCACGGGCCGGTGAACGGGTCGCTGGCCTGGTTCTCCTCGGCCTCGGACAAGGGCGCCCTGCTGGTGCTCAACGCCGGGGGCACCTTCGACGTCCAGCGCCAGCGCACCGAGATCGAAGGCGTCGAGGCGACCCTTCGCTGGAAGGCCAAGGACTGGCTGACCCTGGGGGCGGCCTATTCCCACCTGAAGGGCCGGACCGACGGGAACGGCGACGGTCGGGTCGACCAGGACCTGGACGGGGCGAACATCTCGCCCGACCGGCTGACCCTGACCGCCGACGCCACCTATGGCGACTTCAACTTCCGCCTGCAGGGCCAGGTCTTCGAGGCCCGCAGCTTCCAGGGTCAGCCGGCGGCCAACGCCTTCGAGGGCTATGAACTGCTGGACGCGGTGGCCGCCTGGAACGCGCCTTTCGGGGTCGTCAGCCTGGGCGTCCGCAACCTGCTGGACGAGCAGTACATCACCTATAACAGCGACACGACCAACCCGACGGACAACGCCCGCTACTTCGCGGGCCAAGGCCGGGCGGTGACGCTGGGGATCGTGCGGGCCTTCTGATGGGCCTGATCCGCACCCTGCACGCCTGGGCCGGGGCGATCCTGGCCCTGATCCTCGTGGTCCTGGGGCTCACCGGCGCCCTGCTGGTGCTGCGCGAGGACTGGGTGAAGCTGACCGTGCCGGAAGCCCGCGCCGTGGTGACGGCCTCCCCGGCGGTGCTGGGGGCGGCGGCCGAGGCCGTGGAGGCGAAGGGGACACCCCGCAGCATGATGTTCGCCGGGCCGCGCCTGGGGGTCCATCGGCTGACCTATGCGAAGGACGGCATGGCCTATGCCGCCGCCGACGGCGCCGTCCTGGCCCGCTGGACCGACACCGAGCGGGCCGAGCAGTGGGTCTTCCAGCTGCATCACCGGCTGCTGGCCGGAGAGAGCGGCGAGATCGTCGTGGGAACGGCGGGCCTGGCCGGTGCGGTGCTGTGCCTGACCGGCGTGATTGTCTGGTTTCCCGCCTGGCGCAGCTTCGCGGGGAAGGTATGGCCGAAGTCGGCGACCCGGCGGGACATCGTCGCCTCGCACCGCGACCTGGGCGTCCTGATGGCCGTCCCGGTCTTCGTCCTGTGCCTGACCGGCGGGATGATCGTCTTCAACGACACCAGCAAGGCGCTTCTGATCGGACTGGCGCCCGGCGGGGTTCAGCCGGGCAAGCCGCCCCAGGCCGGGGCGGGGGACATCGACTGGCCCGTGGCCCTGGCCGGCGCCCAGGCGGCGTTTCCGCAGGCGACCCTGAGGCTGGCGAGCTGGCCGTCTGCGCCTGGGGCGCCCGCCGTCATCCGCATGAAGCAGCCAGCCGAATGGCATCCGAACGGCCGCACCCTGGTCTATATCGACCCCGCGACCTCCAAGGTGGTCGGCACGTTGGACGCCCAGGCCTTGGGCCCCGGCGCCCGGCTCCAGAACGCGCTCTATCCGATCCACGCCGCCTCGGTGGGAGGCCGGCTCTACGAGCTGGTGGTGTTCCTGGGCGGCGTCGCCCTGGCGGCCCTGGGCGGGCTGGGCCTCTGGTCGTTCCTGATCCAGCAACGACGCAACTGGACGCGGGGGCGGTAAGGCGAACCCGCTCGCCCCGGCCTCGGCCGGAATGCGGGAAACGATCAGATGGAGAAGCTGACGCCGCAGCCGCAGCTGGACTTGGCGTTGGGGTTGCGGACGCGGAACTCGGCGCCGGCCAGTTCGTCGACATAGTCGATCACCGAACCCTTGAGCAGGATCAGGCTCATCTCGTCCACCAGGGCCGCGGCGCCGTCATGCTCCACCACCAGGTCGTCGGCCTGCCGCTCGCTGACCAGGGCGAACTGGTACTGGAAGCCCGAGCAGCCGCCGCCCTCCACCGCCACGCGGAGCATGACGGGGTGGCCCTCGGTCTTGCTGAGGTCGTGCAGCCGCTGGGCGGCGGTGGGCGAGAGCGTGAGGTCTGATGTGGTCATGATGCGTAAAACCCTGGTCTGGCCTATATGAGGGTGACTGGGCTCTTGACCAAGGGGCCACCGCAGATTGCGAGCATACATGGCTTTGACGGTTCCGCCCCGCGTCTCCTACGCCGAAGACCCCGGCCTGTCCCTGGGCCGCAAGGTCGTGGAGCCGGAAAGCCGCAACCGCACCCCCTTCGCCCGCGACCGCGACCGCATCATCCACGCCACCGCCTTCCGCCGCCTGAAGGAGAAGACCCAGGTCTTCGTGGCCCACGAGGGCGACCACTTCCGCACCCGCCTGACCCATTCCCTGGAGGTGGCCCAGGTGGCTCGGTCCCTGGCCACGGCGCTGGGGCTGGACGCGGATCTCGCCGAGACCATCGCGCTCGCCCACGACCTGGGCCATCCGCCCTTCGGCCATGCCGGGGAGGATGAGCTGCAGGTGCAGATGGAGCCCTATGGCGGCTTCGACCACAATGTGCAGACCTTCCGGGTGGTCACCAAGCTGGAGCGCCGCTATCCGCGCTGGGACGGGCTGAACCTCACCTGGGAGACCCTGGAGGGGGTGATCAAGCACAACGGCCCGGTGACGGCCAAGCTCAGCCAACCCTCGTGGAAGGCGATCTCCGAGTTCGACGCCGAGTACGACCTGGGCCTGGACACCTGGGCCTCGGCGGAGGCCCAGTGCGCGGCCCTGGCCGACGACATCGCCTACAACAACCACGACGTGGACGACGGGGTGCAGGCGGGCCTGTTCCACCTGAAGGAGCTGCTGGACGTGCCCCTGATCGGCCCGATCCTCGCCAGCGTCTACAGGGACTATCCCGACCTCGACCCGGGCATCGTGCGGCTGGAGGCGGTGCGGCGCATGATCGGGGCGATGATCGACGACGTCCTGGCCGAGACCGAGCGGCGGGCCGTCTCGTCCAAGGTGGCCTCGGCCGACGACGTGCGGCATCTCGACCACGCCCTGGTGGCCTTCTCCCGCGACATGCTGGAGGATCTGGGGCGGTTGCGGGAGTTCCTGATGAACCGGATGTACCGGCACTGGAAGGTCAATCGCACCCGCTCCCAGGCCCGCCGTATTCTGGCCGAGATGTTCCAGTTGTTCATGAGCGAACCCGATGTCCTGCCGACGGAGTGGTTCGCCCGGTCGCAGAACCGCGACGACGCCGGCCGCGCCCGGGTGGTGTGCGACTACATCGCCGGCATGACCGACCGCTTCGCCATCGAAGAGCACCGCAGGCTTTTCCACCTCGACGTCTGGAATTAGGGCGTCGCGGCGGTTCGAAGCCCGCCGCCCTTCGGTACACTGACCACGACGCCGTGCGATTCGTTTCGCGCGCGCTTTTCGATTCCCTTGGGAGCCTTCGATGACCAACCCCGATCGCGGCGCCTACACGCCCCCGACCGACGCGCCCCTGGCCTTCGACGCGCGCCAGCCGGTGCGCGGAACCCGGCCGGCCCCGATGATGCTGATCATCTCCGCCCTGGTGCTGATCGGCCTGGTGGTGGCGATCTTCGTCTTCTATCGCTCCGGCGTGCGCCAGGCCGGCGCCGCGCCGCAGGCGGTGGGCACCCCCGTGGGCGCCATCAAGGGTCCCGCGCCCGCCGAGGACCAGCCGGTGGACCCCGCCGCGGGCCTGCAGATCTACCAGTCCTCCGAGGGCGCGGCCGCGCCGACCACCCCCAACTTCACCGCCCCGCCGGAACAGCCCGCGGCCCGCGCCGCCCCGCCGGTGGCCGTGGTCACCCCGCCGCCGGCCCCCAAGCCCGCGCCGACCCTTCCGGTGGCCGCCGGGCCCGCCCCCGGTCCCGTGGCGGCTCTCCCCGTCACCCCGGCGCCCAAGCCTGTCCCGGCCCTGAAGCCCAACCTTCCGGCCCCCGCGCCCGTGGCCGCCGCCGGCGGCGCGGCCGCGGTGCAGATCGGCGCCTTCTCCTCCCAGGCCCTGGCCGACAAGGGCTGGAACGACGCGGCCAAGATCGCGCCGGGCGCCACGGCCGGCAAGGGCAAGCGGGTCGAGGCCATCCAGAAGGACGGCGCCACCCTCTACCGGACCGCGGTCACCGGCTTCGCCAGCCGCGCCGACGCCGCGGCCTTCTGCGACCAGCTCAAGGCCGCCGGCAAGTCCTGCTTCGTGAAGTGAGCGTCAACGCCGCCATCCTCGGCTGCGCAGGCCTGAGCCTCTCGAGCGAGGAGCAGGCCTTCTTCCGCGACGTGCGTCCCTGGGGGTTCATCCTCTTCAAGCGCAATGTCGACAGCCCCGACCAGGTGCGGGCCCTGACCGCGCAGCTGCGCGCCTGCGTGGAGCGCCCCGACGCGCCGATCCTGATCGACCAGGAGGGCGGCCGGGTCGCCCGCCTCGGGCCGCCGCACTGGCGGCGCTATCCGCCGGGCCGGGCCTATGGCGAGCTGCCGGCCAATGATCCGCTGCTGCGGCGGGAGATCACCCGTCTCGGCGGCCGCCTGCTGGCCCACGATCTCGCCGCCCTGGGGATCAATGTCGACTGCGTGCCGGTGCTGGACGTGCCGAGCGAAGGCGCCCACGACATCATCGGCGACCGGGCCTACGCCAGGACCCCCGAGGGCGTCGCCCAGCTGGGCCGAGCGGCCTGCGAGGGGCTGATCGCCGGGGGCGTCCTGCCGGTGATCAAGCACATCCCCGGCCACGGCCGGGCCATGGCCGACAGCCACCTGGACCTGCCGGTGGTGGACGCCGCCTATGAGGACCTGGACGCCCACGACTTCGCGCCCTTCCGGGTGCTGTCGGACATGCCCATGGCGATGAGCGCCCACGTCGTCTACACGGCCGTCGATCCACGGGGCCCGGCCACGACCTCCAAGCGGGCGATCAGCACGGTGATCCGCAAGGCCATCGGCTTCGACGGCCTGCTGATGACCGACGACCTGTCCATGAAGGCCCTGGGAGGCGACTTCACCACCCGCGCCAAGGCCGCCCTGTCGGCCGGCTGCGACGTGGTCCTGCACTGCAACGGCGACATGGCCGAGATGAAGGCGGTGATCGTCGGGACCCGCGCGCTTTCCGGCCGCGCCGCCCAGCGGGCCCGCGCGGCGCTGGGCCGCATCGCACGGACCCCCGAGCCCTTCGATGCTGAGGAAGGGCGCGCGCGATTCGACGCGGCCTTCGCGGGGCAGTGGTCTTGAGCAACACCTTCCAGCCCAATCTCGACTTCGAGGCCGCCGCCACCGCGGCCGAGGACGGCGAGGCCCTGATCATCGACCTGGAGGGCTACGAGGGCCCGCTCCATGTGCTGCTGGCCCTGGCCCGCAGCCAGAAGGTCGACCTGATGAAGCTGTCGATCACCCGCCTGGCCGACCAGTACCTGGCCTTCGTTCACCAGGCCCGGCGCATCCGCTTCTCGCTGGCCGCCGACTATCTGGTGATGGCCGCCTGGCTGACCTATCTGAAGTCCCGCCTGCTGCTGCCCAAGCCCGAGCGCCCCAAGGCCGAAGAGCCGCCGGCCGAGGAGATGGCCGCGCAACTGGCCTTCCGCCTGGCCAAGCTCGACGCCATGCGCCGGTCCGCCGACGCTCTGCGCGACGGCGCCCAGCTGGGCCGCGACGTCTTCCTGCGCGGCGATCCCCAGGCGATCCAGATCATCCCCTCCAACCGCCTGGAGGGCGACCTCTATGGCCTGATGAGCGCCTATATCGCCCAGCGGAAGAAGGAACAGGACCGCCACTACACGCCGCGCACGCCCCAGGCCTATCCGCTGGAGGCGGCCCGCGAGCGGCTGCGGGACATGCTGCCCGACCTGTCGCGATGGACCGCCCTGGAGGGCATAGCGCCGATGCGCCCCAGCAGTGAGCCCGGCCCGAGCCGCGCCTCCTATGTCGCCTCCACCCTCTCGGCCAGCCTGGAGCTGGTGAAGGAGGGGGCCATGGAGGCCCGCCAGCTGGAGGCCTTCGCCGATATCTTCCTGCGCGCCCGACGGGGAGCCGCCGCGTGACCGATCCCGCCGAGCGCCAGGTCGAGGCCCTGCTGTTCGCCGCCGCGGGCCCGCTCAGCCTGGACGACATCGCCAAGCGCCTGCCGGCCAATTCCGACGTCGAGGCCGCCATCGCCGCCCTGCAGGCGACCTATGCTGGGCGGGGCGTCGAGCTGGTCTGCGTGGCCGACCGCTGGCGCTTCCAGACCGCCCCGGACCTCGCCTTCCTGATGACCGAGGAGCGGGAGGAGCCCCGGCGGTTGTCCAAGGCCGCCCAGGAGACCCTCGCCATCATCGCCTACCACCAGCCGGTGACCCGGGCCGAGATCGAGTCCGTGCGCGGGGTGCAGGCCAGCCGCGGCACCCTGGACGTGCTGCTGGAGCTGGGCCTGGTGCGGATGCGCGGCCGCCGCCGCACTCCGGGCCGCCCGGTCACCTACGGCACCACCGACGCCTTCCTGGAGCACTATGGCCTGGCGGCGCTCGCCGACCTGCCGGGCATGGCCGAGATGAAGGCCGCCGGCCTGCTCAGCCTGGACCTGCCCGCCGACTTCGCCATCCCCAATCCGGGCGGCGTGGACCTGGAAGAGGACCCGCTGGAGGACGACGCGGCGCCCGAATTCCACACAGACTTCCTCGGGGAGGAGGAAGAGCGCTGATTGGACGCGCAGGCTCTTGCGAACCGATTGGCGCGCGGTCACCTAAACGACTATATTCGATTGGAATATCGCAACTGGCGCGCGCCCCCTCGGGCGCCGGCGCAAAGGAGTAAGGTCATGGGTGCTTTCGGGCCCATCCACTGGATCATCGTGGCGGTGGTCGTGCTGCTGCTGTTCGGCGGCCGCGGGAAGCTGTCGGGGATCATGGGCGACGCCGCCAAGGGTATCCGCGCCTTCAAGGACGGCCTCAAGGACGGCGACGAGGTGGCCTCGACGACCGCCAAGCCGCTGCCCAGCGAAAAAGACGAAGCCCGCAGCTAGTCGGCTGCCGTTCCCGGATTTCCGCCCACGCCGGTCCTGATCGGCGTGGGTTTTCATCGTTTAGGCGTGGGCAATGCTTCCTGAAGTCGGCGGGATGGAACTGCTGGTCATCGCCGCGGTCGCTCTGATCGTGGTGGGGCCCAAGGATCTGCCCATGCTCCTGCGCAAGCTGGGGCAGTTCGTGGCGCGTCTGCGCTCCATGGCCGACGACTTCCGCGCCAGCTTCGACGAGATGGCCCGCCAGTCGGAGCTCGACGACCTGCGCAAGGAGGTCGAGGCCATGCGCCGCGGCCAGCTGGTGGACCAGGCGGCGGCCGAGGCCTCCAACGTCGAGATCAACCAGGTTTTCAATGAGATCGGCGACAGCCTTCAGGGCTCGGGGATCCAGTTCCACCCGCCCATGAGCCACCAGTACGGCGAGGCCGAAGGCGCCGAGGGTGCCACCTCGGAACCCGTCGTGGCCAAACCCAAGGCGCCCCGCAAGCCCCGGGCGCCGACCGCGGCCACCACCAAGCCCAAGGCCGCGCCGAAGAAGAAGCCCGCCACCGTCGCGGCCGCGCGCCGCGCGCCCAAGGGGACGGTCTCTTGAGCGACGAGATCGACGACGAGATCGAGGCCTCCCGCGCGCCTCTGCTGGATCACCTGATCGAACTGCGCTCGCGCCTGATCATCTGCGTCGGCGCCCTGGCGGTGGGCTTCGCGGTCTGCTTCGCCTTCTCCACCCAGATCTACTACCTGCTGCTGCACCCCTATCAGGTGGCCGCCCAGCTGATGGCCGCCCAGCGCCTGGCCGAGCACGCGGGGCCGCACGCCGGCTTCGTGGACGGCATCCTGCAGTTCCTGCACATCAAGCCGACGCCGCCGAACCAGGCGAGCTCGGCCGGTCCCTTCGACCTGCTGCTGGCCCTGGTGGGCCTGAAGGAGGTCCCGAACCTCGCGTCCGGCGCGCTGAAGCTGGTCTATACCGCGCCGCTGGAGTTCTTCTTCACCAAGGTGAAGCTCTCGGGCTTCGGGGCGGTGATCCTGACCTTCCCGGTCCTGGCCGCCCAGATCTATGGCTTCGTGGCGCCGGGCCTCTACAAGAAGGAGCGGCACGCCTTCCTGCCCTTCCTCGTCGCCGCCCCGGTGCTGTTCGCCCTTGGCGCGGCGCTCGTCTATTTCATGATCCTGCCGTTCGTCCTCTGGTTCTCGCTCTCCCAGCAGATCACCGGGGTGGGCGCGATCTCCGTCGAACTGCTGCCCAAGGTCTCCGACTACCTGACCCTGGTGACCACACTGCTGATGGCCTTCGGCCTCTGCTTCCAGCTTCCGGTGGTGCTGACCCTGCTGGGCATGGCCGGGATCGTGGACTCCAAGATGCTGCGGGCCGGGCGCCGCTACGCCATCGTCGGCATCTTCGTGGTGGCCGCGGTGGTGACCCCGCCCGACCCCATCAGCCAGACCCTGCTGGCGACCCCCATCATCCTGCTCTACGAGATCTCGATCTGGTGCGTGGCCCTGATCGACCGCCGCCGTGCCCGCGAGGACGCCGCCACGGCCGTTGCGGTGGTCTAGTCGCCATTGGCCTTGATGAGGCGACGCACCTCCGCCTTGGTCAGGGCCAGGACGGCCGCGATGTCGCCGAGGGTCTGTCCCGGGGCATAGAAATAGTAGGCGATGACGTGGCCTTTGATCGTGGTCAGCACGCCGGCGAAGCAGACCTGGAAGGTCTGGGTTCCGGCGCTCCCCTGGCCCGTGCCGGTAATGTAGTAGCCGTACTCATCAGCGGCGACGGGCTGGATGTTGACGCCGATCTCGGTCTTGGCGCCGAGGACCTCGCTGGCGGATTTGGACGCCTCCTTGCCCAGGTTTTCGGAGTTCATCAGCGCGGCGAGTTCCGAAGGCGGAATCGCGCCCATCTCGGCCAGCAGTTCGCTGCGGCTCGCCTTGACCAGCAGCAGCTTCCTCGGCGTCTTGACCAGGGCATAGCGCGTCGGCGCCGTATCCGACGCGATGTCGTCGCAAAGATAGAGCGACGCGGTGGTCAGGTTTTCCTTATCCGCCGCGGCCGTCAGCTGGGCGATTCCCTCGAAACGTCCGCTGGCCGGGCAGTAGCCCGCGGGCAAGGGAACGATGATGTTGTCGCCGATAAGATTGAAATCGGTGGTCCGCAACGGCGGCAAAGCAGCCACGGGCGTCGAGGTTCTGGGAACCGGCGGCGTCGCGGCGTGGGACGATCCGGCCAACATGGCCAGTCCCACCGCGATGGTCGCCAAGGTGATGAAGTGTCGTCCCATGGCTGCGTCCCCCCCGGAATGGCCGCCACCTTATAGTCAGGCTTGCAGCCTGGACCTAGAGCTGGCCGGGAGTCTCGGCCTTGGCGCCCCCGCCAACGCGCTCTAGAGAAGCCGCTTACCTTACGGCGGACCCCATGCACGACATTCGAGCCATTCGCGAAACCCCTGAGCTTTACGAAAAAGCCTGGGCTGCGAAGGGCCGCTCCGGGGCGGCCGCCCAGGCCATCGAGCTGGACGCCAAGGTCCGCGCGGCCAAGACCGCCGCCGAGACCGCCCAGGCCAAGCGCAACGAACTCTCCAAGCTGATCGGCCAGGCCAAGGCTCAGAAGAACGAGGCCGAGGCCCAGCGCCTGCTGGCCGAGGTCGAGGCCCTGAAGGGCGCCGGCGCCGCCCAGGCCGAGGCCGAGCGGGCCGCCAGCGCCGAGCTGTTCGACCTGCTGGCCTCGCTGCCCAATATCCCCGCCGAAGACGTGCCGATCGGCAAGGACGAGCACGACAATGTCGAGGTGCGCCGCTGGGGCGAACCGAACCACGTCGCCGCGCCCAAGGACCACGTGGACCTGGGCGAGGCGCTCGGCCTGATGGACTTCGAGGCGGCCGCCCGGATGAGCGGCGCCCGGTTCGTGGTGCTGCGCGGCCAGCTGGCGCGGCTGGAACGGGCGCTGGGCCAGTTCATGCTGGACATCCAGACCCAGGAGCACGGCTACACCGAGGTCTCGCCGCCGCTGATGGTGCGCAGCGAGGCCATGTTCGGCACCGGGCAACTGCCCAAGTTCTCCGACGACCAGTTCGTGGCGATCCCCGGCCTGGAGAACGCCCGGGCGCTCGGACCCGGCGACCTGGCGCAGGCCTCCGACATCCGCTGGCTGATCCCCACCGCCGAGGTCTCGCTGACCAACCTGGTGCGCGAGCAGATCACGGCCGAGGAGGAGCTGCCGCTGCGGCTCACGGCGCTCACCCCCAGCTTCCGCGCCGAAGCCGGCGCCTCGGGTCGCGACACCCGCGGCATGATCCGTCAGCACCAGTTCTACAAGGTCGAGCTGGTCTCGATCACCGCGCCCGACCAGTCGGAAGCCGAGCATGAGCGCATGGTGGGCTGCGCCGAGGCGGTGCTGAAGGCCCTGGAGCTGCCGTTCCGGACCATGAAGCTGTGCAACGGCGACATGGGCTTCTCGGCCCGGCGGACCTATGACCTGGAGGTCTGGCTGCCGTCGGAGGGCCGCTATCGCGAGATCAGCTCCTGCTCCAACTGCGGCGACTTCCAGGCCCGGCGCATGGACGCCCGCACCAAGGCGGCCGGCGAGAAGGGCACGCGCTTCGTCCACACCCTGAACGGCTCGGGCCTGGCGGTGGGCCGCACCCTGGTGGCGGTGATGGAGAACTATCAGGACGAGAAGGGCCGGATCGCCATTCCCCAGGCCCTGCATCCCTACCTGCCGGGCCTGACCCATATCGGTGGCGAGGCGTGAGAATCCTGCTGACCAATGATGACGGCATCCATGCCGAGGGTCTGGTCGCGCTGGAGAACATCGCCCGGGCGCTGTCCGACGACATCTGGATCTGCGCCCCGGAATACGAGCAGTCGGGCGCCAGCCGGGCTCTGACCCTGTCGGACCCGGTGCGGGTGCGGAAGCTGGACCCCCGCCGCTTCGCCACCAGCGGCACCCCCACCGACTGCGTGATGCTGGCCATCTTCGAGCTGATGGAGGGCGCCAAGCCCGACCTGGTGCTGTCCGGCGTCAATCGCGGCGCCAACCTGGCCGAGGACGTGACGCTATCGGGCACGGTGGCCGGCGCCATCGAGGGCATGGCCATGGGGGTTCCCTCCATCGCGCTCTCCCAGACCGGCTGGCCCACCGGCAATGAGGACATCTTCGCGCCTGCCGAGCACTTTGCCCCGGGCATCATCGCCAAGCTGGTGGAGACCGGCTGGCCCAAGGACGTGATCATCAACGTGAACTTCCCGGCCGCGCCGGTGGAGAAGATCACCGAGGTGGAGGTCACCCGCCAGACCTTCCGCGACATCAATGTGCGCCACGCCGAGAAGCGCACCGACCTGCGGAACCGGGACTACTACTGGATGGGTTTCCGGCAGGAGCGATCCTCGCCCGCCGACGGAACCGACCTGAAGGCGATTTACGAGGGAAAGATTTCGGTGACGCCCTTGCACATCGACCTGACTCACCTTGAGACGGTCAATCGGCTGAAGGGCGTGCTGGGCGGCACGCCGCCCAGGGCGTAGATGAGCGTGGACATGACCAAGACGGAGAAGGACTCGCCTGAAACGCGGCTGGCGCGCCTGATCCTGAATCTGCGTTCGCAGGGGGTCAGCGATCCCGGCGTGCTGAACGCCATCGAGTCGACCCCGCGCGACCTCTTCACGCCCGACCTGTTCCAGGAACGCGCCTGGGAGGATTCGGCCCTGCCCATCGCGTGTGGCCAGACCATCAGCCAGCCCTTCATCGTCGGCCTGATGACCCAGGCCCTGTCCCTGGAGCCCCGCGCCCGGGTCCTGGAGATCGGCACCGGCTCGGGCTACCAGACCACCGTGCTCTCCAAGCTCTCGCGGCTGGTCTACACCGTGGAGCGCTACCGGACCCTGATGGGGGAGGCCGAGGCCCGCTTCAAGGCGCTCGGTCTCACCAATGTGATCACCCGCTTCGGCGACGGCGGCCTGGGCTGGCCCGAGCAGGCGCCTTTCGACCGCATTTTGGTCACGGCGGCGGCGCCGGAGGAGCCCAAGGCTTTGCTTTCGCAGTTGAAACCCGGGGGGGTGCTGGTGGCGCCGATCGGCAAGGGACCCGTCCAAAGCCTGAAACGCTATACCGGCGACGGCAAGGGCGGCTTCACCGTCGAGGCCCTGACCGACGTTCGGTTCGTACCCCTGCTGGACGGCGTGGCCCGGGAGCTTTAGCCGTCCACAACCTTACGAGTTTGTGGGTTGGCGGTGATGGGGTCCTTAACCCATCATTAACCCCGACGCCTCGACTGATTCCGAACCCATAGAGCGGAGCGGCGATGACGCTTTCTTATTCCCGAACGGCCTTGATCCTGTTGGCGGCGACGTCCCTCAGCGCCTGCACGACCTATGCGCCGTTCGGCGAGGACGCCCAGGCGCCCCGGCCCAACTTCCCCACCCGGCTGCCGCCCCCCGGCGCCCAGGCGCCGCCGCCGGTCCAGGCGCCCCAGGACCAGGGACCCGCGCCGCAGCCCGGCCCGGGGCAGGTGGAGAGCCGTCCGCTGGAGCCCGTCCCCGGCGGCCCGGCCTATGTGACGCCCTCGACCCCGCCCTATACGCCGCCGCCGGCCTACCAACCCCCGGCCTACCAGCCGCCGTATCAGCCGCCGCCGCCGGTGATGCAGACGGTCACCCGCCAGACGGTGACCGGCAAGGTGGTGGACGCCGCCGGCCCGCCCAAGACCCACACGGTCAAGAGCGGCGACAACCTGGACGCCATCGCGCGGTCCATGGGCACGACCCGCAAGCAGCTGGCCGAAGACAACGATCTGAAGGAGCCCTACGTCCTGCGGCCCGGCAAGACGCTGAAGGGGCCCTCGAGCGACGCCAAGGCCTATGTGGTGGGGCAGGGCGACACCCTCTACGCCATCGCCCGGCGCTTCTCGGTCACCGGCCAGGCCCTGGCCGACGCCAATGACATGAGCGTCGACAAGCCGCTGACCGCCGGCAGGAAACTGATCCTGCCCGACGGCTTCAAGGACAAGGGCCCCACCACGGTGACCGTGCGGGTCCAGGTCCCGGGCTCGGGCGCTCAGGCGCCGGCCCCCACGCCCTTCCAGCCCCAGGCGCCGGCCCAGCAGCAGCGGCCGCCGGCTTACACGCCGCCGCCCGCCGTGACCCCGGAGCCCGAACCCGAGGCCCCGCGGACCACCACGACCACCACCACCAAGACCATGGTCACCGGCAAGCTGGTGGAGGTGGCCGGCCCGCCCCAGGTCTACACCGTCAAGAACGGCCAGAACCTGGACGCCATCGCGCGCGCCATGGACACCACCCGCAAGCAGCTGGCCGACGACAACAAGCTCAAGGAGCCCTACGTCCTCCATGCCGGGGACAAGCTGAAGGGCCCCAAGACCACGGTGAAGGCCTATGTGGCGGTGTCGGGCGACACGCTCACCCTGATCGCCAAGCGCTTCAGCGTCACCCCCAAGGCCCTGGCCGCCGAGAACGACATGAAGGTCGGCGACGCCATCAAGGCCGGCCGCAAGATCAGCCTGCCCGACGGCTACAAGGACAAGGGGCCGATCAAGGAGACCACCCGCACGACGGTGACCCTGCCGCCCGAGCCGCGGCGCGACACGACGCCCGTGACCCCGCCGCCGAGCCGGCCCACCCCGCCGCCGGTCTCTCAGCCGGTGACGCCGCCGCCGTCAAACAACGACTACCGGCGGCCGACCTCGCCGCCGCCGACCCAGCCCAACCGCACCTTCCCGATTCCGCCGGCGGCGACCTCCGGTCCGCTCAGCGACGCCCAGATCACCAGCCAGGGCCGCGGCCGGTTCAACTGGCCGCTGCGGGGCGACATCATCTCGGACTTCGGGCCCAAGGGCACGGGCCAGCGCAACGACGGCCTGAACATCCGCGCCAACGCCGGGGAGGCCGTGCGCGCCGCCGCCGGCGGGGACGTGGTCTATGCCGGCGACCAGGTGCCCGGCTTCGGGAACCTGGTGCTGATCAAGCACGCCGACGGCTGGGTCACGGCCTACGGGCACCTCGCCCGCGTGGACGTGAAGATGCAGCAGAAGGTGGTCCAGGGTCAGCAGATCGGCCAGGCCGGCACCAGCGGCGGGGTCTCCGAACCCCAGCTGCACTTCGAGGTCCGCTACGCCCCGGCGCCGACGGAACGCGCCCGGCCCATCGATCCGAAGCTGGTGCTGGGACGGTGATCGGTCCCCTCTCCCCCTTGGGGGGAGAGGGTAGGGTGAGGGGGCGCGCAGCAGGGCTGCGCGTCTCGACCTGGGGGTAATCACGGAAATTCAGGAAGAGCCCTCACCCTATCCTCTCCCGCAAGCGGGAAAGGGGAAGAGTCTCTACATCGGCAGGGTCTTGCCCAGCTCCCCCGCCAGGTCGCGGATGAACTGCCAGGCGACGCGGCCGGAGCGGCCGCCGCGCAGCTGGGCCCATTGCAGGGCCCGGCGTTCCAGATCGGCGACGATCAGGCCGTGGGCGCGGGCGTAGGCGGTCACCGCCTCCAGATAGGTCGCCTGGTCCATCGGCGGGAAGCCCACCCACAGGCCGAAGCGGTCGGACACGCTCACCTCCTCCTCGGCGTCCTCGGCCGTGGCGATCAGGCCGCGGTCCTCGCCGTGGCCGCGGGGCATCAGGTGGCGGCGGTTGGAGGTGGCCACGAACAGCACATTGGCCGGCGGGCCGGAGACCCCGCCCTCCAGGGCCGACTTCAGGGCCTTGGCCGCCGCCGCCCCCTCCTCGAAGGAGAGGTCGTCGCAGAGCACCACGAACCGCTCGGGGCGTTCGCGCAGGGTGTCGAACAGGGCGGGCAGGGCGGTGACCTGGTCGCGGTCGACCTCCACCAGCTTCAGGTCCGGGGCGTCCTGGGCCACCGCCATGAAGGCGGCCTTGGCGAGGGAGCTCTTGCCCGTGCCGCGCACGCCCCAGAGCAGGGCGTGGTTGGCCGGCAGGCCGGCGGTGAACCGCTGCAGGTTCTCCAGGAAGCGGGCCTTCTGGGCGTCCACCCCGATCAGGGCGGCCAGGGGCAGGGCGTAATCGGGCGCCGGATGGAAGGCGTGGGTGGCCGGATCGTGGCGGAAAAGCCGCGCCCCTTCGAAGTCCGGAGTTACGCGGGCCGGGGGCGCCAGGCGCTCCAGGGACGAGGCGATGCGCTCGAGAACGGATTTCAGCTCAGATTCCATGGCCGTGGTGCTTAGCGGTCCTGCCGTTCCATTGCAAAACGAGGGGCGAACGCATAGCTTCCGCCGACTTGAAAACCGGCGGCTTTTCGCACGCCCGACGACGAACTTCGGAGAGACCATGTTCGCCACCCCCGCCTTCGCTCAGACCGCAGGCGCCGCCGCCGGCGGCGGACCGCAGGAAATGCTGATGCAGTTCCTGCCGCTCATCGGCCTGGTCGTGCTGTTCTACTTCCTGATGATCCGCCCGCAGCAGCAGCGGATGAAGGCCCATCAGGCCATGATCACCAATGTGAAGCGCAACGACACCGTGGTGCTGAACTCCGGCGTCATCGGCAAGGTGGTTCGCGTCGAGGACAAGGAAGTCGGCGTCGAGATCGCCCAGGGCGTCACCGTCAAGGTGGTCAAGACCATGATCTCCGACGTGCGGGTCAAGGGCGAGCCCGCCCCGGCCAACGACTCCAAGGCCTGAGAGCCCCGTAAATGATCGCTCCGTCCCGCTGGAGGACGATCGCCGTCCTGATTTCGGTGATCTTCGGCATCCTGTTCAGCCTGCCGAACGTGATTCCGCAGAAGACGCTCGACACCTTGCCGAGCTTCCTGCCGCACAAGAAGCTCAACCTGGGCCTCGATCTCCAGGGCGGCTCCTACCTGCTGCTGGAGGTCGACACCAAGGCCCTGCGCGCCGAGAAGCTGACGAACCTCATCGAGGACGTCCGCACCACGCTGCGCGAGGACAAGATCGACTTCACCGACCTGGGCCAGGTCGGCGGCGCGGTGTCGGTGCGGATCACCGATCCCGAGCAACTGACGGCGGCGACCAACCTGCTGCGCCGGAGCGTCGGTTCGCCGCTCGCCGGCGCGGTCGGCGGCCGTGACGTCACCATCAACTCCGGCGACGACCAGCGGATCCGCATCGTCTTCGCCGAGCAGGCCCTGGCCGCCGAGGCCGGTAAGGCGGTGGAGCAGTCCATCGAGATCATCCGCCGCCGGATCGACGAGCTGGGCACCAAGGAGCCCGACATCCGCCGTCAGGGCGTCGACCGCATCGTGGTCCAGGCGCCGGGCGAGAGCGACCCCGAGAAGCTCAAGAACATCATCGGCCAGACCGCCAAGCTGACCTTCCAGATGGTGGACGACAGCGTCACCCCGGAAGAGGCCGCCGCTGGCCGCATTCCTCCGGGCTCGCAACTGCTGCCCTACGAGGAGGGCGGCGGGGCGATCCTGATCAAGAAGCGCGCCCTGGTCACCGGCGAGATGCTCACCGACGCCCACCAGGCCTTCGACTCCCAGACGGGCCAGGCGGTGGTCAATTTCCGCTTCAATGGCCAGGGCTCCCGCCGCTTCGGCGACGCCACCGCCCAGAACCTCGGCAAGCGCTTCGCCATCGTGCTGGACAACAAGGTCATCTCGGCCCCGGTCATCCAGAGCGCCATCACCGGCGGGTCGGGCCAGATCAGCGGCAACTTCACCGCCGAGAGCGCCAACAACCTGGCCATCCTGCTCCGCGCCGGCGCCCTTCCGGCGCCCCTGAACGTCGAGCAGCAGAACACCGTGGGCGCCGAACTGGGCGCCGACGCGGTCAAGGCCGGGGCCCTGTCCCTGGCCGTGGGCGCCGCGGCGATCATCATCTTCATCGTGCTGGCCTATGGCCTGTTCGGGGTGTTCGCGGCGCTGGCCCTGATCGTCAACATGCTGCTGATCTTCGGCGTCATGTCGCTGTTCCAGTTCACCCTGACCTTCCCCGGCATCGCGGGCCTGATCCTGACCCTGGCGGTGGCCGTCGACGCCAACGTGCTGATCTATGAACGGGTGCGGGACGAGGCCCATGCGGGCCGATCCCCGATTTCGGCCCTGGAACACGGCTATCAGCGGGCCTTGGTCTCCATCCTCGACGCCAACATCACCAGCGCCATCTCGGCCCTGATCATGTTCCAGTTCGGGGCCGGCCCCATCCGCGGCTTCGCCTTGACCCTGCTGATCGGGGTCGTCACCTCGGTGTTCACCGCCGTGGTCATCACCCAATTGCTCATCGGCTGGTGGTTCCGCGCCACGAAGCCGAAGACGCTGCCGATCGTTTGAAGGTTTTCCGCATGCGTTGGCCCCTGATCCGTCTTCTCCCGCGTGAATTCCACTTCAACTTCGTGGGGCTCGCGCCCTATGCGGCGGTGTTCTCGGCGATCCTCATCGTCCTGTCGGGCGTCTCCTTCTTCACCAAGGGCCTGAACCTGGGCATCGACTTCATCGGCGGGTCGCTGATCGAGGTCCGGACGACGGGCGATGCGCCCATCGGCGAACTGCGCACGGCGCTCGCCGCCGCGGGCGGCGAGGACGCCAAGGTCCAGGCGCTGGGGGATTCCCACGGCGCCATGCTGTCCTTCCGCACCGCCGAGAACGTCAACGCGGTGGCCGGCGCGACCCGCATCCAGAACGAACTCACCAAGCGGTTCCCCGGCATCCAGTTCAAGAAGGTCGAGGTGGTGGGGCCCAAGGTCTCCGGCGAGCTGATGCAGGGCGGCTTCATGGCGCTCGCCATCGCGCTGGCCCTGATGCTCGCCTACATCTGGTTCCGCTTCCAGCTGCAGTTCGGCCTGGGCGCGGTGGTGGCCGTGTTCCACGACGTGCTGCTGACCCTGGGGGTGCTGTCGGTCACCGGCTTCGAGTTCTCCATGACCTCGATCGCGGCCCTGCTGACCGTGATCGGCTATTCGATGAACGAGAAGGTCATCACCTTCGACCGGCTTCGCGAGAACCTGCGCAAGTACAAGACCACCCCCCTGGCCGAGGTGATCAACAAGTCCGAGAACGAGCGTCTGTCGCGGACCCTGATCACCGGCTCCACGGCGATCCTGGCCCTGTCGGGCGCCCTGGTCCTGGGCGGCGTGGTCCTGCGGCCCCTGGTGGTGACCATGGTGTTCGGGATCATCATCGGCACCTATTCCTCCATCTATGTCGCCCTGCCGATCATCCTGCTGTGGGGCGTCAAGCGTGGCGACGAGCCGGCCGAGCCGCTGAAGCCGGCCAACGCCCGGCCGTAAGCCATGGCCCGCGACGCGCCCTCCATCGACGCCTATGGCGACGGCGGGTTCCGGCTCTCCGGCGCGCGTCACGAGGGGTCTGTCCTGATCGTCCAGGACAAGGCCCGACCCTGGCCGGTGACCCGCCTGGCGGACCTGACGCCGGAGGCCCTGGCCCCGGTGCTGGAGGCGGGCCCGCGGGAGGTTGAGTTCGTGCTGCTCGGCCTAGGCGCCGCCAACGCCCTGCCGCCCCGGGCGGTCCGCGAGGCCCTGTCCAAGGCCGGCATCGGGCTGGAGTTCATGGACACCCCCACCGCGGCGCGGATGTACAACGTGCTCACCGCCGAAGGCCGCAGGCTCGCCGCGGGCCTGATCGCGATCTAGTCTGGCTCCCCTAGGGAGCCTGACCATGCAGACCGTCCGTCTCGGCCGAACCAACGCCGTCGTCAGCGCCGCGGGGTTGGGCTGCGGCGGCCATTCCCGACTGGGCATGGGCGGCGGCGCCAGCGCCGAGGAAGCCTCCCGGGTGGTCAGCGCGGCCATCGACCTGGGGATCACCTTCATCGACACCGCCCGGCTCTATGGCACCGAGGAGGCCGTGGGCCTGGGGGTCAAGGGGCGGCGCGACCAGGTGTTCATCTCCACCAAGGCCAGCCCCACCGGCGGCGCCCCTGGGCGCGACGGCGAACTGATCACGCCGGCGGCCCTGACCGAGAGCCTGGAGGGGAGCCTGAAGCGGCTGGGGACCGACCATGTCGACCTCTTCAACCTGCACGGGGTCATGCTGGCCCAGTACGACGCCTGCGTGGCGACCCTGCTGCCGGAGCTGAAGCGCCAGCAGGCCGCGGGAAAGATCCGCCACATCGGGATCACCGAGGCCTTCGGAGTCGACACCCGCCACCAGATGCTGGCCCGGGCGGTTCCCGAGGCCCAGTTCGACGTGGTCATGGTGGGCTTCAACCTCCTGAACCCCTCGGCGCGCCGCACGGTGTTCCCGGCGGCCCAGGCCAAGGACATCGGGACCTTGATCATGTTCGCCGTGCGCCGGGCGCTCAGCGATCCCGTGGTGCTGCGCGAGACCGTCGCCAAGCTGCTGGACCGCGGCGAGGTGGCCGCCGGCGCCGTCGATCCGCAAGATCCCCTGGGCTTCCTGCGGGGCCATCCGGAGATCGCCTCGGAGCTGGAGGCGGCCTACCTCTTCTGCCGCCACGAGCCCGGCGCCCATGTCGTCCTCACCGGAACCGGCAGCGTCGAGCACCTGAAGGCCAATATCGCGGCCATCAACGCGCCACCCCTGCCGCAGGAGGTTTCGGCCCGGCTGGAGGCGATTTTCGGCGCCGTCGACAGTGTGTCCGGCAACTAGCAGCCCCGATTGAAACTGCGTATAGCTGACGGTCAGGGCAGGAATCGTAGAGGGATACCTATGGCTGGACTTCTCGCAAATCTCCGCAACACCGTCATCGTCAGCTTCGTGCTGGCCTTGATCATCATCGCTGGCTACTTCAGCCACTACGGCTCGGCTGACGCCATCTTCTTCCAGGCGCTGTTCCGCTTCATCCACGTCCTCTGCGGCATCATGTGGATCGGCCTGCTGTACTACTTCAACTTCGTCCAGATCCCGCAGATGGCCAATATCCCGGCCGAGCTGAAGCCGGCGGTCTCCAAGTTCATCGCCCCGGCGGCGCTGTTCTGGTTCCGCTGGGCGGCGCTGTTCACCTGGGTGGCGGGCGTGATCCTGGCCTTCAATCGCGGCTATCTGGTCCAGGCCTTCACCCTGGGCGCCACCGAGGGCTTCGCCGACGTCGGCCACATCTTCATCGGCATGGGCATGTGGCTGGCCACGGTGATGTTCATCAACGTCTGGGCCTTCATCTGGCCCAACCAGAAGATCGCGCTCGGCCTGGTGGAAGCCGACGCCGACGCCAAGGCCAAGGCCGGCCGCACGGCGATGCTGTTCTCTCGGACCAACACGCTGCTGTCGATCCCGATGCTGGTCACCATGACCATGAGCCAGACCATCTTCGGCTAGGGCCTCAGCTCCCTTACAATCGGAAGGCCCGCCCCAACCGGCGGGCCTTTTGCTTTTTGCGAACGCCATGTCCGAAGACGACGCCCACGACCCGAACGACCTCGACGCCCTGGTGGGCCGCGTCGATCCCGACCGCTGGCTGTCGAGCCGGTTCATCGCGGACGCCGACGCCCGCGCTGATGTCGTCGCGCTCTACGCCTTCGACCACGAGCTGGCCCGCGCGCCGCGCGTCGCCTCCAACGCCCTGATGGGAGAGATCCGCCTGACCTGGTGGCGCGAGGTGCTGGATGAGGCGTTCGAGGGCCGGCCGGTGCGCAAGCATCCCACGGCCCTGGCCCTGGCCGAGGCCGTCGGCCGCCACGGCCTGGCGCGGGAGCGGCTGGAGGCGATGATCGACGCCCGCTATCGTGAGCTCAGCGCCGAGCCGATGAAGCTGGGCGAGGCCCTGGAATGGGCTGACGGCACGGCGGGGAACGCCGCGGTCCTGGCGGCCCTGATCCTCGATCCCGCGGCCGATCTCGCCAAGGCCCTGGCCGGGGGCCGCGCCTGGGCCATCGGGCGGCTGATCGGCACGGCGGGCCTGGCCGGCCCCGATGTCGGGCCGATCCTGGACCGGGCGCTCAAGGACGCTGGCGGCCTCTCGGCGCCGGCCTTCCCGGCCATCGCCCATGCGACCCTGGCCCGGGTTCGCGCCAAGGGCCGCAGGCCGTCGGAGCTGGAAGCCCGTCTGCGCCTGTTCCTCGCGGTGGCGCGCGGCAAGGTCTGACCCCTATTCGGCGGCGATCTTCGTCCCGCCCGTGACCCAGGTCTCCAGGTCGGCCAGGGCGCGCTCGCCCACCGCCAGCTTCTTGCCGCGGCTCTTCTCCTTGGCGCCCAACCGGCGGCCGGTGTCGTCACGCTTGGCCACGCCCTCCACGGGGGGCAGCAGGCCGTAGTTGATGTTCATCGGCTGGAAGGAGCCCTTGCCGCCCTCCAGGTGCCCGCCGGTGATATGGCCCACCAGGGCGCCCAGGGCCGTGGTGGCCGGCGGCGCCTCGATGGGCGCGCCCAGGCGCTCGGCGGCGGCCAGGCGGCCGGCCAGCAGGCCCATGGCGGCGCTCTCCACATAGCCCTCGACCCCGGTCACCTGGCCGGCGAACCGCAGGCGGGGCTCGACCTTCAGCCGGAGCTGGTTGTCCAGCAGCTTGGGACTGTTGAGGAAGGTGTTGCGGTGCAGGCCGCCGAGCCGCGCGAAGACCGCCTTCTCCAGGCCCGGGATCATCCGGAAGATGTCGGTCTGGGCGCCGTGCTTCAGCTTGGTCTGGAAGCCCACCATGTTCCACAGGGTGCCCAGCGCGTTGTCCTGGCGCAGCTGGACGATGGCGTAGGCCTTCTCCTGCGGATTGTGCTCGTTGGTCAGGCCGACCGGCTTCATCGGCCCGTGGCGCAGGGTTTCGCGGCCTCGTTCGGCCATCACCTCGATGGGCAGGCAGCCGTCGAAATAGGGGACGTTCTCCCAGTCCTTGAACTCGCTCTTAGGACCGGCCAGCAGGGCGTCGATGAAGGCCTCGTACTGGTCCTTGTCCAGGGGGCAGTTGATGTAGGCCGCGGCGTCGCCGCCAGGGCCCTCCTTGTCGTAGCGTGACTGGCGCCAGGCCACGCCCATGTCGATGGACTCGAAGTTCACGATGGGGGCGATGGCGTCGAAGAAGGACAGTTCCCCCTCGCCGGTCAGGGTCAGGATGGCGGCCGAGAGGGCCGGGGAGGTGAGGGGGCCGGTGGCCACGATCACGCTGTCCCATTCGGCGGGGGGCAGGCCGGCCACCTCCTCGCGGGCGATGGCGACCAAGGGATGGGCCTCCAGCCGGGCGGTGACCGCCTGGGAGAAGCCGTCGCGGTCCACGGCCAGGGCGCCCCCGGCCGGCACCTGGTGGGCGTCGCCGCAGGACATGATGATGGAGTCCAGCCGGCGCATCTCGGCGTGCAGCAGGCCCACCGCGTTGCCGGTCCAGTCGTCGGCGCGGAAGGAGTTGGAACAGACCAGCTCGGCCAGGCCGTCGGTGTGGTGGGCGTCGGTGCCGCGCACAGGGCGCATCTCGTGAAGGACGACCGGCACGCCGGCCTGGGCGATCTGCCAGGCGGCCTCCGAACCGGCCAGGCCGCCGCCGATCACGTGGACGGGATCAATCTTGGTGCTCATGCGTGGCTAAGTAGCAACGATTGGCTTCGATCGCGAGGGAGGCCTTGCGGCGAAAGAGCCGCAACCGCAAAGATCGCAGCCAAAGGGGCGGCCGACTCGTTTGGTCTTTCAGACGGGCGGCCAGAGGACAGACATGACCAAGTTTTCGCCGAGCGAGTCGGCGCTGGAAGGCTTCAGAATTACCCGCGAGCGGCCAGGGACGATCCTGGTCTGGAGCCTGGTCTACTTCGTCGGCATCATGGTCATCGCGATGATCATGCTCAGCGCGCTGGGCCCCGACTTCATCAAGTTCGTGCAGAAGGGCGGCCTGGAGTCCGGCGACGCCAGCGCCTACGGCGCGATGCTGCAGAAGCACAAGTTCTCTTTCCTGCTGGTGATCGTCATCTCCATCGCCCTGATGTCGGTCCTGATGGGCGGCATCTACCGCCTGGCCCTGCGGCCCTCGGAGAAGGGCCTGGCCCACCTGCGGCTGGGCGCCGACGAGCTGCGCCTGACCATCGTCAACCTGGCCCTGTTCACGGTCGGCCTGCTGTTCCTGGTCCTGACCTACACCGTCACCGCGGTCGCCGGCCCGCTCGGGGTGCTGGTGAGCCTGGCGCTGGCCGTCGGGATGATCTGGGCCGGGGTCCGGCTGCTGCTGGCCACCCCCATGACCTTCGCCGAGCACCGCATCGCCATCGTCGATTCCTGGCGTCTGACCAAGGGCCACTTCTGGAGCCTGTTTGGCATGACCATCCTGGCCATCATCTTCTATGTGATGGTCTGGCTGCTGTTCAGCATCATCAGCGCCGCCACCGTGGCCCTGGCGGGGGGCCAGGAGGCCATCGCCAATCCGGCCAATCTCGCCCCCCTGGCCATCGTGGCCTTCGTCGCCACCCTGATCGTCCAGCTGCTGCTGCCGATCCTGCAGGTGGTGATGATCTATTCGCCCCTGGCCGAGGCCTATCGGGAACTGACCGGCGCTCCGCGGGGCTGAACCCACGAAGCGCCGCTGCGTCAGACGTTGGCGCTGGGCCGCGCGCTGACGCGGTCGTGCCAGGCCGTCAGGTGGGTGAATTCCGCCTCCAGGGGCAGGCCGATCCAGGTGGCGAAGTCGATCGTCGAGAGCAGGCAGATGTCGGCCATGGTGTAGGTGTCGCCGGTGACGAACTGGCGGCCCTCAAGCTCGCGGTTCATGTACTTCTGCGCGCCCTTGTAGATCTCCTGGTTCGACTCCCCGAAGTCCTTGAACTGGGTCAGCAGGGCCGCCGTGCGCGGGTGGGCGTGGCGCCAGAACTGGCCCACCGGCATCATCACCGTGAACTCGATGCGGCGGATCCACTGGTCCACCAGGGCCTTCTCCACCGCCGTGGTCCCGAACATCGGCGGCTCGGGATGGATTTCCTCGAAGTAGCGGCAGATGGCCACGGTCTCGGAGATGGTGGTCCCGTCGTCCAGCTCCAGGGTGGGGAGCTGACCCATGGAGTTCTTGGCGCGGAATTCCGGGCTCTTGTGCTCGCGCTTCATCATGTTGACCGGCGTCTCGGGCAGGTCGATGCCCTTCTCGGCCAGGAAGATGCGCACGCGGCGGGGATTGGGGGCCGGGTTCGGCGCGCCGTACAGCTTCATAGGGTCGACTCCAAAGTCTTAAACGAATGGAACGACGCTATTTCAAACAATTGTTTGGGGGAAGAGGCTCTCTTCCCCCAAGGGAAGCTAGGCGTTGACCAGCTTCTTCACGCGGTCCTTGCGGCGATCCTCGTGGCGCTTTAGCAGGTCGGCCAGGTAGCGTCCGGTCCAGCTCTTGGAGCTGGCGGCCACCTGTTCCGGCGTGCCCTGGGCGACGATCTCGCCGCCGCCGTCGCCGCCCTCGGGGCCGAAGTCGACGATCCAGTCGGCGGTCTTCACGACGTCGAGATTGTGCTCGATGACGACGACGGTGTTGCCCTGGTCGGCCAGTTCGTGGAGCACCTCCAGCAGCTTCTTCACGTCCTCGAAGTGGAGGCCCGTGGTGGGCTCGTCGAGGATGTAGAGGGTCTTGCCGGTGGCCTTGCGCGACAGCTCCTTGGAGAGCTTCACCCGCTGGGCCTCGCCGCCCGAGAGCGTGGTGGCCGACTGGCCGACCTGGACATAGCCCAGGCCCACGCGCTTGAGGGTGTCCATCTTGTCGCGCACCGGCGGCACCGCCTTGAAGAAGTCGGCGGCCTCCTCGACGGTCATGTCCAGGACCTCGGAGATCGACTTGCCCTTGAACAGCACCTCCAGGGTCTCGCGGTTGTAGCGCTTGCCGTGGCAGACGTCGCAGGTGACGTAGACGTCGGGCAGGAAGTGCATCTCGATCTTGATCAGCCCGTCGCCCTGGCAGGCCTCGCAGCGGCCGCCCTTGACGTTGAAGCTGAACCGGCCGGGTCCGTAGCCGCGGGCCTTGGACTCCGGCAGGCCGGCGAACCAGTCGCGGATCGGCTGGAAGGCGCCGGTATAGGTGGCCGGGTTGGAGCGCGGGGTGCGGCCGATCGGGCTCTGGTCGATGTCGATCACCTTGTCGAACATCTCCAGCCCCTCGATCTTCTCGTGGGGGGCGGGCACGTCGGAGGCGTTGTGCAGCCGCCGGGCGGCGGCCTTGTAGAGGGTCTCGATGGTGAAGGTGGACTTGCCCCCGCCCGAGACGCCGGTGATGCAGGTGAAGGTGCCGGCCGGGATCTCGGCGGTGACGTTCTTCAGGTTGTTGCCGGTGGCGCCGATGACGCGCAGCACCTTCTTCTTGGAGATCGGGCGGCGGTCCTGCGGCACGGCGATCTCGCGGGCGCCCGACAGGTACTGGCCGGTGATGCTGTTGGGGTTGGCCATCACCTGGGCGGCGGTGCCCTCGGCGATGATCTCCCCGCCGTGCACGCCGGCGGCCGGTCCCATGTCGATGACATAGTCGGCCGTCAGGATCGCCTCCTCGTCGTGCTCCACCACCAGGACGGAATTGCCGAGGTCGCGCAGGCCCTTGAGGCTGGTGAGCAGGCGGGTGTTGTCGCGCTGGTGCAGGCCGATGGACGGTTCGTCCAGCACATAGAGCACGCCGGTCAGGCCTGAGCCGATCTGGCTGGCCAGGCGGATGCGCTGGCTCTCGCCGCCGGAGAGCGTGCCCGAGGCGCGGCTGAGATTGAGGTAGTCCAGGCCGACGTTCACCAGGAACCGCAGGCGATCATTGATCTCCTTCAGGATCCGGCGGGCGATTTCCATCTGCTTGTCGGTGAGGCTGGTCTCCAGGCCGGTGAACCATTCCTCGGCGTGGCGGATCGACAGGCGCGAGACCTCGCCCACATGCTGGCCGGCGATCTTCACCGCCAGGCTCTCGGGCTTCAGGCGATAGCCCTCGCAGGCCTCGCAGGGCGTCTCCGACTGATAGCGGCCCAGCTCCTCGCGCACCCAGGAGCTGTCGGTCTCCCGCCAGCGGCGCTCCAGGTTCGGCAGCACGCCCTCGAAGGTCTTGTTGACCTCGTACTTCCGCGCGTTGTCGTCATAGACGAACTTGATCTTGTCGGCGCCCGATCCGTAGAGGACCACCTGGCGCGCCTGCTCCGGCAGCTTCCACCAGGGGTCGTCCATCGAGAACCCGTAGTGGCGGGCCAGGGCCTGCAGGGTCTGGGTGTAGAGTGGCGAGGGTCCCTTGGACCACGGGGCCACGGCCCCCTTGTGCAGGGACTTGTCCTTGTCGGGGACCACCATGTCGGCGTCGAAGGCGAGCTTCATCCCCAGGCCGTCGCAGACCGGACAGGCGCCATAGGGGTTGTTGAAGGAGAACAGCCGCGGCTCGATCTCGCTGATGGTGAAGCCGGAGACCGGGCAGGCGAACTTCTCGGAGAACAGCAGGCGCCTGGGCTCGGCCTCGCCCTCTGCCTTGTCGGCCCACTCGGCCACGGCGATGCCGTCGGCGAGCTTGAGCGCGGTCTCCAGGCTGTCGGCGTAGCGGCCCTCGAGACCGGCCTTGGTCACCAGCCGGTCCACCACGACGTCGATGTCGTGCTTGAACTTCTTGTCCAGGACCGGGGCGTCCTCGATGGGGAAGAACTCGCCGTCGATCTTCAGCCGCTGGAAGCCGGCCCGCTGCCACTCGGCGATCTCCTTGCGGTACTCACCCTTGCGGCCGCGCACCACGGGGGCCAGCAGGTAGAGGCGCTCGCCCTCGGGCAGGGCGACGAGCTTGTCGACCATCATGGAGACGGTCTGGCTCTCGATGGGCAGGCCGGTGGCGGGCGAATAGGGCACGCCGACCCGGGCCCACAGCAGGCGCATATAGTCGTGGATCTCGGTGACCGTGCCGACGGTGGAGCGCGGATTGCGGCTGGTGGTCTTCTGCTCGATGGAGATGGCTGGCGACAGGCCCTCGATCAGGTCCACGTCGGGCTTGGACATCAGCTCCAGGAACTGGCGCGCATAGGCCGAGAGGCTCTCGACATAGCGGCGCTGGCCCTCGGCATAGATGGTGTCGAAGGCGAGCGAGCTCTTGCCCGACCCCGACAGCCCGGTCAGCACCACGAGCTCGCCGCGCGGGATGTCCACGTTGACGTTCTTCAGATTGTGCTCCCGCGCGCCGCGCACGCGGATGAAGTTCAGCTGTTCGGCCATCTTGTCCTGAAACGCTCTTCACCCGCCGAGGGTCTCGACGGGACCGTTTAATGTAGTGAACGGACTCACGGATAACATGGGAACAATCGGAGAACAAACGTCGCAGGGACGCCCATTCCCGACCCCACGCGCCGTGGCCGTCCGAACAGTCTAACGCCCCCAGCGTCCAAAACTGTCAGCAGCGTTTTCGGCTGGACGCGATGTAACAGGTTACAGTCTGTTAATTGGGCCAGGCCGGGCCCTGCTCCTAGGGTCCGCTCGAATCTCCACCTTCGCCGGATCCCCCCATGAGCCTCGATCGCCGCCAACTCCTGCTCGCCGGCGCCGGCGCCGGCCTCGCCGCCGCCACGCCGGCGCTGGCCGCGTCCGCCGACGCCGCCCTGACGACGCGCCTGGACGGTCTGGCCGAGGATATCCTGCGCCGTCAGCCGGAGGCCGCCACCAGCTGGGGCGTCGACAAGGGCGCGCGGGCCGGACTGAAGTCGAAGCTGGCCGATCGGTCCTGGGCCAGCGTCACCTCCATGGCGGCCATGTGCGGCGAGCAGATCACCGCCCTGAAGGCGATCCCCGACGCGGGCCTCGGCGAACTGGGCCAGATCAACAAGGCCGTCGCCCTCTACGCCCTGGAGCTCGGCCGTGACGGCGGCAAGTTCGACTACGGCGACAACACCCTGCTGTCGGCCATGGCCGAGTCCGCCACCCCCTATGTGGTCAACCAGCAGAACGGCGCCTATGTCTCGGCCGCCGAGTTCCTCGACAGCCAGCACCAGATCGAGACCAAGGCCGACGCCGACGCCTATGTCGACCGGCTCCGCGCCCTGGCCGTCCAGCTCGACCAGGAGACCGCGCGGGTCACGCGCGACGCCGGTCACGGGGTGATCGCGCCCGACTTCATCCTGGCCAACGCCATCGGCCAGATGACCAACGCCCTGGCCACGCAGGCGGCGGCCTCGCGCTATGTCACCTCGGTCGCGGGACGGGCCAAGGCCAAGGGGATCGCCGGGGACTATGCCGGCCAGGCCACCAAGATCGTCGAGGGCGACATCTATCCGGCCCTGGCGCGCCAGCAGGCCGCCCTGAGGGCCGCCGCGGCCAAGGCCGGTTCGGACGCGGGCGTGTGGCGGCTGCCGGACGGCGAGGCCTACTACGCCTGGATGCTGCGCCAGGGCACCAACACCGAGCTCAGCGCGGGTGAGATCCACGAGCTCGGCCTGGTCCAGAACAAGGCCATCGAGGCGCGCATGGACGGCGTGCTGAAGGCCAACGGCCTGACCCAGGGCTCGGTGGGCGAGCGGATGATCGCGCTCGGCGACGACCCCCGGTTCCAGTTCCCCGACACCGACGCCGGCCGCGCCCAGATCCTGGCCTATCTCGACAGCCTGATCGCCGACATGAGGCCGCGCCTGGCCGGCCAGTTCAACCTGAAGCTCAAGGCGCCGGTGCTGGTGAAGCGGGTGCCGGTGGAGATCCAGGACGGCGCGGGGCAGGGCTATATGAACTTCGGCTCCCTGGATGGGGCCCGGCCCTCGATCTACTATGTGAACCTCAAGACCACGAAGAACTGGCCCAGGTTCACCCTGCCGACCCTGACCGCCCACGAGGCGATCCCGGGTCACGCCTGGCAGGGCGCCTATCTCACCGAGACCGGCCAGCTGCCGCTGATCCGCAACCTGCTGGGCGGCTTCAACGCCTATGTCGAGGGCTGGGCCCTCTATGCCGAGCAGCTCGGTGACGAGATGGGCATGTACAAGGACGACTGGGCCGGCCAGCTCGGCTACCTGCAGGGCCAGCGGTTCCGCGCCATCCGCCTGGTGGTGGACACCGGCCTGCACGCCAAGCGCTGGACCCGTGACCAGGCCATCGACTGGGCGGTCAGGGAGTCGGGCCGCACCCGGGCCTCCATGACCAGCGAGATCGACCGCTATATCTCAACCCCGGGCCAGGCCTGCGGCTACAAGGTCGGGCACAACGAGATCAACCGCCTGCGCGACCATGCGCGAACCGCGCTGGGTCCGAAGTTCGACATTCGCGGCTTCAACGACACGGTGGTGAAAACCGGGGCCGTGCCGATGAGCGTGCTGGCCGGCCAGGTCGAGGCCCTGATCGCCCGGGGCGGGAAGGCCTAGCCCTCCCGCTTGGCGTAGACTGGCGGGCGCTTTTCCAGGAAGGCGCGGACGCCCTCGCCGAAGTCGTCGTCCTGGGCGCAGAGAATCTGGTTGCGGTCCTCCATGGCGATCACCGCCTCCAGGCCGTTCGCGTCGATGGCGTGGTTGAGCGCCTCCTTCGTCAGGCGCAGGCCCAGCGGCGTGGCGTTGAGCATGTTCCGGGCGAAGGCCTCGGCTTCCGGCTCAAGGGCCTCGGGCGCCACCACGCGGCTGACCAGGCCGAGTTCGCGGGCGCGCTCGGCGTCGATGAAGCGGCCCGTCAGCATGAACTCGGCGGCCACCGAACTCCCCACCATGCGCGGCAGGAAGTAGCTGACTCCGATATCGCAGGCCGAGAGCCCGATGCGGATGAAGGCGGCGTTCATCCGGGTGCGCGGGGTGGCGATGCGGACGTCGGAGGCCAAGGCCAGGGCGAAGCCGCCGCCGCTGGCCGCCCCGTCGACGCAGGCGATGATCGGCTGCGGGCAGCGACGCATGGCGATGACGATCTCGCTGATCTGCCGCTGGCCGGTCAGGCCGGCGCCCACCGAGCGCGTCGCCCCGTCGTTGGACCCGGAGCGCTCCTTGAGGTCCAGGCCGGCGCAGAAGGCCCCGCCCGCCCCGCACAGCACCACCACGCGGACGTCGCGGCGCCAGTAGAGGCCGACGAAGAAGTCGCGCAACTCCTCCACCAGCTTGCGGTTCAGGGCGTTGAGCCGCTCGGGCCGGTTCATGGTGGCCCAGATGACGTCGCCGTCGGTGCGCAGGTCCAGATGCTCGTAGGTCATGCTTGTCTCGTCTGTCCGCCGTTCACGGGCGAGATCGCCCCGCGCGCATCTTCGCCCTGCGGCTCAGCTTGCTGCGCGTCTCCCTGGAGACCAAGCTGAACGCCCCATCCCTACGTCAGGCAAGCCGGGCTTTGACTGACCCAGCGGGACCCCGCGCAGCGTGACGGCAAGAGACGCGACAGGGAGGCGTTCAGGTGAACTTCGATTTTTCCGACGAACAGAAGCAGCTTCGCGACGAGGCGCGGAAGTTCCTCGCCGACCGCTGCTCGCCGGCCGCGGTGCGCGCCATCCTGGAGGGGCCGGAGCCCTATGACCGGGCCCTGTGGAAGGGGCTTGGCGAGATGGGCTTCCTCGGCGCGGCGATCCCGGAGGCCTATGGCGGCGTCGGCCTGGGACATCTGGAACTCTGTGTGATCGCCGAGGAGCTGGGGCGGGCCAATGCGCCGGTCCCCATGGCCTCCTCCATCTACCTGGCGGTCGAAGCCCTGATGCTGTGGGGGACGGAGGCGCAGAAGACCGCCTGGTTGCCGAAGCTGGCCTCGGGCGCGGTTGTCGGCGCCCTGGCCTTGGGCGAAGGGGTTGGCCGGGTGACCGAGCGCTCGATCAAGGCCCAGGTGACGGGCGGCAAGCTCTCGGGGACCAAGATCCCGGTGGCCGACGGCGATGTGGCCGATGTCGCCGTGGTGGTGGCCCGCGACGGGAAGGGCATGTCGCTCTACCTGGTGGACCTGGGAGGGCCGGGAGTCACGCGCGAGACCCTGGAGACCATCGACCCGACGCGCAGCCAGGCGCGCATCGTCTTCGATCAGGCCCCGGCCGAATTGCTGGGCGAGGCGGGGCAGGGCTGGCGACTGGTCTCCGACCTGCTGGACCGCGCGGCCGTGCTGATGGCCTTCGAGCAGGTGGGGGGCTCCGACCGCGCTCTGGAGATGGCCCGCGACTACGCCCTCGAGCGCATGGCCTTCGGCCGCCAGATCGGCTCCTTCCAGGCCATCAAGCACATGCTGGCCGATATGTACGTCTCGGCGACGCTGGCCCGCTCCAACGCCTATTACGGGGCCTGGGCGCTCTCGACGGACTCGCCTGAGCTGCCGGTGGCTGCGGCCACGGCGCGGGTCTCGGCCACCCAGGCCTACCAGCACTGCGCCAAGAACAACATCCAGGTGCACGGCGGCATGGGGTTCACCTGGGCCTTCGACTGTCACCTGTTCTACCGCCGCGCCAACGCCCTGGCGGTGGCCCTCGGCTCCCAGACCACCTGGGAAGACCTGCTGATCGAACGCCTGCGCCGACGCAACGACGCGCCTGCGGCCGCCTGAGGAGGACCTGACATGAACTTCGACGACACCCCCCAGGAAGCCGCCTTCCGCGCAGAGGTCCGCGCCTGGATCGACGCCAACGCCCCCAAGGAGCTGGAGGCCGAACTCAAGCAGGCCACCTTCGGCAATTCGGGCCTCACCAGCGGCGATCCCATCGCTCTGGCCAAGGCCTGGCAGAAGAAGAAGGCCGAGGCCGGCTGGGCCTGCCTGCACTGGCCCAAGGAGTATGGCGGCCGCGGCGCGACCCCCATCGAGCGGGTGATCTGGGGCCAGGAGGAGGGGGTCTACGGTTCGCTCGGCGGCCTGTTCATCATCGGCCACGGCATGTGCGGTCCGACCTTGATGGCCTGGGCCAGCGAGGAGCAGAAGCGCAAGCTGCTGCCGCCGCTCGCCTCGGGCGAGGAGGTCTGGTGCCAGCTGTTCTCCGAACCGGCCGGCGGCTCGGACCTGGCGGGCCTGCGGACCCGCGCGGAGCGGGCCGACGACGGCTCCGGCGACTGGATCATCCGGGGCCAGAAGATCTGGACGAGCGGCGCCCAGAATTCGGACTACGGCATCCTGATCACCCGCACCGACCCCGACGTGCCCAAGCACAAGGGGCTGACCATGTTCTGGCTGAGCATGAAGTCCCCGGGCGTCGAGATTCGGCCGATCAAGCAGGCCAACGGCCAGTCGGGCTTCAACGAGGTGTTCTTCACCGACGTCCGCATCCCCGACGCCCAGCGCCTCGGCGCGGTGGGCCAGGGCTGGACGGTGTCGCTCACCACCCTGATGAACGAGCGGCTGTCCATCGGCTCGGGCATGCCCACCGGCTTCCCGGAGCTGTTCGACTATTGCCTGAACCTGGAGACCGAGGACGGCCCGGCGGTGGACAACGCCATGGTCCGCTCGCGCCTGGCTCAGTACGCGGTCAAGGCTTCGGGGCTCAAGTACACCGGCATGCGGGCGATCAGCGCGCTGTCCAAGGGAGAGACCCCCGGACCGGAGAACTCCATCGGCAAGCTGGTGGCCGGGGCCTCGATGCAGGAGCTGGCCATGTTCGCCCTGGACCTGCAGGGGGAGACCGGCGTCATCAACGATCCGCGCCATGCCGAGGCGGCCCAGAAGTTCCAGGCCATGCTGCTGCGCTCGCCGGCCACCCGCGTCGAGGGCGGCACCGACGAAATCCTGCGCAACATCATCGCCGAGCGGGTGCTGGGCCTGCCGGGCGACATACGGGTCGACAAGGACGTGCCCTTCAAGGACATCCCCACCAGCGGGAAGCGCTAGGGCTTGGCGGTTCGCAGGTCGGCGGCGGCCTTGAGGACCCGCAGGGCGTTGCCGCCCCAGATCTTGGCGACGTCCTCCTTGCTGTAGCCCGCCGCCATCAGGCGGGCGCTGATGGCCGGATAGTCGGTGACATCCTCCAGCCCCTCGATGCCGCCGCCGCCGTCGAAGTCGCCGGAGACCCCCACATGGTCGACGCCGGCCACCTCGATGGCGTGCAGCATGTGCTTCATGAAGTCGTCGAGATTGGCGCGGGGGACCGGCCACTTGGCGTCGATGGCCTTCTTGCCGTCCAGGAAGGCCTTGCGCTGGGCCGGGGTCATGTCGCGGCCGGTCGAACCGACGGACTTCATCAGCTCGGCCAGGGCCGCGTCCCGCTCGGGGATCTTGGGGGTGGGGACCATGTAGTTGGAGAAGGCGTTGATCTGGATGACCCCGCCCTTGGCGGCCAGCGCCTTGAGCCGGGCGTCGTCGATGTTGCGGGGGTTGTCGAAGATCGCCTTCAGGCCTGAGTGTGAGAGGATGATCGGGGCCGTCGACAGCTCCAGCATCTGGTCCAGCACGTCGTCGGAGGCATGGCTGGCGTCCAGCACGATCCCCAGGCGGTTGGCCTCGGCGACGAAGGCTTTTCCCTTGGGGCTCAGGCCATTCCACACCTTGCCCTTGGGGTCGGTGGAGGAGTCGGCCAGGTCGTTGTTGAGGAAGTGGACCGGGCCCATCATGCGGACGCCGAGATTGTAGAAGGTCAGCATCAGGGTGAGATCGGCCTCGACGGGCTGGCCGTTCTCCATGCTCATGAAGACCACCTTCTTGCCCGCCGCGACGGTGGGGGCGGCTTCTTCGGCCCTGGTGGCGAGTGCGAACTTGTCGCCGTGCTTGGCCACCATCTCGTGGATCTCCACGGCCCGCAGCAGGGCCGCGTCGCGGCTCTTGGCGTCGCCCTCGGGGGTGCGCGGACCCTGCGGGGTGAAGATGGCGAAGAAGCCGCCGTCGACCCCGCCGTCCACCATGCGCGGATAGTCCACCTGGCTGCCGTCGGCGTCGACCGAGTGGCGGTCCATGATGTCCCAGCCGGCGCGATGGAAGTTGGCCGGGGTGTCGAAGTGGGTGTCCAGCACGATGGCCGCCTTATGGGCCTCCGCCGCGGGATTGGCCGCCAGGGCGGGCAGGGCGCAGGAGGCCCACAGGATCGCGAGCGGAACGGTCAAACGGTGCAAGGCGTCTCTCCCCAACTGAAGGCGAGAGGGTGTCGCCGATCCCGGCGTCGGCGCAAGCCTCAGCTGCGGTCGATGCGGGCGGCGAAGCAGCCGCGGCCCGCATTGTGGGCGTGCAGGTAGGCCGCCTGCGTGTTTTCGAACAGCCGCAGGATCAGGCCCTCCACCTCGGGCCCCGGGACCACGTCGGCGTCGAGCATCATGCCAGCCTCGTCGAAGGCGCGCAGCGAGATGGCCTTGCGCACGGTGAGCACCGGCGGGACCTCGTCGACGAAGCGGGCGGGGGCTGTGGCGGCCTCGTTGACGAAGATGGCGTGCTGGCTGCGGTAGGGGGTGGCGGCCGGCTGGTGCTCGTAGTTCAGCAGCAGCAGGGTGTCGCCGGGGGCGGCGTCGGCCAGCAGGATGCGGCAGGGGAAACCGATGGGCGCGTCGGCGGTCATGCGGACGATCTGTCGCCGGGCCAGCTCGGCGTCGGAGAGGCCGAAGAGGGGCTGGAAGGGTTCGAGCGGCAGGCCGGAAATCGTGAAGGCCATTGGGGTTTCTCCAGGTCAGAGGGCGTCGTGGAAGATGACGCCGAGGGTGTGGCGGGTCCCCGAGCGCAGGCGGCTGACGCCGTGGCGCAAGGTGACCCGGTAGGGGCCGCGGGTCCCCTGGACCGGGCGGTGATGGACGGCGAAGACCACGGCGTCGCCCTGGCGCAGGGGCACGACCTCGGCGCGGGACTGCATGCGAGGCCGTTGTTCGGTCAGGACAAATTCGCCGCCGGTGAAATCCTCGCCGGGGGCCGACAGCAGGATGGCCACCTGCAGGGGGAAGACGTGCTCGCCATAGAGGTCCTGGTGCAGGCAGTTGTAGTCGCCGGCCCCGTACTGCAGCAGCAGCGGGGTGGGGCGGACCTGGCCGGCGGCGTGGCAACGGGCCAGGTACTCACTGTGCCGCGAGGGATAGCGGACGGCGACGCCCAGGGTCTCGTTCCAGCGGTTGGCTATGCCGACGAGGCGTGGGTAGAGGGTCTCGCGCAGGTGCTGGACGGGGTCCGGCAGGGGGTAGCTGAAGTAGCGGTACTCGCCCTTGCCGAAGCCGTGGCGGGCCATGACCACCCGGCTGCGGAACCCCTCCTCCTGACCATAGAGGGCGGCCAGGTCGCGGCATTGGGCGGGGGTCAGCAGGGCCGGGAGGACGGCGCAGCCATGGGTGTCGAGATCGGCCTCGAGGGACGTGTCGGTGGTCATGGAGGGAGAAGTCGGGCCTTTGCCGGCCGGGCTCAAGGGGGCCTTTTGAACACAGGTCCGGATTGCGCCAGGGGGCGCCCGGGCCTATATCCGCAGGCCTCAGAAGGAGCCTGACGACCATGCGCATGCCGACGGACCACCGCCTCGTCCGCCACCCCCATGCCTCCAAGGTCGCCCATGCCCGCCCATCTGACTCTCGAGCGTCTGTCCTACGCAACGCCTGACGGCGTAAGCCTTTTCGACAATCTCAGCCTGGCCTTCGGGTCAGAACGCACCGGCCTGGTGGGGCGCAACGGGGTGGGCAAGACCACCCTGCTGCGGCTCATCGCGGGCGAGCTGGCGCCGGCCTCGGGGTCGGTGACGGTGCGGGGCGAGATCGGGGTCCTTCGCCAGGCGATGAGCCCGCCACTGGGCGCCACGGTCGCCGACCTGCTGGGCGTGCGGGCCGACATTGACCGACTTGTGCGCATCGAGGAGTCACGGGGTAGCGAGGACGACTTCGCCAACGCCTTGTGGGACCTGGATTCGCGCGTCGAGCAGGCCTTGGCGGCGGTGGGACTCGCTGGCCAACATGTGGACCGCGAGGCCGCCACGCTCAGCGGGGGCGAGGCGACGCGGCTGGCCCTGGCCGGGCTGCTGATCTCCGAGCCGGACCTGATCCTGCTGGACGAGCCCACCAACAATCTCGACGCCGAGGCGCGCGCCATGGTGGCCGAGGTGCTGCGCGGCTGGAAGGGCGGGGCGGTCGTGGTCAGTCACGACCGCGCCCTGTTGCGGGAGATGGACCGGATCGTCGAGCTGTCGGGCCTGGGCGCCAAGGTCTATGGCGGAAACTACGACCTCTATCTGGAGCGCAAGGCGGCCGAGGAGGCCGCGGCCGCGCAAGGGTTGGCCACGGCCGAGCGCACGGTGGTCCGGGTCGCCCGCGAGGCCCAGGCGGCCCGCGAGAAGAAGGCTCGCCGCGACGCCGCCGGCCAACGGTTCGCCGACCGGGGCGGCACGCCGAAGATCCTGCTGGGCGCCATGGCCGAGCGGGCGGAAAACTCAGGGGCCCGCGAGGGGCGGCTGGCCGACAAGCTGGCCGAGCAGGCCGGCGCGGAGCTGGCCGAGGCGCAAGGCCGGGTGGAGCGGCTGCGGCGCCTGGCCTTCGAGCTGCCGCCGTCGGGGCTGGCGGCGGGGAAGGGGGTGCTGGCCTTCGAGGACGTGACCTTCGCCCATCCCGGCGGGCGGACGCTGGCCTTCGACCTACGGATGACAGGCCCCGAGCGGGTGGCGGTGACCGGCCCCAACGGATCGGGCAAGACCACCCTGATCCGGCTGGCGGTGGGGGACCTTCAGCCCGCGTCGGGCCGCGTGACCCTGGGGGTGCGGGCGGCCCTGCTGGACCAGAAGACCGCGATGCTGCGGGACGACGAGACCCTGGTCGCCGCCTTCCGCCGGCTCAACCCGACGGCGGGCGACAACGCCGCCCGCGCGGCGCTCGCCCGCTTCCTGTTCCGCAATGTGGCCGCCGACAAGCTGGTGGGGAGCCTGAGCGGCGGGGAGCGGCTGCGGGCGGCGCTCGCCTGCGTGCTGTGCGCCGACGATCCGCCCCAGCTGCTGATCCTGGACGAGCCCAGCAACCACCTGGACCTGGATTCGCTGGCGGCCATCGAGGCGGCGCTGCAGGCCTATGACGGCGCCCTGCTGGTGGTGAGCCATGACCGGGATTTCCTCGAGGCGGTGGGGGTGGAAAGGGAGGTGGGCCTGGGGTGAACGCGCGTGAACCCTCGCCCCCTTCAGGGGGAGAGGGCAGGGTGAGGGGGCCTCCGCGCAGCGGAGGTCTTTCGGCGGTCGGAGTGACGGTGGCGGCTCAGCAGTCCCCCTCACCCTACCCTCTCCCCCAGGGGGGAGAGGGTTTAAGCCGCCGCCAGCCGTCCGAAATACCCCCACAGCAGCGCGAATCCCGCCGCCACGGCCGGCAGGGCCAGGAGGATCGGGACGCTGATCGGCGCCCCCAGGCTGACGAGCCCCGCAGCCGTCACGCACGCCGCCGCGCAGCCGATGTCCCAGCCGCCCTCCGTCGCCATGTGGAAGCGGAAGGGGCAGGGGGACGCCTTGGCGAGCGTATAGGCCGCCGCGCCCAGGGGCGGCAGCAGCAGAGGCATGAGCACGGCGCCCAGGGCGTGGGCGATGACCGCCAGCCAGGGGGTGGGCAGGCTGCCGGCGCGCAGGATGACGATCGCCACGGCCACGGAATAGGCGATCAGCACGGTCCGCCGTCCGCCCCCGCCGTCCACATGGCGGCCGACCCAGAGGCCGAAGCAGGCGCCGACCAAGCCAGCCAGCGCCATGGCCCCGCCATAGGCCGCGATGCTCTCGCCGAGGGTGAGAAAGAGGGCGATCTCCCAGACGAAGAAGTAGCAGGCGTCGAACCAGCCATCGATCACCAGCAGGGCGAAGGCCAGCCGCGCGGCGCGCAGGGCGCCCGGCGCATGGGGGACGACGCTCATATTGGGCAGGCCCAGCAGGGGCAGGGCGGCCAGGGCCTGGACCACCGCCACCCCCGCGAAGGCCCAGCGCGGCCCCAGGGTCAGCAGGGCCCAGGTCCCCAGCAGGGGCGAGGCGATGCTGAGCACGGCGATGAAGGCCTCCCGCGCCGCGACCTGGTGGCCGCGATGCTCGTCGTCCCCCAGCATGGCGAAGTAGGTGTTGTAGGTCAGCCAGTAGCAGAGCTCCGCCACCGCCGTGACGGCCAGCAGGGCGATGAGGGCCAAGTCGATCCCATGGACCTCCGCCAGCAGGGGGAAGCGCAGGGCGAGCATGAGCGTGCCCGCGATCAGCAGGGGCTTGAGCCCGAACCGGATGGCGAGCGGCAGCATGAGGGGCCGCAGGGCGAAGCGGCCGGTGACGATGGCCGCCTGGGCCAGCAGGGCGTGGGGGACCGAGACGCCGGCCTTCAGCAGCAGGACGAAGAAGAAGATGCTGCCGGCGCCTTGGGCCAGGGCCTGGACGCCGGAATGCAGGTTGACGCGATTGATCGCGTCATTGCGCAAAAATGACATGGGTTACCGGGGGTCGAGAGGAGTCGGACAGGCCGCGCGGTGTGGCGCGGCGGGTGCGGGGGGCGTTCAGCCCGCGGTGCAGCCGGTACTCATATCTCGGGGTCTTCCCTTTGGTGGGGGGACGGTGGCTGAGAGAACGGCGGTTGGCAAGCTTGAACTCCTCGCCCCCTTCGGGGGAGGAGAGGATGGGGCGGCGAGGCCTTCCCCCTGACCGTCATGGCCGGGACAAGCGGGGGGATGACGATGGGGAGGGTCTCCATGGACCCTGCCGAGGCCCGCCGCCTATTTGACGGCCGTCACCAGGGCGAAGGAGAGCAGGTCGCCACGGTCGGCTTCGAGCATGGCGATCACGCGGTCGCGGTCGGGGGTGTGGCCGGCGCGGGTCCAGCGCAGCCAGTCGGCCCAGCCGGTCTCCTGCAGCCGGGCTGAGGTGACGCTGACCAGACCGGTGATCGCCCAATGGAACCGCCACCACTCGGCGGTGTGCCAGGCGGCCGCCTCCCAGCCGACGCAGGCCCTGATGTGGGCCGGGATCTCGCCGAGGTCGCGCACCTCCTGGCGCATGGCGGGCGTGGCGATACCGAGCCGCCCGCCGGGCTTCAGGAAGCGGGTGATGTAGGCGAGGTAGCTGTCGGCCGTGCCGAAGTACTCGTAGGCGTCGATGCTGACGATCGCGTCGAAGGCGGCGGGCTCGAAGGGCAGGGCGTGGGCCTCGGCCCGCACGGCCTCCACCCGCCCGGCCACCCCCGCCTCGGCGAATAAGGTCGAGGCCTGGGCGGGATCCACCCAGAGATCGGCGGCGACCACCTCGACCCCGAACTCCCGCGCCAGGAAGACCGAGGTGGCGCCGCGACCCGAGCCGAGGTCCAGCACCCGCATGCCGGGCTGCAAGGCGAGACCCCGCGCCAGGTCCTCCAGCAGCCACAGGGGGTTTGGTCCCATGTCCAGGTCGAGCAGCCAGGCCGCGTCGTACTTGGAGGTCAGGGGATAGAGGTCGGGCTGGTGGAGTTGACGGGTCATGCCTGGCTGACGGTAGGCGGACGCCGCCAAGGTCCGCAACGGGTCGGTCGTGGGGTTCGTAGGATTCGTGGACATCTTCCGCGGCCTCGCGGCGTCACGGCCTGAAGACTTGGAACCACGAACCCCACGAACCACACAAACAGGTGGATCAAACCCAAGCGTCCGAGGTGAATCTGGGGCCCGGTCCGCGCCGGGATGAGCGGGCGGCTTGCGCGAACTTTGTTCTCGGCGGCAGATGGGGGGAGCTTGACCTTGGGAGGGCCTGTCATGCGCCGTGTCGTTCTCGCGTTGTCCGCCGCGTTCCTGCTCGCCGCGCCCGCCCGGGCGGCGGATCGGCTGCTGGATCTGCGGCAGCCGGAGGTGGTGGCCCAGGCGCTGCGGGAGGGCGGGTTCCGGGGCGAGGTGAAGACCAACAAGGCCGGGGAGCCCTATGTGCTGAGCGGCGTCAACGGGTCGGACTTCACCGTGGAGTTCTACGCCTGCGAGGGGGTGAAGAACTGCGCCTCCTACCAGTTCAGCAGCTGGTACAAGGCCGAGCCCCTGTTCACGCCGACCTTCGCCAATGACTGGAACCGGGAGAAGCGCTTCCTGAAGGTCTCGGTGGGGAGCGACGGGGAACTGAACGAATACATGGACTTCACCGCCATCGGGAAGACCACCTACGACAACTTCATGGACAGCGTCGACTGGTACAAGACCATGGACGCCAGCCTCGCCCGGTTCATCGAGGACAGGCGCAAGGCGGCGGGGAAGTAGTGAGGCCCAAATCCTCCCCCAGCGCGTAGCGCGGTTTGGGGGAGGTGGCGCGCGCAGATGTGCGCGTGACGGAGGGGGTGGAGGGCAGAGCGTTCCCTAGCAAGAGTCAAAGTCCCCCTCAGTCAGCCTGCGGCTGACAGCTCCCCCAGAGGGGGAGCATCTGTGGGGGAAGTCTTCCTCCCCCATGAATGGGGGAGGAAGACGCCGCCCCCTCAGTGCGGCTTCTTCACCACCTTGAACACCGCGTTGGCCCGGGCGCAGGGGTCGCCGTCGGCGGTGACGAAGGCCTGGGCGAAGCAGAGCGAGTTTCCGGGTTTGACGAAGATGGTGTCGAACTCCAGCCACTGGCCGGTGCGGGCGGTGGAGAGGAAGTCGACGGTGAGGTTCACCGTCACCAGGCTGGCGCCGGCGCCCAGGACCTGGCCGCAGGACAGGCCCATGGCGTTGTCGGCCAGGGCGGTGATCAGGCCGCCGTGGACGAAGCCGCGGCTGTTGGTGTGGGCCTGGCTGGCCGGGAGGCCCAGGACCACCGCGCCCTGGGTGCGGCGGCTGTAGAGGGGCTCCCAGGGCGCGGTCAGCGGGCTCTGGCGGTCGTGCCGCGCGAAGCCCGCCGGGATGGCGCAGGTCTCCATCACGCCGCCGCCGTGACGCGATGCAGGCCTTCCAGGGTCATGGCGCAGGCCCGGGCGGCCTCGGCGCCCTTGGTGACGAAGTGCTCGGCGAAGAAGGCCTGGTGGATGTCGTGCTCATGGAAGTGGTGCGGGGTCAGCACCACCGAGAACATCGGCACCTCGGTGGCCAGCTGCACCTGCATCAGGGCCGAGACCACGGTCTCGGCCACGAACTCGTGGCGGTAGATGCCGCCGTCCACCACCAGGGCGCAGCCGACGACGGCGGCGTACTTGGCGGTCTTGGCCAGAGTCTGGGCGTGGAGGGGGATCTCGAAGGCGCCCGGCGTCTGGAAGACGTCGATCATGGTCTCGGGGAAGCCCAGCTTGGCCATCTCGGCCAGGAAGCCCTTGCGGGCCTGGTCGACGATCTGCGGGTGCCAGGACGACTGGACGAAGGCGATACGGGCCGGGCGATAGGCGCCGTGGGCCGTGGGGACTTCGTGGATGGCCTGGGGTTGGGTGGCTTGGGGTTGGGTCGATTGGGTCATGGTCGTCTCCCTAGGTGGGTGAACCACGACTCAGGGAGACACTGACGACAGGTCGTGAGAGTCCACGCGCGGAGGCGTGGCGACCCATCAACAGTGGTTCTCATAACCGGACTCTAACCGTCGGCCCCGGGATCACACCGGTGTCTGCTGTCCCTGGCGGCGATGAGGCCGACAGGCGCCCGCGGGCTCGTCCGGCCGCCCCCTGGAGAGGGGAGGCCGGCATTACCGCCGGTGGGGACTTTCACCCCGCCCTGAGAACGCGTCCGCCGGAACAGCCCGGCGATGGCGTCAGGCTAGACCCAAGAGTCGGGTTCAAACAAGCGTTTTGATTGGCGGGAGGAAGGGGGCTAGGGCGCGGGCCGTGGCGGGGTTAGGGTCCGCGGTCCGATTCCAGGACCTCGTGAGCGCCATGTTCGAACGGCTGATCGCCTTCCAAGCCCAGCACCAGCCGCAGGGTCTGGCCATCGCCTCGGCCTGGGACCGGTTCACCTATCGTCAGATGGCCGACGACATCGCGCGCTGCGCGGCCTGGGCCGCGGAGCTGAAACTGCCCTGGGGGTCGCGGGCCCTGCTGGCCGTGCCCCATCCCTATCTGCACTGGGTGCTGACCTTCGGCCTGGAGACCGCCGGTGTGATCACCGCGGCCGCCAGCCCCCTGCGCGGCGTGGCCGACGACCTGCGGCTGATCGGCGCCCACGTGCTGTTCGCCCGCGACGTCCCCGACAACGCGCTTGGCGTGCCGGTCCACCGCATCGACCAGGCCTGGCTGGACGGGCTGCAGCACTATTCGCCCACCTGGGCCGGCGACCGGCCCCGGCGCGGCGAGGACGGCTTCCGCATCGTGGCCACCTCGGGCACCACCGGGGAGGTCAAGAAGATCCTGCTGACCCGGGCGATGATGGACCGCCGGGTGGCCGAGACCGCGGTGACCCAGGTCTTCGCCCCGGCCCGCAGTCCGCGGGGGATCTCCGACATCGGGGTGGGGTCCCTGGCTGGGATCCAGCTGGCCTTCCTGTGCTGGACCCGGGCCGGGACCCTGTGCAGCCACGACCCGCGCGGGACCTGGGCCCAGACCCTGAAGGACCTGGAGATCGACCTGATGATCACCTCGCCCTACCACCTGCAGGTGCTGCTGCGCAGCCTGCCGCAGGACTATGCGCCGGACCCGGAGCTGATCGTCGGCATCGCCGGCGGCTCGCTGTCGCGGCCCCTGGCGGAGGAATGCCGGCGGCGGCTGTCGCCCTACATCATCCTGACCTATGGAGCGACGGAGACCGGCAGCGTCACGGTGGGCCATATCGACAGCCTGGAGGGCGCCGAGGACTCCGCCGGCTACCTCAACCCCTGGGCCCGGGTGGAGGTGCTGGACGAGGCCGGCGGCCTGATGCCGCCGGGCCGGATCGGCGAGCTGCGGATCGGCGGCGACCAGGTGGTCGACGGCTATCTGGACGATCCCGTGGGCACGGCGGAGTTCTTCAAGGACGGCTGGTTCTATCCCCGCGACGTGGGCGTGCTGACCGAGCAGGGCCGGCTGCAGGTGCTGGGCCGGGTGGACGACCTGATGAACATCGGCGGCGCCAAGGTGGTGGCCTCCAAGCTGGAGAACCTGGTGCTGAAACTGCCCGGCATCCTGGACGCCGCGGCCTTCGCCGCCCCCGACGAGCAGGGGCTGGACGCGCCGCACGTCGCCTATGCCTGCGAGGCCGGCTTCGACATCGCCCCCCTGGAGGCGATCTTCACCGACACCCTGAAGCGGCCGCCGCGGCTGATGCGGCTGGACGCCATCCCGCGCAACCTGATGGGCAAGATCCAGCGCAACACCCTGCGCGACATGGTGGTGGCCGCCGCATGAGCGAGGATCCGGAGGAGGGTGGCGGGTTCGACGTCGACGACTGGGGCCGGCTGAAGGCCTTCAACGGCGCGGTGGCGACCCTGGAGGACGTGCAGGCCAAGGCGGCGATCTTCGCCCTGGCCGACACGGAGGACGCCCGGGTGCTGGAGATGGACCTGCCCCAGCCGCTGATCTGGTGGAGCGACGACGGCGAGCAGGCCGCCGTGGCCGTCCAGGCCGAGATCCACCAGACCGAGGACGGCGAGACGATGGAGGTGCTGGGCCTGATCTTCCCCGACGGCGGCGGCGGGGTGGCCCTGCTGGACGACGTCGACCTGGTGGACGACACAGATCCGATGTGGCGGAGACTGGTGGGCGAGGCGATCGGTGACGAGAACGCAGACGACGCCTGACGGCGCGGCCTGGCGCACGCCCGAGCCGCGGGGGCTTGCGCCGGGGGGCGCCTGTGGCCCTATTGGGGGCTTCTGCGGGGAACCTCGTGGTGGGCGGCGCGTTTGCGACCATGGCGGGGTCACCCTGTGACGCACCGGGGTGAGATGGACGGTCTGGAAAATTTCGAGGCGTCCCTGAGCGACGATCGCCGTTACCGGCTGCTGGTCGACGCCATCACCGACTACGCCATCTACATGCTCGACCCCACCGGCAAGGTCACGAGCTGGAACCCGGGCGCGCGTCGGTTCAAGGGCTATGAGGCCGCCGAGATCATCGGCCAGTCCTTCGCCCGCTTCTACAGCCAGGCCGACCAGGAGGCCGGGGTTCCGCAACGGGCCCTGGCGACCGCGGCCTCAACCGGCCGCTTCGAGAGCGAGGGCTGGCGGATCCGCAAGGACGGCGCCCGTTTCTGGGCCCACGTGGTGATCGACGCCATTCGCGACCCGGCCGGCAAGGTCATCGGCTTCGCCAAGATCACCCGCGACCTCACCGAGCGGAAGATCGCCCAGGAGAGCCTGAAGCGCAGCGAGGAGCAGTTCCGCCTGCTGATCCAGGGGGTCACCGACTACGCCATCTACATGCTGGACTCCGGCGGCCTGGTGAGCAGCTGGAACGCCGGGGCCGAGCGGATCAAGGGCTACCTGCCCGAGGAGATCATCGGCGAGCATTTCAGCGCCTTCTACACCGAGCACGACCGCGCCGCCGGGGAGCCGCAGGCGGCCCTGGCGACCGCCACGGCGGCGGGGCGCTTCGAGAAGGAGGGCTGGCGGGTCCGCAAGGACGGCAGCCGCTTCTGGGCCCACGTGGTGATCGACGCCATCCGCGACGAGGCCGGGACGGTGATCGGCTTCGCCAAGATCACCCGCGACATCACCGAGCGCCGGGACGCCCAGCGCGCCCTGGACCAGGCCCGCCAGGCCCTGCTGCAATCCCAGAAGCTGGACGCCATCGGCCAGCTCACCGGGGGCGTGGCGCACGACTTCAACAACCTGCTGATGGCGGTGATGGGCAGCCTGGAGCTGCTGAGGAAGCGGCTGCCCGAGGACCCGAAGGCCGTGGCCCTGCTGGAGAACGCGGTGCACGGCGCCCAGCGCGGGGCGGCGCTCACCCAGCGGATGCTTGCCTTCGCCCGCAAGCAGGACCTGAAGCTGGAGGGGGTGGACCTGGCGGCCCTGGTGGGCGGCATGACAGGCCTGCTGGAGCGGTCCCTGGGCCCCGACATCGAGCTCACCTGCCGCTTCCCGGACGGGTTGCCGCCGGCGCTGACCGACGCCAACCAGCTGGAGACGGTGCTGCTGAACCTAGTGGTCAACGCTCGCGACGCCATGCCCGACGGCGGGCGGATCACCATCAAGGCCTCGGAGGAGGCCCTGGGGCCGGCCTCGGAGGTGGGGCTGCCGGCCGGCGCCTATGTGCGGCTGGCGGTGACCGACACCGGAACCGGGATGGACGAGGACACCCTGGCCCGGGCCGCCGAGCCCTTCTACACCACCAAGGGGGTGGGCAAGGGGACGGGCCTGGGCCTGCCGATGGTCTACGGCCTGGCCGAGCAGTCGGGCGGGCGGCTGGTGCTCAACAGCCGGCCCGGACACGGCACCCAGGTGGAGCTGTGGCTGCGGCGGGCCGACAGCCTGGCGGCGCCGGCCCCTGCGGAGCCGCCCCCCGCGGCCGACAGCGCCCCGTCGCGGCCCCTGGTGGTGCTGGCCGTGGACGACGACGGCCTGGTGCTGATGAACACCGCGGCCATGCTGGAGGACCTGGGCCACCGGGCCATCGCGGTCTCCTCGGGCTTCGAGGCCCTGCAGGTGCTGGGGGAGCACGCGGTCGACCTGGTGATCACCGACCACGCCATGCCGCACATGACCGGCCTGCAACTGGCCGAGGAGATCCGCGCCCGCCGCCCGGACCTGCCCATCGTGCTGGCCACCGGCTATGCCGAGCTGCCGCCGGGGGTGGGGGAGGACGTGCCGCGGCTGGCCAAGCCCTACAGCCAGGCGCAACTGGCCCGGATGCTTCGCAACCTGGCGCCGCCCCGGGGCCGAGGCCCCGCCTAGGGCGCGGGTCTCACCCGGCCAGCCGGCGCAGGCGCAGGCGAACGGTGGTTCCCGCGCCTGGCGCGCTTTCGATATCCACCGTGCCGCCGGCCTGGGCGACGATGCCGAACACCTGGGCCAGGCCCAGACCCGTGCCCTTTCCCAGGGGCTTGGTGGTGAAGAATGGCTCGAGGGCGCGGGCGGCGACGTCGCGGCTCATCCCCTCGCCGGTGTCGGTGACGGTGAGGTCGACGCTGTCGGGCCGGCTCGGCGCCGCGCGGCTCCGCAGGCTGAGGACACCGCCCGCCGGCATGGCGTCGCGGGCGTTGACCGCCAGATTCAGGATCGCCAGTTCGAGCTGGTCGGCGGCGCCGATCACGTGGCGCGCGTCGTCGGCGACGTCGAGCTCCACCCGGATGGCGCGGCCCACCGACTGCTCGATCAGCCCTCTCAGTCCGCCGATCAGGACGCCCAGGTCCACCGGCCCGATCTCCAGGGGCTCCGTGCGGGTGAACGCCATCAGCTGGGCGATCAGCTTGGCGCCGCGCTCGCTGGCCGCCAGGGCGTTGGCGAGGGGCTTCTCCAGGGCGGGGTCGGCGGCGCCGGCGATCCTGCGCAGGGAGGCGTCGATGACCATCAGCAGGTTGTTGAAGTCGTGGGCCACCCCGCTGGCCAGCTGGCCGATGGCCGCCAGCTTCTGCGACTGGGCGCCCCGCGCCTCCTCCTGACGACGGGCCTGATCCTTTCGCAGCAGGACCAGGGCCATGATCCCGGCGAGCATCAGGGAGGCCAAGCCGGCGCCGAGGGTGAGGATCAGAGACCCGAGGCTGGGGTCGGTGAGGCTGCGGGCGCGGACCGCCACGTGGGAGGACCAGCCGGTGAGGGGGGAGGTCTCGAAGGCCGTGTAGTTCTTCAGACCCTCATAGGTGACGCCGGAATAGAGACCGCTGCGGCCCGCGCGGATGGCCTCGCGGACGTAGCGGGTGGCGGGCTGTCCCAGCCGTTGCCGGTGGGCCTTGGAGCGCGCGACGAACAGGCCGTCGCGATCGACCACCGCGGTCACCCCGCCGGGGGGCGTGTGACCCACGGCGATGGCGGCGAAGTCGTCGGTCCCCCGGTACAGGGTCAGCAGGTAGCGGGGCGACTGGCGCTCGAAGACGGGCGTCTGGATGGCGACGCAGGGGCAGTCGGGCGCGGCGCCGGCGACGCCGCCGAACACCGCTCGACCGGGCGTGAGGCCGACCGGGAGCATATACCGCGACCGAGCGGCGCCGGACCCGGGACGGGTCTCCAGCAGGATGGCCCCGGTCGCCAGATCACTGACCACGAGGTTCTTCCAGGCGGGACGCGTCGCCTGGACCTCGGACAGCCGTTCGCCGGCGGCCGGCCACTCATGGGTGGCGAGGAAATGAGACCCGGAGAGTACGGCAAGGGCGCTCTGGTCGGCGGTGAGGGCCGCGTCGATGGCCGAGTTGACCGTGCGGGCCCGGTTGAGGGCGTCCGCCTCGACCTCCTGGCGCAGGGTTTTCATCGCGAAGGCCGACTGCAAGGCGACGAACAGGACGAGCGGCAGCGCGATGGCCGCCAGCAATGTCCCGATATCCGCCCATCCAGGTCTTGTCATAGCCCCCCGGCCTCTTCACCCAAGCCGGAAACAGAAGTCTCCGCAACGGCGCAGGTTCCCGTAGGCCGAAAACACGGCCCCGGTGAGAGCGGGTTGAGCCGAATTCCCCGATCGACCGGGCGGGCCTCAGGCCCGCTTGTTCAGGGTGATGGCGCTGGCGGAGCCGGGGGCGGAAGGGGCGGCCTTGGGGCCGTAACCCGCGCCGGTGTTGCGCTGGGCCGCGACCTCGTTGGCGATGGTCTTGACCAGGCCCTCGGTGACCGTGCGGGCGGCGTCGAGGGCGCGGCCCTGGCGGGCCAGCACGCTGTCGAAGGCCTCGGTGGCGCGGATCAGGCGCGTGCGCTGGGCGAGCGGGGCGGCTGCCACCATGGTGGGGTCGGCGCGGACCCGGGCGGACTCGTGGCGGTAGATGTTGGCCAGCCGCGAGGTCTCCTCGATCAGGGTCATGGCGTCCTGGGGCCGCTGCTGCTCGAAGGCCTGGGCCTCCTGCAGGATCAGTTCGGTGAGGCGCTCGGTGAGGATCACCAGCTGCTCGACGCGATCGGCGGCGTCCATGGCGGAAAGGGCCATCGTGATTTCCTAACTCAAACCTTGAAGCTTCAGCATTTCCTTGGCGACGACGGAGGAGACCCCGACGCCGCCGGACTTCACGACCTGCTTGGCCATGGCGTCCGTCATGAAGGACTTGAACATCTCTTCGCCGCGCCCGCCGCCGAAGGGTTCGGAGGTGTTCACGTCCTTCATCATCGCCCCCAGCATCACCGAGAGGAACGAGCTCTCGAAGTCCTTGGCGGTCTTCTCGATCTGACCGCGCTTGGACAGTTCGGCCGCGCTCATGGGCGCAGGCGAGGGCGGCAGGTTTACGGCGGGGGCGGCGATGTCGGCCATTACATGACCTCGATGTCGGCTTGCAGGGCGCCCGCGGCCTTGATGGCCTGCAGGATGGAGATCATGTCCCGCGGGGTGACGCCCAGCGCGTTGAGGCCGGCCACCAGGGTGGCGAGCGAGGCGCCCTCGCGCAGGGTGATCAGCTTCTTGCCCTTCTCCTCGTCCACCGAGACGCCCGACTGGGGCACCACCGTGGTGCGGCCCTGGCTGAAGGGGGCGGGCTGGCTGACGGCGGGACTCTCCTGGACGCTGATGGTCAGGTTGCCCTGGGCGATGGCGACGGTGGAGATGCGCACGTTCTCGCCCATGACCACGACCCCGGCGACCTCGTCGATCACCACCTTGGCGGCGTCGTCGGGATCGACCGTGAGGTTCTCGATCTGGGAGATGAAGCCCACCATGTTCGTGCCCGGCGCGGGCTGGATGGTGACGATGGTGGGGTTGTCGGCCCGCGCGCAGCCGGGGAACTTGGCGTTGATCACGTCGGCGATGCGCTTGGCGGTGGTGAAGTCGGGGTTGCGCAGGGTCATGCGCAGCTGGGCCATGGAGGCGAGCTGGAAGCCGATCTCGCGCTCGACGATGGCGCCCGAGGCGATGCGGCCGGCGGTGGGGACGCCCTTGGAGATCGAGGAGCCCGAGGCGCCGCCGGCGGAGACCGAACCGGTCTGCACCGTGCCCTGGCCCACGGCGTAGGCCTGGCCGTCGGCGCCCAGCAGCGGGGTCACCAGCAGGGTGCCGCCCTGCAGGCTCTTGGCGTCGCCCAGCGCCGAGACGCTGGCGTCGATGGGGGAGCCGGTGGCCACGAAGGCCGGGAGCTTGGCGGTGACCATGACGGCGGCCACGTTCTTGGTGTTGAGGTTGGCGTCGCGGGTGTTGACCCCCAGCCGCTCCAGCATGGCCTCGAGGCTCTGCTTGGTGAAGGGGGCGTTGCGCAGGCTGTCGCCCGTGCCGTTCAGGCCCACCACCAGGCCGTAGCCCACCAGCATGTTCTCGCGGACGCCCTCGAATTCCACGATGTCCTTGATCCGCGACCGGGCGAAGGACGGGCCGGCGGCCAGGGCCGCGGCGAGCAGGACGGCGCTGAAGAGGCGAAGCGGTCGGCGCATGAAACCCCGGGGGCGAACAGGCAGGAAGAACTCGTCCTTGCCTATGCGATGGCCGTGCCAGGCGGGATCCGCGAAAACCCCAATGATTCCAGGGGTTGACGATTCGTCCTGCGCGGCAGGGGGCGGCGCCGCGGCAGAATTTGCCCGGCATTAACCATACCCTAAGCATGCCGGGGCGATGACTGTCGGCGAAACGTCAGGTCAAGAGTTCGACTCACCCATGAAGGTCAACGGAACAAGCGGCGTCGGATCGGCGAGCGGGCCCGGCAAGGCGCGACCGGCCGGCGACGGCGCGGGCTTCCGACTGCCCACCGCCGAGGCCGCCCCGGCCCCGGCCCAGGCCGCCCGGGCCTCGGGCCTGTCCGGCGTCATGAGCGTGGACGCCATCCTAGCGTTGCAGGAGATGGGCGGGCCCCTGGAGGCCAAGCGCCGCGCCGTGCGCCGCGCCAGCCGGATCCTGGATGTTCTCGACGATGTGAAGGTCAGCCTGCTCTCGGGCGAGATGTCTGGCGACCAGCTCGATCGCCTTCGAATCGCCCTGCGCGACGAGCGGGACGGCACCGAGGACACCAAGCTGGAAGGGGTTCTGGACGAGATCGAAACCCGGGCCGCCGTGGAGCTGGCCAAGCTCGAATGCGCGAAACGTGCGGCTTAATCGTCCGTCGTGCGCGAGCTGCGTTGAATCAAAAATTCGTTTTGATATAAGCGGCCCGCGTGTCTAAGGGGCGGTACTCTAGGGGGCGTGAGGCGTAAATGAGCACAGCCGCAGTGATGGCTGGAAAGCCGGGCTATCAACCTTCCGAGGATGAGCCCTTCATGAACGAGCGTCAGCTTGAGTACTTCAAGCAGAAGCTCCAGGCGTGGAAAGACGACATCCTGCGGGAATCCCGCGAGACGCTCGTCCACCTGCAGAGCGAAACCGAGAACCATCCGGACCTGGCGGACCGGGCGACGTCGGAGACCGACCGAGCCCTGGAACTCCGGACCCGTGATCGCCAGCGTAAGTTGATCTCCAAGATCGACGAAGCCCTGCGCCGCATCGCGGATGGTTCGTACGGCTATTGCGAAGACACCGGCGAGCCGATCGGCATCGCCCGTCTCGACGCGCGGCCGACGGCGACCCTCAGCCTCGAGGCGCAGGAACGCCACGAGCGCCGGGAACGCGTCCACCGCGACGACTGAGGCGGTCAGGCGGTCTCGGCGAACCGGCTCTTCAGGAACCGGTGGAAGCGCCAGAGGCAGGCCTCCAGGTGACTCAGCGGTCCCGGCGCGTACAGCCGGCTGGTGACGCCCCTCTGCGCGCCCTCGCAGGCCGGGATGTCCTCGGCGTGGATCGCCATGACCTGCTCGCGGTAATAGGCCGTCATCTCCGGGCTGGCGGCGAAGTCCGGCCGGGTCAGCAGGTGGATGTTGAGGCGGAAGCCCTGATGGGTGATGGCCTCCAACTCGTACCAGACCCCGAGCGGCTCCGGGCCCTCGGTGAAGAACATCAGGGTCAGCGGGAAGATGGCGGCCACCAGGAAGGGGCCGTGGGTCTCGTCGGCTGGCGGGTTCTCCAGCACCGTGAATAGGTCGCCCCCCATGCCCTCATAGGTCCCCAGACCCGGATTGCTCTGCTGCAGAGTGCCGGCGTGGGGCCCGATGTGGTGGTAGGACTCCAGGAAGTTCTCCACCATCAGCTTCCAGTTCCAGGGCGACTCCAGGCTGATGATGTCGGCGGTCACCAGGCTGGCCGGGTCGATGGACGCCAGGCGCTCCGCCAGGGGCGCCACCTGGGGCGCGAGGGGCGGGGCCTGGCCATCCAGATTGGCGAAGATCCAGCCGCCCCAGCGAGCGGTGGCGATGGCGGGCAGGGCGCAGGCGTCGCGGTCGAAGGCCTCCGAACGCTCCATGCCCGGCGCGGCGGCCAGGCGGCCGTCCAGGCCGTAGCGCCACAGGTGGTAGGGACAGGTCAGGGCCTTGGCCACGCCGGAACCCTCCACCACCGGCATGCCCCGGTGACGGCAGACCCGCGACAGGACGTGGAATTCGCCCTGGGCGTCGCGGGTGACCACCAGGGGCGCTCCGGCCAGGTCCACCGAGCGATAGGCGCCGGTCTCGGCCAGGGCGCTCTCGCGGGCCACGGGCAGCCAGCCAGTGCGGAACACGCGGGCCTGCTCGGCCTCGAACACCGCCGGGTCGGCGAAGGCCTGGCGCGGCAGCGCCAGGGCGTCGGGCAGGGTGTCGGACACCCCGGCATAGGCGCGGGCGGCGGCGTCGGGCATGGCGGTCTCCTCGTCAGTCGCGGCGATTCCATGCCACGGCTGACGCTGGGGCCGTCCAGACCCTGACTGTTTCCGGGGTGGCGACGGGCGGGCGGCGCGGCTACATGACGAAGCATGACCAACCGCCTTGTCATCGCCGCCATCCAGGCCAATCCCACCGTCGGCGCCATCGCCGCCAATGAGGCCCTCGCCCGCGAGCGGCTGGCGGAGGCCCACGCGGCCGGGGCGGACATAGCCCTGTTCTCCGAGCTGTTCCTCACCGGCTATCCCCCGGAGGACCTGGCCCTGAAGCCCGCCCTGTGGGCCGCGGGCAAGGCCGCGGTCGAGCGGTTGGCCCTGGCGACCAAGGACAGCTGCGCGGCCCTGGTGGGGCTAATCTGGCCCGCCGAGCATCGCGGGCAAAGGCCGCGCAATGCGCTCGCCTTCCTCGCCGAGGGCGAGATCAAGGGCGTGGCCTTCAAGTGCGACCTGCCCAACTACGGGGTCTTCGACGAGAAGCGCGTGTTCGAGCCGGGCCTGGGCCCCTCCGTCTTCGAATGGAAGGGCGTCAAGTTCGGGGTCCCGATCTGCGAGGACATCTGGGCGCCGGCGATCTGCGCCGACCTCAAGGCCAAGGGCGCCGAGATCCTGCTGGTCACCAACGGCTCACCCTTCCGCCGCCTAGCCGAGACCGAGCGCATGGACGTGGCCACCGCGCGGGTGGCCGAGACCGGCCTGCCGCTGGTCTATGTCAACGAGGTCGGCGGCCAGGACGAGCTGGTCTTCGACGGCGGCTCCTTCGCGCTCTCGGCCCGCGGCGAGGTGGTGATGCGCCTGCCGATGTTCGAGGAGCACCTGGCGCTCTGCGTCTGGGAGAAGGCCGATGACGGGGTCTGGGTCTGTGTCGAGGCCCCCATGGAAGACTGGGTCTCGGGCCCCGAGGAAGTCTACCGGGCCATGGTCCTGGGCCTGAGGGACTACGTGAATAAGTCGGGTTTCCCCGGTGTTTTGCTTGGACTTTCCGGCGGAGTGGACTCAGCCATCGTCGCGGTGGTGGCCGCCGACGCCCTGGGTCCCGACCGGGTGCGCTGCTTCATGCTGCCCTCGCGCTACACCAGCCAGGACAGCCTGGACGACGCGGCGGGTTGCGCGAAGCGTCTGGGGGTGCGGCTGGACGAGATCGCCATCTCGCCGGCCGTCGACGCCTTCGCCGAGATGCTGACCCCGCTCTATGAGGGCCGCGCGCCGGATCTGACCGAGGAGAACATCCAGGCCCGCACCCGTGGCCTGGCCCTGATGGCGCTCTCCAACAAGCTGGGCTCCATGCTGCTGACCACCGGCAACAAGAGCGAGATGGCCGTCGGCTACGCCACCCTCTACGGCGACATGTGCGGCGGCTTCAACGTGCTGAAGGACGTCTACAAGACCGAGGTCTACGCCGTCTGCGAATGGCGCAACGCCCACGACCCCTATGGCGTGGCGGCCTCGCCGATCCCCGAGCGCATCCTCACCAAGGCGCCCTCAGCCGAGCTGCGGCCCGACCAGAAGGACCAGGACAGCCTGCCGGAATACGCCGAGCTGGACGCCATCCTGCACGGGCTGGTGGAGGAGGAGGCGACCCTGGACGAGATCGTGGCCCGCGGCCATGCGCCGGCCACCGTCGAGCGGGTGCAGCGCCTGCTGTACAATTCCGAATACAAGCGCCGCCAGGCCGCCCCGGGCGTCAAGATCGGCCCCCGCGCCTTCGGCCGCGACCGCCGCTATCCCATCGTCAACGGCTTCCGGGACGTGGTGACGAAATAGCGAATTCCTCCCCCGCGGGGGAGGGCGACCGCGAAGCGATGGAGGGGGCTCGGCCCTTGCCGCGTCTACGGCCCAAACCTCCTCCGTCTCGCAGGCGGCGCCTGCGATCCACCCCCCCGAAACGCGCTTCGCGCTGGGGGAGGAACCGCCCCCATTCGCCTTCCGCGCGACGCCAGATTGCGATTCCAAGCTTGGCTGTTATCCTGCGCCCACTTTAGGTGGAGGGGCTGGGATGGGTCTGCGATTGTTTTCGCGGCTGGCGGTTTGCGCCGGTCTGATGATGGTGCTGAGCGCCTGCGCCACCACCGTCGACATCAGCGCCCGCTTCCCGGCGCGCTACGCCGAGACCGCCAATATCCGCCAGATCGCCGTGGCCGGCTTCGACGGCTATGGCGGGCGCGAGTTCCAGTCGGCCCTGCAGGCCGAGCTGTTCTCCGCCACCTTCGACGGCCGCCCCTATTTCACCGTGGTGGCGACCGGCGGCCCCAGCAATCCGAGCGCGGCCGCCGGCTATGGCCGCTCGGTGGGAGCGCAGGGGGTGATCCTGGGCACGGTGGGCACCGACTTCAACACCTCCACCTACCAGGGCAGCGAGAGCCGCTGCGTCCGTTGGGAAGGTGACAAGTGCAAGGAATACAAGTCCTTCCCCATCCCCTGCTGGCGCCGCAACGTCGATCTGATGGTGACGCCGAGCCTGGTGAGCGTGGCCACCGGCCGGGTGGTCTATTCGGCCCAGAAGCGGGCCAGCCGCAACACCTCCTGGTGCGGGAACGAGGCGCCGTCCACCGGCGACCTGGCCCTGGTGACCGACGCCCAGCGCGAGATCCTCGGCGATATCCGCCGCGACATCGCCCCCTACAACACCACCCTCTCGGCCACCCTGAAGACCAAGGGCGTGGGGCTGTCTGAGGGACTCAAGCCGCAGTTCACCGCCGCGGTGAAGGCCACCTCCAGCGGCGACATGGCCGGCGCCTGCCAGGGCTGGACCAGCATCAACAGCGCCCAGCCGGGCAACCTGGACACCGTCTATGACCTGGGGGTCTGCGCCGAGAGCGCCGGCGACTACGGCAAGGCGCTGGCCCTCTACCGCCAGGCCCAGCGCCTGTCGCCGGCCTCCGACAACGCCATCAACGAGTCGATCAACCGCGCCCAGAACCTCGCCGACGCCAAGGCGGCCCTGGCCCGCAGCCAGAGGAAGTAGGGCGCTCTCTTCCTCTCCCACTTGTGGGAGAGGGGAGCCGAACTTTCTTCTGCGTCCCTGTCGATGCGTCCCGGGCTGGATCGTCGTCCTGAATAGCGAGAGAGTTGCGCGGCGATGGCGTCGCGGCTCGCGTTCAGGAGACGGTTTCATGCGCTTCATGTCCTTCATCACCACCACGGTCGACGCCGGCCCGCCGCCCCCCGAGCTGCTGGAGGCGATGCACAGGCTGGCCGACCGGGAGATCAAGGCCGGCCGCATGATCGACGACGGCATGCTGGCGCCCATCGCGGCCGGGGCGCGGGTCAGCGTCCGGGGCGGCAAGCTCGCCGTGCTGGACGGCCCCATGGTGGAGGCCAAGGAGGTGGTGGGCGGCTACGCCATCTTCGAGTTCCGCAACAAGGAGGAGGCCGTGGCCTCGGCGGTGGAGTTCCTGCAACTGCACAAGGACCACATGCCCGGCTGGGAAGGCGTCTGCGAAGTGCGCGAGATGATCACCCGTTGAGGCCGGCGGCGGAGGCCCATCGCGCAATCCTGGCCGTCTGGCGGGTGGAGCAGCCGCGGCTGATCACCAGCCTGGCGCGGATGCTGCGCGACGTGCCGCTCGCCGAGGAACTGACCCAGGACGCCCTGATCGCCGCCCTCGAGCGGTGGCCGGAGACGGGCGTCCCCGAGCGTCCCGGCGCGTGGCTGATGGCGACCGCCAAGCGCCGGGCCCTGGACCACCTGAGACGCGGCCCCATGCTGGCGCGCAAGCACGGCATGGTGGCCCGCGAGCTGGAGGCGCAGCAGCAGGCCATGCCCGATCTGGACGCCGCCCTGGACGACGACATCGGCGACGAGATGCTGCGGCTGGTGTTCACCGCCTGCCACCCGATCCTGTCGCGGGAGGCGCGGACCTGCCTGGCGTTGCGGATGGTCTGCGGCCTGACCACGCCGGAGATCGCGCGAGCCTACCTGCTGCCGGAGGCTACCATCGCCCAGCGGATCGTGAGGGCCAAGAAGACGCTGTCGGAGTCGGGCCTGGCCTATGAGACCCCGCGCGGGGAGGACCTGGCCGCGCGCCTCGCCTCGGTGCTGGAGGTGGTCTACCTGATCTTCAACGAGGGCTATACGGCCGCCCGCGGCGAGGACTGGCTGCGGCCCCAGCTCTGCGACGAGGCCCTGAGGCTGGGTCGGGTGCTGACCGCCGTGGCCGGGGATGAGCCCGAGGCGCACGGCCTGCTGGCCCTGATGGAGCTGAACGCCTCGCGGCAGGCCGCGCGGACCGACGCGGCGGGCGAGCCGATCCTGCTGCTGGAGCAGGACCGGGGCCGCTGGGACCAACTCCAGATCCGGCGGGGGCTGAAGGCCCTGGGGCGGGCCCACCAGCTCGGCGGGAGCAGGGGGTTCTACGCCCTGCAGGCGGCCATCGTCGCCTGCCACGCGCGGGCGTCGACGGCGGCGGAGACCGACTGGGGCCGGATCGCGGCCCTCTATGCCGAGCTGGCGGCCATGGCGCCGTCGCCCGTCGTCGAGCTCAACCGCGCGGTGGCGGTGGGCATGGCCGAGGGGCCGGCGGCGGGGCTGGCGATCGTCGAGCGCCTGATGGAGGAACCGGCGCTGAGGGCTTATCACCTGCTGCCCAGCGTGCGCGGCGACCTCCTGGCCAAGCTGGGCCGCCCTGTGGAGGCCCGCGCCGCCTTCGAGGCGGCCGCCGCCCTGGCGGGGAACAGCCGCGAGCGGGCGTTCCTGCTGCGGCGGGCGGCGGCTGTGGAATAGCCCAGCTTGGCTCGCTAGGGTCGCGCCATGAGTCCCGCCGACGCCGCCATCGCCTGTCTCGACGCCTTCACCGCGCGGTTCAACGCCCGCGACGCGGCGGGCATGGACGCGACCCTGCACTTTCCGCACGTGATCCTGGCCGACGAGCACCTGGTGGTCTGGAAGGCCCCGGGGCGCATCGCGCCCAACTACTTCGAGGAGCTGGCGGCGACCGGCTGGGCGCGGAGCACCTATCACGGCAGGCAGGTCGTGCTGGCCGGCGAGACCAAGGTCCACCTGCTGGTGGACTACTCCCGAGACCGGGCCGACGGCAGCCAGATCAGCCGCCACCAGAACGTGTGGATCGTCACGCTGCAGGATGGCCGCTGGGGCGTGAAGCTGAGGTCCTACTGAGATGAGCGAGATCACCCTTCGCACCGCTGTTCCGGCCGACGCGCCTGCGATCCGCGAGCTGACGCGGGCGGCCTACGCCAAATGGGTTCCGCTGATCGGGCGCGAGCCCAAACCGATGGGGGCCGACTATGAGGCCGCCGTGCGCGAGCATCGGTTCGACCTGCTGTCTGTCGACGGCCGGCTGGCGGCGCTGATCGAGACCCTCGACGAGGGCGATCAACTGCTGATCGAGAACGTGGCGGTCTCGCCGGACCATCAGGGGCGGGGGCTGGGCCGCCGTCTGCTGGCGCTGGCGGAGGGCCTGGCGTCGGAGCGGGGTTACGGGCGCATCCGGCTCTACACCAACCAGCGGTTCGCGGAAAACATCGCCCTCTACCAGCGGGTCGGCTACCGCATCGACCGCGAGGAGGCCGTCAGCGCGGGGGTCGTAACCCACATGAGCAAGGCTCTCGGCTAGAGTTCCGCCGCCCTGGCCCGCCACTTGCCGGGGTTCACGCCCATGACCAGCAGCCAGGCGGTGAGCGAGCCCTCGCCGAGCAGGCCGAGCAGCATGGGCAGGGGCCCGAGCCTGGTGGAGAGCTCCGGCGCCAGGAACTCCGACAGGCCGTCAAGGCTCCAACCGAGGCAGGTCAGGGCGAGCAGCACGCCGATGATCCTCGGCATAAAGGTGGAGCGGAAGACCAGCCAGCCCAGCAGGCCGCAATAGAGGCCAAAGCAGGTCATGGCGACGGTGTAGCCCTGGCCCTGGAGGCGCAGGAAGGCGTAGGCGAGCCCCTCGAGCTGCGCGGGGCTGAACGCCGCCAGATAGGGGGCGCTCTTCAGCAGCACCAGGGGCGCCAGCAGCAGGGGAGAGACCGCCAGACCGATCGCGCATCCGGCCAGGCCGAAGGCCATGGCCACCCGCGAGATGAAGGGACCCGCGGGCCTGAGCAGGCCGTATAGCAGGGCGGTGATGGCGACGTAGGCCAGCGTCCCCACCAGCTCCACGGTGAAGCTGAGGCGGTAGAGGTCGACCGATCCCAGGATCAGGGCCGCGGTGGCGGCGGCGTCGCCCTTCACGATCAGGCCCTGACGCAGCAGCAGGCCGCTGATCCCCCCGGCGATGGTGACAACGTAGAGGGCGCCGGTGATACGGGCGGTGAGGCGCGGGGCGGCGATCATGCGAGGAGGCTCAGCGAGAAGAGGGTGAAGCCGATGGCCCCGGCCGCCATCACCAGGGTCACGCTGAACAGGCCGGCGGCCATGGCCAGGCGGGCGCGGGGCGCGCCGCCCCGCTGGGCGCGCAGGAAGAGTTCGAGGACGGCGAGGGGGACGAGGATGCAGCCAAACGACCAGATCTCGCCAAACAGCTCGGTTCCCACCGGGTGGCCGCCCTGGGCCAGGACGTAGGCGAAGAAGCCGACGCGCATGAACCATTGGGCGTTGGAGACGAGGTAGAGCCGCAGGGCCCAGCGGCGATGGGCGGCGAAGTCCCGGCCGCGCGCGGCGGCGAGCGCCAGGCCCGCGAAGGCCAGGATCAGGGCGGCGTTGAGGCTGGTGGCCAGGGAGCCCAGCAGGGCGGGATTGGTGTGGCGCACCCAGACCAGATACAGCCCGGAGACGGCCAGCCCGCAGGCGACCACCAGGAACAGGCGCCCGTTCCAGCGGTGGACCGCCGGCCAGCGGTTGCGCAGCTGGGGCAGGACCTGCAGGGCGCCGCCGAAGGCGATGATCCCGGCCAGCAGGGCGTGGGCCGCGAAGGTCAGGTTGCCGGCCGTGTCGCCCGCCACATAGCCCTTGAGCAGCAGGGTGTTGCGCGCCCAGGCCGGGAAGTCGCCCGACAGGGTCGAGGGACCATAGAAGGCCACGATATAGTAGAGGAAGGCCCACTGGCCGATGACGGCGGTGACAAACCAGAATTGGGCGGACGCGGCCAGCGCCCTGTCGGCCAGGGCGCCGCGAGGGCTAAGACTTGCTTGCAGGGTCATCACGCACGCTAACGGCTTGGCTTTGTCGCGCCGGGACCTAGCCTAGGGAGGGCGGATCGAAGGGCCATGACGCTGGGCGACAAACACATGATCGCAGGTTTCAGGACCCCGTCGGTGGGCGCCGGGTTCGCGCGCGGGCTGCTGGACTTCGCCGTCGCCAGGGGCGCCGACCGCGCCGCGCTGATCGCCCGCGCGGGGGTCGATCCAAAGGCCCTGCAGGACCAGGACGCCCGCATTTCCTTCGCCGGCTATGTGGCCCTGATGAAGGCGGCCCAGACCCTGACCGGTGACCCGGCCCTGGCCCTGCACTATGGCGAGGCGGTGCAGATCTCGGAGGTCTCCGTCGTCGGACTGCTGGGCCAGGCGTCGGAGACCATGTTCGAGGCCTTCGCGCAGCTGAACCGCTTCGTGCGGCTGATCGTCGAGACCGACAATGGCGGCCACCCCGACCGCTTCCGCTTCGCCCTGGAGCGCGGCGGGATGTGGCTGGTGGACAACCGCCGGGGCGCCGGCGCCTTTCCCGAACTGACCGAGAGCGCCTTCGCCCAGTTGGTCACCAGCGCGCGGCGGGCCAGCGACCTGCTGGTGGTCAGGGCCGTGCACGTCACCTATCCCGATCCCGGATACGCGGCCGAGTACGAACGCATCTTCCAGGCGCCGGTGGTGTTCGGCAGCGACTGGAACGCGATGCAGATCGACCCGAAGCTGCCCGACGAGCCGGTGGCCATGCTGCCGCGCTACGTCTTCGGGGTGTTGAGCGAGCATGCCGAGGCCCTGCTCAAGAGCCTGGAGAGCGCCAGCACCGTGCGCGGCCGGGTGGAGAGCCTGCTGATGCCAATCCTGCACACCGGCGAGGTCGGCATCGACAGGATCGCCGGCAAGATGGGGCTGAGCCGCCAGACCCTGTTCCGGCGGCTGAGGGCCGAGGGGGTGACCTTCGCCGGCGTTCTGGACGACCTGCGCCATCGCCTGGCCCTGCACTATCTGGAGGGGCGCAAGGTCTCGGTGAACGAGACGGCCTATCTCGTGGGCTTCTCCGACCCCGCGGCCTTTTCGCGGGCCTTCAAGCGCTGGACCGGCATGAGCCCGAAGGCGGCGCGGGGCGTCAGGACGCCCCCAGCCGACGCAGGACCTCGCGGGGGATCTGGTGGTGGGCGATGACGGGGCGCTGGTCGCGCAGGCCGAGCGACTCGCGCTGGACGAAGAACATCCAGGTCGCCTTGGCGGCGGCCTTCACCAGGACGTCGCGGGGCTCGGTCTGGTCCTCCCCGGCGTCGTAGGCGCGCAGGGCGGCCAGCGCCTTCTCCATCTTGCCGCCGATGCGGCCCAGGGCCGCGGCGGCCTCGCCGGCCATCTCGTGCTGCAGGAGATCAAACCCGCTGTCGCGGGCCGAGGGGGCCTGGCGTTTGCTGAACATGGGCGCTCCCATTGATCGGTCGGTGGAGATTAGCCAATTCCCCACCGAATGCGCTAGTTCCGGCTCGCCTTGTCTGTCGCGCGCTCGGACGGCGGACCGGCGTCCACTTCGCCGGAGCGCGCTTACGTCATCCGCAGGACGACGCTCTCCGGGACCGGCTCGGCGGGCCGCACGCCGCTGAGCGCCGGGATGATGTCCTCGACGCGGTCGACGGAGATCCAGCTGTCCATGAACTCCGGCGGTGTGAGCCTGGCGTCCACCGTATGTTTGAAGAGCGCGTAGAGCGGCTCCCAGAAGCCGTTCGGGCTGTAGAAGACCACCGGCTTGGCGTGCAGGTCCAGGCGGCGCCAGGAGAGCAGCTCGACGATCTCCTCAAGGGTGCCGATGCCGCCGGGCAGGACGATGAAGCTGTCGGCGCGATCGAACATGATCTGCTTGCGCTCGTGCATGGAGGAGACGACGACGGTCTCCACCACGTCCAGGCGGCGCTCGCGCTCCTTCAGGAAGTGGGGGATGACCCCCAGCACCTCCCCGCCGGCCTGGTGGGCGGCGATGGCGCAGGCGCCCATCAGCCCGACCCCGCCGCCGCCATAGATCAGCTTCAGCCGCGCGGCGGCCATGGCGCGGCCCAGGTCCGCGGCGTCGGCCAGCAGCTGGGGATCGGCGGCGTCGGAGGAGCCGCAGAACACGCAGGCGCTCGAAAGGGGGGCGAGGTCTTGCCCCATGGGCGGTAAGCTCCGGAAAAGGACTCAAGGGCGCGCGCTGCTGACATGTTCGGCGCGCGGGGTGGATTAGCTAGGGTCTGGGTTAAGGAGTTTCAAGCAAGCCGTGATCCGCGTCCCGATTCCTATCGTCGCAGCCCTGCTGCTGACCGCGTGCGGCGCCGAGGCCCCCCGGGTCCCCATCGCGCCCAAGAAGGAGCCGGCCGCCCAGGCCGCCGGCTATGCGATCCCGGCCATGGTCACCCGGGTCGAGGCCGGGCCCGCGGGCCTGACCCTGACCGGCTCGGCGCCGGCCGGGGCGCCCATCCGCCTGGCCAGCCCCGACGGCGCGGCCATGGTCGCCAAGGCCGACGACAAGGGCGTCTGGCGGCTGGGGGTCCCGGCGGCGGCCCAGCCGCGGCTGTTCGGGCTCTCCTCCACCCAGGGCGCCCGCACGGTCCAGGCCCAGGGCTACCTGCTGCTGACCCCCGACGGCCGCGGCTATCTGCTGCGCTCGGGCGCCGGGGCGGTGCGGGTGGGTCCGGTGGCGGGCCTGGCCATCACCGCCTTCGACTTCGACCGGGAGGGGGCCGCCGTGGTCTCCGGCGCGGCGGGGGCCAGCGCCACCATCACGGTGCGCGCCGACGGCCGCCAGAGCGCCGATGGCCGGGCCGACGCGGCCGGGCGCTTCGCGATCTCGCTCAGCCAGCCCCTGGCGGCCGGCGAGCACACGATCAAGATTTATAGCGACGGGGCCGAGAATTCGGCGACAATCGACACCTCGCCCGCGGCCTCCCTGGTCGACGGGCCATTTCGAAGCAGCACCACGCCCGCGGGTTTGCGGGTGGACTGGATGACGCCGGGCGGCGGGGTCCAGTCCACAGTGATCCTCAATTGATCTCGGAATTTTCGCCTATCGCGTGACGCCCGGATTTCGGCCGTCGCGCTCTCGAACGGAGCGTTCTCAAGGTGTCATTCATGCACGCCGGCGGTGTCCGGCGGTTCGCAAGCCCCGGGGCGGTGTCGCCGCCCTCGGTGAAGTTCAGCTTCTGGGCCTCGATGGCCGATCTCGGCCGGCTGGTCATGCGCTCGGGCGCCAAGGGCCTGTCCTGGCGCATCCCGGTGGCCCTGGCCGCCGTGTTCGTCGGCAAGCTGGCCGGCGTCACCGCCCCGGTGATGCTGGGGGACGCCATCAACACCCTGTCGCCCACCGCCGGGCAGGCCGTGGCCATCGGCGCGGACTTCGTGGTCCTGGCCCTGGCCTTCGCCGGCCTGAGGCTGGTGTCCTCCTGCGCCCCCTATCTGCGCGACGCCATCTTCACCACCGTGTCGCAGTCCACCATGGCCAAGGCCGCGGTGGAGACCTTCGCCCATGCGCTGGCCCTGTCGCTCGACTTCCACCAGGGCAAGCAGACCGGGATGTTGGCCCGGATCATCGACCGGGGCTCGCGCTCCACCGACTTCCTGATCCGCAGCGTGGTGTTCAACCTCGGCCCCACGGCGGTCGAGCTGGTGATGGCCCTGGTGGTGATGGTCCTGCGGCTGGACTGGCGGTTCGCGGCCACCACCTTCGCCACCATCGTCATCTACACGGTGGTGACCTTCCGCATCACCGACTGGCGGCTCAGCCACCGGCGCGAGCTGAACGAGGCCGACAGCCGCTCGGCCGGCCTCTCCGTGGACGCCATGATGAACTACGAGACGGTCAAGACCTTCGGGTCGGAGACCCGCACCGTGGCCCAGTACGAATCCGCCATGGGCGACTATGTCGTGGCCTCGGTGAAGGCCAACACCTCGCTCTCCCTGCTCAACGCCGTGCAGGCCGTGATCCTGACCATCGGCCTGGCCCTGATGACGGTGCTGGCCGGGCTGGAGGTGATCGAGGGGCGCATGCGGATCGGCGACGTCACCACCGCCATCCTGCTGCTGACCGGCATCTACCAGCCCCTGAACATGCTGGGCTTCAACTATCGCGAGATTCGCCAGGCCTTCATCGACATGGAGCAGATGGTCAGCCTGACGGCCCTGAAGCCCGACATCGTCGACGCCCCGGACGCCGCCGACCTGCCGCCCTCGGCCGTCCACGGCGCCGACGTGGCCTTCGAGAGCGTCACCTTCCAGCACGACGCCCGCTCCAGCGGCCTGAAGGAGGTGAGCTTCCACGCCCCGCCGGGGACCACCACGGCCATCGTCGGACCCTCCGGCGCCGGCAAGACCACGGCGGTGCGCCTGGCCCTGCGGCTGATCGATCCCCAGGCGGGACGGGTGACGATCGACGGCATGGACCTGCGCCAGGTGCGCCAGGCCTCCCTGCGCCGGGCCGTGGCCCTGGTGCCGCAGGACGTGGCCCTGTTCAACGACACGGTCTACGCCAATATCGGCTTCGCCCGGCCCGACGCGACGCCGGAGGAGGTGCGCAAGGCCGCCGAGGACGCCGAGCTGGGGCCCTTCATCGACGCCCTGCCCAACGGCATGTCCACCATGGTCGGCGAGCGTGGCTTGAAGCTGTCCGGCGGCGAGCGCCAGCGTGTGGGGATCGCCCGCGCCCTGCTGGCCAATCCCCGGGTGCTGATCCTGGACGAGGCCACCAGCGCGCTGGACGGCCGCACCGAGGAGGCGATCCAGGCCACCCTGCGCAAGGTCCGCGCCGGCCGCACCACCCTGGTGGTGGCCCACCGCCTCTCCACCATCGTCGACGCCGACCAGATCGTGGTGCTGCGGCGGGGGAAGATCGTGGAGCGGGGCACCCACGCCGAGCTGCTGGAGAAGGCCGGGGAATATGCGGCCCTGTGGCGGCGGCAGACGCGGGAGCACTAGGTGTTGGCCAAGGCGAGGCGATCGACGCTGATCCGGCTCTGGCTCTCACAACACCAGGGGGGGATGCACCTGGCCATGGGAGCGGTCGTAATCGTCGTCCTTGCTGTCATTTTCCTGCCGAGGATGGGCCCGACCCAGCTCGTCGGACGGGTGGCAGGCTTCGCGCTCAATGAGCCGCACGGCAGATTTCCCCTAGCTTACGTCCAGTTGTCCGATCGTCGGGTGACGGTCCACCTTGGAGCCCATTCGTGCGCGACCGGCGACCGGATCCATATCGAGAAACACAAGGCGCTTTGGGGACCGAGCTACCGCGCAGGAGTGATGGCCTGTGACTTCGGAAGTGAGCCCAGCGATGCGCAGGCCCGCTAGCGCGCCCAGGGCCCCTAAGCCGAAAGTCTCGGCCGTCCGGTCGGTCGGCCGATGCGTGTGCGGGGCCGTGCGGCTGGAGATCGACGTGCCGGCGGTCTGGGCCTGGCACGATCATTCGCCGGCCAGCCGCCACGCCCAGGGGGCGGCCTACGCCACCTATGTGGGGAGCTGGCGCAGCCGGTTCCGCATCCTGGAGGGGGAGGATCACATCCGCCGCTATGAGGACCCGGAGCTGGGGACGGCGCGCAGCTTCTGCGGGACCTGCGGCACGCCGTTGTTCTACGAGCGGCCCCGCTCGCCGAAGATGGTCAACATCCCCCGCGCCCTGTTCGCCGAGCGGACCGGCCGCGAGCCGCGCTACCACACCTCGGTCGAGCAGATGGCCGACTGGACCTGGCGCGGGGAGAAGATGGCGCCCCTGAAGGCCTATCCGGGGGTGATGTTCGTGCGGCCGCGCAAGAGCCGGCCGGCGCCGGACGGCATGTTCTAGCTGAGCCGCTTCCAGTAGAGGATCGTCCCGCTGAGGCCGCCGTGGGGCTTGAGGGCGTAATCGGGGATCTCGCCCGCGCGGACATAGCCCAGGCCCTCATAGAGCCCCGCCGCCCCACCGTCGCTGGCGGTGTCCAGCACCAGCAGGGTGCGGCCGCGCTGGCGGGCGAGGGCCTCGGCCGCGCGCATCAGGGCCGCGGCGATCCCTCGGCCGCGGCAGCTCTCGCGGACCATCAGCTTGGCGATCTCGCCGCGGTGCGGCTGGTTGGGCGGGCAGTCCAGCAGCAGGGTCACCGTGCCGGCCAGGACCTCGCCGTCCCAGGCCCCAAGGACCACCCGCCTGCCCTCGGCGGCGGCGGCGAGGGCGGCGTCCCAGAAGGCGGCGGAGTCCGCCGCCGACAGGGGATGCATGAAGCTGACCGAGGCGCCGCCGGCCACCACCTCGATGAGCAGGTCGCGGAGTAGGGACCGGGCCTCGGGGCCGAGGGGGCGGATGTCGAACATGTCAGCTCCGGGCCAGGGCGACGACGTAGGCGCAAGGCGCGGCGGTCTCGTTGGCGATCGTGACCTCGCCCGGCGGGCCGAAGCCCAGGGCGTCACCGGCGGCCAGGCGGTGGCGCTCGCCGCCCTCGTGGATGGTCAGCTCCCCGGCCTGGACCCAGACCACCTGGCGGATGCGGGCGTAGGACGAGGCGGGCAGGGTGACCTTCCGCCCCGGGGGCATGTCGACGCTCACCAGCTCCACCGGATGGTCGGGCCGGCTGAAGACCTGGCGGCGGAGGTAGCCGGTCTCCGGATCGCGCCAGGTGGGCTGGTCGGCGGCCCGCGACAGCCGATCCTCCTGGCCCTCGGCCCGCAGCAGCAGGCCCGCCAGGGTCAGGTCGAAGGCGCCGGCCAGCCGCACCAGGATGACGGCCGTGGGGCTCATCTCCTCGCGCTCGATCTTGCTGATGGTGGCCTTGGCCACCCCGGAGCGTTCCGCCACCTCGGCCAGGGACCAGCCGCGGGCGTCGCGCTCCAGCCGGAGCCGCGCGGCGATGCGGGCGCCAGTGTCGTCCACTATAGTCGTCATACGTCCCGTATAGTGGACGACGACGCCTCAGGCAAGCGTGGCCCTACTCGGCGGCCTTGGGCACGTCGTCGTCGCCGAACACCAGCTGGCGATCCCGCGGCGTCTTCCGACCCAGGCGCGGCCCCAGGGTGCGGGCCCAGAGCCAGGCGAACCGGCGGGCCATGACCTTGGGGGCGGCCAGCAGGACGGGGGTCAGGATCAGGGTCAGCAGGGTGGCGAAGGACAGGCCCCAGACCACCGCGCCGGAGAGCTGCACCCACCACTCCGACCCCGGCGCCTTGTACTCGATATGGGCGTTGTGGAAGTTCGGGTGGATCTGGAACATCAGCGGCAGCAGGCCCACCACCGTCACCAGGGTGGTGAGCATGACCGGCCGGAACCGCTGGGCGGCGGCGCGGACGGCGGCGTCGTCGGCCTCGTAGCCCGAGCGGCGGAGCTGGTAGTAGGTGTCCACCAGCACGATGTTGTGGCCCACCACGACCCCGGCCAGGGCCACGACCCCAGTGCCCAGCATGATCACCGAGATGTAGTCGAAGGTGTGCATGAGGTTGATCTGCACCCCCAGCAGCACGCCGACGGTGGAGAGGGCCACCGCCGAGAGGGTCACCAGCACGCCGTAGAAGCTGTTGAACTGCCACAGCAGGATCACCCCCATCATGAACAGGGACGCCGACATGGCGGTCATGAAGAAGATGGCGGCCTTCTGGCCCTCCTCGTCGGCGCCGGTGAACTTCCAGCGGACGGAGGGGTCGATGGGCGCCTTTTCCAGCCAGGGTTTGAGCTGGGCGATCTTCTGGTTGGCGGCGACGCCCTCGACGGCGTTGGCCTGGACGATCACCAGGCGCTGGCTGTCGCGGCGCTGGATGTTTGTCACCTGCTGGGCCGGGACGCGCTTGATGAAGTAGCTGGCGGGCACCGGGCCCAGGGCCGTGGAGATCTTCATGTTCTCGAAGGCCGCCACGTTGCGGCCCTCGGGCGTGAAGCGCACCCGGATGTCCAGCTCGTCCTCGGCGTCGTCGGGGCGGAAGCGGCCCACCAGCACGCCGCCGGTGGTGTACTGGATCGCCTGGCCGACGGTGAGCACGTCGACGCCGTAGCGGCCGGCAGCCTCGCGGTCGACGGCGAGGTTCCACTCGATGCCCGGTGAGGTGCGGTTGTCCTCCAGCTCGATCAGCTGCGGATCGGCGGCCAGCTTGGCCTTCACCAGGTTGGCGGCCTTGTTCAGGGCCACGGGGTCGTTGCCGCGCAACTCGACCTGCACGTCCTTGCCGGTGGGCGGGCCGCCCTGGGGCTCGCGGACCTCGACCTGCATGCCGGGGATGTCGGTGACGCGCCTGCGCACCTCGTTGGCGATGTCCTTGCCGCGCAGGCCGAGGGCCTTGCGGTCCTCGTAGTCCTGGAAGTCGACATTGATGCGGCCGATGGTGTCGTTGGGCGGGGCGTTGGGGCCGCCGCCGCTGCTGGCCGAGCCGCTGCGCACGAAGATGGAGTTGACGCCCTTGATGCCCTGCAGGCGCGCCTCCACCTGGCTCACCAGCTTGTCCTGGGCCTCGGGGGACATGTTGCCCCGCGCCTTGACGTAGACGGCCACGAACTCCGGGTCCTGGTCGAGGAAGAACTCGGTCCGGTGCTTGGTGTGGCCGAACCAGTAGAAGACCCCGAAGATGATCACCAGGGTCGCGGCCATCACCCGGAAGGGATGCTGGCCGAGGAAGCTGATGTTGCGGGCGTACCAGCCCATGAATCCGGTCATCTCGCGCGGGTCGCCCCGCTCGGACTTCTCGATCTCGGCCAGGTGGTCGGCGTCCACCGCGGCCTTGCGGGCGACGATGGAGCCCAGGGCAGGGGTGAAGATCAGGGCCACGAAGATCGAGGCGCCCAGCACGAAGAACAGGGTCAGCGGCAGGAAGCTCATGAACTTCCCGGCGATCGAGTTCCAGAACATGAAGGGGATGAAGGCGCAGAGCGTGGTCAGGGTGCCGTTCAGCACCGGCCAGAACATGCGCTTGCCGGCGGCGGCGAAGGCCTCGCCCTTGGGCATGCCCTCGGCCATCTTGCGGTCGGCGTACTCCACCACCACGATGCCGCCGTCCACCAGGATCCCGACGGCCAGCACCATGCCGAACATGACCATCTGGTTGAGGGTCACGTGCATGGCGTTGAGCATCAGGAAGGCCAGCATGAAGCAGGCCGGGATCGCCAGCCCCACCATCAGGCCCTGACGGATTCCGAGACTGGCGACGATGATCATCATCACCAGCAGGGTGGCCGACATCAGGCCGCTTTCCAGCACGATCAGGGTGCGGCCGATGAAGTCGCTCTCATCGAAGATGTAGGAGACCTTGACCGTCTCGGGCCAGCGCTTCTGCTCCTCGGCCACCACGGCCCGGACCTTCTTGACGGTCTCCAGGACGTTGGCGCCGGAGCGCTTGGAGACGTCCAGGGAATAGGCGGGTTGGCCGTTGAAGCGGCTGATATAGCTGGCTTCCTTGAAGGTGCGCCGCACGTCGCCGATGTCGCCCACGGTGATCAGGCGGTCGCCGTTCTTCTTGATGGGCAGGGAGAGGATGTCCTCGGGCTTCTCCACCACACCGGGGACCTTGACCGCGAACTTGCCGGCGCCGGAGCGCAGGTCGCCGGCCGGCACCAACTGGTTGTTGCGGCTGATCACCTGGGCCAGTTCGCCGGTGGTGACGTTGTAGGCCTCCATCCGCATGGGATCGACGGTGACCTCGAGGAACTCCTCACGGCCGCCGCTGAGACTGGCCTCCAGCACCCCGGGCGTGGCCTCCAGGCGGTCCTGCAGGTCGCGCGCGATCCGCACCAGCTCGCGCTCGGGCGCCGCGCCCGACAGCACGATGCCGATGACGGGGTCCCCGGAGAAGTTGGCCTCCTCGATGATCGGCTCCTCGGCGTCCGGGGGGAACTTGCCCCGGGCCAGGTCGACCTTGGCGCGGACGTCCTCCAGGACCTTGTCCTTGTTGAAGTCGGCCTCGAACTCGAGATTGACGACGGCCATGCCCTGGCGGGCCACGGCGTTCATCTGCTTCAGGCCCTCGATGCTCTGAAGCTCGGTCTCCATGGGCTTGACCAGCAGCCGCTCGGCGTCCTCGGGGCTGACGCCCGGATAGGGCACCACCACCGAGACGAAGGGGATGGTGATGTCGGGGTTGGATTCCCGCGGCATCGAGTTGTAGGCCAGGAAGCCGAAAATGCTGGCGATCAGGGTGACGCCCAGCACGACCTTGCGCCGTTTAATCGCGCCGTCGATCAAGGGTCCGATCATCGTCTCTATCTCCAGGGGCGCGGGCGCGGCTTAGCGCGCGCTGGCGACCCGAACCTTCTGACCTTCGGCCACGTAGGACTGGCCGACCGTGATGACGCGCACCGGACCGCGGAGCCCCGCGACCCAGACGCCGCCGGGGGTTTCCTCGATCACGGTGACCGGGGCGAAGGCCACCTGATTGTTGGCCTCGACGTAGCGGACGCCCTGGCGGCCGGCGGAGTCCAGCACCAGGGAGGACACCGGCACCTGGTGGGCGGGGCCTACGCCGGCGGAGATGCGGACGGTGGCCGAGAGGCCCGAGCGGGCGGCCATGTTGGGGTTCGCCGCGGCGACCTCCACATGATAGGTGCGGGTCTGGGCGTCGGCGTCGCGGGCGACGTAGCGGACGCGGCCCGACAGGCGCTCCCCCGACAGCAGGGTGGCGGTGGCCGGGGCGCCGACATGCAGCTTGCCGGCGTCGGTCTCGGGCAGGTCGCCGACGATCAGCAGCGGGTTCAGCTCGATCATGGTGCCGCAGGCCTGGCCCGGCGACAGATAGGCGCCGATCTCGGCCTCGCGCTTGTCGAACACGCCGGAGAAGGGCGCGCGGATGTTCATCTGCTCGACCCCGATCTCGGCCTGGCGGACCAGGGCCGCGGCGTTGTCGAGATTGGCCTGGTCCTGCAGGACCTGGGTCTGGGAGCGGAAGCCCTTCTTGGCCAGTTCCACCGAGGCCTGCTGGCTCAGCTGGCGCGAGCGCAGGGCCGCGCGGGCCTGGTCCAGGGTGGCCTGGCGCGCATCGACGTTCAGGCGGCAGAGCACCGCGCCCTTGGCCACATAGCTACCCTCGGTGGCGGGGGTGGCGGCCACGGTGCCGGGGCTTTCGGACTTCACCGACACGGTGCGGGCCGACTCGGTGCGGCCGCGGATCACCACGGCGTACTCGTGGACGCTCTCGGGCGTCAGGGCGACCTGGACCGAGGGGAGGGTGGAGGCGGTCGTCGTCTTGGCCTGGGCGCCGTCCTTCTTCTCGCCCCCGCCGAACAGCGAGCCGATCAGGAAGTACAAGGCGGCCACGAGCAAGATTCCGCCCGCGAAAAGATAAGAAGATTTGACGCGCATACAGCCGTTTCCCCGAGCGCAGCAGTCGTTCGGCGTCCGCACATGAGTCGGCCGCCCGCCCCGCAATCCTATGCAGATAGGTTGCAGTGGCTTTTGATGCCACCGTTCTGCGAGCGCAAATGAAATCGCGGACAGGATGATGTATGGCCGCATATTGTGCCCGTGAAGCCGCAGGATCGGCATGCACGTGCCCCCAGCGCCAAGCTGAGCCTTGGATACCATCCAGGGTTGAACGAAAAGGAGACGTCTTGAGATACCTGCACACCATGGTCCGCGTGGCCGACCTCGACGCCTCCCTGGCCTTCTATTGCGACAAGCTGGGGCTGAAGGAGGTCTCCCGCGTCGAGAACCAGGGGGGGCGTTTCACCCTGGTCTTCCTCTGCGCCCCCGGCGACGAGGAGATGGCCAAGGCCAGCCGCGCCCCCACCGTCGAGCTGACCTACAACTGGGATCCGGAGGACTATCAGGGCGGCCGCAATTTCGGCCACCTGGCCTATGCGGTGGACGACATCTACGAGACCTGCGCGCGGCTGCAGGCCGGGGGCGTGACCATCAACCGGCCCCCCAGGGACGGCCACATGGCCTTCGTCCGCTCGCCAGACGGCATCTCGGTGGAGCTGCTGCAGGCCGGGCCCGCCAAGGCCCCGGCCGAGCCCTGGACCTCGATGCCCAACACCGGGGTCTGGTGATGGGCGACCGGCTGGCGGGGCGCGCGGCCCTGATCACCGGGGCGGCCGGCGGCATCGGCCTGGCCTGCGCCGAGGCCTTCGCCGCCGAGGGCTGCGACTTGGCCCTGATGGACATCGACGAGAAGCGCCTGGCCGCCGCCGCCAAGGACCTGGCCAGGCAGAGCGGCCGCAAGGTCCACGCGGTGCCCTGCGACGTCTCCGACGCCGCCGCGGCCCAGAAGGCGGTGATCCGCTCGGCGGCCCTGCTGGGGCGCATCGACATCCTGGTGAACAACGCCGGCATCCTGGCGCCCGGCGACATCCTGGACTGCGACCTGGCCGACTTCGACCGGGTGATGGCGGTCAATCTGCGGGCGCCCTTCGTGATCGGCCAGACCGTGGCCCGCCACATGGTGGACGCCAAGATCCGGGGGGCGATCATCAACATGTCCTCCATCAACGCCGTCGTCGCCATCCCCAACCAGATCGCCTACGTGGCCTCCAAGGGCGGGATCGCCCAGCTGACGAAGTCCATGGCCCTGGCGCTGGCTCCCCATGGGGTGCGGGTCAACGCCATCGGGCCGGGCACCATCTCCACCGACATCCTCAAGGACGTGATGGAGAACGATGACGCGCGCCGCCGGGTGCTGGCGCGCACGCCGATGAAGCGGTTCGGCGAGCCCTCGGAGATCGGCAAGGTCGCCCTGTTCCTGGCCAGCGACGACGCCTCCTACATGACCGGCCAGACCCTCTATCCGGACGGCGGGCGCCTGGCCCTCAACTATACGGTGGCGGTGGATTAGGCCTTGGACGGCGGGCGACACGGCCTATGTCTGGGCCCGACCCTCGCCAGCCCGGAGCTCCCATGACCGACCAGACCTTCCTGACGCTCAACGACGGCCGGCGGATGCCCCAGGTGGGGCTGGGGGTCTGGCAGAGCCCGGCCGAGACCACCGCCGACACGGTGGCCACGGCGCTGGCGGCCGGCTACCTGGCCATCGACACCGCCGCGGCCTATCGCAACGAACCCGGGGTGGGCGAAGGGGTGAAGCGCTCGGGGGTGGCCCGCGACAAGCTCTTCATCACCACCAAGCTGTGGAACGAGAACCAGGGCCATGACGCGGCCCTGGCGGCCTTCGACAAGAGCCTGGCGCGGCTTGGCATGGACTATGTCGACCTCTACCTGATCCACTGGCCGGCCCCGACCCAGAACCTCTATCTGGAGAGCTGGAAGGCCCTGATCCGGCTGCGCGAGGAGGGCCGGGCCAAGTCCATCGGGGTCTCCAACTTCGCCATCCCGCACCTGGAGCGGATCATCGGCGAGACCGGGGTGACCCCGGCCGCCAACCAGATCGAGCTGCACCCCCGTTGGCAGCAGGCGCAGCTGCGCGCCTTCCATGCCGCCAAGGGCATCGCCACCACCTCCTGGAGCCCGCTGGGGCAGGGCCGGCTGCTGGACGATCCGGTGATCGGGCAGATCGCCGCCAAGCACGGCAAGACTGCGGCCCAGGTGATCATCCGCTGGCACGTGGACCTGGGCCTGACGGTGATCCCCAAGTCGGTGACCCCGGCCCGCATCGTGGCCAATCTCCAGGTGTTCGACTTCGCCCTGGACGCAGAGGACCTGAAGGCCATCGCGGGCCTGGACGCCGCCGACGGCCGCATCGGCCCCGACCCCGCCAAGTTCGGCTAAGCCTTCGCGAAGGCCAGCAGGTCGGCGTTCAGCCGGTCCATATGGGTGACGAACAGCCCGTGCGGCGCGCCCTCATAGACCACCAGCCGCGCGCCCGGGATCAGCTGGGCGGTGCGCTGGCCGGTGAGCGGTAGGGGCGCTGAGACGTCTCGGTCGCCCTGGATCACCAGGCAGGGCAGGCTGATCTTCGTCAGCTCCCGGCGGAAGTCCGTGCCGACCATCGACTTGTTGCATTCGACGACCGCCTGCATCGAGCAGGTGAGCATGATGGACTTGATCCAGTCCTTCATGCCGGTCGAGGTCTGCGGCGTGACGAAGGGGTCGGTGTTGTCATCCAGCCATCTGGGGAAATCGGTCTTCCAGGTCTTCCGCGCCCGCTCGAAATAGGCCGCTGGCGCGCCGTCGGGATTGTCCGCCGTCCGGGTCAGGAAGGGCGTCGTGGGCGCAAGATAGACCACCCTGGCGACGCGGCCGGCCCCGTGGCGGGTCAGGTAGCGGGTGATTTCCCCCGAAGCCATGGAGTGGGCGACGATGGTGACGGCCCTCAGGTGCAGGGTGGTGAGCACCGAGTCCAGGTCGTCGGCCAGGGTGTCGATGTCATAGCCGCGGCCCGGATCGTCCGACCGCCCGTGGCCGCGCCGGTCATAGGCGATGCAGCGGACGCCCTGGTCCGACAGATCGGCCGCCTGATAGGCCCAGGCCTCGGAGGTCAGGGTCCAGCCGGCCATGAAGACCATGGGCGCGCCCTCGCCCCAGTCGCGGTGGAAAAGCTTCGTGCCGTCGCGAGCGACGATCTGGGCGGCGCGGTGGGGCCTGGGCTCGGGCGCGGCCTGGGCGCGCAGCGGCAGGACGGTCGCCGTGGCGCCGAGGGCGAGGATGTTGCGTCGGTTCATCGGTCTTCCCCGTGTCTGATGCGGGGAAGGTGAGCCCTTCGGGGCGCCGGCGCGATTACGCCTCAGGTAATCAAAATGGCGGGCGGGATCAGACCGTCAGATAGTCGTAGGCCACCCGCATCTTCTTGCTCGCCCACTCCTCGGGGTGGACGGCGCAGCGGAACATGCCGCGGCTTTCGTTGATCCATTGGGACTCCACGACGAAGCCGGCGTCGGCCAACATCCTGTCGCAGCACAGGGGATTGGGGGCCCAGAAGTTGGTGAAGTCCTGGTTGTTGCTGTCGCCGGGCAGGTACTCGGCGAAGGGCTCGTCCTCGTGCTTGCGGCTGACCAGGGTCTCCAGGATGAAGGCGCCCTTGGCGTAGCGGCGCAGGGACCATAGGGCCCGGCACGGGTCGGGCAGGTGGTAGAGGACCCCCAGGCAGATCACCACGTCGAAGGGCTCGATGGGCAGGGTGTCCAGTTCGTAGACATTGGCGCGGATGAACCGGAACTTGCGCCCGGCCAGCCGCTCCATGTCGGCGAACCCGTAGAAGTCCTTGGCCGCGTAGTCGACGGCGGTGACCGAGGCGCCGCGGGCGGTGAGCATCTTGGTGAAGTAGCCGTCGGCGGGACCGATCTCCAGGACGGTCATGCCCGTCATGTCCTGCGGCAGGCCGAGCTCGCTCAGGGTGCCGCTGGGATCGTAGACGCCGGGGGTGACCACGCCGGGAAAGATCTCGAACCGGTGGTACCACCACGGGCGCGAGGCCACGATCGCTTCGGCTTCGGCCTGATCCATGTCGCAAGTCCCCCAGGCAAGGCCCGACACCGGAGAACGGACAGGCCGGGCAAGCGTTCCGTCGGCGGACCGATGGCGCGGGCGGCCGGTTCCGGGTAGAGGCGGGGGGCGGCCAGGGAGAGAGTTTTTTGGTGAAGCGTCCGGGTTCCCGCAAGACCGTCACGGCCGCCAACCTGGCCGACCTGGGCGCCGCGCGGCTGGCCGAGATCCTGGTGGACGTCGCCGAGGCCCAGCCCACCATCAAGCGGCGCCTGCGCATGGAGTTGGCCGGCGAGGTCGGCGCCGAGGATCTGGCCGCCGAGGTGGCCAAGCGGCTGGCGGCCATCGAGACCCGCCGCTCCCGCGTCCACTGGCGCAAGTACAAAGAGTTCGTCCGCGACCTGGAGCTCCAGCGCGCGATGATCGCGGGCAAGATGGCCCAGGAGAATCCGGCCCTGGCGCTGGACTTCCTCTGGCGGTTCGTCGACATGGCCGAGGGCGTCCTGTCGCTGACCAAGGACGACAAGGGCGAGGTGGAGGCGGTGTTCCTGGCCGCCGTGGAGGACCTGGGGCCCGTCGCCGCGCGCGCCGGCGGCTCGAGCCTGGCCCTGGCCGAGCGCGCCTTCCAGGCCCTGGAGACCGACGAGAACGAGATCTTCGTGCGCCTGGTGGAGATCCTGCTGCCGGCCCTGGACGCCGCCGGGATCGCCCGGCTGCGGGCCTTGCTGGAGGCCGCCATCGCCCGGCGCGGCCGGCCCAAGCCCGCCCTGCGCGCCGCGGTCCAGGCGCTCGCCGACGCCCAGGGCGACGTGGACGGATTCATCGCCACCATCACCGCCAGCGAGGCCCTGCAGCCCTGGACCGGCGCCCAGATCGCCAGCCGCCTCACCGCCGCCGGCCGCGCGCCGGAGGCGCTGGCGGCCCTCAAGCGCTCGGCCCCGCCGGCCTTCGCCGACGTCGCCCGCTCCCAGGCCCGGGTGGTGGCCTCGGCCCCCAGCCTGAAGGCCTGGGAGGACGCCTATCTCGAGGCCCTGGAGGCCGACGGTCAGGCCGACGCGGCCCAGGCGGTGCGCTGGGCCGCCTTCGAGCAGCGGCTGTCGGCCGAGCGGCTGCGGGCCTATCTCAAGCGCCTGCCCGACTTCGACGACGTGGAGGCCGAGGACCGGGCCATGGCCTATGTGGCGGGGTTCAAGAGCTTCCCCGCCGCCCTGCGGTTCTTCCTGGCCTGGCCGGCGCCCAGCCAGGCCGCCGCCCTGATCCTGGCGCGGGCGGGCGAAATCGACGGCGACGACTATGAGGGGCTGGAGGCCGCCGCCCAGGTCCTGGAGGGCCGCCACCCCCTGGCCGCGACCTTGCTCTACCGGGCGATGATCGGCCGGACCCTGCGGTTCAACCGCCGCGACCGTTTCGCCGACGCCGAGCGCTGGATGGCCGACTGCGCCGTCCTGGCCCCGCAGATCGCCGATTTCGGAGACTATGAATCCCACGCCGACTTTGTGGGTCGGGTAGGACACACTCCACAGGCCTGACGCCCGGCGCCCCTCAAAGGCCGCGGTCGGGCCTTGCGGCGGACTCGTTCGAGGCGCACAGGGTCGCCCATGGCGATGCAGAAACGACGGATTGATCGCGCTCAGCGGTTTCGGGCGCGGCGAGTCTGGTGGGAACGGCACGGCGCCTTCGCCCGCGGCCTGCTCACCGGGACCCTCGTGACCCTGCTGGCGGTCTGGATCGCCAAGATGGCGGCCGCGACCTTCTAGCGCCCGTTACTCGGCCTTGTCGTCGAGGTCGCGCATCTTCCGCTCCACGAAGTCCCGCGCCGATTCCGGCGTCGTGTCCTCGTCGGGCGGCGGCGCGCCGCCGCCCTTGAGGCGCTGGATCTGGGCGCGGAGCTTATCGGCGCGGGCCTTGCGCCGCGCCGCCTCGTCGGGATCGTCAGTCATGACGCATCCTACTCCGGACCGGGTCCCGGTTCTATTTCACGAGCTCGGCGATCTGGGCCCGCAGCCGTTGGGCCCGCGTCTCCGCCGGCGCGGCCATGGCCGAGACCGGCATGCCGACCCGGGAGGCGCTGGCCCGGCCGCCTTCGCCGCGAGCCTTCCGCTCCGGGGTGGCCCGATCGACCTTGGCGCGCAGGTTGCCTTCGCCCGTCAGGACCCCCAGGTCGCGGAAGACCGGCTCGGCCGTGCCGAACCAGACCTGCTGCCACCAGTGATCGGTCGCCAGGTCGTGCCAGGACAGGTAGCCGCCGTGGAGCACCCTGCGGGGGCCTTGGATCGCTCCCGTGAAGGAGTAGCGCACCCCGCCGTCGGCGACCGGATCGAAGAAGTGCGGCGTGTAGAAGTCGCTCACCAGGACGCCGTTGATGGAATAGCCGAACTGGGCGGCCTCCGACGGGTCGGCGACCTCCACCAGGTAGTTCACGCGGCCCTGCTTGGGCTTGAGGGAGTCGCCGCTCACCAGACGGTTGCCGAACGGGTCCACCAGCATCTCCACCGACTCGTGGCTGGCGGTCAGCGACCACTCATCGAGGTCGTTCGATCCGGTGATCAGGCCGAACGGCTGGCCGTCCTTGTCCATGTGGATGCCCGCCGCGCCGGCGTAGCCGATGTCGTCCATGACGATCATGGGCCAGTAGTCGGTGGGGACGTCCTCCAGGCGCGCGAAGGCGTCGACGGTGGCGCCGACATCCCAGGCGGGGGCGAGGTCGCGGCTGGCCTGCTTCTGCAGGGCGGCGGCGACCCGCATGACGTCGCCGGGCGCGACGACGGCGGACTCGGACACGAGCGCCAGGTGGCGAAGGAGACTGGGCATGGTGGTTCCTCTCGTTCGGTGGGTCGGCGTCCCCACGATGGCGGCGCCGGGGGTGGTTCAGATGGCCTTGGTCAGCAGGTCGCGGACGTCGGCGAGGGCGCCGGCCCCGGCCGCCGCGGACGGGGCGTGGGTCGCGGCCAGGGCGGCGCGGGCGGCCTGCTTGACGCGATCGCTCTCGGAGCGGGCCTCGGTGGCCTCGCGGCGGGCGGCGGTGACGTTGGCCTGCTGGATCTGGGTGCCCAGCAGCACCCCGCCGGCGGCGACGGCGAAGGCCGTGAAGCCGTTGTAGATCAGCAGGGCGTGCTCCCAGAGCTTGCCCTCGCTGGCGGCGAAATAGCCCATCATGGCGACGGTCAGGCCGACATAGAGCAGCAGCAGGACGCCGGCGGTGACGAGGGCGTGCAGGGGCGGGCCCGCCGGGGGCGGGGTGACGGTGGTGTCGGTCATGGCGAGCGCCTTTTCCGGAAGGGGAGTGTGGGGGGGAGCTAGGTCGGCTGCGCGGTGGTGGCCGCGCAACCGGCGACGCTAACGCGGCCGCGCTGGACGTCGCCCATGCGCGTCTTGGCGGTGCGGCAGATCAGCAGGCCCGCTGCCCGAATGCTTCCGGAACGGGGATCGGTGAGGCGATAGCTGACGACCAGGCCGCCGGTGAGGCTGACCCCCTCCGCGCCGAAGGCGGTCCATAGATTGGTTCGTTTGAGCAGGCTGCCGCCGGCCCGCTCAATGGCCACGCGGAGGACCAGCGGATTCCTGTCGGCTATGGCCGCAAGTTGGGACGCTCGGATGAGCAGGCTTGGCGTGTCCGCGCCGCCCTGGCTGACACGGAGCTGGAATTCGTCGATCCGCGCGATGAGGCTGTCGAGGACGGCGACCTTCGCCTTGATGCCGGCCGTGTCGCCCGAAGCCGCCCATTGGCTTCGGCACTGGAAGGCCGCATTGCGGCGACGGCCCAGGTCATCCAGTTCGCTGATGAGCGCGCCCGTGGCCCGCGCTCCCGGGTTGACAGCCTCGGCGGGAATGATGGCCTCGGAGCCGAGGCGGGCTGCGATCGCATTGACGAGCGCGCGGTCGTCGGCCTTGACCTCAAGGGCGCGCACCTCGGTGTCCACTTTGAGTGCGCCGACCACGGCGCCCAAGAGGGGCAGGGCCGCGCCGGCCGCCATGAACCTGGGGTCGGCCCGCGGCGGCGCGCGGGGGCAACCGGCGAGCTGGGCGTTGTCGGCCGCCGCATTCAGGGCGGCGATCTCGGCGCGAAGAGACGCTGCAAGGCCGAGATTTACGGTTTCAGACCCGGGCAGCACGAGGATCGGGCCAAGACCCTTGGCGGAGTCGGCGATCGTTCTCGCGGCCTCATTGATCGCGGCGCTGGACAGCATCCAGGCCTCCATTGCGCCGGCGCCTTCCCCCAGGGTTGTGGTTCCGGCTGCGCTCGGCAGTCCGAGAGCGGTGGCCTTGGCCTTCACGACCTCGGTCTGAGCATTGACGAGGGCGGCTTGGGCTTGCAGGCGCGCGGTGTCCGCCTTCACGCCGGCCTGGGGATCCACGGCGTCCTCCGCCCGAACCGGGGCGGCGGTCCACAAAGCCGCGATGAGGGCTGCGCCGCTCACGGAAAGTCTTAGAGACATGACGGTTTCCTCTGCGTCGGTCCCCCTCGGGGAGAGGCGGGATCACGCTGAGATTAGGAGGACATCCCGGGCCCCGCCGTGACGGCCATCACGCTCCGGAGGAGGGCGGCCGAAACACACGATCACGTTGTGAAGCCCCTCAAGCTCTGCCACGGTGCTGGAGAACATCGTTCGGGGGGACGGTGATGGACGACTTGGGCGAGGGGCGGGCGCCCCGGTACCGCGCCTTCATCAGCTACAGCCACGTGGATGGGCGGTTCGGCCGACGGCTGCACCGGCGTCTGGAGCGCTACGCCGTGCCCCGGCGGCTGGCGGGGCGGGTCACGGCGCGCGGCGCGGTTCCCGGGCGGATCGCCCCGATCTTCCGCGACCGCGAGGAGCTATCGGCCTCCGGGGACCTGACGGCCGAGGTGCGCGCGGCCCTGGCGGAGTCCGGCTGCCTGATCGTGGTCTGCTCGCCCCACGCGGCGGCCTCGCCCTGGGTGGCGCGCGAGGTGGAGCTGTTCCGCAGCCTGCATCCCGACCGGCCCGTCCTGGCGGCCCTGGCGGCGGGGGCGCCGCCGGAGGCCTTCCCCGACTGTCTGCGCCTTCCGGGCGCCGACGGGGTGGCGGTGGAGCCCCTGGCCGCCGACTTTCGGCCCGAGGGGGATGGAGAGCGCCTGGCCCTGCTGAAGCTGGTGGCCGGGATTGTCGGGGTGGGGCTCGACGAGCTGGTCCAGCGCGACGCTCAGCGCCGCCTGCGGGCCGTGACGGCCGTCACGGGGGTGGCCCTGGCCGCGATGCTAGCGATGGGGGCGTTGACCATCTTCGCGCTGACCTCGCGGACGGAAGCCCGCGAGCAGCGCACCGAGGCGGAGGCCCTGGTGGAGTTCATGCTGACCGACCTGCGCACGCCGCTGAAGGAGGTGGGACGCCTCGACATCCTCACCGCCGTCAACACCCGCGCGCTGGCCTATTACGGCGATCAGGACCTGGCTCATCTGCCGCCGGACTCCCTGGAGCGGCGCGCCCGCCTGCTCCACGCCATGGGCGAGGACGATCTGAAGCGCGGCGATCTCGAAGCGGCCCTGGGCAAGTTCGCCGAGGCGGCCCGCACCACCGGCGCCCTGCTGGCCGCCGAGCCGGACAAGGCCGACCGCATCTGGGCCCACGCCCAGAGCCAGTACTGGCTGGGCTATGTGGACTATCTCCGGGGTCGCCCGGCGCCCGCGACCCGGGCCTGGCGCACCTATCGCGCCCTGGCCGGACGGCTGGTGGCTCAGGCGCCGGAGAACCCGAAATATCTGCGGGAGGCCGCCTATGCCGAGGGCAACCTCTGCACCCTTGCGCTGAGCTCGCCGCCGGACCCGGTCCGGGCCCTGCGCGCCTGCGGGGAGGGCCTGCGCCTGATGCAGGCCGCCGCCGCCCGGATGAGGCCCGGCTGGGAGATCGCCGCCGACCTCGCCAACCGCCATGCCTGGCTGGCCGACGCATACCGGGCCAACCGCAACGAGGCCGCCGCCCGCGCCGAACGGCTCGCCGAGGGGGCGCTGCTGACGCCGCTCATCGCGGCCGCCCCCAAGAACATGTCCCTGCGGGAGCGCTGGATCGCCTCCCAGCGGGCCCTGGCCTCCATCGAATATCGCGCCAGCCGCATCCCCCAGGCGCAGGAGCGCCTGCGCCAGGCGATCTCCGCCATCGACGCCATGATCGCCCTCGATCCCGCCAACCGGGACTGGGCGCAACAGCGTGTTCGGCTCCAGGAGAACCTGGAGCTGGTGTCACGCAAGAACCGAGAAGCGAGGGACTGAAATGAAGCTCTTGAACATGGTTGAGACGAAATCCCTCAACCACATGATCCGGCTGCAGCGCAATGCGCCAGCGGACTTCAAGCCACAGGAGATCGTCTACGCCCGGTTCACCATGAATCCGAACCGGCCACGGCTGGGCTTCCAGGCCGAAGAATGCGGGGTTGTCCAGAACGAAACCCTCGGGACACTCCTCGCCAAGCGCTGCGGGGCGGTGGTTCAACCCGTGACGGTCGTCCCGAAGATTCCTGATCCCCTGGGCCCGGGCACGATCACAGATCGCGACGTGCCGGTCGATAAGCCGTGCACCGTGGTGCTCGAGCTGTCAGCGGATTGGGAGTGGCAGTTCCGGACGCAGGACGTCGGAGTCACCTCCAAGGACGACTACAGCGACGACAACTGCGATCTCTGGCACGTAAATTCCGACGGATCCCTCGCGCGCGGTACGCCGGCCAACGACGCGAATCCCGACACAGGGGCGACCAGGGTCCAGAACAAGTGCCGCATCGTCATGTTCAGCGTCGTCCGCCGAGGCGACCACGAACCGCAGAAGTTCAATCTGCACATTGAGGTGCTGCAGTCGGCCACCGACTCTGTTGAGATCATTATCGACCCCGACGTGCCCAACAATGGCGGCACCTTCCAGCCGTAGGACTTCTCGCCTTCCGTCGCCGTCATGAGTTGGAACTGTTCGCTTGAGCGTTTCCCCGCGTCCGACCCTGCTCTCCATCGTCGCCCATGCGCGGGCGGGCGCCCTCGACCACGCCTGGCGGCTGTTCCGCGAGGCCGGGTTCGAGGGCGTCCGGGACGACGCCGGGGTGCTCAGCGTGCGGGGGCGGTTGCTCAAGGACCGCGCCCTGGCGACGGACGGGGCGGACCGGCGGGCCTTCTACGCCGAGGCCGCCCTGGCCTACGCCGAGGCCGGGGCGCTCACCGGCGCCAGCTATCCCCTGATCAACGCCGCCACCCTGGCCCTGCTGGGCGGCGAGCCCGCGGTGGCCCGGACCCGCGCCGTCCAGGTGCTGGAGGTTCTCGACCGCGATGCCGACGAGGCCGAGACTCCCTACTGGCGGCAGGCCACCCGGGCCGAGGCCCTTTTGCTGCTGGGGCGCACGGCGGAGGCGAAGACGGCCCTGGCCGAGGCCGTGAGCCTGGCGCCCGAGGCCTGGGAAGACCAGGCCGCCACCCTGCGCCAGTTCGCCCTGATCCTGGCCGCCCTTGAGGCGGACGCCGGTTGGCTGGATCTCCTGCGGCCGCCCCGCAGCCTGCACTATGCGGGCCTCATGCGCCTGGAAGCGGCGGGGGTGGCCGAGGCGGTGGGCCTGCAGCTGGCGGCGGAGCGGATCGGGGCGGGCTACGGGGCCCTGGCGGCCGGCGCGGATATCCTGGTGGCCGAGGTCCTCGTCGCCCGCGGCGCGCAACTGCACCTGATCCTGCCGGGCGGCGTGGCGGCCTTCGCCTCGGCCTCGGTCGATCCCGCGGGGGGCGACTGGCGGCCGCGCTTTGACGCCCTGATGGCCGCCGCCGAGAGCGTGCGGGTGGTCGCCCCAGGCGCCGATCCGACCCAGGCCCTGGCGGTCCAACTGGCGGCCGAGGTGGCCATGGGCTGCGCCGTCATGCGGGCCCGCGCCCTGGCCACCGAGGCCGCGCAGATCGTCGTGGTCGATGAGGACGCCGAAGGAAGCCTGGCCAGCCGCCAGAGCCTGGCCACCTGGACCGCCGCCGGCCGTCGCCGGCAGGTCATCGCCGCGCGCCGTCTCGGCGGCGAGGCGTCAGCCTGGCCAGCCGCCGGGAACCTGCGCCTGGCGGCCCTGCTGTCCGTCGATTTCGGCGACACCGAGGAGGCGGCGCTGATCGGCGAGGTGCTGCCGGCCCTGGCGGCCGCGGCCCATCCCCTGGCGCCGCCGCGCTGGGAAGGGCGGCGCCTGGCCATGGTCTTCGCGGGCCCCGCCCAGGCCGCCGCTGCGGCCCTGGCGATCCGCGCGGCGGCGCCGCAGGCGCGCAGCGCCGGCCACTATGGGCTGCTGCGGGCCGCGCCCGATCCGTTCGGCGGCGCGGAGCTGCTGCTGGGGGAGACCGCCGACCTGCCGGCGCAGATTCTGGCCGCCACGCCCGTGGGCGCGATCCAGGTCAGCGACGACTTCGCCGCGGCCCTCCACGCCCTGCGGCCGTCGCGCACCGAATATGTCGGCGACCTGGACGGCGGCGAGATCCGCCTGCACGCCCTGAAAGCCTGACCCTTCAGACGATGAGGTCTTCCAGGCGGTGCGGGGCGACGATCACCAGGGCCGCGCCGTCGCGGCGGATCACGCCGCGCCGCTCCAGCGTCCCCACCGCCCGCGAGGCGGTCTCCCGGGTGGTCTGGACGCGGACCGCCAGGGCGGCGAGCACCGGCGCCGGCCTTAGGGTCCGGCCGTCCCCCAGGCGGGCGAGCCGCAGCAGTTCGGCATAGACGCGTCCCTGAGCCGAGAGGGTGGCCCGCTGCAGGATGGCGCCGGTGGCCTGGCGCAGCTGCTTGAGCAGCAGGCGCGACACCGCCAGGCCGACGGCGCCGTGGGTCTCGATGAGCTGGACGAAGTCGAAGGTCACGAAGGCCGCGGCCCGGGCCGCCTCCACCGCGACGATGTCGGCGTCCTCCGGGGTCGGCCGCACCTCGGCGATGGAGCCGAAGATGTCGCCGGGCTCGAACTCGCGCAGCAGCACCACCTGTCCGTCGCGGCCATAGAGCAGGGCGTGGGCCCGGCCCAGCATCAGCAGGAAGGTCTCGCGGCCGGGGTCGCCCTGGTGGACGATGGGCGCCTGGGCCGCATAGGTGCGGTCGTGGGCCCTGCGGGCGACGGCCGCGGCGACCTCCGGCGAGCAGGCGAAGGCCCGCTGGAAGAAGCCCGGCAGATCCGCCGTCATGTCCTCCAAGTCCGTCGCCCTCCGCCCTGGGCGCATGTTGCGACGCCCGGCGCCGACGGTCCAGAAGCAAACGCCGGACCTGTCTGCCGACCCGACAGGCCGTCCTAGCGCGGCGGGTCGTATTCCAGGCCGAGCTTGGCCAGGCGCGCGGCCTCGGGGCCGTAGCGGCGGCCCATGGAGGTCAGGTCGTCCTCGATCTGGGCCGCGACCGGGCCGGACTGCAGGGGCAGGCGGTAGGCGCCCTCGTGGGGCTCGCCGGTGGCCAGGATGGTCAGGCCGTGGCGGGAGCGCACGGATCCGAGGCCCGGGCGGGTGATCGCCACATGGGTCCGGTAGCTGCGCGACCAGGTGTCGGCGCGCAGGGCCAGCGCCACCTCGTCGACGCCGTCGGCCAGGGGGACCTCCACCGTCTCGTGACGCCAGAAGGCCGCCAGGGCCGCGATCCCGTGACCATAGTCGGCGCCGGTCACCTGGAAGTCGGCGGTGCGGTGGGCGGGCCCCCATTCGCGCACCCCGATGCGGGTGGCGGTGGCCTGGGCGACCGGGCGGCCGCCTATGGCCTCCACCAGGGCGAGCGAGGCGGGGATCGAGGCTGAGACCCCGGTGGTGGAGATCACGCGCCCGTCCTGCACATAGCGGCGGTCACGCACCCAGGTGGTGTCGGGATAGGCCTTGGTCAGACCCTTCAGGGCCGACCAGTGGGTGGTGGCCCGCCTGTCCTTCAGCAGGCCGGCGTTGGCCAGGACCCGGGCCCCCTCGCAGATGGAGACCACCGTGGCGCCCTTGGCCGCCTGGGCCTGCAGCCAGGCCGCCAGCTCGGGGCTCTTGGGCTTCACCTGGGCGGGCACGATGATGATGTCGGCGCCGGCGGGTTCAGCGGCGTCGAACTGGGCGGTGGTCTGGTCGACCAGGACCCGCAGGGCGGGCCTCAGCCGGACCGCGCCGGGTCCGGTGGAGACGCTGCGCACCTCGGCGACGCCCGACTCCTTGAGCACGCCGTAGGGGATGATGAAGTCGGTGGTCTCGGCGCCGGCGTTGTCGGCCAGGACCGCCACCAGCGGCCTGGCCCGACCGGCCTTTGGGGCCGGAAGGGTCAGGCCGTCGGCCCGGACAAGCGCCACGCTCGGCCCCGTCGCGGCCCAGGGAGCGACCGGTTGCAGGAAGGCGAGGGTCGCCGCGGTGGCCGCGGCGGCGAGGACGGGGGTGCGCATGTCAGGTCTCCGGGGAGGAAGCGGGCGTCAGTCTTGCGAGGCGGCAGGGGCGCTCGCCTGGCTCGGGGCGTTGCAGGCGCAGCTTTCGCCGCACTGGCAGTCGGGGCCGCAGGCGCAGGGTTGGCAGCTGCAGTTGTCGTTGGTGCAGGGGTCGGACATGGGAAGTCTCCGTCTTGGGGTTTCAACGAGGCTGACCCTAGGCGTCGAAATCTCTGGCGGAAATGTCATACATGTCGCATATTACGCCATGGCCTACGCCCAGACCCATCCTCGCAACATCGCCCTCATCGGCTATGACGGCGCCCAGTCCCTCGACCTGGTCGGGCCGCTGGAGGTGTTCTCCATGGCCAACCGGTTCGCCGCCGCGCCCGCCTACCAGGTGATCCTGGCGTCGCAGGCGGGGGGCGAGATCCTCTGCAATTCCGGCCTGCGGCTGGCCGGCGCCGTGCGGGTCGCCGACCTGCCGGGCGACCTCGACACCGTGCTGCTGGCCGGGGGCGATGAGCAGGGCCTGCTGTCCATGCGCGGCAGCGGTATCGTCGAGTGGTTGCAGGCGCGCCGGGACGTGGTGCGGCGCATCGGCAGCGTCTGTTCGGGCGCCTTCATCCTGGCCGCCGCGGGCCTGCTGGATGGCCGCCGCGCCACCACCCACTGGGACGCCTGCGAGAACCTGGCCGCCTTCCGCCCCGCGGTGCGGCTGGAGCCCGACGCCATCTTCGTGGCCGATCCGCCCTTCTACACCTCGGCCGGAGTGACGGCAGGGATCGACCTGTGCCTGTCCTTCGTGGAGGCCGACCTCGGGGCCGAGGTCGCCTTGGCGGTGGCCCGCAACCTGGTGCTGTTCATGCGCCGTCCCGGCGGCCAGACCCAGTTCAGCGCGGGCCTCGGCGTGCAGGCCGCCGCCACGCCGCGCCTGCGCAAGCTGGTGGCCGAGATCAGCGCCGACCCCACCGGCGACCTCAGCCTGCCTGAACTGGCCCGTCGCGGCGGCATGACCGAGCGCACCTTCTCCCGCGTCTTCCAGAAGGAGATGGGGACCACCCCGGCCGCCTTCGTTGAGCTGGCGCGGGTGGACCGGGCCAAGGCCCTGCTGGAGACCTCCGACTGGCCCCTGGCGCGGGTGGGGGAGCGGGCGGGGTTCGGCAGCCTGGACGGCCTGCACCGTGCCTTCCAGAAGCGGGTGGGGATCACTCCGGGCGAGTACCGCCAGCGGTTCGGGCGGGTCGCGGCCTAGCCTCTAGGCGCTGCGGCGGCGCAGCAGGATCAGGGCCTCGACCGCCAGCAGGACGGCCGCGCCCGCCGCCAGCCAGGCCGCGTTCGGCTTCTCGGCCTGCTCGGCCACATAGACCGCCGCCAGGCCCCAGATGATCGGCGCCAGATAGACCGGCGAGGCCAGCCGCCAGCCGACCGCGCCGCCCGTCAGCAGCACCGCGGCGATCCCCAGGACCGCCCAGGTCAGGTCGGGCCCGATCACCCCCTGGGCCGTGAGCACGGTGAGGATGTTGATGGCCGAGGCGATGGTCAGCCAGCCGGCCAGCAGGGACAGCGGCCAGACGATCAGCAGGCGATCGCGGACGGCGGGCAGGGGCGCCTGCGCCCGGGCGCGCGCCAGGCCCGCGATCAGGGTCGCCGCCGAGATGACGATGATCGCCACGCTGAGCCATTGGGCGTTGAAGGCCGAGGCCAGGATCCAAGCGCCGCAGCCGGCGATCGCCACCGCCGAGGGCCAGGCCAGGGCCTGCAGGATCGGGGTCTCGGGCGCGACCGTGAGCTGATAGAGGGCGTAGGCGGCCAGGCCCAGATAGATCAGGCCCCAGATCGAGAAGGCGTAGCCTGCGGCCCTCAGGGTCTGGTCGCCCTGTCCGGCGAACTCGGCGGCCGACAGCCCGATATGCTGGGTGGCCTGGATCGCCGGAATGGCGATGGCCGCCACAACGGCGAGCAGGACGACGAGGCTTCGTCCGAGGGGGCGTCCGGTCATGTCATGGCTCCGCTTGCTTCCTAGGAGCGCGGGGCGGCGGTTCGGGTTCCGTCGCGCCGCCAATGCCACCTTGGTCTTGGGCCGGTCGATGCGATGTGGTTTTCTCGCCGTCCATTTTTCGCGGGCCAAGGGACCTGATGCTTCCGCCGATTCTGATCGATCCGGCGACCGGCCGTCTGTTGGCCCAGGCCGTCGCGGACCTGGAGGCCGGCCGCATGGTCCAGGCCGAACAGGGCCTGCGCCGGGTGATCCTGGCCGCGCCCAAGCTGCCGCAGGCCCGCCACCATCTGGGCCAGCTGCTCTACCAGACCGGCCGCTATTCTCAGGCCGAAGCCGAGTTGCGCCGCGCCCTGGCGACCGCCCCGAGCCCCGAGACCCGGCTCGGCCTGGGCCTGGCGCTGATGGCCCAGGGGCAGTACCCGGAGGGCTGGAAGCTCTACGGCGCGCGCCACGAAATCCCGGCCATGCGGCTGCCCACGCCCAAGGACTTCCCCTATCCCGAATGGCGGGGCGAGGACCTGGCCGGCAAGCACATCGTCATCTTCCCCGAGCAGGGCTTCGGCGACCAGATCCAGTTCGCCCGCTTCGTTCCCCAGCTCCAGGCTCAGGGCGCCGACGTCACCCTGCTGTGCCGGCCGAGCCTGGAGCGATTGTTCGCCCACAGCTTCCCCGGCGCCCGGGTGCTGGCCGCCGCCGGGGCGGTGGACTTCCCCGATCCCGACTACTGGGTCATGGCCGGTGGTCTGCCGGCCCCACTGGGAACGACCCTGGAGGCCCTGCCGACGGAACCCTATCTCAACACCCCTGCCACCTGGCCCGCCCTGCCGCCGGGCTTGAAGATCGGCCTGGCCACCCGGGGCAGCCCCACCAACGGCAATGACCGTCATCGATCGCTGACCGCCGACCAGGCCGCCCAGCTCGCCGCTGTCCTGCCGGGCCAGGTTTTCGACCTCGATCCCGCCGCGAGCGGCGCCCGGGACTTCGCCGACACCGCGGCCCTGATCGCCCAGCTCGACCTGGTGGTGACGGTGGATTCGTCCATGGCCCACCTGGCCGGGGCCATGGGCAAGCCGTGCTGGGTGATGCTGTCGGTGCTGGGGGTCGATTGGCGCTGGCTGGACCGGGCGAGCGACAGTCCCTGGTATCCGAGCGTGCGCCTGTATCGCCAGGGGCCCGATCACGCCTGGGGACCGGTGATCGCCGCGATCGGCGCGGACCTGGCGCGGGGCGGCATAGGCTGAGGGCTGAGCCGCATATGGGCGGCGGTTCCAATGGCTCCCGGAGCAGGACTCGAACCTGCGACAAGTCGGTTAACAGCCGACTGCTCTACCAGCTGAGCTATCCGGGATCACCGTTGGAGGCGGGCGTATACGATGGCCCGCGCGTCGGTGCAAGTCGGTCCGAGCGCTCTTTTAGTACCCGGCGACCTTGCCGTTCGGCTGGCCGTCGACGATCTGGTCGAGGTACTCGCTGAGGCCGTAGCCCACCAGGTCGCCGCAGCGGTAGCGGGTCATGCCCTCGGTGATGCGGGTCTGCAGCTCCTGACCGTCCGGCGTGGTGCGGCGGTTGCGCAGGGGGATCAGGGACATGACCTCGCCGGTGACCTCATAGGCCTTGCCGCCATGGGTCTTCACCTTGGCCCGCAGGGCGGTCTGGTAGCCGTTCTGGTCCCAGTCGCTATCGATCACGCATTCCTCGATCAGGTCGTAGGCGCCGTCGGCGAACACCATGCCGCCCTGGCGCGCGCCGCCCTTTCCGTCGCCGATCACCGACAGCATCATCCCGAAGTCGCGGCCGAAATTCATCGGGCACCAGCGGTACCAGTCGATGGCCTGCCAGTGGCGCGGGCCCCAGGACTTGTCGCGCAGGCCGAAGCCCTCGATCTCGAATCGCTCGTCGCCGACGGTGAAGACGCCCTTGGCCGCGCAGTGCTGCTCGTAGTGGGCCTTGGCGAAGGACTTCTCCGGATCGATCTCGATCGGGACCCCGTCCTCGCGCACCGTCTCGCCGCCGTACATGGGCGAGACGCCCTCGTAGTCGAGGGTCACGGTGCAGGGCAGGGACGGATTGTCGCGGAAGGCCTTTTTCGGGTCCGCCATCTCGTGGGGACGCTCCAGAATCAGCGCCTTGCCCGAATAGGTCACCTTCAGATGCTTGAAGGGCTCCACCACCTCGACCTTGAGTCCCCCGGCGTTCATCTCCGAATTGTCGGTGATCGTCGGCCGGGCGAACATGAAGGCCACCCGACCGCCGGGCAGGTAGAGGCAGATGGTCATCTCGGCGTAGTGCTCGTTGGCGCGGTTGCCGATACGGAACCAGCCGCCCGTCTTCTTCACCGGATCGAAGACGTTGAAGTACATGCTTTCATTGTAGTTTTTCACGTCGCCGGGATCGTGGGTGAACTCGTCCTGCGGTTCAAGGCGGGTCTTGAAACCGGTCGGGGCCTTGGCCATGGCATGTCCTCCATCCGCGACTTCGCGCGGTCTGGAGGCGAGCTTGCGCCGCTTGACGCCGGGGCGGCCAATCCAAAATAGCGCGGGCCAAAAAAAGAGCCCGGCCGAAGCCGGGCTTGGAAAGTGGTGATGGTGGGGTGTCTTCAAGGAAGACCGCCACAGAGTCGGTCCTTATGGTTAATCAGGTCTTAACCGCCGGTTCCGAGGGACACCCTCGACGGAGGGGCGGGGCCTCGGCTAACTCAGGGCCGGTCCTCAGGCGGAATCGCGATGCGTATTCATTTCACGGGCATAGCTGGGGCGGGCATGAGCGCGGTGGCGCTGATGATGCGCGACGCCGGGCACCAGGTCTCCGGCTCCGACGAGGACGTCTTCCCGCCCATGTCCACCTATGTGGCCGGGCTGGGCTTCCCGGTGACCTACCGCTTCGACGCCGCCAACCTGCCCGACCATCTCGACGTCCTGGTGCTGGGGACCAGCGCCAAGCTGGGCGGGGAGGACAATGTGGAGGTGGCCGCGGCCCGGGCCCGCGGCGTGCGCGTCACCACCTTCGCCGAGCTGGTGGGGGAGGCCACCCAGGGCCGCGAGAACATCGTCGTGGCCGGCTCCTTCGGCAAGTCCACCTGCACCGCCCTGATGGCCCACATCCTGCGCAGCGCCGACTATGACGCCGGCTGGATGATCGGGGCCATCTCGCCCTCCCTGCCGGCCACCGGCTACTGGGGCAGCCGCCACGAGATGCTGCTGGAGGGCGACGAGTACATCGTCGGCAATGGCGACACCCGCTCGAAGTTCGCCCTCTACCACCCACGGCACCTGCTGCTGACCTCGCTGATCCACGACCACGTCAACGTCTTCCCGACCTTCCACGACTACGAGGCGCCGTTCATCGACCTGATGCACGCCCTGCCGCGGGGCGGGCTGATGGTGGCGCGCGATCACTCGGCCATCCGCAAGATCGCCGGGGAGACCCACGCCCACACCGTCTGGTACGACACCGCCCCCTGCGACGGCTGGTTCAGCCAGGACGTGGTCTATGGCGACACCACCAGCTTCAAGCTGACAGCCCCCGACGGGGAGCGGATCGACCTCACCACCAGCCTGCTGGGCGCCCACAACATCGAGAACATCGTGGGCGTCTGCGCCTTCCTGCTGGAGCGCCGTCTGGTGAGCCATGAGAGGCTGGCCGGCGGCGTGGCGAGCTTCCAGGGCATCCGCCGCCGGCTGGACCGGCTGACCCGAACCTCCAGGATCCCGCTGATCGAGGGCTTCGGCTCCTCCTACGAAAAGGCCCGCTCGGCCATCGACGCCCTGCAACTGCACTATCCGGAGCGGCCGCTGATCGTGGTCTTCGAGCCCCACACCTTCTCCTGGCGCAGCAAGGACGCGCTGTCCTGGTACGACACGGTGTTCGAGGGCGCGGCCCGGGTCCTGATCGTCCCGCCGCCGGGCCATGGCGCGGAGACCCACCACCAGTCGACCCATGCCGAGATCCTGGCCCGCGCCGCCGCCGCCGGGGTCAAGGTCGAGGGACCCACCAGCGCCCAGGCGGTGACGGAGTCCCTGTCGCACCTGAAGGGCGACGAGATCGTCCTGCTGCTGTCCTCGGGACCCCTGCTGGGCCTCCCCGACAGCCTGCCGCCGGTCATGGACCGGCTCTACGGATAGGGGAGGGGCCTATGCGCCTTGCGAACATCGCCCTGGCGGCCTGCCTCGGCCTGACCGCGGCGGGCTGCCAGAAGCCGCCGCCCGCCGTGCCTGCGGCCCCGGCGGTCACGCCCCTGACCGACGCCCAGCGCGACGCCGCCCGCGAGACCCTGACCGCCCACGAGGGCGAGTGGGACTGCGCGGCGCCCGCCCCCTTCGACAAGGTCACCCGACGCCTGCTGGTGGAGGACGCCGAGGCCCGGGTGGTCTCGCCTGCCGGCTTCCCGGGTCCGGTGGTGATCGGCGGGGCGACCGGGGTCACGGTGTTCCGCAAGGCCGCCGCGGGCTGGGCCGGCTACATGATCGATCCGATCTCGCAGGTGCAGGCGGTCCGCTACGGGCCCCAGGGGCTTTACGTGATCACCAAGGTCGTCCGCGAGGGCGGCGGGCCCCTGGGCCTGGCCCTGCTTCCCACCGGCGGCGGCGCCCTGGTCTGCGCCGGCCTCGCCACGCCCGAGGGCCTGGACGTTCCGGCCGAGCACCCGGAGTTCGTCAGCCTCTCCATGGACCCCGAGGGCAAGGGCGCCCTGAGCGCCAAGGCCGAACGGGCCGAGGCCGCCCCCCTCTGGTTCCGCTACGAGACCCAGGACGGCGGCGCGACCTGGTCGCCGGCCCAGACGGTGACCAAGCCCACCGCCGGCGCCCCCGACCTCCCGGCCCCGGACCAGCGCAAGGTTCCCCCCGCCCTGGCCCGCGAGATCGCCGGAGCCTGACGTGCGCTAGTGCCGGGCGGGGATGGGCTGGACGTACTCGTCCTTGGCCGCCCCCTCGATCTCCGCGAAGGCCTTCTTCTTCGGCCCCATGAAGCCGAACAGGAAGGCGGCGACCTTGCGCATCTGGATCTCCTCGGCGCCCTCGGTGATCCGGTAGCGGCGGTGGTGGCGGTAGATGTGCTCGAAGGGCTTGTGGCGGGAATAGCCGATGCCGCCGTGCACCTGCATGGCGCGGTCGGCGGCCTCGCAGACCAGGCGGTTGGCCCAGTAGTTACACATCGAGACCTTGTCGGAGATCTGCCGCTCGATCTCCTTGTGCTCCATGTGGTCCATGTCCCAGGCGGTCTTGCGGATCAGCCAGCGCAGCATCTCGCACTGGGTGGCCAGCTCCACCAGCGGCCACTGGATCGCCTGGTTGTCGGCCAGGGGCTTGCCGAAAGGCTTGCGGTCCCGGGCGTACTTGACGCTTTCCTCGATGCAGTAGACCGCCGCCCCGAGGGACGAGGCCGCCTGGCGGATGCGGTTCTGGTGCACGAAGCTCTGGCCGAGGCCGAGGCCCCGGTCGATCTGGCCCCAGTAGCTGTCCTCCGGAATCCAGACGTCGGTGTAGCTGACCCGGGGGTGGTCGGTGGGCATGTTGAAGGTCCAGAGGTACTCCTCGACCTTCACGCCAGGGGTGTCGGCCGGCACGATGAAGCAGGTGATGCCGGTGGAGTCGCCGTCCTTGCCGCTGGTGCGGGCGAAGACCATGCAGTGGGTGGCCACGTGCATGCCCGTCGACCACATCTTCTCGCCGTTGATCAGCCAGCCGGGCTTGCCGTCCTTCTCGTGCGGGACCGCGCGGGTCTCCATGAAGGTGGCGTCCGAGCCGTGGTTGGGTTCGGTCAGGCCGAAGGTGGTGCGCATCTGGCCGGCCAGCAGCTTGGCGCCGTCCCGGTCGTATTGGGCGTTGGTGGCGAACTCCTTGAACATCAGGATGAAGGGGTTGTTGCCGACGATGGAGTGCTCGTTCTGCAGGTCGTTGTGCAGGCCCAGGCCCTTGGCGGCCAGGTGCTCGCGGATCACCGCCATGTCGAGGTTGGAGCCACCCTTGCCCCCCATCTCCGGCGGCCAGGCGTAGCGCAGGTGACCGGCCTCGTCGGCCAGCTTGCGGGCCTCGCCCAGCAGTTCCTCCCATTCCTTCTTCGGCAGGCCGCCGGCCTCCCAGTCCGTCCGCTCGTATTCACGCCGGTGGTCGAAGTAGCGGATGTTGTCGTCCTTCTGCTCCAGCGGCTTGATCTTGGCCTCGATGAAGGCGTCCAGCTCGCCCAGGTAGGCGACCAGTTCGGGGGGGAGGTTGAAGTCCATGGCGTTTCCCTTCGGCCTGTTTCTGGAAGCTCGCGGCCGTTCATTTTGACGATTTACAAGCCGACGCTCAGGGCCGCAGATCGTCAAGCAGAAGTCAGCTTGAGGTTCCGCCACGTCATGGAAGTCGATATCGCACAAGCGCTTGCGCAACTCGCGCCCACCCTCGGAGGGACGGGCGTCGAGGCCGCCCAGCGCCTGTCGGGCGGGGCCAGCATGGAGACCTGGGCCTTCACCCTGACGGGCCCCGATGGCCCGCGCGAGATGATTCTGCGTCGCCGTCCCGGGCCCTTCGACGAGGAGACCTCGCGCTCCACCTCCCTGGCCACGGAGGCCGCGCTCATCCAGGCCGCCGCCAGGGTCGGCGCACCCGTCGCGCCCCTGATCCGGCTGTGCCAGCCGCAGGACGGCCTGGGGGAGGCCCACATCACCGTCCGCATCGGCGGCGAGGCCCTGGGCCGCAAGATCGTCGCCGATCCGAGGTTCGAGGGCGTCCGCCCCAAGCTCGCCCGCCAGTGCGGCCAGATCCTGGCCGAGATCCATTCCGCCTCGCCGGAGGGCATCCCGCTGAAGCGGTCGGACGCCGCCGAGGAGCTGGATCGCTACGAGCAGGTCTACCGCCAGTCGGGCGCCCAGCGGCCGATCCTGGAGCTGGCCTTCCAGCACCTGAGGAAGCACGTGCCGCCGCCGGTCCCCGAAGTGCTGCTGCACGGGGACTTCCGCAATGGGAACCTGTTGATCAGCCCCGAGACCGGTGTTGCCGCCGTGCTGGACTGGGAGCTCTCCCACCTGGGGGACCCGGCCGAGGACCTGGGCTGGCTCTGCGTCAATTCCTGGCGCTTCGGGATGAGCGGCAAGCCGGTGGGCGGGTTCGGCGACTATGCCGACCTGCTGGCGGGCTACGCCGAGGCGGGCGGGGCCCCGGTCTCCCTGTCGCGGGTCCGCTACTGGCAGGCCCTCGGCTCGCTGAAGTGGGGCGTCATGTGCCTGATGATGTATTCCAGCTACGCCGCCGGGGCCGAGAGCTCCGTCGAGCGGCCGATGATCGGCCGCCGGGTCTCGGAGACCGAGATCGATCTCATCAACCTGCTGGAGGCCGGCCTGTGATCACCCATCCGCGCACCGAGGAACTGGTGGACGCCGTGGCCCGCTGGATCGACTCCATCCGCCCCGAGCTGAAGCCCCGCGACGCCTTCCTGGCCCGGGTGGCGGTCAATGTGCTGGGCGTCGTCAAGCGCGAGGTGACGCTGGGGCCCGCCGCCGAGGCCGAGGCCGTCGCGCGGATGGCCGCCCTGCTGGGCCACACCGGCGGCTTCGAGGCCCTGACCGCCGAGCTCTGCGAGCAACTGCGGACCGGCGGGATGGACGCCGCCACCCCGGGCCTGCTGGCCGCCCTGCGCGCCAACGCCCAGGACAGGTGGCCATAGACCAGCCCAACTACTCGTCCGCCCAATGAGCCGGCAGGCGGCGCTGGACCGCGACCGCGCCGATCCCCTGGCCGCGCGCCGGGACCTGTTCGAGCTGGAAGACGGCCTGATCTACCTGGACGGCAATTCCCTGGGCGCCCTGCCGCGCGCGGTGAAGGGTCGGCTTGCGCAGGCGGTGGAGGCCGAGTGGGGCAGGGGGCTGATCCGCTCCTGGAACACCGCTGACTGGATCGGCCTTCCGGCCCGCGTGGGGGCCAGGATCGCCGCCCTGATCGGCGCCGCGCCCGACGAGGTGATCGCCGCGGACTCCACCTCGGTGAACCTCTTCAAGCTGGCGGCCGGGGCGCTGGCGATGCGGCCCGGACGGAAGGTGATCCTCAGCGAGCCGGGCAACTTCCCCACCGACCTCTACATCCTGCAGGGCCTGGCCCGGTTCCTGCCCGGCGTGGAGCTGCGGCTGGCGGCGCCGGGGGACCTGCACGCCGCCCTGGACGAGCGCGTCGCCCTGCTGCTGCTGACCCACGCCCACTACAAGACCGGCGCCCTGCACGACATGCGGGCCCTGACCGCGCGGGCCCACGAGGTCGGCGCCCTGGCGCTCTGGGACCTCAGCCACAGCGCCGGCGCCCTGGAGGTGGACCTGAACGGGGCCGGGGCGGACCTCGCCGTCGGCTGCGGCTACAAGTACCTGAACGGTGGCCCCGGCGCCCCGGCCTTCGCCTTCATCGCCAGCCGCCACCAGGCCGAGTTCCAGACCCCGCTCACCGGCTGGATGGGACACGCCCAGCCCTTCGCCTTCCGTGACGACTATGCGCCGGGCGCGGGCATGCTGCGGGCGCTGTGCGGCACGCCCTCGGTCCTCGGCCTCACCGCCCTGGAGGCGGCGCTCACCGCCTTCGACGGCGTCGCCATGGCCGATCTGCGCGCCAAGTCCCGGGCGCTCGGTGACCTGTTCCTGGACCTGGTGGCCGAACGCTGCCCGGGCTTCGGCGTCGCCTGTCCGCGCGACTCCGCCCAGCGCGGCAGCCAGGTATCGCTCACCCATCCGAACGGCTACCCCATCGTCCAGGCCCTGATCGCCCGCGGGGTGGTGGGGGATTTCCGCGCGCCCGACGTGCTGAGGTTCGGCTTCGCTCCGCTCTATGTGCGATATGTCGATGTCTGGGACGCCGTCGAGCACCTGGTCCAGGTGATGGCGCGCGAGGAATGGCGGGAGGACCGCTTCAACCAGGTGGCGGCGGTGACATGAGCGACACGATCCATACCCGGCCCGACATCAGCTACGCCGACTACCTGGCGCTCGATCAGATTCTCAGCGCCCAGCGGCCGCGCTCCGACGAACACGACGAGCTGCTGTTCATCGTCATCCACCAGGCCTCGGAACTGTGGCTGAAGCTGTCGATCCACGAGCTGTCGGCCGCGCGCCAGCAGATCGCGGAGGACGACCTGGGCCCGGCCTTCAAGATGATCGCCCGCGTCAGCCGCATCCAGGGCCAGCTGATCCAGTCCTGGGACGTGCTGGCGACCATGACGCCCAGCGAATACCACGCCATCCGCCCGCACCTGGGCCAGAGCTCGGGCTTCCAGTCGCACCAGTATCGGATGCTGGAGTTCCTGATGGGGGCCAAGGACGCGGGGCTGCTGGCGGTCCATGAGGGCACGGCGGCCTATCCCGATCTCGCCGCGGCGCTGGCCGCCCCCAGCCTCTATGACGAGTGCGTGCGGCTCTTGAAACGGCGTGGTTTCGACGTCCAGGATGAGCGCGACTGGTCGCAGGTCCACGTCGCCGACCCGGCCATCGTGGCGGCCTGGGCCGTGGTCTACCGCGACCCCGAACAGTACTGGGACCTCTACGAACTGGCCGAGAAGCTGGTGGACCTGGAATTCCGCTTCCAGCAGTGGCGCTTCGCTCACCTGAAGACCGTGGAGCGGATCATCGGCTTCAAGCCCGGCACCGGCGGATCGTCCGGCGCCAGCTACCTGGCCAAGGCCCTGGAGGGCTCGTTCTTCCCGGAACTGTTCCAGGTGCGCACGGGGCTGTAGGGGAGGGGGCGGTGACGTTCAGCTTCGAGGCCGAGGTGATCTACTGGCGGGGCCCGTCGCCCTTCTTCTACGCCCCTCTGCCGGCGGCCGAGGCCGAGGAGGTCCGGCGCCTGTCGAGGCTGGTGACCTACGGCTGGGGCATGATCCCCGTCGAGGTGACGATCAAGGGCGTGGTCTTCACCACCGCGATGTTCGCCAAGGACGGGACCTACTACCTGCCCCTCAAGGCCGCGGTGCGGAAGAAGACCGATGTGACGGCGGGGGACACCATCGCCGTCGAAATGATCCTCCAACCCGCTCAGCGGTAGCTGGGGAGCAGCAGCCTTGGCGGAACGGCAAAAGTTCGACGTCGCGAGCTACGTGGCCTCCGTCCAGAGCCGGCCGTGCTTCATCTGTGGCCTGGTCTCGGGCGATCCCGAATTCGCCCACTACGTCGTCTACGAGGACGATGTCTCCATCGCCTTTCTCAACAAGTTCCCGCCCCTGCCGGGCTATGTCCTGGTCTGCCCCAAGGCGCATCTGGAGCAGGTGACGGGCGACTTCAGCCGCGACGACTACCTGCGGCTCCAGGCCCTGGTCCACGACGTCGGCGAAGCCCTGCGCGCGACCCTGGAGACGGAGCGGATCTACATCCTCTCCCTGGGCAGCCAGCAGGCCAACCGCCACGTCCACTGGCATGTGGCCGCCCTGCCGCCCGGCGTGCCGCTGGAAGAGCAGCAGTTCGCGGCCCTGGATGTGGAGCGGGCCGGATTCCTGGCGATGACGCCGGAGGAGATGGCGGACCTGGCCGACCGGATCGCCACGGCGATCGCCACCGCGCGGGGGCGGTGAGGTCAGCGATAGCGCGGCGGGGCCGGGGAGCCTCGGCGAAGGTTGCGCGTATTACATCCGGCGTTTCCGGTCCGACATCCTGCCGTCACATGGGCGGGTGAGGAAGCGACGGAAGTCCGGTCATCACGGGTTCAGGTGAAAAGGTCTCTGAGAGGACCACGCCGCGTCTCCACCTCTCCAGCAGGATCAAATATCTTGAGTTCTTCCCATGCTTCCGGCCGCCCTGCGGCGGGCCTTGTCCTTCACCTGCTGGCCGGCTGCGCCGTCGTGGCCCTGACCGCGGGCTCGGCGTCCGCCCAGGATCCCGGCCTGGAGGACGAGACCGAGGTCGAGGAACTGGTGGTGGTGGCGGGCGCGCGCACCCTGCCGGGCTCTGTGGCTGGCGACATCACCCCGGAGGTCACCCTCTCGGCCCGGGAGATCCGCGCCTATGGGGCGGCCAGCGTCGCCGAACTGCTGAGCGCGCTCTCCCCCCAGACCGGCAGCGGCCAGGGCGGCGGCGGCCGCCCGGTGGTGCTGATCAACGGGGCGCGGGCCTCGGGCTTCGCCGAAATCCGCGACCTGCCCACCGAGGCCATCGCCCGGGTGGAGATCCTGCCCGAGGAGGTGTCGCTGAGGTACGGCTATCCCGCCGAGCAGAAGGTGGTGAACATGGTCCTGCGCCAGCGCTTCCGCGCCAAGCTGGCGGAGGGTTCCGTGGAGGTCCCGACCCAGGGCGCCGCCGGAACGACGGTGGCCGGCCACGCCGCCCTGCTGCGCATCCAGCGGGGGCAACGGCTGACCCTGGACGCCAAGGCCACCAAGGCCGACCAGATTCTCGAGAGCGACCGCGACGTGATCGGCGCCAGTCCCTTCCGCACCCTGCAGCCGGACTCCACCAATGTGGTGTTCAACGCCGTCTATGCCCGGCCCCTGGGCAATGGCGTGTCGGGGACCATCAACGGGACCTACGAGTCCACCGACACCGACTCCAAGCTCGGCGTCTCGCCCTTCGGCGCCGAGGCCCTGGCGCGGCGCTCCACCGCCGACAACGCCAGCCTGGCGGGTGCGATGAGCGGCGCCTATGCCGGCTGGCAGTGGTCCTACACCGGCAATGTCTCGCGCGACGTGGCCAAGTCCTTCAACGACCGGGCCCTGGGCGCGTTCGCCTATACCGACCGCACCAAGTCGGTGACCACCCAGGCCCAGTCCGACATCGTGCTGAACCGCGCCTTCTGGGAGCTTCCGGCCGGCCAGGTGGGCGCGACCCTGACGGGCCGGGTGTCGACGACCGAGCTGGAGAGCGAGGCCCTGCGCGCCGGTCTCACCACCTCCACCGACCTCACCCGCAACATCGGCCAGCTGCAGGCCAGCTTCGACGTGCCCCTGACCCGGGCCGGGGAGGGGCTGGGCGAGACGCTCGGCAAGCTGTCGGGCAATCTCAATCTTGGCTATCAGCACCTGTCGGACTTCGGCGATCTGGAGACAGTGGGGGCGGGGCTGAACTGGGTTCCGGTCAAGCCGCTGCGGCTGCTGGCCTCGGTGACCCGCACCGACCAGGCGCCGACCATGAACCAGCTGGGCGACCCCGTGGTCGCCACGCCGGGCGTGCGCGTGTTCGACCTGACCCGCGGCGAGACCGCCGAGGTGGTGCGGGTGACCGGTGGGTCCCCCAACCTCACGGGCGGCCAGCGGGAGGTCCTGAAGCTGGGGGTGACCTACAAGCCCTTCGACAAGACCAACCTGACCTTCCAGGCCAACTATGTCTCCAGCCGCACCGACAACCTGGTGGCGGCCTTCCCCTCGGCCTCGACCCAGGTGGAGCAGGCCTTCCCCGACCGCTTCGTCCGCGACGCCAGCGGGCGGCTGGTGCAGATCGACGCCCGGCCGGTGAACTTCGCGCGCCAGGCCCGCGACGAGCTGCGCTGGGGCTTCACCTATTCGCGCAATGTCGGCCCCCAGCCGACGCCGGAGCAACTGGCCGCGTTCCGCCAGCGCCGCGAGGCCCGTCCGCCAGGGGGCGAGGGCGCCCCGGCGGCCGCCGCCGGCCAAGGGCAGGTCGCTCGGCCCGCGGGCGCAGCGGAGGGCGGTCCGCCGCCCGCGGGCGCCGCGCCGCCCGCGCGGGAGGACGGCGGTCCCCGGATGGGCGGCTATGGCGGGGGCTATGGCGGTCCCGGCGGCGGCGGCGGCCGAGGCGGCGGCTTTGGGGGCTTCGGCGGCGGCGGTCCGCGCGGCGGGGTCTTCCAGTTCGGCGTCTATCACACGGTGGCCTTCCGCGATGACATCCTGATCCATCCGGGCCTGGCCGAACTCGACCTGCTGGACGGGGCGGCGATCGGCGGCGGGGGCGGTTCGCCCCGCCATCAGGTGGACGTGCAGGCCAACTACACCCGCGCGGGCCTCGGCGCGGCCCTGAACGCCAACTGGCAGAGCGCCACCCGCGTGGTGGGGAGCGCGACCGGCGACGACCTGGAGTTCTCCGACCAGACCACGGTGAACCTGCGCCTCTTCGCCGACCTGGGCGCCCAGCCCATCGCGCGGACCCATACCTGGCTGCGCGGCGCGCGGGCGACGCTCTCGATCGACAACCTGTTCGACAGCCGCCAGGAGGTGCGCTCGGCCGCCGGGGTCACCCCCGTCAGCTACCAGCCTGACCTGCTGGATCCGGTCGGCCGCTCGGTGAAGCTGACGGTGCGCAAGCTGTTCTTCTGAGGTCCGTTAGCCGGACCTCATCGCGCGTGGCCCGGGGTTGCGACACTCCAGGTTGAATGGTTAACTCTCCGGGCCGAGACGTCCTGGGGGGGATCATGCGTGCATCCGCAATCGGGTCTGGCGTCCAGGGGAGGGCCCCTTGATGTTGGGTCCCACCGTCGACGTCGCCATCGGCCTGGTCTTCACCTACCTGCTGTTCGCCCTGCTGCTCTCCACGGTGCTGGAGGCCGCGGCGGGCTGGTTCAAGCTGCGGGCGGCGCGGCTGGAGCAGGCCTTCGCCCAGCTCATCGAGCATCCCGAGGCGGTGGCGGAGGAGCGCAACATCGTGGCGCGCTGGCTCTCGGGCCTGGGCCACGGAGGCGGCGCGGCCGAAAAGGCCGCCCCAACGACACCCCTGACCCCGGAGGAGGCCGAGGCGGCCACCGAGCGGGCCTCGGGCGACCTGGGGCCCAGCTTCGAGCTGCGGCACGAGGACATCTATCACCATCCCCTGGTGGGCGGCGGAGGGACCAGCCGGCCCTCCTATGTCTCGGCCCAGAACTTCGCCTCAGCCCTGCTGCAGGCCCTGCGGGCCGGCGCCAGCGGCCAGGCCCTGGACCAGGTGAAGGAGTCCATCGACGCCCTGCCGCCGGGCCGCCTGCGGGAGGCCCTGGTCACCGCCCTCAACGAGGCCGAGGGCGACTGGGACAGGCTCAAGACCGGGATCGAGCGCTGGTACGACGGCGCCATGGACCGGCTGAGCGGCCAGTACAAGCGCTACACTCAGCTCATCACCTTCATCCTGGGCCTGGTGCTGGCCATCGCCTTCAATGTCGACACCGTCCGCATCGTCCAGCGGCTCTACGCCGAGCCGACCCTGCGCGAGGCGATGGTGGAGCAGGCCAGGAAGACGGTGGAGGCCGGCGCGCCGGCGCCCGCTCAGGATGGAGACCTCCCGGCCAAGGCGGCCGCCGTCGAACAGGCCCGCGACGACCTGCTGCGCAACGCCCCGGTGGGCTGGACCGCCCCACCGTCCCTGACCCTCGCCCAGCTCGCCAGCGTGCCCGGCTGGCTGGTGACGGCGCTGGCCGGCATGCTGGGGGCGCCCTTCTGGTTCGATCTGCTGAACAAGCTGATCAATATCCGGAATTCCGGCCCCAAGCCCGAGAGCAGCACCGACCCGGCCAAGGGGAAGGGCATATGACCCAGCTCAGCCCCCACTTCTCCCTCGAGGAGCTGACCCGCTCGGAGACCGCCGCGCGGCTGAAGATCAGCAACCTGCCGCCGCCCCGGGAACTGGCCCGCCTGACCGAGACCGCCAAGGCCATGGAGACGGTGCGCACCCTGCTGGGGGTCGGCGTCAATGTCTCCAGCGGCTATCGCGGCGTGGATCTGAACCGGGCGGTGAAGGGCGCCTCGTCCAGCGCCCACTGCCTGGGCTATGCGGTGGACTTCAACTGTCCGGGCCAGACCCCCTACGAGGTCTGCCAGAAGATCCTCGGCTCCAAGATCGTCTTCGATCAGCTGATCCACGAATACGGCCGCTGGACCCACATCTCCTTCGACCCGCGGATGCGGCGCATGCCCCTGTCGATCTTCGAGCCGCAGCGGCGCTACCTGAACGGCATCCTGCCCAAACCCTAGGCTTGCATCGAACTCCCATCGGTCCTTAGCTGGGCCAAAGACAAAAAGCCGACAATGGGAGTTGATGATGAGCGAGACCCTGGCCCAGGCGCGCGCCGATCAGTCGGCAGAGGTGCTGTACGAGGTGGCCGACGGCGTCGCCGTCCTGACCCTCAACCGGCCCGAGCGGCTCAACACCATCTCCGGCCCCATGCTGTCGCTGCTGTCCAAGCTGCTGCTGCAGGCCGACGCCGATCCCGAGGTTCGCTGCGTGATCCTGACCGGCACGGGCCGGGCCTTCTGCGCGGGCCTCGACCTGGTGAGCGCCACCAGCGGCTCGGGCATCGGCTCGGAGACCCAGGCGGCCACTATCTCCGTGGACCTCGACCTGAAGACCGCCCCGCCGACGGTGATCTTCAACATGAACAAGCCCACCATCTGCGCCCTGAACGGCTCGGCGGCCGGCTATGGCCTCGACACCGCGCTCGGCTGCGACATCCGCATGATGGCCCAAGGCGCCAAGCTGGCGGCGGCCTTCGTCAAGCGCGGCATCGTGCCGGAGTCGGGGGGCACCTGGTTCCTGCCGCGCCTGATCGGCTGGTCCAAGGCCGCCGAGCTGATCTTCACCGGCCGCACCCTCACCGCCGAGGAAAGCCTGGAGATGGGTCTGGCCACCCACGTGGTGCCCGCCGAGGAGCTGATGACCGAGGCCCGCAAGCTGGCGAGGGAGATCGCCGACAACGCGCCCCTGGCGGTGCAGTCAGCCAAGCGGCTGATGCGCATGGGGCTGAACGAGACCTTCAACGATCACGTCCACCACGTCTTCCTGCAGTTCCTGCAACTGGTCCGCACCCAGGACTTCCGGGAGGGGATGACCTCGTTCCTGGAGAAGCGTCCCGCCGACTTCCAGGGCCGCTGATCGGGACGATTCGCCGGTCGATTATTCGGCCGGCGCCCAAAACCGCCGCCCGCCGCCCAGGCATTAGGCACGGTCGGACCCTTTTGCCGCCCTCGCACAGGGATTGTCGGAATGGCGATTGTCACCCCCCACCCAGGCCGCTCCCTTGCACGCCATCAAGCGTGGCGTGGGGATTAGAGCGATGACTCCGGACATCATGAACGGCGGGGGCGGCATGTCGCGCCGCAGCTTCCTGGAGAGCCTGGGGGGCATGGGCGGGTCGGCCCTGCTGCTGGCCGGCATGACGGCGCTGGGCTTCGACATCGCCTCGGCCAACGCCGCGCCGCCGGAGCTGGGGGAGGGCGGCAAGGGCAAGAAGGTCATCGTCCTGGGCGCCGGGGTGGCCGGCATGACCAGCGCCTACGAACTCTCCAAGGCCGGCTACGACGTCACCGTGATCGAGGCCCGCGCCTTCGCCGGCGGCCGCTGCCAGACCGCGCGCAAGGGTTTCAAGCTCACCGAGCTCGGCGGCGAGGCCCAGGAGTGCGACTTCGACGACGGGCTCTACATCAACCACGGCCCGTGGCGCATCCCCTACCACCACCGTTCGACCCTGCATTACACCAAGCTTTTCAACGTGCCCCTGGAGGTCTTCGTCAACGACAACGACGCCTCCTACGTCGCCTTCAACAAGGGGACAGGCCCCCTGGCCGGCAAGGCGATCCGCAAGGGCCAGATCGCCGCCGACGCCCGCGGCGCGGCCGCCGAGATCCTGGCCAAGCAGGTCAAGCAGGGGGCGCTCGACCAGCAGATGACCGCCGAGGATCGGCAGCTGTTCCTGGCCTATCTGACCCGCGAGGGCTACCTGTCGGCCGACCTGGCCTACAAGGGCACGGACGGTCGCGGCTTCGAGGTCAATCCGGGCCCCGGCGTGGTTCCCGGCCCCGGCAAGGAGTCGACCCCCTATCCCCTGACCGACGTCCTGCATTCCAAGGCCTGGGGCGTGCTGTCCTCGGTCACCGGCTACGAGCAGCAGCGGACCATGTTCCAGCCCGTCGGCGGCATGGATCAGATCGCCAAGGGCTTCGAGCGACACGTCGGCCAGCTGATCCGCTATTCGACCCTGGTGAAGAAGTACCGCCAGAACGACAAGGGGGTGGAGGTCACGGTCTCTGGCCCCGACGGCAAGGTCGAGACCCTCAAGGCCGACTACTGCATCTGCACCATCCCGCTCTCGGTGCTGCGCCAGATGGACATGGGCGTGTCACCCAAGTTCAAGGAGGCGATCGGCGCGGTCTCCTACGCCCTGGTTGGCAAGATCGGCCTGCAGATGAAGACCCGGTTCTGGGAGGAGAAGCACTTCATCTACGGCGGCCACGTCTATACCGACGACCCGGACATCAACACCATCACCCTGCCGTCCACCGGCTTCCAGAGCCAGAAGGGCGTGTTGCTGGGCTATTACAACTTCGGCGCCTCGGCGGCCAAGGTCAGCGCGCTCAGCCCCAAGGCCCGCCAGGAGTTCGCCGCCCAGGGCGGGATGCGCGCCTTCCCGGAATACGCCGCCAATGTCGAGACCTCGTTCTCGGCGGCCTGGCACCGCATCGAGCACAATCTCGGCGGCTGGGCCCAATGGGACGACGAGGGGCGCAAGGACGCCTATCCCATCCTCTGCGAACCCGATGGCCGGCTGTACCTGGCCGGCGAACACCTCTCCTATCTCACCGGCTGGCAGGCCGGGGGTATCGAGAGCGCCTGGCAGCAGATCGCCAAGCTGCACAAACGCGCCCAAGCGGCCTGATTTCCGGAGTCCAGAGTAAGATGCGTCTTTCGATCCCGCTGGCCGTGGTCGCCCTTGGCCTGTCCGCCGCCCCGGCCTTCGCCGCCGACGGCAAGGGCCTGTTCGCGGACAACTGCTCGGCCTGCCACCAGCTGACCGGCAAGGGCATTCCCGGCGCCTTCCCGCCCCTGGCCGGCAGCAAGATCGCCCAGGGCGATCCGGTGGAGCCTGTGACCCGCGTGCTGAAGGGCCGCGGCGGCATGCCCTCCTTCGCCAGTGAGCTCACCGACCTGGAGGTGGCCCAGGTCCTGACCTATGTCCGCGCCTCCTGGGGCAACAAGGGCAAGCCGGTGCAGCCGGCCCTGGTGACCTCCCTGCGCAGCGGCGCCAAGCGCGAGAACGCCAAGGCCTCGCTGCTGGCCCACTAGGTCTCGAAGCGGTAGGCGCCCTTGTCCCGCCGCACCCGCCCGGCGGTGGGCGGGGCGAAGTGGGTGCCGATCAGCAGGACCTGGCTCGTCGCCAGGTCCGCCAGCAGGCTGTTGCGGGTCGCCGCGGCCTGGGCGGGATCGGAGTCGGCGCCCTGGGGCAGGTCCGGCGTGGCCATCTGGCAGGGATGGTGGATGAAGTCGCCGCTGATCATCGCTTCCTGGCCCTGGGAGACGATGCGGACGCTGGCGTGGCCGGGGGTGTGGCCCGGGGTGGAGACGAGGGTGATTTCCTCGCAGAGCCGGTGATCGAGGTCGATCAGATCCAGCAGGCCGGCCTCCAGGACCGGCGCGATGGAATCGCCGAACATGGCGTCCAGGCCCGGGTCGGGCCGCTGGCCGGACCAATGGTCGTACTCGGCGCGGTTCAGCAGGTAGCGGGCCTTGGGGAAGGTGGGAACCCAGGCCTCCCCCACCCGCATGGTGTTCCAGCCCACATGGTCGGAATGCAGGTGGGTGCAGAAGACCACGTCCACCGCCTCGCGATCGAAGCCGGCGGCGGCGAAGTCCTCCAGGAAGGCGGTCTGCAGGCCGTTCCACTGGGGCAGGCCGCGGCCGCTGCGTTCGTTGCCGACGCAGGTGTCGATGACGATCAGGCGCTCCGGAGTCTCCACCACCAGGGCCTGGATCGCCAGGTGGATGCGGCCCCTCGCGTCGATGAAGTGCGGCGCCAGCCAGTCGAGGGCCAGCACCGACTCCCGCGTGACGCCGGGCAGCATCAGGGCCGGATCGAAGGTGTCGATGGTCTCGATCAGGCGGGTGACCTTCACCTCGCCGACTTGCCATGTGTGCGTCGTCATCCGCCATGCTCCTCGTCTCGCGCCGCAGTCTAGGGGCGGCCCAACGGCCTTGTCGCCATCACCGTGCAGGGTCCGGCGTGTCTGAAGGTCTGACCCGGCGTCGCATCGGCTACCTGATGCGTCATAGGGGTTGGGATGGAGCCAGATCAGGGTTTAAGCTGGGGCCAGTCTTCCGCTCGGGGGTGCTTTGGCCGAGGTCGTCTTCTATCTGGACCAGGGCGGTCCGCAGACGCTGCAGACACAGCTGCGGCAGCGGATTATCGACTCGGTTGTGTCGGGGAATCTGGAGCCGGGCGCCCGAATGCCGGCGTCGCGGCGCCTGGCGGGCGACCTGGGCATCGCGCGCAACACCGTGGCCCTGGTCTATCAGCAGCTGATCGCCGACGGCTATCTGACGGGCCGCGAGCGTAGCGGGGTCTTCGTCAGCGACGCCCTGTTCGAGGCGGTGCGTCCGGGTCGCGACCGGGCTGACCGGCCGGTGATCGCCGCGGCCCCGTGGCGGTCACGACTGCAGGCCGTGGTGCGGGTGGACGTGGAGGGCCGGCCGCCACCGAGCTGGGAGCTCAATCCCTATCCCTTCCTCGACGGGGCCTATGACGCCTCCCTGGCGCCAGGCCCGGAGTGGCGCGACGCGGTGCGCTCCACCCTCAACGCCAGGGAGTTCGCCGAGTGGAGCCAGGATGGCGGCGAACTGGACGACCCACGCCTGGTCCATGAGATTCGCACCAAGATCCTGCCGCGCCGCGGCCTGCAGGCCGGGAGCGAGGAGGTCTTGGTGGTGGGCGGGCGGCGGGAGGCCTTCAGCCTGCTGGTGCGGGCCTTCGTCGGCCGCGGCGCGCCGGTGGCGGTGGAGGAGCCCGGCCTGCCCGACCTGACCCAGGTCCTGCGCCTGCAGGGCGCCGATCTGATCCATCTGCCGGTGGACTCCGAGGGCATGGTTGTCGACGACCGGCTGGCGGCCGCCAGCCTGGTCTTTGTCACCCCGGCTTGTCAGTACCCCACGGGCGCGCGGCTGGCCGCCTCCCGCTGCCGCGCTTTGCTGGAGCGGGCCGAGGCCGACGACCTGCTGGTGATCGAGCACGACCTGGCGGCCAGCGGCGGATTCGCGGCCCAGGCTTCGCCGGCCCTGCGCAGCATGGATCGCTCGGGACGGGTGATCTATGTGGCCGATCTCTGCGACGTGCTGAGCCCCGGACTCGGCCTGGGGTTCATCGTCGCTGACGCCGAGCTGATCCGCGAACTGCGCCGCCTGCGCACCCTGGTGTCCGGTTGTCCCCCCCGCGCGGCCCAGCGGACCGCCGCCTTCTTCCTGTCGCTCGGTCACTACGACGCCAATCTGGGCCGCCAGCATCGGGTGCTGCGGGAACGGCTCAACGCCCTGCGGGACGCCCTGAACTACCATTTGCCGCAGCTCGTCGCGATCGACCCGCGCTCCAATGGTTCGGCCATGTGGGTGGAGGGGCCGCCCGACCTGTCGGCGCGCCAATTGGCCAACGAGGCCGCCAAGCGCGGCGTGTTGATCGAGCCGGCGGACCGGTTCTATTCCACCCCCACACAGGCGGTGAACCGGTTTCGGATGGGAGTGACCGGCATCCCTACCGACCGGATCCGTGAAGGGGTGGCCGTCCTGGCCCAGGTCGTGAAGAGCCTGACCCAGCCGGGGCTGGACCGGTTGGACCCCGCCGCGCGGGCCTGGATGCCGGGCGAGCCCCTTCGCGCCCTGATGTCCGGAGCCAAGCTGCTGTGCCGCACGGTCTATGGCGATCCCTACGAGGTGGACGTGCTGCCCGACGGCCGGCTGGTGGGCCGGGCCGGCTACGCCCACGAGGACTGCGATGTGGGCGTCTGGTGGATGGAGGGCGACTACTGGTGCCGCCGTTGGACCGAGTGGTCCTATGGCGAAACCGCCCGCTTCCTCACGGTGGTGGAGGGCGACCAGATCCGCTGGTACCGAGACGATCACCTGCTGTTCAACCGCGGCATCATCAAGGCCAACGGCCTGACCTGATCCCTGGCATGGGAGGAATCTGGCCCCATAGATTGAGCCAATCTGGTCCTACGCTTGTCCGTCCACGACCTTCACCGTGGCGTCATCGTCGTTCGGGTGAGGGATTTCTCCATGTCGCATTTGGCCATCGCGGGCCTCCAGTTGGACCTGCAAGCCGGCGACAACCTGGATCGAATCTCCGACGAGGTGGCCGCGGCCAAGCGCCGGCTGTCCTGGGTGGACCTGGTCCTGCTGGGGGAACTCAGCGTCTACGGCCCCTCGGTGGACTACGCCCAGGATCCGGGCGGGGCGGCGGAGACACGACTGCGCCGCATCGCCCGCGACAATCGGGTCTGGCTGCTGGGCGGCTCGATCTTCGAGCGGGTCGACGGGAAGATCTACAACACCTGTCCGGTGATCGACCCGAACGGCGACGTCGTCCTGAAATACCGCAAGATCTACCCCTTCCGTCCCTACGAGACCGGGGTCGCGGCGGGGACCGAGTGCATGACCTTCGACATGCCCGGTATCGGCCGGATTGGGGTCTCCATCTGCTACGACATGTGGTTCCCCGAGACCACCCGCACCCTGGCCTGGATGGGCGCCGAGGTTATCCTGCATCCGGGGATGACCAACACCGTCGACCGCGATGTCGAGCTCTCCATCGCCCGCGCCAGCGCGGCCCAGAACCAATGCTACTTCGTGGACATCAACACCGCGGGCCACCTCGGCAACGGCCGTTCGGCGGTCTACGGCCCCGGGGGCGAACCGGTCTATGAGGCCGGGTCAGGCCGCGACGTGATCGGCCTCGAACTCGACCTCGGCTACGTGCGGCGGGTCCGCGAACGCGGATGGCACGGCCTGGGTCAGACCCTGAAGAGCTTCCGCGACGGCCCGCCGAGCTTCCCGCCCTATCGCGAGGGGACTTCATCGCCGGCCCTCGCCGCGCTGGGGCCGCTGGAGAAGCCGCAGGGCGGCGCCAATCAAGATCAAGAGGAGGGGTAGATGTTCAGAACCGTACTCATGACGACGACCGCAGTGTCGTTGTCTCTCGTCGCGTCCCAGGCATTCGCCCAGGTCGCCGCCAAACCAGCTGCCGACACGACGGTCACCGAGGTGGTGGTCACCGCCACCCGGCGGGAAGCCTTCGTCCTGGACGTGCCCTACAACATCTCGGCGGTCTCGGGGCAGGCCATCGACCAGGCCAAGGTGCAGAACGCCGCCGAGCTGCTGCGCTCAGTCCCCGGGGTGTCCGTGGTCGATCGTGGCTATCGTAACCAGGGGGTCTCCAACAGCATCCAGATCCGCGGGCTCAATGTCGACAGCGCCATTCTCGGCGACTACGCGGTCTCCGCCGTCGCCCCGGTGTCCAGCTATATCAACGACACCCCGCTGTTCGCCAACTTCGCTCTGAAGGACATCGACCGCGTGGAGGTGCTCCGTGGACCTCAGGGGACGCTCTACGGGTCCGGCTCCCTGGGCGGCACGATCCGCTACATTCTCAAGGCGCCGCAGTTCGGCGAGTTCGGCGGCAAGGTCAGCGCCACGGCCTCGCAGGTCGACGGCTCCGGCGGCGTGGGCTGGGCGGCGGACGGCACGGTGAACATCCCCCTGGGCGAGAAAGCGGCTCTCCGCCTGACCGGCAGCCTCCAAGACTATCCCGGCCTGACGGACTATGTGAACGTCTACAAGCTGGACGCCGCGGGTATTCCCCTGGCGCCGTCCGGCGTCCTCTCGCCGGCGGCTTCCTATGAGAGCCGCAAGGACGCCGACACCGTCGACATCAAGTACGGCCGCGCCGCCCTGCGCCTGCAACCTACGGAGTGGCTGGACCTGACACTCTCCTACGCGCGGCAGTCCGATGAGGTGGGCGGTCGTCGGCAGGTGACCCGCGGCAAGGACGGCTTTGGCCGCACCTACGGTGAGTACGACAACGGATCCGTGCAGTTGGAGCCCTCGTCGCGGGACGTCAGCCTGACCTCGCTTGAGGCCACCATCGACCTGGGCTTCGCCACCCTGACCTCGTCGACCTCGTCCTACGATCACCATGGCGAGAGCGTCAGCGAGAACACCGGCTACTACGCCAAGAACGGCTGGCTCTCCTTCTACTACAACTTCCCCCGGCCCATGGCCTCGGCGGTGCGGACCTATTCGGACGAGGCGGTGATCGAGGAGATCCGGCTGGTGTCGAACACCGAGGGGCCGATCGACTATGTGCTGGGCGGCTTCTACGAGAAGCAGAAGCTGGGGGCGACCCAGGCCAGCTACCTTCGGGGCTTCAAGCGCTGGTGGAACGCCGCCTATCCGGCCTTCGCCGCCGAGGTGCAGTCAGATCAAGACTTCGCCTATGACCGGCGCGAGGACTTCACCGACAAGGCCCTGTTTGGCGAGCTGACCTACCACTTCAACGATCGCCTCCAGGCGACCGGCGGCGTGCGGTGGTTCGACAACGAATCCAAAAGCCGCACCTTCATGGACGTGCCGGTCTACACCTCGCTCTCGGCGCCCACCAATGCGCGGTTCGAGACCTCCGACAGCAAGGCGCTGTTCAAGGCCAACCTGTCGTGGAAATACGGCGAGCGCGGCCTGGCCTACGCCACGGTGTCTGAGGGCTATCGCCGGGGCGGAGCCAACGCCGTGCCGACGATCGGGCGCTATGCGGAGGACGCCCGCTGGCAGCAGTACGGACCCGATCGGGTGGTCAATTACGAGGCCGGCCTCAAGGGCGTCAGCCACGGGATCACCTACAACGCGGCCCTGTTCTACGTCGACTGGAAGGACATCCAGATCAACACCGTCACGCCGAATTGGGGCTTCTTCGTCGCCCAGAATGGCGGCAAGGCCCGTTCCCAGGGGCTGGAGGCGCAGATCGAGGGTCGTCTGGCGGGCGCGCGCTACAGCGTCGGCTACACCTATACCGACGCCCAGCTGACCGAGAACGCCTATCCGCCCACCGGCGGGGTCCGGCCCGTGGCGCTGAAGGGCGCGCGGCTGCCGGGCACGCCCGAGCACGCGGTCACCGTCGCCTTGGACCGCAGCGCCACCCTGTCCAATGGAGTGCTGCTGACCGGCCGGCTGAGCGGCTACTACCAGTCGGAGACCCGCAACGCGGTGACCACCTCGACCCGCCTCAACGTCGGCCTGCCGCCGTTCCAGATCTGGAACGCCTCGGCCACCGCCACCTTCGACAAGTGGTCGGCGACCTTGTTCGTGAAGAACATCTTCAACGCCGACGGCGTCACGGGCCGGTTCACGGAGAGCTACATGGGGACCGATCCGGCGTCGGGTTACTACGGCAATGGCGCCAAGGACCTCATCAGCCTGCCGCGCACCGTTGGCCTGACCCTCGACTATCCGTTCTGAGACGATGACGACGCCAGGCGCCCCACGAACGATCGGCGTCCCCGCCTCCCCATCGGGGGGCGGGGCGTTGGACGCCGTGCGGGCGCTTGTCCATGCCGGACGGCGGGCGGAGGCTGACCAGCGCCTGCTGGCCCTGGAGCCCCAGCTGCAGGGCGACGCCCGGGGGCTGCAGGCGGCCGGCGAGATCTTCCTGGCCAACGCCCGGTTCTCCGAGGCGCTGCGATGCTATCGCCGCGCCGCCGAGCTCGCTCCGGCTGACCCGGGCGCGGTCTACAACCTGGCCTCGGCCCTGGTGGCCACCGGCGATCTGGCCGGGGCGGAGGCGGCCTTCGATCAGGTGATCGCGCTGGACCCCACCGACGCCGACGCCTTCTACAACCGCGCGACCCTGCGGCGCTGGACGCCCGCCGAGAACCACGTCGCGGCGCTGGAGGCGGCGATCGCCCGCGCCCGCCATCCCGCCGCCGAGGCCGCCCTCTGTTACGCCCTGGCCAAGGAGCTGGAGGACCTGGGGAGACATGACGCCTCCTGGACCTGGCTCGCCCGCGGCGCCGCGCGGCGGCGTGGGCAACTGAGCTATCGCGTCGAGGCCGACCTGGAGACCATGAGCCAGATTGCGGCGGCCTTCGACGCATCTGTCATGGCTGGCGCGAACTCGATACCCGGGTCGACCGGCCCGATCTTCGTCCTGGGCCTGCCGCGCTCGGGCACCACCCTGGTTGACCGGATTCTCAGCGCCCACCCACAGGTGGAGAGCCTGGGGGAGATCAGCGACTTCGCCCTCTCTCTGATGCGAACGGTGGGGCCGGCGAGCGGGAAGGGCGACCTGGTCGCGCGCTCGGCCAAGATGGATTTCGGGGCTCTCGGCCAGGCCTATCTCGATAGCCTGTCGTCCTATGGCCGGGCCGCCCCGCGGCTGATCGACAAGACCCCCGCCAACTACCTCTATATCGGCCTGATCGCGCTGAGCCTGCCGCAGGCGCGGATCGTCCATGTGCGCCGTGACCCGATGGACAACGGCTACGCCCTGTTGAAGACCCTGTTCCGCACGGGCTGCCCCTATTCCTACAGCCAGTCGGATCTGGGGGCCTATATCGGCGCCTATCATCGGCTGATGGACCACTGGCGGACCGTCCTGCCTGGCCGCCTGGTGGAGATCGACTACGAAGCCCTGGTGGAGGACCAGGAGGGAGAGAGCCGGCGGCTTCTTGCCGATCTGAATCTGGACTGGGACCCGGCCTGCCTGGACTTCCACGCCAATCCCGCGCCGGCGGCCACCGCCAGCGCGGCCCAGGTGCGCCGGCCGATCTACCGGGACTCGCTGACCCTTTGGCGGCGCTATGAGGCCGGCCTCGCGCCGCTCTCCGAGAGCCTGCGGGCGCAAGGCCTGCCGTGAGCGTCCTGGCCATCCTCGGGGTGATCGCGGCCCTGGCCGACGGGCCCCTGCCGATGCCGGCCTTCACGCCGCCGGCGGAGGCCGCGGCGCCGGCCGCGCGGCTGGAGGGGCGACTGACCCTGACCTTCGGCCCGCGCCCGAACGGCCTGACCCGGCTGCGGGATGACGATCCCCCGAGCGGCCCCGATCCCCGCCTGGCCTGGCCCGCGCTCACCCTCGATCTGGTCCAGGATGGCGACCGGCTGATCCCCGCGCCGGTCAACGGCGAGGCTGCGGGATACTGGGACTGGTCGGCGGGGCCCGGCCGCGTCTGGGCCGGGGCCGAGGGCGATGTCGCCGTCCTGCCGGTGGCGCTGCGCGAACGCAACGCCAACTGTGCGCACAACGGCCTGCTGCGGCTGACGCTCAGCTCTGCCGGCGCGCCCAGGACCGCCCAGGTGCGGTTGGGGGCGGAGACCTGCCTCTATGAAAAGTTCGACGCCTGGGCGGCGCCCCGGACGATGGGCTTCACCCCCGGGGGGGCGCCGGATCGCGAGGGTCTGATCGCCCGAGACCGTGAGAACCGCGCGGCCCAACTGCCCGTCCGGCCGTTGTCGGGGCTGGCCGACAGGTATCCCGGCGTCGATCTCCCGGCCCTGGCCCGGGCGGCTGGCGACAATCAGGCAGTCTACGGGGTGGTGGCCGACGGGGTGAACTATGCGGCGCCCTGCCAGACCCGGTTCGGCGAGGATTCCTTCTGCGAAGGGCGAACCCTGCCGTCCTATTCCACCGCCAAGACCCTGGTGGGTGGACTGGGCCTCATGCGTCTGGAGCGCCTGGCGCCCGGCCTGGCGACCCGAGCCTTGACCGACCTTGTCCCGGCCTGCGGGGTGTCCGGCGCCTGGAGCGGGGTTGCTCTGCTGGACCTGCTGGACATGGCCAGCGGCCACTACGATTCCGCGGCCTTCGAGGCCGACGAGAACGCCGCCGGCGCCTTCTTCATCACTCGGACCCACGCCGAAAAGCTGGCCTACGCCTGTCGCTACCCGCGCCGCGCGACGCCGGGGGCGACCTGGGTCTACCGCACGTCCGACAGCTACCTGCTGGGAACGGCGCTGCAGGCGGCGACGCCCGGGGACCTCTACGACACCGTGCTGCGCCCGATCTGGCGAGACCTGAAGCTTAGCCCCGCCCTGGACGAGACCCGGCGGACCCTGGACGCGCGAGGCCAGCCGTTCGTCGGCTGGGGGCTGTTCCTGCGGCGCGACGACGTCGCCCGCCTGGGAGTCTTCCTGTCGCCCGCCAACGTGGCGGAACAGGATCGGTTGTTTTCTCCGCGGCTGATCGGCGAGGCCCTGCAGCGACCCGGACTGGAGGGCGGCCTGGCCGCAGGCTCGGCGCGACTGCGCTACAGCCACGGCGTCTGGGCCCGCGACATCGCCGATCTGGTGGGCTGCGCCCATCCGGTCTGGACCCCCTTCCTGTCCGGCTATGGCGGGATTTCCATCGTGCTCTTTCCCAACGGCGTCGTGTTCTACGCCATCGGCGACGAGTCCCATTTCGACTGGGGTCCGGCCGCGGGGTCCGCCAACGCCGTGAAAGCCCTGTGCCATGACTGACCAGCCCCGCCGCCGCTTCGCCCTGCCCAAGGCGGCCCCCGACGGGCTGGTGGCCAGCGTGCTGCTGGCCTTCATCGCCACGGCGGGCCTGTTCTACGTCAACATCATGCCCGCCCTGGTGAGCGGGCTTCAGGACGGACTGGGCTTCTCGGCCCGGTCGGCGGGCCTCGTGGGTTCGCTGAACGTCTATGGCGCGGCGCTCGGGGCCCTCGCCGCGGTGTTCGTGGTGGCGAGAATCTCCTGGAAGCCGGTGGCGTTCGGCCTGCTCCTGGCCCTGATCGCGACGGACCTGGTCTCCACCCAGCTCACCACGGCCGGCGTGCTGATGATCGTGCGCTTCCTGCACGGCCTGATCGGCGGCTTCCTGGTAGGGGTGGGGTTCGCCGTCATCGCGCGCACGGCGGCGCCCGACCGCACCTTCGGCATGCTGCTGGTGGTGCAGTTCGGTCTGGGGGGGCTGGGCCTCCTGCTGCTGCCGGGCCTGGTCCCCACCTTCGGAACCCCGGTCCTCTTCCTCAGCCTGGCGGCCTTCAGCGTCGCCGCGGCCCTGATGCTGCCCTTCCTGGCCGACTACGCCCCGCGGCCCCGGCCGGCGCCGGTCGCCCAGGCCGGCGGCCTGGTGCGCTGGGCGCCCCTGGCCTCGGCCCTGGTGGCGGTCTTCCTGTTCCAGGCCGCCAACATGGCCCTGTCGGCCTATGTGATCGGGCTGGGCCGGTTCTACGGCCTGTCGGGCCCGTTCATCAGCAGCACCTTGGCGGCGGCCAACTGGATAGGGGCCCTGGGCTCGGTGCTGGTGGTGGTGATCGGCCTGCGCTGGGGACGGTTCTGGCCGATCCTGATCGGCGCCCTCGTCACCCTGGCGGGGACCCTGGCCTTCCTGCGGAGCGACCTGCCCATCTTGTTCGTCGTGGCCAATGTCCTGACCGCCGTGGTCTGGGCCTTCGTCATCCCCTACCTGCTTGGTCTCTGCGCCGCCTTCGACCCCGGCGGCCGGATCGCCACCCTGGCCGGCTTCTTCTCCAAGCTGGGCCTGGCCTCCGGCCCCGCCCTGGGGGCGGTGCTGCTGGCTGAGACCCATTTCCCACGCCTCGTGGCCCTGGCCCTGACCGGCCTGTGCCTGTCGGCGGCCTTCGCCCTGGCCCCGGCGCGACAACTCGACCGCACTTCCTGATCCCGACCAGAAGAGAGTTTTTCGACATGTCCGCAAACGCAGCTTTGCAAGCCCGGCGCGTGGCCGCCATTCCTCGGGGCGTGGCCACCGCCACCGCCATCTTCGCCGACCGCGCCGACAACAGCGAACTCTGGGACGCCGAGGGCCGCCGCTATGTGGACTTCGCCGGGGGCATCGCCGTCCTCAACACCGGGCACCGCCATGCCGGGGTGATGGCGGCGGTCAGCGCCCAGATGGAGCGCTATACCCACACCGCATTCCAAGTTGTGGCCTACGAACCCTATGTGGCCCTGGCCGAGCGGCTGAATGCGCTCGCCCCCATCGAGGGGCCCGCCAAGACCATCCTGTTCACCACCGGGGCCGAGGCCGTCGAGAACGCTGTGAAGATCGCCCGGGCCGCCACCGGCCGCTCGGCGGTGATCGCCTTCACCGGCGGCTTCCATGGCCGGACCATGCTGACCATGGGTCTCACCGGCAAGGCGCTGCCCTACAAGCATCGGTTCGGGCCGATGCCGGCGGAAATCTACCACGCACCGTTCCCGATCCCGCACTACGGGGTCACGGCAGAGGACAGCCTGAGAGCGTTGGAGTTCATCTTCCGCGCCGACGCCGCGCCCGACCGGGTGGCCGCCATCATCCTGGAGCCGGTGCAGGGGGAGGGCGGGTTCCACGTCGCGCCGACCGAGTTCATGCAGGCCCTGCGCGCGCTCTGCGACCGCCACGGCATCCTGCTGATCGCCGACGAGATCCAGGCGGGCTTCGGCCGAACCGGCAAGATGTTCGCCGTGGAGCATACCGGGGTGAAGCCCGACCTGATCACCGTGGCCAAGTCGCTGGCCGGGGGCTTCCCCCTGGCCGGCGTCATCGGCCGGGCCGAGCTGATGGACGCCCCAGAGCCCGGCGGCCTGGGCGGGACCTATGCCGGGTCGCCGATCGCCTGCGCCGCGGCCCTGGCGGTGCTGGACGCCATCGCCGAGGAGGGCCTGCTGGCGCGGGCCCAGGCGCTGGGGGAGCGCACCCGCGCGCGGCTGGCGGACTTCGAGGCGCGCAACGACCTGCGGCCCATCGCCGGAATTCGTGGGCCCGGCGCCATGATCGCCTTCGACCTCGTGACCTCCCGCGGCGGACGCGAGCCCGATGGCGCGGCGGCCAAGCTGGTGACCGCCAAGGCCCTGGAGGAGGGGCTTATTCTGCTGTCCTGCGGAATCCACGGTGAGACCATCCGCCTGCTCTATCCGTTGACCATATCCGACGCCCTGCTGGACGAGGGCCTGGACCGCCTTGAAGATGCTCTGAGGATCGTTTGATGACGACCGACACCAAGCTCGAACTAGACCGCCTGGCCCTGACGCGGACCGACCTGCTGCGGGAGGCGGCCTATATCGGCGGCGCCTGGGTCGGCGGGGCCGAGACCATCGCGGTGACCAACCCGGCCACCGGTCGGCCGATCGCCACCATCCCCAATCTCGGCCGCGCGGAGACCGAGCAGGCGGTGGCGGCCGCGGCGGGCGCCCAGCCGGCCTGGGCCGCCAGGTCCGCCAAGGCCCGCGCCCAGGTGCTGCGCCGCTGGTTCGATCTGATGATGACCCATCAGGAGGACCTGGCCCGGTTGATGACCGCCGAGCAGGGTAAGCCGCTCTCGGAGTCGCGCGGGGAGATCGCCTATGCCGCGGCCTTCCTCGAATGGTTCGGCGAGGAGGCCAAGCGCGCCTATGGGGAGGTGACTCCCGGCCACCAGGCTGATCGGCGCATCCTGACCTTGAAGCAGCCCGTGGGCGTGGTGGGGGCGGTGACCCCCTGGAACTTCCCCGCCGCCATGATCACCCGCAAGGTGGGTCCGGCGCTGGCCGCCGGCTGCACGGTGGTGCTCAAGCCCTCGGAACTGACCCCCCTGTCCGCGCTGGCCCTGGCGGTCCTGGGGGCGGAGGCGGGCTTGCCCGACGGGGTGTTCAACATCGTCACCGGCCATGCCGCTCCCATCGGCGAGGTGCTGACCACCGATCCGCGCATCGCCAAGTTCACCTTCACCGGCTCCACCGCCGTGGGCAAGATGCTCGGCGCGCGGTGCATGGACACCGTCAAGCGGGTGTCCCTGGAGCTGGGAGGCAACGCCCCCTTCATCGTCTTCGACGACGCCGACGTCGACGCCGCCGTCCAGGGAGCCCTGGCGTCGAAGTTCCGCAACACCGGCCAGACCTGCGTCTGCGCCAACCGCTTCTACGTCCAGGCGGGCGTCGCCGAGGCCTTCGCGGCGGGGCTGGCGGCGAAGGTGGCGGCGATGCGGGTCGGTGACGGCCTGGAGGGCGAGACGGACCAGGGGCCGCTGATCGACGCCAAGGCCCTGGCCAAGGTGGAGAAGCACGTGGCTGACGCCGTCCAGGGCGGGGCCGCGGTGCTCACCGGCGGCAAGGCTCTGGGGGAGGGCAACTTCTACGCGCCCACCGTCCTGACCCATGTCGCGCGCTCGGCCCTGCTCACCCAGGAGGAGACCTTCGGGCCGGTGGCCGGCATCGTAGTCTTCGAGACCGAGGCCGAGGCGATCGCCCTGGCCAATGACACCCGGGCGGGCCTGGCCTCCTATCTCTACACCCGCGACCTCAGCCGGTCCTGGCGGGTCAGCGAGGCGCTGGAGTACGGCATGGTGGGACTCAACACCGGCCTGATCTCCACCGAGATCGCGCCCTTTGGCGGGGTCAAGGAGTCCGGCCTGGGCCGCGAGGGCTCCCGCCACGGTCTGGACGAGTACCTGTCCCTAAAGGCGGTCTGTCTGGCGGTGGAATGAGTGCGTAAAGTCGGCGCCGTCCTGACCGCAGGGAGAGGCCTCGTGTGGTCTTGTGCTCGACGGGCCAGTCACCCTGATCCGCAACTCGGCTGCGGCGCTTCAGCAGCCCTTGCGATGTCTCGGATGCGCAGGGCCGAAGGTCAGCGGCGGTCCGGAATCTTCAACGCCTGCTCGACGACGCCGGCGTTGGGGGTGGTCCGGTCGGTGGCTATCAGCCGCAGGGTGTAGCGTCCCGGAGGTGCGTTCGGCAGCAGGCCGGCGAACTGGCTGGGCTGGCCGGCATAGACGAGCGGGGCGGTCGCCACCGCGCGGCCGCGTCGCAGCAGGACGGCGGTCACCGCGTAGTTCTTGGCGTCCCATAGGCCGCCCGGCTCGATGGGGCAGCCGCACATCAGGCTGACCTTGGCCGTGACCCGCAGCGCCCCATCGGCCGCCGGCGCCGTGGCCGGCTCGATCACGAGGCCCGGAAAGGTGAGAACCCAACCGTCGCCGGTGACGTCGCGGCCGGGCAGGATCCACAGGCTGGAGGACACCTTGATCGCGGCCGCGGGATGGCCCGCCGGCCCTTCCGCCTGCGCGCGGACCAGGGTGGGCTGCTTGAGGTCCAGGGTCGCCAGGAAGCCGGCGGTCGCGGCGTCGGCGAGATCGGCGCCCCGCACCCTGGTCGCCTTCATGATCCGCGGCGTGTCGCCCGTGCCGCCCGTGGTCAGGCCCTTGGCCAGGAGGGCGCCGGTGCGGGCGTCCGTCAGGGTGACGCGCACGCCGCCCATATGGTCGCCGATGAACTTGGCGTCGAGGGCCTGGGCGCGGACCATGACATGGGTGGGCTCGGCCTGGGCCGAGGTGGCGAGGAGGGCGGCGAAGGCGGCGGCGGCGAGGGATCTGATCATGGCCTATCAGACCGCTTTGGACCGCCTCTGCAAATGGAGAATCTGGCGCGCCGATTTGGGGACGCATGCGGCTTGCGCGCCGGCCCATCGCCGGGCTTCTTGACCGGTGCGGCATGGATGGATCGGGACCGACGGATGAGTGCGACAGAGAACCTCTGGGACAAGCGCTATGCGCAGGCCGGCTACGTCTTCGGCGTGGAGCCGAACGCTTTCCTGGCGAGCCAGTCGGCGCGGCTGGTCCCGGGCGCGCGGGCCCTGGCGGTGGCCGACGGCGAGGGGCGCAATGGGGTCTGGCTGGCGCAGCAGGGCCTGTCGGTGTTGTCCATCGACAACTCCGCCGTCGCCCTGGCCAAGGCGCGGCGGCTGGCCGATGAGCGGGGCGTGGCCCTGACCTTCGAGCAGGCGGATCTCGAGGCCTGGTCCTGGCCCGAGGGAGCCTTCGATCTTGTGGTGGCGATCTTCATCCAGTTCGCGCGCCCCGAGCTGAGGGACCGCATCTTCGCGAATCTGCGCCGCGCGCTGAAGCCCGGCGGTCTGCTGCTGCTGGAGGGCTATCGCCCCGAGCAGATCGCCTATGGGACGGGCGGGCCGCGCGTGGCGGAGAACCTCTATACAGAGCCGATGTTGCGGAGCGCCTTCGCCGACCTGGAGATCCTGGAGCTGCGCGCCTACGACGCGCCCATCCACGAGGGCGAGGGGCACGAGGGGATGTCGGCCCTGATCGACCTGGTGGCGCGCCGGCCTGGCTGACCGGCCGCCGCGCTCCGCCCGGCGGTCATCGACGCTCGCCGAACAGCCCTTCCTGAACCTTCTCCAACTCCTTGGCGTATCGGCGGCTGGCGAAGGCCTCCGCCAGCAGACCCAGGACCGCGCCCTGCGGGTCGACCACGGCGAGTTCCTCGGTCTCGGTCTGGTCGAAGATGCGCATGACCTGCTCGATGTTCATGTCGGGGGAAAGGGTGACGTCCTGGCTTTCGGCGAGGGTGGCGACAGGGCTCTCAAGATCGCCGCCCTCGATGTAGGCCTTGGCGGTCTGGACAATCCCGGCATAGCGCTGAGCGTCGTCCAGCAGGATCACCCGGGTGGTGGCGCCCAGCGGGAACTTGCGGCGGAACTCGGCCAGGGTGGCGCTGGCCGCCAGGGTGGCGGTGTCGCGGCGCATCATCCGCCCGGCGGTCAGGGTGCGGATCCAGCCGACGTCACGGGCGCTGCGGATCGTCTCGCCGCGCAGGTGCAGGCGCCAGGTGGAGAAGGAATAGCCGAACCGCTCGCGCACGATGGTGCTGGCCACCAGGGAGGCGGCCAGGGTCGCGGCCGTCACCCCGAAGTCGCCGGTGGTCTCCAGCACCAGGAAGGACATGGTCAGGGGCCCGCCGACGATGGAGACCGCCAGGGCGCCCATGCCCACCAGGGCGGCGTTTTCCGGCTGGAGCACCAGGTCCAGGTGGCTCAGCAGTTGGGCGTAGACCTGCCCCACGAGGGAGCCCAGGAACAGCGAGGCGAAGAACAGCCCGCCGCGGAATCCGAACCCCAGGGAGACGACGGAGGCCGTGGTCTTCAAGAGCAGGATGAAGGCCAGGGCGCCGAGGGAGGCGCCCATCGCCAGGTCGGCGTGCAGGGCCCCGTGCCCTGAGGACAGGGTCTGGGGCGAGACATAGGCCAGGAGCGCCAGCACGCCGCCGCCGATCATCGGCGTCAGCCACGCCGGAAGCGCCAGGCCTCGCAGTCCCTGCTCGGTGCGCGCCACCAGCCGCATGATGGCGATCCCGACTCCGGCGCAGACCGCCCCCAAACCCGCATAGAGCAGGTAGGCGGCGACGTCGGGCGCCTGATGCACCGACACGGAGATCGAATAGGGCGCCGCCCCCAGGGCGCGGGCGGTGATGACGCTGGTGAGCGCCGCGGCGGCCACGGGCGCGATCATCGAGGGCGCATAGGAGCCGATGACGATCTCGAAGGCGTAGAAGGCGCCGGTCAACGGCGCCCCAAAGGCTGCGCCGATGGCCGCGCCCGCGCCCGCCCCCACCAGGGTCCTCAGGTCGTGGCGCCGGAGTTTCAGCCGCTGGCCCAGGGCCGAGGCCACGCCGCCGCCGGCCTGGGCGTAGGCGGCCTCCAGTCCCACCGAGGCGCCGACGCCATTGGACAACAGGGTCTGCAGGCAGACGATCAGACTGTCGCGCAGGGACATCCGGCCGCCATAGAGGGCGTTGGCCTCCACGACGTCGATCAGGGGCGTCGTACGCGTCCGCGCGATCATCCAGCCGGAAAGGCCCAGGGCCAGACCACCGAGGGGAAGCCAGATCAGGGCGACCAGGGGCACAAGGGGCTGAGTGCTCAGCCGGTCGTCGACGCCGAGGCCGTAGAGCAGGGCCTGGGCGGCATGGGCGACCTGGCTCTGGACAACGGTGAGCAGGCCCGCCGCCGCGCCCACCGCGATGGCCAGGAGGATGAACCAACCCTCGCTGGCGCGGAAGCGGGCGCGGAGCCAGGCCAGCGGGCGGGCGAACAGACTGGGCGCGGGGGGCAGGGCCACCATCCTGCTCACCTACCGCTCCGGAAGGTCTCAGGAAAGGACCCCGCAGCCTCGGCGGGCGATGACAGCAAACAGGGGCCGCCGGCTGGCGACCCCTTCCTGCCGTACGCTTGAGTGTGGATTAGAAGCGGAACTGGCCGAACAGGCCGACCTCGTCGTAGGTCCCCTTGTTCACGCCGCCGATCGTCCCGTTGGAGGTGGCGAGCAGGCCGCGCTCGACCTTGTCGCGCTTGTAGACCAGGGACAGGTCCACGATCTTGGCCGGGCTGTAGGTGAGGCCGACGTTGAAGTAGTTGTCCTTCTTGGCGGGCGCGGTGTCCTTGTTGGGCTTGACCCAGTCGTAGCGGGCGAAGGCGCCGAGCTTGTCGTTGAAGGCGTAGGACCCGAACACCGAATAGCCGTCGGCGCTGTCGGAGGCCGCAGTGGTGACATTGTTCCAGTTCTCGGCGGAGAAGTACTCCACCCCGAACCGGTACTGCTTGGTGGTGTAGGCGGCCAGGGCGTTGAAGCGGTTGGCGGTGTGGAAGGTCGTGGCCCCTTGGGTCTCCTTGCCCAGCTTGCCGGTATAGCCGCCGATGGCCAGGGTCACGTGGTCGATGGGGGTGACGCTGACCCGGGCCTCGACATCCATGCCCTTGGAGCGCAGCGGCGCCTTGTAGCCAGCCCCGTCGATGACGGCGATGGCGTAGTTGACCTTGCCGTCGGCCAGCTTGCCCGAGGCGTGGACGCCCCAGTCGGCCGAGGTGCCGTACTTGGTGCGGTCGATCAGGGTGTTTTCCACATAGCGGTAGCCATAGATGTCCTCGGCGAAGGGCACCCAGGGCAGATCGGTGGAGCCCAGGCGGATCACCAGGGCGTCGGAGACCTTGGCCTGCAGATAGGCCTTCTTGATGTAGAGCTCGGTGGAGGAGATCGCCGACGAGTACTGGAAGTCGGTGGTGACATTGGCCGAGAAGGTGTCGTTGAACTTGTGATCGACGCCGACATAGAACCGCTTGATGTCGAAGCCCGTGCCGCTGGGCGCGACCCGGCGACCGTCCGACTTCTGGGTGATGTTGGACAGGTCGTAGTACATGCGGCCCGAGACGACGGTGTCGTCGGTCCAGGACTTCTTGGCGACCGGCTTGGGAAGCGCGGCGACCGCCGTCTGCACCTGGGTCGGGATGGTCTGCACCTGGCTCGCGGTCTGGGCCTGGGCGGCCTGGGCCTGCTGCAGGGCGGCCTCCTGGGCGGCGAGGCGGTCCGACAGGGCCTGGATCTGTTCGCGCAGGGCCTGGAGCTCCTGGGCCTGGGCGCTGGCGGTGGCGGCCTGGGCCGGCGCGGCGAACCCGCTGATCAGCAGCACACTCATGGCGGCGCCGCCCAGCAGGGCGCCCCGCAGCTTCATCGACGACGCCTGGACTCCGAAGCGCTTCTTCATCTGTTGAATCCCTATCTAACCCCATTCCGACCTTGTGATCGGGCAGGAGGGGCCTAGCGGGGGTTTGCAACAGATTCTTAACGTGACGCTTTCTTGCGTAAGGTAGACTTACGATGTGCTTCCTCCGCCACAGGCGCCGCCGGGGTAGGATCCTCGCGCAACAGGGCATGGATGCAGTCGGGGGTGCGGCGATAGATCAGGCCGATCCGCCGCGCGGTCAGGCCTGCCCGCGCCAGGCGCCGGATATCCTCGATCTGATCAGCCCGCAGCAGCTGGCGCGCGCTGTCGGGCATCCGCGGGCCGGTGGCCTGCCCGCTGGAGAGGCGGGTGCGATGGACCTCGGCCAAGAGCCGCAGCAGCACGACGGGGTCGGTCCGAGAATCAATCTCCACAACGGCTTCGTCGGGGACGAAGGTCAGGCAGCGGACCCCGCGGTCCAACAGAGTCGCCAGCAGTTCCGCAGCCTCACCGGCCTCCAGGCGGAGGGCTGTCAGTGAAACGAGACAGAGCTCGTCGCCGCGGCCCAGCTTCTCAAGACACTCGACAATCCGCTGCGCCGCATGGATCGAGGCGGTCTCCTCGACATGGTAGGCGTCCGGGCGCAGGCGCTGGAGCAAGGCCATCTGCGCCTCCAGCGGCGGCAGGTCGGGCCCAAGCTGTACGAAGGCGGTGCGCATCTCAAAACGGTGGCCAGCTGCGCGGAGCAAGTCAAGTTGAACTTACAATGCAGACGATCGGCCTAAGATTGGTCATGGGATGGCGGCAAAACTGTCATCGAAACGCAGCAAGATCGTCGGCGGTCGGCGCGCGGAATGGCGCGCCAGGAGATGTCCCATGATGCGCCCCGCCGCCGCCCGGCATCCGCTCGCCGGCTATGCGACCGCCCTGGCCCTCGTCCTCGTCGGCTTCGCCGCGCGGTTGGCCCTGGCCCCGGTGTTCGGCGACAACCACACCTACACCGTCTTCTATCCGGTGGTGATCGTGGCGGCCTACTTCCTGGGCGCCGGACCGGCCATCGGCGCGGCCATGCTCTCGGCGGCCCTGGCCTACTGGTGTTTCGCCGTTCCGGTCCTGGCGTGGAAGAGCGACTTCACCACCCTGGCCCCGGTGATGTTCTTCGGCTTCACGGCCGCGGTCTCCATCTACTTCATCACCGGCATGGCGCGCGCGCTGGAGGATCTCGCCGTGGCCCGGGGCCGCGCCGAGGGCCTGGCGAGAAGCCACGCCGAACTGTTCGGCGAGCTGAACGAGCGGGTCACCAACCACCTGCAACTGGTGGCCGCCCTGCTTCAGCTGCAGGCGCGCGACGAGGCCGACCAGCCGTTGGCGCGCGCCCTGGCCGAGGCCTCGGCGCGCACCCTGCTGATCTCACGCGTCCACCGCAGCGTGGCCGGGGAAGCCGACAAGACCCTCGACTTCGACACCTTCGCCCGCCAGTTGCTGGACGCCACGCTGGCGGCCCGCGGCCATCCTCCGGTGCGGGTCGAGGTGGCCCAGGAGGGGCTGCGACTGCCCCTGGACCAGGCGACCTCGGTGGCCATCGTGCTTCTGGAGTGCCTGAACGCCCGGCTGGACCTGAACACGCCGGCCAGCCTGCAGGTGCGGCTGCGCGGGGACGGGCAGGAGGCGACCCTGGAGGTGAGCGAGGTCTGCGATCAGCCGGGCGGTCTCGCCGGCCTCGACCTGAAGCGCCATCCCATCGAGGCGATGGTCGAGCAGCTGGGGGGACGCTTCTCCTTCAAGGCTGACGCCGGTCGCGCCATCTCCTCCCTGGTGTTCCCAAGGCCCGGCGCCCTGGCCGCCGCGCGGGGGGCCGCCGTCGCGCGCACCCTGCATTGACCCCTTCGCGCTCTCATCCGTTGCCAAATCGCCCTAGGCTCGCCCCAACCCCGACCTTACGATTGCTGAGATGACCGACCGCCCGCCGCCGTTTTCCGCTCTCCGCGCCGTCGAGGCCGCGTCGCGCCATCGCAGCTTCACGTGGGCGGCCAAGGAGCTGCAGATCACCCACAGCGCCGTCAGCCAGTCCATCCGTCGGCTGGAGGCCGATCTCGGGACCATGCTCTTCGAGCGCAAGGGCGGGGCGATGGAGCCCTCCGAAGCGGCCCTGCGCCTCGCCGAGAGCTATTTCGAGGCCGCCCAGTCCCTCGACCGCACCCTGAAGGAGATCACCGGCGCGCCCAAGGAGGGGATCCTGGCCGTGGCGATGCCGGCCGATTTCGGGCGTCTCTGGTTCAGCGGGAAGCTGGCGCGGCTCACTGAGACGGTGCCGGACCTGCGCATCGAGGTGCGCACCCTGAGCGCAGGCGCCCAGGATCGCCAGTGCGATGTGGAGATCGAGTTTGCGGCGACCGAGGGGCGGGCGTCCGACGACGTCGTCTCCGACCTGGCCTCCTTCCCGGTCTGCAGCCCCGGCTTTCTGGGCCGCAAGGCGATTTCGCGGCCGCAGGAAGTCCTGCGCAATCCACTGATCTCCGGCGGCGGCCTGGCCTGGGATGGCTGGACGACCCACTTCCAGGTCGCGCCGAAGGCCCCGACCCATGTCTTCGACGACGCGGCCATGGCGCTGGACGCCGCGGCCCAGGGGGGTGGGGTGGCCCTCACCCACCTGTTCGCCGCCGAGGGCCATCTCGACACGGGGCGTCTGGTGGCCCTGCCTCTCGAGGCGCCCACTGGACGGGCGATCCGGCTGAGCGCCAACGCCTCGCCGGGCAAGGCCGACCTGGTCGACCGCTTCTCGATGTGGCTGCGACTCGAGGTCAGCCGCAGCCTGGCCCTGCACGCCGCCCGCAGCGGCGCCGGCGGGGCCGGTCTGTAAGTCTTTCTTACGGATCGGACCCGGCGCGCCGTGGCGCGCCTTGAGCGGGCGAGGGGGTCGAGTCTGGTCGGGTTCGCCGGATATTCGGCCCGTATACGGCTGAAATCCTGGAATAATTCGCGCGATCCTGCGCCCTTGAGAGCGCAGCCCCAGCCATGGACGCGGCAGGCGTCGTGTGACTGTCACATCAAGAAGTTAATCCAGCTTACACCGCCTCGCGACGGACGTGACTCCGACGCGACGGACGACAGGTTGCATGGAGAGCGCGATGAAAGTGGACTTTGCGAAGCGGGCCTTGCTCGCAATGGGCGTGAGCCTGGCTTTGACGGGGGCGGCGCAGGCCGCGGACATCACGGGCGCCGGCTCGACCTTCGTCTACCCGATCCTCTCGAAGTGGTCGTCGGACTACAGCAAGGGCGGTGGATCGAAGATCAACTATCAGTCGATCGGCTCGGGCGGCGGCATCGCCCAGATCAAGGCCGGTACGGTGGACTTCGGCGCCACCGACAAGCCGCTCTCGCCCACCGAACTCGACCAGGCCGGCCTCGCACAGTTCCCGATCGTCATCGGCGGCGTTGTCCCGGTGGTGAACATCAAGGGCGTCGCCGCCGGCAAGATGCGGTTCACCGGGCCACTGCTGGCCGACATCTATCTGGGCAAGGTCAAGAAGTGGAATGACCCGGCCATCGCCAAGGTTAATCCGGGCCTGAAGCTCCCGGCGGCCGACATCACCGTGGTCCACCGTTCCGACGGCTCGGGCACCACCTACAACTGGGCCCACTATCTCGGACAGGTCAGTCCCGAGTGGCAGTCCAAGGTGGGGGAGGGCACCTCGGTCCAATGGCCCGTCGGCGTCGGTGGTAAGGGCAATGAAGGCGTCGCCGCCTACGTCAACCAGATCCTCAACGCCATCGGCTACGTCGAATACGCCTACGTGCTCCAGAACAAGATGACCTGGGGCTCCGTGCAGAACCGCAGCGGCGTGTTCGTCGCGCCCAACGCCAAGACCTTCGCCGCCGCCGCGGCCAACGCCGACTGGTCGAAGGTCAAGGACTTCTACCTGGTCATGACCAACACGGCCGGCGCCAACGCCTATCCGGTGACCGCCTCGACCTTCGTGCTGATGTACAAGTCGCCGAAGAACCCCGCGCAGTCCAAGGCCGCGCTCGCCTTCTTCAAGTGGGCCCTTGAGAAGGGTCAGCCCCAGGCCGCGAGCCTCGACTATGTGGCCCTGCCGCCCGGCGTGGTGAAGCAGATCGAGACCTACTGGGCCGCTGAAATCAAATAGGCGCCGCAGTCCGGCTCGGCGTGGGCGCTCGCCGCCCGCGCCGAGCCTTTCGCGTTCCGAGAACCGCATGACAGTTTCGACTGACGGCCAGGCCCCACGCACCTCCGACCCAAGGCGCGCGCGCGCGCTTCCGACCGGCCTTGGCGACCGCGTCTTCCTGGGCCTGACCGGCGCCATGGCCTATTTCGTGCTCGCCTTGCTGGGCGCGGCCGCCTTTTCGATGTTCTGGGGCGGGAGGCTGGCCTTCCAGACCTTCGGGCTGGGCTTCATCTATCGCTCCGATTGGGATGCGGTGAACCACCAGTTCGGCGCCTTGGTGCCGATCTACGGCACCGTCGTCAGTTCGGGGATCGCCATCCTGATCGCCGTGCCGGTGAGCTTCGGCATCGCGGTGTTCCTCTCCGAAGTCGCCCCGCGTTGGCTCCGGGGCCCGGTGGGCGCGGCGATCGAGCTGCTCGCGGCGATCCCCAGCATCATCTACGGGATGTGGGGTCTGTTCGTCTTCGTGCCCTTCATGGCCGGCCGGGTCGAACCCTGGCTGAACCGGCGCCTGGGCTCGGCCCCCTGGATCGGCGAGGTGTTCTCCGGCCCCCCCATCGGCATCGGCATGCTGACGGCCGGCATCATCCTGGGGATCATGATCATCCCCTTCATCTCATCGGTGATGCGCGACGTGTTCCTGGCCGTGCCGCCGCAGCTGAAGGAGTCGGCGGTTGCGCTTGGCGCGACCCGCTGGGAGGTCATGCAGCGGGTGAGCCTGCCCTACACGCGCACCGCGGTGATCGGCGCCATCTTCCTCGGTCTCGGGCGCGCCCTGGGCGAGACCATGGCCGTGACCTTCGTGCTCGGCAATGCGCACGACTTCTCCAAGTCGTTGCTGATGCCCGGCAACTCCATCGCCGCGGCCATCGCCAACGAGTTCACCGAGGCCGACTCGCCGATCTACCTGTCGTCGCTGATCGCGCTGGGCTTCGTGCTCTTCGCGGTCACCTTCATCGTGCTGGCCGCGGCCAAGATCCTTCTCCTTCGCGTCGACCGCCGGGAGGCCTCCCATTGACCCGCACAATCGCCACGGACCGGGTCGCCATCCGCCAGGCCGTCAACCTGCTGGCCCTGGCGTTCAGCGTCCTGGCCACGGCGTTCGGCCTCTTCTGGCTCGCCTGGATCCTGTTCACGACGTTCACCGAGGGGGCCTCGGCCCTGAAGCCCGAGCTCTTCACCCAGATGACTCCGCCGCCCGGGGAGTCCGGCGGCCTGCTCAACGCCTTCTACGGAAGCTTCGTCATGATCCTGATGGCGGTGGCGATCGGCGCGCCCATCGGCGTGCTGGCGGGGGTCTATCTGGCCGAGTTCGCCAGACACTCGAAGATCGGGGCGGCGATACGCTTCATCAACGACATCCTGCTGAGCGCCCCGTCCATCGTCATCGGCCTGTTCGTCTACGAGCTGGTGGTGCGCCGCGCCGGTCACTTCTCCGGATACGCCGGCGGGCTGGCTCTGGCGATGATCCTGCTGCCGGTGATCGTGCGGACCAGCGACGAGGCCCTGCAACTGGTGCCGGGGTCACTGCGCGAGGCCGGGCTGGCCCTGGGGCTGCCGCGCTGGAAGGTGATGGGCGCGGTCATCGCGCGCGCCGCGGGAACCGGCATCCTGACCGGCATCCTGCTGGGGATCGCCCGCATCAGCGGCGAGACCGCGCCCCTGCTGTTCACCGCCCTGAACAACCAGTACTGGACCGGCGACCTGAGCAAGCCGATGGCCAATGTTCCAGTCGTCATCTTCCAGTACGCCATGAGCCCCTACGACAACTGGCACGCCCTGGCCTGGGCCGGCGCCCTGGTGGTCACGCTTTTCGTCCTCGCCCTGGGGATCGCCGCACGCGTCCTGTTCCGGCAGAGGGGCCCGCGATGAACCGTCCCCTGTCCCCGGACGCCCACGTCTCCAAGGCACCCGCAGGAAACCCGATGGCGTCCGAGCCCAAGATCCAGGTCCGCGACCTCAGCTTCCTCTATGGCAAGTCTGCGGCTCTGAAGGGCGTCACCGTCGACTTTCCCGCCAACAGGATCACCGCCATCATCGGGCCGTCGGGCTGCGGAAAATCGACCCTGCTGCGGGCGATCAATCGCATCTTCGAACTCTATCCCGGGCAGTCGGCCAAGGGGGAGATCCTGCTGGACGGTCAGGATGTGCTGTCGCGGCGCTACAGCCTGGCCCTGCTGCGAAGTCAGGTGGGGATGGTGTTCCAGAAGCCGACGCCCTTCCACCTCTCCATCCTCGAGAACATCGCGTTTCCGTTGCGCCACTACGAGCGCCTCTCTCGGGCCGAGACGCTCGAGCGTGTGGAGTCCGCCCTCCGCCAGGCGGCGCTCTGGGACGAGGTGAAGGACAAGCTGCACGACAGCGCCGTGGCCCTGAGCGGCGGCCAGCAGCAGCGGCTCTGCATCGCTCGGACCCTTGCGGTCCGCCCGGAGGTGCTGCTGCTGGATGAACCGACCTCGGCGCTCGATCCGATCTCAACGGCGAAGATCGAGGAGCTCCTGGGCAACCTGGTTCGCGACTACACGGTCATCATCGTCACCCACAACCTGCAGCAGGCCGCCCGCATCGCCTCCCAGGTGGTGTTCATGTACGACGGCGCGCTGGTGGAGGTTGGGCCGCAGCAGGACATGTTCCTGCGTCCCAAGATGCAGCAGACCTCGGACTACGTGACCGGAAGGTTCGGATAGTCCGCCTCCACCGACATTCAGGCCGACAGTCAGGCGCGGCCAGCGAGGCGCGCGACCAAGAGGGAAGGCGCAGACCATGGAACATACCGTCAGGGCCTATGACGAGGAACTGGACCGGCTGAAGGATTCGATCGTGGAGATGGGGCGCCTGGCGACCGTCGCGCTCGCCCAGGCGCTCGCCGCGATCGCCGGTCGCGAGGTCCTGCTGGCCAACGGCGTCATCGAAGCCGATCGGCGGATCGACGCCCTGGAAGCCGACATCGAACAGGGTGCGATCAGCCTGATCGCCCGACGCCAGCCCCTGGCCGGGGATCTGCGGCGAACCTTGGCGGCCATGAAGATCGCCGGCAATCTCGAACGCTGCGGCGACCTGGCCAAGAGCATCGCAAAGCGCAGCCTCTTGCTTGGCGACGGCTCGATCGAGAGCCTGATGCGTTCGCTGGAGCGAATGGGTGAGATGGCGGCGGCACGCCTCACCCAGGTCATGGAGGCCTACCGGGACGGGGCCCTGGACCAGGCCATCGAGGTCTGGACGCGGGATCAGGACATCGACGCCTACTACGAGACCGTCTTCCGCGAGTTGCTGACCCACATGATGGGCGATCCTCGCCTGATCGCGCCCTGCTCCCACCTGCTGTTTGTCGCCAAGAATCTCGAGCGCATCGGGGACCACGCCACCAACATCGCCGAAGTGGTCCATTACCAGATCACAGGCGACCCCATGCCCGGAACCGACCGGCCCAAGTGGGACGCCCTGGAGGAGCGCTGACGCCCCGTGCGCCGGCACCGCGCGGAGGACAGACAGCGGCGTGGCCAGATCGCGTCGCTGATGCCGGAGCTTCGGACTCGCCACCGGGCTTGACCGTCGGCTGATCGCGCGCGGGCGCGAACCTGGCGACCCGCTCTGCAAACTGGCTTGGCCGTGAGCCGAATTATCTAAGGAAAATATGGAGGCCTGACCCGGAATCGAACCGGGGTGCACGGATTTGCAGTCCGCTGCGTAACCACTCCGCCATCAGGCCAACGCCGACGTCTTCAACACGCCGGGAGTTTTGAAGGGCGGATGGCTAACAGAACGACCCGCCTCGGGCAATGTCTGTCGCAGGGTCGCATTGCGTTCGGGTTAAGGGGCGACCTATAAGCGCGGAAATTACAGTTTCCGGTTTGGGGAATCATGGCCGATCTCGCCGAAGCCCGCTCGAACATGGTGGAGAGCCAGGTGCGTCCCAGCGACGTGACCGACATCCGCATCCACGACGCCATGCGCGCCATCCCGCGCGAGGACTTCGTGCCGCCGGGCAAGCGCTATCTGGCCTATGCCGACGCGCCGGTGGAATACGCGCCCGGCCGGGCGCTGCTGAAGCCCCGCGACGTGGCCAAGCTGCTGCAGATGGCCAAGCCGGTGAAGGGCGAGCGGGCCCTGGCCATCGCCGCCCCCTACGCCGCCGCGATCCTGGAGGCCCTGGAAGTGGTGGTGGACCGCCTGGAGGAGGGCGACCTCAAGACCGTTCCCGGCGCCAACTACGACCTCATCGTCGTCGAGGGCGCCGTCGCCCGCGCGCCGGAGGCCTGGCTGAAGGCCCTGGCGCCCGGCGGACGCCTGGCGGTGGTGGAGCGCGACGGTCCGGTGGGCAAGGCCTGCCTCTATGTCCGGGGCGAGGGGGATCTTGGCCGCCGCACCGTCTTCGACGCCACCCCGCCGCTGCTTTCGGGATTTGAGGCGCATCAAGGTTTCGCCTTCTGAAGCGTGCTGAAACGCACCCGAAACCTTGGCGTGAAAAAAGCTTAAGGTGGCGCCCACTGGCGTCATCTCAATTCGGCGGCCATATAGGCCCCGGTCTCTCTCGCCGATTTCGGGGATAAGCATGTTGAATAGCCGTCGCGGAGGTTTGCTCGCCGCAGTCTGCAGCGCGGGCCTCATCTGCGGATTCGCCGCCGGTCCCGCCGCCGCCGAAACCCTGGCCGACGCCATCGCGCTCGCCTACGACTCCAATCCGACACTGCAGGCCCAGCGCGCCAGCCAGCGAGCCCTGGACGAAACCTATGTCCAGGCCAGGAGCGGCTACCGCCCGAGCCTGAGCGCCTCGGTGCAGGAAACCTATTCCGACAGCCGCACCCCCGGGGCCTCGGGCCTGGTGGACACCAACGGCGACGGCATCCCCGACACCTTCGTCACCCGCAGCATCAGCCAGAGCCAGCGCGGCAACGCCTCGCTCTCCCTGAGCCAGCCGCTCTACACCGGCGGCCGCGTCGGCGCCGCGGTGTCGGCGGCCGAGGCCGATATCCTCACCGGCCGCGAGAACCTGCGCCGGGTCGAGGCCCAGGTGCTGGGCAACGTCATCACCGCCTATGTCGACACCCGCCGCGACCAGGAGGCCCTGCGCATCCGGCAGGAGAACGTCCGGGTGCTGGAGCGTCAGCTCGAGGAATCCAAGGCCCGCTTCGACGTGGGCGAGATCACCCGCACCGACGTGGCCCAGTCGGAGTCGCGCCTGGCCTCGGCCCAGGCCCAGTTCCAGACCGCCCAGGCCCAGCTGGCCATCAGCCGCGCCAACTATGTCGCCATCGTCGGCCAGAGCCCCGGGGACCTGGCGCCCGAGCCGTCCCTGGCCAATCTGCTGCCCGCCAGCGTCGACCAGGCCTTCGACAGCGCCCAGGTGGACAATCCGCAGATTCGCGCCGCCCAGTACGCCGAGCAGGCCAGCAAGGCCCGACTGTCGGGGGCCCGCGCCGAACGCATGCCCAGCGTCGCCCTGCGCACCACCCTGGGCTTCAGCGGCGACATCAACCCGGTCGACACCGATCTCTATTCGCGCAACCTCACCACCTCGGTGGGGGTCACGGTGCCGCTGTTCACCGGCGGCCTGACCAATTCGCGGGTCCGCCAGTCCATCGAGCGCAACAATGTCGACCGCATCGGGGTCGAGACGGCCCGGCGGTCGGTGCTGCAGGGCCTGACCCAGTCCTGGAGCCAGCTCAGCGCCGCCCGCGCCAATATCGGCTCCACCGACACCCAGGTCCGCGCCGCCCGCATCGCCGCCGAAGGCACCCGCCAGGAGCAGCAGGTGGGCCTGCGCACCACCCTGGACGTGCTGAACGCCGAGCAGGAGCTGCGCTCGGCCGAGCTCGCCCAGATCACCGCCCGGCACGACGAATATGTCGCCGCCGCCAGCGTCCTGGCCCAGATGGGCCGGCTGGAGGCCGCCAACCTGACCCCCAACGTGCCGCACTACGACCCCAAGGCGAACTTCGGGAAACTGCGCTTCGCCTGGGGCTGGGTGCCGTGGGAGGAGCCGATCGCCATCGTCGATTCGGCCCTGACCCCCAAGCCGCACGAAAAGCCGGTCAGCGCCCTGGCGACCGCGCCGAAATAGGGTCAGGCCAGTCGGTCACAGGCGCGGCGTTTCGCCTATCGGGCGAATCCGCGCTTGCGCAGCTTGGCGGAAATTGCAGGATCACACCGTCGCGCCTAGGCTGGCGTTGACGGATTCTCTCTTCGCTCCAGCGACGGCTCAACATGTCTGACCAGACCTCTCAAGAACCGACAATGGAGGAGATCCTCGCCTCCATCCGCCGCATCATCTCCGAAGATGACGCGCCCGGTTCGGAGGCCGCCGCGCCCGAGGAGGAGCCCGCCGAGGAGCCCGTCGCCGAAGAGATTCCCATTCCGCCCGAGGAGGAGGATGACGGCGTCCTGGAGCTGACCGAGAAGGTCGAGACCCACGGCGACATCGACGTCTACGCCGCCGCCGCTCCCGAGCCGCAGCCTGAGCCGTCCTACACCTCGCCGCCCGAACCGACCGCCTGGGCCGACGACGCCCCGGACGTGGGTCCTGGCGCCGGCCTGGTTGGCGATCCCGCGGCGGCCGCGGCCGCGGCCGCCTTCGGCGCCCTGTCCTCGCAGATCCTGATGCCTCGCGATGGCCGGACCCTGGAGGACGTGGTGCGCGAACTGCTGCGTCCGCTGCTCAAGCAGTGGCTGGACGACAACCTGCCGCGCATCGTCCAGGACACCGTCCAGTCGGAAGTCGAGCGCATCGCGCGCGGCGGCCGAGTATAGATCTCCCCTGACCGTCAGGGCCGGGACATCGCCCGGCCTTCCGCGGTCCCCGAGGCGTCCACGCCGGAGGGATGACGTTTGTTGGGTGCGGGGTGTCGTGGATTTGCGGCAGGCGCCGCGCCCGTATATGCACCGCCTCAGCATGCTTGAAAAAACCTTCGACCCGAAAACCGCCGAACCCCGCCTCTATGCGAAGTGGGAGAGCTTGGGCGCGTTCGCGCCGACCTCGGACCCCGCCGCCGAGCCGTTCTCCATCGTCATCCCGCCGCCCAACGTGACGGGCTCGCTGCACATCGGGCATGCGCTGAACAACACCCTGCAGGACGTGCTGATCCGTTTCGAGCGGATGCGCGGCAAGGCGGCCCTGTGGCTGCCCGGGACCGACCACGCCGGCATCGCCACCCAGATGGTGGTGGAGCGGCAACTGGCCGCCGCGGGCAACCAGAGCCGCCGCGACATGGGTCGCGAGGCCTTCGTCGCCAAGGTCTGGGAATGGAAGGCCGAAAGCGGCGGGACCATCACCAACCAGCTTCGCCGCCTGGGCGCCTCCTGCGACTGGAGCCGTGAGCGCTTCACCCTGGACGAGGGCCTGAGCGCGGCCGTGCGCAAGGTGTTCGTCACCCTGCACAAGCAGAAGCTGATCTATCGCGACAAGCGCCTTGTGAACTGGGACCCGGCCCTGCAAACCGCCATCTCCGACCTCGAGGTCGAGCAGAAGGAGGTGGACGGCCACTTCTGGCACTTCGCCTATCCCCTGGAGGATGGCTCCGGCGAGATCGTCGTGGCCACCACGCGCCCCGAGACCATGCTGGGCGACACCGCAGTAGCGGTCCACCCCACCGACGAGCGCTACAAGCACCTGATCGGCAAGGCCGTGCGCCTGCCCATCGTGGGCCGGCCGATCCCGATCATCGCCGACGAATACGCCGACCCGGAAAAGGGCTCCGGCGCGGTGAAGATCACGCCCGCCCACGACTTCAACGACTTCCAGGTCGGCAAGCGCCACAACCTGCCGCAGATCAACATCCTGACCCCCGACGCGAAGATCAACGAGAACGGTCCCCGCGAGTACCAGGGTCTGGACCGCTTCGAGGCGCGCAAGAAGGTGATCGCCGCCTTCGAGGAGCTGGGCCTGCTGCGCGAGGTGGAGAAGACCCGCCACGCCGTCCCGCACGGGGACCGTTCCGGGGTCGTCGTCGAGCCCTACCTGACCGACCAGTGGTACGTCGACGCCAAGACCCTGGCCGGCCCCGCCATCAAGGCGGTGGAGGAGGGGCGCACCGTCCTCGAGCCCAAGACCTGGGAGAAGACCTACTACGAGTGGATGCGCAACATCGAGCCGTGGTGCGTTTCGCGCCAGCTCTGGTGGGGCCACCGCATCCCGGCCTGGTACGGACCCGACGGCAAGATCTTCGTCGAGGAGACCGAGGAGCGGGCCCGGGCCGTCGCCCGCGAGTTCTACGGTCGCGACGAGCCCCTGCGCCAGGACGAGGACGTTCTGGACACCTGGTTCTCCTCCGGGCTGTGGCCGTTCTCCACCCTGGGCTGGCCGGAGGAGACCGCCGACCTGGCGCGCTTCTACCCCACCAACACCCTGGTGACGGGCTTCGATATCATCTTCTACTGGGTCGCCCGGATGATGATGATGGGCATCCACTTCACCGGCCAGGTCCCCTTCAAGCGGGTGTTCTTCAACGCGCTCGTCCGCGACGCCTCGGGCGCCAAGATGTCCAAGTCCAAGGGCAATGTCATGGACCCGCTGGAGCTGGTGGACCAGTACGGCGCCGACCCCCTGCGCTTTACGCTCACCGCCATGTCGGGCCAGGGCCGGGACATCAAGCTCTCGACCCAGCGCATTGAGGGCTATCGGAATTTCGGCACCAAGCTGTGGAACGCCGCCAATTTCTGCCAGTTCAACGGCTGCGTCCGCGCCGAGGGGTTCGATCCCGCGGCGGTGACCAATCCCCTGAACCGCTGGATCGTCGGCGAGACCCAGAAGACCGCCCAGGCGGTCACCGAGGCCATCGCCTCGTGCGGCTTCGACGGCGCGGCGAACGCCCTCTACCGGTTCATCTGGAACACCTATTGCGACTGGTATGTCGAGCTCTCCAAGCCCCTGCTGAAGGGCGAGGACGCCGCCGCCAAGGCCGAGACGCAAGGGACCGCCGCCTGGGCCCTGGACGTCATCCTGAAGCTGCTGCACCCGATCATGCCCTTCCTCACCGAGGAGCTGTGGAGCCAGACGGCCGACCTGGGCGTCCCGCGCGCCGAGGGCATGCTGATCTCCGCCCAGTGGCCGGACCTGCCCGCCAGCCTGCTGGATCCCAAGTCCGAGGCCGAGATCGGCCTGATCGTCGCCGCCATCACCGAGGGCCGCTCCGTGCGGGCCGAGCTGAACGTGCCCGGTTCGGCGCGTCCGCCCCTGCTGGTGCTGGAGGCCGACGCCGCCCAGCGCGCCGTGCTGGAGGCCAATGGCCCCATCATGGCCCAGCTGTTGCGGGTCTCGGAGGTGCGGGTCGCTGAAACCGCGCCGCAGGGGGCCATCCCCTTCGTGGTCCAGGGCGTGACCTTCGCCCTGCCGGTGGCCGAATTCATCGACCTCACCGTCGAGAAGGGGCGTCTGGCCAAGGAGATCGCCACCCTGGCCAGCGACATCGCACACGTGATGAAGAAGCTCGGCAACCCCGACTTCGTGGCCCGCGCCAAGGAGGAGGTGGTCGAGGAGAACCGCGAACGTCTGGCCGAGTCCGAGGCGGCGAAAGCCAAGCTGGAAGGGGCCCTGGCCCGCCTGGAAGCCGTGGTCTGACCCGACCGGCGTTCTCCCAACCGGCGTTTGCGTCGACGCCTAGGTTATGCTTGTTCACCTAGGACGACGCGGCCTGTGAACGCCGCGCGCTTAGTGGAGAACGCTCAGATGTCCGAGGCTGTCTTGCCGGCCGGCTGGCCCGCCATGTCCATCGCCCAGGCCCACGCCATGATCACTGCTCCGGGGACCCCGGCGGAGATCGAGGAGGTGGTCATCCGGGGCGTCAAGACCAAGACCTGGAAGAACCAGCCCCCGACCATGCGCTCGGTGGTGGAGATGTCCCGCGCCCACGGCGAGAAGGTCTTCCTGGTCTATGAGGACGAACGCGTCACCTTCGAGGCCTTCTACCGCGCCGTCTCGGCCTTCGCCCGCGAGTTGCAGGCGCGGGGCGTGGCCAAGGGCGATCGGGTCGCCATCGTCATGCGCAACCTGCCGGAATGGCCGGTGGCCTTCTACGCCGCGGAGTCCATCGGCGCCATCGTCACCCCCCTGAACGCCTGGTGGACCGGCCCTGAGCTGGAATACGGCCTGACCGACTCCGGCTCCAAGGTCGCCATCCTCGACGCCGAGCGCTACGAGCGGCTCACCGAGCACCTGCCCAACTGCCCCGACCTGCAGACCATCTATGTCAGCCGCGAGGTGGACGAGATCGCCCATCCGATGGTGCGCAAGCTGGAGGCCGTGCTGGGCGGCCCCAACGACTGGGCCAAGCTGCCCGACCAGGCCCTGCCCGCCGTCGAGATCGACACCGACGACGACGCGACCATCTTCTACACCTCCGGCACCACCGGTAAGCCCAAGGGGGCCCTGGCCACCCACCGGGGGGTCAATTCCAACATCATGGCCGGCGCGGTGGCCGGCGCCCGGGCATTCCTGCGCCGCGGCGAGGCGCCGCCCCAGCCCGACCCCAATGCGCCCCAGCGCTCCTCGCTGATTTCGGTGCCCTTCTTCCACGCCACGGGCTGCTTCGCGGTGCTGAATCCCTCCCTGGCCGGAGGCGCCAAGCTGGTGATGATGCACAAGTGGGACGTGATCCGCGCCTTCGAGCTGATCCAGCGCGAGAAGATCCAGTCGGCCGGCGGCGTGCCCACCATCGCCTGGCAGCTGATCGAGCACCCGATGCGCGAGAAGTACGACCTGTCGTCCCTGGAGAGCGTGGCCTATGGCGGCGCCCCCTCGGCGCCGGAGCTGGTGCGCAAGATCAAGGAGACCTTCCCCAAGTCGGCGGCCGGCAACGGCTGGGGCATGACCGAGACCTGCGCCACGGTCACCACCCACGGGGCGGAGGACTACGCCAACCGTCCCGACAGCTGCGGCCCGGCCGTGCCGGTGAGCGTGCTCCAGATCCGTGACCCCGCCGACGGCGTCACGGTGCTGGGTCCCAACCAGGTGGGCGAGCTCTGGGCCAATGGTCCGCAGATCGTGAAGGGCTACTGGAACAAGCCCGAGGCCACCGCCCAGACCTTCGTCGACGGCTGGGTGCGCACCGGCGACCTGGCCCGCGTGGATGAGGAGGGCTTCTGCTTCATCATCGACCGGGCCAAGGACATGCTGATCCGCGGCGGCGAGAACATCTACTGCATCGAGGTGGAGAACGTCCTCTATGACCACCCGGCGGTGATGGACGCCGCCGTCGTCGGCATCGTCCACCGGACGCTCGGCGAGGAGCCCGGCGCCGTGGTCACCCTGAAGCCCGGCGCCACCGCCACGGAGGCCGAGCTCCGCGCCCACGTGGCCGAGCACCTGGCGGCCTTCAAGGTCCCGGTGAAGGTCAAGTTCTGGCACGAGACCCTGCCGCGCAACGCCAACGGCAAGATCCTCAAGAACGAGCTGAAGAAGCTGTTCGAGGAGGATACGGCGAGCGCCTGATGGCGAGACGTGCTCTCAACCGCTCGTCCCGGCGAAGGCCGGGGGGGAGCGGGGTCTTGCCGTGACCAAGGTCCGCGCCGATGTCCTGCTGGTGGCGCGCGGCCTGTTCGAGAGCCGCGCCAAGGCCCGCGCGGCCATCGAGGCCGGCGGGGTCACCGCCGACGGCCAGGCGGTGGCCAAGGCCTCGGACATGCTGGACGAGGCCTGCGACCTGCAGGGGCAGGCCGCCCATCCCTATGTGGGGCGCGGGGCGCTGAAGCTGGTCCACGCCCTGGAGCTTTGGCCTGTGGCCGTCGAGGGCGCCTTTGTGCTGGATGTCGGCGCCTCCACCGGCGGCTTCACCCAGGTTTGCCTGGAGCGCGGCGCGGCCCGGGTCTACGCCGTGGACGTCGGGCGCGGGCAGCTCCACGCCAAGCTGGCCGCCGATCCCCGCGTCACGGCCCTGGAGGGGCTCGACGCTCGTGGCCTGACCGCCGACCAGATCCCGCATCCGCCGCAGCTCGTGGTCTGCGACGCCAGCTTCATCGGCCTGGCCAAGGTGCTGCCGGCGGCCCTGGCGCTGGCCGCTCCCGGCGCCGACCTGATCGCCCTGGTGAAGCCGCAGTTCGAGGTGGGGCCGGAGCTGGTGGGGAAGGGGGGGCTGGTCCGCGACGCCGCCGCCCGGGCCCGCGCCCTGGCCGATGTCGCGAGCTTCCTCACCGCCTCGGGCTGGTCGGTGCTCGACACCGCCGACAGCCCGATCCTCGGCGGGGACGGCAATTCCGAATACCTGCTGCACGCACGAAAAAGCCGCCCGGCGTGAACCGGGCGGCCTTGGTTCGTCTGAGGCGCTAGGTCTTAGTCGACGACCTGATAGCGGCCCTGGCTGTCCTGGCAGACCCGCACGAAGCGCTTCTGGACCCGACCGTCGGGCAGGTAGATCGGGCTTTCGGCCAAGGTGCAGCCGTCCGCGCCGACGCCGCCCTGGGTGGAGACGCTGTAGCTGCGGCCATACCGGTCATAGGCGTTGTCGTTGTAGGAGCTCGACCGGTCGTAGTCGTAGGTCCGCTGGGCATAGCCGTTGTCGTAGCCGTTCCCGTAGTAGCCGTTTGAGCCGTACTGGCTGTTCCCGTAATAGCTGTTGGAGCCGTACCGGCTGTCGCCATAGTAGCTCTGGCGGCTGGGGGTGCAGGCCGCGGAGTCCTTGCCGATCTTCGCCCCGGCCGCTGCGCCCACCAGGCCGCCCAGCACCGCGCCCTCGGTCCGCGCGTTGCGGGCCGCGACGTTGGATCCGATGGCCGCGCCGGCCAGGGCGCCCAACAGGCCGCCGGTGGTGCTGCGGTTCGACGACGACCGGCGGCAGGGGTCGTAATAGCCGCTGTCGTAGTTGTTGCCGTAGTAGCCCGACTGCGCCGAGGCGAAGCTCGGAACCGCCAGGGCGGCGCTGAGGGCCATGACGCCGGCGACGCCGGCGAGGGCGGACTTGGCGAAGGTGTTGGTCATCGGAAACTCCCCGTTTGGGACTGGACGAAAGGTGGAGGGGCTCCTACGAGCGCCCGCTGGGCCGCCACACGCCATCCTTGCCGCGGCAGATCTCGAAACTGTGGTCGCGGCCGCCGTAGTACTCGCTCACCCACTGGCAGTTCTTGCGGCTGTAGGAGGACTGGGCGACGCGGCTGGGATAGCCCTTGCAGTTGACGCGGTTGCGGCCGACCTGGTTGCCGGCGGCTGCGCCGACCACGCCGCCGAGCACGGCGCCTTCGGTCTTGGCGCCCTTGCCGGCGACCTGGGAACCCACCAGCGCGCCGAGCACGCCGCCCACCAGGGCGCCCTTGTGGCCGGACTCGCGGCGGGCCTCGCGGCAGATGTCGCCGGTGCCGTAGGAGCGGGTGGATTGGGCCGCGGCGAACTGCGGAACCGCCAGGCTGGTCGCCAGGACGGCGGCGGCGGCGGTGAGGGCGAACGTACGCTTCATGGTCTCTTCCTTCGCAGGCTCCGGCGGCGCCAAGGCCCCGCTTTCGGAGATGAGGTTTGACTGAACGAACCTGAACGGGTCTTGAACAGGCTGAGGCCGCCCGTTCGTCTGCATCCAGGTGCGCACGGTGAAGCTATCATCCGCCCTACAGCCGTAAATGATCCCGATCATGCGAAGTTCCAGCCGCCGTCCCGGCCGTCCCGAGAGCCCCAAACCCGCGGGGCCGCCCGTCGAGGTGGTCATCGAAACCGTGGGCGGGGAGGGGGACGGTGTGGCCGCCGGGCCCATCTATGTGCCCTTCACCCTGCCCGGCGAGCGGGTCCGCGCGGTGGGCGGCGGCGAGCGCCGCGAACTGGAGGCGGTTCTCAGCGCCAGCGCCGAGCGGGTGGCCCCGCCCTGTCCGCACTTCGGGGTCTGCGGCGGCTGCGCCCTGCAGCACTGGGAGCACGGCGCCTACCTGGCCTGGAAGGTGGAGCGCCTGCGCACGACGCTCGGCCTGCAGCGCATCGAGAGCGAGATCCTGGCGCCCTTCGCCGCCAAGCCCGGCACGCGCCGGCGCCTGGCCTTGCACGCCCGTCCCGGCAAGCGCGCCGAGGCGCGCCTCGGTTACAAGGGCCGTAAGTCCTGGGACCTGGTGGACATCACCGTCTGCCCCATCGCCGATCCCCGGCTGGAGGCGGCCCTGCCGGCCCTGCGCCGCATGGCCGCGCCGCTGTTCGAGCATCCCAAGTCCGCGCCCACCCTGCACGTCACCCTGACCTCCGAGGGGATCGACGTCGATATCACCGGGGTGGAGCGCAAGAGCGGCGGCCTGTCAGCCGACGCCCGCATGCGCCTGGCCGAGGCCGCCGCCGAGGCCGACTTCGCGCGCGTCACCATGGACGGGGACGTGGCCTATGGCGCGCGTCAGCCGGTGGTGCGCCTGGGTCCCGCCGCCGTGGCCCTGCCGCCGGGCGCCTTCCTCCAGGCCGTCCCCGAGGCCGAGGCCGCCATGGCCGCCTTCGCCGTGGCCCAGGTCGCCGGCGCCGAGCGTATCGCCGACCTCTATTGCGGGGTGGGGACCTTCACCTTCCGCCTGGCCCAGGTGGCGCCGGTCTACGCCGTGGACGGCCACGCCCCGGCCATCCGCGCCCTGACCTCGGCCATCTCCACCGCGCCGGGCCTCAAGGGCGTCACCGCCGAGGCCCGCGACCTGACGCGCCGCCCGGTCCTGGCCGTGGAGTTCAAGAAGATCGACACCGTGCTGTTCGACCCGCCCCGGGCCGGCGCCCTGGAGCAGACCGCCGAACTGGCGGCCTCCAAGGTCTCGAAGATCGTGGGCGTGTCCTGCAATCCGGCCACCTTCGCCCGCGACGCCCGGGTGCTGATCGACGCGGGCTTCAGCCTCGACCGCGTGCTGCCAGTGGACCAGTTCCTCTGGTCGCCGCACGTGGAGCTGGTGGGGGTCTTCTCCCGCTAGAGCGCGTCAGGCTGGAAGCCGGTTAACCCGTCCGACGCGCTCCATCTCTTTGAATTGGAGCCTCGGGTCAGATGATTCCATCTGACCCGAGGCTCTAGCCGGCCTGGGCCATCGCCCGTTCGGCTCCGGGATCGGCCATGGCCCGGGACATGGCGGACATCAGGGCGGGAATCTGGATCGGCTTGGCGGTGTGCTCGGTGAAGCCGAGCTCCAGATAGTGCGCCCGCCCGCCCGAGGTGACGTCGGCGGTCAGCGCGATCACCGGAATCGCCTGGTTCGGGCCGCTGCCGGCGCGCAGGCGCTGCAGGACCTGGGCGCCGCTCATGCCGGGCATCTGGATATCCATCAGGGTCAGGTCGAAGGGACGGCAGGCCAGCAGGTCCAGGGCGGCCTGGCCGCTGGCGGCCTTCTCCACCCGGTGGCCGAAGGCGCAGAGGATCTGCTGCAACACCAGCAGGTTGATCGGGTTGTCGTCGACGATCAGCACGTCGAGGTCGGCCGCCGGAGTCTCTTCCGCCACGGGCTCGGCGGCGGCGGCCGGCGCCTGGGCCAGGTCGAAGATGGCCTCCACATGGAAGGTCGAGCCGTGGCCAAGCTGGCTCTCGACCCAGACCCGGCCGCCCATCAGCTCGGTGAGCTGGCTGGCGATGGCCAGGCCCAGGCCCGTGCCACCGAACCTGCGCGCCTCGGACTCGTCCACCTGGGAGAACCGCTCGAAGAGGGCGGGCAGGTGCTCCTCCGGGATGCCGGGGCCGGTGTCGATGACCGAGATATGGATGCGGGCGGCGGTCTCGCCGACGGGCTGGGCGGCGACCCTGACGGTGACGGCGCCCTGGTCGGTGAACTTCAGGGCGTTGCCGATCAGGTTGAACAGCACCTGCCGGACCCGGATCGCGTCCATCCAGACATGGCTGGGCAGGTCCTCGTCGGCCTCGAGCCGCAGGGCCACGGCCTTCTCGTCGGCCCGGGCGCGCCAGAAGGCCACCGCGCGGTCCAGGAACAGGGGCAGGTTCTCGGGGGCCGGGGTGATGTCCAGCCGCCCGGCGTTGACCTTCGACATGTCGAGGATGTCGTTGAGGATCGACAGCAGGTGTTCGCCGCTCTCCATGAGGGTCTCCAGCCGGCTGGCCTGGACGGGGTCGGTCTCCTCGCGCCGCAGCAGCTGGGCCATGCCCAGGACGCCGTTCATGGGGGTGCGGATCTCGTGGCTCATGGTGGCCAGGAAGTTCGACTTGGCGAGATTGGCCTGGCGGGCCACCTCGCGGGCCTCGTCGGCCGCGCGGGTCTCGGCCATGGCGTGGTCGCGGGCGGCCTCCAGTTGCGGGATCATCGCCAGGTTCGAGGCGTAGGCCGCCTGCCAGCTGGTCACCGCCCGGGTGGTGCCATCCGAGATCATGACCAGCAGCACCATCAGGCAGGCCATGGAGATCATCAGGCCCGCGAAGGTCGCGGGGGGGAAGATGCCCAGCAGGGCCACCGTCAGGGCCAGGACGGCCGGACCGGCGAAGGACCAGAAGATGGCGCGCGACAGGGAGCCGCTGGCGCAGGCGACCGCCACCATCGAGGCGACCGTGATGGCGAGATAGGCCAGCTCCTTCTGCCCGCCCCAGAGGGCCAGGACGGTGGGACCGGCGAGATAGGTCGAGACCCGGACGACGCACAGCAGGGCCAGGCGCCGGAAGCCGCGCGCGACCTCGGTCTCCGCGCTGCGCGCCAGCCAGCGGGCGATGATGCGCTGATAGATGGTGTCGACGGCGCAGCTGACCAGGAAGGCGAGGGCGGCGACCACCGGATGGCCAAGCGCCAGGACCGCCGCCAGGGCGACGGCGTTGAAGACGACGTGGCGCCTGATCGGCATGGCCAGGCCCGCCAGCGTCAACTGGTAGGCGTTGGCGTTGGCCGCCGGATCCATCGTCGTTGTGGTGGTCTGGCCGTCCATGACCGGTCACCTGCCCCTTCTTGCCGGACCATTTAAGAACAGTTCGATTAATTGACTGAGAACTCGGCAGCTCTTTCTCAAAGCCCGCGCCGCCTGATCTATCCGCCCGCGAACAGGTCGCCCTGGTCGCCGGCCCGGACCGGAACCCGGAACCGCGTCAGGTCCAGGCCCTCGAAGGCGAACTCCAGGCCGTAGCGTTTGCGGGCGGCCTGGAAGCGCGCGGCCATCAGGTCGGCCAGCGGACCCTGGCCCTTCATCCGCGTCCCCCAGTCGGCGTCATAGTCCCTGCCGCCGCGCATCTGGCGCACCAGGGACATCACCCGGCTGGCGCGGTCGGGGTGGTCTGTGGCCAGCCACTCGCGGAACAGGTCCTTGATCTCCAGGGGCAGGCGCAGGGCGACATAGCCCGCCCCCTTCGCGCCAGCCTGTCCGGCCCGCTCCAGCACCGCCTCCATCTCGTGGTCGTTGAGGCCGGGGATGGCAGGAGCGAACATGACGATCACCGGCACGCCGGCCTCGGCCAAGCCCTTGATGGCCGCGATCCGCTTCTCCGGCGTGGCGGCCCGCGGCTCCATGCTACGGGCGAGCTTGCGGTCCAGGGTGGTCACCGAGATCGCCACCCGCACCAGGTTGGCGTCCGCCAGCGGCGCCAGCAGATCCAGGTCCCGTAGGATCAGGGCCGACTTGGTGATGATCGAGAAGGGATGCTGGAAACGGGCCAGCACCTCGATGATCGATCGGGTGATCCGCAGGCTGCGCTCTTGCGGCTGGTAGGGATCGGTGTTGCCGCCGATGTGGATGGCGATGGGCTGGTAGCGCGGCTTGGAGAGCTCGGCCTCCAGCAACTCCGCCGCGTCGGGCTTGAAGAACAGCTTGCTCTCGAAATCCAGGCCCGGCGACAGGCCCATATAGGCGTGGGCCGGCCGGGCGTAGCAGTAGATGCAGCCGTGCTCGCAGCCGCGATAGGGGTTGATCGACCGGCTGAAGCCCACGTCGGGGCTGGTGTTCTTGGAGATGATCACCCGGGCCCTCTCGGCCGTCAGGCTGGTCTTCAGCTTCGCGGGCTCGAGATCGTCCGGCGTCCAGCCGTCGTCGAAGGCCTCGCGGGCCTGGGCCTCATAGCGGCCCGAGGCGTTGGAGCGCGCGCCGCGGCCCCGGACCTGGGGGGCAGGGTGGACTTGCTGGGTGAAGGTGGCCATGCCGCATCCAAGCGCGGCGAAGAGAACAAAGCAAGAACTAATCCCCGCGCTCGCGTCGCGCCTTCTTGCCCCGCGCGACCTCGGTGGCCAGGGCCTCCAGCCGGGGGACCCAGAAGGCTCGGAAACCGTCGAGCCAGGCGTCCACCTCCTGCAGGGGCGCGGGGTCGAGGGCGTAGAGCCGGCGGGGCCCCTCGACCCGCACGGTGGCGAAGCCGCTCTCCCGCAGCACCTTCAGATGCTGGGAGACCGCCGACTGGGTGATGCCGAACTCCGCCTGGACCACGCTCACCACGTCGCCGGAACTGTGCTCGGCGCCGGCCAGCAGCTCCAGGATGCGGCGGCGGACCGGGTCGCCGAGGACGTCGAAGGCGTGCACTATGCCTCGCCGGTGTAGAAGGCGACGGTGCGTGCGGCCGAGGCGCGGGCCGTTTCAGCGTCCTCACCCGAGGCGGCATGCGCCTCGCCCCAGGCGGTTCCGCTGGCGGCCATCAGGGCCCTGCCGTCGGGGGAGGCGGACCAGGCGGCGAAGCCGTCGGGATCCACCTGCGCGCCGCCTTCCAGATGCAGGGCCAGGCCGATCAGGGAAAGTTCCCAGCCGATCCCGACGGCGCCAGGGCCGAACTGCTTCCAGTGGTCGTTGTCGACGTGGGCCACATGCTCCAGTTCGAGCTGGGCGCCGTCGCCCGCCTCGGAGAGGGCGACATTGACCCAGCTGGTCTGGCCGGCGAACTCCCAGGTCAGGGACAGCCGGCGCGGCGGTTCGCAGGCGGTGATGGTTCCGCCCGCGTTGCCCTGCAGCTGATAGCGGCCCCCCAGCTTCAGTTCCCCCGTGACGGGCAGGAACCAGCGGGGAATGCGCTCGGGATTGGTGATGGCCTCCCAGAGGTCGTCCACCGTGGTGTCGTAGGCGCGGGTGGCGATCACGGCGCGGGCGGGCCTGCCATCCTGTTCGCGCACGGCGACCTCGCGGACGACGGCGCCGATCATGGCCGGGACGTCGATGTTCATGGCGGGCTCCTGTTGCAGTCCGGCCAAATCGTAGTAGTTCAAACTTATATAAGGCAAGCCTGAAATGATCGCGGCTTGACCGCGCCGCCGACGCATCGCTTGTGGCGCCATGCTCTCGGTGATCATCCCGACCTTCAATTCCGCGGCCGACCTGCCCGAACTGCTGACGGTCCTGGTGCCGGCGGCGGTGGACGGCCTGGTGCGGGAGGTGATGGCCGCCGACGAGGGCTCCACCGACCCGACCCTGCTGATCTGCGACGACGCCGGGGTCGAGGTGGTCACCGACGGCATCGCCGCAGCCATGAAGCGCGCCCGCCAGGACTGGATCCTGCTGCTGCCGGCCGACATGAAGCTGACCCATGACTGGGCCGACCGGGTGGCGCGCGGCGTCAAGCAGGGTCGCTCGGCGGGCCTCAAGGGCGTGGCCCAGGGCGGCGCGCTGATGGACCGCCTCAAGCCCGGCCCCTGGGGTCTCCTGATCCGCAAGAGCGAGCTGGGCAACCTGCCCCCCGACGCCGATTTCGCGCGCCTGCGCCGTCAGTTCGGACGATTGCCGAGCCTCAAGTAGGGCCGTCGACTAGCGCCCGGTGTCTGGCGCGCCCTTCACCGGATTGGGAGTCCGTGTCGCCTCCAGCGCGGCGTAGGCTTCGTCGAGCAGGCTGCAGAGCCGGGTCCTGTCCTCCTCGGTTCCAGCGACGGCCAGCATGTTTTCAAAGCGCCGTACGTTCTGGTGCGCGACGTACCGGTTCATGTCAGAGGCGGGCATTCTCGCGCTCCACGGGCCATTCCGTTTGTGAAGTGAAACGCATTTTCCAGCTGCGGTCTGTCCGATGTCGCACCTAGGAGGCGAATATCGCCGCCGGAGGCTGTGGGGCCAAAACGGGGAGGACTTTGCGCGCGCCCGCACCGGACGCACTATCCTTGAACACAGGAGGACAACAGCATGACCCCGCCGAGCCTGCCCTGGGAGGGCGGATGCCGCTGCGGACAGGTGCGGTTCCGGGTCGGCGCCCCGCCGATCCTGACCATGGCCTGCCATTGCACAGGCTGCCAGAGGATGAGCTCCAGCGCCTTCTCCCTCAGCGCCGCCATCCCCAGCGAGGGTTTCACAGTCACGGCGGGGGAGCCGGTGATCGGCGGCCTGCACGGCGCCGACCGCCACTATTTCTGTCCCCATTGCATGAGCTGGATGTTCACGCGGCCCGGCGGCATGGACTGGTTCGTCAACCTGCGGCCGACGATGCTGGACGACGCGTCCTGGTTCGTCCCCTTCATCGAGACCTATACGAGCGAGAAGCTGCCCTGGGCCACGACGCCCGCGGTCCACAGCTTCCCGACCTTTCCGGCCTTCGAGGCCTATGAGGGGTTGAGCGCGGCCTATGCGGCCTGGTCGGGCGCCGCCCAGGGGTGAGCGACGCCCAGGGCCTGATGCTGGTGCGGGCGGTCCATACCGTCATCTACCTGGTGATGGCCAGCGCCTCCCTCGTGGTGCTGTTTGGCGGGATCACGGGCCAACATGGCCCCTGGCTGTGGGGCGCGGCGATCCTGATCGGCGTGGAGAGCCTGGTCTTCGCCGCCTGGGGCTTCAAGTGCCCTCTGACCGCGGTGGCGGTGAAGTACGGCGCGGGCGAGGGGCCGATCTTCGACACCTTCCTGCCCGAGAAGGTCACCCGCCACACCTTCCACGTTTTCGGGCCCCTGGTGGTGCTGGCGTTCCTGCTGCTGGCGGCGCGAGGGCTCTGGCTCGGCTGGTCCTAGGCCGGCCGCCAGTCGAAGCGCAGGATGGCGCCGTTCCAGCGGTCGGTCTCCACGTCGCTCTCCTGGAGGTTGCTCGCCTGCGCCGCCTCGCTGATGGTCCGTCGCCAGAAGGCCAGGGCCGGCAGGTTCTTGCGCGCCACGGCGGCCTCCCAGGACCCGGCGTGGAGGTCGAAGACCAGCTCTGCCGCCCGGCGTCCGACCCCGCCGCCCCGATGTTTCCGCACGACGAAGAACTCCGCCACGCTGCGGTCGACCGCGACGGGGCCGTGGGCGTAGTCGTTGACCAGGGCGAAGCCCGCCAGGTCGCCGTCGCGCCAGATCAGGTGGGCCGACCAGTTGGGCGCGTTCCAGTAGGGATCCAGCGGGTAGGGCGGGAACCGGCCGTCGGCCAGCAGGTCGCCATGGGGCGTGCCGGCCCAGAACTCCGAGAAGTCGTGAGTGTAGAGCTGGATCAGGTTCTGGAGCAGGGGCTCCTGGGCGGCGGAGGCCCGGGTGAGGGTGACAGTCATCGGCGGTGCTTAGAGCGGGTTGAGGAAAAGTGCGACGCGGTTTTCCGCTCGCGCCCGCTGAAGCCCTTGAATCGAGGGCGTCCGACGTCGACAGCCGGCGATCCTGAGACGTAGGCTGGGACCATGGCCACCCTGATCGTCCTCTCCGGCCCGCCCGCCAGCGGCAAGTCGACCCTCGCCCGGCGGCTGGCCCAGGAGTCCGGCGCGGTCTGGCTGCGGATCGATTCCATGGACCAGGCGATCCGCGAGTCCGGCGTCGTGCCCGGCGACCTGAAGGACGTCAGCTACCGCGCGGCCTATGCGGTGGCGCGGGACAATCTGCGCCTGGGCCGCGACGTCGTCGCCGACAGCGTCAACGACATGAAGCTGACCCGCGACGCCTGGCGCGCGGCGGGGCTGGCGGCCGGGGCGCGGGTCCTGGAGGTGGAGGTCCTGTGCTCGGACCCGGCCGAGCACCGCTGGCGGGTGGAGAACCGCACGAGCGAGGTTCCGGGCCTGGTCCTGCCCGACTGGGCGGCGGTGACGGCGGCGGCCCCCCATCCCTGGGATCGCGACCACCTCACGGTGGACACCGCCGGCCGAGGCCTGGAGGACTGCGTCCAGCTCATCCGGGACGCGCGGGACGGCGTCTCCGACTGAGGGTCAGCGCGCGGCCCAGAGGTTGTCGGCGGCCGCCTGCAGATCGCCGGCCACGCCGCGGCGGGCCAGGGACAGCCCCTCCAGCTCCAGCCTGTCGCCGCGCAGGGTGCGGGAATGCAGGCTGTAGCCGAGCCAGTAGACGGCCCGGTCGGTCTTGGTCTGGCCGTCCTCGAAGAACACCGTCAGCACGCCCACCGGCACGCGGCCGGTCTTGGTCTTGGTCTTGCGCAGCCCGCCCTCGATCCAGCCGGCCTCCAGGCGCGGATTGCCGGTGGTCTCCAGGCTGTCGGCGCGGATCGCCTTGGGGAACCAGACGGTCTGGGTCTGGATCACCTGCTCGGGCCGCAGGGAGGCGAGGCGGATGCGCTCGCCGGAGCTTTCCGCCGCCCCGGTCATCAGGAAGGTCTGCTTGAGCGCCGCGGCGCGAACCTCCACCTGGCGCTCCCGGGCGGCCAGGGCCTTCTCGCGGGCCTCCTGGGTGCGTTCGCGGTGCGAGTCCCAATAGCCGAGCACCGCCACCACCACGGCCACCACGCCCACGATCTCGGCCAGGCTCAGCCAACGCAGAGGCAGGCGTTTGCGGGGTGTCTCGCTCAATCTGGCCTCCGTGGCTTGGCGCGCGCGCCATGACCCGCTTTAGGCCAGTTGGTCGCGCGGCGCAGAGCTAATCGCAGAATGAGGGCTGAACTTGGCCGTCGCGGACGGGACGGCTCAGCCGCGCTTGGAGTGCTTGGCCTTCTTGCCGCTCTTCGCGGGCGCCTTGGATTCGGCGTCGCTGTCCTCGTCGTCGGCGGCGACCTCGGCCTTCACCACCGGGGCGGGCAGGGGGGCGTCCCAGCGGGCGTCGATATACTTCTGGCCGCTGGCCAGCGCGTCGAGGGTGCGGGATTCCTGGCCGAACTTCTTCTGGTAGGTCCAGTAGGCGGCCATGACGCGTTCGACATAGTTGCGGGTCTCCGGCGCGGGCATGCACTCGATGACCATCAGGCTCTCGTCGTCCTCGCCCAGCATCTGGGCGGTCTTCTGCAGGGTGCCGGGGCCGCCGTTGTAGGCCGCCACGGTGCGCAGGATGTCGTAGCCGACCCCTTCGCCCATCAGCCAGGCTACGTAGTCCTGGCCGACCTTGAGGTTGTAGCCGGCGTCGAACAGCGGGCTCATGTCGTCGCGCAAACGGGCGTTGCCGGTGGCGTGGGCCGCGGCGTCGGGCATCAGCTGCATCAGGCCCACGGCCCCGGCCGGCGAGACCACGCCCGGGTTGAAGCGGCTCTCCTGGCGCACGATGGCGTAGACCAGGGCCTTGTTGATCTTGAAGCCTTCGCGGGGGTTGAGGCTGGGGGTCGGATAGTCCGGCTCACCGCGGCGCCGCGCGGGACCGGCGGCGGCCATGTCCTCGGCGAGGCCCGCATTGATCACCGCGGCCAGCTGACCCCAGCGGGCGCGCTCCTCGGCGGTGCGGGCGAGCGCCAGGCCGGCGCGCAGCTCCTGGCCGGCTTCCGCCACCCGGCCGATCTGGGCGAGGGCCGCGGCGCGGTGGGCGCGTACGTCGTCGCGCATCATCCGGGCCACCTCGGGGGTGGGGCCGCCATAGGAGGCCCTGATCACCTGCCGCGCCCGGGGTTGGTAGGGCTGGGCCTCCGACAGGGGCAGGGCCGGGCCCAGACCGCGCAGGGCGACCTGGCGCTCGGCGATCATGCCGTAGAAGGTCTGGGGCGAGCCCGCCGCCTGGCGCAGATAGGTGGCGGCCCGGTCCGAGGCGCCCCGCGCCTCGGCGGCGCGGGCGGCCCAGTAGGCGCCCCCGGCCCGGACCCAGATGTCCTGGTCGGTGTCCTGGGCCAGTTGGGACAGATAGGTCTCGGCCTGGTCGTAATGGCGCAGGCGATAGGCCGCCATGCCGGCGATCCAGCGCTCGCCCACGGCGCGGGCCAGATCCAGGGCTCGTTTGGAATCACCCGAATAGAAGGCTTCGCGGGCCAGGCGGGCGTTGTCGGCGTCGAAGGGGCCGCCGGAACCGGGCGGCACCAGCTCGATCTTGCTCCAGTCGACCCCGGTCAGGCCGGGAACCACGGGCGGGGGCAGGTCGGGCGTCTTGCGCTTGCTGGCCAGGGTGTAGATGCGCTCGGCCACCGGCAGGTCGGCGTAGCGCGACAGCCAGCCCGACAGCTCGTCGAAGTTGGACTTGTGCGCCGTCGGGTGCATCAGGCCGCGATAGGTGATGTAGCCCGAGAGCGAGGGGTCGCTGAGCTCGATGCTCTGCATGGTGGCGTCGATGAAATCGCCGCGGTCGACGGATTCGAAGGCCCGGGCGTAGCCCTGCGCATCGGCGGGCGTCAGGACTTGCGGGCTGCCGGCCAGCGCCTTTCCCGCGATGGTGGCGCAGATCAGGGCCAGGGCCGCGATCCGCACGCGCTTGGTCTGCGTCATGCCCACTCCCACGCCGCGCGTCCTAGCGAGTCCGGCGTGGCCCTACTTCCAATGACCGGCGACCTTTAAAGCCCTTATGCGGAAAGGGAAAGCGGGTTCGCGCGCGAAGGGTTTTGTTAAGGACGTTCGGGCCGGTTGAGTCGCTCGGTGAGCGTCAGCAGGTCACTCCACGCCTTCTTCTTCGCCCCCGGCTGCCGCAGCAAGAAGGCCGGGTGCAGGGTGGGCATGGCCGGGAGCTCGATGGCCCCGTCCGAGGACTTCCATTCGAACCAGCGGCCGCGCAGGGAAAGGATGCCTTCCTCCCGCTTCAGCATCGACTTGGCCGACGGCCCGCCCACCAGCAGCAGCATCCGGGGCGCCAGCAGTTCGATGGCCCGCTCCAGGAAGGGGGCGCAGACCATCTGCTCGCCCACCGTCGGGTTGCGGTTGCCCGGCGGGCGCCAGAACACCGAGTTGGTGATGAACACCCGGTCGGTTAGGCCGGCGGCGGCGAACATCTTGTCCAGCAGCTGTCCCGCCCGGCCGACGAAGGGCGCGCCCTGGATGTCCTCCTCCTGGCCGGGTCCCTCGCCGATCACCATCAGGGGCGCGTCGGTCGCGCCGCGATAGAAGACCGACTGGCGCGCGGCGCCCTCGAATTTCAGCGGACAGCCGTCGAAGGCTTCGATGGCGGCCTTCAGGGCCTCCAGGTCCGGGGCCGCGGCCGCCAGGCGTTTGGCCTCGGCCATCGCGGCGGCGACGTCAGGGCCGGCCCTGACCGCGCCCTGGGCGGGCGGTGGCGCGGCCACGATCCGCTCCGGCGGCTTGGGCGGCACGAACTTGCCCGCCTCTATGCGGTCGAAGGGCTCGTCCAGCAGCATGGCGTCCACGCCGGCCTCGGCCCAGAAGGCGAGCAGGCTTTCGGCGTTGAGGTCGCGCGGGACGGGGGTCATGGGTCCTTGTAATCGTTCCTGCGGCGGAGTTCACCCTTGACCGCCGAACGATAAGCTTCAGATAAGTCGCCCAACGGATCAACGCCGTGCGCGACAAGGGAGGGGAACCCTTGGCGCATGGCCCAGCGGAGCATGGGGATCATGAGCGACGTCATCGAACGCGAGGCCATGGAGTACGACGTTGTGATCGTCGGCGCCGGCCCCTCGGGCCTGGCGGCCGCCATCCGCCTCAAGCAGCTCGCCGAGAAGGCCGGGACGGAGATCACCGTCGCGGTTCTCGAAAAGGGCTCCGAGGTCGGCGCCCACATCCTGTCGGGCGCGGTGATCGATCCCAGCGGCATCAACGAGTTGCTGCCGAACTGGCAGGAACTGGGCGTTCCGCTGGAGACCAAAGTCACCCGCGACAAGTTCGTGATGCTCGGTCCGCAGGGCGAGCTGGACGTCAGTTGGGCGCCCTTCCCCAAGTGGATGCTCAACCACGGCAACTACATCGCCAGCCTCGGCAATGTCTGCCGCTGGCTGGGCCAGCACGCCGAGAGCCTCGGCGTTGAGATCTATCCCGGCATGGCCGCCTCCGAGGTGGTCTATAACGAGGACGGCTCGGTGAAGGGCGTCGTCGCCGGCGTGTTCGGCATCGGCAAGGACGGCCAGCCCGGCCCCGACTACCAGCCCGGCATCGAACTGCACGCCAAGTACACCTTCATCGGCGAGGGCGTCCGCGGCTCCCTGGCCAAGCAGCTGCAGGCCAAGTACGGCCTCACCGAGGGCCGTGAGCCCCAGAAGTTCGGCATCGGCATCAAGGAGTTGTGGCAGGTTCCCGACGAGGCCTTCGAGGCCGGTCTGACCCAGCACACCTTCGGCTGGCCCCTGGACAACGCCACCGGCGGCGGGTCCTTCATGTACCACTTCGGGGACAACTACGTGGCCATCGGCTTCGTGCTGCACCTCAACTACAAGAACCCCTGGCTCTCGCCCTTCGACGAGTTCCAGCGCTTTAAGACCCACCCCTCGATCCGCGGCTATCTGGAGGGCGGCAAGCGCATCTCCTACGGCGCGCGCGCCATCACCGAGGGCGGCTCGCAGTCCCTGCCGCAGCTCTACTTCCCGGGCGGCGTCCTGCTGGGCTGCTCCGCCGGCATGGTCAATGTCCCGCGCATCAAGGGCAGCCACAACGCGGTCAAGAGCGGCATCCTGGCGGCCGAGGCCGCCTTCGCCGCCATCGGCGAGGGCCGTTCGGGCGACGCGCTCACCAGCTACGAGGACGCCTACAAGAAGTCTTCGATTCACAAGGAGCTGTGGAACGTCCGCAACTTCAAGCCGCTCTGGTCGAAGTTCGGCACCATCCCGGGCGTCTTGCTGGGCGCCGCCGACGCCGTGATCGCCACCATCTTCGGCGGCTGGTCGCCCTGGGGCACCGTCAAGCACGGCAAGTCGGACGCAGAATCCACGGGCCTGGCCAAGGACTACAAGCCGATCGTCTATCCCAAGCCGGACAACGAGTTCAGCTTCGACAAGCTGTCCAGCGTCTTCCTGTCGGCCACCAACCACGACGAGAACCAGCCGGCCCACCTGAAGCTGAAGGACCCGACCGTCCCGATCGAGGTGAACCTGCCCCGCTTCGGCGAGCCTGCGCGCCTCTACTGCCCGGCGGGCGTCTACGAGGTGCTCTACGACGAGGCCGGCCAGAACCCGAAGTTCCAGATCAACTTCCAGAACTGCGTCCACTGCAAGACCTGCGACATCAAGGATCCGTCGCAGAACATCAACTGGACCACGCCCCAGGGCGGGGACGGCCCCAACTACCCGAACATGTAGGGCAAATGGGCGCGCGGCCCGTGGCCACGCTTGCGGCGCGGAAGGAAAGCGGTGAGGTTCGGCCCCATGCGTAAACTGCTCGCCTGCGTCGCCCCCCTTGTCCTTCTGGCCGCCTGCGCCACCCGGCCGGCGGACGATCTCGCCAGTCTCGATGACCTGGGCGGCTCGTCCTATGGCCTGTTCCTGGCGGGGCAGGGCGCGCTGAACGACGGCCGGGGCGCGGAGGCCGCGGCCTATTTCGAGCAGGCCCAGGCCGGCGGCGCCGACGACGACCTGATCTCCGAGCGGGCCTTCACCGCCGCGGTCATGGCTGGCGACATCGGCAAGGCCGCCGCGCTCGCGCCCACCGGGGACGGGGCCTCGGAATCCTCCAAGCGTCTGGGCCGCATGGTCCAGGCCGTCGAGGCCCTCGCCCAGGGCCAGGGCAAGTCCGCCCAGGCCCTGCTGGCGCCAGAGGGCATGGGCTTCCCGCACAAGGGGGCCGCGGCCCTGCTGGCCCCCTGGGCCGCCGCCATGGCCGGAAACGCCGACGGGGCGGTCACCCGGCCCGAACTGCGCAACGACAAGGTCGTGGAATATTTCGGCCTGCTGGGCCAGGCCTTCCTCTATGAGCGCGCCAAGCGCTACGACGAGGCCGAGACTGACTTCAAGGCGCTGACCGCCGGCGACAATCCCGGTGACATGGTGCTGCTGGCCTATGGCGGCTTCCTGGAGCGCCGGGGCAAGCGCCTGGACGCCGTGGCCGTCTATGACAAGGGTCTGGCCGACGAGCCGGCCAACAGCGTGCTGCTGGCCGCCAAGGCCCGCGCCGCGTCCGGCAAGGCCCCGCCGCCGGCGCCGACCCTGCGCCAGGGTGCGGCCCAGGCCCTGATGGCGCCGGCCGCGAGCATGATGGCCGCCAAGCAGGAGCAGCTGGGCCTGGTCTATCTGCGCCTGGCCCTGCGGCTGGATCCCAACCGCAACGAAGCCTGGCTGATGGTGGGCGACCTGATGGAGACCGCCGGCGACATCGACTCCGCCCGCGCCGCCTACGCCAAGCCCAAGCCCGGCTCGCCGGAATACGCCGCGGCCCGCTCCAAGCTGGCCTGGAGCTACCAGAACGCCAAGGACAGCGCGACGGCGCTCACCATGGCCCGCGAGGCCGCCGCCTCCGGCGACCTGGACGCCAAGGTGACCCTGGCCGACCTGCTGCGGGTCAACGAGAAGTTCGCCGAGTCGTCCCAGATCCTCACCGAGGTGATCGCCGCCCGTCCCGGCGACTGGCGGCTGATGTACGCCCGCGGCGTGGCCAACGACCGGGCCGGCCGCTGGGCGGACGGCGAGGCCGACCTGCGCGCCGCCCTCAAGCTGCGCCCCGACGACAGCGAGCTGCTGAACTATCTCGGCTATTCCTGGATCGACCGCGGCGAGCACCTGCCCGAGGCCCTGGCCATGGTGCAGCGGGCGGTGGCCTCCAACCCCAAGTCGGGCGCCATGATCGACAGCCTTGGCTGGGCCTACTACCGGCTCGGCGACTACAAGAAGGCCGTCGAGAAGCTGGAGGAGGCCGTCGAGCTGGAAGCCGGCGACCCTGACATCAACAACCACCTGGGCGACGCCTACTGGCGCATCGGCCGCCGCGCCGAGGCGGAGTTCCAGTGGAAGCGGGTCCTGACCCTCGACCCCGAGGCCAAGATGAAGACCGAGGTCGAGGCCAAGCTCGCCTCCGGCCTCGGCCCCAGCGGTCCGGCTCAGGCGGCCCGCGTCGCCGGGCAGTAGGCCCGTGGCCGCCGACACCCTGGCGCCGGCCAAGATCAACCTGTTCCTGCACGTCGGTCCGCCGGGCGCGGACGGCTATCATCCGCTCTGTTCCCTGATGGTCTTCGCCGACGCCGGCGACCGGGTGATGTTGCAGGCCGGCGACGCCCTGGACCTCAAGGTCCGCGGCCCCTTCGGCGCCCAGTTGGCCGGGGAGGGGGACAACCTCGTGCTCCGCGCCGCCCGCGCCCTGCTGGCCACGGCCAAGGGCCCCCAGGCGCCCCACGCCTTCGTCCTCGACAAGCGCCTGCCGGTGGCCGCGGGCCTCGGCGGCGGCTCCAGCGACGCCGGCGCGGCCCTGCGGCTGATGCGCGAGCAGGTGAGCCCCCGCCTGGGCGACGCCGAACTGGAGGCGGTGGCCGCCAGCCTCGGCGCCGACGGGGCGGCCTGCCTCTGGGCCCGTCCGGTCCTGGCGCAGGGCCGCGGCGAGCGGCTGAGCCCCGCGCCCGGACTGCCGATCCTCGAGGCGGTGCTGGTCAATCCCGGGGTGACGGTCTCCACCCCGGAGGTCTACCGCCGCTTCGACGCGGGCGGGGCGTTCGGCGAGGTCGAGCCGCCCCCCATGCCCGAGGCCTTCGAGAGCGTCGAGGAACTGGCCGGCTGGCTGGCGTCCACCCGCAACGACCTGGAGGCGCCGGCCGTGGCCCTGGCCCCGGCCATCGGCGACGTGCTCGCCACCCTCGCCGACGAACCCGAGGCCCTGATCGCCCGCATGTCCGGCTCCGGCGCCACCTGCTTCGCCCTGTGCCAGAGCGAGGTCGAGGCTGAGACCCTGGCCGAGCGGATCATGGCCATGAAGCCCGACTGGTGGGTTCAGCGCTGCCGCCTCGGCGGCCCCTGGGACTAGGTCCGTGGAGATCGCGCGCCTGCGCCTGCGGCCCCTGACGCCCGATGATCTCGAGCATCTGGTCGCCCTGCACGGCGATCCGCAGGTCATGGCCTTCATCACCGGAGCCGGCGAGAGTCGCGAGACGGTGGCGCGGGAACACCTGCCGGACCTGCTGAGCCGACGCACCTGGCTGCTGTTCGAGGGTGACCGCTTCATCGGCTGGGCGTCGCTGCGGGTCGAGGGGACCGACGCCGAACTCGGCTACCGCCTGGTCCGTTCGGCCTGGGGGGAGGGTTATGCCGCCGAGGCGGCTCGCGTCCTCTTGGAGCTGGGCTTCGGCGAGTTGGGGCTGACCCGCATCTGGGCGCAGACCATGGCGGTCAACACAGCCTCCCGCCGGGTGATGGAGAAGGCCGGCCTGGCCTATGTCCGCACCCTCCACCTGACGTGGGACGATCCCCTGCCGGGCGCCGAACAGGGCGAGGTGGAGTACGCCATCGCCCGGACGGACTGGCGGTAGCCCAAACGAAAACGGGGGCCCCGAAGGACCCCCGTTCCCGACGCTTGGTGCGGTTCGAACTATTCGTGCAGGGCTTCGCCGTGCAGCGACAGGTCCAGACCCTCGACTTCGCCCTCTTCCGAGACACGCAGGCCGGTGGTGAACTTGCAGATGAACAGGATGACCAGGGTGGCGATGCCCGACCAGGCGATGGTCGCGCCGATGCCCAGCATCTGCTTGGCCACCGAGGCGCCTTCGCCCAGGCTGTTGATGGACGGGTCGGCCAGGGCGCCGGTGAGCAGGGCGCCGGCGATGCCAGCGATCCCGTGCACGCCGAAGGCGTCCAGGCTGTCGTCGTACTTCAGCAGGCGCTTGAGCCAGACCGCGCCGACATAGGCTGCGCCGCCGCCGATGACGCCGATGATCAGGGCGCCCTGCGGGTTCACGAAGCCGGCGGCCGGGGTGATGGCGACCAGACCGGCCACCGCGCCCGAGGCCATGCCCAGCATGCCGGGCTTCTTGCGTTCGACCCATTCCACGATCATCCAGGCCAGGGCGGCCGCGGCGGTGGCGACTTGGGTGTTCAGCATGGCGGCCGAGGCGATGCCGTCGGCGGCCCATTCCGAGCCGGCGTTGAAGCCGAACCAGCCCACCCACAGCAGGCTCGCGCCGATCATGGTGAAGACCAGGTTGTGCGGGGCCATGTTTTCCGAGCCGTAGCCCTTACGCTTGCCGAGCACGAGGGCGCACATCAGGCCGGCGACGCCCGCATTGATGTGAACGACCGTGCCGCCGGCGAAGTCGAGGACGCCCGCGCCCGAGAGCCAGCCGCCGCCCCAGACCCAGTGACAGATGGGCGCGTAGACGAAGATCGCCCACAGGGTGGTGAAGAGCAGCAGGGCCGAGAACTTCATGCGCTCGGCGAAGGCGCCGGCGATGAGGGCCGGCGTGATGATGGCGAAGGTCATCTGATAGACGATCCACAGCATCTCCGGCAGGCCCTTGGCGGCCGAGAAGGCCGTCTCGGTGGTGACCCCGTTGAGGAACAGCACGTCGAAGGAGCCGATGTACTTGTTCAGGGTCTCGTCCGGGTTGACCCCGAAGGCCATGCCGTAGGTGATCGCCATCCAGACGATCGTCACCACGCAGGTGACGGCGAAGGACTGGGCCACCGTGGCGATGACGTTCTTGCGGCGGACCATGCCGCCGTAGAACAGGGCCAGGCCGGGGATGGTCATCAGCAGGACCAAGGCCGTGGAGGTCAGGATCCAGGCGGTGCCCGAGCCGTCCAGCTCCAGCTTCACCTGGTGCGCCATCAAAGGCTTGGCCGGTGCGGCGGCCTCGGCGGCCGGAGCTTCGGCGGCCGGCGCGGCCTCCGGAGCCGGAGCGGCGGCTTCCGGCGCGGGCGCGGCGGCCTCGGCGGCGGGCGGCGCGGCGTCCTGAGCGAAGGCGGGCAGCGCCAAGGGCGCCCCGGCCAGGGTGGCGGCGAGCATCAGGCCCGCCAGCCGCTTCATTCCGAATGTTCTCATGTCTATCCCCTTGTCCCGATGAGTTCGCGCCGCGCTCTAGAGCGCCGCAGTGCCGGACTCGCCGGTCCGAATGCGAACCGCGTCCTCGACATTGAGGACGAAGATCTTCCCGTCGCCGATCTTGCCCGTGGCGGCCGCGGCCTTGACGGCCTCGACGGCCTTGGCCGCGGCGCTGTCGTCGACGACAGCTTCCAGCTTCACCTTGGGAACGAAGTTCACCTGGTACTCAGCGCCCCGGTAGATCTCCGTCTGCCCCTTCTGCCGGCCGTAGCCCTTAACTTCCGAAACCGTCAGCCCTTCGACGCCGGCGGCCACGAGCGCTTCGCGCACGTCGTCCAGCTTGAAGGGTTTGACGATCGCCATGATCAGTTTCATCCGCTCGCTCCTGCGCAGCCTCTAAGCTCGGCACGCCCGTGGTGAATTCCCGCCCGTCGCGAGTTCAGCCCCCCCGACGGCAAGGCGACGCTACCGAGACGCGGCCGTCCCGCAGGGCGCGCGGTAACTTCTGATCAAGGAAAAGACTAAAGGCGCCCAAGAACTGAGCAGATGGGGCCGACTGCGCTTAAAATGTGCGCACAACCTGCCTCCGGAATGGTCGCGCCGGACGCCGGGGCGCCGACGCGGGGGCGTCCAACCAGTGAAGGGACAAGCCGTTCACGACCCCGTGATCGGAGCAACCACCGGCTGCGCCGTGCGCTGTCAGCCCGACAGGCCGAGCTTTCGATGCGTCGGCCGGAGGGGGCTCCCGTTCAACCCCGTCATGAGGACCGTATGACCCTGAAATCCATTCTGACCACGACCGCCGCCCTGGCCCTGATCGCCGGCGCCGCCCAGGCTCAGACTCCCGCCGCCAAGGCCGCCCCGGCCAAGACGCCCCCCGCCGCCTCGGCGCCGGCCAAGGCTGCGGCGACGACTCCGGCCGAGACACCGGCCGCGGTCAGCACGACCCCCAAGGTCGCCGCCGCCGGCGACATCGTCGCCACCGCCCAGGCCTCGGGCCAGTTCACCACGTTCCTGAAGGCGGCCGAGGCCACCAACCTCACCGGCCTGCTGAAGACCACGCCGAACCTGACGGTGTTCGCCCCCACGGACGCGGCCTTCGCGGCCCTGCCGGCCGGCGAACTGGACAAGCTGATGCTGCCCGAGAACAAGGCCCAGCTGCAGAAGGTGCTGATCTATCACGTGATCAACGCCAAGGTGCCGTCCTCGGAGTTCAAGGGCGCCAGCCGCAAGGCCGCCACTGTGGCCGGTCCCTCCGTCGAGCTGACGGGCGGGGCGACGCTGAAGGTCAACGACGCCGACATCGTCCAGGCCGACGTCATGGCCTCCAACGGCATCCTCCACGTGGTGGACAAGGTGCTGCTGCCGCCGGGCGCCATGGCCGCGGCCGCCAGCGCCCAGCCCGCCTCGGCCACTGCCGGGACCCCCACCACGGCGCCGGCCATCCAAGTCATGCCGAAGCCGCAACAGAAATAGTCGGGGCTGCCCGGCGGCCCCCGGCCGTCGGGATTCCTAGGAACCACCAGGAGCAATGACCATGACCCTCAAGCACCTTCTCGCCGCCGCCGCCGCCACCGCCCTGATGACGGGGGCCGCCCACGCCCAGACCATGAGCCAGCCGGCGCAGCCCGCCGAACCGGCCATGACCACCCCGGCCGGCGATCCGGCCCCCGGCACGGTGACCACCACCGACACGGCGGCTGACGGTTCGACCTCCACCAGCGTCACCACCCCGCTGGCCAACACCGGCGCCACCACCGACACCTCGGCCACGCTGACCACCACCACGGTGACCAACGGCCCGGTGGCCGACACCCCGGAGAACCGCGCCAAGTACAAGCCCCTGTCCAACGCCGGGAAGCGCTCGGCGCCCAAGGGTAACTAAAGACAGCCCTACGTGGGTTGAAGCCAAGGTCGGCGGGCCCTATGGTCCGCCGACTTTTTTTGCGCCTGCGAAACAGCCCCCATGCCCGCCGACAAGCCGCTTTCATTTCAGGGCCTTATCCTGAAATTGCACGACTATTGGAGCCGTCAGGGCTGCGTGATTCTGCAGCCGCACGACGTTGAGGTCGGCGCGGGCACCCTGCACCCGGCCACGGTCCTTCGCGCGCTCGGCCCCAAGTCGTGGCGGGCGGCCTATGTGCAGCCCTCGCGGCGGCCCGGCGACGGCCGCTATGGCGAGAACCCCAACCGCCTGCAGCACTACTACCAGTACCAGGTGATCCTGAAGCCGAACCCCGACAACCTGCAGGACCTCTATCTGGGCAGCCTGGAGGCCATCGGCCTCGACACCCGCCTGCACGACATTCGCTTCGTCGAGGACGACTGGGAGAACCCCACGGTCGGGGCCTGGGGCCTGGGCTGGGAGGTCTGGTGCGACGGCATGGAGGTTTCCCAGTACACCTACATGCAGCAGGTGGGCGGGCTGGACGTCTTCCCGGTGGCAGGCGAGCTGACCTACGGCCTGGAGCGCCTGGCCATGTACATCCAGGGGGTGGACCACTTCACCCAGCTGGCCTTCAACGATCCCGACGGCCCCGAGCCCAAGACCTATGGCGACGTCTTCCTGGAGAACGAGCGCCAGCACTCGGAGGCCAACTTCCACGGCTATGACGTGGAGACCCTCAAGCGCCAGTTCGAGGACATGGAGATCCAGGTCCCGCGCCTGCTGGCCATGACCGGGCCGCAGGGCCAGGCCATCGTCCTGCCGGCCTACGACCACGTGCTGAAGGCCAGCCACCTGTTCAACCTGATGGACGCTCGCGGCGCCATCGCCGTGGCCGAGCGCCAGAGCTATATCGGCCGCATCCGCGACCTGACCAAGATGTGCGCTGTGGCCTGGGTGAAGAACGAGGGGGGCGAAAGCCCGCCGCAGGCAGAGCAGGGCGCGAAGTAGGACCATGCCCCAGCTTCTGATCGAACTGTTCTCCGAGGAGATTCCGGCGCGCATGCAGGCCCAGGCCGCGCGCGACTTCGAACGCATGGCCCGCGAGCACCTGGCGTCCGAGGGACTGATCCCCGAGGCGGTGAAGAGCTTCGGCGGCCCGCGCCGCCTGACCCTGGTGGCCGAGGGGCTTCCCGCCACCCAGGGCGACCGTCACGAGGACCGCAAGGGCCCGCGCGTCGGCGCCCCCGACCAGGCCATGGACGGCTTCCTGCGCTCGACGGGCCTGACCCGCGAACAGCTGGTGGAGAAGGACGGCGTCTGGTTCGCCCACATCCACCGCCAGGGCCGCCCGACGCCGGAGATCATCGCCGAGATGGTCGAGAAGATCGTCCGCGACTTCCCCTGGCCGAAATCCATGACCTGGGGGCGGGGAACCCTGCGTTGGGTCCGCCCGCTCAAGCGCATCGTCTGCGTGTTCGGCGGCGAGATCGTGCCCTTCTCGGTCGATGGTATCGAGAGCGGGAACGTCACCGAGGGCCACCGCTTCATGGGCTCGGGCCAGCCCTTCAAGGTGCGCGACTTCGACGAATACGCCGAGAAGCTGGCCAAGCACTTCGTGATCCTCGACCCCGAGGAGCGCAAGGACCGCATCATGGACGCGGCCCGTACCCTCTGCTTCGCCCGCAACCTGGATCTGGTGGACGACGAGGGCCTGCTGGACGAGGTCGCGGGCCTGGCCGAATGGCCCTCGCCCGTGCTGGGCGACATGGACCCGGCCTTCCTCGACCTGCCGCCGGAGGTGATCCGCACCTCCATGCGCACCCATCAGAAGTATTTCGCCGTCCGCAATGAGGCCACCGGCAAGCTGGCGCCCCACTTCCTCACCGTGGCCAATATCGAGGCCGCCGATGGCGGCAAGGTGATCGCGGCCGGCAACGCCAAGGTGCTGTCGGCCCGCCTCTCCGACGCCCGTTTCTTCTGGGACGAGGACCGCAAGACCCGGCTGGAGGACCGCCTGGAGAAGCTGAAGGGCGTCACCTTCCACGCCAAGCTGGGCAGCCTCTATGAGCGGGTCGAGCGGCTGGAGATCCTGGCCGGGGCCATCGCCCCGCGGGTCGGCGCCGACGTCCCCAAGGCGGTCCTGGCCGCCCGGCTGTCCAAGGCCGACCTTGGCACGGGCATGGTGGGCGAGTTCCCCGAGCTGCAGGGCCTGATGGGCGGCTACTACGCCCGCGAGGAGAAGATCAGCGGGGTCGTGGCCGACGCCATACGCGACCACTACCGCCCGGTGGGCGCCAATGACGAGGCGCCCGACGTGCCCGTCACCATGGCCGTGGCGCTGGCCGAAAAGCTCGACACGCTGACGGCCTTCTTCGCCATCAACGAGAAGCCCACGGGCTCGCGCGACCCCTACGCCCTGCGCCGCGCGGCTCTGGGCGTGATCCGCATCCTGCTGGGGTCGGAGGCCCGCGCCCCGATCCGCGAGCTGGTGGCCGACTGGTACCGGTCCCTGCGCTGCTTCGTCGATCCGGGCCGCGCCCTCTATGTCTCCACCAAGCGCACTACCGGCTATCTCGGCCCCCTGTCGCGCAGCCCCTCGGAGGTCTTCGAGACCTATGTCGAGGAGTTCGAGGCCGCGCTGTTGGAAGGCAAACCCTATGTGGTGGCCACGCAGGAAGACTTCGATATCCGCTTCGACCGTACGGCCGCGGCCGGCGAGGCGCCTGAGGGCGAGGTCATCTACGAATTCCGCCCCTATTCGGTGGTGGCCGACGAGGTCATGGCCTTCTTCGCCGACCGCTTGAAGGTGGTCCTGCGCGACCAGGGCAAGCGCCACGACCTGGTGGACGCGGTCTTCGCGCTCGGCGACGACGACCTGGTGCGCATCGTGGCCCGGGTCGAGGCCCTGGACGGGTTCCTCAGCACGCAGGACGGCAAGAACCTGCTGGCAGGCGAGAAGCGCGCCGGCAATATCCTCAAGGCCGAGGAAAAGAAGGGGCCCTTGCCCGTCGGGCCGGCGGTCGGCATGGCCGGCGCGCCGCCCGAGGAGACCGCCCTGATCGGGGCGATTTCCCTTGCGGAACCCGCCGTGGCGCGTGCATTGCAGCAAGAAGATTTCGCGGGTGCGATGCGTGCCCTGTCGGGACTGCGCGCGCCCGTGGACGCCTTCTTCGAGAAGGTATTAGTGAACTCTGAGGTCGCGGCGGAACGTGAGAACCGCCTGCGGCTATTGGCGCAGGTGCGTGACGCCATGGGGCGCGTCGCGGACTTTTCTCTGGTGACGGGTTAGGAGACTCAAGGATGTCGACCGATACGCTGACGAAGTCGCGCTGGGTCTATTCCTTTGGCGGAGGCGGGGCCGACGGCGACGCCTCCATGAAGAACCTGCTGGGCGGAAAGGGGGCCAATCTCGCCGAGATGTCCTCCCTCGGCCTGCCGGTGCCGCCGGGCTTCACGATCACGACGGAAGCCTGCGTCCACTACTATTCCAACGACAAGCGCTATCCGGACGGACTGAAGGAACAGGTGGCCGCCGGCCTGGCCAAGGTCGAGGTCCTCACCGGCAAGGTGTTCGGCGACGCCGCCAACCCGCTGCTGGTCTCGGTGCGCTCCGGCGCCCGGGCCTCCATGCCCGGCATGATGGACACGGTCCTGAACCTGGGTCTCAACGACCAGACGGTGGAGGGCCTGGCCAAGCTGGCCGGCGACCGCCGCTTCGCCTTCGACAGCTATCGCCGCTTCATCCAGATGTACTCGGCCGTGGTGCTGGACCTGGATCACCACATGTTCGAGGACATCCTCGACGAGCATAAGGAGCGCCTCGACGTCCACGTCGACACCGCCCTGCGCGCCGAGGACTGGGAGAAGGTCGTCTCCGCCTACAAGGCCGCCGTCGAGCGCGAGCTGGGCCATCCCTTCCCGCAGGATCCGGAGGCCCAGCTCTGGGGCGCGGTCAGCGCGGTGTTCGCCAGCTGGATGAACGACCGGGCCAAGTTCTATCGCCGCATGCACGACATCCCTGAAAGCTGGGGGACCGCCGTCAACGTCCAGTCGATGGTGTTCGGCAACATGGGCGACTCATCGGCCACCGGCGTGGCCTTCACCCGCAACCCCTCCACCGGCGAGGCCCGCCTCTATGGCGAGTTCCTGATCAACGCCCAGGGCGAGGACGTGGTGGCCGGCATCCGCACGCCCCAGGCCCTGACCCGCGCCGCGCGCGAGGAGATGGGGGAGAAGTCGCCCTCCATGGAGGAGGCCCTCCCGGACGTCTTCCAGGAGTTCAAGTCCGTCGTCGAGAAGCTGGAACACCACTATCGCGACATGCAGGACATCGAGTTCACCGTGGAGAAGGGGCGCCTCTACATGCTCCAGACCCGCAACGGCAAGCGCACCGCCAAGGCGGCGCTCAAGGTCGCGGTGGACCTGGCCAATGAGGGCCTGATCACCAAGGAAGAGGCGGTGATGCGCATCGAGCCCGGTTCGCTCGACCAGCTCCTGCACCCCACCATCGACCCCAAGAGCCCGCGCGACATCATCACCTCGGGCCTGCCCGCCTCACCCGGCGCGGCCACCGGCAAGGTCGTCTTCGACGCCGACGAGGCCGAGCGCCTGGCCAGCGCCGGCGAGGACGTCATCCTGGTCCGCGAGGAGACGAGCCCCGAGGACATCCACGGCATGCACGCGGCCAAGGCGATCCTGACGGCCCGCGGCGGCATGACCAGCCACGCCGCCGTGGTGGCCCGGGGCATGGGACGCCCCTGCGTCTCCGGCGCCAGCGAGCTCTATATCGACGACGCCGCCCAGACCTTCCGGGCCCGCAACCGCACCTTCAAGGCCGGGGACATCATCACCATCGACGGCTCCAAGGGCGAGGTCTTGGCCGGCGCCGTCCAGATGATCGAGCCCGAGCTCACCGGCGACTTCGCCGCCCTGATGGTCTGGGCCGACGCCATCCGCCGCCTGAAGGTCCGCGCCAACGCCGAGACCGCCGCCGACGCCGCCGCCGCCCGCCAGTTCGGGGCCGAGGGCATCGGCCTGGTGCGGTCGGAGCACATGTTCTTCGACGCCGTGCGCATCGCCGCGGTGCGCGAGATGATCCTGGCCGACGACCGCCCGGGCCGGGAACAGGCGCTGGCCAAGATGCTGGTCATGCAGCGCGAGGACTTCGTGCAGCTGTTCTCCATCATGGAGGGCCTGCCGGTCACCTTCCGCCTGCTGGACCCGCCCCTGCACGAGTTCCTGCCCCACACCGCCGAGGACGTGGAAGCCGTCTCCAAGGCCACCGGCCTGGACGCCGCCAAGCTGCTGGCCCGGGCCAAGGAGCTGCACGAGGTCAATCCCATGCTTGGCCACCGCGGCTGCCGCCTGGGCGTGGCCTATCCCGAGATCTACGAGATGCAGGTCCGCGCCATCCTGGAGGCCGCCATCGAGGTGGTCGCCTCAGGCAAGGCCGCGCCGATCCCGGAGATCATGCACCCCCTGGTCTCCAAGGGCCTGGAGATGAAGTTCCTGCGCGAGCTCACCGATCGGGTGGCCCAGCAGGTGATGGCCGAGAAGGGCGTCACCATCGACTACCGCGTCGGCACCATGGTGGAGCTGCCCCGCGCCGCCATCCGCGCCGACGACCTGGCCGAGCACGCCGAGTTCTTCTCCTTCGGCACCAACGACCTGACCCAGACCACCTTCGGCATCAGCCGCGATGACTCGGGCCGCTTCCTGGGCGCCTATATCGACAAGGGCATCTTCGAAAAGGACCCCTTCGTGAGCCTCGACCAGGAGGGCGTCGGCGACCTGATCCGCATCGCCGTGGAGCGCGGCCGCAAGACCCGCCCCGACATCAAGCTCGGCATCTGCGGCGAGCATGGCGGCGACCCGGCCTCGATCGAGTTCTGCGAGAAGGTCGGCCTCGACTATGTGAGCTGCTCGCCCTTCCGGGTGCCGATCGCCCGCCTGGCCGCAGCCCAGGCCGCCATCGGCGAGCGGGAGAAGGACCGGTGAGCGAAGAGCCCGAAACCCCCGTCGCCCGGATCGCGCCCAAGGCCCTGCCGGCCGGCGCTGTGGGGGCCGGGGCGCTCGGCGCCCTGGCCGTCGGCTTCCTGGCGCTGGGCGCGCTGACCATCGGCCGGCTGGCGGTAGGTCGCCTGGCGGTCGGCCGCAGCCGGATCAAGCATCTCGAGATCGAGAATCTGACGGTCCGCCACCTCACTGTCCTCGACGACAAGTCCCACAGGTAGGAACCGCCCATGCCGCCCCGCATCCACGGCGTCCTCTATCCGCCGCCCTCCGAGGGCCTGCCCCTGCTGGTGGCGATCTTCCGCGACAACGCCCTGGTGGGCTGCAACATCGCCGCCGACCAGGCCGAGGGCGAGGACAAGATCGCCACCGCCGTGGCTGAGGTGCAGCGCCTGGAGGTGGCCTCCAAGATGCCCCCCAGCATCACGGTGAAGCGCCCGGTCCAGGGCCGGTGAGCGCCGAGCTGCGGGCCGCCCGGGAGAAGACCGTCCGCGACCACATGCGGCTGGAGACCGAGCTCGACTTCGAGGCGGTGCTGAAGACCTTCGTGGTCCCCCGCTACGAGCTCTACGGCCAGGGCACGGTGATGGAGGGCGACGCCGCGGTGATGGAGTACTTCCGCCGCTCGCGGACCCCGTTCCCCGACCAGTCCAACGAGGTCATCGCCCTGCACCAGGACGGCGACACCGTCTTCGTGGAGTTCTGGCTGATGGGCACGCACCTGGGCCCGCTGCGGATCCAGGGCAAGGAGCACCCCGCGACGGGCAAGACCTTCCGCATCCGCATGGCCGCGGCCTTCGAGTTCGCCAAGGACAGCGACAAGATCGTCGCCGAGCGGCCCTATTTCGACCCCACCGCCATCTGGGCCCAGCTCGGCGTCGGCTGAGCGCTCCTACCGCCCCTGGGCGGCGATCCAGGCGCTGATCTCCGGGACGCGCCTGGCCTTGATCTCCGCGCCATAGCGAATGCGGGCCACCGCCACCTTGGTGTCGCCCTGGGCGTCGGCGGGGATGTTCGCCGCGGCGAAGGCCAGCAGCTCCTCGGCGCGGGCGGCGTCCTTGGAGCGCCCGGCGATCCCCGGCACGAAGCTGTTGCGGCGCAGGGCGTCGAAGCCCTTGGAGATGGCTGGCAGGTTGGCCAGGGTGAAGCGCCAGGCTAGGTCCGGATGCTCATTGGAAACCCCGGCGATCAGGCGCGGACCGACATTGGTCGGCGGCTCGTCGGTGATGGCCAGGTCCAGCACCCTCTGAGCCAGGGCCGCGTCCTGCACCCCGGCCAGCAGCTCGTAGAGCTGCTGCTTCTCCAGGGGATCGCGGCTGGCCCGCGCCAGGCCGCGCAGGGTCTCGAAGGTGGCCGCGTCGGCCCCCTGGACGACCCCGGGCAGCACCCAGCTGCGCGCTGAGGCGTCCAGCTTGGAGAGGTCGTGGCCGGTGGCTTCGAACCGCCGCCGCGCCTCGGCCAGGACGGCGGGGGAGTCCAGCGCGATCAAGGCGGTGAGGAGGGTCTCGCGCAGGATGGCCTCGTTGTCGGCCTCGCCGGCCCGGGCGTCGAAGCCGACGCGGCTCAGCACCGGCGCCAGGCGCGCCAGCACCCAGGCGCGGTAGGCGTCCCGCCCCGGTCCCGGGTCGAAATAGCCGTCCAGTCCGGCCAGGCCGTCCGCGGCCCTGCGCCAGACCAGGGGGTCGGCCGAGGCGGGCAGGGCGGCGGCCAGCTGCAGGTAGTTCCCTACCGGCGCGTAGCCGGCCAGGCCGAGCGCCAGGCCGTCGTCCAGCAGGCCGATCTGGTCGGCGGCCTCCCACTTGCCCATCTGCCCCGCCACCAGGGCGAAGGCCTTGGCGTCGTAGAGGCTGCGGTAGTAGCCGGTCTGGCCGGCGTTCAGCACGGCGGGCATCACCAGGCCGTCCATTGTCTGGGGCGCGGCGCCGGAGATGATCGCGCTCCCCAGGCCGGTCACCGGGGCGGCGCGGACCGGCACGCGCCAGGTCAGGGGCGCCTTGGAGGCCTCGTCGGTGCCGAACCGGCCCTGGCTCAGGGTGGGGGGCGAGCCGGAGGCGAGGGCGATCAGCGGAACGCCCGGCTGCAGGGTGAAGTCGTGGGCGATCGCGGAGATCGGCTTGCCGGCGGCCTTGTCGATGGCGGCCCAGAGGTCGCGGCTCGCAGTGTTGCCATAGGCGTGGGCGGCCATGTAGGCGCGGACCCCGTCGCGCCAGGCGTCCGGGCCGGCATAGCCCTCCAGCATGCGGATCACCGCCTCGCCCTTCTGGTAGGTGATGGCGTCGAAGGCCTGCTCGGCCTGGGCCACGGTGTTGATGGTCTGCACCACCGGGTGGGTGGAGGCCTTGGAGTCCAGCTTGAGAGCGTCGTCCTTGTCGGCCTGGGCGGTCAGCAGGGGCCGCCACTCGGGGTGGAAATGGTCGCTGGCCTTCACCGCCATCCAGTTGGCGAAGCCCTCGTTCAGCCACAGGTCGTCCCACCAGGCCATGGTCACCAGGTCGCCGAACCACTGATGGGCCATCTCGTGGGCCACCACGTTGAACACCGTCTGGCGGTCGGCGGCGGTGGAGAGCTTGGGATCCACCACGATGTAGGACTGGGTGTAGAGGATGGCCCCCCAGTTCTCCATGGCGCCCGCCGCCTCGCCGGGCGCCCCGATCAGATCGAGCTTGGGCAGAGGGTACTTCACCCCGAAATAGCCGTTGTAATAGGCCAGCAGCTGGGTGGCGGCCTCCAGGGCGTAGCGGCCGTTGGCGGTGTCGCCTTTGCGCATGACCACGCCCACCGTGGTCCCGTCCACCTGGGCGCTGATACGCTCCAGGTCCCCCAGGCCGAAGAACAGCAGGTAGGAGCTCATCTTGGGGGTCGGCGCGAAGCGGACCTTCTTCAGGCCTCCGGCCAGGGGCGTGCTGGCGCTCTGCGGCATGTTGGACAGCGCCATCTGGGTGGCGGGGACCACGGCGCTTACGGTCCAGACCGCCTTCTTGGCCGGTTCGTCGAACATTGGCGCGAACCGGCGGCCATCCGCCGGTTCAAATTGCGTCATCAGCATCCGGCCGCCGTCGTAGTCGACGTGGAAGAGGCCGGCGGGCCCCTCGTTGATCTTCCCGGCATAGCTGACGGCCAGGACGTGCCTGCCGGCCTTCAGGGGCCGGGCCAGGGCGAAGGTCGCGGTCTGGGCCTCGGGATCGGTGGTCACCTTGGCCGGCGCCCCGTCCAGGCTGGCCTGGGCGAAGGTGAGGTCGGCGGCGTTCAGCACCACCCGGTCGGTCGGCCTGGCGGTGGTCAAGGTGATCCGCACCTGGCCCTTGAAGGTCAGGGCCTTGGCGTCGGGGGTCACCGTCAGGTCGTAGGCGACGGGCTCGACCCCGGCCGGCAGCTGGGTCTGGACGGCGGCCTGGGCGGGGAGGGCCCCCAGGACCAGGGCGGTGGCGAGGGCAAACAGTTTCATGCCTCGAGTCCTAGCCGCACCGCCGCCTGCGTTCGAGCCCTTTTGCGACGGCGCCGCTGGCGATCTGACCAACCGCCCCTATCTTGCGGAAATGCCTGCTCAAATCCCCCTCGCCACCATCGGCTACGAGAGCGCCACCCAGGACGCGGTGATCGCCCGTCTGAAGGCCGCCCAGGTGGCGGTGCTCATCGATGTCCGCGCCGTGGCCGCCTCGCGCCGCGCCGGCTTCTCCAAGACCCTGCTGGCCGCCAGCCTGGCCCAGGCCGGGATCGAGTACCTCCACCTGCGCCAGCTGGGCACGCCCAAGCCCGGCCGCGAGGCCGCCCGCAAGGGCCGCATCGGCGAGATGGCGGAGATCTTCCAGGCCCACATGGCCGAGCCCGCCGCCCAGCTCGAACTGGCCCGGGCCACCGCCATCGCCGCCGACCGCAAGACGGCCTTGCTCTGCTACGAGGCCGACGCCTGCGGCTGCCACCGCAAGATCCTGGCCGAGGCCATCGCCGAGACGCTCGGCTGCGAGATCGAGAACCTGTAGGGCGGCCTAGGACGGCCGGCCCTACCGACCGACCGAAAAGCCCGCATGGACCGCCGGGCAGGGCGGCCGGCTGCAGGCGTCCCTGTCCGACAGCCGGTCGCCGACCTTGCCGCTCTGACTGAACAGCCACATCCACTGGCCGTCGCGCTTCTCGAACACATCCACCCAGGCGAAGGTCCCGCTGACATCGGTCCCCGCGAAGGTCGCCCGGCCGGTATTGACGCCCTCGACGATGGCGGTCGATCCGAAGATCTGGATCGTGAAGGGCCGGAACTCCATCGACTCGACCACCAGCTTTCCGGACCCGATCAGGCCGAGCAACTGCGCCTTCGAGGCGCCGGCGTCGCGGCTGGCCGGGTCTACGAAGCGAAACCCCTCGTCCATCACCCCTGCGACCCGCGCCAGGGTCTTTGGATCCTGGGTGACCTGCATCTCGGCGAAGTCGTGTTCGATCTTCGCCAGCGCCTCCTCGTCGGCCCCCGCCGACGCCGGGCTCGACACGCTCAGGGCCGCGGCGATCGAGAGGCTCAGCAGCATCGCGGCCGATGGACTTTTCATGGGTCTCTCCGTCGGCGCCGGGCGCCCATCCAATTCACATCCGTAAACCAAAGAAACTACGGCTGTAAATTTGAGTCAACGCCGGAATCCCGGGCGCCGCTTCAGCCCTCGGGCCGGATCATCCCCACCCGCAGGTCGCTGGCGACATAGGCGCAGGCGTCGTCGGCGAAGACCTGACCCGTCGCGACCCCCACGGCGGGCGACCCGCGCCGCGCCTGCCGCACGCTCACCTCGTAGCGCACCAGGCGGGTCTCGGGGGTGATGTCGCCCCGGAACCGGATCTCACCGCCCAGGGCTCTGCCCTTGCCCGGCGACCCCGACCAGCCCAGCCAGTAGCCCAGCATCTGCCACAGGGCGTCCAGCCCCAGGCAGCCCGGCATGACTGGGTCGCCCGGAAAGTGGCAGGCGAAGAACCAGAGGTCCGGGGTGATATCCAGTTCGGCCACGATGTGGCCCTTGCCGAATTCCCCGCCGTCGAGGCTCAGCGCCGTGATCCGGTCCATCATCAGCATGGGCGGCGCGGGGAGTTGCGCGTTGCCCGGTCCGAAATAGCCGCCTCGGCTCGACAGGATCAGGTCGTCCTTCGTGTAACTGGACTTCGGCTGGTGGAATTCGTGCGGATCGGCCACGGCGTCGGTTCCTTTTCTGGCCCGGGATGTTTGCTGTCAGGTCACGTCGGCGATCCCGCCTCGGGGACCGGCAGGCGCAGGGCTCCGGCGACGAAGACCCAGATTTTCTCGGTCAGCACGCTTCGGTCGGGGCGATGGGGGCTGGTCAGGGCGCCGATCAGCGCCTGGCGGATGCCGCCGATCATCAGGGCGATGGTGAGACGCGGATCGAGGTTGCCGGGGATCACGCCCTCCCGCCGCCCCACCCGCAGATTGTGCGCGCCGGCGGCGAGCTGCCGCTTGGTGAAGGCCTGCTCGACATCCAGCACCTCGGCGGCCCGGCTCAAGGGGCCCACCACCAGGGGTGCGAAGGGGTGGTCGTAGTGGAAGGCGATATAGGCCGCCAGCCGCTCCTTCTCCCGCCCCGCCCAGTCCGGGGAGACCAGCTTCGACGGGCTGAAGGCGGTGTCCTCCAGCCGGTTGTAGAAGCGCTCCACCACCGCGGCGATCAGCCCGGCCTTGGATCCGAAGTGGTGATAGGCCAGCCCCACCGAAACCTTGGCCCGCTTAGCGACAGCCTGCATCTCCAGCAGCCCGTGGCATTGGATCAGTTCCTCCTGGGCGGCGCGGATCAGGCGCTCGCGCGTGCCGATTTTGGTCGTGGCCATGGCGTGATCCCGGAATTGAATTGAATTCAATTTAGGCGCAGAGCCGCGCGGACGACAAGTGCCCCAATGCGGATCGGGGGAGAGCGGCGACGACGCGACGTTCCCAGCCGCGCAGAAGGATGGCAGGCTGGCTCCCGTTGCTGTGACAAGCTCGGCCGAGACCGGGCGCGGGGGGGATTCATGGACGAGACCGACGAGCTGATGCGGCTTTGCGTGCGCGCGCTGGTCGCCCAGATGGGCGATGTGCCGGGGGTCGAGATGGCCCTGACTCGGGACTGCGTTCTGGGCCTGACCGGCGAGCCCTCGGCCGACTTCAACAGGCTGACCCTGGGCGGGGGGCCCGAGGCCGAGGCGTTCCTGATCTCGTCGGTGGCGCGGGCCAGGGCGCGGGGGCTGCCGATGATCGCCGTGATGCCGCCACGGGTGGCCGAGGCGCTGGCGCCGGTGGCGACGCGGTTGGGGCTGACGCCCGTGGGGACCTCGCCGCTGATGGTGCTGCGGGCCGACACCCCCGTCGCGCCGAGCCGGCCCGTCAAGGTCACCCGCGCCCTGGGGCCCGAGCTGGTGGGGATCGCCGGGGACCTGGCGGCCGCCGCCTTCGACTCGCCGCGCGACGTCCTCGCCCGCTGCATCGATGTCTGTGTCACCGAGACCGCCGGGGTCGAGACCTGGATCGCCTGGGACGGTGAGCAGCCGATGAGCGCGGTCACCGTGACGCCCACCGGGAACACGGCGGGAATCTCGCTGATGGCCACGCCGCCGGACCGCCAGCGCGGGGGCTGGGGCCGCGCCCTGCTGACCCAGGTGATGGCCGACTATCGGGGGCGGGGGGTCGTGCGCTTCCACCTGGGCGCGACCGAGGCCGGGCTGCGGCTCTATGAGAGCCTCGGCTTCACCACCATCGCCAGCCTTGCGGCCTGGCTTCTGGAGGGCCCGGCGGGTGGAGGTCCGAGGCGAAAACGCTAGGCCGTGTCGGGAGGCGCATAGGCCGTTCGTCCTGTGCGGTAGACGAAGACGCGGAGACAGACAGTGCGAGAGACCCATGCCACGCGCGACGCCGCCACCGGAGCCGCCCGATGACGCCCACCATAACCGCCTTCAAGGCCTCACCCGACCGCGGCCGGGGCCTGGCCCGCGACATGCGGGTCCGCTGGGCCTTCGAGGAGGTCGGCCAGCCTTATGAGGTGCGGCTGCTGACCTTCGCCGAGATGAAGGAACCGGCCCATCTGGCCCTGCATCCCTTCGGCCAGATCCCCACCTATGAGGACAGCGAGCTGGCCCTATTCGAGAGCGGCGCGATCATCCTGCACGTCGCCCAGCAGCACGCCGGCTTGCTGCCCGACGACGCCGACGGCCGGGCCCGCGCCACCAATTGGATGTTCGCGGCGCTCAACACCGTGGAGCCGCCGATCCTGGAGCTGCAGACCGCCATGTTCGCCGAGCGCGACAGGAGCTGGTTCGCCGAGCGCCTGGCGCTGATCCACGACCAGATCCGCGTGCGGCTAGGGCAGCTGTCCCAGCGGCTGGGCGAGGCCGACTGGCTGGACGGGCACTTCAGCGCCGGCGATCTGATGATGGTGTCGGTGCTGCAGCGGCTGGGCAGTTCGGGCCTGGTGGCGGAGTTCCCGAACCTGGCGGCCTATGTCGCCCGGGCCGAGGCGCGGCCCGCCTACCGGCGCGCCTTCGACGCCCAGTACGCGGTCTTCCTCGCCGCTTCGGCCGGCTGACCGGCGCGCGCCACCCTGCTCACAGGCCCGCCAAGACCAGATCTCGGACTTCATGCAGATCGCGGGCGACAAGGACGCACACGGCGCGAAGCGCCTCGGTGGGTTCAAGCAGATCCGGGACCATCACGGTCATCATCCCCGCCGCCGCCGCCGATCTGACGCCGATATGGGAGTCCTCGAGCGCCAGGCATGAGCGCGCCTCGACCCCCAGCCGTTCGGCGGCTTTCAGGAAGGGATCGGGCGCGGGCTTGCCGTTCTCGTAGTCGCCCCGGCAGACGATCTGGTCGAAGCGATCCCTCAGGCCGTGCGCGGTCAGGTGGCGCTCGACGGTGGCCCGGGATGACGAGGTGGCGATGGCGCGCGGCAGCCGGACCTGGTCCAGAACCTCCAGCAGCTCGGACGCGCCGGGCTTCAGGGCCAGGTCCTTCTCGGCGATCGCCCAGAAATGGCGCCGCCAGTCGGCGTGGAAATCCTCGAAGCGAAACCCCTCGCCGAAGTGCGCGCGGAACAGACCCCCGCATTGCGAGCGCCGCACGCCGATGGACCCGGCGTAGACCGCGTCCGGAATCTCATGCCCAGCTTCGGCGGCCGCGGCCAGCAGCGCCGCCTGCCAGAGCGCCTCGGTGTCGAACAGCAGGCCGTCCATGTCGAAGACCACGGCGCTCGGCCGATGGGGCAAGGTCATGCCGTGCGCGCGCCGTGGAAATCCCCCAGGGCCGCCAGGACGCGCTCGCGCACCGGCGGCGCGGGGGCAGGCGGCTCGAACGCGCGTCCGGTGATCCGCTCGTGGGCCTCGACATAGGTGAGCGCGGTCTTCCAGATCAGCTCCGGGGGGATTTCCGGGACCTCGTCCTTGTAGGGGTCGCATCGCGCGGCGACCCAGGCGCGGACCACGTCCTTGTCGAAGCTGTCCGGGGGCTCGCCGGCGGCGAGGCGCTGGGAATAGGTGTCAGCCCGCCAGTAGCGGCTGGAGTCGGGGGTGTGGATCTCGTCGGCGAGACGCAGGGTCCCCGCGGCGTCGATCCCGAACTCGTACTTCGTGTCGGCGAGGATCAGGCCGCGCTCGGCTGCTAAGGCCTGGCCCCGGGCGAAGAGGGCCAGGGCGGTTTCGCTCATCTGCCGCCACTGGGCTTGGCTGAGCAGGCCGCGCGCGAGGATATCGCCCTCGGTCAGCGGTTCGTCATGGGCGCCGTCGGCGGCCTTGCTGGTAGGGGTGATGATCGGCGTCTCCAGCGCCTGATGGTCGGCTAGGCCGTCGGGCAGCCGATGCCCGTACATCTCCCGGTGACCGGCCCGGTACAGGGTAAGGATCGAGGTGCTGGTGGCGCCCGCCAGATAGCCGCGCACGACGATCTCCACCGGCAGGATCTCCAGGCGCCGGCCGACGACGATATTCGGGTCGGGGTAGTCCAGCACGTGGTTGGGGCAGAGGTCGGCGGTCTGCTCGAAGGCCCAGCGGGCGACGCTGTTCAGCACCTGGCCCTTGAACGGGATGCAGCACAGCACCCGGTCGAAGGCCGACAGGCGGTCGGAGGTGACCAGGATGCGCCGCCCGTCCGGCAGGTCGTAGTTGTCGCGCACCTTGCCGCGGTAGAGGCCGGGCAGGCGCGGGTCGATCGCGTCGCCCAGCACCTGGTGGGCGCTGACCGCCAGCCGGGTCTCGTCCAGCGTGGACATGGTCGTCTCCCTAGCGAGGTCAATGAGGTCTTCCAGGGCGAGCCGCCCGTCGCGCGTGACCTTCGTGCGGGCGGCTTGCACCGACTTGCGCGCGCGCTGCAGGTCGTTGATGCGGGCGGTGAGCACGTCCTCCTGCAGGGCCAGCAGAGCCGGCAGGTCCGCGACTCGCCCGCCAAGCAGTTGGGTGATGCGGGCCAAGGACAGACCGAGTGACTTCAGCGTCAGCACCTGGTGCAGTCGCTCGATCTCGTCTGGGCCGTAGACGCGCCAACCTGCCTGCGTCCGCCCGGGGCGGACCAGGCCTCTCCGCTCGTATAGGCGCAAGGCCCGCACACCGACGCCGAGGCGGCGCGCGGTCTCGCTGGGACTGAGGAAGCGTTCGCTCATCCTGCTTGGCGTCTCCGTGGGACGGCCCCACCTATGAGGCCGGACCCAGGTTCCGGCTCAAGCCCTATTTTCCAGCCTATCGCATCTGCGCCGAGCAAACCTCGGAGACGGGTGGGTCGCGGAGGTTGCGTTCCGGCGCGCCTCACGCTCTTTTCCCGCTGCGGAGCCGACCCGGCGAACGAACCGACCGTGGCCCGCGGGGAAAGCCAATGACCGTTCGAACCGGCAGCTGTCTCTGTGGCGCCAGAGCCTATGAGATCGACGGCGATCTGGATGGCGTTTGGGTCTGCCACTGCTCGCTGTGTCGCAAGGCCTCCGGTTCGAACGGCAACGCCATCCTGATCGTGCCGGTGGACCGCTTTCGCTGGGTGAAGGGGGAGGATCACGGCGTCACCTTCGCCCTGCGCGAGACCTATAGCATCACCCGTTGCAGGACCTGCGGCACGCCGCTCCCGGCCGAAACGGACGCGCGGAACGTCTATGTCACGGCCGGGACGCTCGACGAGCCCCTCGGCAAGGGCGTTCGCACGCACCTGTTCTGCGCTTCGAGGGCGGACTGGGACCGCGACGAACCCGACGCCCGCTCCTTCGATGAACGCCCCACCAGATCGGGGTGACACATCCCCGACCCTTGGAACTTGCAGGAAGGGTGGAAAGCAGACGCGGCGCCGAGAGAGTCGCGGCTAATCTCAGCCGCAATCCCGGAGGCCCGTCAGCCATGCCCCTCAAGCTGCCGTGCCATGGCGTGGAGCGACGGCCATGGCGGGCCTTTGCGCAGGGTGTCGATGAAGTGGTTGGCCCACTGTCGGCCGTTCGGGAACTCATCGCCAGCGTCCCATCGCCACGCTGCGACCATCGCGATAACTAGGGCGCGGCACTCGCTCAGCAACGCCTGATCAACGTCCGGATAGCACTCGGACACCGCCTCGGGCACGTGCGCCAGGTCGAACTCGATCGGCCCGAGGCAGCAGGTCTCAAGGTCGATGAACAGCGGCCCAATCTCTGTACTCAGCACATTGCCTGGGTGCGGTTCGCCGTGAAGCAATTGCTCCGCCGCGCCGCGAGCGACAATCGTTCGCCGGAGGCTCTTCAACATGTCGCTGAGAAGGCGCCGGTCTGGGTCGGCGAGGTCCGGCGTTTGGGCCCGGTTCGCCACGAGGTCCTGGGCTTCTGCGACGCGGTCGGTGAAGTGCGGCGCCGTGATCTCGATCGTCCGCATGCCGGCGTGCAGACGCCAGAGCGCATCTGCGTAATCGGCTGGCGCGAGGTCTGGAGCCACGGGCGCGTGGTAGGTCCAGAACGTAATCGCGAATTGGTCACGCTCGTAGACGCCGGGCCGAACTCTAGGTTCGAGAGCCACCGCAGGACTGCCGATCTCGGCGAGCCGAGTGGCGATCACCACCTCGAACTGCGCCACTTGCCGCGCCACCGGCGCGACCCGGGCAAATGCATCACAAGGCAGTATGCGGAGGGCGAGCTTGTTTGAGTTGTGAAGAACGACCGCCTCGTCGGCGTGGAGGCCAAGGGCCTTGGCGGTCGAGATGGCGTCGGCCATCGCACGCTGAAGTTCAGGGGCCTGCACGGGCTGCTCGCTCTGCGCTCAAGATAGGCCCACCGAGGAACCTGCGCCCCTTCAACGCCCGGGGGGCGCGGGGGGTCAACCTCCGAGCGCGGCCAACCTCCGCTCAGGGTCGATAGCCACCGTCGGCCTCCAGCCCACAACCCGACCTTCGGCCAACCTCACTGCGCGCCGGGACGCCGGTTCGAGCCTGCCTCTCCCTCACCCCTGCTTCTCGAACTCCGCGTCGATCACCAGCTCGATGGGGTCGGCGAACACCGCGGGCATGCCGTAGTCGCCGGGCTTGATCCAGCCGCGCGCGGTCATGCCGATGCGCGGGGCGCCGAAGCCCTTGCCGGCGCCCACCAGGACGACGTCGAAGGTCAGGGGCGCGGTCTTGCCCATCAGGGTCAGGCGACCCTCCACCTGACCGTGGGTGGCGTCGGTCCGGCGGAAGGCGGTGGAGGTGAAGCTGGCCGTCGGATTGGCCTTGGACATCAGATACTTGTCGGCGATCTCTGTGGCGAATCCGGGGACGTTGCTGGTGATCGAGGCGGTCTCCACCGAGGCGGTGACCGATGACTTGGCAGGCGCGGCCGGGTCCCAGGTCAGGGTCGCCTTGGCCTTGTCGAAGCGGAAGACGCTGATGGAATAGCCCATGTGCGCCACCCGGGCGACGACGGCGGCGTGCTGGGTGTCCATGGCGTAGGTCCCGGCCGGCGCCAGGCTGGCGTCCTTCTCGCCGCAGAAGATCCCCTGCGGCACGCCGGGCGGGCAGGCGCCGCCCGCCGCAAGGGCGGAGGCCGGCGCGGCCTGGGAGAGGGCGAGGCCGGCGGCGGCGGCCAGCAGGGTCTTCATCAGGTTCGACATGGCGGGATTCCTTGCAAGCTTTCCCCAAGGACGAAGAGGGGCGTCAACGTCCGACAGGCGGACGCGATTGTTTTTCAGGGGAGGGGGCTGACCAGGGCCTCCCCCAGCAACGCCTGCAACAGGGGCGTGCGGGGGTAGGGGTGGTGACGGTACTGGCGGAAGCCCTCGGCCAGGGGAACGCCGAAGTCGCGGCCCCGACGGCGGGTCCAGGCCTCCATCGAGGCCTGGTGGTCGCTGATGTCGTGCTGCTGGGAGACCCAGCTGTCCTGGCTCTTGTGGGCCGCCAGCATGGCTTGCTTGGTGGCGAAGTGGTCGCCCACCTCGGCGCCGAATTCGGGCGCCACCCGGACCCCCTCCCGGTCGCGGCCGCCGATGGGGTCCATGAAATAGAGGTGCGGGATCCCCGCCAGCACCGGGGCCTCGCCCGTCCTGTAGTTGGGGACGGAGGCGGCGAAACAGGCGTCGCGCACCAGGACGCTCACGGCCTCGTGGTCGGGGTGGTAGTCGGCCGGCGAGGCGGTGATGACGATGTCGGGCGACGCCCAGCGGACCATCTCCGTCACCCGCCGCCGGCAGGGATCGTCGTTGAACACCGACAGGTCGGGGATGTCGGCGCAGCGGTAGTCGGCGCCGATCAGGGCCGCGGCCGCGGCGGCCTCGCCCCGGCGGACCTTGGCCGTGGTGGCCAGGTCCATCTCCGCCGAGCCGCAGTCGCCGGCCGTCACCGTGACGATCCTGATCGCGTGGCCCTTGGCCGCCAGCAGGGCGAGCGTCCCGGCCCCCAGGGTCTCGATGTCGTCGGGATGGGCGTGGATGGCCAGGATCACGGTCATCGGCCTTTATCCTCCGGCGCTCCCGGCGGGGGAAGGGGCCCGTCACATGAGACAAATTTCACCTGACAAGCGGGGGGTTATCTGGCTTTTTCCACCCCTTATTCGGGAGGGACGGGGCATGGCCCAATTCGATCCGGCCGCGGCGACGCAGGCCTATCTCGCGGTGCTGCCGCCGGAGGCCCACGCCAAGGCCACGGCCTACACCCAGGGCGGCCACTGGCTGCTGCTGTGGAGCGCGGTGGTGGCGGTGGTCATCGCCTGGCTGGTCCTCAGGTCCGGCGTCCTGGTGAAGCTGCGGGCCTGGATCGAGGCCAAGAAGAGCCGGCCCTGGCTGGCGGCCCTGGTGGTCCTGCTGGTGGACGGCGCGGTCGAGGGCGTCCTGGGCCTGCCCTGGTCGGTCTATGAGGACTGGTGGCGGGAGAAGGGCTACGGCCTCACCAGCCAGCCCCTGGCGGGCTGGATGGGCGAGCACCTGATGATGATGGCCATCTCCCTGGTGCTGTCGGTGGTCCTGGCCGCCTGCCTCTACGCCCTGATCCGCCGCGCCCCCAAGACCTGGTGGCTGTGGGGCGGCGGCCTGGTGGCCTTCGCCTTCATGGTGCTGATGGTGCTGTCGCCGGTCTTCATCGAGCCGCTGTTCAACACCTACACCCCGGCCCCGCCCGGTCCGGTGCGCGACACCGTGGTGGCCATGGCCAAGGCCAACGGCGTGCCGTCGGACAAGATCTATGTCTACAACGGCTCCAAGCAGTCCAACCGCTACACCGCCAATGTCTCGGGCCTGTTCGGCACCGCCCGGGTGGCGATGAGCGACACCATGTTCAAGCAGGGCGCGGACATCGCCGAGGTGAAGGGCGTCGTCGGCCACGAGATGGGCCACTATGTCCACATGCACTCCATCTGGTTGGCCTCGGGCTTCGGCCTGCTGGCCCTGATCAGCTTCTTCCTGGTGGACCGCCTGTTCGCCCCCGTCGCGGCCCTGGTGGGCGCCAAGGGCGTGCAGGGGCTGTCCGACCCCGCCGGCTTCCCGGTGATCTCCATCATCATCGCCGTCCTGGCCCTGGTGGGGACGCCGATCACCTCCTCCATGGTGCGGCTGGCCGAGACCGACGCCGACAAGTTCTCCCTGGAGCGGGTGAACGAGCCCGACGGCCTGGCCAAGGCCCTGGTCAAGACCATCGAATACCGCGCCGCCACCCCCTCCAAGCTGGAGGAGATCCTGTTCTATGATCACCCCGCCGTGGGGAACCGCGTGCGCATGGCCATGGACTGGAAGGCCGCCCACCCCAAGCCCGAGATGGTCCCCTGACCCAACGCATCCTGACCTTCGACGAAGCCAACCGCGCGGCCCTGGCGGGCGACACCGAGGCCCAGATGGCGCTCGCCGAGGCCCTGGACGCCCAGGGTCAGTCCAAGGCCGCCCTGGACTGGATGGTCCGCGCCGCCCAGGGGGGCTGGATGCCCGCCGTCTCGCGCCTGGGGCTTTGGCAGCTGGTGGGGCACATCACCCCCAAGGCGCCGGCGCTGGGCGTGGCGCGCATCGTCCAGGCCGCCCAGGCCGGCGACCCCTTCGCCCTGCACCTGGCCGCCATCGTCGATTCCGGCGCGGTGGGCACGCCGCGCAACCTCGGCCGAGCCCTCTACTGGCTGGCGAGGGCCGCGGAGGCCGGGGACGGTCGCGCCGCCTGCCAGCTCGGCCTGCTCTGCGGCGACCCGGACCTGTCGCTGGCGGCTCTGTCGGCGTCGGCGGCCACCGGCTTCGAGCCGGCCTTGGCGGCCCTGGCCGGCCGCGCCCCGACCGTGCCGGCCTTCGACTGGGACGCCATCGCCGCAGCCGCCGACCTCTCGGCCTTCGCCGCCCCGGTGGCGCGTAAGGTGGAGAGCGAGAGCCCCCGCATCCTGTCGATCCCCGACCTGCTGCCGGCCTGGGTCTGCGGCTATGTCATGGCGCTGGCCGAACCGGCCCTGGACCGCGGCATGGTGGTGGACGACGACGGCGCCGAGCGGGTGAAGGACGAACGCTCCAACCGGGTCATGCACTTCGGCCTGGTGGATTCCGACGTCATCCTGGAGCTGGTCAACCTGCGCATCAGCCAGGCGGCCGGCATGCCGGCGGAGAACGCCGAGGGCCTGGGCGTCCTGCACTACGCGCCGGGCGAGCGCTACCGCCCGCACATGGACTACATCCCCGAGACCCCGGAGAACGCCCGCCAGCTCGAGGTCATGGGCCAGAGGGTGCGCACCCTGCTGGTCTATCTCAATGACGGCTTCGAGGGCGGGGCGACCCTGTTCCCGCGCCTGGACGCCGCCTACCGGCCGCCGTCGGGCGGGGCGCTGATCTTCGACAGCGTCACGCAGGACGGAACCATGGACCCCCGCACCCTGCACGAGGGCTCGCCCCCCACCTCCGGCGAGAAGTGGGTGATCTCCAAGTGGTTCCGCACCAAGGCCCTGCGGCCTACCGCTTCCTGACGAACACCGTGCCGGCCGAATAGCCCGCCCCGAAGGAGCAGATGAGGCCGGTGTCCCCGGACGCGAAGTCCTCATTGGCGCTGTGGAAGGCGATGATCGAGCCGGCCGAGGAGGTGTTGGCGTAGGTGTCGAGGATGATGACGTTCTCGCCCTCCAGCGGTTCGCGCCCCAGCACCTTCTTGCCGATCATCAGGTTCATGTTGATGTTGGCCTGGTGCAGCCACAGGCGCTTGAGCCCCGTGGGATCGAGCCCCAGGTCGCCGGCGTGGTCGACGATCATCTCCGACACCATCGGCACCACCTCGCGGAACACCTTGCGGCCCTCCTGCACGAACAGCTTGTCGGGCGCTCCGATCCCCTCCGGCGCCGCGCGGTTCAGGAAGCCGAAATTGTTGCGGATATTGTTGGAAAACTGGGTCTTCAGCCGCGTGCCCAGGATCTCCCAGCCCTGGCCGGGCTCGGCCAGGTCGGCCCGCTCGACGATCACCGCGGTGGCCACGTCACCGAAGATGAAGTGGCTGTCGCGGTCGCGGAAGTTCAGGTGGCCCGAGGTGATCTCCGGATTGACCACCAGCACCGCCCGCGCCGAGCCGGTGGCGATGTAGTCGGCCGCCGTCTTGATCCCGAAGGTGGCCGAGGAGCAGGCCACGTTCATGTCGAAGCCGAAGCCCTCGATCCCCAGGGCCTGCTGGATCTCGATGGCCATGGCCGGATAGGCCCGCTGCATGTTCGACGCCGCGCAGATCACCGCGTCGATCTGGCTGGCGTCCTTGCCCCAGCGGGCGATGGCGTCGCGGGCCGCGGCCACGCCGATCTCGGCCATGATGGAGAGCTCGTCATTGGGGCGCTCGGGGATGCGCGGGGTCATCACGGCCGGATCGATCACCCCGGCCTTGTCCACCACGTGACGCGACTTGATCCCCGAGGCCTTCTCGATGAACTCCACGGAGGAGGGGGTCAGCGCCTCCACCTGGCCGTCGGCGATGGCCTGCGCGTGTTCGGTGTTGAAATTGGCCACATAGGTGTTGAAGGCCTCCACCAGTTCGGCGTTCGAGACGCTCTGGGGCGGGGTGTAGAGGCCGGTGGCCGCGATCACGGCTGATTCCAAAGCGGTCGTCTCCCGATACATGGCCCCCGTCAGGGGGAGTCAGGCGCCGTTGATAGCACGCGGGCGGCGCGGGGCCGACAGATCGCGCCGATCACGCCGTTACGCCAAGGCTAAGCTTTTGAATCGGGGTTGCTTCTTCGCCTTTAAGTTGCCTGCCCGACATGGGCCGTGCGTGCGATTCGCGCCGGTTCAAGCCTGTGGCCGTTTAGGCACAGGCCGCGCCAGACCTTGTGATTTGCGGGATTTGCCCAATCGGTAGGCTTGTTTCGCGGTCGGTGCATGCCATTTGGGCGGAGCTGGGCAATGAAACCCAGAGTTGGAGTTCCAAAAAAATGAAGTCTCTCATCGCACTCGCCGCCACCGCCGCCGTTCTCGCCATCCCGGCCGCCGCCTCGGCCCAGAGCCTGTCGCCCACCACCGTCTACGGCTCGCTCGGCTACGCCAACGCCAATATCGACGACGTGAACCTCGGCACGATCCAGGGCCGCCTCGGCGCCCGCTTCGGCCAGTATGTCGGCGTCGAAGGCGAACTCGCCGGCGGCGTCAAGGAAGACAGCGTCACCATCTCGGGGATCAAGGTCGACCTGAAGCTGAAGCACCAGGTCGCCATCTACGCCGTCGGCTTCCTGCCCCTGAACCCGCAGTTCGACCTGCTGGCCCGCGTCGGCTACGGCAACTCCAAGCTGGAGGCCTCGGCCCTCGGCTCCAGCGCCGCCGATGACGGCGACAGCTGGAACTACGGCGTCGGCGGCCAGTACTTCTTCGACGACAAGAACGGCGTGCGCGTCGACTACACGCGTCACGACTTCAAGGACTCCAGCGACAACGCTGACGTCTGGGCCGTCGCCTACACCCGCAAGTTCTAAAGCCTGAACAGCCCTTCCCCGGCGACGGGGGAGGGCGACCCGGGCGGCGCGGACGGAACACCGGTCCGCCGGTGGGCCGCCCGCGTCCCCGATCTGTGGCCCCTGGGTCACAGGCGGCCCGCCGCCACAATGTTTCCGCCCAATGTCGAGGAACAGACCTTCCCCCGCCGTGTTTGAGGCCCACTTGGGCGGTGCTGGGGAGCTGAACCTGACGTTGGAGTATCAAATGAAGTCTCTCATCGCGCTTGCGGCAACGACCGCCCTTACCCTTTCCATCCCCGCCATGGCCTCGGCCCAGAGCCTCTCGCCCACCACGGTCTACGGCTCGCTCGGCTATGCGAACGCCAATATCGACGACGTGAACCTGGGCGCGATCCAGGGCCGCCTGGGCGCCCGCTTCGGCCAATATCTCGGCGTCGAGGGCGAGCTGGCCGGCGGCGTCAAGTCGGACGACACCAACGTGGCCGGCGTGCCGGTCAATGTGAAGCTGCAGCACCAGGCCGCCATCTACGGCGTGGGCTACCTGCCCATCACGCCCCAGGCCGACCTGTTCGCCCGCGTCGGCTACGGCAATTCCAAGATCAAGGCCTCGGCCGCCGGGACCTCCGCGGCCGATGACGGCGACAGCTGGAACTACGGCGTCGGCGGCCAGTACTTCCTGGACGACAAGAATGGCGTCCGGCTGGACTACACCCGCCACGACTTCAAGGATTCCAGCGAGAACGCCGACGTCTGGGCCGTGGGCTACACGCGGAAGTTCTAACCTCGGAACCTTGGCCGGGCCGACGCCGTTGGTGTCGTGCCCGGCCCCCCGTCACGGGGCCCGATCCCCTATTCGAAGAGAAGATCCATGGCCGACCCGATGACCTCCTCCCTCGCCAACGGAACCGCCAACGGGGCCACGGCGAACATCGCCGACGAAACCGCCGCTCTCGACCCGATGGCCAGCGGCGCCAAGGCCTCCCTGGGCGAAGCCGCCGGCGCCGGCCGGGCCGCCACCTCGGCCCTCAACGACGCCGCCCACAGCCTGCTGGACGCCGCCAAGACCCTCCTGGAGGGCAAGACCGAGATCGTCGTGGCCAAGGGCCAGAAGGTCTATGGCAAGGTCAAGGAACAGGCGGTCGAGCGCTTCGGCGACACCGACGTCCTGGTGCGCGAGAAGCCCTACCTCGCCCTCGGCATCGCCGCGGCCGCCGGCTTCCTGCTGGGCCACCTGATCAGCTCGGGCCGTAGCCAGGTCGTCTATCTGCGCGACGCCCGCTAATCGCCTCCCGGGGGCAGGATCACGCCCCGTTTCCCCGGGGAACGTGCGTCATCTTGCCCGAAAAGGCCGTCTGACGGCCCCGTTTCCGTTGCGTCAAGGTCGCCACGGCCCCCGAATCTGCGCAAACCCTTGCCTCCTTGCGTCGCGACGCGAGGCGCATTCCAAAGACAACCGGAGGTCACATGACCCAATCTGAATTCATCGAACAGGTCGCCGCCGCCGCCGGGACCACCCAGGCCGAGACCGGCCGCGTGCTGGAAGCCATGATCGCCACCGTCTCGGCGGCCCTGGTCAAGGGCGGTGACGTCCGTCTCGCCGGCCTGGGCGTGTTCGACGTGGGTGACCGCGCCGCCCGCGAGGGCCGCAACCCCTCCACCGGCGAAGCGATCAAGATCCCGGCCTCCAAGGCCGTGCGCTTCCGCGCCGCCAAGGGCCTCAAGGACGCCGTCAACGGCGAAGCCCCCAAGAAGGCCAAGAAGTAGGACTTCCGGCGCGGGCCTCTCGCCCGCCGCCGACGGACTTTCGAGACAGGGCCGTCCCTCCCGGGGCGGCCCTGTTTTGGTTTGGCCCGGGGCGGGGCCTCCGCCTCGCCCCCGCCTGCGGGGGAGAGGCCGGGTCCGCCGGGCAAAAGCAGAACAAGATGACTCCCTGGCCCGAACATGAACGCCGCCCAACGATCCGCTCCGCCTCTATTCAGCCGGGGCGGCGCTTCATGGCGGGCATGGCGGCGAACCCCGCCGCCTCCATGATCCCAGGTGACGCCATGCAACACGAGCTCCCCGACACCCCGGCCCCCGCGGCGGACCTGCCGACCGCCGAGATCATCACCTACGCCCAGTTCCTCAGCGCCCGCTCGCGCCGCGCCCTCGACCAGGCCCGCGCCGGGAACGCCGGGGTCTCGGACTATCCCTGGGCCTACACCTTCGAGCCCCGTCCCTGAGCGCGGCGGAACCTCGCCTCCCGCCGCAGGTTGCCTCTCCATGTCCCCCCTAGTGCTTGTCGTCGAAGATGAAATCCTGGTCCGTCTCACCGCCGCGGCGGGCCTTGAAGACGCCGGTTTCACGGTGATCGAGGCCGACGACGCGGCCCAGGCCATCGAGATTCTCAACAGTCACGCTGACATCTGTGCGGTGTTCACCGACGTGAACATGCCAGGCTCCCTGGACGGGGTGGACCTGGCCCAGCTGGTCCACGACCGCTGGCCCAACGTCCGCATCCTGGTCACCACCGGCGGCGCCGACCTCAGCGGCGGTCTGCCGGACGGCGCCGACTTCGTCGCCAAGCCCTACCACGCCGAGCAGGTGGCCGCCCACCTGCGCCGCTCCATCGCCCTTTAGCAGGCCCAGTGGGCCTGGCGGGCTGGGCGGGCCGACCCGCCCGCCCCCCCTTGACGGTCCTCCGTCCACGGTCGACTCTCCGCCGCCAAGGGGAGAGACGTTTTGGACAAGGCGATGCTGATCCAGTTGGCCGGATCGTTCGCGGCCGTGGCCGTGCTGGTGGCCGTGGCCGCCTGGGCCAAGATCGCCAAGCCGATGTCGCCGCTCAGCGATGCGCGGGCCCGGGCCCTGCTGGCCGACGAATTCCCTGGCAAGACCCTGGACGGCCTCTGGATCGCCACCGACGGCCGCGGGGCCCTGGCGCGCTCGGGGGCCTCGGCCCTGGTCCTCTGCGAGGTGGGCGACGGCTATGCGGCCCGCCACATCCCCTGGGCCCAGGCCCTGGCCGCCAGCTTCCGCGACGGGGTGCTGAGGCTCGACCTCGCCGACGTCGCCGCGCCCCGCGCCCGCCTGGTCTTCGACGCCTGGCCCCCGGCGGGGGCCCAGTGATGGATCCGCTGCACGCCCCCTTCGATCCGGTGACCCTGGCGATCCCCTTCTTCGTCCTGGCCATCATCCTGGAAATCGCGCTCGCCCGCTTCAAGACGGTGAAGGCCCACTACGAGACCCGCGACACCATGGCCTCCCTGGCCATGGGCCTGGGCAGCAACGTGGCCGGGCTCATCACCGGCGGCCTCGCCTTCGCCGCCACGGTCTGGGTGTGGAAGCACCGGGCCTTCGACATCCCCATGACGGCGGTCTGGGCCTGGGTGGCGATCTTCTTCCTGGAGGACCTGACCTACTACTGGTTCCACCGCCTGAGCCACGAGCGGCGGTTCTGGTGGGCGGCCCACGTCAACCACCACTCCTCGCAGCACTACAACCTGTCGACGGCCCTGCGGCAGACCTGGACCGGCGGCGTGGCGGCCACCTGGGCGCTGTGGCTGCCGCTCGCCTTCCTCGGCTTCCCGCCGGCCATGCTGGCCATCCAGAAGGGGGTCAGCCTCGTCTACCAGTTCTGGATCCACACCGAGGCCATCAAGCGCATGCCCCGCTGGTTCGAGGCGGTGTTCAACACCCCCTCTCACCACCGCGTCCACCACGCCCGCAATCCGCGCTACCTCGACAGCAACTACGCCGGCATCCTGATCATCTGGGACAGGCTCTTCGGCACCTTCCAGCCCGAGCTGGACGAGGAGGCGCCGCGTTACGGCATCGTCAAGAACTTGAATAATTTCAATATCCTGCGCGTCGCCTTTCATGAGTGGGTCGGCATCGCCAAGGACCTGGCCGGCGCCCGCTCCCCGCGCGAGGTCGCAGGCTACCTCCTGGGTCCCCCCGGCTGGAGCCCCGACGGCTCCCGCGACACCTCGGCGACCCTCAAAGCCCAGTGGGCCGCCGACCAGGCCAAGCCGGACACCCCCGACGTCGCCGCCTAGGGCGCCGCAAATTCCGGCATTTGGCGTGCGCGCGGACGGTGTCCCTCATCCGGCGGTTCGCGCGTCACGGGAACCTTCGCCGTGGCTTCCCCGTTGGTTGTGCATGGAGCTTCACCCGAACAACAAGATCGTGCTCATCGACGACGACCCGATGGTGCGTCTGCTGCAGGTTCTGGCCGAGTTCGCCGAGGAGCGCCGACCCCGCGAGACCGCCGACCGGCAGTACGCCCGCCGCGCCTTCCCCGGCACGCGCTTCTCCTCGGTTTTCGACCCCCGGCACTGACGGGCCGGCTTCCCAACACCATCGCACCGCCCTAGCGTCTCCTGAAAAGGGGAGGACGCCATGAACGATCTTCAAGGTCGGATCGCGCTGGTCACCGGCGCGGGGCGCGGTATCGGAGCGGCCACGGCCCGGGCCCTGGCCGCGGAGGGTGCTCGGGTGATCGTCACCGACCTCGAGGCGCCCCAGGCCCTCGCCGACGAGCTGGGGGGCTTGGCCCTGGCCCAGGACGTCACCCACGAACCCGGCTGGATCGAGACCATCGACTTCGCCCGCAGCCGGGCCGGCGGCCTCGACATCCTGGTCAACAACGCCGGCCTGTTCCTGATGAAGCCCGTCACCCAGACGACTCTGGAGGACTGGCGGCGGCTTCAGGCGGTCAATGTCGAGGGCGTGTTCCTCGGCGCCAAGCACGCCATCCCCCTGCTGGCCGAACGCGCCGGACGCTGGCGGGGCGGGGCGTCCATCATCAACCTCTCCTCCATCGCCGGCCTGGTGGGCTCGGCCGGGACCAGCGCCTACAACGCCTCGAAGGGCGCGGTGCGGCTGCTGACCAAGTCGCTGGCCATGGAATTCGCGGCCCTCAATGTGCGGGTCAATTCCGTCCACCCGGGGGTCATCGAGACCGACATGGGCCGTGAGGTGCTGTCGGGCGTCTCGGCGGCCACCGGCGCCGGCGACAACGAGGCCCGCACCGCCATCGCCCAGCGCCACCCCCTGGGCCACCTGGGAGAGGTCTCCAATATCGCCGACGCCATCACCTTCCTGGCCTCCGATCGGGCGGCCTTCATGACCGGCTCGGAGGTGGTGGTCGACGGCGGCTTCACCGCCAACTGAGGCGGCTCACCGCGGACGCGCGGCCCGCCGATTCGGCGCCAGGGGCGGAAGGGCGTATCGTACGTCCCGTGGCCCGGGCCGCGTTTCGTGCGTCTGACGCCAAATGGGGGTGCGTGATGACGGTGAGACTTCCGATCCTGTCGGCCCTTGCGGCGAGCGCTTTGGCGGTCCTGGCGGCCGGCGCTCCGGCCTCGGCCCAGCCCGTCACCCAGCACGTGGAGGACGCCAGGCTCTACTATCTGCGCAAGGACCATCTCTGCGAGCTGCGTCTGGGGGGCTTCATCGCGCTCACCAAGCCCGAGAACAATCCCACCCAGGCCGATATCGACCTGATGCGCGAGATCTACGCGGTCGCCGACCGCATCATCTACGACTCCGCGATCCTGGCGAAGCAGGTGGGGCCGGAGGCGGACAAGCGCGTCATCGACGACCTCCTGCCGGCCTGGTACGCCGCCCTGAAGCACGGCGACGGTCAGCCCGACAAGGCCGCCATCCTGCGGGCGGACCTGACGCCCGGCCTACGCGACTGCGTCGAGCACGCCCAGACCCTGCCCAAGCCGCCGGCTTCCTGGAAATAACGGCTCGCCGCTCAGTCCCGCGGCAGCGGCATGCGGGACCTGGGGGCGGCGAAGCCTGCGCGGACCTCTCCAGGATTTCGGCCAGTCCATCGCTTGAAGGCGCGTGAGAACGAGGCGCGGTCGGAGAAGCCGACAAGGTAGGCGACCTCGTTGACCGATGCTCGGGCACCCTGGAGATAGCGCAAGGCCATGCGATGGCGCAGGTCGTCGAGCAGCGCTTCGAAGGTCACGCCCTCACTCTTCAGCCGGCGAAACAAGGTCTGCCGGCTGTACCCCAGGGCGGCGGCGATGGTCTGGGCGTTGGCGCTCCCCTTGTGCAGGATCGGCAGGATCAGGCCCTCGACCTGGGCGCGCACGGTTCGTCTGTCGTCCAGGGTCTTCAGCAGCAGGTCGGCGCGCTCCGTCAGGACGCCGAACACATAGCGCGGTTGCAGCGCCACGCGCCACGAGGCCGCCTCGGGGTGCATGAGCATCGCGTTCCAGTGGCTCCCGAAGACGACCTTGCACCCGAACACCCGCTCGTAGGCCGGCCGGTAGCTGGGGGCCGCATGGGTGAAATGGACCTCCAGGATGTGCGACTGGGGAAGAAACCGGCGCGGCCCGCAGGCCAGCCGCGCGAAGGCGACCTCCGTCAGTTGCGGGAACGCCTGCGCGTTCGACCGATGATCGACGATCCACAGGTCGCCGCCCTGCAGGACGACGCCGAACCGCTCATGGACGTCGTCGACGTCCAGCGCCAGACGGTTGAAGCGCTGGAGCTGCGCGAACGCCTCGGCCATCGTCTCCGAGGCGTTCATGATCAGCCCGACGATCGACACCTCCGACATGTCGACGCTCTCGCCGTAGTGCAGCGCCAAGGCGGGGTCGGCGCACAACGCGCACGCTGCGAGCATCAGCCTTGTGTAGGTGTCGAAGGGAACCCGGTTGTCCGGATTTTCCAGGGCCTGCTCGTCTATGCCGGCCTGCGCGACCAGGGTCTGGCGGTCGGCGCCGCGGCCCGCGGCGAACTCGAGCAAGCCCCGAACAAGTCCCGCCGAGGCGGTCGGATCGGCCATTCAGGTCGCCATTTGGCACAGGGGATCACAACGATGAAACGCAAGAATATAGCGCTCGCGTCGATTGTCGAAGACGATGGGCCTCGGATTGCTCTGGCCCCTCGTGGCGCGAGGCATCCGCCGGCGATGATGGAGGGGGGACGCATGGAGTCTCGGAAACGCACGGCGCGCTGGGCGGGATTCCTGTATGTCCTCGTCGCCCTGACGACGCCCTTCGTCCTGCTCTACGTGCCGGGACGCCTCTACGTGCCGGGCGACGCCTCGGCCACGGTCGCCAACATCGCGGCCCATCAGGGCCTGTTCGTCGCCGCCATCCTGGTCGGGCTCGTGAGCCAGGTTCTCTTCGTGCTGGTGGTCCTTGCGCTCTGTCGGCTCCTCTGGACCGTGGACGCGCGCCTGGCCGTCCTGATGGCGGCGCTCATCCTGCTGCAGGCGCCCCTGGCCTTCCTGGGCATGAGCAACGAGGTCGCGACCCTGCAGTTCATTCGTGGCGGCGCGTTTCTCCAGGTCTTCGATCCGCCGCAGCGCGACGCCCTGGTCATGCTCATGATCAACCTCGATCATCAGGGCGTGCTCGTCTCCCAGGTCTTCTGGGGCCTGTGGCTGCTGCCCCTCGGCGTGCTGGTGATCCGTTCGGGCTTCCTGCCGCGGCTCTTGGGTCTCTGGTTGATCCTGAACGGACTGGCCTATGTGACCTTGAGCGTGATCGGCCTCGTGACGCCGGAGCATCGCGCGCTCGCCTTCAACCTGGCGACGCCCTTCATGTTCGGTGAGCTGGCGCTGGGCCTCTGGCTGCTCTTCGTCGGGCCGCGGCCAAGCCTGGCGAGGCCGGCGGCCGCCGCCTGACCGCCGGTGGAGACATGGGGCGCGCCTCTCCCGCCGCTCAGTCCCGCAGCAGCGGCAGGCTGAGCCCGGAAACGGGCCGCGCGCCGAGGATCTCGCGGCGGAAGCGGAACAGCTCGGCGGGGCGGCCGCCGGTGTCGGTGTCCATCGACCCCAGGCCCTCCACCAGCTCGGCCCGCTCCAGGGCGCGGCGGAAGTTCTGCTTGTGCAGGGGAACGCCGGCTATGGCCTCTACGGCCCGCTGCAGGGATGACAGTGTGAAGGCCTCGGGCATCAGCTCGAACACCACGGGTCGGTACTTCAGCTTGCCCCGCAGCCGCGACAGCGCCGTGGCCAGGATGCGGCGGTGGTCGGAGAACATCGGCTCGCCCATGGCCGCCGCCAGGGCTGGGGAGGGGGCGTGCTCGCCCCGGTCGCGGGCGGCCTCAGGGGCCAGGCCCGCCTCGTAGAGCAGCTCGTAGCGCTCCAGCACCCGCTCCTCGTTCCAGGGGGCGTCGTCCAGGGCGAACAGCAGCCGGGCGGCGGACCGGCGGCGGATCGCCTCGGGCCCGGCCGCGGCCCCGGCCCACTGCCGCAGGGCGGGTTCCAGGGCGGTCAGCGCCGCCGGACGGCCCTCGCGCCAGTCCTCCCAGGGAAAGAACCGGCTCCAGTCGGCCCAGGCGGTGTCGGGGGCGTGGGTCTCGACGGCCTGGGGGGTGAGGGCCAGATACCCCACCGAGATCACGCGGGCGGCTCCGGCGCCGGCGCCCATGTCGGCCAGGGGCGCGTCGCGGCCCTTGTCGCCGAAGGTGTAGAGCTGCTCCACATAACCCAGTTCGAACCGCGTCTGGGCGGTCACGAAGGCGCGCAGAGCCAGTTCGAAGGTGCGGTGGCCGTCCGGGTCGAAGGGGCCGAAGGGCAGGCCCGCCTGCTGGCCCTGCGGCCGCACGGTCAACACCACGGCCTGGCCGTCGCGGATGGCGACGACCACGGCCGACAGCCCGATGACGACGGCGCGGTCCATCTAGTGGCGGGCCGGGAAGTCGAAGGGCCGGGCGCGGCCGTAGTCGTACTCCCCCATGGCCGCCACGGCGTCGGCCATCTTGCCCCCGCGGCCCATGATGTCGTCGGCGAGCGCGATGATCCTGCGGTTGGGGGAGGCGTGGCGGGCCGCCCGGCGCATCACCAGGGCCATCTGCCGCTCGTCGGCCTGCGGGTTGCGCGCGCAGGCCAGGACGAAGGCGCTGGCGGTGGAGCGGCTGATCCCGGCCCAGCAGTGGATCAGCATGGGGGCCTCGCCGCTCCACTGGCTCCCGAAGGCCAGCAGGTCGTGCACCAGCTGCTCGTCGGGGGGGATCATGCCGTCCATGGGCTCGGCGATGTCGTTGACCCCCAGGCGCAGGTGGTTGGAGGGCGCGATCGCCGCCGGGGTCGCGATCATGCTGGCCGGGTCCAGCAGGGTGATCATGTGCGACGGCCGCCGCGCCGCGATGACGGCGGGAACCTCGGCCAGCCCGCAGATGATGAAGGTCACGCTCACTCCGTATCGAAGGCCTGGGGCGTGACGGAGAATCCCGCCGCCTCGGACAGCACATGGTAACGTTGGATGTAACGTATCTGCGCCTGTCCGGCCGACAACGGTTCGATGTGGAGGTCGTAGCCCGCCGGCGGCGGATCGAAGAACTCGATCGATTCCGCCACCCCGAACCCCGCCAGCTGGGTGGCCTCGAAATAGGCGCAGGCCCGGTCGGCCTGCTTGATCAGCTTCTTGATCGCCAGCGGAACCTTGGCCGGCAGCCCGAACCGCGTGTGGATCGCAATTTCTAGTCGTTCCTCGAACAACTTGTAATCGTACCCCAGCGCCGCCTTGAACGGGCTGATCATGTCGCCGATCACATATTCCGAGGCGTCGTGCAGCAGGGCGGCCAGCCGCCAGCGCGGCTCCAGGTCCGGCTGGATGTGGGCGCAGATCTCCTCCACCACCACCGAGTGCTGGGCCACGGAGAAGGCGTGCTCCCCCACCGTCTGGCCGTTCCAGCGGGCCACCCGGGCGAGGCCGTGGGCGATGTCCTCGATCTCGATGTCCATCGGGGACGGGTCGAGCAGGTCCAGCCGGCGCCCCGACAGCATGCGCTGCCAGGCGCGGGGCTCCTTGGCGGTCTTACGCAGCCCTTTCCTCACCGACGCGTTCCTCTCACACTCAAGGTCGTGACCTGAACCAGGACTTGAGAAAGATCAATGAGCAGGTCCATCGTGCTCACCACTGTGATCATGCCAAGGGGAAACACATGAGTTGGGCTAGAATCATGACGCCGCTGTCCGGCGGCGAGGGCGACAAGGCCGCCGTGAAGGCCGCCGCCCTGCTGGCCGAGCCCTTCGGCGCCGAACTCGCCTGTGTCTATACCCCGGCCGACGTGGCTGATGTCATGCCCTGGATGGGCGAGGGCTTCCTGGGCGGCGTGCAGTCCACGGCCTTGGAATCCCTGAAGGAAGCCGCCGCCGCCGGCGAGACCAAGGCCCGCGCCGCCGTGGAGGCCTGCGCCTATCCCAAGGCCAACTTCATCGCCCTGCAGACCCCGGTCTGGGCCGGGCTGTCGGCCGAAAGCCGGCTGTCGGACGTGGTGGTCTTCACCAACGATCCACCCCGCGGCCGTGGCCCGCTCGCCGAGGCCTTCCAGCAGATGGTGGCCGACGAGCAGCGCCCCGTGCTGATCGCCCGCGAGGGCTTCAAGACCGGCGGCGTGGTGGCCGTGGCCTGGGACGGCGGCAAGGAAGCCTCCCGCGCCGCCCGCCTGGCCATGCCCCTGCTGGAGAAGGCTTCCCGCGTCGTCATCCTGGCCGCCCCCAAGGCCAGCTCCCGCAGCTTCGACCCCGCCCGCCTGCAGGCCTATTACGCCGCCCGGGGCATCGCCTGCGACATCGACATCCTGCCGGACTCCGGCGACGCCGCCCCCCTGCTGCTCTACGCCACCAAGAAGGCCGACGCCGACATCCTGGTGGCCGGCGCCTTCGGGCACCCGCGGTTGCAGGAGTTCATCTTCGGCGGTACGACGCGGTCGCTACTGGCGGCCGATCAGCCGTCCCTGTTCCTTTCCCACTAAGTCAAAGAGGTCTCGCGCCATGAGTTTGTCGCGCATCGTGATGCGGCTCGCCCGCAATCCGGGCACTGAATTCGCCGGGGGCGACGATCACCGCGGCTATACGCTGACCGCGCCCCTCACCGCCGACGGCCACATCGACGAGGCGGCCTATTCCAAGGCCAAGGCCGAGTGCGTGGTTCGCCGCTTCGCCCCCGACGAAGAAGCGACCGACGGCCGCCTGGCCCGCAAGGGCGCCCGCTGGTACTTCGACTACGAGGCTGGCGACTCCGCGGACGACGAACCGGTCCACCGCCTGGGCGACCACCGGTTCGCGGTGGGCGAATACGTCACCGTCGCCGACGAGGACGGCCGCCCCCTGACCTACAAGGTCGTCGAGGTCCAAGCCGTCTAGGAAGACCCACGCCCCGGCGAACCGGATTCCGGTTCGCCGACGGCGGGCTCTCAGACCCCGCCGTTCTTGCGGACCAGCTTCTTGACGTCCTCGTACATGTCGTTGTGCTGGTTCGACCGGGACTTCGACTTCACCACGGCCACCGTCAGCGGTCCCGTGCGTGGCCCGCCGGCCTCGTAGCCGAGGTAGCGATAGCCGCCCGACAGGTCGTCTCCGGCATAGATGAAGGTGGCCCGCACGCCGCGCTTCTCCCGCGACAGGGCCTCGCCGCGCAGGCGGACCTCCCGGTACATGGTGATCGTCGCGCTGGAATTGTCGCCGTCGGCGTCGATGTGGATCGGCCCCACGCTGACGTCGGCCTTGTCGCCCTCGGCCACCACGTGCAGGCCGGGCAGGTCGACCCGGGTGTGATCGTCGCCGTTCTCGCCGTCCTCGACCTTGGCCTGGAAGCGCGGGCCGTCCGCCTTGTCGCCGGCCGCGGCGTCGACGTCGGCGTCCACCTTCTGGTCGATCTTGGCGTCCGCCCGGGCTTCGGCCTCGATGCGGGCGGCTTCGGCGGCCGCGCCCGGGGCGGCGGCCTTGTCGGCGGAGGAGGCGCCGGTAGGCGTACCGCCCAGGGTCTTCAGTTCGGTCTCAAGGGCGGTCAGGGTGGCGCGCGCGGTCCCCTTCACCGGCATGCGGGTCAGGGTGACCTCGGCGCCGTCGGTCTCGCGATAGACGCAGCTCTGGCCGTCGACCGCGGCGCTGACGCGCGTCAGGCCCCCCTGGGTGGCGGGGCAGTCCAGCTTGGCGCTGAGGGTGGCCGGCCTCTGACAGGCCGCGGTGGTGAGCGCGAGGGCCGAGGCGGCCAGCAGCGTCAGGGTCTTCATAAGAATTGGGCTCCGATCCCGTTCGCGCAGAACGGTGACCGGAGCCCTTGATTTGGTCGAGTGAATTCGTCGTAAGCCGTTACTGGCCCGGACGGGAGCCCGCGCCTTCGCGTCGGGCCAGGAAGGCCAGGCGCTCGAACAGGTGGACGTCCTGCTCGTTCTTCAGCAGGGCGCCGTGCAGCGGCGGGATCAGCTTGGTGGGATCCTTCTCCGCCAGCGAGGCGGCGTCGATGTCCTCGACCATCAGCAGCTTCAGCCAGTCGAGCAGTTCCGACGTCGAGGGCTTCTTCTTCAGGCCCGGAACCTTGCGCATGTCGTAGAAGATGCGCAGCGCCTCGGCGACCAGCTTCTGCTTGATGCCGGGATAGTGGACCTCGACGATCTCGTTCATCGTCTCGGCTTCCGGGAAGCGGATGTAGTGGAAGAAGCAGCGGCGCAGGAAGGCGTCCGGCAGTTCCTTCTCGTTGTTGGAGGTGATGATCACGATCGGCCGGACCTCGGCCTTGATCGTCTCATTGGTCTCGTAGACGTAGAATTCCATCCGATCGAGCTCCTGCAGGAGGTCGTTGGGGAACTCGATGTCAGCCTTGTCGATCTCGTCGATCAGCAGGACGGGGCGCTTGTCGGCGGTGAACGCCTCCCAGAGCTTGCCCTTCTTGATGTAGTTCTTCACGTCCTTGACGCGCTCGTCGCCGAGCTGGCTGTCGCGCAGGCGGGTGACGGCGTCGTACTCGTAAAGGCCCTGGTGGGCCTTGGTGGTGGACTTGATGTGCCAGGTGATCATCTCGGCGCCGAGCGCCTTGGCGATCTCGAAGGCCAGCACGGTCTTGCCGGTGCCGGGCTCGCCCTTGATCAGCAGCGGGCGCTCCAGCGCGATGGCGGCGTTGACGGCCACCTTGAGGTCTTCGGTCGCGACGTAATTGTCGGTGCCTTCAAAACGCTGACGCTCGCTCATAATTGGGCTCCCAGGGGCGGGCGTAGAAAGACGCTCGCGCTCGAACAAATGTTTCAACCTGGGGCCAACCTAAAGGGCCAGCCGCGACATTCAAGCGGCTTGAACGTCGCGGCGGGCGCTAAGTGCGGGGTCGGCTAGTCCTTGCGCGGGCTGACCGCGAGGGGGTCGGAAGCCGGAAAGGTCTCCTTGAGCCCCTCGTCGAGGCGCGCTTCCAGGGCGGGTTCCGCCGCGTCGCCCTGGGCGCGCACGGGGTAGGGCCCCTCCACGTCGTCCGGGCCGGGGGTGTCGTCGTTGTCGGCCATCAGGCCGTCTTCGTCGTCGTCCTCGGGCTCCGCGGTCACGTCGAGCAGGTCGGGCAGTTCCTCGAAGGTGCGCATCTCGCCGACCTCCTCGCGGTCGTCGAGATTGGTCTCGTCCTGGGTTTCAGCCTGGTCCTGGGGGTCGGCGCCGTCGTCGAACTCGGAAATGCCCGGCATGGGGGGAGCTCCTCGTGGGGAGGGCCCGGGGAGGGCGCTCCACTCCAGACAAACCCGCGGGCGGCGGCTCTGTTCCGCGGCGCTCACCAGGGAATCGGTGTCCCGTCCCAGGCGAAGAGACCACCGTTGTCGTCGGGCTTCAGGCCGTCCAGCACCGCCAGCAGGGCCTGGGCCGAACGGTCGGGTGTGAAGAGGGCTTCCGGGGCCACGCCACCCTGGAACGGCGCGCTGAGGTCGGTGTCGACCGTGCCCGGGTGCAGGGCGACGCACAGGCCGAGCGGGCGGGTTCGCCGGTGTTCGATCGCCAGGGTGCGGATCAGCATGTTGAGGGCCGCCTTTGAGGCGCGGTAGCCGTACCAGCCCCCCAGCCGGTTGTCGCCGATGCTGCCGACCCGCGCGGAGAGCGCGGCGAAGACGCTCGGCCGGTCCCGGGGTGTCAGGGGCAGGAAGTGCTTCGCGGCCAGGGCCGGCCCCGCGGCGTTGGTGGCGAAGAGGGCGGTGAGGGCGGCGAGATCCAGGGACCGCATGGTCTTCTCCGGCGCCAGGCCCGCGCCGTGCAGTTGGCCGGTGGCGACCAGGATGCGGCTGGGCGCGCCGAGGTCCGCCGCCTGCGCCGCCGCCCGGACCAGGCTGTCCTCGTCCAGGATGTCGACCTCGCGCCAGGTCCGTCGGCCATCCTCCTCCCAGCCCGGCGGCCGGCGCCGCGACAGGGCCAGGATGCGGCCGTGGGCGGGATCGGCGCTCAGGCGCTCGGCCAGGGCGCGTCCGACGCCCCCGGAGGCGCCGATGACGATGGCCAGGTTGGGGGCGGCGGTGGACCGGCCGCCCGCGTTCATGACGCGGCGAACTCAGCCAACGCCTGGGCCACCTGGGCCATGACCGGCTCCCATTCGCGGAACGCCGGCGGCTGGAAGACCCGCATCTGCGGATACCAGGGATAGCGGTCCGTCCCCACCCGGGGCCAGGCGCCGGGGGTCGAAACCATCCAGCATGGGGCGCCGCAGGCCGCGGCGATGTTGGAGGTGGCGTTGGCGAAGCCCACCACCAGGTCCAGGGCGCACGACAGGGCCGCCAGGTCGTCCAGATCCTGCTTCAGGTCGATGCCCGGCGGGGTCCAGATCTCGACTCCGAAGTCGCGGCGGGCCTGTTCGATCTCCTCGCTGCAGTCGCCGTACTGCAGGTTGACGAAGCAGACCCCTGGCGTGGCCAGGATCGGCGCCCACTGCTCGAAGGGCGAGAAATAGCGGTGGCGTCCAGCGCTGGCGATGGCGCTCTTCCAGAGCAGGCCGACCTTCTTGCCGGCCGGCGCGGTCTTGAGCACCTCGCGCCAGTGGGCCACCCGGACGGGATCGGCGATCATGTAGCGGTCGCGGACCGGGAAATCGTCCACCGAGCGGCGGAATTGGCGCAGGGCCGAGCCGATCGGGGTCCAGAGGTCGATCTCGTCCATCCGCCCGGAGAGGAACTGGACGGCCCGCACCGTGCGGCCCTCGACGCTGTAGGTGTTGTGGCGGCCGACCTCGGCCTGGGGGAAGGATCGCTGGAACAGGCTCACCAGGCGCGGCTCGACGGCCAGGGTCAGCCTGCCCTCCGGCCCCAGGGCCTCGATGATGTCGGGCAGCTGGTTGGCGAACAGGATCTCGTCCCCCAGCCCCTGTTCCCCGATCACCAGCAGGGACTTGCCGGCCAGGTCCATCCCCGGCTCCCAGCGGGGACGCTCCACCAGGAACTGGGTGCAGTCGGCGAACTGCGGATGCAGCCGGGCCTCGTAGTCGTCCCAGCCCTCGCCGATCCGGCCGAGATTGATCAGGATCGTGGACCGGGCCAGCCGCATCATCTGGCGTTCGGACTCCAGCACGGTCTGGGAGAGCGCGGTGTCGCAGTCCTCCAGGGCCGCGGCGATCTCGCCGATGGCCATGCGCATGTTGCCGCGGTTGTAGCGGGCCTTGGCGAAGCCGGCGTCCTGGCGGAGCGCTTCGTCGAAGAAGATCTGGGCGTTCACCGGGTCGCCCTGCTCGGCCATCACCGTGCCGAGCGTGTTCCAGACCATCGGATGGCGCGGGTCCTTGGTGAGGGCTGGCTTGAGCACCTCGATGGCCTCGTCGAAGCGGCTCTGGCTGCGCAGGGCGCAGGCCAGGTTGTTGGCGCCCTCCGGATGGTCGGGGAACCGGGCCAGGAAATGCCGGAACAGCCGCTCGGCGACCTCGGGCTGGCCGAGTCGGAAGGCGAGGCGGCCCAGGTTGTTGCCGAGTTCGGCATGATCGGGGAGGAGGGCGATGGCCGCCTCATAGCAGGTGATCGAGCCCTTGAAGTCGCCGGCCAGCTCGCGGGCGATGGCCAGCATGTACCAGCCGAAACCGCTGCGTTCGTCCTGTTCCAGGGCCTTGATCGCCCATTCCGCCCCGGCCTGGTGGTCATCCTTGCGCAGGGCGTTGACGGCGTTCTGCAGCAGGGGCTGGATCGCCAGGGCCTTCAGTTCGCCCACCGCGGCGTTCAGCCGGTTGAGCGTGGCCCGGTCACCGCTGGCGCCCATGGCGTCGGTGGACAGGCGCGCCTGGGTCGGGGCGGTCCCCCGCTCGAGCGCCGCTGTCGACGTGGCGCTTTGCTTGACCGGACGCGGCATGAGCCGGGGCTCCCTGGGATGACGTGGGCGAAGGGCGACAGATAGATGCGATCATGGTTAATCTGTTGCTAAGCGCCACTTGTCGCGCGGCGTCGCGGCGCACCTGTCGCAGGACGTCGCAAGGCGTCGTTAACCTACGTCCGGTTATGCCTCGCAGGTCCGGAGCCGGCGTTTTCGCGTTTCGGGCCATCCTGGTTCAGGAAGTCGCGCCGCTTTGGCGTAAGTTGTTCGGGGGAATAGCGCCTTGCCGCTGAAATTGTCGCTGAAACCCGGCGAGAAATTCGTGCTCAACGGCGCCGTCGTCCAGAACGGCGACCGCCGTGGTGTTCTGATTCTCCAGAACAAGGCTTCTGTCCTTCGCGAGAAGGACATCATGCAGCAGGAAGAGGTCAACACGCCCGCACGCCGGATCTACTTCCCGGTGATGATGATGTACCTCGATGAGACCGGCGCCGCCCGCTACTACGACGAATTCGTTCATCGCCTGACCGAATTCATGGGTGTGATTCGGAATCCCGCGGTGCTCTCGGAGTGTGTCGCGATCTCCAAACACTGCATGGAGAAGGAATACTACAAGGCGCTGATGCTCTGCCGGAAGCTCATCGAGTACGAAGATCAGAGGTTGGGGACGAATGTCGCTTCGAGCGTACCAGCAGACCGCGGCTAGGGCCGAGACCGCCCGGGAGACGGAGTATCGTCTCTTCGGCCAGGTCACCCGCGCCCTCATGGAAGCGGCCAAGCTCGATCCGTCGGATCTGGGCGGCCGCGCCGACGCGCTCGATTGGAACCGCCGCATGTGGTCGGCCTTCGCCACCGATTGCGGCGCGAGCGAAAACGGCCTGCCGGAATCCCTGCGGGCCCAGATCATCTCTCTGGCCATCTGGGTCGGCAAGCACACCAGCCTGGTGATCCGCGGCCAGGACGACATCCAGGACCTGATCGAGATCAACCGCATGATCATGCAGGGCCTCAGCGGCGGGGCGGCCGAGGCCGCCTGATTCGCCGCCCGCGGAATCGGCACAACCAACCGTAGTGCGCCCCGCAGCCCGGGTTTCCGCCGCCTGTCCCGGCGGTCGGAACGGCGATTTAAGGTCAACAGGTTTGCTGCGCTCTATGGTCGCGGCGACGCCGCCGCGCCCTGCGCTCCGGCGTCCGACGCCAGCCTTCGCAAGGGCCCGGCCGGAGCGCCGCCCCGGGACGTCGGGAGCCGCCGGGAGCCCGTCGGCCGCCGTCGTCCGGCGTCCGACGCTCCGAAGGCCGGCGCGCGGCCCCGGAGACGGCTGACGCCGCAAACCCAGGCCCTGTAACAGATCGCCGAATGTGGCGCCCGCGTGGCGGCAGGGTGTCAGCCCCTCGATGGGACAGCCTGGCGCCATGGGGGCCGGGGGAGGGGGCCGGGGCCTCGCCGAGAATAATCAGACCAGGGCCGCCGCGAGGACCTGCGCGGGGGGGCCCAAACCTGTCCGTACACTTCCGGACCCAATGGATAACGGGTCCAGAGCCCAAGAATCATCGTAACAAACTGGTAAGTGATTCTGTTGTGGGTGGGGTCGGGGGACGCGTCCAGGTAGTGCGCCGCTCTCTATAATGTCTACGCGTTCGACCGACTGACCGCTGCTCAAAATATATCGACTAGGAAGCTCACATGGCGATTTCCAGCCTCTCGGCGGCTCAGATAAGCGCCCTCTCGGTCACCGTGATCCAGGGGCTCTCCCAGACAGAGATCCAGTCGCTCAGCGCCACCCAGGTCGGGGCCATCAACACCACGGGCATCGCCGCCCTCAGCACCACACAGGTCGGAGCGCTCTCCGCCTCCCAGGTGAAGGGGCTCTCGGCGACCCAGATCCCATTCTTCGACACCTCGGTGGTCTTCGACACCGCCCAGCTCACCGTCCTCAGCGCCCCGCAGGTCAAGGCGCTCACCACCACCCAGCTCGCCGCCCTCGACACCTCCCACATCTCGGTCCTCAGCGCCTCGCAGATCGGGGCCCTGTCGGCCACCAACCTCTCCAGCCTCGACGGCACCCAGGTGGGCGCGCTGTCCTCCACCCAGATCAAGGGTGTCACCACCACACAGATCCAGGGCCTCAGCACCACCGACATGGCCGAGCTGTCGGCCAACCAGTTGGGGGCGATGCTCGCCGCCCAGGTCGGCGCGATCTCGGCCACCAACCTCTCCAGCCTGGACGGCACCCAGGTGGCGGCCCTGTCCACCACCCAGGTGAAGGCGCTCAGCACCGCGCAGCTGCAGGGTCTCAACACCACCGATATCGGCGAGTTCTCCACCACCCAGATCGGCGCCCTCAGCGCCAGCCAGATCGGCGCCCTGTCGGCGACGAACGTGGCGGCCCTCGACACCACCCAGCTCAGCGCCCTCTCGGCCTCGCAGATCGGCGCCCTGACCGCCACGGGCCTGTCGGCCCTCGACTCGACCCAGGTGGGCTCGCTCTCCACCACCCAGGTCAGCGGCCTGACCACGACGCAGCTGAAGAGCCTGTCGACCACCGACTTCGGCGACCTCAGCTCGACCCAGATTGGCTCCCTGTCGGCCGCCCAGCTCGGCGCGCTCTCGGCCACCAACATCTCCAGCCTGGACGGCACCCAGGTCGCGGCCCTGTCCACCACCCAGGTCAGCGGGCTCACCACCACCCAGCTCAAGGGCCTGAGCTCCACCGACATGGGTGAGTTCTCCACCACCCAGATCGGCGCGCTCTCGGTCAGCCAACTCAGCTCGCTGACCGCCACCAATGTCTCCGCCCTCGACGGCACCCAGGTCGCCGCCCTGTCGACGACCCAGGTCAAGGGTCTGGCCACCACCCAGCTGGCCGGCCTCAACCCCACCGATATCGGCGAATTCACCGCCACCCAGGTGGGCGCGCTCAGCGCCAGCCAGATCGGCGCCCTGTCGGCGACGAACATCGCGGCCCTGGACGGCACCCAGGTGGCCGCCCTTTCCATCACCCAGGTCCGGGCGCTGTCGACCACCCAGGTCCGCCAGCTCGACACCACCGACGTCGGAGAGCTTTCGGCGACCCAGGTCGGGGCGATGTCCGCCGCCCAGATCGGCGCCCTGTCGGCCACCAGCCTGGCCAGCCTCGACGGCACCCAGGTCGCGGCCTTGTCGGCCTCGCAGATCGGCGCCCTGTCGGCCACCAGCCTCTCGGGCCTGGACGGCACCCAGATCGCCGGCCTGACCACCACCCAGGTGGGCGGTCTCACCACCACCCAGCTGAAGAGCATGTCGACCACCGACTTCGGCGAGCTCACCTCGACCCAGATCGGCGCCCTGTCGGCCGCCCAGTTGGGCGCGCTCTCGGCCACCAACATCTCCAGCCTGGACGGCACCCAGGTCGCCGCCCTGTCGACGACCCAGGTCAAGGGCCTGGCCACGACCCAGCTCAGCGCGCTCGGCGCCGCCGACGTCCAGGAGTTCACCGCGACCCAGATCGCGGCCCTGGCCACGACCCAGATCGCGGCCCTGACCCCGACCGGCGTCTCGGCCCTGGACGGCACCCAGGTGGCCGCCCTCTCCACCACCCAGGTCAAGGCGCTCACCGCCACCCAGCTGCGGGGCCTGGAGACCACCGACATCGGTGAGCTCTCGGCGACCCAGGTCGGCGCGCTCTCGACCAGCCAGATCGCGGCCCTGTCGGCCACCAATCTCGGCGCCCTGGACGTGACCCAGGTCGGCGCCCTTTCGGCGGCCCAGATCGGCGCCCTGTCCAACACCAGCCTCTCGGCCCTGGACGGAACCCAGGTCGCCGCCCTCAACACCACCCAGGTGGGCGGCCTCACCACCACCCAGCTCAAGAGCCTGTCGACCACCGACTTCGGCGAGCTGACCTCGACCCAGATCGGCGCCCTCAGCGCGGCGCAGATCGGGGCCCTGTCGGTCACCAACCTCTCCAGCCTGGACGGCACCCAGGTCGCCGCCCTGTCGACCACCCAGGTCAAGGGCCTGGCCGCGACGCAGCTCAGCGCGCTCGGCGCCGCCGACGTGCAGGAATTCACCACCACCCAGCTCAGCGCCCTGGCCAACACCCAGATCGCGGCCCTGTCGCCCACCGGCTTCTCGGCCCTGGACGGCACCCAGGTGGCGGCGCTCTCCACCACCCAGGTGAAGTCGCTCACCGCCGGCCAACTGGCGGCGCTGAACACCACCGACATCGGGGAGCTCTCGGCGACCCAGGTCGGGGCCCTGGCCGCCAGCCAGATCGCCTCCCTGACCGCCACGGGCCTATCGGCCCTGGACGGCACCCAGGTGGCCGCGCTCTCCACGACCCAGGTCAAGGCGCTCACCGTCACCCAGCTCCGGGCCCTGGACACCACGGATGTCGGTGAGCTCTCGGCGACCCAGGTCGGCGCCCTCTCGGCTGTGCAGATCGGCGCCCTGACCTCCACCAGCCTCGGCAGCCTCGACACGACCCAGATCGGCGCCCTCTCGGCCGCCCAGATCGGCGCCCTCTCGGCCACCAGCCTGTCGGGTCTCGACGGCACCCAGATCGCCGGGCTCACCACGACCCAGGTCGGGGGCCTGACCACGACCCAGCTGAAGAGCCTGTCGACCACCGACTTCGGCGAACTGACCTCGACCCAGATCGGCGCCCTGTCGGCCGCCCAGATCGGGGCCCTGTCGGCCACCAATGTCTCCAGCCTCGACGGCACCCAGGTCGCGGCCCTGTCGACGACCCAGGTCAAGGGCCTGGCCACCACCCAGCTCAGCGCCCTGAACGCCACCGATATCGGAGAGTTCACCACCACCCAGATCAGCGCCCTGGGCACGAGCCAGATCGCCGCCCTGACGGCGACCAACGTCTCGGCCCTCGACGGCACCCAGGTGGCGGCGCTCTCCACCACCCAGGTCAAGGCGCTCACCAGCGGACAGCTGGCCGGACTGTCCACGACCGACATCAGCGAGTTCGACGCCACTCAGGTCGGATCCCTGACCCCGAGCCAGATCGGCGCCCTGACGGCGACCAACATCTCCGCTCTCAGCAGCACGCAGGTGGCGGCCCTGTCCGTCACCCAGGTGAAGGCGCTCTCCACCACCCAGCTCCGGGCCCTCGACACCACCGACGTCGGTGAGCTCTCCTCGACCCAGGTCGGCGCCATGTCGGCCGCCCAGATCGGCGCCCTGTCGGCCACCAGCCTGGCCAGTCTCGACGTCACCCAGATCGGCGCCCTGTCGGCCGCCCAGATCGGGGCCCTGTCCAACACCAGCCTCTCGGGCCTGGACGGCACCCAGATCGCCGCCCTGAACACCACCCAGGTCGGCGGCCTCACGGCCACCCAGCTGAGGAGCCTGTCCACCACCGATTTCGGCGAGCTGACCTCGACCCAGATCGGCGCCCTGTCGGCGTCGCAACTGGGCGCGCTCTCGGCCACCAACCTCTCCAGCCTGGACGGCACCCAGGTCGCGGCGCTCAGCACGACCCAGGTCAAGGGTCTGGCGACGACTCAGCTCAGCGCGCTTGGCGCCGCCGACGTGCAGGAGTTCACCGCCACCCAGATCGCGGCCCTGGCCACGACCCAGATCGCGGCCCTGACCCCCACGGGCCTCTCGGCCCTGGACGGCACCCAGGTGGCCGCCCTCTCCACCACCCAGGTCAAGGCGCTCACCGCCACCCAGCTGCGGGGCCTGGAGACCACCGACATCGGTGAGTTCAGCGGGACCCAGATCGGCGCCCTGTCCGCCAGTCAGATCGGGGCCCTGTCGGCCACCAACCTGGCGGCCATCGACACCACCCAGATCAGCGCCCTGTCGGCGAGCCAGATCGGCGCCCTGTCCAACACCGCGCTCTCCGCCCTCGACGGCACCCAGATCGGCAGCCTGACCACGACCCAGGTGGGCGGCCTCACCACCACCCAGCTTAAGAGCCTGTCGACCACCGACTTCGGCGAGCTGACTTCGACCCAGATCGGCGCCCTCAGCGCGGCGCAGATCGGGGCTCTGTCGGCCACCAACATCTCCAGCCTCGACGGCACCCAGGTCGCCGCCCTGTCCACCACCCAGGTCAAGGGCCTGGCCACGACGCAGCTCAGCGCGCTCGGCGCCGCCGACGTGCAGGAATTCACCACCACCCAGATCAGCGCCCTGGCCAGCACCCAGGTCGCGGCCCTGTCGGCCACCGGCTTCTCGGCCCTGGACGCCACCCAGGTGGCGGCGCTCTCCACCACCCAGGTGAAGGCCCTGACCGCCACTCAGCTCAAGGGGCTCGAGACCACCGACGTCGCCGAGCTCTCGGCGACCCAGATCGGCGCCCTGAGCCCCAGCCAGATCGGCGCGCTCACGGCCACCAACATCGCGGCCCTCGACGGGACGCAGGTGGCGGCCCTGTCGGTCACCCAGGTGAAGGCGCTCTCCACCACCCAGCTGCGGTCGCTGGACACCACCGATGTCGACGAACTCTCGGCGACCCAGGTCGGGGCGATGTCCGCGGCCCAGATCGGAGCGCTCTCGGCCACCAGCCTGGCCAGCCTCGACGTCACCCAGATCGGCGCTCTCTCGGCCGCCCAGATCGGGGCCCTGTCCAACACCAGCCTCTCGGGCCTGGACGGCACCCAGATCGCCGCCCTGACCACGACCCAGGTGGGCGGTCTCACCACCACCCAACTCAAGAGCCTGTCCACCACCGACTTCGGCGAGCTGACCTCGACCCAGATCGGCGCCCTCAGCGCCGCCCAACTGGGCGCCCTGACCGCCACCAATGTCGCCAGCCTCGACGGCACGCAGGTCGCGGCGCTCAGCACGACCCAGGTCAAGGGCCTGGCAACGACCCAGCTCAGCGCGCTTGGCGCCGCCGACGTGCAGGAGTTCACCGCCACCCAGATCGGGGCGCTCACCACCGTCCAACTGGCCGCCCTGACCCCGACCGGCGTCTCGGCCCTGGACGGCACCCAGGTGGCCGCGCTCTCCACGACCCAGGTCAAGGCGCTCACCGCCACCCAGCTGCGGGGCCTGGAGACCACCGACATCGGCGAGCTCTCCTCGACCCAGGTCGGCGCGTTCACCAACACCCAGCTGGCGGCCCTGACCCCCACCACCCTCGGGGCCCTGGACACCACCCAGGTCGGCGCCCTCTCGGCGGCCCAGATCGGCTCCCTCTCCGGGACCGCCCTCTCGGCCCTGGACGGCACCCAGATCGCCGCGCTCAGCACCACCCAGGTGACCGGCCTGACCGCCACCCAGCTGCGCGGGCTGTCCACCACCGACTTTGCCGAACTGACCACGACCCAGGTGGCGTCCTTCTCGCCGGCCCAGCTCGGGGCGATCACCGCCACCAACCTGGCCAGCCTCGACGGCACCCAGGTGGCGGGTCTCACCACGACCCAGGTCAAGGGCCTGGCCACGACCCAGCTCAGCGCGCTCGGCGCCGCCGACGTCCAGGAGTTCACCGCGACCCAGATCGGCGCCATGGCGACGACCCAGATCGCAGCCCTCTCGGCCACCGGCTTCTCCGCCCTCGACGGCACCCAGGTGGCGGCGCTCTCCACGACCCAGGTCAAGGCCCTGACCGCCACCCAGCTCGGCGGCCTGCAGAGCACCGACGTCGCCGAACTCTCGCCGACCCAGGTCTCGGCCCTCACCGCGACCCAGCTCTCGCAGATCTCGGCGACCAACATCTCGGCCCTCGACGGGACCCAGGTGGCGGCGCTCTCCGCGACCCAGGTGAAGGGCCTCTCGGCCACCCAGCTCCGGGGCCTGGACACCACCGACATCGGCGAGCTCTCGGCGACCCAGGTCGGCGCGCTCACCGCCGGCCAGATCGCGGCCCTGTCCACCACCAGCCTGTCGACCCTGGACACCACCCAGATCGGCGCCCTGGCCACGACTCAGATCGCGGCCCTGACGCCCACCGGCCTCTCGGCCCTGGACGGCACCCAGGTGGCGGCGCTCACCACCACCCAGGTCGGCGGTCTGACCACCACCCAGCTCGCTTCGCTCTCGCCGGCCGACTTCAGTGAACTGACCTCGACCCAGATCGGCTCTCTGTCGGCGTCCCAGCTCGGGGCTCTGTCGGCCACCAACGTCTCGTCCCTCGACGGCACCCAGGTGGCGGCCCTGTCCACCACCCAGGTGAAGGGCCTGACGGCGACCCAGCTGAAGAGCCTCTTCACCACGGACATCGCCGAGTTCACCTCGACCCAGGTCGCGGCCTTCTCCACCTCCCAGATCGCGGCGCTGACGGCCACCGGCCTCTCGGCCCTCGACGGAACCCAGGTGGCGGCGCTGTCCACGACCCAGGTCAAGGCCTTCACCACCACCCAGCTCGCTGGCCTCAACACCACCGACGTGGGCGAGCTGAGCCCGACCCAGGTCAGCGCCCTGAGCGCCAGCCAGTTCGCCGCCCTGACCGCCACCAGCGTCGGCGCCCTCGACACCACGCAGATCGGGGCCCTCAGCGCCTCGCAGATCGGCAGCCTGTCGACCACCAGCCTCTCGACCCTGGACGGCACCCAGATCGGCGCCCTCTCCACCACCCAGGTGGGCGGCCTGACCACGACCCAGCTCAAGACCCTGAGCACCACCGATTTCGGCGAGTTCAGCTCGACCCAGATCAACGCCCTCTCGGCGGCGCAACTCGGGGCCCTGACGGCGACCAACATCGCCTCGCTGGACTCGACCCAGGTGCAGGCGCTCTCCACCACCCAGGTGAAGGGCCTGACCACGACCCAGCTGTCGGGCCTCTCGGCCACGGATGTCGGGGAGTTCAGCGCCACCCAGATCGGCAGCCTCACGGTCGCCCAGATCCCCGGCCTGACCGCCACCGGCGTCTCGGCCCTGGACGGCACCCAGGTCGCGGCCCTCTCCACCACCCAGGTGAAGGCCTTCACGACGACCCAGCTCAGGGGGCTGGACACCACCGACGTCGGCGAACTCGCCACCACCCAGTTCGGGGCCCTGTCCTCGACCCAGGTGGGCGCGCTCTCCGCCACGGTGATCTCCGAGCTGACGACGACCCAGGCCGCGGCCCTCGCCACGACCCAGATCACCGGTCTGACCTCGACCCAGCTCGATGGCCTGACGGCCACCAACATCTCGGCCATGAGCTCCACCCTGCTGAACGCCATGACCGCCACCCAGGTGCAGAGCCTGTCGGGCGATCAGGTCGACGCCTACATCGCCGGCACCTGACGCCGACGGACGATCAGACTGCGCCGGGAGCTTGGGCCCCGGCGCAGTTGGTCGCACCGGGAGCCCCGGCCTGGAATCCGCGGCCCGGAGGCGCCACAAGAGGGTGACTCGATCGCACGACGGCCGACTCGCCGGCCGGCTGGGGTCGGGACGGCTGGAAGGACATGCTCGAGACCGCGATGCCCCAGGACCTCTTCCTTTCCGCGCTCCAGAAAACGACCTCGGGCGCCCTGGCGCTTGGCGAGCTGATCAACACCGCCAATGCGCTCAGCGGGACGGGGAGGGCCGACCAGGCCACCCAGCTCTACAAGATCTGGGCGGGCTTCAATCCGGAACATCCGCAGCTCTACGTCGCCCATTTCAACCGCGGCTGCCTGCACACCCAGGGGGGTGACCTGCCTCCGGCCATCGAGGCCCTGCAGGCGGCGATCGCCGTAAGCCCCGACTTCATGCCGGCCTATATCAACCTGGGCGGGGTGCTGGAGCGCAGCGGGGAGATCGACCAGGCCATCGCGCTGTGGCGCGCCGGCCTGGACCACGTCAGCGCCGTCAGCGGTGAACGGGTCGGCTACAAGCTGGCCACCCTGAAGCAACTGGCCCGCGTCCTGGCCGACAACCGCCGGATCGAGGCGGCCGAGGTGGCCATGCGCGAGGCCCTGGCCCTCGATCCGACCCAGCGCGACGTCATCGAACAGTATCTCGCCATGCGTCTGGCCCAGTGCAAATGGCCGGTGATCGAAAGCCTGCCGGGCGTGGACCGGCAGGGCCTGTTGACCTCCATCCACCCCCTGTCCATGGCCGCCTATACCGACGACCCCATGCTGCAACTGGCCTCGGCCAGCCGTTATGTGGAGATCGGGGTGGAGACGCCCCCCGACAGCGAGATCGAGGGCCGCCGCCGCGCCCCCATCGACCTGCAGGGCCGCCGCCTGAAGGTCGGCTACATTTCCTCGGACCTGCGCGACCACGCCGTCGGCTACCTGATGGCCGAGCTGTTCGAGCTGCACGACAAGTCCAAGGTGGAGGTCTTCGCCTACTACTGCGGCACGCCCTCCGCCGACCCCCTGAACCTGCGTACCCGCCAGGCCGTGGAGCACTGGGTCGACATCCGGCCGATGAGCGACGCCGAGGCCGCCCACCGTATCGAAGAGGACGGCATCGACATCCTGGTGGACGTCAACGGCCATACCCGGGAGTCGCGCACCGCGGTCTTCGCGCGCCGGCCGGCCCCGATCCAGGTCAACTGGCTGGGCTATCCCGGCACCATGGGCAGCCCCTATCACCACTACATCATCGCCGACGGCTGGATCATCCCGCCGGGTTCGGAGATCTACTACTCCGAGAAGGTGGTGCGCCTGCCGTGCTACCAGCCCAATGACCGCAAGCGGGTGGTCGCGGCCGATCGCCCGACCCGCCAGTCGGCCGGCCTGCCCGAGGACGCCTTCGTCTTCTGCTGCTTCAACGGCGCCCAGAAGATCAGCCGCGCCACCTTCGAACGTTGGCTGACCATCCTGGGGCGCGTCGAGGGCAGCGTGCTCTGGCTGCTGGAGAGCTCGCCCGAGACGCACGAGCGCCTGCTGGCCTTCGCCGAGCAACACGGGATCGCCCGCGAGCGGCTGATCTTCGCGCCGAAGCTGCACAATTCCCTGCACCTGGCGCGCTACCCCCTGGCCGACCTCTTCCTCGACACCGCCGCCTATGGCGCCCACACCACCGCCTCGGACGCCCTGTGGATGGGGGTGCCGATGGTCACCCTCTCGGGCCGCAGCTTCGCCGCCCGGGTCTGCGGCAGCCTGGTGCGGGCCTCGGGCCTCACCGACCTTGTCTGCTCCAACCCCGACGAGTACGTGGCGCGCGCCGTGGCCCTGGGCCACGACCGCGCCCAGATCGCCGCCTACAAGGCCCAGCTCGAGGCCAACCGGGACACCTGCGACCTCTTCAACATGGAGAAGCTGGTGGGCAGCCTGGAGGACCTCTACGCCAACATGGTGGTGGACTATCAGCAGGGCGCCCTGCCGCGCCCGGACCTGTCCAATCTCGACGTCTATATGCGTGTCGGCGTCGACCACGACCACGAGGGCCAGGAGATGCTGGCGGTCGAGGACTATGCCGGCCACTACAAGGCCAAGCTGGCCCGCCGCCATCTGGCGCGCCCCATCCCCGCCGACGCCCGGATGTGGACGCCGCAGGACATCGCCTGGGCCGAGGGGGAGAGCCTCGAGACGCCCCCCGCCGATGTTCGGCCGCGCCGCGCCGCCGCCGATTGACTCGTCCGCCCACGACGCGGATCTGGTCCTGAACTGGAAGTCGGATGATCAAGACCGTTCTCGAAAGCCTTCGCGCCGAGGGCTACGCGCCGGCCACCCTGTTGGACATCGGGGCCCACGAGGGACGGTTCGCCACCGGTTTCCTGGCGGTCTTCCCCGACTGCGTCCCGACCCTGATCGAGCCCAATCCCCACTGCGCCGAAACCCTGGCCCGGCTGCCCTTCGAGCGGCACATGGTGGCGGCCTCGCGGGAGGCCGGCGTCGGCGAGCTGTTCGTCACCGCCGGCTGGCTGCAGACCACCGGCGCCTCGCTCTACCGTGAGGACACCGACTATTTCCGCGAGGAGTTCGTGGTCCGGGAGGCCGTGCCCAAGATCCGCCTGGACGACCTGCTGGCGGGACGCCGCTTCGACTTCGTCAAGATCGACACCCAGGGCTCGGAGCTGGACGTCCTGCAGGGTGGCCAGACCGTGCTGTCCCAGGCCGACTACATCCTGGTGGAGGTCTCGCTGGTGGAGTTCAACCTCGGCGGCGCGCGCGCCGAGGCCGTGTTCGGCCAGCTGGCCGCCATGGACTTCCGCTGCGCCGAGGTGGTCGACTTCCACCGGCTGGAGGGGATCCGCAACGGCGAACTGCTGCAGATGGACTTCCTGTTCGAGCGCCGGACCAAGCGCCAGACCGCCACCACCCAGCGGCTGATGGACCTCGGCCGGCGCCTGGCGGCGGAAGGACGGGACGACGACGCCCTGACGGTGCTGGAGAACCTGGCGGCCCTGCGGCCCCGCGACGAGGCGGTCCTGCGCCCCCTGCTGGAGGCCTATGGCGCCCACGGCCGCAGCCTGGAGGCCCTGGAGGTGCTGCGCACCCTTCGCGCCCTCAGCGACGACAAGGACCGCCTGCTGCCCGAGATCCAGGCCTATTCCCTGCCGGCGGTGGACAGGTTCAACGCCCACGTGGCGGCCGGCGAGATCGCCCAGGCCGAGCGCTACGCCGCCGCCATGGCCGCCCTCGTGCCCCAGAACGAGCCGATGCTGAGCGCCGCCATGACCTGCAACCAGGTCCTGGGCCGCTGGACGGAGGTCAACCGCTACGCCCGGGCCCTGGCGGCGATCAATCCGCGCCATCCCGCCGCCCTCGACGCCCTGGCCCAGGTGGGACAGGCGCCGGCGCCCCCGGCCGACCCGGTCCTGGCCGAGATCGCCGACAAGGTGGCCCTGGCCCTCGATCCGGCCCCCGACACCCATCCCCTGCTGCGGCTGCGGGATATCCACGATGTCGTCAGCCTGATCCTCTGCCGCCCGCTGACCGCGCACAGCCAGGCCCAGATCCAGACCCTACTGGCCGCCGCGGCCGGCCTGCGGATCGAGGTGGAGCCCGGCTCGGAGTGGGAGGGCTGGGCGATCCACTATCGGCTGCTGCTGGACGCCGTCGACCTGGCGGCGGTGAACGCCCCGACGCCGGAGCCCGATCCCGAACCCGAGCTGGTCTTCGTCTCGGCCTCCGGCGCGCCGATGGACTGGGCCGGGGTGCGCGCGACGGCCGATCGGCTGGGGGTCGAGGCGGTGTTCTTCGCCGCCGCCGACGAGACCTATGTGGACCTCTACGCCCGCTGGTACGCGCTCTCGGTGCTGAAATACGCCGACGTCCCCAGCCTGATCGTCATCCATGTGATCGGCGGCGCCGACCGCCTGGCGGAGATCGCCGCGGCGGTGGGGGTGGGGGACGAGCGCCTGATCTTCGCGGGCGACGCCTTCGACGCCGACGCCGTGACCACCAAGGTCTATGACGCCCCGCCCAAGGGCTTCATCGCCCGGCCGGTGGCCCACTTCCAGTGCGTGCGGTTCCTGCGCCTGGGGGGGCTGCTGGAGCGGCTGGAACGGCCGATCTTCGTCTCCGACATCGACCTGATCCTGCAGCGCGGCGTCGCCGACCTGCTGGCCCGCGGCGCGGGCGCCGACGTGATGTTCAACGAGAACGAACTGAGCCTCAACGCCGGCTCGCGCCTGACGGCCAACCTGCTGTGGGTGAACCCCACCCCCAACGCCCATCGCCTGCTGGCCTTCCTCGCCCGCTATCTGGAAACCCAGCTGGACAAGCCCGAGGTCACGCGCTGGATCGACCAGGTGGGGCTGATCTTCGCCCGTCATCACCTGCAGATCCGCGGCGAGGCGCCCCAGATCGCCTATTTCGACACCGAGACCGACATCAACAACGTGATGTACCCGTCCTACCAGGCCCACCCCTTCCGCTTCCTGTCCCTGTTCCACGGCTTCGACACCTCCAGCCTGGAGGGCGACCCGCGGGTGCTGGGGGAGGGGGCCGCGGCCCAGTGACGCCCGCCCACGGGGCGCGAGACTCAGTCTAGGTTCGGCGGCTCAACGGGTCGGCGGGCGTAGCGTCCGACCTGGCAGGACCGGACGGACATGAAGCGCATATTGGTCACCGGCGGCGCCGGCTTTGTCGGCTCACATCTCTGCGAGCGTCTGCTGGACGCGGGGCACGAGGTGTTGTGCGTCGACAACTACTATACAGGCTCGCGGCGCAACGTGGCCCACCTGCTGTCCAACCCGAACTTCGAGCTGCTACGTCACGACGTGACCTTCCCGCTCTTCGCCGAGGTGGACGAGATCTACAACCTGGCCTGTCCGGCCTCGCCGATCCACTACCAGTTCGATCCCGTTCAGACGACCAAGACCAGCGTGCATGGGGCCATCAACATGCTGGGCCTGGCCAAGCGCCGGCGGGCCAAGATCTTCCAGGCCTCCACCAGCGAGGTCTATGGCGACCCCACCATCCATCCGCAGGTGGAGGAGTACTGGGGCAATGTGAACCCCATCGGCATCCGCTCCTGCTACGACGAGGGCAAGCGCTGCGCCGAGACCCTGTTCTTCGACTACCACCGGCAGCACAAGCTGCAGATCAAGGTGGCGCGGATCTTCAACACCTACGGCCCGCGCATGCACCCCAATGACGGTCGGGTGGTCTCCAACTTCATCATGCAGGCCCTGCGCGGCGAGCCGATCACCCTCTACGGCGAGGGGCTGCAGACGAGATCCTTCTGCTACGTCGACGACCTGGTGGAGGGCTTCATCCGCCTGATGAACACCGGCGACGAGGTCACCGGCCCCATCAATCTGGGCAATCCGGGCGAGTTCACCATCAAGGCCCTGGCCGAGATGGTGGTGGCTCAGACGGGATCGAAGTCGAAGATCACCTACCAACCCCTGCCGTCGGACGATCCCAAGCAGCGCCAGCCCGACATCTCCAAGGCCCGCGCCCTGCTGGACGGGTGGCAGCCCACCATCGCCCTGGAACAGGGTCTCACCCGCACGATCGCCTATTTCGACGGCCTGCTGAAAAGCGGCGCGGCCTAAGGGCTCAAGGCAAGGGAATCGCGGATGGACATCAACGAGCAGGCCGCGGTCAACGCCGACATCTATCGCTTCGCCCAGGGCTACCTGCAGAAGCGCGGCTGGTTCGAGAGCCTGGGGGGCATTCCGCGCAACAACGAGGGCGTGGTCCCCTGGATCACCTATCCGGCCTTCATCCAGCTCAAGCGGATCATCCGCCCCGACTTCAAGGTGTTCGAATACGGATGCGGCGGCTCCTCCCTCTGGTGGGCCAACAATGTCGCCGAGGTCACCAGCGTCGAGCACGACAAGGAATGGGGGCTGCACGTCTCCAACGCCGCCCAGCCCAACCTCAAGGTCATCGTCCGGGAGATGAACGCGGCGGTCGACGACGACCGGCGGGCGGCCGTGGCGCCGTTCTTCGCCGAGCCGCCGGAACTGCCCCTGTCCCACAGCACGCCGCACAACATCATGCATGGCCTGCTGTCGGAGGAGTTCGTCGCCTACGCCACCGAGATCATGGCCTTCCCCGCCGCGCACTTCGACGTCATCGTGGTGGACGGCATGGCCCGCACGCTCAGCACCTGGCTGGCCATCCGCCACCTCAAGCCGGGCGGGTTCATCCTGTTCGATAACACCGACCGCTGGCAGTACAACGGCGCCTACCGCCTGCTGAGCGCCGCCGGCTTCCGCCGGATCGACTATTACGGCCCGGGTCCGGTGAACAAGATCGAGTGGTGCACCTCGATCTTCGTCCGCGACCTCAGCGTCTTCGACGCGAGCGTCGACAGCCCGCCAGGCGACTGCGACCTGGGCTGGTGAGCCGGGCCGGCCGCGGCGCCGTGGCGACGGCCCCGGGTTCTGCTTGCCTCGCTCGGCAGAATCGGCACGGCCAGCCCCGCCCGCAGCTTTGATCCCGGCAAGTCGTGCCGAGGCGGCAATTGAGTCCGGGCATGCTTAACGCGGCGGCCCGGCGGTCCCTATAAAACACAATTAAAACAACAAGATAAAAAGTGAACGGGGCGTCGAAACTGGCCCGCGCCTTGCGAGGGTGTGGGTAAGGCGAAGAACGCCCCGCAGGCAAAAGCCGCAAACTCTCTCCCGACCAGAATGGAAGGATCCCAAATGCCGTATAATTCGGTGAACACCAACGTGGGCGCGATGGTCGCGCTCCAAAACCTCAATGCGACCAACTCCGACCTGGCGATGGCTCAAAACCGCATCAACACTGGCAAGAAGGTGGCGAACGCCAAGGACAACGGCGCTGTCTGGGCGATCGCCCAGAACCAGCGTGCGGCGTCCGGCTCGTTGAACGCCGTCCGGGATTCGCTGCAACGCAGTCAGTCCACGGTCGACGTCGCTATTGCTGGCGGTGAGACGGTTTCGGATCTTCTGCTGCAGATGAAGGAGAAGGCGCTGGCTGCGTCCGACTCGAGCTTGGATTCTGCCTCTCGCACGGCCCTGAACGAAGACTTCATGGCCCTGCGCGACCAGATCACCAAGGCGACGAAGAACGCATCGTTCAACGGCGTGAATATGTTGGACGGAAGCCAGGTCGGGGGTCCGGTGACGATCGCCGCTCTGGCCGATGAGTCTGGTCAATCCAAGCTCACGGTCATGGCGCAAGATATGTCGCTCGGCACGCCCGGTAGCGCGGTTTCAGTTCTGCCTACCGACTCGATCGGGACGCAGACGGCCGCCGCCGCCATGATCACGACGATCGGGAATTCCATCGCGAATGTCTCGACCGCCCTGTCGAAGCTGGGGACGGGCTCCAAGTCGCTCGCCAACCATCTGACCTTCATCAACAAGCTACAGGACTCGATCGACGCCGGGGTGGGTAACCTCGTCGACGCCGATCTTGCCAAGGAGAGCGCAAGGCTCACCTCGCTGCAGACGAAGCAGCAACTCGGTGTCCAAGCGCTGTCGATCGCCAACCAGATGCCGCAACAGATCATGTCCCTGTTCCGCAGCTAAGTTGGTCGCAGCGCCGGGCGGGCGCTCCCCCGAAAGGGGTGGCCCCGCCCGGCGAGCTCTTTGAACTGCTGGGCGCCGTTTGCCGCATGAGGTCGGCAATTTCTGCCCAAGCGCCGTCAAGCTAGGCAAATCTTGCCGGGCGCGAACGTCCCTAACAAGGGTTTAATCCAACCATTTCAGTATCTTGTGGCGGGCCGATAGCCCGTGGGCGCATCCCCTGAGGTGGCCCGGAACTTGCTCTTAACCACACGGGCAAAATGCCTGCGGTCAGCAAAATGCCGACCGGTGACCTGAGAACAAGGACACCTCTGATGCCGAATAGCGTCAATACCAACGTCGGGGCGATGGTCGCCCTCCAGAACCTCAACGCCACCAACGCCGACCTGATGACGGTTCAAAACCGCATCAACACCGGCAAGAAGATCGCTTCCGCCAAGGACAACGGCGCCATCTGGGCCATCGCCCAGAACCAGCGTGCGACCTCCGGCTCCCTGAACGCGGTCAAGGACTCCCTGCAACGTTCGCAATCGACCGTCGATGTCGCCATCGCCGGCGGCGAAGCCGTTTCCGACCTGCTCCTGCAGATGAAGGAAAAGGCCCTGGCGGCTTCCGACTCCAGCCTCGACACCGCCTCGCGGACCGCCCTGAACGAAGACTTCATGGCCCTGCGCGACCAGATCGCCAAGTCGGCCGCCAACGCGACCTTCAACGGTGTGAACATGATCGACGCGGGTTCTCCCGGCGGTGCGGTGACCATCGCCGCCCTCGCCAATGACGACGGTTCCTCCAAGCTGACCGTGCAGGCTCAGGACATGGCCCTGGGCGGCACGATCATGGGCGGCGCCGGCGGCCTGACCGCGACCTCGTCCATCGGCACTCAGACGGCGGCCGGTAACATGATCACCACGATCGGCACCGCCATCGGGGCGGTCTCGACCGCTCTGTCGAAGCTGGGCACGGGCTCCAAGTCGCTCTCGGCCCACCTGACCTTCATCAACAAGCTTCAAGACTCGATCGACGCCGGGGTGGGCAACCTCGTCGACGCCGACCTGGCCAAGGAAAGCGCCCGCCTCACCTCGCTGCAGACCAAGCAGCAGCTGGGTGTCCAGGCGCTGTCGATCGCCAACAGTTCTTCTTCGGGTCTGCTCAGCCTCTTCCGAGGCTAGGCAGGCGCGCGAGGCGGAAACGCCTCGTCACCGGCCGGACCTGGCGGGGAGGGCGATTTCCTCCCCGCCGATTTCGGTCAAACAGGGACGTTCACGGGCCTGGCCCGTCAACGAATGGAGAAATGGAAACCAAGGCAACAAAGTTGGCGGTCGTCGCCGACCCGAACATCAACCAGCAGGCGCCTCCTCCGTCCGCCCTCGAGACCGGACCGCTCTCGGTTCGCATCGCCGAAGGCGCGCAGGATCAGGCCGATCTCCGGCTGGTGATCGAGGAACAGGCCGGGTCCTACGTCTACAAGACGGTGGACCGGCGCACGGGCGACATCGTGGCGCAGTATCCGAGGGAAGAGCTCCTGAAGATGCGCGACGAGGACGATTACACCGCCGGCACGGTCATCCGCGCCAAGATCTGACGAGCCCGTAAGGCTCGCAATCTGTTGATTTCACTGCCCCGGGAAACCGGCTGGCAGTCGCTCGCACATGGTCGTTAACCTTCTGGACACCATGATTCCATAGCTTCCAGCGCAGGAAGACCGGTCTCAACGACTCGCAGGCGAGGCGTTTGAAGGGGCCGGGCGCGCCAAGGAGGCCGAGTAGTGTCAATCAGCGTTCATACGAACAAGTCGGCGCTTGTCGCGCTGCAGAACCTGAACAAGACCAACGATGAGCTGAGCGAAGTCCAGAACCGTATCAATACGGGCCTGTCCATCGCGAACGCCAAGGACAACGCCTCCGTCTGGTCCATCGCCCAGGGCCAGCGCGCCGACATCGGCGCCCTCTCCGCGGTGAAGATGAGCCTCGACCGGGCCCAGTCGATCGCCGAAGTCTCCATGGCCGCCGGTGAATCCATCTCCGACCTGCTGGTGCAGCTCAAGGAGAAGGTGGTTTCCGCCCAGGACCCCTCCCTCGACATCAACTCACGCACCGCCCTGGACGCCGACTTCAAGTCGATCCTGCGGCAAATCGCCCAGGTTGGCCAGAACGCCTCCTTCGACGGCGCCGACATCCTGGACGGCACCACCACCTCGATCCGGTTCCTCGCCAACGCCGACGCCAACGCCTACATCACCCTCTCGGGCCAGGACATGAGCCTGGGCGGCCTGATCATCACGCTGGCCTCCACCGCGTCGATCACCACGGTGACCAACGCCCAGCAGGCCCTGACCGACCTCGACACCTCGATCGCCAACGTCAACCAGGCCCTCGGGGGCCTCGGCGCCCAGGCCAAGCAGATCGAGAACCACAACAAGTTCGTCTCCAAGCTGACCGACGTGCTGCAGGCCGGGATCGGCAACCTGGTGGACGCCGACGTCGCCAAGGAAAGCGCCCACCTGCAGGCCCTCCAGGTGCAGCAGCAGCTCGGCGCCCAGGCCCTGTCGATCGCCAACCAGGCGCCCCAGATCATCCTGTCGCTGTTCAAGTAATTGAACCCCGTTCCACAGTCCGGGCGTCCTGAGGCTCGAGCCGTTCTGGCTCGGGCCTTTGCTGTTCATGCCGAATGGCTTGAGCAGCAGGAAAAGGCCCGATCTTCAAGGATCAGAGCGTGACAGGCGCCGAAACCGGAGACCACTTTCGGCTGTCACGCTCTGGCGCTTTTTGCGTCTTAACGCTGTGGCTTAACCCCCCGTCATCCCTCGCCGTGGCAAGGTCGGCTGGCGGAACCCTGTCCGCGGACGGCGGATCATGACGATCACCTTCGACACCAGCATCCTGGTCAACTACTACGCGGCGCGCTCTGGCGTGGCGTCGGGTACGACCACGACCGCTTCAGGGACCAGCACCGCCAAGAAGTACGCCCCCAGCGCGCCCTGGCTGCCGGGGGCGAAGACGGCCTCCAACACCCCGGCCCTGATGACCACGGCGGTCAAGAACGCCATGCTGGGCCGCAAGCTGATCGACGAGAACGCCGCCCAGCTCGACCTGGCCGGCGCCAGCTCCGACTACAAGAAGCTGTTCGCCCTCTATCAGGGCCTCGACACCCTGGCCGGCGTGGTGGACCAGATCGGCGGCAAGGGCCTGACCAGCGTCGACAAGGACCGGATCAAGTCGGTGTTCGGCAAGGGCCTGGCCGAGGTCACCGCCTATACCGACCAGCTGGAGATGGACCAGATCCGCCTGACCCGGGCCCAGGTGACCGACAAGGCCAAGTCCAAGGTGGGCGTGACCAAGGCCAAGACCGACTACACCACTCCGCCGCTGGTCTCCGGCGACGTCGCCGCCCCGGTGGACGCCTTCCAGGGCGATGTGAAGTTCAACATCTCGATCAAGCGCGTCGGCGTGACGCACGACATCACTATCGACCTGGCGGACATGGGCGGCACGCCGCGGAACATGTCCAACGTGATGGCCTACATCAACACCCAGCTCAGCGACTCCGGGGTCGGCACGCGGGTGTCCTCCCTGCGCATCCCCGGCGGCGACCGCACCGTCCAGGTGGGTGGCAAGCCGGTGAAGGTGGGGGTCAATCCCGACCAGTGGGCGATGAAGTTCAACGTCGATTCCGGCGACACCCTGACCTTCTCGGCGCCGAAGACCGAGCCGGCCATCTACCTGGCCCAGAGCGTCGGCAACCCCGACCCGGACGGCAAGGCGTCCACCAAGGACGGGGTGGTGCTGAGCCAGCTGCTCAAGGTGCAGACCGACACCGTCGACGTCACCCCGCCGCCTCAGGCGCTCGGCGACGCCAACTATATCGACGGCCGGGTCTGGGCCAAGGACATGGAGAAGACGGTCGGGACCGTCCACGCCACCCAGATCGCCCCCGACGGCTCGGTCTATGTGCTGGCCGACGTCACCGGCAAGACCAGCGGCCAGGAGATCAAGGGCGACCAGGACGTCGCTCTGCTCAAGTACGATTCCGCCGGCAAGCTGCTGTTCACCCGCACCCTGGGCGCCTCGGCCAACGCCAGCGGCCTGGCCCTGGCGGTCTCGGCCGACGGCAAGGTCGCGGTGGCCGGGAAGGTCACGGGGGGGCTGAGCGGCGCCACGGAGGGCGCGCTGAATTCCGGTGCGACCGGCAGCTTCGCCACCAGTTCCGACAGCTTCGTCACGGTCCTGAACACCGAGGGCGAGGAACTCTGGACCCAGCGCCGCGGCGCGCGCCAGAACGACGAGGCCAGCCAGATCGCCTTCGGCGCGGACGGGTCGGTCTATGTCGCCGGCCGCGCCCAGTCGAGCCTGCCGGGAACCACCGCCCTGGGCGGCTGGGACAGCTATATCGAGGGCTTCAAGGCCGACGCCGCCGGCAAGGTCTCCACCCTGTTCACCCAGACCGTGGGTTCGGCCGGGTCGGACCGGCCGGGCGGCCTGGTGGTGGACGGCTCGACCCTGTACCTGGCCAACAACGAGGACGGCCACGCCGTCCTGCACCGCTTCGACCTGTCCGGCGGAACCCCCGCCGAAACCGCCGCCCGCGACCTGGGCGACCTGGCCGGCGGCGAGATCGCCGGTCTGGTCCTGGACGGCGGCCAGCTGGTCATAGCCGGCTCGACCCGCAACGATTCCATGGCCGCCGGCGCCGTCACCCGCGGCTATAGCGGCGGGACCGACGGCTTCGCCGCCCGCGTCGCGGCCGATCTCGGCCCCAACGCCGCCGACCGGATGGCCTACTACGGCGGCGCCGGCGACGACCGGGTCTCCGGCCTGGCCGTGGCCGAGGGCCGCATCTATCTCACCGGCCAGGCCGGGACCGATCTGCCGGGCGAGGATCCGGTGTCCAAGAAGGACGGCTTCCTGGCCGAGCTGGACGTCAACAGCGGTGCGGTGGGCTTCTCGCGGCGCTTCAGCGGCAAGGACGGCTACGCCACCCCCACCGCCATCGCCATCGACTCCTCCGGCGCCAGCGCCCTGGATCGCCTGGGCCTGCCCAAGGGCACGCTGGACATGACCGATTCCCCGCAGCTCACCGCGGTCAGTTCGGTGCGGGCCGGCGACCAGTTCCAGGTGCGCACCGGCGAGGCCGGCGCCTTCAAGACCATCACCATGGACGCCAACGACACCTTGGAGACCCTGGTCACCAAGCTGAAGCGCGGCCTGAACTATCAGGCCAAGGTCGAGATCGTGACCTCCGGCGGGGTCCGGTCGATCCAGGTCAAGCCGCTCAACGAACGCACCATCCTGGAGTTCTCGGCCGGCAAGACCGGCAAGGACGCCCTGGACCTGCTGGGGATTCCCGAGGGTGTGGTGCGCGCCACCGTCACCGGCAAGGACGGCAAGACCACCCCGGCGGACGGGAAGGGGGCCTTCTATGGCCTGGGTCTGGAGAAGGATCTCAACCTCGACGACGCCGACGGCATCTCCCACGCCAAGGCCGCCCTGGCCGCGGCCCTGGGGGTGATCCGCAACGCCTACAAGGACCTCAAGGAGGCGGCCACGCCCCTGAACGAGCGGGCGTCCGAGAAGGCCAAGGCCACCGGCCCGGTTCCGGCCTATCTCACCAACCAGATCGCCAACTACCAGGCCGCCCTCAACCGCCTGAACGGCGGGACCTGACGGCGCTTCCGATCACGAACGCTTGAAACCGTCACACGCGCGGTCTAGCGAGGGGGCATGGATATCTTCAACGACCGGCGGATTGTTCTCGCCCTGATCGGCGGGGCGCTCGCCCTCCTGGCTGGCCTCGGCATCGCCATCGGCATGGTCTCCAAGACCCGCAGCGACAAGACCTCCGCCCCGCCGGCCTCCCAAGGCGGCCTGGTGGTGGAGACCACCGCCGCCGACGACGGCGGCATCGATCCGGCCCGCCCGCTGCGTTGCTTCGTCGCCGGCCAGTATGTCGGGGAGGTCACCCTGGCCGAGTGCGCCAAGAAGAACGGCGTGGCTACCGGCGCCCTGGACGTCGGCGTCGATTCCAGCGGCAACCTGGCCGCCGCCGACCAGGCCGGCACCGTCCTGACCCCCCTGCCGCCGGTCCAGACCGAGCCCGTGGTGGCCCAGGCTCCCGCCATTCCCACCGCGCCGACGACCACCAGCACGCCCGCCGCCCCCGCCGCGGGCGGCCCGGCCGGCGCCTGCTGGCGCTATTCCGGCGCCGCCTGGTCCAAGCTGCCTTCGGAGATGCCGCTGGGCGCCTGCGTCCAGGCCCTGTTCGCCGGCCACTGCGAACGGCCCGGCGGCGCCACCTACGGCCGCTGGATGGCCCAGACCCTGCGTCTGGTCCCCGGCAAGGTCGAGGTCTCCGGCGACAACCGCAGCTTCCGCACCCTGGTGGACCAGGGCCCCGGCTGCGCCATCCCGTCGATCGGCTGAGGACAAAGGCCACTCGCGCGCCGCAATCGGGCTGTGTAGTCTGACGCCATGGTTCGCAATCTCCTCCTGCTCGGCGCCGCCCTGATCGCCCTCGGCGCCTGCGCCAAACGCACCGTGCCGCCCGGCGACGTGGGCGTCTGCTACGTGGTCCAGTTCCAGAAGGACGGGACGCTGAAGTACAACAAGCTGGTGAGCGGGCTTTCGGACCTCGAGCACTGCGCCGCCTCCCTGGAGGCCATGCGCGTCAAGTTCCTGCGCATGGGCGGCAGCCAGTACGAGATCACCGGCGCCTATCAGGGCAACTTCATCTTCCTGCAGAAGGAGGGGGTGCTGACCGCGCCCTCCCTGGAGGCCCACCGCTATGTGGCCCTGGTCCGCACCGGCGACGGGCGTCTCGCCGTCCCCGGGGCCATGCCGCGGCAATAGCGCGCGACCCTACGCCACGGGCAATCGCCTGTGGACGGCGGTCGCCGAACGCGAACGTAACGAGAACATTAAGATTGATCGTCCGGGCAGGCTCGTCTAGCGTGCCGCCCATGGACCGACGGTCCGCATCTACGGAAAAGACAGGAAGAGCATCATGGCGGGCAGCGTCAACAAGGTCATTCTGGTCGGCAATCTGGGCGCCGACCCCGAAATTCGCAGCCTCGGCTCGGGCGATCGCGTCGCCAATCTGCGCATCGCCACGTCGGAGACCTGGCGCGACAAGAGCTCGGGCGAGCGCAAGGAAAAGACCGAGTGGCACCGGGTGGTGATCTTCAACGAGAACCTCGTGAAGGTGGCCGAGAACTATCTGAAGAAGGGCTCGAAGGTCTATATCGAGGGCTCCATCCAGACCCGCAAATGGACCGACCAGTCGGGCGTGGAGAAGTTCTCCACCGAGATCGTCCTGCAGAAGTTCCGCGGTGAACTGACCATGCTGGACGGCCGCGGCGACGCCGAGCGCGACGAAGGCGGCGGCTACGGCGCCTCCGATCGCGGCGGCTTCTCGTCAGGCCCCCGCGCCCAGAGCTCGGCCCCCCGCGAGGACTTCTCCGCCGACCTGGACGACGAGATCCCGTTCTAAAGCGGGGGAGGGGCCGGGGATCTATTGCTCCGCCGGCCCCGCGCCCTCCAGGCTCCCGAGGTTCGCCAGTCGGATCTCGGCGGCCTCGGCGTCGTAGAGGAAGGGCAGGAAGGCGTAGCGGCGGCCCTTGGTCACCGGCGTCGCCTCGTGCAGCAGGGCGCAGGAGAACACCACCGCCCCGCCGGTCGGCGGGCGGTAGGTCTTGGTCCCGAATTCCGCGAAGCTCAGGTCCCCGCCCTCGAACTCTTCGGCGTTGAGGTTGATGGAGCAGGCGAACCGCCGGTGGGCGGTGGCCGGGGTGGTGTCGTCGCGGTGCGGCTTGAAGTAGCCCCCGTCCTCGGCGCTGTAGCAGGCCACCAGATAGCGCTCGATGTGGGTGACCTTGAACTGGAACACCTTGCGGATCTGCGGGATCAGCCGGCGGGTCAGGGCCAGGCGGGTCTCGCGCGCCAGGTCGGGGTCGCTGATCATGGTGTCGCGGCGCTTCTTGTAGCCATCGAGCATCCCCACCGTCTTGCCGCCGATCTCCCGCATCACCCCCGAGGGCGTGCCGCCGTCGGCCTCATAGTGGGCGATCAGCCGCCGGCAGAGGTCGGGCTCGAAGATCCGCGGGGCGATCAGCACCGGGGCGTGCAGGGGCGTCCCGGCATGGTCCTCGGGAGCCGGCAGGCCGCGCACCAGCTCGAACAGCCGCTCTGGCCGGTCGATGTCGGCGATCGCCAGGACACACTCGGCCGGGTCCAGTAGCACCCAGCGGGGCCGGGCCTGGCCCTGGTCGTCCAGGGCCTCGAACAGGCGGCTCACCGCCCCATCGCGGTCCAGGAACCAGCGCAGCCCCAACTGGTCGCGGGCCAGGGCGATCGCGCCTTCGTCGCGCAGCACGCCATAGGCCGAGAGGCGGACATCGTCGAACAGGTCGCGGTGCGCCACCAACTGGGCCAGGGCCTGGCGGCGGCCCGCTTCGTCGGTGGGCAGGAAGCCCAGCAGGATGTAGCGGCCCCCGAAGGCGGCCGAGGTGTAACGCGGATTGCTGGTCGTCGGGCAGACGAACCGCGGCGCGAGCGCGCCCATAACCATAGCCATTCTTGAGGTTTGATCCCCTGGCCGGCTGGTGGCAAGGCGTCTCGGGCGGCGCGGGGCGCGACCGGGGCGACCCGCCCGCTATCGGGCCGGGGGCTCGAACAGCTCGATCGGGTTGCCCGACGGATCTTCGATGAGGATCTGCTTGCCGCCGTTGCCCTGCACGATCTCGTTGCGGAAGTGGCCCCCCGCCGCCTTGAGCCTTTCGACCTCCGCCTCCAGGTTCCCCACCGCCAGCTGGATGCGGTTCCAGCCGCCGGGGGCGGGCGCGTCGCCATTGGGCATGCTCTGGCCCGCGCCGCCGGCCCCGGGGCGGTTCAGCAGCATCCGCAGCGGCCCACGGCTGAGCATCGCGAAGCCCGGCCCCGCCTGCATGTCGACGGTGAACCCCAGCAGATCGCGATAGAAGGCGACCGCCGCGTCCATGTCGGCGACGAAGTAACGCACGCTCACCGTATCCATCGATGTCTCCGTTCGGCTTGCGGCCCGGCGCGTCTTGCGCGCCTGATCTGGAAGGAAAAGGCGGGCCGTCGGTTCCCATCGGTCTCCGACGGCCCAGGCGGACAGAAGCTCGGCGAATGAGCTGCTGGGAGAGGGGCGGCCCTACGGCCTGGCGAGGGCGCCGGCCGTCTTGGCGGCGGCGGTTCTGTTGCAGTCGGCGAGCTTGTCCTCGTCCAGGGCCTTGCGGCCGCTGAAGGCGACGATGACCCCCACCTTGGCGGCGACCGCCTTGCAGGCGCTGAAGGTCTCGGCGGTCGGCGCCAGGGCGACACAGGTGTCGCCTTCGCAGTTGAACAGGGCCCCGCCGGCGATGAACTTGGTCTTCGCCGCCACCGGCGCCGCGAGCTTGGCGGTGATCGGATCGGCGGCCATGGCCTGGCCGGCGGGAAGGATGGCGAGGGCGGCGCAGGCCGCCAGGATCTGGAGCTTCATGGAGCCCTCCGGCTTCTGGGAGACAGTGAGGCGGCCCGGCGCGGACGCCCGGCCCCTGGGATGGGGGATCATGGGACGCCGCCTTGGGCCAGGGCCTCGGCGTAGGCCTGCTCGTGGTCGAACAGCAGGCTCCAGGCGACGAGGTGGTTGTCGCGCCGCTCGAGATTGGCGAAGGGGGCTTGGTGGAAGGTCTGCACCGTCATGCCGTTGCGTTCGGCCAGGGTGACGGTGACCAGGCTCTCCGCCCCGCCGGTGGGGCCGGAGTCCCAGGCGAAGCTGAAGACGATCTTCCGGTCGCGTTCGATCTCGCGATAGACGCCACCCTGCCACTGTTCGCCGAACTGGGCCGAGATGATGCAACCACGCCAGGCGCCGCCCTCGCGGAACTCGTGGGTGAAATGGGCGCAGGTGACCGCCTTGGGCCCCCACCAGCGGGCGCGGTGCACGGGGTCTTCCCAGAGGCGGAAGATCAGGGCTGCGGGCGCCGCGAAGGCGCGGACGATGAACAGCTCGTCGTCGGGCAGGGCGGCGCCGTGCGCCGGGCGGCCGACCTCAATGCTTGCGGCCATGGGGCTTTCCTTTGGTGAGTTCGGCTAGGTAGGCGTCCATCTTGTCGAAGCTGCCATCCCAGAAGCGGCGGTAGTGTTCCAGCCAGCTGGCGATGTCCTTCAAGGGCCCCGCCTCCAGGCGGGCGGGCCGCCACTGGGCCTCCCGGCCCCGGGAGATGAGGCCCGCCGCCTCCAGAACCTTCAGGTGTCGCGACACCGCCGGCAGGCTGATGTCGAAGGGCTCGGCGAGTTCCCCCACCGTGGCCTCGCCCTCGGCCAGCCGCGCCAGGATCGCCCGGCGGGTGGGGTCGGCCAGGGCCGAGAGCGTCGCGCTCAAGGGGTCGGTGGCCACCTGCATTTAACGAGTCCTTTAAATAACCTATCGGTTAAATAGACCCGCCTTGGAGACCCGTCAAGCGCCGGCGCGGGGAGGGACCTCGCGGCGGCCTGTCGGGCCCGGCCGCGAGGTCTGACGGCCTAGCCCTTGGGAATCGTCGCGCAGGCGATGCGCGGCCCCGCGCCGCCGATCGGCTGGGCCTTGTGGTCGTCGGGATTGGCGTGGATCACCAGGGCCGAGCCGTCGGCGTCCATCAGGTCGGGCTTGGCCCCGCCGCCCCCCAGGGTGACATAGGTGGAGAACAGTTCGGCGGTCCCGGTCCCGTCGGCGGCCACATAGAGGTTGGGCAAGTCGCCGGCCTCGTTGCCGTCGGGGTTCAGCAGGCCATGGACCACGCTGGCCTGGCCATGGACGTGGGCGCCGGCCGAGGTGAAGCCGGCCGCCGAGCAGTCGCCCTTCTCGTGGAAATGCAGGCCGTGCCAGCCGGGGGTCAGGCCCTTGACCTCCAGCTTCAGCAGCACCCCGTTCGGGGCGGCGGTGAGGGTCGCGACGCCGGCGGAGCCGCCGGTGGAATTCTTCAAGTCGATCCGAAGGTTGGCCGGCGGTGTGGCGGCGAGCGCCGCGGTCGCGGTCACGCTGGCGATCAGTCCGAGCAGGGCATATCTCATGGCGGCTCCTAAGGCGTTTCCCGGGCTCACGAAGGTTGGCCTCGGGGGTCCTGGGATGTTAACAACTGAACTCTGATTTCCAGTCCGATTCCAACGGCGAAAAATTCCCCTTGAGCGACGACAGCACCATCCCTCCGGACGACGGCCGGCGCGGGGGCATCGCCCCTATCGCCATCGAGGACGAACTCAAGAAGTCCTACCTCGACTACGCCATGAGCGTCATCGTCAGCCGCGCCCTGCCCGACGTACGCGACGGCCTGAAACCGGTGCACCGCCGCATCCTGTTCTCCATGAGCGAGCAGGGGCACACCCCTGACCGCTCCTATGTGAAGTCGGCCCGCGTCGTCGGCGACGTGATGGGTAAGTATCACCCGCACGGCGACCTCGCGATCTACGACACCCTGGTGCGCCTGGCCCAACCCTTCTCCATGAGCCAGCTGCTGATCGATGGTCAGGGCAACTTCGGCTCGGTGGACAACGACCCGCCGGCGGCCATGCGCTACACCGAGTGCCGCCTGACCAAGGCGGCCATGGCCATCCTGGCCGACCTCGACAAGGACACGGTCGACTTCAAGGACAACTACGACGGCTCCGAGCATGAGCCCGTGGTCCTGCCGTCGCGCATCCCCAACCTGCTGGTGAATGGCGCGGGCGGCATCGCCGTCGGCATGGCCACAAACATCCCGCCCCATAACCTGGGCGAGATCGTCGACGCCTGCCTGGCCTATGTCGACAATCCCGAGATCGGGACCGACGAGCTGCTGGACATCGTTCCGGGCCCCGACTTCCCCACCGGCGGCGAGATCATCGGCCGCACCGGCGCGCGCACCGCCCTGATGACCGGGCGCGGCTCGGTGATCATGCGCGGCAAGGCCGCCATCGAAGAGGTCCGCAAGGACCGCGAAGCCATCATCATCACCGCCATCCCCTACCAGGTGAACAAGGCCTCCCTGGTGGAGCGCATCGCCGAACTGGTGCGGGAAAAGCGCGTCGAGGGCGTCGCCGACCTGCGCGACGAGAGCGACCGCCAGGGCATGCGCGTCGTCGTCGAGCTGAAGCGCGACGCCTCGGCCGACGTGGTGCTGAACCAGCTCTACCGCTTCACCCCGCTGCAGAGCTCCTTCGGCGTCAACATGCTGGCCCTGAACCGCGGCCGTCCGCAGCAGATGGGTCTGCGCGAGATGATCGTGGCCTTCATCGACTTCCGCGAAGAGGTCGTGGTCCGTCGCGAGAAGTTCGAACTCTCCAAGGCCCGCGACCGCGGCCACGTCTTGGTGGGCCTGGCCATCGCCGTGGCCAATATCGACGAGTTCATCCACATCATCCGCTCGTCCAAGGACCCGGCCGAGGCGCGTGAGCGCATCGTGGCCAAGGGGTGGCCGGCCGGCGACATGATGCCCCTGGTCGAGCTGATCGCCGACCCGCGCACGGTCCTGGAAGAGGGTGGCCTGATCCGGCTGACCGAGGAACAGGCCCGCGCCATCCTGGCCCTGACCCTCTCGCGCCTCACCGGCCTTGGCCGTGACGAGATCTTCGGCGAGGCCGAGAGCCTGGCCGGCGCCATCCAGGGTCACCTCAGCCTGCTGTCCTCGCGCGACAACATCATGGCCGTGGTTCGCGAGGAACTGGTGGCGGTGCGCGCCGCCTTCGCCGTGCCGCGCCGCACCGAGATCGTCGACGGCGACGCCGACGTCGAGGACGAGGACCTGATCGCCCGCGAGGACATGGTCATCACCGTGACCCACGGCGGCTATGTGAAACGCACCCCCCTGGTGACCTACCGGACCCAGCATCGCGGCGGCAAGGGCCGCTCGGGCATGTCCACCAAGGACGAGGATGCGGTCACCCGCGTCTTCTCGGCCAACACCCACACCCCGATGCTGTTCTTCTCCTCAGGCGGCAAGGTCTACCAGCTTAAGGTCTGGCGCCTGCCGGTGGGCACCCCCACCTCGCGCGGCAAGGCCTTCGTGAACCTGCTGCCCATCGAGCCGGGGGAGAGCATCACCTCGATCCTGCCCCTGCCCGAGGACGAGGCGACCTGGGATCAGTACGACGTCATGTTCTCCACCCGCTCCGGCGGCGTGCGACGCAACAAGCTGTCGGACTTCGTCGGCATCAAGCGCAACGGCAAGATCGCCATGAAGCTGGACGAGGGCGACTCCATCATCGGCGTCGGCGTCTGCAACGCCCAGGCCAATGACGTCCTGCTCACCACCGCGCTCGGCCGCTGCATCCGCTTCGCCGTGGAGGAGGTCCGGGTCTTCGCCGGCCGCGAATCCACCGGCGTGCGCGGCATCCGCCTGGCCGAGGGCGACAGCGTCATCTCCATGGCCATCCTGCGCTCGGTGGACGCCACCCCGGCCGAACGCGCGGCCTATGTGAAGCACGCCAACGCCATGCGCCGCGCCGTCTCCGGCGAGGGCGAGGACGTCGAGGACGCCGCGGCGCCCGAGGACGAGGACGAGGCCGGCGAGGAAGCCGCCCTGTCGGGCGACCGCATCGCCGAACTGGGGGCGGCCGAGGAGTTCATCCTCACCGTCTCCACCGAGGGCTACGGCAAGCGCAGCTCGGCCTACGAGTTCCGCCGCACCGGCCGCGGCGGGCAGGGTCTGCTGGCCCAGGACCTCACCAAGAAGGGCAAGGGCGGACGTCTGGCCGCCTCCTTCCCGGTGGAGGAGTTCGACGAGATCCTGCTGGTCACCGACCAGGGCCAGCTCATCCGCACCCCGGTGGCCCAGGTCCGCGTCATCAGCCGCAACACCTCCGGCGTGACAATCTTCCGCACCGCCCAGGACGAGCACGTCGTCTCGGTCGAACGTCTGGCCGACCAGGGCGGCGGCGACGATGACCTAGCCGAAAAAACGCCCGACGCCGGTCCGGCGGAAGTCTAGACACCGAAGCGGCGTCGCAGATCAGTTGCGGCGCCGCTGCCGGTTCGGCCTCGGGTCACGGCGCGCTGGCCCGGCGGAAGGCGTCATTGGCATGGCTCCAGGAGAGGGCCTTCATCACCGCGTTCACGTAGTCGCCGGCCTTGGCGCCATAGTCCATCTGATAGGCGTGCTCATACATGTCGAGCGCCAGCAGAGGGGCGCCGTCGGCCAGTGTCATGGTGTGGTCGGCGGCCCAGGTGTTCACCAGCCGCCCATCACGCCGGCTGTAGGTGAGCAGAACCCAGCCGGACCCTCCGCCCAGCGCCTTGCCCATGCCGGAGAACTCCGCGGCCCACCGGTCGCGGCTGCCGAAGTCGCGCTCGATGGCCTGGGCCAGGGCGGGGCTGGCCACCGCGCCGCCGGTGAGGCCCGCGAAATAGACCTCGTGCAGGATCATCGAGTTCCAAGCGATCAGTTCCTCGCGCTTCAGGCCATTGAGCATGAAGCCCGGCGCGGTGGCGGGATCGAGCTTGGCGAACTCGCCGCGGATCGCGCCCAGTCGCTTCACGGCGCCGACATAGTTGTTGTCATGGTGGCTGACGAGCAGCTTCTCCGACAGTCCCGGCACGCCCTTGGGATCGAAGGGCAGGGGCTGCGGGGTGAAGGCGGGCGCGCTCCCCGGCGGTGTCTGCGCCGATCCGACGCTCGCCGTCGCGGCGCCGGCCAGCGCCAGTCCGCCGATCAGCAACCGGCGGTCGAGGGTGGGTTGGGACATGGTGTTCCTCCGGCTCTGGTGGCCGTTCATCCGACGATGACGCCCGAGAGGAAGGCCGAGCGCCACTTGGTGTTGCGCGCGGCGGAGGTTCGGCTCCTTCAGCGCCGGGCGCAAGCCTCGGCCGGTCTCTCGGCCCACGCCGCCCCGAACAATTAGCGCTTGCTTTCATCGCCCCGCCCGGCGAAAGCCGAAGGCAAGAACAGTTGGGGGATACAGGCGAATGGTCACCCGCGTCGGGATCTATCCGGGCACCTTCGACCCGATCCACAACGGCCACACCGATATCATCGGGCGGGCCGTGAAGCTGGTGGACAAGCTGGTGATCGGCGTGGCGATCAACGCCGGCAAGGGGCCCTTGTTCACCCTCGACGAGCGGGTCGCCATTCTCCGCGACCTGGCCGCCGGCCTGCCCAAGGATATCGAGATCGTGGTCCAGCCCTATGAGGGCCTGCTGATCCACTTCGCCCGCGAGATGGGGGCCAGCGTCATCGTCCGGGGCCTGCGGGCCGTGGCCGACTTCGAATACGAATTCCAGATGACCGCCATGAACCAGCAGCTCGACCGCGACATCGAGACCGTGTTCCTGATGGCCGACCCTCGCCACCAGGCGGTGTCCTCCAAGCTGGTGAAGGAGATCGCCATCCTTGGAGGCGAGGTCGGCAAGTTCGTCAGCCCCGGGGTCAAGGACGCCCTGCTGGCCAAGGTCGCGGCCGCGAAGTAGTCCGATCTCCGAGCGCACTCCCGACCCCCTTCAGATCCCCACGGGGCGCCCGAACTTGCCTGCGGGCGGGGGGTGGCGGTCTTCGCCGCGCGCCGCTAGGAGAGAGACCATGATCCGCACCCTCCTGATCTCCACCGCCGTCCTGGCGCTCGCCGGCTCCGCGCTCGCCGCGCCCAAGGCCAAGGCTCCGGCCGCGCCCGTCGTCCCCCCGGCGCCCGGCGCGCCCACCGCCGCCGACTGGCGCACCCCCGATCCCGAGAACGTCCTGGTGATCGACACCACCAAGGGCCGCATCCTGGTGGAGCTGTCTCCCGAGGTCGCCCCCAACCACGTGGTCCGGGTCAAGGAACTGACCCGCACGGGCCTCTATGACGGCCGCCTGTTCTTCCGGGTGATCGACGCCTTCATGGCCCAGACCGGCGACCCCAAGGACACCGGCGAGGGCAATTCCGACAAGCCGGACCTGGAGGCCGAGTTCACCTTCCGCCGAGGCCCCCAGACCCCCTTCGTCCAGGTCGCCGACCAGACCGTGGCGGAGATCGGTTTCATCGGCGCCCTGCCGGTCATGACCCAGAGCTCGATGCTCATGCCCATGACCAAGGACGGCAAGATTTCCGGCTGGGGCCTCTACTGCCCCGGAGTCGCCGGCATGGCCCGCGGCGAGAGCGAGGCCAGCGCCAACAGCCAGTTCTTCCTGATGCGCCAGGCCTATCCGTCCCTGGAGAAGCGCTACACCGCCTTCGGCCGGGTGATCTCGGGCCTCGACGTGGTCCGCGCCATCAAGGTGGGCGAACCGGTGGTCGATCCCGATAAGATGTTGAAGGTCCGCGTGATGGCGGATATTCCGGCCGCCGAACGCCCCAAGGTCCGGGTGATCGACCCCAACAGCGCCTGGTTCAAGGCCGAGGTCGCCAATGTGCGCGGCGCGATGGGCGCCGATTTCACGGCCTGCGCAATCAAGATTCCCTCAGAGGTGAAGTAATGGACGCCGAAAATACCCTGATCATGACGCTGGAAAGCGGCCCGGTGACGATCAAGCTTCGCCCGGACCTGGCGCCAGGCCACGTCGAGCGGATCAAGGAACTGGCCCGCGAGGGCTTCTATGACGGCGTGGTCTTCCACCGCGTGATCCCGGGCTTCATGGCCCAGGGCGGCGACCCCACCGGCACCGGCACCAGCGGCTCGGACAAGCCGAACCTGACCGCCGAGTTCTCCAAGGAGCCCCACGTCCGCGGCGTCTGCTCCATGGCCCGCACCAACAACCCGAACTCGGCCAACAGCCAGTTCTTCATCTGCTTCGACGACGCCAAGTTCCTGGACGGCCAGTACACCGTCTGGGGCGAGGTCATCGAGGGCATGGACCTGGTGGACGGCCTGCCCAAGGGCGAGCCGCCGCGCGCGCCTGGCAAGATCGTCTCCATGAAGGTCGCGGCCGACGCGTGACCCCCGAGCTTGAAGCGGCCTATGCGGAACCGCATCGGCGCTATCATACGCGGACCCACATCGAGCAGTGCCTGGCGCTGCTCGACCAGGTTCCCGACCTCATGGACTCCGAACGCCAGGTGCTGACCTACGCCATCTGGTGGCACGACGCGGTCTATGATCCGACCGCCTCGGACAACGAGGCGAAGAGCGCGGAGATGGCCAAGCGCGATCTCCGCGACCTCGACATCTCCCTTCACGCCCGCGAGGAGGTGGCCCGGCTGATCCGCCTGACCGCCTGTCACGTGGTGGAGGAAGAGGACCGGCTGGGGGAGATCCTGGTCTCCATCGACCTGGCCATCCTGGCGGCCGCGCCGCTGGACTACGACGCCTATGCGCAGCGGGTGCGCGAGGAGTACGCCCACGTCCCCGACGAGGCCTGGCGCGCCGGCCGGGCCAAGGTGATGCAACACTTCCTCGACGCCCCGGTTATCTATCCCGACCCGGCCTTCCGCGCCCTCTTCGAGGACGTGGCGCGGGCCAATATCGCCCGGGAGATCGCCTCCCTGGCCTGAGGGAGCTGGGATGGCCGCCAAGCTGAAGGTCTTCGTCACCTCCGACGGCCTGGCCGACTATGTGGTCGCCGCCAGCTCACGCCCCAAGGCGCTCGCCGCCTGGGGTGCGCACCAGGACCTGTTCGCCACCGGGTCGGCCCAAGAGACCGACGATCCCGAACTGATGCAGGCCGCCCTGGCCAAGCCGGGTGAGGTGCTGCGCCGGCCGGCCAGGAGCCACGCCCTGCCGGCGGCCCTGCCCAGGGCCGCCAAGCCCAAGGGCCCGTCCAAGGCGGCCTTGCGGAAGGTCGAGGAAGCCGAGCGGCGTTTGGCGGACCTGGAGGCCGAACACGAGCGCGCCGCCGCCGAACTCGCTGCGCAGCGCGCCGCCCTCGACGACCGCGAGGCTGAGGACTCCGAACGCTACGAGACCGACCGCCGCAAGGCCGAGCGGGCCTTGGCCAAGGCCCGCCGCGCCCTCTAGGGGGCGCGCGCCAGGGTGACGATCACCGGATAGTGGTCCGAGCCCAGCCTCGGCCCGCGCTTGACGCTCACCGTCCGCCAGGCCTTGCCGGCATAGACCTGGTCGATGGGCAGGAAGGGGAAGGGAACCTTCACCCGCTCGTGCGACACCTCTCCGGCGGGCCAGGAGAACAGCGCCCGGGTACGCCGCTCCAGGCCGAACATCGCGTCCTCGCGCCGGCGAGAGAAGGACCAGGGCGTGGAGTTGAAGTCCCCCGCCAGGATCATGGCGTCCTTGGGATACTGGGCGAGAATCCAGGCCAGGCGCTGACCCTGCTGCTGCTGCAGAGAGCCCTTGGTGGGCCAGGTGTAGTGGGTGCCCACCACGGTGAAGTCGCCTGACGCGCTGTGATAGGCCCCCCGCGCGATCGGCGGCCGCGGCAGGCCGTGGGGCGTGTCGACGACCCCGCTGTCGATGGTTGGCAGTTTGCTGAAGATCATCACCTGGCACTTGCCGCAGACCACGTGATAAGCGCGCCGCTGCAGGATGGCGTCGCGGATGGCCGGCGTCGCCTCCTCGATCACCACCACGTCCGGGTCCTGGTCGACGATCCATCGGGCGGTGTCGGACAGGTCGGTGTTGCGGCCCCAGACGTTGAACTGGACCAGCTTCAGCTGATGCGGCGCGCCGGCAGGCGCGCGCGGGCTCATGGGACGCACATACTCCGGCAGGACCAGCGATCCGGCGGCGATAGCCCCCACCCCGCCCAGGGTCAGGAAGATGGTCCGCAGCGGCCTCGGCGCCAGCAGCAGGGCGTAGGCCGCCACCACCACCGCGCCCGCCAGCCAGAAGGGCGCGAAGTGGGTCAGGATATCCGCCCGCGCCGAAATCCGCCCGCCCTGGGCGACCAGGGCGGCGACGGCGCAGACCAGGCCCTGGGCGAACATCAGGCCGGCGACCAGGCCGGAAATCGCGACTCGGAGGAATCCCATGCCTCGCCTCTAGCATGGTCTGGCGCTTGACGCGTGACGGCGCACATGGCCTTCACGCCCCCACATGCAACTCGCCGATTTCGACTTCGACCTGCCCGACGACCACATCGCCCTGCGGCCTGTCAGCCCGCGGGATTCCGCCCGCCTGCTGCGGGTGGCGCCGGGCCAGCCCCTGGCCGACCTGACCGTGGCCGACCTGCCCGAGCAGCTTCGCGCCGGCGACATCCTGGTGCTGAACGACACTCGGGTGATCCCCGCGCGGCTGAAGGGGACCCGTTATCGCGGCGAGAACCGACAGGCCTGCGAGGCCACCCTGCACCGCCGCCTGTCCCCCAGCCGCTGGACCGCCTTCATGAAGCCGGGCAAGCGTCTGGCCGTCGGCGACCGCGTCGCCTTCGGCGAGACCAACGACCGCGCCTGCCTGCTGGGCCAGCTGGACGCCACCATCACCGCAAAGGGGGAGGGCGGCGAGCTGACCCTGTCCTTCGACCTGATGGGGCCGGACCTGGACGCCGCCATCGCCGAGCGGGGCGCCATGCCCCTGCCGCCCTACATCGCCGCCAAGCGCGCGGAGGACGAACAGGACCGCGCCGACTACCAGACCGTCTACGCGCGCGACGACGGCTCGGTCGCCGCCCCCACGGCCGGCCTGCACTTCACGCCGGAGCTGATGGCGCGGCTGAAGGCCAAGGGCGTGGGCGTCGCCTTCGTCACCCTGCATGTGGGCGCCGGCACCTTCCTGCCGGTGAAGACCGACGATCTGGCCGATCACAGGATGCACGCCGAATACGGTGAAGTGGCTCAGGAAACCGCCGACGCCCTCAACGCCGCCAAGGCGGCCGGCGGCCGCGTCGTCTGCGTCGGCACCACCTCCCTGCGCCTGCTGGAGAGCGCCACGGGGGAGGATGGCGTCGTCGGCCCCTTCGCCGCCGAGACCGCCATCTTCATCACCCCCGGCTACCGGTTCCGGGTCGTCGACGGCCTGATGACCAACTTCCACCTGCCCAAGTCGACCCTGTTCATGCTGGTCTGCGCCTTCGCCGGCTACGAGACCATGCGCGCGGCCTATGCCCACGCCATCGCCACGGGCTACCGGTTCTATTCCTATGGCGACGCCAGCCTGCTCTGGAGGGCGAACCCTTGAGCGTCTTCCCCTTCCAGATCACCGCCACCGAGGGCAAGGCCCGCACCGGGGTTCTGAAGACCGCCCGCGGCGACATCCGGACGCCCGCCTTCATGCCGGTGGGGACGGCGGCCACGGTCAAGGCGCTGACCGTCGACCAGGTGGCGTCGACGGGCGCCGATATCATCCTGGGCAACACCTATCACCTGATGCTGCGGCCGGGCGCCGAGCGGGTCTCTCGCCTGGGCGGCCTGCACAACTTCATGCGCTGGGACAGACCGATCCTCACCGACTCGGGCGGCTTCCAGGTGATGAGCCTGTCGAAGATCGCCAAGGTCACCGAGCAGTCGGTGGCCTTCCAGAGCCATATCGACGGCTCCAAGCACGTCCTGACCCCCGAGCGCTCCATCGAGATCCAGGCCGACCTGCTGGGCTCGGACATCGTCATGCAGCTGGACGAGTGCGTCGCCTGGCCGGCGGAGGAGAACCGGGCGCGCGAGGCCATGCTGCTCTCGGCCCGCTGGGGCCAGCGCTCCAAGGCCGCCTTCGGGGAGCGCGACCGCCAGGCCCTGTTCGGCATCCAGCAGGGCTCGACCTTCGAGCACCTGCGCAGGGAATCCGCCGAGCGCCTGATCGAGACCGGCTTCGACGGCTACGCCCTGGGCGGCCTGGCGGTGGGGGAGGGGCACGAGGCCATGTGCGAGGTGCTGGACTATGCGCCCGCGATGCTGCCCGCCGATCGGCCGCGCTATCTGATGGGGGTGGGCAAGCCCATCGACCTGGTGGAGGCCGTGGCCCGCGGCGTCGACATGTTCGACTGCGTCCTGCCCACCCGCTCCGGCCGCCACGGCCAGGCCTGGACCTGGGAAGGCGCGGTCAACCTGAAGAACGCCCGCTTCGCCGAGGACGACACGCCCCTGGACGAGACCAGCGCCTGTCCGGCCTCCAGCCACTATTCCAAGGCCTATCTGCACCACCTGGTGAAGTCCGAGGAGATTCTCGGCCAGGTCCTGCTCTCCTGGCACAACATCGCCTTCTTCCAGGCCCTGACGGCGGCCATGCGCGACGCCATCGCCGAGGGCCGGTTCGAGACGTTCCGGCGAGACTTCAAGAGCCGGCTGTCCAGCTAGCGGATCGGGAAGCGGGGCTTCAGGGTCTCGCTCATCGGCGGCTCGCGCTCGACCCGGCTGTGGGAGGGTGTCGCGGGCGGCTTGCAGCCGCGGGATTCCCCCAGGCCCTTCAGATAGGCTCGCCGCACCGCGCCGGCGTTGATCGCCGCTGTGACCAGGCCGTCATGGCGCTCGGCGCCGGAGAGCTTCCGCACCCAGCCCCGGAAGGGGATCAGCCCCGAGGCCGCGCCGGCCACCGCTCCGAGCGCCGCGCCGCGCCCGCGCACCATCAGGTCGTCCTCGTCCTCCACCGGCTCGTCGAGGTCCGCGCCCAGGGCCCCGTTCAACGGCAGGATCATGCCGGTGATCCGGGCGCAGTTGGTGGGGATCGGCAGGGCGTAGGGATCGGCCATGGCGTCCAGCAGCACCTGGGGAATCTTGGTCCGCAGGACATTGACGTCCCGCAGGGGCGAGGCGACCGCGCCCTGCACGCTCTCGCGATTGGCCGCCGAGCTGGTCTGGATCTCCGGCGATCCGTCGGCCGGGGCGGTGGTGCAGGCTCCGACGAGGACCAGGATGGGAAGAACGGACGGGGGCGCGCGCATAGATCAATTGTACAGCTTGGCTCCGCGCCTTGGAAAGCCCGTGCGTGGCCTTGCCCAGGGCAGGGACGCACCCTATGGTCCGCGCCGCTTCGCCCGGCGCGCATCTGCTCGCCGCGCTTAGGGCCGGTAGCTCAGTGGTAGAGCATTCGACTTTTAATCGAATGGTCGTGGGTTCGACCCCCACCCGGCCTACCAAACCGTCGGAGGGCTCGTCTCCGACGCGGGAATGTCCCGGCGCGGCGACCGCTTCACAATCAGGCGACGGTCAGACAGAAGGGTGACGGTGATCGCCCCAGCCCGCGCAGGAATGACCCATGGATATCGCCGCCCTTGTCCGCGCCGGCCGCCAGGCCGAGGTCTTCGCCGATCTTGAGCCCAGGTCGAGGGCTGGCGACCATGGGGCGTCCAACAACCTGGCCCTGGTGCATCGGTGGCTCGGCGATCAGCACCGCGAAGTGGCCTACGCCCTGCTGGCCTTCCAGCAAGACCCTTGGTCGCCGCACGGCGTCAACACCGTCTTCCGGGCCCTGGGGACCGCGGGCCACTACCAGGTCCTGGCCGACATCTATGCGGGCATGCCCAACAAGCGCCTGCTGAATCGTCACCAGAACCTGCTGGCCGCCGTGGCCTACCGTGAATGCAATCGTCTCGCCCAGGCGCAGGCCATCCTGGACCTCGTCGCGGACTTCCCCCTGGAGGACGCCGTCGAGTTGGACGTGGCGATGAGGTTCGCCCAGGCCAATTCCGACCATGCGAAGGCTCTGGGCCTGATCGACCGGCTCGAGGCGGTGACGGGGGAAGGGCGCCGCCAGCGCTTGTCCCAAAGGTTCAGCGCCGGCGACATGGCAGGCGCCCTGGAGGTCTACGAGGGCTTCTGGCGGACCGACCCGGGCGTGGCCGAGGAAGCCAAGACGGCTCTATTCTGCGCCATCGCCTTGGGGGAGCGCGCCGTCGTCGAACGTCTGGCGCCCAGCATGGTCGGCGGCGCTCGCGATTTGGCGAGGCTGTATCTCGAGGGCGCCCGCGAGGTGGTGGTCCAGGGCGCGGCCCGAACCTACCGCTTTCCCTTCGAGCCCACCAACCTGTCGATCGCCCTGCGCCACGCCGCCGGCCAGTTCTACGAGATCCAGACCCTGCAGCGCCTCGCCCCCCTGATGTCCCGGGGCGATCACGTCGTCGATGTGGGCGCGAACATCGGCAATCACACCCTCTATTTCGCGGGCGAGTTGGGGTGCCAGGTGACCCCCTTTGAGTGCAATCCACGGCTCGCGCCGCTGCTGCGCAAGGCCGTGGAAGACGCCGATCTCTCCGGGCTGGTGGATCTTCGATACCTCGGCAAGGCGGTCTCCGACACCGACGGGGACGTGTTCTTCAACTACATCCGCAACGACTATTCCAATGTGTCCAAGGAGTCCGACAGCTCCCTCACCCGTGTGCCCGCCATGAATTTGGACAGCCTCGACCTGCCGTCCTGCGGCCTGCTCAAGGTGGATGTTGATGGCGGTGAGATCGGAGTCCTGCGGGGCGCCGAGGCGTTCCTGGCCAGGCATCGGCCCCTCCTGGTTATCGAGGTGATGAACTTCAACACCGCCGAAGCCCTGATCCTGATCGACAAGGCGGGCTACGCCATGATCCGGGAGAACGCCCAGGCCGGAACCCATAGTGATTTCGTGTTCTCGCCCGTCGAGCGCGATCCGCCGGTGCTCTAGGCGCCCCGATCGTGATGAACGGGGGATGACCAGGCTCGTTCAAAACGGGTTCAGGGCGGGAGTCGCATCTTGGGAACAACGCCGACAGCCACCCGGCTTGAAGCTCCCCCGAAAGGACACGCTCATGAAACGCGCAATCGCCGCCGCCCTGGCCCTCTCCCTGCTGGGCGGCACGGCCGCCATGGCCCAGCCTGCGCAGTATCAGCGCGACTATCAGGGCCAGTACCAAGGCCAGTATCAGCAAGGCTACGGGGACCAGCGCGACGCCCGCTACGACGACCGGCGCGACGCTCGCTACGACAACCGTTACGACAACCGCTACGATGATCGGCGCAGCGGCTGGGACAATCGCAGCGGCCAACACCATCACCGCGCCCATGCCTGGCGCCGCGGCGAGCGCCTGCCGAGCCAGTATCGCGGCGCCAACTACTATGTGAGCGACTATGGCCGCTACGGCCTGCGTCAGCCGCCCCGCGGCTATCGCTGGGTCCGGGCCGACAACGACTACGTCCTTGCCGCCCTGGCCACCGGCCTGATCGTCCAGGTGCTGAGCAACGGTTACGGCCGCTAGGCCCCAAGCCCACCCTAGCGTGTCGGCAGCCCCGTCCTCTCTATGAGGGCGGGGCTTTCTCGTGGGCGGTGGGCAGGCTTTCAGGTCTCGTCTTCAGAAATTCTACATTGGCGATAGACTCACTAGGAATTAGCTCGTGTCTCCGCCGCGCGGCAGGTGATCCAGGTCTGCGGGGCGGCGCTATTGTGCGAAACCCGAGGCTCCGAGCGCGACATGACCGCCAAGGCCCTGACGACGGCGTCCGCCGGGACGCGCCGGCCCTTCCTCCGACGCCGGTCGGCGATCCCGGGATTCGCGCTCAGCCTGGGCGTCACGGTGACCCTCCTGTCGACCATCGTCCTCATCCCGATGCTGGCGGTCGCCCTGAAGGCCACGCAGCAGAGCTTTCCGGACTTCCTGGACGCCGCCTTTTCCGAGCGGGCGCTCGCCGCCTACCGTCTGTCCTTCGGGGCGGCCTTCATCGCGGCCCTGATCAACGGGGTGTTCGGCCTGGCCACCGCCTGGGTCCTGGTCCGCTATGAGTTCCCCGGCAAGGGGGTGGTCAACGCCCTGATCGACCTGCCCTTCGCCCTGCCGACCGCGGTGGCGGGCATCGCGCTCGCCGCCCTCTACGCCGAGAACGGCTGGGTGGGTTCGCTGGTGGCGCCCCTGGGCTGGAAGATCGCCTTCACCCCCCTCGGGGTGGTGGTGGCGCTCATCTTCATCGGCCTGCCCTTCGTGGTGCGCACGGTCGAGCCGGTCATGCGCGACCTTTCGGCCGACGTGGAGGAGGCCGCCGCCAGCCTGGGCGCCGGACGTCTGGACACGCTGTCGCGCGTCGTGCTCCCGGCCCTGGCGCCGGCCTGGCTCACCGGCTTCGCCCTGGCCTTCGCCCGGGGCATCGGGGAATACGGCTCGGTGATCTTCATCGCCGGCAACATGCCCTACAAGTCGGAGATCGCGCCCCTGCTGATCATCATCGAGCTGGAGCAGTACGACTACGCAGGCGCGGCGACCATCGCGGTCGTGATGCTGGCGGCCTCGTTCCTGATGCTCTTCGTCATCAACGCCATCCAGGGCTGGGCCCGACGGCGGTCGGCGTGAGCCCGCGCCGCGCCAACGAGGACGCCCCCTGGGTCAAGGCGGTGATCCTGGCGGTGGTGGCCCTCTTCCTGGCCTTCATCCTGCTGCTGCCCATGGTTTCGGTCTTCTACGAGGCCCTGCGCAAGGGCTGGGCGCCGGCCCTGGAGGCCATCCGCAATCCCGACGCCGTGGCGGCCATCAAGCTGACCCTGATCACCGCGGGCGTCACCGTCCCCTTCAACGCCGCCTTCGGGGTCTGCGCCGCCTGGGCCGTGGCCAAGCACGAGTTTCCGGGCAAGAGCTTCCTGATCACCCTGATCGACCTGCCGTTCTCGGTCTCGCCGGTGGTGGCGGGCCTGATCTATGTGATGGTGTTCGGAGCCCAGGGCTGGTTCGGCGACTGGCTGATCGACCATGACATCAAGATCATCTTCGCCATCCCCGGCATCATCCTGGCGACCATCTTCGTCACCTTCCCCTTCGTGGCCCGCGAGCTGATCCCGCTGATGCAGGAGCAGGGGGTGGACGAGGAGGAGGCCTCCGTTTCCCTGGGGGCGTCGGGCCTGCGCACCTTCTGGAGCGTCACGGCCCCTAATATCCGCTGGGGCCTGCTCTACGGCGTCCTGCTCTGCAACGCCCGCGCCATGGGCGAGTTCGGGGCGGTGTCGGTGGTCTCGGGCCACATCCGGGGCCTGACCAACACCATGCCGTTGCATGTGGAGATCCTCTACAACGAGTATGACTTCGTCGGCGCCTTCGCCGTCGCCGCCCTTCTCTGTTTCCTGGCCATCGTCACCCTGGCCCTGAAGACCCTGCTCGAGATGGTCCAGCCGCAGTCGCGGCCGGCCCGTCACTGACCAAGAGACCCCATGACCATTTCCATCCGCTCGGTGGAGAAGACCTTCGGCCGCTACCCTGCGCTCAACGGCGTGAGCCTGGAGATCGCCGACGGCGAGCTGCTGGCCCTGCTGGGCCCGTCGGGCTCGGGCAAGACCACCCTGCTGCGCGCCATCGCCGGCCTGGAGTTCCCCGAGAAGGGCCAGATCCTGTTCGACGGCCAGGACATGACTTATGCCAGCGCCGCGGCGCGCCAGGTGGGCTTCGTCTTCCAGCAGTACGCCCTGTTCCGCCACATGACGCTGGCCCGCAACATCAGCTTCGGCCTCGACGTCCGCAAGGGCGCGGCCAAGCCCCCCAAGGCGGAGATCGCCCGGCGGGTGGAGGAACTGCTGAACCTCGTGGAGCTGCCGGGCCTCGGAAAGCGCTACCCGGCCCAGCTGTCCGGCGGCCAGCGCCAGCGGGTGGCGCTCGCCCGGGCGCTCGCCGTCAGCCCCAGCGTCCTGCTGCTGGACGAGCCCTTCGGCGCCCTGGACGCCACCGTGCGCAAGTCCCTGCGCAAGGAGCTGCGCCGCATCCACGACGCCACCGGCGTCACCACCATCTTCGTCACCCACGACCAGGAGGAGGCCCTCGAGCTGGCCGACCGGGTCGCCATCCTGAACCACGGCGTCATCCAGCAGGTGGGCACCCCGCAGCAGGTGCATGACGAGCCGGAAGGCGCCTTCGTGGCCGGGTTCGTCGGCGAGGCCAACCGGCTGGAGGGGACGGTCCGGGCCGGTCGCTTCCAGGCCGGGGAGGTCGCCGTCCCGGCGCCGGCCGCGGCCGAGGGTGCGGCGATCGCCTATATCCGCCCGCACGACCTGATCCGTGCGGCGGCGGGGCAGGAGAGTTTCTACATCACCGCCGATCGGATAAACGTGCAGGGTCCGGTGGCCCGGATCGAGGGCAAGACCCCCGGCGGCCAGCGGATCGAGGCGGCCTTCGAACGCAATGCGTCGGAGGGTTTGGCGCCCGGCGCGCGCATCGGATTGACCGTCCAGCGCTCATACATCTTCAGCGCGTAACGGCGCCCTCTCAACTTTAACGAGAGATTCACTATTTGGCGGCGTTATGCCGCACATGGATCATCTGCTCCGATTTCTCGTGACCCTCCGCACCTCGCCACGGCGCGCGATGATGGTTGAGGTCGGCTTCATCGCGGTGGGCGCCTTCCTGCTCGGAGTGACGCTCTTCCGCCTGTAGTCGCTACTGCTGTTGTTGCTGTTGCTGATCGTACTGCAGGGACCCGGGCGCGCCGCGGCGGCGTCCCGTGCGGTTGAAGGACGGCTGGGCGACCCGGATGAACTCCGGCTCGGTGAGCGCGGCGCGCGCCCGGCGCACCGACACCCCCACCGCCAGCTGGCTCTCGGCCTCGCCCTTGTAGACTCCCCGTGACGGCGGCACGTCGTTGTAGTCGCGGCCCACGGCGGCGGCGATGTGGCGCTCCCCGGCCTCGACATTGTTGGTGGGGTCCAGGCCCACCCAGCGCAGGGAGGGCAGGAAGACCTCCACCCAGGCGTGCGTGGCGTCGGGATCGGAGCGGTCGCCGCCCTTTCGGTCGGTGAACAGGTAGCCCGACACGTAGCGGGCCGGGATTCCCCACGACCGGCAGATGGCGATCATGATGTGGGCGAAGTCCTGACAGACCCCGCGCTTGGCGTTCAGCGCCAGGTCGATGGGGCTCTCGGCGTCGGTGACGCCGGCCTCATAGCCGAAGGACTGGTAGATGATGGTGGAGAGCTCGCGCACGGCGGTGAGCGGGTCGCGCACCCGAAGCTGGTCGATGCCCGCCTCGGCGACGAAGGTCTTCAGGGCCTGGGTCTCCACCGCGAAGCCGTGGTGGTGCAGGAAGTCGAAGTTCTCACCGCGCACGAAGTCGCTCTTCAGCCGGTCCCACTCGCCGGTGTCCAGGGCGACGGGGAGGGTGGCCGGCGCCTGGGTCTCCACCGCCGAGCGGGCCAGGATGCTCAGCCGGTCGTGGGGCTGGGGCACGTCGAAATGGTAGACGGCGTTGCCGAAGGCGTCGGCGTAGGAGAACAGCTGGGCCGGCGGGTCCAGCTCCAGGTCGAAGCTCACCAGCCGCTGGCGGGCGCCCTTCTGAGGCTGCATCCACAGCTCCATGACGCTTTCGCGCACATTGGCGGCGTAGTGGTACTGGGTGACGTGGCGCACTTCCAAAAGCATCAGGCTGGCAACCGCATCTCGAGGGAATAGGCGACGAAGGTGTCGTAGATGGCCGTGTGGATCGCCTGGCATTCGTCCAGCACGGTCGACAGCAGGGCGCCGGCGCCCACCAGCTCCATGTTCTCGACGTCGGCATATTGCAGGCGGGCCTTCAGGCGACCGGCGAGGCGCTCGGGCCCCGCCTTGCTGGCGTCCACATAGCGGCTGGCGGCCGACAGGTGCTCCTCGATGCGGGCGGTGGAGAACCGGATCGAGCGGGGAAAGTCCTCGTCGAACATCAGGAACTCCAGGATCAGCTCGGGGCGCACGTCGGCGGTGTAGCGCCGCAGATAGGGCTCCAGGGCGCAGCTCATGCGCAGCAGGCTGGTGAGGGCGAAGTGGTCGGTGAGCGGCCGGCGGCGGTCGCCGAAACAGACCTCCAGCAGGCGGCCGATCAGTTGGGCCCGTTCCAGATGGACCCCCAGCAGCAGGAACCGCCAGCCCTCGCCATGGCTCATGGTGGCGTCGGCGGCGCCCTTGAACAGGTGCAGGTCGGCGATGATGTCGTGCAGGAAGGCCGAGGAGCCGTCGGCGAACTGCTTGGCCGCCCCCGGGCCGGTGACCCGCAGATAGATCAGGTTCAGGCGTTCCCAGGTCTCGGTGGTGATCTGGTCGCGGACCTGGCGGGCGTTCTCCCGGGCGCGGGCCAGGGAGGTGGTGATGGAGCCGCCGTCTTCCCGGTCCAGGGCCAGGGACAGGGCCGCGTCATAGGGAGCGTTGGCCTTGGCGGGGTCGTTGTCGCCGACGGCGGCCAGGACGATGCGGGCCACCTGGCTGGCGGCCTCGGTGCGGTCGAGGGTGGCGTTGAGCATCACGTCCGACAGGCGGCACATGTGCTCGGCGCGCTCCACATAGCGCCCCATCCAGTAGAGGCTGTCGGCCACGCGGGCGAGCATCATGGCTGAACGTCCTGACTGTCGCCGGCCAGGATCCAGGTGTCCTTGGAACCTCCGCCCTGGCTGGAGTTCACCACCAGGGAGCCCTTCTTCAGGGCCACGCGGGTGAGCGCCCCCGGCGTCACGATGATCTTCTCCCCCGACAGGATGAACGGTCGCAGGTCGACGTGGCGCGGGTCGATCTGGCCGTCGATCAGGCAGGGCGCGGTGGAGAGCTGGATGGTGGGCTGGGCGATGTAGTTGGCCGGGTCGGCCCGCAGGGCGTCGGCGAAATCGCTGCGCTCCTGGGCGCTGGCGTGGGGTCCGATCAACATGCCGTAGCCGCCCGACGCGCCCACTGCCTTGACCACCAGCTTGTCCAGGTTGGCCAGGACATGGCTGAGCTGGGCGGGCTCGCGGCAGAGGAAGGTCTCGATATTGGGCAGGATGGCGTCCTCGCCGAGGTAGTATTTGATGATCTCCGGGACATAGGCGTAGACGGCCTTGTCGTCGGCGACCCCGGTGCCCGGCGCGTTGCAGATCACCACGTTTCCGGCCCGATAAGCGTTGAACAGCCCCGCGACCCCGAGCCCGGAATCGCGGCGGAAGGTGAGGGGATCGATGAAGTCGTCGTCCACCCGGCGATAGATCACGTCGATGCGCCGCAGGCCGGTGGTGGTCCGCATGTAGACCATATTGTCGTGGACCACGAGGTCGCGGCCCTCCACCAGGGGCGCGCCCATCAGGCGGGCCAGGTAGGCGTGCTCGTAATAGGCCGAGTTGTAGACGCCGGGCGTCAGCACCACGACCTGGGGATTGGGCCGCCAGTCGGCCGCCATGCCCTTGAGCGTCGTCAGCAGCAGGTCCGGATAGCGGTCGATGGCCCGCACGTTGGAGGCGCGGAAGGTGCCGGGGAAGGTCCGCTTTGAGGCTTCGCGGTTGGCCAGCATGTAGGAGACCCCCGAGGGCACCCGCAGATTGTCCTCCAGCACGGCGAAGGCGCCGTCCGGCTGGCGGATCAGGTCCGAGCCGCAGACATTGGCGTAGGCCTGGTGGGGCACATAGAGGTTCTGCATCTCCCGCCGGTAGGAGGGGGCCATCAGCACCAGGTCGCGCGGCACCACCCCGTCCATCAGGATCTGCTGCTCGCCATAGATATCGGCCAGGAACATGTTGAGCGCCCGCAGGCGCTGGGTCAGGCCCTCCTCGATGGTCGCCCATTCCTCGGCCGGAATGATCCGCGGCAGCAGGTCGGTGGGGATGATCCGTTCGGTGGAGCTCTCGGCCCCGTAGACGGTGAAGGTGATCCCCTGCAGCAGGAAGAAGCGCTCCAGCGTCCTCTGCCGCTCGGACATGTCCTCCTGGGCCAGGGTGGCGATGCGTTGATCGAGGGCTGCGTAATGCTCGCGCACGTCGCCGGACGCCGTGATCATCTCGTCATAGGGCGCCGCCGCCCCGGATGGCGGCTCTACGGCGTTGGTGTCACCCGTTCTTTGCGCCGTCGCCACGCCCCACTCCACCTTGAGATAATCCTTCCGCCTCGACCTGGTTCCGACCCTAGGGAGCGCTCCGGCCAAAGGGGCGGCTTTTCGGAATCGTCAGGCGTCGCGGAGGGGACTGCCCAGTATTTGGGCAGGCTTCCGCTCAGTTTGAAAGCACCTTCCGCGCGACGGGCGGGGTGACAATCTTAGGCGACCCGCTGTAGACCCCAGGACGGGGGCGGCAGGGGAATCTTGACGTTGGGACGACTGGTCTTCGCCGTCGCCGCCTCGGCGGCGCTTTGCGCCCAGGGGGCGGCGGGCTCCGCGCGCGCCGCGGCGCCGAAGGCCGCCGTCGAGGGCGCGCTGAGCGACAGCCTGCGCGCCGCCATCGGCGTCGCGGTGGGCGAGACCGACAAGCCCATCGAGAACCGCTTCGAGGCGCGGCGCCGCGCCCGCGAGGCGGCCGAGGACGCCGTCGCCGTCCTGCGCTCCGAGGGCTACTACGCCAACACCGTCGAGGCCGACGTCACCGAGACCGAGCCCGCCCAGCCCATCGTCAAGGTGACGCCCGGCGAGCGCTTCAGGATCCAGGACCCCAAGGTCGAGTGGATCGCCCCCGAACCCGATCCCGGCGTGCAGCTGGCCGGGGAGGCGGTGATGGGCCTCGCCAACGGCCAGGCCGGCCGCGCCGCCGACGTCCTGGGCGCCGAGGGCCGCATCCTGGCCGCGGTGCAGAAGCGCGGCTACGCCGACGTCGCGCCGGGCGAGCGCCAGGTGATCGTCGACCACGCCGACCAGTCGGTCCGCCCCACCTTCCGCATCGTCTCCGGCGAGCTGGTGCGCCTGGACGGCGTCGAGCTGGTGACGCCGGGCCGCACCAACACCGCCTGGCTGAAGAACCTGGCCCCCTGGAAGGTGGGCGACGCCTACGATCCCGACGACGTCGGCGAGCTGGAGCGGCGGCTGCTGGACACCGGGGTCTATGACAGCGTCACCGTCGCCCTTGCCGGCAAGGAGAAGGCGACTCCCGAAGGCCTGCGTCCGGTGATCGTCAGCATCGCCGATCGCAAGCGCCGGACGATCGAGCTGGGCGCCAGCTATTCCACCAGCGAGGGCGCCGGCGCCGACGCCCGCTGGACCCGCTACAACGTCCTGGGCCGCGCCGACACCCTGTCCTACTACGGCCGCGCCTCGACGGTGGACAGCCGCCTGGGCGCCGAGCTGACCCTGCCGCACTGGCGACGCGCCCAGCAGACGCTCAAGGGCCAGGCCGGCCTCTATCGCGTCCGCACCGACGCCTATGACGAGACCGGGGTCGGGGTCCGCGCCGACGTGGAGCGCCGCTACGGCAAGACCTCCTATGTCACCGTCGGCGCCTCCCTGGACTACAGCCAGACCGACGAGCGCCAGGCCGGGACCCTCTCCTCCCTGGGCCGCAAGCTGGTGACCGCCTCGGCGCTGGGGGCCATGGCCCTCGACCGCTCCGACGACCCCCTGGACCCCAAGCGCGGCTGGCGGGTGGAGGCGCGGCTGGAGCCGACCCTCATCGTGGGCGCCGACACCCTGCCGTACCTCAAGGCCCAGACCCAGGGCTCCGTCTACTTCCCCTTCGACGAGAAGGGCCGCACGGTCCTGGCCGGCCGGCTGAAGGCGGGCTCCATCGTCGGCGGCCTGATCCCGGAGGTCCCGGCCTCCCGGCGCTTCTATTCCGGCGGCGGCGGCTCGGTGCGGGGCTATGCCTACCAGGCCATCGGTCCGCGCCTGGCCGACAACACCCCGCAGGGCGGGCTGGCCCTGCTGGAGGCCTCGGTGGAGCTGCGCCAGAAGATCGGCAAACGCTGGGGCGTGGTGGCCTTCGTGGACGCCGGCTCCGTCGGCTCCGACCAGATCCCCAGCGGCAAGGACCTCAGCCTGGGGGCGGGTCTGGGGGTGCGCTACGACCTGGGCTTCGGTCCCATCCGCGCCGACATCGCCATCCCGCTGGAAAAGCGCAAGGGCGACGCGCCGTTCCAGATCTATCTCAGCATCGGACAGAGCTTTTGACCGGCCCCTCCGACACCCCGGAGACCGTCGCCGAGGTCGCCCACGAGGTGGCCGAGGAGGTGGTGAAGGTCGCCAAGAGCCGCGGCCTGCCCAAGGCCATCGTCGCCATCTGCGTCATCGTCGCCATCGCCCTGGGCGGCGTCCTGCTCACCACCCGCTACGGCGTCCTGCTGCCCCAGGGGCGGCTGCTCATCGAGGCCCGCGCCAACGGGCTGAAGCTCGGGCGCTTCGGCAAGCTGCGGATCGAGGGCCTGGCCGGCGACATCTGGCGCGACTTCACCATCGCCCGGCTCACGGTTTCCGACGAGAAGGGGATCTGGCTGGAGGCCAGGAAGCTCGAGATCTCATGGCACTATGCTGAACTTCTCACGCGGAACTTCCACGCCGAGAAGATCACCGCCCAGCAGCTCACCGTCCTGCGCCGCCCGACCCTGGCCCCCAAGGAAAAATCCAAAGGGCTGCCGGTCTCCTTCGACATCGACCTGATCCAGACCCGGCTGGAGATGAAGCCCGCCTTCTCCTCGGTGCGCGGCGTGTTCGACGTCACCGGCGACCTCGATGTCCGCCGGGCCGGCGGCGGCCAGCAGGGGATGATCTCCATCCGCTCCGTCCTGCACCCCGGCGACCACCTGGCGGCGCAGTTCGACGTCAACAAGAAGCGGCCCCTGCTGCTGGTGGCCAACGCCCACGAGGCCCAGGGCGGGGCCTTGGCCGGCGCCGTCGGCCTGCCCGCCGACCAGCCCTTCGATCTCCAGGTCAGCGCCACCGGCAAGACCTCGGAGGGCCGCCTGATCGCCTTCGCCAGCTCCGGGGTCACCAAGCCGATCGACATCAAGGGCGCCTGGACCCCGAGGAGCGGCCAGGCCAGCGGCAAGGTCCTGCTGACGGCCTCGACCCTGACCCGCAAGCTGGCCGCGCGGCTGGGGCCCGAGGCGGTGTTCGTCCTCACCGGGACCCGGGCCGAGCCCGGGCTCTATGACCTGACGGCCCGCGCGACCTCGGCCAACCTCGCCGTCGTCGCCAGGGGCAAGGGCAATCTCGGCGAGCGCCGCCTCGGGCCCAAGGGCCTGGCCCTCACCCTGGACACCCCCGACCTGTCACAGATCAGCGGTGGCCCGCAGATGGGCCCGTCCCGCGCCGTCGGCGTGCTGACGGGAACCCTCGACGACCTGCGCTTCGCCGGCGATGTCGCCATCACCCGCTTCAAGCTGGGCTCCTATGGCCTGGACCGGATCAGCGGTCCCCTGCAACTCACCCGCAAGGCCAAGGTCTGGGGCGTCAAGGGAACGGCCACCGGCGCGGGCGGGCAGGGGACCGGCCTGCTGGCCGCGGTGCTGGGCGCAAAGCCGGTAGCGACCTTCGACGGTCAGCGTCTGGCCGATGGTCGCCTGGCCCTGCGCGATCTCCAGGCGACGGGGGCCGGGCTCAAGGTCCAGGCCAGCGGCGGCCGCGGCCTGATCGGCGGCCTCAACTTCAAGGGCCGCGCGGAGGTCTCCAACCTGGCCGCGGCGCGCCCCGGCGCCAGCGGCTCGGCGGTCGCCACCTGGAGCGCGACCCAGGGCGGCCCCGGCAAGCCCTGGACCCTGTCGGCGGATGCCAAGGGCGCCAAGTTCGCCTCCGGCTACGCCGAGCTCGACCGCCTGCTGGGGGGCGCCCCCAGCCTGTCGGCCAAGGGCAATATCGAGGGGCGCAAGCTCTCCCTGGCCAGCGCCGACCTCAGGGGCGCGGCGGTGAAGGCCTCCGGCGCCGGGGTGCGCGAGGCCGACGGCGCCCTGAAGTTCAAGCTGGACTGGACCGCCGACGGTCCCTTCCGCGCCGGCCCGGTGGAGATCACCGGCAAGGCCAAGGGCTCGGGCGCCATCACCGGGACCCTGGCCGAGCCCCGCGCCGACCTGCTGGCCGACTTCGACGCCCTGGACGTGCCACGCCTGCCGCTCAAGGCCGCCCACATGACGCTGACCTTCATGCGCCGCCCCGACGGCTCCAGCGGCCTGGTCACCCTGGCGGCGGCCAGCGAATACGGCCCCGCTGTGGGCAAGGCGGCCTTCCGCTTCCCGCAGGGCGGGGTGGACCTCAGCGACCTGGCGGTGGACGCCGGCGGGCTGAAGGCGTCGGGCGCGCTCTCCCTGCGCCGCAGCGCCCCGTCTTCCGCCGATCTGAAGGTCGCGCTCTCCAAGGGCGCCTTCCTGGCCGCCGGGAGCGTCACCGGAGCGGTGAAGATCGTCGACGCCCCCGGCGGCCCCCGCGCCAGCCTGGATCTGCGCGCCGAGAAGGCCATTCCGCCCGGCGCTCAGCTGGAGATCCGCACCGCCCACGTCACCGCCGACGGCCCGCTCGCCCGGCTGCCCTATCAGGCCCAGGCCACGGGAGTGTCGCGCAACGGCGGCTGGAGCCTGGATGGCCGGGGCCTGCTCACCGACACCAAGCCCGGCCATCTCCTGGCCTTCGACGGTCAGGGCCGTTACGGGCGCCGCGACCTGAAGACGGTGGAGACCGCCACCTTCCGCTTCGGCGGGCCCGAGCGCAGCGCCCGGCTGCGGCTGGCGGCCGCCGAGGGCGGCCAGATCGACCTGGACGCGCGGCTGGCCGGCGACAGCGCCGAGGTCCGCGCCCAGATCCGCCAGCTGGGCCTGGGCCTGTTCAACGAGGATCTGACCGGCAAGATCGACGCCAGCCTGTCCCTGTCGGGCAAGGCCGCCCGTCTGGACGGGATGATGACCGCCAAGCTGGACGGGGCGCGGGGCCGCGGCTCGCCCACCTCCCAGGGCCTGGACGGCACGCTGAACGCCCGGCTGGCCGACAGCAGCATGACCATCGACGCGGCCTTCACCAATCCCAGCGGCCTGAAGGCCAACGCCAACCTGGTGTTGCCGGCCGAGGCCTCGGCCGCGCCCTTCCGGGTGGCCATCAACCGCCAGAAGCCGCTGCGCGGCCACGTCTTCGCCGACGGCGAGGTCAAGCCGCTGTGGGACCTGCTGGTGGGCGGGGAGCGGGAGCTGGCCGGCCGGGTGCGGCTGGACGGGACCCTGAGCGGCTCCCTGGCCGACATCAAGACCCGGGGCGAGGCCTCGGTGGACGACGGCCGGTTCTCCGACGGGGCAACCGGCCTGGTCCTGCGCGAGGTGGTGCTGCGGGCGACCCTCACCGACAACGTCATCAACGTCACCCGCGCCACAGGCGCCGACGGCCATGGCGGCTCGGCCACCGGCTCGGGCCGGATCAGCCAGGACGGGGTCAGCACCTTCAAGCTCGACCTGACCGGGTTCCGGCTGATCGACAATGACCAGGCCACCGCCTCGGCCAGCGGCCAGGTCACCCTGGACCGCGACGCCGCCGGCAAGGTCCGCCTGGCCGGCAAGCTGCTGGTGGAGCGCGCCGACGTCTCGGCCCGCACGCCCACCCCCTCCGGCGTCGTCCCCATGGACGTCATCGAGGTCAACAAGCCCATCGACCTGGGGACCGCCCAGCAGGCCGTGGTCCGCCAGGGGCTGGGGATGAATCTCGACGTCACCCTGACGGCGCCGCGCCGGATTTATCTGCGCGGACGGGGCCTGGATGTGGAGCTGTCCCTCGACGCCCATGTCGGCGGGACCACCAACAAGCCGGTGCTGTCGGGCGTCGCCCGGGTGGTGCGCGGCGACTACGACTTCGCCGGCAAGCGGTTCGAGTTCGACCAGCGGGGCGTGGTCTATCTGGCCACCTCGCCCCGCGACATCCGTCTCAGCCTGTCGGCCACCCGCGACGATCCGGCGCTCACCGCTGTGGTCAGCATCCGGGGCACGGCGGCCAAACCGGAGATCACGCTCACCTCCACCCCGGTCCTGCCCAATGACGAGGTGCTGTCCCAGGTGCTGTTCGGACGCTCGGCCTCGCAGCTTTCCCCCTTGGAAGCCGCCCAGCTGGCCTCGGCGCTCTCGTCCCTGGCCGGGGGCGGCGGTTTCGACGTTATCGGCAACCTGCGCACCTTCGCGGGCCTGGACCGCCTGGCCCTGGGCGGCGGCGGCGAAAGCGGCATGACAATTTCCGGCGGCAAGTATCTGACGGACGATGTTTATCTGGAACTCACCGGCGGCGGCCGCACCGGCCCCTCGGCCCAGGTGGAGTGGCGCGTCGGCAAGAACCTGTCCATCATCTCCAAGCTCGCCGGCCAGGGGGACGGCAAGCTCGCCGTGCGCTGGCGCAAGGACTACTGAGCATGACGATGCGGGGGGTTCTGATCGGCGCGGCGGGGCTGCTGGCGCTCGCCGCCTGCGACAGGCCCCTGAGACCCCCGACCCACACCGGCGTCTGCTGGCGGCTGGCCCCGGCCATGAACGGCGCCCAGGACTTCAAGCCCATGACCAACAGCGTCGAGAGCCTGCAGGCCTGCGCGGTCCAGCTCGAGGGCCTGCGCCTCAAGCACGGGGTCCCCATGACCGGCGCCTATCAGGGCCAGCTCATCTTCGTCACCGACCAGGAGATCAGTGCGGCGGCCAGCTCCAAGGCCAGGCGCTACCCCCTGTTCACCCCCGAGCAGCGGGCGGAGATGGACGCCGGTCTCGAACGGCTGATGGCGCAGGAAGGCCGTTAGGCCTTGGCCACGGCATAGGCCTGGCTGCCGCGGGTGAACACCTGGTCCCCGGCCTCGATCGCCGCGATGGGGATGTCGGCGGCGCCCGACAGGCGCTGATAAATCGGGGCGAAGTCCTGCAGGGTGGCGTCCAGCAGGGCCTGCAGGGACGGGATCACGAAATAGACCTGCTGGAAATCGTCGATCCGGTAGGGGGTGCGCATCACCCGCTCCAGATCAAAGCCCAGCCGGTTGGGGGAGGGGTCGTCCAGGGCGAAGATCGACTCGGCGTGGGACGAGACGATGCCGGCCCCGTAGATCCGCAGGCCCTCGGTCGTCTGCAGCAGGCCGAATTCGACGGTGTACCAGTAGAGCCGCGCCAGGTTGTGCAGCTGGCCCCTTCCCAGGGCCCGCAGACCGCCCTCGCCATAGGCGGCCATATAGTCGGCGAACACCGGGTCGGTCAGCATCGGCACGTGGCCGAAGACGTCGTGGAAGATGTCGGGTTCCTGAAGGTAATCAAGCTGCTGCGGCTTGCGGATGAACCGCCCGGCGGGGAAGCGTCGATTGGCCAGGTGCTCGAAGAACAGGGCGTCGGGCACCAGGCCCGGAACCGCCACCACGCTCCAGCCGGTCAGCCGGTTCAGCTCCTCGTTGATCCGCGCGAAGTCGGGGATGCCGCCCCGGTGCAGGTCGAGCGCGTCCAGGCCGTGCAGGAAGGCGTCGCAGGCCCGTCCCGGCAACAGGTTGGCCTGCCGCTCATAGAGGGTCATCCAGACCTGGTGCTCGGCGGGCGTGTAGGCGGCCCAGTCCTGATCGATGGTCCAGTCGGCCCGGGCTCCGGGCGGGGGAAGGCCGTCAGCGCTCATGGCCGGAGAATGGCCCCAAATCGCCGGAAGTTCCGTTCGCAATGCGCGGGTTTCGGCCCGGTCGGCGCGAAAACCTTGCTCGGGAGGGCGCAATCACGCCCAAGCCTTGCCTAGTGGCTGATGCGCGGCCGCAGGGTGTAGTGGCCTTCGTTGAAGGATTCGAAGATCAGCGGCGCCTGGGGGTGGCCCACCGGCTCGCCGCTCTCGTCGGGCAGCAGGTTCTGCTCGGAGACGTAGGCGACGTAGGCGTTGTCGTCGTTCTCGGCCAGCAGGTGATAGAAGGGCTGGTCCTTGCGGGGCCGCACATGCTCCGGGATCGACTGCCACCACTCCTCGGTGTTGGCGAACGTCGGGTCGACATCGAAGATCACGCCGCGGAAATTGAAGACACGGTGCTTCACGACATCGCCGATGGCGAATTTGGCCAGCCGAATGTCCGCGATCGCCGCGGGATTGGGCAGGTGGCCTGCGTTTGGCTTTTCGAGTCGAGCGTCCATAACCTGAGAATCTACACCGCGGGACCTAACTGGGAGATGAACGTAGCGCTCACGCGTCCGTGTTCAAGTGCGCGCCTTCCGGCAGGCGAACTTGCTTGGTACAGTCGCTTTGAAACGAGGCGCCCGTACCGGCGTCTGCGAAGGACTTAAGGTTGGTCCATGTCTGAGGCGCGCAGAAACACGCGATGCGTGTTTCGCCCTCTTGGTCTACGCGCTTTCCGGGCGCCTGAATGAGCGATCAGGCTGGAAGCGCGTCCGCGCCCGGCGCCATGCGGAATGGCCGGGAGAGGTCTGGCGGTGACGCGCCCTGTTATGGCGCCCTCGACCTCGGGACCAACAATTGCCGGCTCTTGATCGCCACGCCCTCGGGTAAGAGCTTCCGGGTGGTGGAGGCCTATTCGCGCATCGTGCGGCTGGGGGAGGGGCTCAGCGCCAGCGGCCGGCTGTCGGAGGCCGCCATGGAACGCGCCATGGCCGCCCTGAAGGTCAGCGCCGAGAAGGTCCGCCGCCGCCGCGTGGTCAAGCTCAAGGCCATCGCCACCCAGGCCTGCCGCATGGCCGAGAACGGCCAGGAGTTCATCGACCGGGTCTTCGAGGAGACCGGCCTGCGCCTGCAGATCATCGCCCCGCGCGAGGAGGCGCAGCTCTCCGTCGCCGGCTGCCTCAACCTGCTGGACCGCAGCGCCGACGCCGCCCTGGTGGTGGACGTGGGCGGCGGCTCCACCGAACTTTCCTGGGTCGATCTCAAGGGCGAGGGCCTGGGGGGCGAGCTCAGCACCTTCGTGGCCTCGAAACTGCCCATCAAGGCCTGGCTCTCCATCCCCATCGGCGTCGTCACCCTGGCCGAGCAGTTCCCGGAGGGGGCCGAGGCCACCGAGGCCTGGTTCCGCGCCATGGTCGACCGGGTGAAGCTCGACCTCGCCGCCTTCCGCCACGCCGACCCGATGCGGCCGATCTTCGACGAGGACCGCGCCCACCTGATCGGCACCTCGGGCGCCATCACCAGCCTGGCCGGCATGCACCTGCGCCTGCCGCGTTACGACCGCTCCCGCGTCGACGGCATCTGGATGACCCGCGACGAGTGCGAGGGCGCGGCCAACCTGCTGCTCGGCCTGACCGCCCAGCAGCGCGCCGACCAGCCCTGCATCGGCCCCGACCGCTCCGACCTGGTCTTGGCCGGTGCCGCCATCCTCCAGGCCGTCCAGGAGCTGTGGCCCTGCACCCGCGTGCGGGTCGCCGACCGCGGCCTGCGCGAAGGCATCCTGATGTCCCTGATGTCCGAAGGCGGCGGCCGCGGCCGCCGCAAGCGCCGCCGCGGCCGTCGCGGCAAACCCCTGCCCCAGGCGGCCGAATGACCGACGAACTCCCTCCGGCCCGCAAGCGCATGGTCAAGCCGCCCATGGGCGGCACCGAGGAAGGCCGCGGCAAGCCCGCGCGCCTGAAGACCGCCAAGATGCGGACCCCGTCCTCCCAGGCCTGGCTGTCGCGCCAGGTGAACGATCCCTTCGCGGCGAAGGCCCGCGCCCATGGCTACCGCTCCCGGGCGGCCTACAAGCTGACCGAGATCGACGACCGCCTGCACCTGCTCAAGCCCGGCATGCGGGTTATCGACCTCGGCGCGGCCCCCGGCGGCTGGACCCAGGTCGCCGTCGAGCGCGGCGTGGTCAATATCGTCGGCGTCGACCTGCTGCCGGTCGATCCCATCTCGCCGGTCCAGATCATCGAGATGGACTTCACCGACCCGGCCTGCGGTCCGCTGCTGATCGAGATGCTGGGCGGGCCGCCGGACATCGTGCTGTCGGACATGGCCCCCAACACCGTCGGCCACCGCAAGACCGACCACCTGCGGATCATGGGCCTGATCGAGATCGGCGTGGACTTCGCCATCAGCGTGCTGAAGCCCGGCGGGTCCTTCATCGCCAAGGCCTTCCAGGGCGGCGAGACCTCGCTCGTCATCGCCAAGCTCAAGCACCACTTCACCGAGGTGAAGAACATGAAGCCCAAGGCCAGCCGCGCGGACTCGTCCGAGACCTACCTGGTGGCCACGGGGTTCAAGGGGCGGAAGTAACCCATTCCTCCGCTCATCCCCGCTTTCGCGGGGATGACCGGTGTGGGTGTAGGGCTCGCGCGCCATCCGCTTTTCCCGCTAAGCTCGCCCCAATTAACAAGGGGAGGCGACGATGGCTGACGGCGCGGTGGGCGGCTTCACGGCTGACAAGTATTCCAAGGTCCGCGAGGCCTTCCAGGCCAACCTCGACTCCGGCGCCGACGTCGGCGCCTCCTTCTGCGCCACGTCGGAGGGCGAGACGGTGATCGATCTCTGGGGCGGCTGGGCCGACGCGGAGAAGACCCGCCCCTGGGTCAAGGACACCATCGTCAACGTCTACTCCACCACCAAGACCATGACGGCGCTGACGGCCCTGCTGCTGGCCGACCGGGGCGACCTCGATTTCGCCGCCCCGGTGGCGAAATACTGGCCGGAGTTCGCGGCGAACGGGAAGGCCGACGTCAAGGTCAGCCACCTGATGAGCCATTCCGCCGGCCTCTCCGGCTGGAAGGAGACCATCACGGTCGATGACCTCTACGACTGGGAGAAGGCGACATCCCTGCTGGCCGCCCAGGCGCCCTATTGGCGCCCCGGCTCGCAGCCCGGCTACCACGCCCTGACCCAGGGCTATCTGGTGGGGGAGGTGGTGCGCCGCATCACCGGCAAGTCGCTGGGAACGGTCTTCCGCGAGGAGATCGCCGAGCCCCTGGGCGCCGACTTTCACATCGGCCTGCCGGCCCGCGAGGACGCCCGCGTCGCAGACCTGATCCCGCCGCCGCCGGGCGCCGGCATCGCCGACGGCGAGCAGAACGAGCTGGTGGCCAACATGTCGCGCAATCCGGGCATCGACCCGCTGGCCACCCGCACGCGGGCCTGGCGCGGAGCCGAGATCCCCGCCGCCGGGGGCACGGGCAACGCCCGCTCGGTGGCCGAGATCCACGTCCTGCTGGCCAATGGCGGCGTCGCCAAGGGCAAGCGCCTGCTGTCCGAGGCCGGCTGCCGCAAGGCCCTGGAGCTGCAGGTGGAGGGCACCGACCTGATCCTCGGCGGCCCCGCCCGCTTTGGCATGGGCTTCGGCCTCCCCAGCGCCACGGTCCCCATGCGCAACCCCAACACCATCTACTGGGGCGGCTATGGCGGCTCGCTGATCATCATCGACATGGATGCGCGCACCACCGTCGCCTACGCCATGAACAAGATGGCCCCCACCACCACCGGCGACATGCGCGCCTTTGCTCTGATGATGGCGATGGGGTAGCCGTCCTCTAGGCCAGCATCCTCACCTTCGGCTCCCGGTCCCACTGGCGCGTGCGGGCGGGCGGCATGAACCCATCAGCGCCCCCCGCCAGGTCCACGACCCCGGCGTCGGGCTCCACATTGGCCTTGTCCAGCAGGGGCTGGGCGTCGGCCGTGAAGCCGATGGCCTTCAGGTGGACGAAGGCGTTGGCCACGAAGTCCACCGCCGCGCTCTCCTTCAGCAGTTCGGCGCAGCCGTCGGCCGACAGCACCAGAGCAACCGCGTCGAACAGCACCGAGGGCGTGCCGGCCAACTGGCCATCCGCCGGCAGTTTCTTGCCGTCCTTCAGGGTCACGCCGCCGACCTTGGGGGCGACGATCTTGACGCTGGCGCCCTCGGCGAGCGCCGCCTTCTTCACCGCATTGATCACCGCCCCGTCGGCGCCGTCGGTCACCAGGATGGCCACCGCCCGGCCCATCAAGGTCTCCGGATACTTGCCGACGATGCGCAGGGCGGGCGAGAGGTCCATGTCCACCGGCTTGACCGCCGCCTCGGACTTGGCTGGCAGGTCCATGGCCAGGCCGTCGGCCACCCGCTTGGCGAGGCCGGCATCGACGTTCTGCAGATTGGAGAGGATGCGCAGGCGCACGTGCTCGAAGCTGCACTTGGACAGCTCGAAGACCAGGGCGCTGGCCAGGTGCGCCTGCTCGATGGGGGTTTGCGAGGCGTAGAACAGCCGCGCATGGCTGTAGTGATCGGCGAAGGTCTCGGCCCGCAGCCGCACCTTCGGACCGTCATTCACCACCTGGGCGGTGCGGAAGCCGCCCTTGGGGTCCTCGCGCGGCCCGCCGGGTTCGCCCGCCTGGCCCAGGCTGTTGGGCTCGTAGTTCGCGCGCCCGACGGGGATCTCCATCTGCATGTGCCCGTCGCGCTGCAGGTTCTGGAAAGGGCAGCCCTTGGCGCGGTTGATCGGCAGCTGGTGGAAGTTCACCGAGCCCAGCCGCGACAGCTGGGTGTCCTGGTAGGAGAACAGCCGCCCCTGCAGCAGCGGGTCCTCCGAGGCGTCGATCCCCGGCGGCATGTTGGTGGGCAGGAAGGCCGCCTGCTCGGTCTCGGCGAAGAAGTTGTCGACGTTGCGGTCCAGCACCATCCGCCCGATCACCTTGATCGGGACCAGTTCCTCCGGGATCAGCTTGGTGGCGTCCAGGATGTCGAAGGGCAGGGCGTCGGCCTGCGCTTGGCTCAGCAACTGCACCCCGAACTCCCACTCGGGGAAGCCGCCCGAATCGATGGCCTCGAACAGGTCGCGGCGGTGATAGTCCGGATCGGCGCCGGCGATCTTCACCGCCTCGTCCCAGCAGGTGGACTGGGTCCCCAGCTTCGGCCGCCAGTGGAACTTGACGAAGGTGGCCTCGTCCTTGTCGTTCAGCAGCCGGAAGGTGTTGACCCCGAAGCCCTCCATCATCCGCAGGCTGCGCGGGATGGCCCGGTCGGACATGGCCCACATGACCATGTGGGTGCTCTCCGGCATCAGCCCGATGAAGTCCCAGAAGGTGTCATGGGCGCTGGCGGCCTGCGGATAGCCGCGGTCGGCCTCCATCTTCACCGAGTGAATGAGATCAGGAAATTTGATGGCGTCCTGGATGAAGAAGACCGGGATGTTGTTGCCCACCAGGTCCCAGTTGCCCTCCCTGGTGTAGAACTTCACCGCGAAGCCGCGCACGTCGCGGGGCGTGTCGACGCTGCCCGCGCCGCCGGCCACGGTGGAGAAGCGGGTGAAGACCTCGGTCTTCACGTCCACCTCGGTCAGGATCTTGGCGCGGGTGTATTTCTCCAGCGACTCCGTCAGCTCGAAGAATCCGTGCGCCGCCGAGCCGCGGGCGTGGACGATCCGCTCGGGGATGCGCTCATGGTCGAAGTGCTGGATCTTCTCGCGCAGGACGAAGTCCTCCAGCAGGGTCGGGCCCCGCGGGCCGGCCTTCAGGGAGTTCTGGTCATCGCTGATCGGCACGCCGAAGTTGGTGGTGATCCGCGCCTCGGGCCCGCTGGCGGTCTGGTGCAGTTCGCCGCCAGTCCCGACGTGCGAGGTCTCGGCGCCGGAGGGCGGGGTCTTGGGCTTGGTCATGTCGAGGATCCTGATCGAGGGCGGTTGGGTTGCTTGCGCAACGCAGGACCCCCCCGATTGGTGACAGACCTCTGGGATTAAAAACGCACTCTGTCAGGTCGCGGACATAAGGCGGGGCAAGGGTTTGCGACGTCAGCCCGAGCCGGCCGGCCGGTTTTCGAAGGCCCCATGTCGGATGGCGCGCGCGCCCTTCGTCCTAGGATCAGGAAACAGCAGGAGCTCCCGATGTCCTATGTCGACGGTTTCATTCTCGCGGTCCCCAAGGCCAATCTCGAGGCCTACCGAAAGATGGCCCGCACGGGCGCCGAGGTCTGGAAGGAATTCGGCGCGCTGGCCTATGTCGAGTGCTTCGGCGACGACGTCCCCTATGGCGAGCTGACCTCCTTCCCCCGCGCCGTCCAGGCCAAGGACGACGAGGTCGTGGTCTTCTCCTGGATCGTCTACGAGAGCCGCGAGCAGCGCGACGCGATCAACGCCAAGGTGATGGCTGATCCGCGCATGCACGAGCACGCCCACGACGTCTTCGACGGCAAGCGGATGATCTACGGCGGATTCGAGCCCTTCCTCGAGGCCTAGAACGCGAAGGGCGAGCCGTCGGGGTTCAGCAGTTTCGGCTGCTGGAACGCCACATAGGCCAGGCGCGCGGGGCGGGGCGAGCCGCCGCGGAAATAGGCCTGGCCCAGGCCGTTCAGCGGCCCGATATATTCCCAGTCGCCCTGGTGGTAGCGGCCCTCGCCCCGCGCCTCGCCGCGATAATAGACCGCTGAGAACCGGGACCTGTCGCCATAGGTCCACTCGCCGGGACCTTCGGCGAGCCCGTCCTTCCAGTTGACTGAGAGCTGGTCGAAATTGGCGGCGTAATAGACCCCGCGCCCATTGCGCGCCCCGCCGCTCACCCCGCCCTCGTACTTGGCGGCGAAGCGGTTGCTGCGGGAATAGACGATGGTCCCCTGGCCGTCGGCCATGCCGTCCACGCAGCGGCCGCTCCAGCGCACGGTGAGCGCCGGGTCGGGGCGGGTGTTGTAGATGGCGCACTTGCTCAAGGGGTCCACGACCCAGTGCGGGTCGTTCGCATAGGCGACATAGCGCGCGCCCGGCGGCTTGGCCTGGGCCGGAACCTGGGCTTGGGCCGCTCCCGCGAGCAGCGCCAGGCCGATCGCCATCATCGCAAGCCTCATCTCAAGACCTCCCGTCATCGCCGACACAGACCGGGAATCCACTCGCCTCGCTGCGGCGGCGCAGCCGCAGCGGCGTCTCGCCCAGTCGCCTGGTCTTCAGCACCAGCACATCGCCGACGACGCGCCCCGTGAACACCTCTCCGGTGGCGGCGACCGTGAAGCTGAGGCCCTTGGCGTCCACCTGGGCGGCGCGCGTGGCCAGAGGGGGCAGGGGGGCGCCCTCCGCCATCTGCACGATGATCCGTGGGGTCACGCCCTGCGCTCGTACGAACACCCGCAGGCCGCGCGCGTCGCCGGTCTCCTGGGACAGGCAGATGTTGGACCAGACCTGGGCGCCGCGCAGGTCCCAGGCCCCATGCTCGGCCAGGGCCGGTCCGCCGAGCGCGCCCAGGGCGCCGGCCAGGATGAGGGTTCGTCGCATCTGCGTCTCCGCCAGGGGGCCCAACCTTCCAGAGGCCGGTGCGCCGCGGCACTGGCGAAAATTGGGCCGCCCTTGACTCAAGAAAGAGAAAGAGAAACATCATTCTCTTCACGGAGGTCGAGATGGGCGAACCGCGGGCGACACCGAGACAGGACGGGCCGGGCGAGGGGCGCTACGGCGGCGATCATGGGGTCGAGGCCCCGCCGCGCCAGGCCCGCAGCCGCGAGACCCTGCGCCGCATCCTGGCCGCGGCCGAGGCCCTGTTCGACGAGGTCGGCTTCCGCGCCGCCACGGTGCCGGAGATCTGTCGCCGGGCGCAGTCTTCCACCGGCGCCTTCTACAAGCGCTTCCGCGACAAGGATGAGCTGCTGGAGGTCCTCTTCGCCGACCTGCTGGCCGACGTGCGTGCGCGGGTGGAGACCCATCTGAGCCCGGCCGCCGTCGCCGCCCACGACCTGGCGCCTTTGGTGGCCTCCACGGTCCTGGCCCTGGCCCAGGCCTATCGCGGCCGCGCCGGGACCGCCCGCGCCCTGATCCTGCTCGGCGATCAGCGGCCGGCCTTCGAGGCTCTGTCCCAGCAGGCCCACGCCGAACTGGTGGCCCAGGTGGCCCGCGCCCTCGCCGCCAAGCGGGGCGAGTTCAGCCATCCCCATCCGCGCCTGGCCGCCGAGTTCGTCGCCCGCCTGGTGACCTCGGTGCTCCAGCAGCAGGTGCTGGTGGCGGGCTTCGGCCCCGGCGCCGACCTGGCGAGTTGGACAGCCCTGGAACAGGAGCTGGCCCGCGCCGTGAGCGGCTATCTGGGCGTCCGCGCCCCGCGCCCGGCCGCGGCGCCCGAGCAACTCAGCCTGGACCTGGGCTAGATGGACGTCGCCGAGGCCCTGGCCACCCGCATCACCTGCCGCGCCTTCTGCGACACCCCGGTCCAGCGCGCCACGGTGGAGGCCATCCTGACGGCCGCCTCCCGCGCTCCCTCCGGCGGCAACCTCCAGCCCTGGCGGGTCTGGGCCCTGGCCGGTCCCGAACTCGCGGCCCTGCAGCACGCCATCAAGGGCCGCATCGCCACAGGCGCCCTCTCCGACGGCCAGACCGAGTACAACATCTATCCGCCCGACATGGGCCCGCCCTTCAGCGACCGGAAGTTCGCGGCCGGGGCGGCCATGTACGCCGCCCTCGGCGTCGCCCACGCCGACCTGGCCGGCCAGATGGAGCAGTACGTCGCCAATTTCGAGCTGTTCGGCGCCCCTGTCGGCCTGGTCTTCGCCATCGACCGCTCCCTGCAACAGGGCCAGTGGGCGGACCTGGGCATGTACCTGCAGTCGGTCATGCTGCTGGCCCGCGAGCACGGCCTGCACACCGCGGCCATGGAGTCCTGGGCCCTGTGGCACGCCACGATCCGCCAGGCCTTGGCGGTCCCCGACGAGCTGATGATCTTCTGCGCCATGGCGCTCGGCCACATGGACGAGGCCGCCCCCATCAACCGCGTCCGCACCGAACGCGCGCCGCTGGCGGAGTTCGCCGTCCTGCGGGGGTTCTGAGCCTGGGCGGGCGGCGCGACCCGGTGTAGGCCTGCGTCTTCCCGATGTCCTGGAGGGGGCCATGGCCCAACTGACCTTTGACGCGGCCGCCGCCAAGGCGCTGGAGGCCATCTACCTCACCCCCGACGTCATCGCCCAGCGCGCCCGGGTCCTCGACCTGCTGGCGCCGCAGCCGGGCGAGCGGGTGCTGGACGTCGGCGTCGGCCCCGGACTGCTGGCCTACGACCTCGCCCGCCTGGTGGGGGAGGGCGGGACCCTGGTGGGCCTGGACCTCGCCCCGGCCATGGTGGCGGCCTCGGCCGAGCGCCTGGCGGCCTTCCCACAGGCGCAGCTCCGCCAGGCCGACGCCACCGCGCTTGGCGGCCCCGACGCCGCCTTCGACGCCGCGGTCTCGACCCAGGTCTACGAGTACGTCGCCGACATGCCCGCGGCCCTGGCCGAGCTGCATCGGGTCCTGGTTCCGGGCGGCCGGGCGCTGATCCTCGACACCGACTGGCGCAGCATCGTCTGGCATTCCTCCGACGAGGGCCGCATGGCCCGCATCCTGGCCTGCTGGGACGCCCACCTGGCCGATCCCCACCTGCCGGCGCGCCTGGGACCGCTGCTGCGGGCCGCCGGCTTCACCGTGCGCCGCGTGGAGATCCTGCCCATGCTGTCGCCCCGCTGGCAGCCGGTCAGCTATGCCGGCGCCATGATGCGCACGATCGCCAACTTCGTGCGCGCCAACGCCGAGCGCGCCGGCCTGAGCCTGGATGAGGTCGATGCCTGGTGGGCCGACCAGCAAGCCCTGATCGCCAGCGACGAATTCTTCTTCAGTCTCAATCGCTACGCCTTCCTCGCCACTCGGGCCTGAGACGGGGCGGTCAGCCTCCGCGCACCTGGGCGTTGATCGCTCCCAGAAGCTCGGCCGACCCCAGCTGCGATCCCGCTGCCTCGCCGGTCAGGGCGTACTCCGGCGGCACGACCTCCGGACCCGCGCCGGGGGGCAGGGGCGGGGTTTAGTAGCCCAGCGCATAGGAGCCCATGGCGTAGCCGATCAGCTGCTGCAGCTCCGGCGCCAGGGTCCGTGCGATTTCCGGCGGGCAGGAGAGATACTGGTTCTCCTCCTGACGCAGCCAGCCGAGCGCATAGGTGATGTTCAGGCCCCAGCGGTCGGTCTCGCCGGTATTGGCCCCGCCGCCATGAAACACCGTGCCCGTATAGACCAGCACCGAGCCGGCTTTCATCGTCGCCCGGCAGATCTCCTCCGGGGTCGCCTTGCGGCTGTCGGGCCAGTCGATGGAGCCGGGCACGACCTGGGTCGCCCCGTTCTCGACGGTGAAGTCGGTGAGCGCCCAGATGGTGTTGAGCTGCGGCTCGACCCCCTTCAGGTGCTTGCCCCAGGCCCAGCGGTCGCGGTGGATCGGCTGCGCCGGCTGGCCGGGCATGATGCGGATCAGCTGGCCCAGGTGCAGCTGGTAACGCGTGCAGTTGGGCAGCAGCAGCGCGTCGCAGATCGCGCGGATCCGGGGATCGAGGATCGCCGTTCGGCAGCCAGGCGAGCGGGCCACGAGGGCCCCGGTCCGCGTGGTCTTGAAACCCGTGAAGCCGTCCTGTCCGGGCTGGGTGGCCTCGACCCAGGGCCGCAGCTCCTCGGCCAGGTCCGCGGCCGCCTGCGGGCTGATCACCTCCTCCAGGATCAGGGCCCCGTCCCGCTCCAGGACCGCCATCACCGCGGCGAGCGGCGCATCGGCCGGCAGACGCTCCAGTTCAGCCATGTCGGACCTCCCAATCCCGGGCCAGGATCGCGGCGCGGGGGCGGGGAGTCCAGCCCCGCGCGGCGGGCCTGAGCCTGGCCCTCACCCCGCCTCGGAGACCCGGGGCTCGGCCCCCACCGGCTCGGCGCGCAGGCGGGTGCGGAACTCGTCCAGGCGGGCGCGATAGCCCTCGGCGTCCCCGTATTCCAGGAATTCGTAATAGCGCCGGTGCGGATCGGAGACCTTCAGGGCGTGCTTGATGGGGCACCAGTACTGCTCGGTGCGGCTCGACACCTCGCGCACATAGGCCACCAGGCCGTTGGCGTAGGCGCAGAAGCTGCAGTTCAGGGCCTCGATGATGTTGAGATAGGACAGCCGGCCGCGGTCCATGGCGATGTAGTCGCGGCGTTTGACCCGGGGAATGCCATACGCCCGGAAGCAGATGGCCTGATAGGCGCTCACCCAGGCGTCGACGATCACCAGGGGGATGATCAGCGAATAGATCACCGGCGCCGTCAGCACCACGGCCAGGGATGTGCCGCCGAGGAACTTGGCCAGACCCAGGCGCAGGCGGCGATGCTCCAGGGTTATGCCGTGCTCGAACTGTCCGATCTGCGCCTTGAGCCTCCAGCCCAGCGCCTTGCGGCGCGCCTCGATCTCCCGGTCGAGATCGCCCTGGAGGCGGACGATCTCTTCGGCGAGATCCTTCATGTGCTGGGTCATGGGCGGGGTGCGGCTCCGGGAGGGACCCGCACCCTAGCCTAAATGCTCAAGGTTTGGGGCGTGACGAGCTGGGGCCATCGCAGCGTGAGCAAATGGGGGCGGCAACCTGAAGTCGACGACGGTCCGGGGTTGATGTAGCGTCACCGTGGGGAGGACCGACATGGACTCAGATCAGCGCGCCGGACAGGCGCAGCGGCTGCGACGTGGCCTGGGGCCCGTGGTGCGCGGCGTGCTCGCCGCCGCCCTGGTGGCGGCGCTCGCCGGTTGCGCCTCGTTCTCGGGCTCGGCTGAGCCGGTGGTCTCGCTGAAGACCCGCCTGGACGCGGTCAAGGCGCTGCCGGAGGCCGAGGCCCTGGCGAACTTCGCCTCGGCGGACGACGAGGATCGGGGCGGCCTGGATCCGAAGAGCTACCGGGACTATGTGGCCGGCGTCTATGTGCGCGCCGCCGACGCCCAGTACCTCGCCTTCCGGACCAATCTCTCGCGGGAGACCAAGGGCGCCGGCTTCGGGTCCAGCACGGCGATCCTGGTGATGAACGGCGCGGCCATCGTCTCGGGTGTCGAGGGCGCCCGGGCGCTGGCCACGGCGGCGGCGGTGACCAGCGGAACCTACTCGGCCCTGAGCAAGGAGGTCTTCCAGGACAAGACCCACCAGGCCCTGCTGGCGGCCATGGACAGCCGCCGCGCCACGGCGAAGATCGCCCTGCAGAAGGGTCTGCAACAGCCCGCCAACGTCTACACCCTGCGCGACGCCTTCGACGCCATCTACGACCTCGAACGCCAGGCCAGCCTCGACGTCGCCGTGCAGCAGCTCACCACCCTGGCCACCGCCGACGCGGCGGCCCAGGAGAAGACGCTGAAGTCCCTCTACCAGGCGCCCATCCTGACCCAGGCCGCCGTGGACCGCCTGGCCGCCATCCTCGACTATGTCGACGCGCTCGCGGCCTCCAACCAGCGGGCGGACCTCGACATGCTCAATGCCATCGCCGCGGCGCCGGGGATCGAGGTGGGGGTCGGGGACACGCCGGGGAAGACCCGCAACAACATCGTGGTCTGGCTGAACGACCCCGCCCAGACGGCGGACATCGACGCGGTGATCGCCAAGCTGAAACCCGTGACCAAGAAGGATACCTACTGATGGCGGACGTCAGGGTGGTGGGGGCGTCGAAGGATCTCGACCTGGCGCTGCTGAATACCTGGATTGGCCAGCGGGAGCGCCTGATGGGTCCGGTGGTGGGCGTCGGCGCGGGCCAGACCCCGGAGGGCCAGCCCGAGACGGCCGTGTCCCTGGACCTCGACCAGCCCCGTCCGAAGAAGAACTTCGCCAAGGTGAAGCTGAAGGTCGGCGGCGCCGCCGTGGTCGCGCCCGACCAGGTCCTGGTCTGCGAAGGCCAGGCCTATATCAGCGGCGTCCTCAGCGACGTCTTCCTGGTCCGCAAGAAGACCTAGCGTGAAAGCCGCGCCGCGGCGGGCGCATGAAGGAGACAAGCGATGAACTGGATGATCCTGCCGCTGAAGCGGGCCCTCGATTTCGGCGGCCGCTCCCGCCGGATGGAGTTCTGGATGTTCGTCCTGTTCTCCGTCCTGGTGGGTGTCGGGGCGGCGATCCTCGACCTGATGCTGGGCTATGGCGCCTCGGCGGCCCATTCCGGGGCCGGCGGCTATGACGCCTGGGTGGAGACCCGTGGCCCGGTGGGCCTGATCAGTTCCCTGCTGCTGGTGGTTCCCCAGCTCGCGGTCTCCGTCCGCCGGCTGCACGACATCAATCGCACCGGCTGGTGGCTGCTGCTGTTGCTGCTTCCCTTGGTCGGCTGGCTGGTGCTGCTCGTCTTCTATGTCACCGAGGGCACGCGCGGCCAGAACCGCTTCGGGCCTGATCCGACGCCGTCCCCGCAAGTCGCCGCGGAGCCGTGATCGGGCGGCGCGCGGACCCGGCGGCGTCCGGGACCGCCGCGCGCGGGCTCAGAGCTTCCCGAACGCCACGCCGCGCCAGCCCCAGCCGCCGGCGTGGGCGGCCTTGATCAGCGGGCCTTTGATCTCGCTGGTGCTGAAGCTGTATTCGTAGATCTTGCCGAAGGAGAGGTCCTCCTCGCGGAAGGCGTAGACCGCCTCGTAGCTCTTCTCCCACTTGCGGCCGCGCGAGGCGCTCGCGGCGGCCGAGAGGGTGGGCACGCCCGCGCGCCATTCCACCTCCCATTCCTCGTCGACGGCCCGGACCTCGCCCTTGGCCTCGTCGAACTTCATCCGCACCTTGAACACGCGCTTGATGCCCGCCTTGGCGAAGATCTCGATCCACTTGGCGTCGACGATCCGCCATTCCGCCACCAGGTCGCAGCCCTCCTTCTTCGTCGCCTCGCGGATCTTGAAGGGGGCGGTGGGGCGGTTCACGGCCATCAGCCGCTTGCGCAGCTTGGCCACGCTCTCGCGGGCGACGCCGCTGGGCGCCGGCTTGGCGCCGCTCAGCCAGTCCAGGATACTCATCGCGACCTCTCCGATGCGCTCTCGACGGGCGCGACTCCTTGACACCATGGCACGATCCCTCCTCAGGTGGCCCCTATTCCTGGTCGGTGACCACAGTTCGAAGGACCGCCAGATGACCCCTCCGTTCCGCAACCGTCTGGGCCGCGCCCTCGGCCTGCTCGCCGTGCTCCTGCCCCTGGCGGCCGGCGCGCCGAGCCAGGCCGCGGCGAAGAAGCCGGTCGGCGAGCTGCGCTGCGGCTGGCTGCAGAACCCGTCGCCGGGCAACTGGTGGCTGTTCGACAACGCCGGCGAATGGACCATTGGCACGCAGGGAGGCTTCCAGGCTCGCGGCCTGGACAGCGTACCCGACCTCACCGAGCACGACTGGGTCGTGACCAACGGCTCATCCTACGGCTATGGCTGCGTCTGCATGCGGGTCGCGACCGACGCCAAGCAACGCCGCATCACTCGCATCCACAGCGTCACGCAAAAGCCGATCAAGGTCTGCCGCGCCGACAAGAGGCTGCCCAAGCAATAGATTAGGCCGCTGGAACAAACGCCGTCATCCCGGGCGCCCCGCAGGGGAGACCCGGGACCCAGGTGGCGGGGCTGGGCCCCTGGGTCCGGGCGCGGAGTTTATCCTTGGGCCGCCTAAGCGGTCGGACCCGAGGGCTTCGCTACGGCCGGGATGACGTTTGGCGTGGCGGCGCTGGGGTTTTCGCGCCCTCGGCCATCAGCCACCCCCGGAACTGATCCAGCGCCCGGCTGCTGACCCCCGGCGCGGCCAGCAGGGCGAAGCCGCTCTGGGCCGGGACGAAGCCGAAGGGCGCGACCAGGCGTCCGCTCCGCACATAGTCGGTCACCAGGGGCCAGGGCATCACCGCGACGCCCAGGCCCGCGATGGCGGCGTCCAGGGCGAAATGCAGGTGGGCGAAGGGCTGTTCCGGCGCCTGCGGCAGTTCCAGGCCGGCCAGGGCGGCCCAGATGGCCCAGCCCTGCGGATGGGTCTGGGCGACCAGACGCGGCGCCCGCAGGGCGTCGGGGAACCGCTCCGCCAGGCCCGGCGACATCACCGCGCCCAGGTGGCTGGGCATGAAGGCCGTGGCCAGGGGATCGGAGAGCCGGCTGGCGGGGACCAGCCGCACCACCGCGTCGGCGCCGCGCTGGCTGACGGCGTGGGACGCCAGCTCGGTCAGATGCAGGCGCACGCCGGGATGGGCTTCGGTGAAGCGCGACAGGCGCGGGATCAGCCACTTCACCGAGATGCTGGCGTTGACCGCGATGTGCAGGTCCTCCGAGCCGCCGCGCACCTGGCGCACGGCGCCGGCGATCTGGTCGAAGGCGGCGGTGAGCGCCGGCAGCAGGGCCGCCCCGGCCGCCGTCAGCTCCAGCCGGTGCTTGGGGCCGGTGAACAGCCGCACCCCCAGGCTCTGCTCCAGGGCCTTCACCTGACGGCTGACCGCCGAGTGGGTGACGTGCAGCTCCTCCGCCGCCAGGGTCGCCCGACCGGTGCGCGCCATGGCCTCGAAGGCCCGCAGGGCGTTCAGCGAGGGCAGAGGGCTTGATGTGAGATTTTCGAACACGATCGTCCCAATATGTCGATTTCCGCCATTAGGCAATCGGCGCATAGACTCGGGATGGCGTCGAAACCCCACCCGCCCCAGACCGTGATCGTCCTGGCCCTGGGCCTGGGGCAGACCATCGCCTTCGCCTCCAGCTTCTACCTGCTGGGGGTCCTGGGCGACGACATCGCCGCCGACCTGGTTCTGGCGCCCACCTTCGTCTTCAGCCTGATGTCGGTGGCCCTGGCCGCCAGCGCGGTCGCCGCTCCGGCGGTCGGACGCTGGGTGGACCGCCGGGGCGGCAAGGCCGTGCTGCTGATCTCCAACCTGGTGTTCGCCGCGGGCCTGGGGCTGGTCGGCCTGGCCCACGGCGCGGTCGTCCTCACCCTCGGCATGGTGGTCCTGGGCCTGGCCATGGCGCTGGGCCTCTACGGCACCCCCTTCGCCATCCTGGTCGCCCTGTACGGGGATCGGGCGCGGCGCGCCATCACCGGCGTCGCCCTGATCGGCGGCCTGGGCTCCAGCCTCGGCTTCCCCGCCACCCACGGGCTCGCCCAGCAGTTCGGCTGGCAGGGCGCCTGCTTCGCCTGGGCGGGCCTGCATCTGCTCGTCTGGCTGCCGCTCGGCGCCGTCCTCATTCCGCGACACGTCGCTGGCCACATGTCGGCCGATGTCGGCGCCCCTACGCCGGTGGTCTGGGACCGCCGGATGATCCAGCTTTCCGTTCTGTTCGCCGGGGCCTGGTTCCTCTCCACCTGCATGAGCACCCACCTGCCGCGGCTTTTCGTGGCCTTTGGTCTCTCCACGACCGTCGCCATGTCCACCGCCGCCCTGGTGGGTTTCGCCGCCGTCGCCGTCCGGGCCCTGGAGTTCGCCGTCCTGCGCCGCTTCCCGCCCCTGATGGCGACCCGCGCGGCGACCCTCATGCACCCCCTCGGGGCCACGGCCCTGCTGGTCTTCGGCAGGGCCGGCGCCCCGGCCATGGCGCTCGGGCAGGGGGCCGGCAATGGCATGCTCACCGTGGCCAAGGGCGTGCTGCCGCTCAGCATCTGGGGATCTGGAAGCTACGCCTACCGCTCGGCCCTGCTGGGACGGCCCGCCCAGATCGCCCAGATCGGCGGCCCGGCCCTCTACGGCCTGGCCCTGGACCGATCCCCGACCCTCGCCCTGCTGGGCGGGGCCGCCCTCTGCCTGGTCATGTTCGCCATGACCTTCGGCCTGAATCAGGAGCCCGTGACATGACCTTGCTGGACGCCACCCTTGCCCGACCCCATACCGACGCCTTATACGCGGCTCGCAAAATGGAGACTCCAATGGAGATTCGCGAAGGGCTCACCTTCGACGACGTTTTGCTCGAACCCGGCGCATCCGATGTGATGCCCGGCCAGGTGGACACCTCCACCCGGTTCACGCGCGAAATCAGTCTGAACATACCGCTCGTGTCCTCGGCCATGGACACCGTCACCGAGAGCCGCCTGGCCATCGCCATGGCCCAGCACGGCGGCCTCGGCGTGCTTCACCGCAACATGACGCCTGAGGAACAGGCCGAACAGGTGCGCGAGGTGAAGCGCTACGAAAGCGGCATGGTCATCAACCCCTTGACCATCAACCCGGACACCCCGCTCAGCGAGGTCCTGGCCATCAAGTCGCGGCGCAAGATCTCCGGCTTCCCGGTGGTCGAGCCCGGCACCGGCAAGCTGGTGGGCATCCTCACCAACCGCGACATGCGGTTCGAGGGCTCCAGCGAAGTCCCGGCCAAGGCCTTGATGACCAAGGACAATCTGATCACGGTTCGCGAGGGCTGCAGTCAGGACGAGGCCCGCGCCCTGCTGCGCAAGCACAAGATCGAGCGGATCATCGTGGTGGACGAGGCCTACCGCGCCGTCGGCCTGATCACCGTCAAGGACATGGAAAAGGCCCAGGCTCACCCGGTCGCGGCCAAGGACGCCCAGGGCCGCCTGCTGGTGGGCGCCGCCTCCACGGTGGGCGACACCGGCTTCGAGCGTTCCATGGCCCTGGTGGACGCCGGGGTGGACGTGCTGGTGATCGACACCGCCCACGGCCACAACGCCGACGTCTCCCGCGCCGTCGGCCGACTGAAGCGCGAGACCAACCGCGTCCAGATCGTCGCCGGCAATGTCGCCACCTATGAAGGCGCCCGCGCCCTGATCGACGCCGGCGCCGACGCGGTGAAGGTGGGCATCGGCCCGGGCTCCATCTGCACCACCCGCATGGTGGCGGGGGTGGGCGTGCCCCAGCTCACCGCCATCGCCGACGCCGTCCGCGCCGCGGCCGGCACCGACGTGCCGATCATCGCCGACGGCGGCATCAAGTATTCCGGGGACCTGGCCAAGGCGCTCGCCATGGGCGCCCAGGTGGCCATGATGGGCTCGGCCTTCGCCGGCGCCGACGAGGCCCCTGGCGAGGTGTTCCTCTACCAGGGCCGCTCCTACAAGGCCTATCGCGGCATGGGCTCGCTGGGCGCCATGTCCACGGCCAACGGCTCGGCGGACCGCTACTTCCAGAAGGAGGTCTCGGCCCTGAAGCTGGTGCCCGAGGGCATCGAGGGTCAGGTGGCCTACAAGGGCCCGATCGCGGCCATCCTGCACCAGATGGTGGGGGGCTTGAGGGCCGCCATGGGCTATACCGGCGCGGCCAACCTCCAGGCCTTCCGCGACAACGCCCGGTTCATCCGGATCACCGGAGCGGGCCTGCGCGAAAGCCACGTCCACGACGTCATGATGACCCGCGAGGCCCCCAACTATACGAGCCCGGTCTGAGACCATGAACGCAGCCCCCGAACTCCAACTCATCGGCGCGGCGATCTTCGTCGGGGTCGTCCAGCTGCTCTGGGCGGCCGGGGCGGCGCGGGCTCAGCAGGACCTGAAGTGGGCGGCCGGCCCCCGCGACGAGGACATGCCGCTCACCGGCGTGGCCGCCCGCCTCGACCGCGCCTTCAAGAACTTCCAGGAGACGTTCCCGTTCTTCGTGGCCGCCATCTTCGCCGCCTATCTGGTGGCCAAGACCGGCCCGCTGACCCTGTGGGGCGCGGTGCTCTATGTCGTCGCCCGGGCGCTCTACGTGCCCCTCTACGCCGCCGGGATTTCCGGCGTGCGCACCCTGGTCTGGCTGGTCAGCCTGGTGGGCATAGGCATGATCGTGGCGGCGATCTTCCTTGCGTGACGGCGGACGCCTCTCGGCGGCCATCGAGGTTCTCACCGACGTCGAGGAACGCCACCGGCCAGCCAGGCTGGCGCTCAAGTCCTGGGGGAACGACGCCCGATACGCCGGCTCCAAGGACCGCGCCTGGGTCTCGGGTCTGGTGCTCGACGCCCTGCGCCGCCGCCGCTCCATCGCCTGGAAGATGGGCGACGACAGCATCCGCGCCGCCATCCTCGGCGTCCTGAAGTACGAGTGGGACTGGCCCGTCGACCGCATTGCCGCGGCCGTCACCGAGGAGCCCCACGGCCACGGCGCCCTGACCGAAGCCGAGATCGCGGCGCTCGAAAGTCCCCGCGACCTGGCCGAGGCTCCGCCCTCGGTGCGGGGCGACTATCCGCAGTGGCTGGAGGCCAGTTTCGCGCGCGCCTTCGGCGACGCGGCGGCGCGGGAAGGGGAGGCGCTCTCCGCACGCGCGCCCATCGACCTGCGGGTCAACACCCTGAAGACCGACCCGGCCCGCGCGCTGAAGGCCACCCAGCCGCTCAACGCCGCCGCCGTGCCGCAACTGGCCACGGCCCTGCGCATCCCCGCGCCCGCGGCCACCGACCGAGCCGGCGCCGTCGAGACCATTCCGGCCTTCTCCAAGGGCTGGTTCGAGGTGCAGGACCTCGGCTCCCAGATCGCCGCGGCCTGCGCCGGCGAGATCAAGGGCGCCCAGGTGCTCGACCTCTGCGCCGGGGGCGGGGGCAAGACCCTCGCGCTCGCCGCCGCCATGGGCAACACCGGCCAGATCTACGCCTATGACAGCGAGGCGCGGCGCCTGGCCGACACCATCCGCCGCGCCGACCGGGCCGGGGTCCGCAACCTGCAGATCCGCTCGCCGGTGACCGAGGGGCCGCTGGACGGTCTCGAAGGCAAGATGGACGTCGTCTTCATTGACGCCCCCTGTTCCGGCTCCGGCGCCTGGCGCCGCCACCCCGACACCAAGTGGCGGCTCAGCGAGGACACCTTCGCACGGCGCCAGTCCGACCAGGACGCCGTGCTGGATCTCGGCGCCACCTTCGTGAAGCCCGGCGGCCGGATGATCTATGTCACCTGCTCGGTCCTGCCCGAGGAGGACGAGGACCGCGTCGCCGCCTTCCTGGCGCGCACCGAAGGTTTCGCTGTGAAACCCGCCGCTTCCGACGAACACCTCTCCGCGCGCCTGACTCCGGAAGGTTATCTCCGCCTGACCCCCGCCACCGCCGACACCGACGGCTTCTTCGTCGCGGTGCTGGAGCGAACCAAACCTCTCGCCGACAAAGCCCCATGACCTCTGAGCCCACCCACGAACGCGTCCTGATCGTCGACTTCGGCAGCCAGGTGACCCAGCTGATCGCGCGCCGCCTGCGCGAAAGCGGGGTCTTCTGCGAGATCCACCCCTACGACAAGGTCGAGGCCATGCTGGCCGACTACGCCCCCAAGGCGGTGATCCTGTCGGGCGGCCCGGCCAGCGTCCACGAGGACGAGAGCCCCGCCGTCACCAAGCGGGTGTTCGAGCTGGGCGTGCCGGTCCTGGGCATCTGCTACGGCGAGATGACCATGTGCGCCGAGCTGGGCGGCAAGGTCGAGGGCGGCCATCACCGCGAGTTCGGCCGCGCCGAGATCAAGATCGAGAAGGCCTCGCCCCTGCTGGCCGGCCTCGGAAACGTCGGCGATCTCGAGACGGTCTGGATGAGCCACGGCGACAAGATCACCGCCATCCCCGACGGCTTCGAGGTCGTGGCCTCCTCGCCGGGCTCGCCCTACGCGGTCATCGCCGACGAGGCGCGGCGCTTCTACGGCATCCAGTTCCACCCGGAGGTGGCCCACACCCCGCGCGGCGCCCAGATGCTGCGGAACTTCACCCACGGCATCGCGGGCCTGACCGGCGACTGGACCATGGCCTCCTTCCGCCAGGAGATGGTGGCCAAGATCCGCGAGCAGGTCGGCGACGGCAAGGTGATCTGCGGCCTGTCCGGCGGCGTCGACTCCTCGGTGGCCGCCGTCCTGATCCACGAGGCCATCGGCGCCCAGCTGACCTGCGTCTTCGTCGACACCGGCCTGCTGCGCCACAACGAGGCCGAGCAGGTCGTCACCCTGTTCCGCGATCACTACAACATCCCGCTGATCCACGTGGACGCCGGGGACCTGTTCCTCGGCGAGCTGGCGGGCGTCAGCGATCCCGAGACCAAGCGAAAGACCATCGGGCGGCTGTTCATCGAGGTGTTCGACAAGGAGAGCGCCAAGATCGAGGGCGCGGCCTTCCTCGCCCAGGGCACGCTCTATCCCGACGTGATCGAGAGCGTCTCCACCAGCGGCGGTCCCTCGGCGGTGATCAAGAGCCACCACAATGTCGGCGGTCTGCCCGACTACATGAAGCTGAAGCTGGTGGAGCCCCTGCGCGAGCTCTTCAAGGACGAGGTCCGCGCGCTCGGCGTCGAGCTGGGCCTGGCCCCGGCCTTCGTCGGCCGTCACCCGTTCCCGGGCCCGGGCCTGGCCATCCGCATCCCCGGCGAGATCACCCGCGAAAAGGTCGCCGTCCTGCAGCAGGCCGACGCCATCTATCTCGACGAGATCCGCAAGGCCGGCCTCTACGACAAGATATGGCAGGCCTTCGCCGTTCTCCTTCCCGTCAAGACGGTGGGCGTCATGGGCGACGCCCGCACCTACGAGGACGTGCTCGCCCTGCGCGCCGTCACCTCCACCGACGGCATGACCGCCGACTTCTTCGAGTTCCCATGGGAGGTCCTGGGCCGCTGCGCGACCCGGATCATCAACGAGGTCCGCGGCGTCAACCGCGTGGTCTACGACGTGACCAGCAAGCCGCCGGGCACCATCGAGTGGGAATGATTCCGATGGGTTCGCGGGCTATCGCGGACCATCGGAATAGACCCTTAGATATCTGAAAAATAACAGAAAACAACTCCCTTTCGTTCGCTACCTATCGCCCCCAAGCGACGGGCTAAAACGGCGTGCCTGACGGTTCGCCGTCATCTTGTCCGCGAGGTCAGTCGCCGATACCGTCAAGGGAATAGAGCGTTCTGACGGTGTTTTTCTGAGGATATCTATCAGAAAAATATAGGGAAATGGACGGTATGGCGGGCCAAAATGGCCTGACGGTCTTTTCCCCGAAATCGGTGCGCTCAACCGACCCTTCGGAGACGTCCCGTGCTCACCGACGCTGCACTCAAATATCTGAAACCAAAGGATAAATCCTACAAGGTTTCCGACCGTGACGGTCTTTATGTCCTCGTCTCCACGACGGGGACTCTGGCCTTCAAATTCGACTACCGCCTGAACGGGCGCCGGGAGACCGTCACCTTCGGCCGCTACGGGCCCGCGGGCCTGTCGCTGGCCCGTGCGCGCGAGAAGTGCCTGGAGGCCCGCAAGCTGGTCGCCGATGGCCAGTCGCCGGCGATCGAGAAGCAGCGGGACAAGCGTCGCAAGCTCGAAGCAAAGAGCTTCGGCGCGCTTGGCGAAAAATGGATGTCCGAGGCCAAGATGGCCGACAGCACCCGGGCTATGCGCCGCGCCATATTCGAACGCGACGTGCTGCCGCCGCTTCGGTCACGGCTGCTGACCGAGATCGCGGCGGATGACGTTCGCGCGGTCTGTCAGAAGGTGAAGGACCGGGGCGCCCCGGCCACCGCCGTACATGTCCGCGACATCATCAAGATGATCTTCGACTACGCGAACCTGCATGGCGCCAAGGTCTCGAACCCGGCCGAGGAAGTCGGGCCCTCCTCGATCGCCACCTTCGTGCCCAGGGACCGTGCCCTATCGCCAACCGAGATCCGCCTTCTCTTCGGGCTTCTGGAGCAGGTGGCGACCCTTCCGACTATCCGCCTGGGCCTGAAGCTGATCGTGCTGACCATGGTGCGGAAGAGCGAGCTGCAGGACGCCACTTGGGACGAGGTCGATTTCGAGAACGCGGTCTGGACGATCCCCAAGGAGCGCATGAAGCGCTCGAAGCCGCACAATGTGTATCTCGCCCAGCAGAGCCTCGACATTCTGGTCGCCCTGAAGACCTGCGCGGGCAACTCGCGCTATCTCCTGCCGTCGCGCTACGAGGCCAACCAGCCGATGTCACGGGCGACCTTCAACCGGGTCACCTCGGCCATCGCCGAGCGCGCGGAGAAGGAGGCATTGCCGCTTAGGCCCTTCACCGTCCACGATCTGCGACGGACCGGCTCGACCCTGCTCAACGAGCTGGGGTTCAACAGCGACTGGATCGAGAAGAGTCTGGCCCACGAGGACGGCCGTTCCTCCCGCGGCGTCTACAACAAGGCCGAGTACGAGCATCAGCGCCGGCACATGCTCCAGGAGTGGGCGACGGCGGTGGACGCCTGGATCGAGGGCCGCAAATACCTCCCAGTCCTGACGCCGCCCATGGCCGCCGTGATCGGGCCCGAGTCCCTTGGCTAGCGGATTTGTCCTCCCGCCCAGATTATAGCCGCTGCCCCTGTCGGCGGGATGGCAGGCGAGCATCTGGGCGACGTTTGCGTCTAGCGCGGGTGCGAGCTGCTGGCGCGCGGTCGGCGGTATCGGCGTCGCGCCGCAGTGATGCGGGGCCATGCCGGCGCGGGGCCTGGGCGGCGCAACCGCAGGGCGTTATGGTGACGCCTGCTATGCGGACGCGCCTCAGATTATGAAGACCACAAAACTCCGCGGCGAGATCATGTCCGCCAGCCCCGACGAGTTCGATCTCTTGATCTCGAGCGTCGCGGAGGGACTCATCCCTCGCTTCGTAAGGTCCAAGCGGCTGGGCGAACGCGACAGATTGGGCATCGACCTCTTCCAGTATGATGCCGATACCGGCGCTGAGACCCTCGCGGTGCAGGTGAAGACCGTCGAGCGGGAGATCAAGCCGCGCCACATCAAGGCGTTCCGAAAGGAGATCGCCAAATTCCAAAAGCTTGGACCCACGGTCGACGAGTACTGGTTGGTGATCAACAAGCCGCTCAAAGTGGCGTCCGAGCGCACCGAACTGACTGACGATCTGGCCAGCTTGGTGACCTCAGGGAAGGCCGCCAAGGCGCGCCTGTTGGATCAGGAGGGGTTAATCAAGCACCTGGAGACGCTGGCGCGCGGCCGGCTCGTGGCGTGGTCAGCCGAGTTGCAGGCGAATTTGAAGGAGGCTTATGCGACGCGCCTCCAAGTGGTGAAGTACATTCAGGACGTCCCGTATTCTGCGGCCAGTCTGGATTGGAATCCCGCGGCTGCCATCGCCAAAGGCGCCCGCGCTTTCCTCGACGCAGTGCATCAGGACCAAGCTGGCCGGGAGCGCAACCCGCCCCGGGTATTGATCGCTTCGGGGTTCGGCTTCGGCAAGACGACCACTTTGCATGCGGTGGCGGAGCGTTGGGTCGCGGCCGGCGGGCACGCATTGTACGTACCGGCCGCGCTCCTACCACAACGGGCGTTCGCCAACGGGGCTGGGCTGGTCGATGGTTTACTGTCGACGATCGCACCTGCCGACTTCCCGCTGCAGAATCCGACCAAGCGCTTACTTCGCGACACCCTGCGAACAGACTTAGAACGCTCGAGGGATTGGATCCTGCTCATCGACGCCATTGACGAAAGCCCGCACTGGTCGAGTCAGGTGCATTTGGCGGCGCTCTGGGCGGGGGTGGCGGCGCTTGGCATCCCGACGGTCGTGTCCGTCCGTGAGGAGGTCTATGAAAGCCGCCGGCTGGAGTTCGATCATCGGGTGGTTCGTAAGGCCGCCGGCGACTTCTTCGAGCGGTTCGAACTGCTCGACTGGCCACCGTCGCTCATCGGAACGTTCTTGGACCAGTTCGCCACAGAGCGGGCGCCGGCCGCACCTTCGGCAGCCTTTCGCCGCTTTCGCGAGGCGGTCAAGACCGAAGCCTATACGGAGCTATATGGCGACATCCCGCGCCGCCCACTGTTCCTCAGTATGCTCGCCGAAGATGCCTGGAATGGCGCGGACCCAGAACAGGACCTGTCCCGGCTCTACGACAAGTATTTTCGGCGAAAATTGATGACCGACTGGTCCGGGGCGGGGGCGGGCGGGCAGGTGGTCCGGGCCGGCGCGCTCACCGAGCGGCACGGCTACGAGGATACGATCGAGCGGATGATGCAGGCCATGCAGGCGGTCGCAACGGAAATGCTCCGGCGGACCAATCCGGCCCTGCCAGCCGGGGTGATCGCAGCGCCGGACCTTGAGCGGTGTTTGCGCCAATCCCTTGGCGAGTTCGCGAATGCCGAGGAGGTGTTGCTGATCTCGGTCCTGAGGCCCGCTGGTCGACATCCGAGCACCCGGGATCGCCTCTTCAGTTTCGCACACCAGTCATTTTTCGACTGGTTCGTCGCCAAGAGCTTGATTGCAGAGCATGGCGCCGCAGCTGACCAATGGGCGACCAACGACGCCGTGCGGCTGTTCCTGAAGACCAGTTAAATCAAATCGGCGCTCGCCGTTTGAAACCGCAATACTGAGCCGCACTTAGCGTGTCACCGGGCGGGTCTTGCGCAGGTGGACGTCAGGGCCTGGCGCCCGAGGCGCGAGGTTCGCGAGCGACGCCGCCCGCCGTTCGTTGATCCAGATCTCGACCTCGGCCAGGCTCCAGACCACGCAGCGCGGGGTGAGGTGGAACCTGCGGGGGAACTCGCCGCGCTGTTCCATCTCATAGATCGTCGTGTCCGCGAGCGGGACGATGCGACGGAGCTCGGGGCGCCGGATCGTCCTCTGAAGGGTGAGGAGGTCACCCTCAGCTCGCCCGGGGGCTGTCCGGCCAGGGGCATGAGAGTGTGGGGCGGTGTCGTTGGTGAGGCTCATCGACATCTATCAACTCCGTTCAATGTCCATGAGATGGAATTGGCAATCGGGGCGGGGAGGGAAGTCTCGGAAAATGAGGCGTAGGGCCACGGCGGTCTGTGGCGTGCAGATCGGAGGGGCGGCGATTCACGACGTCCGGCTTGGCCGCGTGCGGCTTTGAGCAATGCGCATCGAGGCGCCGGGATGATAGACGTCGGTCCGAAGTGGGGAGCGCGATATGGAATGGACCAGCCCATGGGAGCCTGTTGAGGACCTTGAGATCCGTGGTCGGCTGGAGCGGCAACTGCGCCGCGAACTGCCGCCCCATCATGTCTTGGCGCATCTGGATGTCACCGCGATCGCCAGGCTGGCGGGCGCGGACGACGTAATTTTCGCCCTGGCCGATGGTCGGGTGGCGCAGGTTCATCTCACCTGGTCGGAGTCTCCGCCGGCTTCGAACCGCCCTGCGGTTCAGCTCTGCGGCTCGCTCGCGGCCTGGCGGGAGGCTGACGCCCAATAGCGGACCTGCCGCAGGCGGTGGGTTAGGTGGAGTTTGGCCCGATCTTGGCCGCCCCGTTCAATCGAGCCTCAAGGGCGATCACGCTGGCCATCACAGCGTCGAAGGCCGGCGGATCGCCGAAGATCATTCCACTCATGGCGCGATAGTCGCGAACCAGCGGCTCCAGCATTTCCGGGGTCGGGACCAAGGCGAAGGAGCCGGGCGCTGCGCTCGCCAGGTCCAGGTCCGGGCTGTTGAAGAACATCTTGGCATGGGCCACGCAGTCCGCGCCCAGCTCCAGGTTGGCCGCGGCGGCCGGTCCGACATCCGAGGCCATGAGCCGGTGGAGATCGTAGTAGTGGCGGGTCACGCGCTGGCCGCCGCCGCGAAGCTCATGCCGCTTTTCGAACCAGCGGCGCAGGCCATGGGCGATCACCACCTTGTCCCAGAAGGTGCGCTCCGGATCGACGGTGATCACGCCATCGACGTGAAGATCCAGCTCCGGCAGATCATCATCGACATAGGGCCGCACGGTCACCGGCTGGTTCGGGTCCAGCGCCGACTTGGCGCCGGACTCGATCTTCACGGCCGGGCGCACATAGGCGGCGTCGTCTGTCGTGGGGCTGACGGCTGGATACCAGAGCAGCAAGGTCTGGCGGTCGGCATCATCCGGATCGAGCTCCACCCGCGCATCGGGCGCGGCAAGGCCGGTCGCAGTGACCGCCTGGGCCAGCAGCGCGCTCATCTGCTCACGTAGGGAGCCAGCGATATAGGCTTGGCACGCCGCCTTGATCCCTTCGAGCTTGGCCTTGCGCCGCTTGCCGCTCAGGCCTTCGAGTTCCGCCACCGAGGCACCCTGGCCGAGATCGTCGCGGAACACGGTGACGTCGATGTCCTCCGAGAACCGCGAGATCAGCCCATAGCCCTTTGAGAGCGAGGTGCCGCCCTTGAACAGCAGACGTGGCTGTCCAGCCTCGAGCCGGTTGAACAGGGCGTCGAGGGTCCAGCAGACCCAGAAGTCCTTCTCGATATTTCCAGCCCCCGTACCCAGGCGCGCAGCCGTCGTGAGGAAGGCGCCGCGCCGGTCGTCCGCCGGGGCGGCCAGGAAGGCTCCATAGTCAGACATGCAACCGTCCTCCTAGGCGCGCTTGGGATTGTGCGGAGGGTCGACCACCATGTCGCGCAGGAAGTCCTGCATCCAGCCGGGAAGGGCTGAGAAGCCGTCACGAAGGTCCGCGGCGATGGCGGGGCCTTGGGCCGGATCGCTGAGAATGCGCAGTAGACGCTGGCGGATCTGCGCCTGGTCGGTCTGCAGTCGATCCTTCAGCCAGTGCAGGGCCTGCACGACGCGCATCGCCGGCCGACCAGCCCAGTAGAGTTTGCTGGGAGCCGTTCGTTTGAACGCAATGTTCAACCCACCGATCTGCTGGGGGGAGAGCCTGGCGTCCGTATGAACCACGACCTTGGCCGGAACGGCGTCACTCAGGCCTATGTCGTTGGCGGCGGTGATCCCATCCACCAGCATGCGGGCATTGTCGCGCCGGCCCAGGGCGTCGATGACCGCCTTGGGGTCGGGCGGGCTGGACTGGCGGGTCAGGCTGTTGAGGCGCGGGCGGTCGTAGAGGCCCCGACCGATCCGGCGCACGTCACCGGCGCGGACCAGGCGATGCAAGGCCTGGTCCACCGCGTCGCGCGATCCGGCGTCGACGAAGTCTGTGGGCGTTGCGACGCCGAAGGGTGCCTGGGCGTCCATGCGATCCAGGATCGTCGCTTTCAGGTCGAGGGCGGGGCCGCGCATGGGGTTCTCCAGCTGTCAGGAATATGTATGCGAATTTCTGACAAATCAATGAATGTCAGAAAGTCGTATGCAATATTCTGACAAATCTCATCGGCGTCGTCGGCGTGGGGAGAAGGACACGTCCAGGCCCATCCGCCGCGCCTGTTCGTCCAGCCAGGTCTCCGCCGACAGGTCTCGCTTGCGCACATGCTCGGTCAAATCCTGGAAGAGACGGCGAAAGCCGCCCCAGAACACCCGCGGCTCGATCAGGGTGATGTCGTCGCCCAGGTCGTCGTGGAAATTGCGCAGCGCCAGCATCATCACCACCATCGGCTTGTTCTCCGCCGTCTGAACCGCGAACTCCGGCGATTTCAGCCAGACGCTGGCGATGATCGCGAACGGGTCGCTGTCGGTGGCCTCGGCGAACTTGATCACCCGCTCCAGGTCGATGCGATCCTGGCCGGCCTCGAAGCGCTCATAGGTCCGCAAAGGCAGGCCCATCGCGCGGGCGACATCGGCCGCGCGCATCCGTCGGTGCTTTCGCACGCCAACCAAGGCCGCCGACAGCAGCTCGCCGACTGTTGGCTCACCTGGTTTTGGCTCGTCGTCGGCCATGACGCCCCGAACAGCTGCAAACTGGCGCCGCCCTGCGTCGAGCGCATGGCGACCTTACTCCTTTTAGAGTTGTGGAGTCAGCCTCGCGAATGGTCAGCCGGCGGAGGAGGGGGCGGGCGCTGGAACCTCTGTGGAAAGGCCCGCTTATTCGATGCGGCCCGCCGCCGGCGCGCCGTCTCCGGCGAACCCCCTGGCTCATGGACCGGACCCTATTCGCGGCGCCCGCCGGTGACCCTTCTACGGGGTGAACTTCGGGCGCTCAATATCGGGGACTATGATCGGACCGCGCGGGCGGGCGACCGGAACGCGGTCGGCGCGCACCAACCGCGCGTCCGCCGAAAACCGCCGAACGTCCACCACAAACCGCCGTCCCACCGCCGGATTCCGGCGCGGGCGACGGGGTAGGGGCGGCTGCGCGCGCTTTTCCTACCCTTCGGCCGCTTGCCGCGCTCCGATGAGCGATCATGGGCATGCCGTCATCGCGCCGGGATCGTGAGGAGCTTCGGTCGGCTCGGACCGACGGTTCGGCGCGACCCAAGCCCAATCGCGCGGACTTCGCCTGGGAGTTCCTGCGCCGCAATCTTGCCTATCGGACAGTGGCCAAGGCGCGGGTCTGGACGCGCAGCTTCAAGGATCCCCACGGCGAAGAGGCCGCCAGGCCCTGGGGCCTGCAGTTCATCGCCGATCCAGACCTGCCGGCTGGCGTCGCCGATGTCTTCTGGCGCCCCGAGGTCGCGCCCAGCCAAGTCGTGATCCTGGAGCGCTCCCAACTGGTCATGGCGGCGCCCCTGCAGTTGGGAGGCAACATCGCCCTTCAACGCCGTGGGACCGATGGCCTTCACGTGCGGCTGCAGACCGGCGTCCAGGCGCTGGTGCGGGACGGTGATCTTACGGCGCCCCTTGCCGTCGTCCTGCCGATCTCCGGGCAGTTCTCCGCGGCCTTGCGCGCCGCGCAGGGCTTGCAGCGGACACTGGCCGGCGCAACGGCGCCGCAGGACGATCTGAGGTCCCAGCTACGCCAGCGCTTGGTCCGGGCCTTGGCGGCTTTTGACGGAGCCGGGCAGGGGTGGAGCTATCGAGAGATCGCGACGGAGATCTTCGGCAGCGGCATCGTGGCGCGGGAGGCCTGGCGAACCTCGACGGTCCGCGACGCCACAATCCGGCTCGTACGCGCAGGTCGGTTGATGGTGGCTGGGGGATATCGGTCGCTACTGCGGGGAGATAAGCGTCCTCTTGTCGAGACCTGAGAGAATGTCTGGGTTGGGCTCCTAGCCGTCGTTCTTGACGCCCGCTTCCGGGAAAAAGACGCAAGGCCAAGATGACCAGGCTCCACCCCAGGCTTGCGTCCGGCAAGTCTCCTATGAAGATGTTCGGCAGGCCAATCTAGCCGCCGCGTTTTGCCGGTGCCAGGCCGGCGGACCGCGCTATTGTCGCGTAGTGGTTGCACTTTTTTGCTTACCCCGCCGCCCGGATCGTGTGACACAAGCCGAGCTCGGCCATGGGGCCCGCGTCGGAAGAACCTGATCTCGTGCTTCGACCTTCCGATATTCTTGCCGGGGCTGTTACGCCGGGTTCATCCAGCGTCTTCGTGGTTGGAGCCTACGACAGCCGCATCACCTTCTACTCCCAGCAAGTGCGTGCACTCGAGCTTGTCCATGCTCTCCACGAACAGGGACGCCTTGCCAGCAATCCAAAGTGCGCCGTCATTGGCGGAGGGGCCGCTGGCGTGACCGCTGCGGCCGCACTTGCCTTGGTGTCCCAAGGGCCAGTCGACCTATATGAGAGTAATCCGGAAATGCTGGCGCTCCAAAGTGCGAGCACGCGACGCCGACTGGACCCGCATATCTACGACTGGCCTTCGCTCCATACGTCCGATCCTGTCGCAGGCTTGCCTATACTCGACTGGAAGACGGGAACAGCGCAATCGGTACGCAATGATGTCTTCATGGAATTCAACATGTTGGCACTCGCCTTGGGAGGCCGGCCTGCGCGCCTGACCCGCCACGCCGTTCAAGGAATAGCGGTTAACGCCCGGACGCTGGACCTCAGCTTCGAGCGCGACGCCCACGCTGACGACCTCCCTCAAGACATCAAGCCCAACCATCGGATCGATGACACAGCCTCGTATGACATTGTCGTGCTGGCGTTCGGGTTTGGTCTCGAGCCGCCCGTCGCGGCCGGCATTTCGATGCCTAGCTATTGGCTGGATGGCGGCGTTCCCGGCCCTGACATTCAGGGCAAAGCGACGCCGCGGTTCCTTGTCAGCGGCAACGGGGACGGCGGCCTGATCGACCTCGTGGCCGCAGGGACTGCCAATTTCGATCACCAAGGGATGATCGACCAGATCATCCATCAGCCTGGCATCGATCGTGTGCGTGCTGCACTCCTGGAGATTGATCGTGAGGCAAACGCGTTAGCCGTGGCGGGCCAGGGTTTTGACTTCATGAGCGCCTACGACACACGCATTATGCCAGCGTTGCAGCAAATCGGCCTTCCCGCGCGGGTCGGCCAGAGGCTTCGTCCCGGTGTGCAGTTGATTTTGCAGACCCTGGACCCGGAACCACTCTCGGTTGGCTCGGCGATCCTGAACCGCCTTGCGGCCTACTTGGTGATCCGGGCCTGTGACGCAAACGCCATTACCAATTTTCAACACGTCAATGGCCCAGCCTTGGCCCCGATTGGGGCCCCGGCGGCGCCCCCGTATCCAGCGCTTCACTGGTTTGAGTGTGGAGGCCAAGTGATCGGGGCGGACTCTGCGATCATCCGGCACGGGACGGCGCGGATCGCAGTTCGGACGCCATTCGAAAACCTGCTGCAGGATTTCGATGTCCGGCACCGCAAGTGGCGTGCGAAATACGCTGACGCACTCATGGTGCCGCAATTGTCGGCAGACGCGCGTGCCCTTTTTGGACGCGCCGCCCGCCGACAACAAATTCCGTCTGCACGATGGGCGGCGCGGGACGAAGAAGCTCATGCGCCACTGCGTATTGGTCTCGAGACTGAAGGTCCGAACCTGGTGTGGTCGGGAGACGTCGCGACGACTGACGTGGGGCAAATCTGGACCAGCAGCCAGGCACGTGCGGTGGAGTTGTATTGCCCACCGTTTCCGGGCGAGCTCGGCCCAGCGGCGGCGGCCGCCTTCCGGCTGGCGCTCCATTCTTCCCGTTTCACAATGTTCGGAAACGTCGGGGAGTGGGAAGCTTACGCGGTTCAGCGCTCCAGCGGTTCGCCCCACGCACGCCATCTGACGCCGCCGATACTTCGAGCGGGCGCGCCACAAGGGATCGCACACAGCCGCGAGCTCATGACCACGTCCAACCTCGCGACGGCACTACATCAGGCGTTGGATGCTTGGCTGCTTGCTGCTTTGGATGGGCGGATCATCGGCTTCACGACCGATGGAGCCGACCCTGGCTCCGTGGTGACGGTGCCCATGGCGGGCGATGTTCTTACACGTATGGCAGGGGTTTGGGCGGTTTGGCGCGGACAATTCCAGGCGTCGCCCGAACTCCTGAACCGCTTCCTGCGGCTAATGTTGTGCGCTCGGGACGACGAGGCAGCGCGCGATGAGGCGCAGATTCTACTTGGGCCCAAAAAGCTGGACTCGATCACGCGCGCTGTCGTCGTATGCTTGGCAATCGCTTCCGGGTGGACAGAGCTTGGACCGGTCGCGGATCCACCAGGCAATCTGACCCTTGCACGCGCCACTGGCGCACCCTGGTCGGGTCACGCCTGCGGCGCCGACCTGATTGACCGCGAGCCACTCCAGTTGGCCGCCGCACGTTATATGTGGCGGACTGAATTTGTGGTTTTGCCCATGATCGACACGCCCCTTGAAGCGATGCTTCGCGCGGATGTGGCCTTAGCCGATGTCGGCGCAGAGCAGCCTAGCCTCAGCGAAGCCGAGCATGCGACGAGCATCATGCTAAGCACCGACCCTGCTTTCCGGCTCGCCGCTCGAACAAGTCTGGCCGCCCTTGCGGCGCATTTGGCGCAGGCTGAAGTGTCATACTTCACTCGTCTTCGACGGGATGTTCAGGAGGCTCAAGCGTGACCGGCATGACGTCCTCATCACCACTAGAGGAACTGAATGAACTGGCGGCGCGGCTCGCGGCGGCTGCGGAAAGCGTTGGATTCTCGCCTGTCGCGGCCGTCGAGCTCGAACGCGATGTCTTCAAGGGCGGAGAGGGCACGGATGTCGCTCGCCTCCCAGCAACGGACCTGCCGGATACGGTCAGAGCGCTCTCATTCGGCCGCTATATGTTCATCCTGGGGTTACTACCAGTAGAGCCGTCGCCCGCGAGCATCGCGGACTGCGTGCGCCGCTTTCGCAATCAATGCGTCGTTGCGCGATCGTATCTCACGCCGAACCAAGCCCTGGACCTGCAAGGCTTGCTGATGGGCCCTCGCGCGAGCGAGCCATCCGATGAATGGCGCGCGATGTCGCTCATGGTTGAGCGTGACGACCGCGTAGCCCGGAAGTTCGTCTGGCTCCGGCCGACGAACCCGGAGGGTGATGACATCAGCTTCGCAGACCTCTTAAAGCGCACCGTGCTCGCCCGGCCTTGGATCAGCGGCGCTACCTTCACCATGGCCGCCTTGGATAACCTCAATCGGGTGGCCGCGGAATCGCAGGCGGCTGTGCCGCGGGATACCGTCGACCGCTGGGTGAGCTTGTCTCTGACCGTGAAGGACGACCCGGATAAGCTAGTCGAAGAGTTGATCAAAGCCTGGAACGAGCGAGGATCGGCATGAGCCACCTCTACCTACAGTCGGTCGCCATCAAGGACTTCCGCACGTTCGGGGAGTTTTCGGTCGATATCCCTGCCGGCCCAGGCCTAACGCTCCTCACGGGAACCAACGGCCTCGGCAAAAGCAGCTTTTTCGACGCAATGGAGTGGGGGCTGACCGGCCGGGTCGCGCGCTTCCAGCGATATCTGACGAGTACGGCGGAAACCGAATACCTCCTCCGCCGAGGGGCCGATGGTCCTCACTCGGTGACCCTGGAGTTCAACGACGGCGCGCCAATCACCCGCGAAGGTGATGTTGGGCCTGCTGCCGAGCGCATCATCGATCTCCTGCGTCGTCCAGACTGGGGCGCTCAGATTCAGGACATCGGCACCTACCTCGCGTTCACCCATTTTTTGGGACAGGCTGAACCGCAGCGCTTCACGAGCCGAGAGAAGGGCGAGCAGTGGGCTTCTTTGAAGGGGCCCAGCGGAATTGAACGTCTTGAGGAAGTGCGGCGCGGCCTGCGGGGGCGCTCAACGCAGCTCGCCTTCACCCGCCGGTTCAACCAGGCACAAGCCGCTGTGAACGATGCCGAGCGCGCTCTGGCCCAGTGGCAGACATGGCAGGCACGACTGTCCAGATTGAAGGATGCTTCCAGTGCCGCCGGCGCACTATCCACTGCGGAGTTGGCCGACCGCCTCGCGGCCCTCGCGGTCGACCTCGAGGAAGCCGGCTGGCCGGTTCCAACAGCGGCTAGCAATGAGAGCCTGAGTGGTGCGCTTACCCGCCTGAAGGCCGTAATTGACAAGGCGCGGGTCGCGACGACCACGCGCCAAAGGGCGCTGCAGGCTCTTGCTGACCTGCCCGAACGGTTCGCAGCCCGAAGCGCGGCGGTCGGGGCGGCCGAAGAAGCATTAGTTGCTGCGGAATCCCAAAGGGCGGCCGATCGCGCGGCGGAAGGCGAGGCACAAGCAGCATTCGACCAGGCCTCGGAAAATCTAGCCGGGGCGGTCGCCGAAATGACGCGGGCGCAGGCCGAGCTTGATGCGCTGGATTCCGCCCGACAGGACCTCGAAGCGATTGATGCGCTGGCGGCCCGTCACACCTCGGCCACTGCAGACCAGGCTGCTCTCGTCGCGGCGCTTGCTGCCAAGCGTGTGGAAGTCGCTGGTCTTGAAGCGCTCATACCACCGCTCCGCGCGCTGATCGAAACTGCTCGACAGGCACGGACAGGAGCTGACGCCGCAGGTCAGCGGCTCGTTCAAGCTCGCGAGTGGGAGTCTCTGCAGCGACGTAGCGCGCTCAGCGCCGCAGAAGCTGATCGACTGGAGCAGTTGGCCGGCGCATCGAGGACGTCATTGACCACGCTGGTCCCAGTGCGAACGACTTTGACCGAGGAACATCGCGCATCGGCGATAGCGTTAGCCGCGGCGCGAGAGCGCGCGACCAGCATGGCTGTGGCTGTGGCCCAAGTGGCCAGTCATCTCCATGACAGCGACGAAAACTGTCCGGTCTGCCAGAGTCATTTCCCTCCCGGCATTCTTTCCGACCTCGCTCGACGGGCCGCCGCGGCACAGAGCGCGGACTTGGCCGCAGCGGAGGTCGACTACGCCAGATTGTCCACCGAGTTGGCGGCGAACGCGGCCTCCATCGGATCGGCAAATGCGGCTATTGCGGAGGCTGAGTCCGCCCGGCTCGCCGCAGAAGCAGACGGTGATGCGGCTCGGCATGCGCTCGAAGCGCTACAAATCCTGTTTCTAGTCGCAGATGATAATCTGATGGCTGCGGCCACCGCGGCTGACGCCGCGGCGAGTGCGGCAAGCGCGGCGGCGAATGCAAGCGCCAGAACAGCGGAAGGCGATCTGGCATCTGCGCTCAACGCTCATGGAGAGGCCAACGCTGAAGTCGGAAGCCTGATCACGCGATTGGAGGACGCGAGCGCAAGCCTTGCCGTGATAGTGGCAGAGCGGCGCAAGGCCGAGGAACGCGTGGCCTCTGGTCCCTATGCGGGGCTGACCCTGGTGGCATTGATCCCACGCATTCAGACCCAAACCAGTTTAGTCGCCTCCGCTATAGAGTTGCGCGACCAGCGGCAGGCTTCGGTCGATGGAGCCCGAGCGCACTTGGAAGCCGCGCGCCAGGCGGTGACGGGATCGGCCCAATCCTCGGCAGTCGCGGCGGCCTCGCTGCAATCTGAGCGAGACTCCGTCGCGGCGCTCGAAATCCGGTGGCGAGACGCCGGGCTTGCGCAGCCGATTTCCGCGAACACACTGGAGACTGCCGCCGACAGCGCCGCCAATGGTCTGTCGGATCTTGAGAGGTTCGAGGACCGTCGAAGTGAAATTGTCCAAGGAAGCGCTCAAGCTGATCGCGAGATCGACCTGCAGAGCCTGATTGTGGACATGGAAGCGGCGGGCGGCGCGGGTTCGACGGATGCGCCAAAGGCTCGCGAGGATTTCCTCACCACTCAAGTCGCTCAAGCGAGACAAGTTTTTCGCCAGACGCGCGACGCACGGATCGCGGTACGAAAAGTCTCTGAAAAGTTGCGTGACGAAGCCGATAAGTTTTCGACCCAATTCCTCGCGCCACTGAACGATCTCATTGGTGGATTCAACGAGGCTCTGCTCAGTGCGCCCGGTGACTCTGTGCGCTTTCAGGCCGACCATCGGGTCGACACCACGCACTTTGACATGGGTATGCAGTACCGAGACCCGCTGGAAGAAGCGCTCTACAACAACAACCTTCCGCCGCAGGTCTTCTTAAGCGAGGGCCAGCTTGCGGCGAATGGGTTCAGCATCTTATGCGCAGCGAGCACGGCGTATCCCTGGTCACGTTGGCGCTCGCTGCTCCTCGATGATCCGCTGCAGCACAACGACATCATCCATGCTGCAGCGTTCGTGGATTTGATGCGAAACCTCGTTGAAATCGAGGGTTACCAGCTGATCATGTCTAGCCACGACCGGGCGGAAGGCGACTTCATTGCACGTAAATTCGACGCAGCGGGCCTGCCCTGTAAGATCATCGCCCTCACCGCGCCGTCGAAATCCGGCGTGCGATACGAGCAACCTTCGCCGAATCTTGCTGCAGAGCGCTTGCTGGGCGAAGTAAGGGCGAAATCGGCCTAGCTCTTAGTGTGTGTTCGCAGGTCAGCGGCACTCTAGAAGGTGATGCTAGGGCCGACCAACAACCTTCGGAACGTCGCCTATAGCTTGCCACTACCGATGGGTAGCAGACCGATTTGAAATCACCTCGAAAGAAGTGAAGTCTTGCCGATGGCGTCAAGCGCATGCGCGATCCATGCCCGATATTCGGGGTCAGCACCTTCGATCTCGTCAGAGATGCAGATTTCGGTGAGATCGAAGTCGTCCGGCATCGAAAATGGCAATTCCCGCACCAGTAACGCTTTGACGACGTAGTCGTAACCGACGCTGTGGTCTTCGTGATACTCGATCGCGCACAGGCCGAAGCGCTCAGCGATCAGCGGGTCGATAATTGTGTAGATGAATTCCAGAGACAGCGCGCCGAGGTCCCTAATGTCCGGCGCGCAAAAGTGCTGGATGGCGTTTCGAGCCCGCCGCAGCCGCTCAAAGACCTCGAGGTTGGGGATGCGGATGCCCGTCGTCGCCCACAGCACTTGTGGTAGCTTTTCGAAGTCATGTGTCCGTCCCTTGGTCAACAGCGTCTGAAGGGCGAGTTCGTCTGATTTGTTGTCGTCGAGGCTGACAAGATCCTTGAAGATCAGCAGCGGGTGTTCGCTGGCAATGATTGCCTTTAAAAACAGCTCGCCGGCGTGGGCGGTGTTCAGAATGGACATCTGAGGCCAGTGCTCGCTGCCCGGGTCCATGAAGACCGCATGGGTGTTCGCCTGGGCCAAGGCAGCCGTGGCGAGGCCGAGGATTCGCGTGGGAATTCCGCTGAGTTCCGCGTTCATCTGGCCTGATCAGTCCTCGTCGCCGTCATCGCCGGGAGGTTGCGAATCGATCTTCGACTTCAACGTCGTTGGCCGATTGCGGTTGAGGCCGGCAGCAGTGAGGGTCGCGCGGTTCCGCATCCAGGCGTCGTTGATCAGGTCGCGCCATTGGAGGACCTCGATCTGGCCGCGATAGGCGTTGTTCAGCGGTCGTACACGGCCTTGGCCGTTCGACGTGGTCGCCCAATTTGAAAGCTGCTGTTCGAGATCACCGCAGATGTCAGCCACCACGTAACAATGGAAGATACAGTCATCGGCGACGCGCACCCGGGTGCGGTCGAAGGCCTCAATCTGCCCTCCCTTCAACTGCGAGAGATACTTGGTGATCTGCAGCTCAATGTTGTCCTCGGCCTTGGCGTAGGTTGTCCGGCCCGGCTTCTTGAACTCCACGATCATCATCGACCGCAGGGGCTCTGAGACATCCACCGACTCCGGATTGTCGACCTCGGTTACGCCAAGACCATAGGCGAGGTCCCAGACCAGCAGGTCGGGCCGATCTGCAGAGCCGCCGTCAGAAAGAACCGCATCAAGGCGCTTGTCCGAGGAGAAGGCCCTGGTGAAGGCAAGGCGCTCGTCGACTACCCAGAGGTCATGGGCACGGCTCTTCAACTCGGCGCTGTCATCGCCGATGACGCCCATCGGGCATATGAAGGCATGAAGCGTACGCTCAAGGTGGTGGTCATCCTCCTTGCCGTCGCGCGCCCGGATGCGCTTGATGAGCTTGTCCAACAGCTCCAGCGCCAGCTTACGGCGCACCACGTGCTGGGCGAGCGCCAGCTGTTCTGAAGTCTGAATTTCCTTGGCGGCGCTCTCGATGGAGGCCTCCAGATTGACTGGAATGGTTTCGAGATCGAGCGCCTCAATCATTTCCTGGAGCGCGTTCTGACGGCTCTCTTCGCGCCGGATCTGGTACTTGATCAGGCCCGAGGCAAAGTCCTCGGCGGCCTTGGCGTGGAATGGCACACGGTTCAGCTGGGTTTCGTCTGTGTCGAATCCGAAGGTGGGGTAGCGCTCGACAAAGTCCACATAGCTGTCGCGGCGTTCCTTGGCGAACTTGGCCACCTGATCCGGCAGAAGACGGTCCTTCACGATCTCCATACAGGCGCGGCTAACGTCCTTCAGCGTCTTTTCCGTCAGATTGAAGGCCGTCCGACCCTCGTTCACTCGGAGGTCGAGATACTCGCCTGAGACACAGCCGTGGAAGACTAGGTCCGCCTGTCCATCGCGCTCAAGGTTTTCGATGCCCAACAGGTTGTCCACCTTCCGCGTCTCCACGGTCCGGCCGTTGGCCTGGAGATGGAGTTGGTGGTGCCCTTCGAGCCCGGTGCTGGCTTCCGCCTGACAGGTGAAGCCGACGATCGTCAGTGTCCCGAACTCCTTGTGCTCAAACGTCGCATTCAAGGGCTCTCCAACTGTCAGGTCCGACACCGCCTTAGGATACTCGGTGAGGTCTCCATCGAGATCGACGAAGAGGCGTGGCCCGCCGCCAACGAGGAAGTCCGCGATGAAGTGGGCGCTGAAATAGCGGAGGAAAGTGTCGGACCGGCGTGGAAAGTGGTCAGAATACTCCTTGGTGCGAAGGCCCGTGAATTTGATGATCGTACCCTGATCTCCGCCCGCGGCCGGAACGCCTTCATGCCGCGAGACAACCTGTTCGAGGTTGTTGAGCACGAAGTCGAAGACTCTCCTCCTGACGGCGCCCGCCTCCTGGTAGGTGCTTTCAACCTGAATGCTGGAAAATGCATCGAGCCAGAACAGCCGGCCCACGCCTTTGCCGCCACGGGCCTGTTTGAAATCGGTGTCGATCTCACAGAATGCCCCATATCGTTTCGCGTCCAGGCCGATCCCGCCGTCGGCGACGACGATCTCGATGCTATCGGGGCTCGACAGATTGGTGACACGGATGTCAATCCGACCCCTCGCGACGTCCATGGCGAGCCGGTCTTCCAGCGCGAACATGGCGTTGCTCACCGCCTCGAATAACGGCTGCAAGCCCTGCGTTGCGTTGGACGGCTTGGGCAGCTTGCGGACGCGGTTTTCAATGTTGTTCGTCAGGGCGGGCATGAGGCATCGTTGCAGGCCTGCCTGCGTTAAGCAAAGGCGACGCTAGCGCTGGCTCAGTGTCCAGTGGAAGTCGCGAGAGCAGACCGTCAGGCGAACGCCTGATTGTCGGCTGCAAGCCAAGGTCCGGCAATGGCGCAAGGCAGAAGGTGCCGGTTCGAATTCTGTCGGGCTAGCCGAAACTCATCGCTTGAGCGATGCCTCGGCCGCCTGGGTCGCCCCATGGGTGTCGGCGTCCAGGAGCCGCTCGTAGAAATCCATGGCCTGGACCCGAAGCGCCCCGCCGCTGCGCTGCAGGGCGACCGCGATGGCGACCAGGTCGCGATCGCTCCCGAAACCGATCCGATTTCCGTTCGCGATCTGGTAGCCGTCGAAGATCCCCTCGGCCACCCGCAGCACCAGGTTCTCGAAACCAGGGTGCAGCAGCAACTCCTGCAGGCCGTCCGGAAAGCCGGCGCCGCGGCACGCGGCCAACAGGTCCGGATTGGCCAGGGCGTGGACCAGGATCTCCCGCGTGTGGGCGTCGGGCCGAAGGGCCTGGCGGGCGTTTAAGGCTGTGGCCAGCGCCACCGCATCGTCACCCTTGACGCTCGAAGCGATCGGCTCGAGCACCGCATGGGCTGCGGCCCTGAGACGGGGGTCGTCGTCCCGCCACGCCGCCGCCGCGCCGAAGATCGCGCCAAGGCGAGCAGGCCCCGGCTCGCCCCGGAACAAGGCCTCCGACAGGAGTAGGGCCTCGGTGTCTTCCGGATCCACCAGCCGGCCAGCCATGATGAATTCGCCGGCGAGGCGGTGGGTCCTGGGCTCGGGATCGGCGAGCCACGCCAGGACGATCTGGAGCCGCAGGTCGGACGGCAACATCTGGCGGTGGCGCCACAGGGCCCCGGCCACCTCCGCGGTGAAGGCTTCGGGATAGGCAGCCCAGATCGCCCGCAGCAGGGCCTGAGCGCGGTCGCGGTCAGCGTGGTAGAGCGCCCCGAAATACTTGGCCAAGAGCAAGGTCCAGACCTGCGGGTCCTCGGGCCGCGCCACGTGCCGCTCCAGAACCGAAACCCAGGCCTCCACATCAGCCGGCTCACGCCCCAGGACGCCCTTCGCGATAGCGTCTAGCAGGGTGTGATTGCCCTGGGGGAAGATCAGCGAGCCGCCGAGGCCACGCCCGAACAGCACCGCCTGCGGCGCCGTGTCGGGACGGGCGTTCCGCTCGCGATTGGCCTCGTCCTGGTTCCGCCGCCGGGTGACCCGATCGGCCATGACCTGCGGATCGGACTCGATCCAGGATTCCAGGCGAACGAGGTCGGGGTCCGCCAAGCCGCCCAGGCGCCCCGCTAGGGCTTGCAGTGCGAAGGCCGCGTCATGCCGCCAGCTTTGCGAGGCGAACCCGCAGCCCTCCAGTTCGTGGATCAGGGCCAGGAGGTCGGCGGCGGCGACCGTTTCGGCCTCACTGAGCTTCTGCACCAAGGCGCCGGCGGCCATCTCATGCCGCCCGGGACGGAACCGCGCGCGGACCAGGGCCATGGCCCGGGCGGGATGATCCTTGCCGAAGGCCGCGAAGGCCTGTGCAAGTTGGCTCACCCCGCCGACCAGGCCGCGGCGCCCGCGCTGAAGCCGCCGCTCGGTGTTGTCCGGCGTCAGGTCGATCATCCGGAACAGATCGTCATCCGTGGCGTTCGCCATCTGCAGATGCGACATCGGCGGGCCGACGAACGACGCCATCATCGCGCCGCGTCCATTTCCCAGCCGGGGCTGCTCGGCCAATTGTTCCTCCACCTGCCGCCGCCTGCGGGCGCCAAGCGCATCCGTCGGCAACAGGGCGAGGAGGGCGGCGCGTTCGGCCTCGGCATAGCGCCGCCAGTCCCGGCGCTGCTCGGCGTCTGTCGTCAGCCGAGCTTCCTCCCGATAGATATCCCAGGTCTCGATCGCATCCCGCACCCGCTCCAGCCGGGCCTTGTCGAGGTGGGCGGCGCAGGCCTTGAGCAGTTGCCGGGTCGACCAGCCCTCCACGATGTGGCCGACGCCCTCTTCGTCGTCGATGTGAGCCAGCCCGACCCGCAGGCGCCTGCGATCGGCGAGCAGCCAATCCGCCGCCGTCACGGCCACGGCTGGGCCGCCGGCCGCGAACCCTTCGGCCACCATGGCCTGGATGTCGTCGATCTCGATGGCGTGCAGGGACGCCGCCACCGTGCAGAACGCCTCCGACGCCGCCTCAGCCATGCGGTTCAAGGCGGCCTGGAGCGTGGTGTAGAGGCTGTCCGTTTCGCCGATGGCGCGCCATTCGAAGGGCAGGGACTGAGATCTCGGATACTGATCGCGCACCCCGCCCTCGGGGGTGACGGCGCGCTCGGCCTGCCGAAGGACCCAGGGCAGGACAACTGCTACGAAGGCGCCCGGGTCCGCCTCGGCGACCTTGTCGATCCCGTGCAGGGTGACGTCGACGCGGGCTTCGATCGCGAGATGGTCTAGATAGAGCCCCAGTAGGCCGGCCGCGTCGGCCGCCCGACCGGAGGCGGCCATGTCGGTGACGTAGTCGGAGATCGCGTAACCCTCGGGTGTGGCCCTTGCGAAATTTTCCGCGAGCCGCACGCGCACCCTGGGCGACCAGAGGCGGCCCCGCCAACAGATCTCGAATGCCTCGGCGTCGGCATCCGCCCCGGACCAGCCGGCCAGTAGGAGACGTTCAGCCTCAAGCGGGTCGATCGCCGCCTCGGCCACGGTCATTCCCACAGCGCTGTAGGCATAGTCCTGACGGCCGCGAAGACCCAGGATCCGCGGTTTTAGAGCCGCACGCCAGCCGGCCCAGATGGTGAGAAGGCGGCGCACCGCTCGCCGCGCCAGGATCGCGTCTTCGTCGACCAGACGCAGGACCCAGCCCTGTTCCCGCGGCGAGGGATCGGGCTGGGTGGCGATGAGGTCCACTGTCAAGTGGCGCAGATGCCGCCGTGTGCGGCCGTCGCCGAGCAGGAGGTCGATCGCATCGGCATAGGCCATCGGTTCAAGCGCCCGGAACCGCTCCAGAGCGCGCAGGATCGTGGCGCGGCCGAACAGACCATCCTGGCTGGACCAGGCATACTCGGCGAGCGCGCGTCCCGAGCGGAAGGCTCGAGCCTGGAAGTCATCGAGCCAACCCTGATGGGCGAAGCCCAGCTTGCGGTCCTGCCGGACCACCAGCTCGCACGCCTGAGCCCGACCGACCGCGTCCGGGAAATCCTGATCGAATCGATCGGCCGGCCGCCACAGGGTTTCGGTTTCGGTCATGTCCTCGGCCATGGCCTTCAACAGGTCCAGAACTCCCCGGCGTGCGGCCGCGTCACCCAGGGGCGCGGTCCGTAGCCATGCGTTCAACAGTTCGCCCTCGACCAGACGGTCGATGGGCTCGCCTCGGCGAGCCACCTCGACAAACAGCTTCAATTGGAAGGGGCGCCGCAGGGTTTCATGAAGGCCGACGGGCACATGCTCAGAGGGAACGCCCACTGCGTTCAGCAGGGCCGCGACGGCGTCCCAAGCGGGCAGGGACAGGATCACCTGCTTGGCGTCCAAGGCTTGGAAGCGGGCGTCGTATTGGGCTTCGAAAGGCCGAGACGAGACAATCACATGGACGGGGGGCGGATCGTCCTTTCCAGGTGTCCGCCACCGGGTCGCGAGCTGCAGCAGCAGGCGCATCCGCTGGGAGGAGCGGTCCATGATTTCGCTCACAGCGTCGAGTTGATCGATCACCAGCACGACGGGGCCGACCGCCGCCAGGGCCTCGATCTCCGCCGGCAGGTCGCCGATCATGCCCATCGAGCCGCCGATGTCGGTGAGGCTGCGGACCGACTCGTCCAGTTGGTCGGCCTTGAGAGCGAAGACCGTCAAGCCTTCCTCTTCCAGGAGGGCGGTCAATTCCGACAGCACCGCAGACTTTCCGGACCCCGCCGGACCGGTCAGAAGTGTAGTCCCGGCCGGCGCCTGCCGGATCCGCTCGCGCAGCGCCAAGACTTCCGGCCGGTTCAGGTGCAGACCGGCGATGGTCTTCTCCCAGGTCCGAAGGCCTTCCGATCCAGCTAGGGCATCCTTCCGCGCGGCCTTGAGGTCCACCTTCGGGTCCACCTGTGCGTCCATCAGCCGGCGCAGGCCCAACACCCCCAGGCGGGTCTCCTCGACGCCGAGGGCGGTGACGGCGGCGCGCCAGTGGGGGGAGGCGCTCAATCCTGACCGAACCGCCGCAACCAGGGCGGCAAAAGCCCGCTGTAGCCGCTCGGGCTCCAAACGGTAGAGGTCGCGCAGGACCTCATCCCGGTCGCGGCCCCGCAGTTGCGGCGTGATGAAGCGTGCGATGAAGGCCGCGGCTAGGTCCTCGGCGTCCAGGCCTCGGGTGGCGTCCTGGACCGCCACGACCAAATCCTGGGCCAGGACGTGCTTTACATATGCTTCCGACCGCAGGTCTCCGGCCAATTCCGGGGCGACAGAGACGGCGGCTTCCACCGCTCGGGCGCCGATCTCGCCCAGGTCCTGTTGCGCGCCGGCGTGCGTCCATCGCCCCTTGAGGCCCTTACCGGCGCTATCCCCCATCTTGCTGATCACCCAGCCGACGGCGCCGCTGACGATCATTCCGGAAAGGGGTTCAGGCATTGCAGGTGATCTCAACCAGACCGAGAGGCACGGCCTTTGGGGGCTATAGCATCTTTCTCGATTTGTTCACGGCGCGCGCCCTGGCGGCGGGCGCCACCCGCCTCCACGATTAGACGGGGACCGCGACTTGATCGCGGCGGCAGGTCTGGCGCCGGGGCTGGGTATGTGGACACGGACGCAATGTGCGCCAGCTTGGACGCGGCTCTGGGCTAGCGCGCACAAGGCCCGTAGCGCGAAGGGCTCATTTTAGCGGGCCGCCAAGCGACGCCTCAGCTCGGCAAGCCGGGGATCGGCGGTGAGGTCGGGGGCCTCGGACAGCTTCTCGACAAGGGCGGCAGACCCATAGGGCCAGTCGGACGCCGTGTCGGCGAGGATCGCCCAGATGAGGGTTAGCATGGCCGTCGGCTGGTCATCAAGTCGGCGGGATTCCTCGTTGTCGAGAGCGCCCAGGAACCAGGTGTCGGCTGTGACCGGCGTGAGATGCGGGACCAGCGCCTCGACGAGGGCGGAGAAGTCTCCGGGAAAAGAGATCGCGAATTCAGCCAGTTCGGCCGAGGTCTTGGGGGTCTTGACGACGCGTTGCCTGGGCCATGCTGAACGAAATAGCTCGAGCGCCTGGTCCCGCCAGTCGCCTTCGGGGCCTTCGCACCATCGTGCGAGATGCCACAGGACCTGACCGCGAAAACGGTCGCCGCCGGAGATCAGGCTCTCGCGCAATTCCATGTCGCTGATGCAGCGCTCTCCATCGGCGGTGTCGCGGCTCCCCCAGCCGGAGAGCAGCAGGCCGGCAAGGGCGCTGGTGTCGTCGTGATCCTGCCGGCTTTGTCGCGCGAGGCCGAGCATGCCGGGTTTCAGCCGCAGATAGAGCGCCAGGTTCGCAGCGCCGGCGCTGGTGAGGAAGCCGGACCAGAACGCATCCTGATCGTCAGCATCGCCTTGAAGACGTCCGAGTAGGTGCGCTTCCGTCCAGGCGGGGTCGAAATGAAAGAACCACACGATGTTGTAGAGCAGGTGAACCGCGGCAAACCGCCCAGCTTCGCCGCCCAGGCCGAGAAGCTCGGTCACCTTGCTTAGCCAGGCCGCCGGGAAGCCTTCGCCCTCGACGGGCAGGCGGGCCGGGTCGGCCATCAGGGCCTGGGCCAGATGCCCGCTCGGCGAGTTGAGGGCGGACATGCGCCAGTCGGGGCGGCTTGATCGGATGGCCGAGCCTCCGACCTCGGGGTGGGCCCGAAGCATCTCGATCAGCGCCGACCAGAGCCGATCCCGGGTCATTGGCGCCGCCAAGGCCAAGTCCGGCGAGACGGCCTTGAACCAGTCGGTGGCCGGGTAGGTGAGGGCGGCGAGGTGCTGGGGTGAAAGGCGCGCCAGCCGTTCGGCGATCTGCCGCCGCAGCCTGGGTCTTTGGTGCTCGGCGTCCGCGGACAGCAAGGTGCGCCAACCCCATTCGGAGACCCCGCCCTTGCGATCCGACATCACCAGGGCCTTCAAGAGCTTCGTGGGGCGGGCCAGGGCGAGGCCTTCCAGGGGACGGTGCTCGGTGAGATTTCCATGTTCGCGCCGGGTGAGGGTCTCGGCGGCGTCCAGCAGGGTCGCCGGGGCTTCGTCGACCAGGGCGGCGGCGTCGGTGTTGCGGACCACTCCACCGATCCGGCCTTCCAGGGATGCGGCGGCGTTGACCCCGCCGGCGGCGTTCCAGTCCGGAGCGTCCCGCCGCGAGCGATCCAGGGCTGGCTGGGTTTCGACGGTGAAGGCGCAGCCTTGCGCCTCCAACCAGGCGACACGATCGAGGATGGCATAACCCCGGCTTCGGCGGTGTTCACCGGGCGCCTCGCCTTCATATCGTGGGGGACCGCGCAGGATGCGCCGCTCGAGCGTGGCGCGAGATCCGGCTGGAAGTTCGGCCCATCGTGCGGCCAGGGTGAGCAGTAGGTCGCGTTGATGGCGGCTGCTCCAGAAGTGCTCGGGATCGAGGCCGAGGAGCGCACGTGCGGCTTGCGAGGCGGACATCAGGTCCGGTTGTCCCGCCGCCCAGATCTTCAGGCGCGAGAAAACCTTGTCGCCGGCGCGCCAGGCCGCGACCTCCCGACGCGCCGCCTCGACGTCGAGCATGGCGAGGCGCTGGACCAGCGAGATGTAGAAGAAGAACGGCGCGGCGATCCCATTGGAGCGTTCGAAACCGTCGCCTCTCATGTTCGGGTCGTGATGGATCGGGGGCAGGGCGATGTATTCGAACCCCATGGCCTCAATCTCGAGATCAACCCCCAGCTCAAGGGCGCGGCGTGGCCGTTGGCCGGGTCGTAGGGGATGGCCTGGACCCCCTTCGCGGCCCACAGGGCGCGGGCTTCATCGGGCGCGCCTTCCTGGAAGGCATAGAGGCCACCGCTGGTGCGTTCGCCGCCATTCAGCGCCTCCAGCAGATACTGCACGGGCGGATCGTCCGCCGTGTAGCCGACGAAGACGATCTGGCGGCGGCTAAGCATCGTCTGGATGAAGCTCGTGGCCCATCCGTCAGCGAGATAGGCGCGGCCGAAATCGGCGCTCGAGAGTACGAACTCGTCGTCGGAAGCCCCTGAATAGTCGGGATTTACGCGCCCATGAAGATGGACGATGCCGCGGAACTGCCGGTCGTGGCGCGGATCAGGGAGAAGCGGCGGGGCGTGCGCCTGGAGCGATGGATCGCAAGCTTCGAACAGGAGATCGAAGTTGGTCGTGACCAGGCGAACCTGGTGATCTGGGCCGCGCGCGAGATCGAGCATGATGCGATGGGCGGACAGGTCCACCTCGTCGTCGGGCTTCAGGGCGCGGGCGACCGCCTCGCGGACATCCGCCACCTCGAATTCCCGCTCCAACAGGGCGAAGACGCGGTCGGCGGGCAGCAGGCCGCCGACCCCGGCGATCCGGGTCTGCGCCGCCGCAGTCTCGATAAGCTTCCGGGCGGGGCTGTCGGAGGTCGAGCCGAGGTGCTCCACCACGTTGCGCGCCAGCCCATAGAAGTCCGAAAGGCCCGCCCGCGCCCTGGACACCCCGGCGCCGCAGAAGAACACGACCTGGCCCTCGTCACGGGCGATGAGCAGCGCGTCCGGCAGGGCGGGGCCGCCCGCATGGAAACGCATCACCAAGCCCTGATGATGGGAGACGTCCGGCCGCCACGTGACGCGTCGTGGCAGTCCCGGCCGAGGCTCGCGTTTGGCTGCCCTACCCGGTCGGGGGCGGGCGTCACAGGTCCACCCCTTCGAACGGGTTGGGGAAGACGCGACGGGCGATGAACAGGCCGATGATCGGGATGCCGGGGAAGCGGGCGGCCAGCACGGTCTTCATGGCGCGGAAGTGGGTGCCGGCGGTCAGCACATCGTCGAGGACGCCAATGCGGGTCGGGGCGGGCGCCGTCAGGGTCTCGTCGATGCGGTAGAGTTCCAGAAGCTCTTCGACGGTGACGCGGGGCCCGTCGCCGGCTTCGTGGGCGGTCGCCGTCGATCCCTCCTGGATCACCAGGTTGCGGACATCGAGGTTCGGGCGGATCAGGCGGGCGACCCGTTCCATCCGGGTGTCGAAATCGGGATGGCCGGGCGCCTTGGAGCCGGGGACCGGCACGATCGTCGCGGTGTCCAGCCAGGCCGGGTTGAGGGTGGCGCGCAGTTCATTGGCGCAGAGCTGAATGGCGCCGGCCTTGTAGTTCAGCTGGGCCTGGCTGCTGGTGGGCTTCTTCTTGAGATTGTTGATGCGGTCGTTGGTGGCGCTGAACGAGTAGTCGTGGCCGCTGGTGTACTCGTAGAGATAGAGGCACTCGTCATCGACGCCGAGGCGCGAGTGGTCGCCGCGCGTGCTCTCGTCGATCTTCGAGAGCCGGATCACGAATCAAGCGCGCCCCAGATGTCGTCATAGGACCGCACCCGAATTGCGCCCTCGGCCAGGAATTTGTGGGGCCAGGTGAGGCCGGGGCGCTCGAAGCAGGAGTCCAGGATGAACAGCTTGCGGCCCTGATAGAAGGCCGCCCGGGCCTGGGTGAGGGTGCCCGAGGTCTCGCCGGCCTCGACGATGATCGTGGCCTCGGTGAGCGCGCTCATGGTGACGTTGCGCTCGGGGAAGAACAGTCGGTTCTGCGGCACGGCTTGCCGCGCATAGCGCAAGACCGGAACTTGGCTGATCACCAGATGCTCCTGGGCGATCCGCGCCTGCAGGGCCGCGTTCGGCTTGGGGTAGGAGACGCCCAGCGGCGTGCCGATCACCGCAGCGGTGCGGCCGCCTTCGGCCAGGGCCGCGGTGTGAGCGGCGGTGTCGATCCCCTCGGCGAGGCCCGAGACCACGGTGAAATCGCGTTTGACCAGGGCGCGGGCGATCTGCTGGGCGCGCCTCACGCCATCTTCCGACGCCTTGCGGCTGCCGACGACGGCGACGCAACGCGTCTCGGTCAGTTCCCAGGCGCCTTGGTAATAGAGCATCTCCACCGGGTGGCGGGCGTCGCGCAGCTTCTTGGGATAGTCGCCGGCGTGGTTCAAGCGCACGCCGCACTGGTGCACGCCGGCCGCCTTCAGGGTGGCGAACACCTCGTCGGCGCAGGCGTCGGCCCGCGACGGCGGCACGAAATCGGAGGGCAGGGCGGTGGGGTCGGCGGCGAAACGGTCGGCGAGCGATTTGAAGGTCGCGCCCTGTTCGAGCCAGAGCGCCTCATAGGCGCCGAGTTCGCGCCGGGGGGAGATGGGCGCGAGCGCAGGGCCGTCATGGGATAGGGCGAGTTGCATGGGTCACCAGTCTTAAGCCTACCATCATCACGATTCCGCACACCTGCCCAAACGCGCGACGCCGCACCCCGCAACGACGAAGCGCGACTCGGGCGCCGCAGGTTTTCGCAGCATGTTCTTGATATGTTCCAAGGTCGACGTCGTCAATGTTGGGGCAGTCCGAATGGCCGGGCCCGCCTGAAGCGCCACATACGAACCTGAGCGATGGCGAAACACAGGCTAGGGCCGCTGGTGGCGGCATTGCCGAGTGATGCAGGTCTGCGGTGTGAGGGACCGCTTCTTGCTAGATCATCAAGGTCCGGAATTGGCGGCCTAGCCGACTTGCTTTCAGGACAGAAATCTAGGCTGGCGAAGACGCCTCCCGTCCCAGCGCCACCAAGCGCTCCTCGCAGATGGCGCGGACTTCCATCTGCAACGCGCTGATGCGCTCGGTCAGCCAGGCCAGCTCCTCGGGCGTGACCTTATAGTGCCGGGAGTAGCGCGCCTTGATGTAGGCGGCGCGGAGCAGCTCGAAGCAGCGCTTCTCGAACTTGGTATCGGTAGGCCAAATCGCGGTCAGCCTCGGGTCCAGAGGCTCGGCGAGGCTCCGCAGTCGGACGAGGTTGTGTGACTTTGGCGTGTACAGCGTCATTACGAGAAGCAGACAGTTATAGAGATGCTCGGTTCCTTGGTGGAGCAGGAAGGCGGCTTTCTTCGAGAAGCCTCGTTGCTGACTGAAGGCCGCCAGCTCCAGGAACTCGTCGCTGCTGCCCATCCAGTCCTCAAAGTAAGTGCGCGCTTCTTCCAGGGCCGTCGCGGGAGCCAGGTCGCACGGGGCGGCGAGGGCGTGGCCGGCGGTGTTGTGGAGCAGGATGCCGTCGCGGACGATGTCGATGAAGAAGTAGCGGCCGCGTTCAAGCTGATGGTTCACGTCCTGAAGGCTGTGGACGATGAAATTGACCGGGGTGCGCAGGTGCTGTCCGGCGGAGAGTTCCTTGAGGATCCGGGCCTCGGCGGTTTCCCAGAACTCCACCGTGTCGGCCAGGTCCTCGTGGTCGACGATGATCAAGAGGTCATAGTCGGAGAAGTATCGGCCGATCGGGTCCTCGACCCATTCGTTGCGGGCATAGGAGCCGAACAGGATGATCTTCAGCACCTGGCCGTTCTTCAGCCGCGGCGCCATGCGCTTGGCGGTGAGCTTGCCGAACTCCTCCAGCAGGATCTCGACCAGATAGGCCAGCTCGCGCTGTTTGCCGCCGGGCAGGTGTTTGAGGTCGGTTCTCATGCGGGGCCATGATCGGTGATTGGCGGGCCGTTGCAAAGGCTCGGTTGCGCAAGTTCAGGTCGAGGGGCGTCAGGTTTCATCGTCGCCCCCGTCTGGCGTGGAATTGGGTGGTGGGTTGGGGTTGAGCCAGCTGTCGGCCAGGGCGTCGCGGGCGGCAAGGTCGGTTTCGAGATCGGTGAAGATGCGGCGGAAGGCGGCGATCAGCCGTCCAACCTCGATGCGGGCGATGTCGTCGGCCACCCGGTCGTCGAACCGGCGCAACGCCGTCATCAGGGCGCTGGTCAGCTTGTTATCGATGCTGCGCAAGGCGAAGGCGGGAGACCCGATCAGCACCGCCACCACGATGGCGTTGGGGTCGGCGTTGGTGGCGGCGGCGAACGACTTGATCTTCTCGAAATCGAGATGGGTTCGGCCGGCCTCGAAGTGCTGGTAGGTCCGAGGCGCCAGGCCCATGGCCTTGGCGACGTCGATCTGCCTCAGGCCGCGGCGGCGGCGGATCAGCCGCAGCGTCTGCGACAGGATCGCGCTTTCAGCGGAGACTGCGTGCAACGCCGACATGGAACGCGGACTCATTTGGACAACTTGGGGGCATGACAGTGTCAGCCGCGCGCGGCCTTCAATCAATGGTGGCGCCTAGATGTCAAAGGAAAAATCCGCCTACGCTCAATAATTGGATGGGTGACTGAAGGAGCGGTGAGAGTGGATGGCATTCAGATGCGCAAGGAAATTGCGTATGTGGCGCAACGAACCGGCGTATGACTTCGCATGTAGTCGCGTGTTTGTGCTGGACGTTGGTGGAATGGCGTTTTGTCTAACGATATAGACCTGATCGAACTGGACAGTCGGAACGGGAAGGAGCCAGATACTGCATCGCCTGGGTGTGGAGTGTTGAGGCCTTGCGAAGCCGGGACCCCTTCGGCGCCGCCGTCGAAAAACTGCGCGGCCAGATCCGGCGGGGCGAGATCGCGCCCGGGGAGCCGCTCATCGTTCTCGACCTGGCCCGTGTGCTGTCGTTCAGCGCCACGCCGGTGCGCGAAGCCCTGGCCTACCTGGCGGGAGAAGGCCTGATCGACGGCCGCCGCGAGAAGCTTCGCGGTTATGCGACCTGGACCCTGACCGCTGTGGACCTGGCCGATCTCTACCGACTCCACGCGACCCTGGTGCTTCTCGCGCTCGGCGAGGCCGCGAGGCGAGGCGCGCAGCTCGACCTTGGGCGCGCCCTGGCAGGCGCCGACGATCTCGCCACGGCGGCCGGATATGCCCGGGCCACCGAACTGGTCTTCGACCGCATCGTGAGGGGCGCCGGATCTGCGGTCATTCGGCGGGCGCATCGTGTTGTCGCCGATCGCCTGCATCTGGTCCGATTGCTGGAACCCAGTATTCTCACCGAGGCTGCGCAGGAGCTTCGGAACCTTGCGGCGTTCAACGACGCGGGCGCCCTGCTGGCCCAGGCTATTCGCACCTATCACCGGCGCCGCGCGGCAGACAGCGAACGGTTGCTGGCCGCGGCCCAACGGCGCGCCAGCGCCGGGCCCTCAGCCCCATAGCTTGGGGCCAATGCGGAGCGCTCACGCCGGTGGGCGTGGGCGCCAGAGATGGCTGCGGAATGGCTCGCAAAATACTGAAATTATATGAGGAATATAGATTGAATACACCGCTCCGCAGCCGCCCCCTGATGACGCCGCGATGTTGCGGCGAGACCATCGGAAGGAGGCTATCATGCTGAAGTTTTCTCGCCTGATCTCCCTGGGCCAAGCCAAGCGCCTGACCCTCGGCGGGATCATCGGCCTCGTGCCGGAAGAGTTCGACGGCGTCTACGAGGCCTAGGCCGGCGACCGGTGGCGGGCCGAGCTCGCCACCGGGCTTTCCCCGGGAGGGACTTCCGCCGTGACCGACTCCAACTGGCGTTTTCCGAGCCATGTTCACGCCACGACCAGTGGCGGGGACCTCGTGCTGCTCGATGTCCGAAGCGACGCCTACTTCTGTCTGCCCGATGTCGGGCAGGACTTTCAGGTGAGCGCGGCGGACCGCGCCGTTGGAACCTTGCCGCTGGAGGTCCGTACCGAATTGCAGGCCGCCGGGCTGCTGGTCCGAAGCGATGGCGCGCCAAACGGCGAGCGGCCCGCCTTGGCCCCGCGGGACGACCTCTTTGATCAGCCATTTCCGGCGCCGACCCGGCGCGAGCGTCTGGATTTCGCAAGGGCGCTCGTCGGGATGGCCTGGACCTACCGCGGTCGGCCGTTCGAACACATACTTGCCGGCGCCTCTGCGCGGAGCCTTGCCTTGGGAAGAGGCGAAGGCATGGTGGGCGAGGCGCTCGTCCGGCGAAGTCAGGTGTTTCGTCGCCTGCTGCCTTGGTCCCCGGTGCAAGGCGCCTGCCTGTTCCAGGCCGCGCTGCTGCTAGAATTTCTCGGCCAGGCCGGCCTGACCGCCGACTGGGTGTTCGGCGTGCGCACATGGCCGTTCGGGGCCCACTGCTGGCTGCAGGCCGGTTCGACCGTGCTCAACGACACTGTCGATCGTGTGGCGGCCTTCGATCCGATCCTGGTCGCCTAGGTGGCGGCCTATCTGGCCCTGATGTGGAGCGACGAGGCGCCGGCGATCGTGTCTGCGGTCCTTCAGAGTCTTCCCACCGACAGTATCTGGGCGGTATCCGACATTGGGTCCCGCCACATGATCTTCACGCGCGGGCCGGTCTGGCCGCGGATCCGGCGACTGCCTGGCGAGCGCGGTCACGTCATCGGTGACTTTTTCCGGCGCAGCTTTGGAAGTCCGCCCGGCGACGAGGTCGAGAGCCTGACAATATCGCGGCGGGCCAGCGTCCTGACCATTGCGCGAGATCTGAGCGACACCTACTGGGGGCGCTACGTCGCCTTGATCGCCGGCGGGCCTGACGCCGCAGCGAGTGTGTTCCGCGACCCCAGCGGCGCTTTGGACGCCATGGTTTGGCGCCAGGACGGGGTTTGCTTCGCGGCGACCCATCTGCCCGACTGGCTGCCGCGACAGGCCTGGCCGGAGCTTTCGATCGACTGGGGCCAGGTGGCGGCCTGTCTGTCTTCCACCGCGGCCATGGCCGGCGCCTGCGCCCTGAAAGGCCTGACGGCGATCACGCCGGGCGCCTTGTTCACCTTCGGCGCCGGCGAGCAGCAGGTCTGGCGGCCTGCGGAGATCGCGCGGCGGACCCCGCCCAAGGACGCCGCGCGGCTCTTGCCCACCGTGCTCGACGCCTGCGTCGCAGCCCTCGCCGGTGGGGGGCGGGTCTCCGTCGAGATCTCCGGCGGCCTCGACTCCGCGATCGTCGCCGGCAGCGTGGCGACGACCGTCCCCGACAGGGTCGCCGAGTGGATCAACTACCATGCCGCCGACCAGGCCGGGGATGAGCGGGTCTATGCGCGTGATGTCGCCGCGCGGTGGAGCGTCCCGCTGACCGAGGCCTTCAAGCCGGACTTCGCCGTCACCGGCGAGGCCCTGGCCTTGGTCTCCGATGGACTGCGGCCAGGCCTCACGGGCAAGGACATCGAGCGGGATCGGCATGCCGCGGCGCGGATTGTGGAAACCGGTGTCGAGCGGGTGATGACCGGGCAGGGCGGCGACATGGTCTTCTTCCAGACCCCGACGCCCCTGGTCGCCATCGACCATCTGCGGCGCGTGGGACTGCGAGGCCTGTTCGATCCCGACGTCGCCGCCTTGGCGCGCTGGACCCGGACGTCGCTCTGGGCCATCGCGGGGCTGGCGCTTCGCAGGTCCTCCCGCTGGCATGGGGTGCGCAGTGTGGCGAACCACCCCTGGCTGGCCGATACCGACGACCTGCCGCCGGCCAAGCAGACGCAGATCGCGACCCTGGCCCAGGCGCTGTTCGTCCATATCGAAGGGCTTCGGGGCCGGGCCGGCGAGATCGTCCATCCCCTGCTGGCCCAGCCTGTCGTCGAACTCTGCCTGTCCATTCCGGTGCCGGACCTGACCGTGGGCGGGCGGGACCGCGGGCTGGCCCGTCTGGCCTTCGCCGAGCGATTACCGGCGTCGATCCGCACGCGCCGATCCAAGGGTGAACTGGGCGCCTATTACGGCCGGGTGGTCGGCGCGAGCCTAGAGGTCCTACGGCCCCTGCTGATCGACGGGCGTCTGGCGGGCGAGGGGCTGCTCGATCGCGCCCGGCTGGAGACCATGCTCACTCGCGAACACCTGGTCTGGCGCGGCGACTATTCGGGTCTGATGACCGCGGCCGTGCTGGAATCCTGGGTGCGGCATTGGGAGGCGCGGGGCCAGGGCGCCCGGCCATAGTCGCACCGAGGCCCGCACGAGGCGGCGTTCGAGGATCCAAATCCAGGCGAAATCCTCCGCCGAAACCGTTCGTTTACCCGGGGGGCTGGAGGCTCGCCGGGCGCTTGTCGAATCCAAGAGGCGCGTGCCAACTCCTGGTCATTCCTGTAAGGTGTTTCCATGACCCAAGCCGTAGCAAAGTCGCGCAAGCCGAAGGCTCGCGTTCTGGGGACGAAGGCGTTCGCCGCCATCAGCGCCGTCGAAGGTTTGCGACTGAGCGCCTCAAGTCGCAAGCGCCTCGACCTGCTCAAGGCTTCCGGCCTGACGACGGAGGAGCGTCGGGCTGAGGTCCTTCGCACCTATGCGAGTCTCGGCAAGAAGAGATGAGCGGCGAGGGCTACGACGCCTTCGACGATCCGTACGCCTATAGGGGCTCCAGCGTCCTGAAGAACAAGGCGGGGCTGCGCGACGTGGCGCTGCTCGAAGCCTTCGAGCTCGAACTAACGACCCTGCGGTCGGAAGAGCCGCTGCCTCAAGGCCGCTTTGGCCCGGCGCACTATCGCGCGGTGCACAAGCACCTGTTCCAGGATGTCTACGTTTGGGCGGGGCGCTATCGCACCGTCAGGACGTCCAAGCAGGGCAACGCCTTCTGCTATCCCGAACACATTGCGCGAAGCATGGACAAGGTCTTCGAGCGGCTTCAGGCGGCGCCTTTCACAGGCGGCGCGCCGTTTGAGGAATTTGTGGCCGCTGCGGCGGACTTCCTGGCCGACCTTAACGCGATCCATCCCTTCCGCGAAGGGAATGGGCGTTCGCAACTGGCGTTCCTTCACCTCCTTGGCGCCCGCGCCGAGCATCCGCTCGATCTGCGCAAGGTGAGGCGCTCGACGATTTTGCCCGCGATGATCGTGAGCTTCCACGGTGATATCCAGCCCCTGGTGGTGGAGATCACGAAGCTTCGGGCCTGACCTATTTGTGAGGTCGCGCTTAGAGACCTGTCGACGACCACCATCGTTCGCGCGATCAGGCTTTCGAGTTGAAAGGGCGCGGACGCGCGGATGGCTGGAGCTGTGGGGCCGGGCGCCATCGGGGCCCGCTCGGCGCCGGGCTAAGTGATCCCCAATTAAAGTCGGCTTTGCTTAGGTGCGGCGTTATTTTAGCGAATGGCCTTTCGCTTGAACAAGCGGCCTGGGGGGATGGCCACCCAGGTCGCGCGCCCTGGTGCAACGGCAGCGGTGACGGAGGGCGGCGCGCCAACCTGGCTTGGGGACGGCATGGTCAAGGCCAGCCAGTCGAAGATCCGGCCATAGAAGTCCGCGATGTTGGCGGGACTGGCCGATACGTGGCCCTCGCCCCTATAGGTGACCATCTGCGCGTCCTTGCCTTGTCGGTAGAGGGCCGAGAACAGCTCCTGGCTCTGGGCGATATTCTCCTCGTCGGTCTCGCCGTGGATCAGCAGCACCGGGGCGGTGATCCTGTCGGCGGCGAAGAGATTGCTGTTGCGCAGGTAGCGCTGCGGATCGGCCCAGGGCGGCGCACCCATGGAAAACATGCGGGCGCGGCAGCGGGCGCGGTCCGCCTGGAGGCGCTCCCGCGAGAAAAGTACCGCCTGAACCCGCAGAAGCCCGCCTCCGGGTCGACGCATCGGCTGTCGTGGTCCGCTTGCGCCACTTGCGCACAGTCTTGGGGTTTAGCCCGTAGCAGCGGCAAGGGCCCTGCTGCTCCCTTGCGGCACTTGGAGCTCGGCTCGAAGACGCGGCGTCGAGCGGGCGTTGCCGTGAAGAACGCCTCCCATGACGCATCCTCCTCCTGACGACTCAGGACTGTTTATGCACCATCAGAATTCGGGACTGAACACCTAGATGACCACTGGCGGGTTCACCCTTGGGGGCTTGGGCCGGGCGACCGGCTTGCGGAGCAGACGGCCCACACGCATCAGCAGCTGTTGGTCCTGGAAGGGCTTCGAGAGGAAGTCCAAGGCGCCGAGCTTCAGGGCTTCCTGCACGTCAGAGCTTTGGTTGCGCGCCGTCAGCACCAGGGTCGGAACCGCGATCCCTAGCGCCTTCATCCCCCTCAGGACTCCAAAGCCGTCCAGCTTCGGCATGTTGATGTCGAGCACCATCGCGGCGGGCGCGACCTCCTTGAGCCGGGCTAAACCCTCATAGCCGTCGCGGGCGCTGAAGGTGTGGAAGCCGGCCAGGTCCAGTCTCGTCGTGATCAGCTCTAAGACCAAGGGGTCGTCCTCGACCACCAGGATGCGGGGCTGTTTGATCTCGTTCAGCATCGGCGTTGGTCGCCCTGCTCGGAGATCGGCTCCCACTGTGTCCAGTGCGAGATGGCCTGGATGAGGCTAGCGGCGTTCACCGGTTTACGGACGACGTCGTCAAAGCCATCCTCATCGGCATACCTCTGAAGGTCCGTATCCGCTGAGAAGGCCAGAACGGGGATCGAGACGTTTGGTCCAGGCTCACCGCGCAGACGCCTAAGGGTTTGCGGTCCGTCCATGCCGGGCATCCGGATGTCGAGGAGAATGACGTCGTAGGGCAGGGCCGTGGCGAGCTCCAAGGCCTGGGTTCCATCCACCGCCTCGGTGACCTGCGCCCCCACCGCCTCCAAAAACGCCCGGGCGAGCGTCCGGTTCATCGGGTTGTCGTCGACCACCAGCACCCGCACGCCGTCCAGGGTCAGAGAGGGGCCCGCAGCCGGGGCCGCAGCCACCTCGGCGTCGGTCTGCGGCGCGTCAATGAAGAAGTGGAAGGTCGATCCCTGACCGGGCGCACCCCGGACGCCGATCTCACCCCCCATGGCCTCGACCAGGCCCTTGCAGATCGCCAAGCCTAGGCCCGTTCCGCCGTGACGGCGGGTGGAAGAGGCGTCCACCTGCGAGAACCGTTGGAAGAGGCTGGCATGCTGCTCCGGCGTCAGGCCGCCGCCGCTGTCCTCCACCGCCACGTGCAGGCGCTGGAGGGGGGCGTCGTACCGCAGGTGAAGCTGGACGAGGCCTTGTTCCGTGAACTTGATGGCGTTGCCCACGAGGTTGAACAGGATCTGGCGAAGCCGCTCGGCATCCAGCTCAAGGACATCAGGGATCTCACCGTCCGAGCGGAACTCCAGGGACAAGCCCTTGGCCTCGGCCTGAGGTGAGAACATCAGCAGCGCATCGTGGGCGACATCCACCGGCGAGGCCGGGCGAGGCTTGATCTCATACTGGCCGGCTTCGAGCTTTGAGAAGTCCAGGACGTCGTTGACGATGGAAAGCAGGGCTTGGCCCGCGCTAGCGACCCGGCCGACGTGACCCCGGGCGATCTCGTCCAGCCCTTCCCGGGCCGACAGCAGGCTGGAGAAGCCCAGGATGGCGGTCAGCGGCGTGCGGATCTCATGGCTCATATTGGCAAGGAACTCGCCTTTCGCCGCGGCGGCGGCTTGGGCGGCCATCGTGGCTTCGGCCAGGGCGGTTTCCTGGGCGACCTGGACCGTGACGTCTCGGATAACGTCGAGGAAGAGCTTGGCCTCGTCGGGCGCCTCCTCGTGTAGCAGGGAGGGGTTGGATTCCAGCCACACCCAGCGGGCGTCATGTTTGTGCCAGACGCGCCAGCGGACGGGCTCGCCGGGGCGACCCATGGCGACATTGCTGAACACCCGCCGGACCGCAGCGACATCTTCGGGGTGGGTGAGGTCCAGCGGGCGCATGCCGACGAGTTCCCGGCTGTCGTAGCCGGTGATCGCGCGGGAGGACGGCGCGGCGAAGGTGATGCAGCCATCAAGACCGGTGGTGACGATCATGTCAGTGGCGTTCTCGGCCATCAGGCGGAATCGCGCCTCGGCCTCGGCCAAGGCGGCGTAGGCCGCGCGCCGCTCGGTGATGTCGCGCATCTGGGAGACCAGGGCCACGGATTGTCCGGCCTCGTCGCGCATCAGCGCGGAGCGGCCCTCCATCCAGACATACCCGTCCCGCGTGCGCATGCGCAGGCTGCGGTCGCGGGTCGCCTCCACGTCGCAGCCCGCCGCCAACTCGGCGACCGTGGCCAGAACCCGTTTCAGGTCCTCCGGGTGGATGAACTCCCTGCCGCGGCGCCCAACCATCGCCTCGGGGTCGTGACCATAGCGGCGGACGGAAGGGGAGACGTATTGGATCACATCGTCCATACCAACCTTGAGGACGATGTCGCTCGAAGCCTCCGCGAGCAGACGATAGCGCTCCTCGACTTCGCGATGGAGAGTGAGGTCCTCTATCTGGGAGACGAAGTGCTTCGGCTGACCGGCGGCGTCAAGGACGAGGGAAACGGAGAGCCGCACCCACACGGTGACGCCGTCGGCGCGGAGGTAGCGCTTGTCCATCTGGTAGCTTGGAATCTCGCCGGCGACGAGGCGGACGACGTGGCCGAGGTCGATGTCGAGATCATCCGGATGGGTGATGGCCTGGAAGTCGAGGCGCAGCAGCTCGGCCTCCGGATAGCCGACGATCCTGCAGAAGGCCGGGTTGAGCTTGAGGAAGGCGCCCTTGAGGCTGACCAGGGCCGTGCCGATCGGGGCGTGGTGGAAGGCGTTCTCGAAGAGGTCGCGCTGCACCTTTTCCCGCGCACGGGCGCCGGCCAAGGCGGTCTCCGCATGCTTCCGGGCGCTGACGTCACGGAAGGCGTTGAGGATTTCGAGGGGCCGACCGGTGGCGTCGCGCAGCAGCTGGGGATTGCCCTCCAGCCAGACCCAATCTCCGCTCTTGGTGCGGTAACGGTGGGCGCGGTCCGCCGAAGGGTCGACCTCGCCACGGCCCAGCACTTTCAAGTTGGCGACGAAGCGCGCGAGATCCTCGGGATGAACCAGGTCCGCCGCCGATTGGCCGATCAGCTCCTCGGGTTCGTAGCCGAGAGCCCGGCACGCCGGGGAGAGATAGAGCAGGCGGCCGTCCAGACCGGCGCGAACCAGAATGTCGGTGCTCGCTTCAACCAGGCGACGGTAGACATCCGCGTGTTCCGACGCCCGATCGTCCTCATCGCTGATGCTCATCTCGACGCCCCCCAGCGCGCGAGGAAACCATCCTTGCGCGAACCGACCGTCATTCAACGACCTTCGCAAATGGTGAACGCGTAGAGCGTGGACACCCGATCTGGTGCGACAGAACGACCGGATGCAGCCTGGAGGCGTGCGGCGCGGCCGATAAGGCCACCTGCGATTGTTGACGGGGCCGCGGAGCAAGCCGGTTCGCGCATTTGGCCCCTGTCAGCTCAAGCAGCCTTGATAGCCTCGACGGGTAGGACCCGGTCGGTGGGCGCCTTCTGGGTCCACGGCCACCCCGTCGCGGCGCGTCACGCCGATCTCGCCAGACGCGCCAAGAAGCCTTCCGTAAGGGTGGCGAACGCCTCGAGTCCAGCCTCCATGTTCGGCCTTGCGACAACGAAGGATGGAACAACGACCCCCTCTGCGGCCCGGCGCTCGATGAGGCCTAGGCGCAGCAAATTGTTGGTGCGGCGACGGGCTGTTTCATATGGCAGGAGCAGAGACGCCGCGACGGCGTTGACCCTTACGGGTCGCCTGCAGTGACCATGTCGAACGCCGCCAGCTCTTCTGATGTCGCGCCGAGCGTCAGGTCCTTTGCCATGTGTTCGACGTTCGAGACCGACACGGCGCAGAGGCAGAGTAAGAGGACGTCCACGAGATCGACCCCCGCCGTGCAGGAAAGCAGGCAGAGACCGTCGATGAAGTAGTCGACGGAGATGCGGACGGTCTGACGGCGAATATCGACCTGGGGGGCGTCCGCCTGCCGTGTCGCGGTGACGCCAAAGCGGCCCAACTTGTCCACGAAGTCCGTGGTGAGAGACCAGTTCTGATCGATGGCCAACAGGTGCCGTGGGTTCGCCAGGGTCAAGCCGGGTACAATCAGACCGCCGGCGACGCCGACACATAGGCCAACCTTCTTCAAAGCGCCGACGTGACGCCGGACGGTCTCATAGGGACGCCGCATATCCCTCGCCAGGGTATAGGCGCTGATCGGCAGACGCATGGTGTCTGGGGGTATCGAGGTAAGGCCAGCATACTGCGTGCGGGCGCCTGGGTTCTCGGTGATGGCGCTCACGTTGGCGCGCGAGATCGCCAGGATGAGGAGGGCTTTGATCAGATCACGGTCGATGGCCTCAGCCACCAGACGCGCGGCCTGAAGAAGGTAGTTGGCGCCGAGTCTGGTAGTCTGCCGCTTCAGATCGGCCTTGGGCGCGCCTGACGCCATGTTGCTAACGAGGGTCAAGCCACCCACTCCGCCGAGGCCCAGGTAACGCTTCTCTGGGCTTCCTGCGCTCCGGTCGGAAGGTGACGGACGTGCCTAGCTCGTGTCGCGCTTCGAAAACTTTCCGCGCGGCGTTTCGACCTCATCGCTAAGCAATTTGATAACGTTGTTATCTGAGGTTGTGGGATCACAACTTTGCATCGGCGGGACGCCTGGTGCGTTGAACCGGCGCCCCATCCGGCGCCGGTTCAACGGCCATCGGCTCACACGCCCGCTCCTGACGTGCATCCGTCAAGCTGGCCCGCTATCGCGATGCGGATCGCCGCGCCATGATGACGACGAGAGTTAGTTTGGCCATGGCCAGCCTCTTTCGCTGAGGAACATCTCAGCCCCGACCTACAAGGGTGATGGCGCAACGCGCAGGTCGTGATCAGTTTCGGAGGGCCGTCCGTGAACCAAGTCACGGCGCGCGCGCGGGTCGACCTGCATGGCAGCTAGCCCTGACGGGCGACCGCCAACGATGGACCTCAAAGCCCTCTCACATTGTCGGCTAAGGCTTCGCTTCACGCCTGACGTGGAACAGGTAGGTCTCGCTAAAATAGACCTCGACCGCCTCGCACTCGGCGTGAAGGGCCAGCAATTCGCGAGCGCGCGTCAAGGCCTCCAAGTCATTCTCGCAGAGAGCCGGCTCGAAGCGTGTCCCCTCGCCGCCGTCGCGGAGATAGATGGTGTAGGTCTTGAGCACAGCGTCCCCCGACACCCATTGCGGGGTGTGGTCCTGCGCGCACCTTGATCGAGATCAAGTTTCCCCCCGCAGGCGAGGGGCTTGCTAGAGGCGCTTTTGCCACTTCGCCGCCGGCCTAGAAGCGTCCGCCCTAGCCGACAGTTGCGCGCCCATCCGCCGGGGCGTCCTCCTGAGCGGAGGCGGCCAGCCTGCGGGTGTCTCGGCATACGATCAGCGTGTTGCCGACGTCGCCATCCATCACCGGGATCATCGACGGCGAGAAGCCCGAAAGTCTCAGCGCCCTGACGATCCACTGGGCCGGCCAGGACGTAGGGGTGTCGGCCACGTTCCAGACAATGACGCCGCCAGGTCTCATCGCCTTGGCGAGCAGGGCTCCGATGTCGCTGGTGAGCATCGCGTCGGGAATCTTCACGCCTCGGAAGACGTCGACGGCGATGGCGTCCCACTGTCCTGACGTCGACCGAAGGAACGCCATGGCGTCGGCCTTGACGCACTTGACGGTCGAGGGGAGGTGAAACCACCGGCGAGCGATATCGAAGGCGGTCTGCCAGTTGTCGACGGCCGTGACCTTTGCGCCGCGACGGCTGAGCAGGGTCGCCAGCGCACCACCCGCCGTCCCGAGCAGGAGGACACTGGCGGGGCTGGCCAAGGCGTCGTCCATCGCGGCCACATAGTCGAGCAGGTTGTCGCCGGCGACATCCACGTGCGTATAGAGGGCGCCATCTTCGTAGTAGAGCCTGGCGCCGGTGTCCTTCAGCTCGACGACCCGAACGCGTCGGTCGCCCTCGTCATGTTCGACCAGCACCTTCATCTTGAACCTGGTCCCCGCCGATAGCGTGAGTGATGTAGGGCTCCGCGACCGTTGAGCGCTGATACCTTTTCAGGCGGCAAGGATCGGAAGGTCGTCCAGCGGGAGCGCCCGCCCGCCCATGGGAAGGGTCTGCAATCGACAGACGCCGGCCCCGGTGACGAACGGCGCCTTGGCGGCGACGCAGGCGAGCAGCTCAGCGTGACTTCGCACATTGGTCACACCAGGCCAGATCTGCTTGCGCTTGTAGAGGTCAAAGCGATCGGCGAACCGGCGCAGGGCGGCCAGCCGAACCCTGGGCTCAGCCTCCGGCAGGACCAAGGTCACGCTGGAGACGGCATGCAGCGGCAATTTCTCGATCTCGAATCCTGGATCGTTTGTCTGGAGGTCGATGTTGGCGACGTACTTGGACAACATCGTCCGAATGTCGGTAAGCGCTCCAAAGGCAGGGTCTCGCGGCGTGTCATAGACGGTGGCCGTGAACTGCTTTTGGTGTGCGGCGGGCAGCATCGACAAGGCGCTTTCATAGGCTTGGCGTTGAGCCGGTCGGATGATGTTGGAGTAGCAGACCGGTAGAAAGAGCATGTTCTTGGCGCCCTCAACCAGGTAGCGCAGGGCCACGATCACGCAGTCGGCGTCAAAGGTCGCTGTGTCCGTCGGCATATGCACAGCGCCCTCCACCAGACTGAGATGGGTATGGGCCCGGCCGGGCGTGGAACTCACCACGTCGCCGGTGAAGATTTGCCGCGGGACGAAATAGACGCCCTGAAGACCCTCCAGCGCCGGCAGCGGCCTTTCGACGGTCGCGGCGGCCTCCGGCCCGGTCAGCGGCGGCGCCGGTGAGTCTGCGAGGATTGCCTCAGGTTCCATGGCCGCTGCGTCGGGTGTGGAGACCCGGGTCAAGCGCCCGCCTGTCGGCAGAAGGGCGGGGGTCTTGAGGGCTTGGACCAGAGCCTCAGTGTCGAGGGCCGCGAACGCCGTGGCAGCCTCGACAGGCCCCTCAAACAACAGAAGCGCAACGTCGCCGCCCAGGCCCGTCCCGAACAGCTTGGTTTGCAGATCGTCGGCCATCTGCGCCAATTCCCGCAAATCCATCTCTTCGGCGCGCGGATCGGTCAGAAGAAAGGAATAGTGGGTGAGTGGCTGGAACAGCCTCGGCCAGAGCCACCGCGATTCCAGATAGGACCCAGAGAATCTTGAGACGAGCGGGCCAAGCGCAGCTGGCGATAGTTTGACGCGGGTCGCATCCACCGCCACCCGCAAGCAAGCCACCGCGGTCATGTGCGAAATCCTCCAGGCGAACCTGACCCCACACTACCGTTGAGGTTGTCAGATCGCCAAGAACCCCGTCCACGGTGGAGGTGATATCGCATGGTCGAAGTCACCTCAGTCTACGGGCGCCATCGCCAGCGCCGCCTCATCCAGGGCGGCCTCCATGGCGAGCAGCAGCTTGGCGGCGTCGATGGGCTTGGCGACCAGGCCATTCATGCCAGCCTGCCGATAGGCCAACAGATGGTGGGCCATGACGTTGGCGGTCAGGGCGAGGATGGGCGTTCGCGGGCCGCCTTGCCGGGCCTCCTCCTGGCGAATTGTCCGGGTCGCGGTCAGCCCATCCATCACCGGCATCTGGGCGTCCATGAGGATCAGGTCCCAATTGGCCGTCCGCCAGGCGCTCACGGCTTCCTCGCCGTCATTGACGACCACGGGGTTCAGGCCCGCCTGCTGAAGGATCGTTTGGATGACGATCTGGTTCACGGGATTGTCTTCGGCGACGAGGATGCGGAGCGCCCCAGGGTCGGCAAAGTCGGCTTCGTCGGTCCTAGCCTCCTGAGCGGCGCTCTGCGGGCCTTCCAGCCGAGCCAATGGGAGCCTGGCCGTGAAGGTCGAGCCCACACCCTCTTCGCTCTCCACGCTCACATCGCCGCCCATCAGACGGGCGAGTTCGCGGGAAATCGCCAGGCCCAGGACCGACTTGACCAGGGCCCCGATGGCCGTCCCGGTTGATCCCGTGTCGCCAGGGCGCATCGCGGCGTCATCTGGAAGGAACTGCGCGGTCTCCGGGATGGCGAGGATTCGCTCATAGAGCGCGTCCAGCGCGAGCGGAACGGCCCCCTGCATCAGGGGGCGTAGCCCTCGAAGCGCCGCGACGTCGTCGGCGCCGAGCCGCATGAAGTCGAGGCGTTGGCTGATGCTGAATTGCGAGGCCATGCGCCTTCGTCTCCGACCACCTAGTGTTCATCCCTGGGGTCTGACGAAGCTCGCGCATAGTTAACCAGCCATTAGCCGAGCCGGTGAGCCGCCCGGCCTACGTGGCCTTTGCGACATATGGCCGCGACGGTTGGCGATTGCGGCCCATTGCATGACTGCCTCAGGTTGTTGTTGGCCTGAGGCAGTCATGAGCGGGCGCATCCGTCGTGAGGAAACGCCGCGCGGAAATTACATGAGGGTGAAGACACGACAAGGGTGTGCCAATCTGGGTGCTTCGATCAGACAGACGTCAACCTCGCCAGACGTAGGACGATTGTGCTGACAGAAGGCGCGGCCGCCCCCTCGGCTGGCGGGAAGCCGCGCCACGATCCTGCCGATCAACACCCCGAAGAGGCCAGACGAGGATATTCTAACACTCCACGAGCGCGCATGCTAAAGCACAGACTTGTCGAGGTCTTGCAACTATGGACACGATTTCAATAGACGTGTCCGCACACGACATCGTCGAGACTGTGCGCAGCTCGATCCTTGTCCTGAGCGAAGATTTTTACGTCACCGCCGCCAATCGAGCCTTCTACGCTACGTTTGACGTCACGCCTGAGGACACAATAGGCCGGGTCATCTATGATCTCGGGAACGGATACCTGAACATTCCGCCCCTGCGCCGTCTCCTGGAAACGGTGATTCCGGAACATGAGGTGATCGAGGCCTTCGAGATCGAGCAGGATTTCGAGGGCATCGGCCGGCGTTGCTTCGTGCTCAATGCGCGCAAGGTCTATCGCGCGGAGAACAAGACCTCGTTCCTGCTGCTGGTGTTCGACGACATCACCGCGGTGAAGGACGCCCATCGCCTGAGCGAGCTAAACTGGCGCATTGCCGAGAGCGTCGTCGACACGGTCCGAGACCCGCTCGTCGTCCTCGAACTCGACATGACCGTCGTCTCGGCCAGCCGCGCGTTCCTCAAGCTCTTCAACCTGACGAGTGAAGAGATCGTCGGCCGTCGTCTACGTGACCTCGACCAGGGACAGTGGGATGTCGCCGCGCTTCGGGAGCTGTTGGAGCATGTGGTTCCCGATAGCGCAGCGATCAGCGGCTTCGAGGTGGAAGACGATTTTCCCAGACTCGGCCGTCGAATCTTCAAGCTGAACGCCCGCGAGATCTATCGCACGGGCAACGAGGTCGGCCGCCTGCTGGTCGCTTTCGAGGACGTCACGGAGGCGCGCCTCTTGGAGCGCCATAAGGACATCCTGGCGGCGGAGCTGGCGCACCGCATCAAGAACAGCCTGCAGATCATCGGGTCCTTCGTCGCCTTCGAACTGCGCGACGCACCTGAGCCCTGTGTCGAGGGCTACCAGTCCATGCAGACGCGTATCGGCGCGATCGCGCAATTGTACGACCTGATATCCCGTTCGGCGGCGTTCGGGCCGGTTCAAGTCGGGGAGTACCTCGAAGGAATCGCGGCCACGCTAAGCTCAAGCCTGCTCGGCGAGACCTCGAAGATCCACATACGCGTCGAGGCCGAGCCGCTGGCGGTGACCGCCGAGCACGCCGTGACGCTAGGCCTGATCGTCAACGAACTCGCCACCAACGCCGTAAAGTACGCCTTTCCAACTGGCGAAGGGCAGATCGCGCTCGGCTTCGGGCATCGTGACGGCGAGGTGGTCCTCACCGTCAGCGATGACGGCATCGGTCTCGCCGCTGCACTAGCCCAAAGCACTGGATCGAATATGGGCTCGCGCTTTGTGGACGCCTTCACGCGGCAACTCGGCGGGACCTTGGCGAAGGCTTCGGGCGAAAATGGTTCGACGGTCACGGTGCGACTGCCGACCACGATCTTGGCTCAACTCTAGCGACCGCAGGGCGCCCAAGGCGACCGCCACCTGGTGGCGCTCGGTCGCCAGCTTGTGCATTGCAAGAGAGGCCACGTTGTCGAAACATCCGAGGTCAAGCTCGCGCACGGAACAGTCTTGGATCCGGCTGGTGTCGATACCCATTTCGGCCATGGCCACCGCGGCTGCCGGATCCCACGATCGGAGACTGAGCTCCGCGCAACGCGCTATGGTCTGACGCGAAGACGGTGATGGGTGGAGCAAGCTGAATGCGACTTGGATACCCTCACCAAGCCCGGCCCTCTTAATCGGTGTCCGCGATCGCCCGCACGAGGTCCAGGACGGCGCGTCGGCGCTCCCCCTGGCGAATTTCGGCGAAAGCCCGAACCAGATCCAGCGTGCCGGGCTCGCCCATGAGGTGGAGGAGGGCGTCGAAGGGCCGCTGGTCGTCGGCGCTCTCGCCAACCAACTCGGGTATCGTCGTGTCGAGCGCTCGGGCCATTCTGGCTAGCATTGAGATGCTGATGCGATTGGTGGCGCGTTCGTACTTCTGCACCTGTTGGAACGTCACGCCGATCGCATCACCGAGCGCGCCCTGCGAGAGCTTCCGCGCCTGTCGGAGCAATCGCACTCGCGTGCCGACGACAACATCGACGGGGTCCGGCCCGACCTTGATCTCGTCCATGTGTCGCTCCACCCAGGCGCCAGGAATGTGGTCGCCTAGAACTATCGCGCGGTCTTGGCCAATCCAAAACTAACGCTCTGGCGGTCTCGTTGCGAACGTCACATCCTGCGCCAGAGCTTGGCGCGCAAGATCGCGCCAGTAGCGGGCGAGGTAGAGAAACCTGGCGCGCATGTCGGGTGAGCAGGACTGATTGGCCCGCGCCTCCAGTTCATCGGCTTTGATGAGGCACTCTGTCAAAGTCCGCATCGCGGCGGCCTAGCAGAATTGGCCTTAATGATCACCTCAAGCTTGGCCTGTAGCCGGTCCACCGGGACCCGTCGCCTGGAGCGTGCGCTGGCGTCGCCAATCGTTAGTGGGATGGCTCGTTGCCGGGTTCGCGCATGGTTCGACGCCGTAGCTCCGAGAAGAGTGCCTCGGGGTCAGCGCCAAGCGCCTCTGCGAACGCGATGAATTCCACGACATCGATGCGCCGTTCGCCGCGCTCGAAGTAGGAGACAAAGGGCTGCGGCCCTCCAAGGCGAAGTGCAAGTTCCACCTGCATGACGCCCGGGTCCTTGCGGGCGGCGACCAGTATTTCGAGCAGGGACGCATATGCACCGGTGAAGGCCGACTTGGTCATAAGCTGGAACCGCGAAACCAGCTGCGACATATGTTACTTATATATTCCAATGTTGCAGGCGCGGTTGGGTCACCAGTCTTAAGCCTATCACCAACACGATTCCGGAGACGCACCCAACTGCACGCCAGAGCACCCCTCTGGATGTAACGCGGCGCGGGCAGGCTCGGTTTGCCTGTTGACGTTCTTGGTCTGTTCTCGGCCTGGGCGGCCGTCAAGGTGACCCGGAGGGCTTGGGCGCTCTGGCGATAGGCGAGGTTGGGGCGAGCGCCACGCCAGTCGGCGCCAGTTCAGGATGGTCCAGCGCCGGTAGGGTGAGGGCCAGCCAGTCGAAGATCCGCTGATAGAAGTCAGCGATGTTGGCGGGGCTGGCCAGCACATGGCCCTCGCCCCAATAGGTGACCATCTGAGCGTCCTTGCCTTGCCGGTAGAGGGCTGAGAACAGCTCCTGGCTCTGGGCGATGTTCTCCTCGTCGGTCTCGCCGTGGATCAGCAGCACCGAGGCGGTGATCCTGTCGGCGGCGAAGATGTTGCTGTTGCGCAGGTAGCGCTGTGGATCGGCCCAGGGCGGGGCGTGCATGGAAAACTGGCCCTGTTCCACCATGCCGGCCGTGGTCGCCGAGCCGTAGCCGTCTTGCGCGACCACCCACCGGTGCAGGCTGAAGGCGCCCCAGCGCGAGACCAGGTCGTGGGCCCCGGCCACGGCAATCACAGTCCTGAACCTGGGGCTCTGTTCGGCCGCGGCGATGGCGATCAGGCCGCCGAAACTGTGGCCCCAGAGGCCGATACGGTCAGGATCGACCGCGCCGGTGGCGATCGCCGCATCGACCACCGACAGGATCTGATCGGCCACCCCAGCCGTGGGTTCGAGGACCGAGGCGTCATAGGGCAGGCTCGGCGTGAGCACGGCATAGCCCTGGGCCGCCAGCAGTTGCGGGTTCATATGCGGGCTGAGCCCGCCCACCTCGTACTGGGCCAGCGGGCTTGGGAACACCCGGCCGCGATAGGGGATCACCACCAGCGGCAGGCGGTTGGCGCTGAGTTTTGGCGGCAGATAGAGCCAGCTTGTCAGCGGCTCTTCCTTGAGGCCGCGATGATGGATCCCCACGACCCGCGCGGGGGTGACGTCGGCCATCCCCCGGTTGATCTCCAGGACGGTGGTCGCGGCGCCGGTTGCGGAGACCAGCACCAGGCGCCGCACGCCGCTCTCGCCGCGAACCAGCAGCGCCAGGTGGCGGCGGCTGACGGCGAGGGGCTGGGCGCCGGGCGGGATGGCGACCGGGAACGTCGGGCTCGGGCCGTTCCACCAGGTCAGGCCTGTCTGGCCGATGGTGGCGATCCAGTCCCTTGGGAGCTGCGGATTGCTCGCCAGGCGGCTCCCCGGCTCCGGCTCGGGCGAGACCAGAACGAAGTGGTCGGTGTCGTGGGTCAGCCGTTGGTGTTGGCCCTCGCGATCGATACGCCAGATCCCGCCATCGGCTGGGACCAGCAGGTGGTCCGGGCCGACGGCGCCGAGATTTCGGGTGGGCGCGGCGAGACCGGCCGTCAGGTTGATGGGTCCGGTTGAGTTGAGGCGATACCAGTCCGTCCGGCCGCCGGCGGGACGGGCCCAGACGATTGGGTCTTCGCCCATCCAGTCGACCCGAGGGCGCGGCGTCCGCTCCCAGGCGGTCTCGTCGACCTGCAGGGCCAGGCCGGCGGGCAGGAGAGGGCGGTTTGTGCCCGTTGAGGCGCCGACCCGCATCAAAGCCCGGCCGTCGCCGTCAGGTCCCGGCGTCGCCACCAGCAGCTCATCTTCGGTTGGCGACCAGCTCAGCACGCCCAGGGATATGGCGCAGCCGGGACAGGGCGAGGTGACCTGTCCATCGCGGAGATCGAGAAGGGTCAGGCTGCGGTGGCGCGTGGGGAAGGCGGTGTAGAGGCGGTCGGCGGCCCTGGGCTGTAGGTCCGCGCCCTCGGCGATCAAGGCGGCGTATCGCCCACTTGCGGATATGGCGAGGTCGACGAACTCTCCCGTGGCCAAGGTCGAGATGCGGGTGTTTTGGGCGTCGATCCGTAGGAGTCGGCCGGGTTTGTCGCGTGGCCGCACCCCGAGGAACCGGCCGCTGCCGATCGTGGTCACCGCCGGGGTCTTGCCCGAGGCGGTGGCGGCGTCGAGGGTGGCGCGCCGGCCATTGGCCTCCCAGCCAATCGCCAGCTGGCGTGGAAGGTCTCCGGTCGGCCGGGCGATCAGCAGCAACTCGGTCGTTGAGCGCCAGCCCGCGACAGGGCCATGGTTGGCGAGCTCGGGGGTGACCCCGAGCCAGCGGACGCTGCGGGTGGCGAGCGTCGCCAGGCCGGCCTCGAAGCTGTGGCCGCGTAGGCGGTAGACGAGCATTCTCTGGCCGTCCGGCGCGATGGGCCCCGCCAGAAAGCCAGCGTCGGCCTGTTGCGGGAACAGGCTGACGGCCGGCCCGGGCGCCTTGAGATCGACCCGCAGCAGCTCGGTCAGCAGCAGCGGGGTCTGCTGATTGTAATCGAACCGCGCCGCCGTGCGCCAAGGCCGCCGGTGCTCGATGATCGCCCACCGCTCGGTGGGATCGAAGACCACGCGCCCGAAGGCCTCGGTGCTCAGCAGGTCCTCGACGGTGTAGGGCCTCGCGTTCGCCATCGATCCGCAGAACGTGAGTAGCAGGGCGCACAGCGCCGAGAGACGTCGCATTGAAGTTCCGATCCGAGGAGAGGTTAGGTCGCTACCAGCGCTTGGTGAGCTGGAGGGACGCGACGCGGCCCAGGGGATCAGCGTTGGTCGGATCGAAGCCGATATAGTTCGGGGAATCGTAGAACGGCGGATCGGTGTCGAAGAGGTTCTGCACCGACGCCGCCAGGGTCAGGCCCTCAAGGCGCTTGCCCGTCGGTGTCCAGCGGACCTGGAGGTCGGCGGTGGTCCAACTGTCGATCTTGCGACCGGTTTCGGCGCGATAGTCGTCCACATAGTTGAGGGTGAAGGTCGCGCCGAGGGTGTCGCGGGTCCAGTTGAGCGCCGCCCGGGCCCGCAGATCAACGGGATAGCTGGCGATGCCGACCCGCTGCAGAGTCGACGAGGTCGGGGTCAGCTGCTGCTGATAGTCGAACAGGTAAGAGCCGCTGATGCCCAAGTCGAAGCGGTTGTCGCCGAGGTCGAACCTGTAGGCCGCCGAAAGGTCCAGGCCCCTGACGTGCAGGGTGCTGGTATTGACATAGCGGGTGTCGACCACCGCGCCGAAGGCGTTGGCGGGATAGAGCCCCGGGGTCGTATAGGCCGGATCGTTCAATAGGCTCTGGACATAGGCCAGGTCGGCCGGATTGGCTGGATTGAGCAGGCGCACGAACGGCGCGAAGGCCGGCTCCGTCAGGGCGGCGTTGGCGTTCTGGCTGACCGGCCGGTCGATCTGGTTGGTGAAATTGGTGTCGAAGACCGTCGCGCTCAGCTTGAGGCCCGGCACGGCCTGCGGCTCATAGTCAAAGCCCGCCGTCCAGGACTTGGCCGTCTCGGGCTTCAGGTCGAGATTGCCGCCGGTCAGGGTCAGGGACAGCACCCGGGCCGCCCCCTTCAGATACTGAACATTGCTGATGGCCGGCGCGGCATAGACCTCCGTCAAGGTCGGCGCCCGGAAGGACGTGCCATAGGTCGCCCGAAGCCGAAGGCCGGTGGCTGGCGACCACATGACCCCGACCTTGGGATTGGTGGTGGTTCCCGCGTCGTCATAGTGTTCGACACGGGCCGCCAGCGAGACCTCCAGGGCCTGGATGCCTGGTCGGGCGTTGTTCGGGCCCACCAGCGGGATCCGGGCCTCGGCGAAGCCCGCGACGATGTTGCGCTCGGAGGTGGGGCGGGTGGTCAGGGTCGGGGCCACCGACGCCTGGAAGTTGGAGGTGACCTGATCGAAGGTCTCCCGCCTGCCGTGGACACCCACAGCCAGGCGAAGGTCGCCGCCCGGCAGGGTCACGACCTTGCCATCGGCCTGGGCGTTGAAGGAGGCGACCTGGCTTTCATAGCGCTGGCGGCTGTAACCGCTGCCGATGAAGTCCAGCACCGCGCGGCTATTGGCTTGACCCGAACCGTAGGGATTGAAGAAGCCGTCCACCGAGGTCTTGAAGGGGGTGGCGGAATTGTCGGCCGTGGCGCCCACCGCTTCGCGCAGGAACAGGCTGTTGAGGTTGTGGTCGGTGGCCGAGCGCACCAGCTCCCGGGCAAAGGCGAGATAGGCCTCGCCCTTCCAGTCGCCCCAGAGCTTGGCGTCCAGGCCGGCCGAGACCCCCAGGCTCTCGCTGCTCCCCGAGGCGATGCTGGGGCCGAGATCGCCGTTGAACGAATAGTAGATCTGGTTGCTGCGCGCGCCGTTGGGCGACACGAAATAGGGGTTGTTGTCGGCCACCGTGATCGAGGCGCTGGGCGACAGCGAGGCGTAGCTGAAGGTGCGGCGGCTGTAGCGCACATCGCCGCTGGCCTCGATCCGGTCGCCCAGCTCCTGGCCGAAACTGGCATAGAGGCTGTGGCGGTCCTGATCCGGCAGCAGGTCCTGGCCCGCCCGGGGCTCCTGCAGGTTGACCACGCCGCGGATGAAGCTGCTCGGGAGCAGGGGACTCACGCCCGCCGGAATGCCCCAGGTCGGGGTCGCGGCGTTGGTCACCGGGTCAACGAGGACGATGTTGCCAGGGCTGGAGATGTTGGTGCGGCGGTCCGTACCGCCCAGGGACCGAAGATCGGCCGATTGCGTATAGGATCGGTCGGCGAAGGCCAGGGCGTTGCGCTGGTAGTACTCATAGGAGATCAGCGCCCGACCCGTGCTCCAGGCCTTGCCGAAGGTCTGGGCGAACTGGGTTTCCGCCGCCCCCCCCTGGGCCGCGCCAAATCGCGCCCGGGTCTCGGCGCCGTCGAAGTCGCGCCGTAGGATGATGTTCACCACCCCGCCCACGGCGTCTGAGCCATAGAGGGCCGAGGCGCCGTCCAGCAGGACGTCGACCCGCTGCACCGCCGCGGTGGGGATCGCCGAGACGTCGGCGAAGTCGCCCTTGCCGCCGGTGCCGGCCATCCGGCGGCCGTTGACCAGCACCAGGGTGGCGTCGGCCCCCAGGCCCCGAAGATTGACAGCCGTGGCGCGGCCGGCGTTCTGCGAGGTGACGTCGACCCCCGTGGTCAGCACCGCCGGGTTCGCCGACCCGGAAAAGTTCTGCGGCAGGTTGGAGAGCGTGTCGGCCACCGTCGCGCGGCCCTGCCGATCGATCTCGTCGCGGTCGAGGCTGACCACCGGGGCCGGCCCCGGGCCGACCCCCCGGATGTGGGAGCCGGTGACGACCACCTCGTCGAGCATGGTGGGCGCGGCCTGGGCGACCTCGGCCTGGAGGGTCTGTTCGCTGTTGGCGATCAGGCCAATGCGCAGGACGATGACGCCGGGCCGGCTTTGCTGGGCGGTGATGCCGGCTCTGTCCAGGAGACGCGCCAGGGCGGCCTTGGCCGTGAAGGCCCCGGAGAGACCCTCGCTGCGCCGTCCCCTGACGACGTCGGGGGTGTAGAGGAGCTGGACATGGGCCTGGGCGGCATAGGCCGTCAGCACGCTCTCTAGCGCGCCGCCGGCGATGGCGAAGGTCAGCACCGGTTCGGCGGGCGCTGAGATCGCAGCGGGCGCCGCCGCCAGAAGGGCCAGCAGGCTGGCCGAGCCCCAGGCCCATCGCCGTGCCGCGGATTTAGACTTCATATTGAACGCTCCCCAATTCGCGCGGCCGTCGGCGCTTGGCGCTCAAGACGGTCGCTATTGGGTAAGAAGCACCGCAGGGGAGGGGTCACCCTGACGAGGCTAGCAAAAACAGTCTTGAATTGTCTTTGAGAAATCTCACACCCAAGAGTTGGGTGAACCTAGCCTTTCGGCGTCAGTCGGATCTCGCTGTCCTCGGGCTCGACGGTCAGTTCGAACAGGTCGCGGACCGCGGCCACGAAGGCCTCGGTGTCGCCGACGTCGAACACGCCGTTCACCGGCACCTGCTGCAGGCGCGGGACATCGACCACCACCTTGCGGCGGCTGTAACGGTTCACCTCGGCCACCGCCTGGGCCAGCGGGGTCTCCCGGAAGGTCAGGCGCCCCGCGGTCCAGCTGGTCGTGGCCGCCACATCCACCCGCTTGGGCTGGGCCGCCGTCTCCCCCGGGGACAGGGTTTCTCCAGGCGTGAGGCGCCAAGCCTTCGGCCTATCGGCCTGGGTGACTTCGACAGAGCCTTCGACCAGGGTCACCTTCACCGCGTTTCCGGTCAGCCGGACGTCGAACCGCGTGCCGAGCGCGCGAACCGCCGTCCCGTCGGCGTGGACGATGAAGGGGCGGCTCGTGTCATGGGCGACATCGAAGAAGGCCCGACCCCGGAGAAGTTCAACATCGCGCTCGTGATCGCCTAACCGGACCTTCACGCGGGAGTCGGTGTCCAGCCGCAGGCGCGTGCCGTCCTCCAGGGTGACCAGGCGCTGCTCGCCGACCCCGGTGCGATATTGCCCAGACTGAACGGTGATGATCGAGATGCCGATCGCCAGGATCAGGCCGGCGGCCAGGGCGATGGCGCCGGTCCGGCGCGGGATTGGGCGTCGCCATAGTCCGAGCACCTGCTGGATCGGGGCGCGGCGGCTGAGCGCCTGGGTGACGCCGCGCTGGATGTCCGGGTGGCCTTGCAGTCGCCCGCCGACCTCCCAGAGCGCTTCCATCCGCTCATAGGCCGCGTCATTGGCGGGCACGCGCCGCCAGTCCTGAAAGCGCTCCAGGGCGTTGGTCGTGATCGACAGGGTGTTGAGCTTGGCGAACCAGTCGGCTGCCTCCCGCTCGGCCTGTTCGTCCTCTGATCGCAAGGTCGCCATGGCGCCTTCAGTCCCGCATCCACGCGGCGATCAACGCCAGCGCTTTCGACATCCGGGATTCGACCGCCTTTTCGGACAATCCGCAATGCCTGGCGATCTCGCCATAGGTCATGCCGGCGTAGCGGCTCATCATGAAGGTGTCCCGCAAGGGCTGCGGCAAGGCCTCGACCACCTGCTTGAACAACAGGGCCTGAAGCTGTTCGGCGTCGGTGTAGGGCTCATGACAGCGGCTCACCTCGGCGAGGCGGTCCACCCGGCGACGGTCCCGTCGGGCGCCTCGCGCCTGATTGTAAGCTAGGTTCTCGGCGATCCGAAGCAAGAGGCCTTTCGGATGCCGGACCTCGCCACGAGCCTGGTAGGGGCCGAGCCGGACATAGGTCTCCTGCATCAGGTCCTCGGCCTGTTGCGGATCGAACCGCCGGCGCAGGATTGCCGTCAGCCATCGGGAGTGCCGACGATAGAGCTCTTCGAGCGTCGGACGCTCTTCGACAGGCGCCTCGGCGCCCGGTCCGTCCACAGGTGTCATGGCCCACTCCCTGGTCACCCTGGAGGGGCTGCGGCGCGCCGCGACTGGAACATCCTGCGGTGATCAGGCGAATCCACACGCAAGCTCGCGCCCCCGTCGAAACGGTTGCGAGCCTGGCGCCAGCCGACAAGGCGGGGCGATGACGTGAACGCTGCACAGGGGATTCCAAGCCCCTACCGAAGCTCTCGCCGCGGCGGGGGAAGTCTGAATCAATTGGAATGGCCGCGCAAGCCGCCGCGGAAAATGGGGTCGGGCGTTGGAATCCTCAGCAGGTGAGGCCCGTGATTTCGGAGGTCCGACCGCTGCCGCGCAATGGCGAACCATCGCCCCCCGGCTCCAGATCGGCTCCTATGGTCGGCGCCCGAGCGCCCAGGTCTAAGGGGCCTGAAGTCGTTGGACAAGCAATGGGCGGGACCTGTGCAGCGCATTGGTCGCTGGGATGGGAGTCGAACGCTGCTCAAGTCTTGCGTTGGATGCTGTCGATGAGGGCGTCGTAGAAGACCGGGGTGTCGACGTCCCTGCCGTGAAGAACGCTTCCCATAACGCATCCTCCTCCTGACGGCTCAGGGGCAATGATGCGCCATCAGAGGCTGGGACTGCACACCTAGGAGCCCGTCCGAGCAATCCACTCGACGGCTGGGGTGAAGCTTGATCCACTCTTTCTATGAGCAAGACGTTTCGATGATGGATGTGGACCAGGGGTGGCTGTTGCCGCCGTCGGTTCATGAGTTCGTGCCGGCGGGTCACCTGGCGCACTTTGTGCGGGACACGGTGCGCTGGGGCTGGACCTTTCGGCGATCCTTGGGGCCTACGAGGTGGACCGGGGCCAGCCGCCGTATCATCCGGGAATGATGGTTGCGCTGTTGCTGTATGGCTACAGTCGCGGAGTCTACTCGTAGCGACGTTTAGCCTACATCATCCGCTCCGACAACGACGACGCCAGCTCCGTCGATCCGCAAATAGGGAACGCACCTATCGGAGGAGGCCGCGCGCCGTGGACGGGTTAAAGAAGCAGCCGATGGCGGAGACGGCGAAGGGCCTGCTTGCGGATAAGGGCTGGTTGCCTGAGCTTCTGCGGACCGAGCCGCTGGCGGTTGAGCCGGTCGCTCAAGCTGCCGAGTAGGGATCGCGTCTTGAAGGGCCGCCTGTGGCGCTTTTCCTCGCCGGAGGCCCGAGGACCGCCCGCCACAGGCGGCCGGTCGTGTCCCGCCCATACGTGAGCTCGGCGCGCTATATCCGACGAAATTCCACCCGGTCCCGGCCAGCGATCAGATGAGCCTCCAGGCCGACATCTCGCCACGCCGCGCATTGGACGTGGGAGGTCTCAGGAGAGGAGTCGTTGGCCCACCACTGCGGGCGCTCGGCGCTCTTGGGCAACATGGCCCCCACAATCCGCTCGATCTCGACGAACGTGAGCTCAAAGCGTTCCACCCTCTGGCGTCGAAGGTATCTCTTCAGTGGATCGTACTTGCCCATCGCGAACACTATGCACGCTCGCCACAAGGCGGCAAGCGCCGCACTTGGGCCAGGGGACCACGGATGCACCGAGCGCCTGGACATCGTGCCGGCGCAACTTCGGGTGCTGGTGGTCCGGCAGCCGAAGTACGCCTGCCGGACCTGCGAGGAATTGGTCGTGCAGGGTTTACCGGTCAGCCGTACCTTCTTCGCACGCCGCTCAAATCTCAACATGCTGTCCTGCGCCGGCGGCAGACCCGCGACCAATTGCCTTGATCGCCCGCACCATGGCGTCGCCGCGCTGAAGCAATCGATCAGCTAGGGCGATCACGAGGGGATTTGGGGTGGCAAACGGAGCTACCTCTCGGAGCCGAGCGGCGATCACCACTTCGACGCCGACGCCGCCTCGCAGGCAGGCACTGACGTAGCCGACTGCAGTAGAACGGCTGATGCCGGCCCAGCAGTGAATGAGCAGCGCGGAGCGTCGGTCCCACGTTTCGAGGAAGGCGAGCAGCGAGATCAGATGGGCTTCGTTCGGAGCGACGAGTCCGTCCGACGGTGTGGCTATGTCGTTGAACGCCAGATGCAATCGCCTGCCGGGTGGTAGGGCAAGCTCAGGCGGGCTGGCGCCAGGCGATAGTAAACTGATGACGTGGGTCGGCGACCGTGTCTGGACCACGCCCTCGACGGCGCTGAGGGGACAAACGATGATCGTCATCGAATCAGCACCGCTGCGGCGCCCAACAAGAACCCAACTTCGAAAAGCTGTTCGACAGCGCCCAGCACGTCGCCCGTGTGGCCGCCGACCAGCCTGCGGGCCTGCACCACGATGGCCGCGGCGAGAACCGACCCCGCCACAACACCCGCCAAGGCGACCAACGGGGGTAGAAAAATGAACGGCCACACCGCCAGCAACACACCAAGGGCAGCTTCGCCCGTGCTAACGCCGCGCGGCACAGGCTTCCACTTTCCCGCCCGGCCAGCGACGGCGTACGGGGTCAGGCGTATGGCCACGACTGCCGCAGCGCGGGCGAGGCCGTGGGCGGCGACCAGGACGACGGCCGCCTTGAACGCCGGCATTCCGGCCAATGCGGCGACCTTCAGCGCCAGGGACAGGACGATCGCCAGGGCGCCATAGGTCCCGATGCGGCTGTCCTTCATGATCTCCAGACGCCGCTCAGACGTCTCGCCGCCGCCCAGGCCGTCGGCGGTATCGATCAGGCCGTCCTCATGGAAGCCGCCGGTAATCAGCACGCCCGTCGCGATCGCTAACAGCGCGGCAATCCAGGGGTTCCAGAGGTGGGCGGCCCCTATCAGGATCAGGGCCGAGAGTGCGCCCACCATCTGGCCGACCAGAGGGAAGTAGCGGGCGCTGCGGGTGGTCCAGTCAGGGTTGAAGTGGCCGAGCTTGGGCACGGGCAGACGCGTTAAGAACTGTACGGCGCACAGGAACAGCTGGACCTGCCTGCGCACCGTCAGAGCCGCCCGGCCAGCACGTCATCCAAGCTGGCCACCTCTGTCAGCAGCGCGCATGCGGCCCGCGTCAGCGGAAGGGCTAGCAGCGCGCCGGTGCCCTCGCCAAGCCTAAGGTCGAGATCGAGTAGCGGCCTAGCGTCCATCGCTGCCAGCATCAGGCCATGCCCGCGCTCGGCGGACCGGTGGCTGAAGACGCAGTAGTCCCGCACCGCGGGCTGCAGCCGTATCGCGGTCAAGGCCGCTGACCCGCAGATGAAGCCATCGATCAAGACAGGTCGGCCGGACGCCGCCGCGCCTATCAGTGCGCCCACCATCATGGCGATCTCCAGCCCGCCGAACTCTGCAAGGACACCGAGGGGCGCCGTAGCGGCTGAGCGCGCCGCGGCTTGCTCCAGAACCGTGCGCTTGCGGGCGAGGCCAGCCGCATCATGACCAGCGCCGACGCCGACGCAGTCGCCGAGCGGCGCTGGGCCGAGACGGTGCAGGATCAGGGCAGCTGAGGCGCTGTTGCCGATGCCCATCTCGCCCAGCAGCAGGATATCGGCGTCTTGGGTCGCCTGGCCCCCGATCTCGGCGCCACGGGCCAGCGCGGTTTGCACTTCGGCTCGGGTCAGCGCTGGCTCCACGGCGGCATTGCGCGTCCCGGCCCGGACCTTGGCAGCGATCAAACTGGGGTGCTCGGACAACGTCGCCGCCACGCCTGCATCCACCACCGTGACCGTAGCCCCCACGGCCTTTGCGAAGGCGTTGGCGCTGGCCTTGCCGGCCAGGAGCGTAGCGACCATCGCCTGGGTCACCTCGGAGGGATAGCTGGAAACGCCGGCTTGGGTCAGGCCGTGATCGCCCGCGAATACCAGCAATCTGGCTCGAACCGCCTGCGGCGTGACGCTGCCGGCGATCAGCGCCAGTTGCACGGCCAAGTCTTCGATGCGGCCTAGGGAGCCGGATGGCTTGGCCTTGCCGTCGATCAGGGCGCGCAGGCCGCGTTCGGCGGCGCGATCAAGGGGAGGGACAATAGGCAGGGTCATGATGGGGCCTCCAGGCCGGCCAGCCGAGCCAAGGCCGGAATGTCGAGACTGACTTCGAGTACGGCGGCAATCTCGTTCAGCGCTCTATCGATGGCGATGCCGTGATCAACGGCGTGGAACGTGGCGCCGAGCTGAGCCAGCAGGGCAGCCCGCGCGGGGCCAGCGCCGAACAGGCCATGGACGTAGCAACCGGCCACCCGCCCATCAGCGGATATGGAGCCATCGACCGCCCCGTCCTCGAAGATCAGCAGCGGGCGTAACAGACCGGCGCCTTCGGTGCGGCCGACATGCATCTCGTAGCCCTTGAAGTTGGCGTTGTCCGCCGTCAGCCGTCCCTTCACCGGGCGCAGGATCTTTTCGCTGGTCAGCACGGTCTCGACATCCAGCAGGCCGAGCCCCTCCGCTTCGCCCGCCACCCCCTCGATTCCATCGGGATCGATGATCCGACGGCCCAGCATCTGATAACCCCCGCAGACGCCCAGCACCCGGCCCCCACGGCGTACATGGGCGGCCAGGTCGATGTCCCAGCCCTGCGCGCGCAGGAACGCCAGATCGGCCAGGGTCGCCTTGGTTCCCGGTAGGATGACCAGATCCGTGTCTCCCGGCAGCGGCTGCCCGGGCGGAACGAAGCCGAACTCCACCTGCGGCTCGGCCCGCAGCGGGTCGAAGTCATCGAAGTTGGCGATACGCGACAGCATGGGCACCACGATCTTCACCTGACCGCTCTCGCGTCCGGCGCCGCGTTCGAGCACCACGGCGTCTTCCGCCGGCAGGCTGCGCGCCGCGGTCAGCCAGGGCGCCATGCCCAGGTCCGGCCAGCCGGTGCGCCGCACGATCTCGGCGCGGCCATCCTGGAAGAGGCTGGGGTCGCCGCGGAACTTGTTGATGAGAAAGCCCCGGATCATGGCCCGGTCGCCCTCATCCAGCACCGCATGGGCGCCGACCAGGGCGGCGATCACATGCCCCCGATCGATGTCGCCCACCAGCACCACGGGCACGTCGGCGGCGCGGGCGAAGCCCATGTTGGCGATGTCGCCCTTGCGCAGGTTGATCTCGGCGGGGCTGCCGGCGCCCTCGACGATCACCAGGTCCGCTTCGGCTTCCAGGGTGCGGAAGCTATGCAATACGGTGTCCAGCAGGGATGCCTTGCGTTCCTGGTAGCCGAGCGCTTTCCAGGTTCCTTGCATCTTGCCCAGCACCACGAGTTGGGCGCCGATGTCACTCTGGGGCTTCAGCAGGACGGGGTTCATATGGACGGTGGGCGCTACGCGGCAGGCCAGGGCCTGCAAGGCCTGGGCGCGCCCGATCTCGCCCCCATCCGCAGTTACCGCCGCGTTGTTGGACATGTTCTGGGGTTTGAAGGGCCTCACTCGCAGCCCTCGGTTGGCGAACAGCCGACAAAGCCCGGCCACCAGCACCGACTTGCCAACGTCGGACCCGCAGCCTTGGATCATCAGCGCGGCCAAGCGACACCCCCCAGAAGAAACGCTGTCGCCAGCAACACGCAGGCGCGCAGATAGAGACCTAGGCCGCGCCTGAGATCGTCAGCCCCAGGAGGCAGGCCATCACCAAACACCGGCCGATCGTGCGCCACCCCGTCATAGGTCGCCGACCCGCCAAGTCGAACATCGAGCGCACCGGCCATCGCAGCCTCCGGCCAACCGGCGTTGGGCGAGGTATGCTTGTCGGCATCGCGCCACATGACCCTCCAACCGCGATGACCGACCAGCGCTATCAAGGCGCCGGCGATCCGCGCGGGGATCAGGTTCATCAAGTCGTCCGTCCGCGCCGCTGCCCAGCCGAAACGCCGCCACCGAGGCTCCATGTGGCCTATCAGGCTGTCGGCGGTGTTGACCGCCTTGTAGGCGAACAGGCCAGGCAGGCCGGCGACCAAGAACCAGAACAGGGGCGCCACGACCCCGTCGTTCAAGCTTTCGGCCAGGCTCTCCAGGGCGGCGGCGGCGACACCGGCCTCATCAAGGCTTTCCACATCACGCCCCACGATCCGCCCCACCGCCAGGCGGGCTTCGGCGATGTCGCCCGCGTCTAACGGGCGGGTGACGGCAGAGACGTGATCATAGAGGCTGCGGCTGGCCAGCCCGAAAGCGCCAAGCCCCGCGATGACTGCCGCGGCGAAGGGCAGGGGCGCCAACAGACGCTCAATGCCGACCCCCGCGAGCGCGGCGGCGCCTGCTACGATCGCCACCACCGCCACGCCCAGTAGGAGCCGGATCCCTGGCGACCACGCTGGCCGGTTCCAGGCACGCTCGAGGCCTGTAATCGCACCACCTGCCCAAGCTACCGGATGTGGCAGGCGGGCATGGAGCCGCTCAGGGTAGCCGACCAGCCCTTCCAGCGCCCCGGCGGCGAGTACGATCCACGGATCAACCAATGCGCCCGACCACCTCGATCAGGGCCCCGGCCGCGCCCTCGGCCAGCCGCGCCTCGACCCCGTAGGCCTGCGCCAGAACCTCGGGACGAAGGGCGTCGCGGGGCGCGCCGTCGGCCAGCACGGCGCCGCGGGCCAGAACCAGGACCCGGTCCGCCATGCGCGCGGCCAGGGTCAGGTCATGCAGGGTCACGATCACCCCGGCGCCCCGGCTCGCCAGAGCACGGAACAGGGCGACAGCATCAAGCTGATGGCCGGGATCGAGGCCGGACAGGGGTTCGTCGGCCAACAGCCACTGTGGACGGCCGGCAAGGGCCCGCGCGATCAGCACCCGCGCGCGCTCGCCGCCGGACAGGCTGGTCACCGGGCGATCGGCAAAGACGGCGACCTCAGCCTGTCGCATGGCGTCGTCCACCGCCTCACGATCCTCCGTCGTCAGACCACGGGCGCCGAGGAAGGGGGTGCGGCCCAGACCAACCAGGGTACGCACGTCGACCGCCCAGACGATCTCTGGCGTCTGTTCGAGCAGGGCGACGTGGCGGGCGCGCTCGCGCGGAGCCATGGATAGCAATGGCTCGCCGCCCAGCCTTGTCTCGCCACGCTCAGGTCTGCGCAACCCGGCCAGGCAGGTCAGCAACGTCGATTTTCCGGCGCCGTTGGGGCCGACGAGCGCGGTCACCGCACCCGGTTTGAAGCTGAGGGTCAGGCCGCCGATGATGGAAACGCCGCCGATGCTGACGGCGATGTCAATCGCGCCGAGGGTGCTCATGCCATTCTCCGTCGCATCGAGAGCAGCAGCACGAAGAAGAAGGGGCCGCCCAGCGCGGCCATTGCCACACCCAGCTTCACCTCTCCCGCTGAAGGGGTCATGCGCACCACGATGTCGGCGACCAACACGATCAGCGCGCCGCCTATGGCGCTGGGCAGCAGCAGGGCGCCTGGTCGCGAGCCAACGAACGGCCGCAACAGATGCGGTGTCACCAGGCCCACGAAGCCGATGACCCCGGTAACCGCGACGCTGGCCCCGGCGGCCAGGGCGATCCCGATCGCCAAAAGCCATCGGGTCGCGCCCATGTTGACGCCCAGGGATCGGGCCCCGGTCTCGCCCAGGGTCAGGGCGTCGAGCGCCCGACCGGTCAGGAGCAGCAGCCCACAGCCGACGACGATGAAGGGCGTCGCCAATTTCAGGTCGTCGATGCTACGGTCGGCCAGCGAGCCCATAAGCCAATTGACGATCTCGCTTACAGCCCAGGGGTTGGGGGCCAGGCTCAGCGCCAGCGAGACGCCCGCAGCGGCTACCGTGTTGAGGATTACGCCGGCCAGGACGAAGGTGATGGTGCTGGAAGCCGAGCCGGACAGCGCCATCAGCAACAGCACGCCGATCAGCGCGCCGCTCATCGCGCCTGTCGCCAACACCCAACTCTGCGCCGCGCCAGCCCCGAGATAGAGAGTCAGAACCGCCCCCAGGGCGCCCATGGCTGAGACGCCCAAGACGCCGGGGTCGGCCAAGGGGTTGCGGGTGTAGCCCTGCATCGCCGCCCCGGACATGCCCAGCGCCGCCCCCACAACTATGGCCAGGATCGTGCGCGGTAGGCGCAGTTCAAAGACGATGGTCCAGCGCGGGTCGCCGCGGTCCACCCAGGCGCTGAACGGCGCAAAGACCCGCCCGGACATCAGACTGAGTAGCGCCAGCAACACCACGAGCAGGATCAAGCCCGCGATCAGCGCGGGCTTCGGAACGGCTTTCATGAGCGCAGCTCTAGCGCTTCGCTGCGGGCCTTGGCGAGCATCTGCGCCGTCTCGATCAGCACCGGTCCGCCGCAGTACATCAGCCTCTGCGGGAAGACGGCCCGGTGCATCCGCCCCGATATGGCCCTCAGCGCCGGGTGGGTTAGGACCCGGTCGGCCCAAGTGGGGACGCCTGGCTTGGGCTGGCCGGCCAACAGCACGTCGGGCGGGTCGGCGATCAGGCGTTCCAGCGGCACGTTGCCCGTGGCCTTCAGGCCATAACGGGTGGCAGCGTTGATGAAGCCGGCTTCGCGCATCATTTCGTCGACCAGGGTGCCCTTGGCGGAGGCAAAGCCGTTGGACTGGTAGACGAGCGCGGTCAGCGCCCGGGCGCCCGGCGGCGGCGCGGCGGCGGCGATGGCGGCCCGGATACGGGCGACCAGTTCCGCGCCCCGCGCCGGCCTGTCGATCACCGCGGCCATGTGGACGACCTGGGCCAGGCTCGCTTCGACCGTGCTGGGCACGTCGAACAGCTCGGCACGTACGCCCAACCGCTTCAGCGCAGCTCTGGTGGCGGGCGACGAATGGCGACCGGTGAGCACCAGGTCGGGGAGCAGGGCGACCACCTCCTCGGCGCTCTCGTAGGTGAAGGGGAAGGTCCGGGCGAGGTCGGCGATGCTGGAGCTGTCGCGGTCGCGAGAATAGTGGCTGAGCGCGGCGATCTGAGCGCGGTCCGCCAGCTGGACCAGGATGGCGTCAAGGCAGGGGTTCAGCGACACCACCCGGCGTGGTTCGTGGGCGGACACGACCTCGGCGCCATGGACCCCGTTGCCGTGGATGATCATGGCCGCACCCGCCGCCAGACCGATGGCTGCGTCGCGCCGGGTCAGGGGCGGGTTCAAAAATCGATCCCCCGCTGCGCCTTGATGCCCGCCTCAAAGGGGTGCTTCACCAGCTTCATATCAGTGACCAGATCGGCGATCTCTATAAGCTCAGGCTTGGCGTTGCGCCCGGTGATGCAGACGTGCTTGTCGCGCGGCCGGGCCTTCAGGGCCTCCACCACCTCGTGGATGTCCAGATAGTCGTAGCGCAGGGCGATGTTCAGCTCGTCCAGCAGCACGAAATTCAGGTCCGGGTCGGCCAGCATTTCCAGCGATTTGGTCCAGGCGGCCCGGGCGGCGGCGATGTCTCGGCTCCGGTCCTGGGTGTCCCAGGTGAACCCCTCGCCCATGATTTCGTAGCGGACCTGATCAGGGAATTTCCGGAAGAACTGCCGCTCGCCGGTAATCCACTTGCCCTTGATGTATTGCACGATCCCCACCTTCTGGCCCCAGCCCAGGGCGCGTGCCACCATGCCGAAGCCGGCGGTGGACTTGCCCTTGCCGTCGCCGGTGTGAACCAGCAGCAGGCTTGGCGCGTCGATCTTTTCGGCCATCATCGCGTCACGCTCCGCCTTGAGGGCTTTCATTGCCTCGGTGTGACGGCGGTTGGCCTCGGCTTCGGTGTCGACTTCATCGGGGGTCATGGAGGTTCCTCACAGACGTCGCAGGGCGGCGGTCAGTCTGACCCACCCGCCGCGGCCAGGCAGGCCGAAGCGCAGCAGGGTCGGATCGTGGGCGAAAGGTCGGGTGAGCACGCCATGGCTGGCCAGAATAGCGAAGCGCCGAGCTGCATCGGCGGAGCGGGTCAACCGAAAGAGCGTCGTGCCGCCCGCCGAGGTGAATCCGGCGTCGATCAATAGGGCGTCGAGCCGCTCGGCAGCGTTAGTCAGCTTGGAGACGGCGGCCCGCCTCCATGCGGCGTCGGCATAGGCGGCGGTCCCCAGGGCTATGGCGTCGGCGCTGACCGGCCAGTCACCGACCAGCGCGCGTGTCCGCGCCGCCACCCCGGGCTCGGCGACGATGAATCCCAGCCGGGCGCCAGGCAGCCCATAGAACTTTCCGAAGGAGCGCAGCTCGATGGTGCGCTGCAAGGCGGCACCGGCCACGCTGAGGTCCGGCACGGTCTCCGCGAACGACTCATCAACGATCAACCAGCGGCGGCCATCGACCAGAGACGCCGGCGCACATCTGACGCCGTCCGGGTTGTTGGGATTGACCACCACCAGGGCCTCGGCGTGGCTGACGCCTGCCTCAGCCAGGGCGATGCCGCTGACTTTCTTGCCGGCGTTGCGCCAGGCGTCGGCGTGCGCTCCGTAGGTCGGCGAGACGATGGCGACCGACGCCGCGCCCGTCAGGTGGGGAAGCAGGCGCAGTCCCGCCTCCGCCCCGGCCACGGCGGCCACACAGGCTGGATCGGCTCCAAAGGCGCCGGCCGCCGCGGCCTCTAGTGCGGCGACGGCATATGGATCAGGCAATCGACGCAGGTCGGAAACCCTGGCGCGGGGCCCGCGCCAGGGATCGGGATTGATGCCCGTGGACAGATCCAGCCAGGGCGAAGGCGCGTCGGGAAAGGCCGCTTTCGCCGCCGCCAGTCGTCCGCCGTGGCGGCGGAAGCCATCGATGTTCGCCACCGGGGTCTCCGCCACCGGCGGCATCAGAAGCGCGCCCGCACGCCCACATAGCCCGCGCGGCCGGGAGAACCGTAGTTGCGGGTCGTCTCGTAAGCCTTGTCAGTCAGGTTTTCGACGCGGCCATAGAGCACAACGGCGTCGGTCACGGGATAGGAGACCCGCAGGTCCACGAGGGTGTAGCCCTTCAGGCGCGTCGTATTGGCGACGTTGTCGAAGGTGTCGCCTGTGTAGCGGATGCCGACCGATGTGGAGACCTTCGCCGGCCATACCCAACTGACCCACAGGTTCGCCTGGTGTTCAGGCCGCCGCGCCAGGAGCTTTCCGAAGTTGGCGCTTCCGCCCACGTCGTTCTTGGCCTCGGTCCAAGTGTAGTTGCCCTGTAGGGTTAGGAGGCCCACCTTGGTCGAGCCGGCCAACTCCACCCCACGGGCCTTCGTTCTGGCGGTATTGTCATAGTAGCCGGACCGCTTCACGACGCCCGCGAAACAGAGCGGATTGGTGGTCACCGACGGGCAGGATACGAAGTCGATCTGATTGGTGGTCTGCCGGTCGAAATAGGCGGCGGAGACCTTCACGCGCCGGTTGAGCATGGACTGTTCGAGGCCCGCATCCCAGCTGTCGGCTTCTTCCGGAGCCAGGGCGGTGTTTCCGTACTGGCTGTAGAGTTGATACAGCGTCGGCGCCTTGAAGCCCTGGCCGAAGCTGGCCCGCAGCACCGTGTCGCCGTCGTTCAGCGACCATGCCGCCGCCGCTTGACCCAGCGTCTTCTCGCCGAAGGTGCTGTGGTGATCGTGGCGCAGACCGCCGGTCAATGTCAGCCCCTCCAAGACCGTTCCCTGCACCTGGACGTAGAGGCTATCAATCTTGGCCTCGCCACGGATCGGCGCCGGGTTGGGCTTGGCCGACGAAGGCGAGGCGGTCCGCATGCTGGCGTCTTCATGCTCGGCGCCGAAGGTGGAGTTCCAGCCGTGGGCGATGTCGAAGACGCCCTGGTATTCCCAGCGCTTGTTGTCGCCGCGGGCGCCAAAGGTGGTCGTCGTCACCGCCTGCGTGGGATTGAAGTTATCGCGGTCGGTGCGGGTGTAGCCGTAAGCGACTCTGTTCTGCAGGCGCCCGTTCAGCAGGCCGAAATTGAGGCCGCCGTAAGTCACCAGATCCTTGGTCGTTCCGTATTCGGGGTCGTCGGCGAAAGCGAACAATGGCGCCGGAAAGCCGTCGAATTCGTTGCGACCCTTGGAGTAGACCGCCCGCAGATCCACCGACACGTCGTCGGCCAACTTCACGTTCACCCGGCCGGTCAGGCCGGTGTTGCGGTAGCCATCCCTTTCCGCGCCGAACCGGTAGGTGGAGATGCCTGACGTGACGTAGTGGCTAGCGGCCAAGCGCCAGGTCAGCCATTCGCCGACGCCGCCGACGCCGCCGCGCAGGTAGCTGGTGTTCATCGAACCCCCATCGACGCTGAGCGTCCCCTCGAAGCGCGCGGTCGGCCGGGCGGTGATGATGTTGACCACCCCGCCGATGGCCTGGCTGCCCCACAGCGTGGACTGGGCGCCGCGCAGCACCTCGACACGCGAGGCATCGCCGGCGAGCAGGTTGCCGAAGTTGTAGCCGCCACCGGCCTGGGAAGGATCGTTGAGCTTCACCCCGTCGATCACGACGACAGTCTGGTCGGTTTCCGCACCGCGGATGCGCAGCGACGTGGTCTGGCCCACACCGCCGTTGCGCGAGAGACTGACGCCGGGCGTCTGGATCAGCAGATCGGAGATCGCCACGGCCTGGCTGGCCTTGATCGCCCCAGCATCGAGAACGGTGACGGATTGGCCGATCCGGTCGGAGCGCTGGGCGGACCGGTTGGCCGTGACCACCAGGGTCTCGACAGCGTTGGCGGCCTGGGCGTCACCGACATCGGGTCTGGACGTGGCTTCGCGAGCATGGGCCGAGCCGGCGGCCAGGATCGCGGCGCCGACGGTCGAAAGCAGTAGCGTCTTCATAGCGGGTCTTTCCCCATTCGATCGACGAACCGCGTGGGGAGACGGCGGCAGCCGCGCACAGGCGCACGACTACGGACGCCGCCCCTGGCGCGGCCCACAGCAGTCGTCGTTGCTCGGGAGAACCCGTTCACCTGGCGCACCCCGGCCATGTGAAGAACGACCGCGACGGGCAGGTCTCCTGGCTCGCGGGTCATCACCGATTGCGCGCCGCCTTCCCAGACCCGAGGGTCCAGTGGCTTTCGGCGCGCAGGCTCACCGCTTACAGTTGCGGGGGCAGCCCAGGCATCACACCTGAGTTCCCTATTAATCCCCTCTCGGGGAACCTGTCGCGGCGCCTGTCGTAAGCGCCGCGGTAAACAACGTCAATCCGCAGGAGTCAGCCTTGCCTTTCACCCTCGTCCTCGGCGGCGCCCGCTCGGGCAAGAGCGCCTGGAGTCAGGCGCGGGCGGAGACGCGGGTGGCGGAAGGTGGTGGACGCCTGGTGATGATCGTGACGGCTCAAGCCCTGGACGACGAAATGGCGGATCGCATCGCCCGCCATCGCGCTGAGCGCGGCGAGGCATGGAAAACGGTCGAAGCGCTGTTAGATTTGCCACAAGCGCTCGACGAACTCTCGTCCGGGGACGTGGCGGTCGTTGATTGCCTGACCCTTTGGCTCAGCAACCTGATGCTCGCCGAGGCCGTGCTGGCTGATGCCTTCGCGGCCCTCGAAAAAGCAGCGAGAGGCAGCCGGGCGGACATTCTTCTAGTCTCGAATGAGGTCGGCCAAGGCGTTGTGCCCGACAACGCGCTTGCCCGCCGCTTCCGTGATGAGGCTGGCCGCCTGCATCAGCGTCTGGCGGCAAGCGCAGACGCGGCGGTGTTGATCGTCGCGGGACTGCCGATTTGGCTGAAGCGCCCTGGTGCGCCTCCGCCCTGAGTTTGGCGTCAACTGAGGTTGCACGGCCTTCCGTATCGGTGAAGATTTAGGAGATTCTCGATAATCTTCGTGCTCTCGGTGTCCAGCTTAACCGCTACCCATCTCGTCGGCCTTCGCCACATCGTTCCAGTCGCCAAAGGTTCGGGCGGAAAAGCGGGTGAGGCCCGTTGAATTACATGTGATCTTCTTGGAATGCAGGTTAGTCGCGCATGACGGACGTCATGTCTGGGGCCTCTAACACGGCCTTCAAAGCCGGTCCTAGGCGCCGGCCCTGCGCCACCGGTTGAAGCGGTTTACCCACGTCGTGTGAGGCCCATGCCCCGCGTTTGGCCAAGGCCTGGCGCAGGCGTCGCTGTCGTAAGCCCGATCGCCCAGCAAGATATGGCCCGCTTCGATCAAGGTCAGCATGTCGGCGGCGCTGCGGCCGTTGTAGGCCGGGCCCTCGGTGAGCTTAATGGGGTAGACGGCCCTCGACCCAACGGCATCGCGAGGTGCCTCGGTGGTGCGTCAAAAAAGGAAGGATCTGCCCAACGGAAATTACCACGGCTGGATTGGTTATCGCCAAGATTGTCTTTTAGATCCACGGCGTCGATAGCACGGCAAAGCGATGTTGCACCGCAAGGTCGGTCGCGACCAGCTCCTGTCAGCACTGGGCGACTTGGCCCCCCGCTTGATTGGGATCGAGGCCTACGCCACCCGCCCATCATTGGACGCTCCAAATCCAGGCGCTGAGCCACGAGGTCAAGCTGACGCCGCCGGCCTATGTGAAACGATGAGTCAGACGCCGAGGCCATCTGCGAAGCTGTGACCCGCCCGACCATGTGATTTGAACTAATCAAGTCCGTCGATGCTCAAAGCATCCTGATGCTGCACCGAGCGCGAGATCTGGTGGTCCGCCAACGCACCGCCCAGATCAGCGCCTTCCGCGCTCACCCAGCCGAATATGGGATCGTCGCCCCAGCCGGCCGCCGCCAGGTCCAAGATCTGGTTGCCGTGCTCCACACGAGTGAAGTTGCCCCATCTATCGCGCCTAATTCTTCACGGGCTACCCACCTGCGGGCCAACGCCTATGTGAACTGATCGATGGGTGGCCGGAACCTGCGCCTGCAGGTTCGGCTCGTGTCCTCCACCCAGATCGAGCCCAACTCTATCAATATCGCGGCGGCGGTGAAATCCACCACCAAGATCGCTCAGTACTGGGAGGCCGACCTTACCTATCGGGCCGAACTGCCTTGGGACACGGCCCCGACCGTCTCGGTTGAGAACCTGCGCGACAAGAATCCGTCGTTCGCGATCGGCACCCAGTACAACCCCGACCCGGGTAGCGGAAACCCGCCGGGCCGCATATGGCCGGTTGAAGCGCTCCTATGACCCCGCCCGCCTCCCCCCGGGAGGCGTCGGATGCCTTCTCTTGGCGAGCGCGTCTTTCATGCAACATAGGCACTCGGCAAATGCGGTGCCGCACCCTCCGCCGCACCTCAAAAATTCGAAGTGCGGGTATGTGCTCCTGAGCGGAGCATCCCCAATCTTCGAAACTCTCACCCCCCGATTTCGTAAAGGAAACCTGATCGGGAGAGCCCGCACGGCGGCGGGCCGATCCCCGCAACCCCAAGCCGGTCCCGGCAAAATTGATCGTTGATCACCAGACCCCCAGTGTGCGGCGCAGCACATAGCGCGGATATGTTTCAGTTACGAAAAACTCCTGGCGCTCCACCGAACGGCGTCCGATGCTATTTTCATCTTAGGAGTCAAACTCGTCCATACGAATTAGGGCGGTGCTCAAGGGGAAGGGAAATTTCATGTTGAAGCGCAGGTATTTCTGCGGCGGCTCGGCCTTGGCCGTCATCGTTGCGTGCGGACTGGCGGCACCGGCCCTGGCTCAGGGCACGACGACCGTCGAAGAGGTGGTCGTCACCGGGTCCTATATTGCGGGCACCCCCACCGACGCCGCCCTGCCGGTGAACGTTATCGGCGCCGCGGACCTCAAGAAGCAGGGTTCGCCCTCCACGGTCCAACTCGTGAAGAACCTTACCGTGGCCCAGGGGTCCATCGGGGAGAGCAATCGCTTCCTCGGCACCGCCGCCGGTGCGGCGACTGTCAACCTGCGCGGCTTCGGCTCGGGGAGGACCCTGGTGCTGTTCAATGGCCAACGCATGGCCCCGTCGCCCGCCGCCGTCGCCATCGAGTCGACGGACATTAACTTCATCCCCAACGTCGCGATCGGCCGCATAGAGGTGCTACGCGATGGTGCGGCGGCCACCTACGGCTCCGATGCGGTCGGTGGGGTGGTCAACTTCATCACCCGTCGCGACCTGCAGGGACTTGAGGTCAGCGGCAACTACGCCAAGATCGACGGCTCGGCCGGCGACTACGACGCCAGCGCCGCCTATGGCTGGGTCTTCGACCGCGGCGACGCTATGGTCACCGCCAGCTACCGCCGGCGCAGCGAACTGCGCACGACGGATCGCGATTGGGCGCTGCAGTCCTTCGCCACGAACAACTTCGGCGGCTGGTCGACAGCCTCCAACCCCGGCGTCTTCACCACGGGCACGTCGGCGCAACTGGCGGCGGGCACCTTCTCGCAGTCGTTCGTCGACAATGGATGCGTGGAGCTGGGCGGCGTCCTGGTCAACCCAGCGACCCCCGCCTCCGGCTGCCGCTTCCAGTTCACCCAGTTCGATAACCTGGTGAACGACGAGTATCACTACAGCCTCTACGGCCAGGTGAACTTCGAGGTCACCGACGACATAACCTTCCACGGCGAGGCGCTCTGGTCGCGGCACGACGTTCCGGTCGAACGCGTGTCCCCGGCGCAGTCTACCACCCAGTTCCCGACACCGATCGCGGCCTCGGGCGGGTCGGCGGGTGGCGGCACCTCGCCCTATCCGGCGGTGGGGCTGAACCAGCAGTCGCGGTTCTATGTACCCAACACCAACCCGGGCCTCATCGCCTTCCTGGCCAACCCCATCAACTGCCCTGCGCTGGGCACGATCTGCACCAACGCCGCGGCTAACGGGGTCGTCACCTCCCAGACGGGCTGGCGACCCGAGGGGTACGGCGGCAACCCGCTGTTCGGCGACGGCGCCGACCACCAGCATCGCGCCGCGACCGCCTTCCGGGTCGCCGCCTCTCTGAAGGGCCATGTCTTCGACGATATCGGCTGGAGCCTCTCTACGACGTTCCAGGAAAATCATGGTGAAGGCGGCGCTGGCCCCGACATGTCTGTGACCCGGCTGCAGTTGGCCATTCGGGGCCTGGGCGGTCCCGGCTGCAATCCCCTCACCGGCACGCCCGGCGTCGGATCCTGCATGTATTTCAACCCCTTCGCCAACGCCTATCCCAACAGCCTGGGCACGGGCGGCGCTAATCCGTTCTATGTCTCCGCGGCTAGCAACAACAAACTCGACCTGCTGAACTGGATCCATCAGGATCTGGTGGCCGACACCTACACGCAGATCGCGGTGGTCGAGGGCGTCTTGAACGGCAAGGCACCAATCGAACTTGGCGGCGGCGCCGTCTCCTGGGCGCTCGGCGCGCAGTGGCGCTATGACCGCACCCAGGTCAACGTGCCGGATTATTACGACATTAACGCCGCCCCCTGCGTCGACAGCCTTCCTTATGGGGACGGCCTGCCGGGCTGCGGGACCGCCGGTACCGGCGCCTTCACCTTCTATTCCGGGGTGCAGGAGGTCGATGTCGACCGCGTGGTGTCGTCGGTGTTCAGTGAAATAAAGCTGCCGATCACCGACAACCTCGAAATCTCCGGCGCGATCCGCTACGAATATTATGGCGGCGGCGTGGGCTCGACCACCAATCCGAAGCTCTCGGTGCGCTGGCAGGCGCTCGACTGGTTGGCCTTCCGCGGTTCGGCCGGCTCCACCTTCCGGGCTCCGCAACAGACCAGCCTGACCCCCGGCAACGTCCGCGGCTTGGCCCAGTTCAACCTGCCCGGCGTCGGCTCGCTCTATCGTCCGGTCGACACCGCCAATAATCCGAACCTGCAGCCGGAAACCGCCGATACCTACAATGTCGGGATGATCGTGAACGTGGGGAACTTCCGCGGCACGGTCGACTATTTCCGCTTCAAGTTCGCAGACGAACTGACCAGCGAGACCGCCGCAGCCCTCGTCTCGACCATGTTCCCGAGCGCCACGGCCTCCACCTGGAAGTGCGGGGAGGCGGCCTTCCGCAGCCGGTTCACCTTCGCTGACGACGGCAACATGGCCACCGACGACTGCGCCCCTGCCAACCTCTTGGGCGTGAAGGCCAACCTGATCAACGGGCCGAGCGTCGACACCTCGGGCGTGGACTTCCAGGGCACCTATCTCTGGGAAAACGCGCTGTTCGGCGGCGACCTGCTGTTCGGTGGCGACGGTACCTACACGATCGAATACAAGCGCGGCGCCCTTGTAACCCTCGACGGCTTCACCATCGCTTCGGCGCTGGATCGGGCCGGCAAGACCGAGCTGCTTAGCGCCTTCTATTCGTACCCGCGGATTCGGGCCAACGCCTACATCAACTGGTCGTCAGGCGGCCACAACCTGCGCCTAACCACCCACTATAAGCAGGGCACCGACAACCTGATCGGTACCAGCATCCTGCAGACCGACGACGAGATCACCACCGACCTAGTCTATACGGGCCAGCTTCCCTGGGACACGACGCTGACCCTAGGCGTGATCAACATCGCCGACAGCGATCCGCCCTTCACCCGCAGCCAGTACAACTACGACTACACTAACGCCTACATGCTAGGCCGGGTGTTCCAGGTCGGGCTGCGCAAGCACTTCTGAGGCGACTCAGGCCGTTGGACGATCCGCCTGTCGCCGGATCGTCCAACGCAATAGACGGGCGTCGTCCACCGGACGGCGGCCTTTTTGTGTCAGGTCGGCTGTTTGGCGGGGAAGGGGTTTCGGCGAAGTTGGGTTCTCAGCTCGCGCCAGTCGTTGAGGTCGAACCTACCTTAGCCAAGCCGCCAAACTGAGCGGAGATCCGGCGCCACCTCACTATCGCCCTGCGATTCGGGGGCTTGGGCCGAAATCCTCCCGGGTGACGACCACGTCACTCCGAATGATGGTCGCCCTGACCGATATCTCCAATGGCGACTCCGATCTGTTCGAGGCGGACATCGAGAAATTTACGATCCATGCTCCGGCCGTCATCCCCGAACTGGTCCAGGTACTGAACGCCCGCCGCGTCCAGCGCCGTGGCGACCCAGCCCCGTCGCCCTCCGGCCTAGCCGAGGCCGGCCGCAACGGACCTTGCTCTTGCGGCTCAGGCAAGAAGTAGAAGAAGTGCTGCGGACTTAACTGAACCAGCCGAACCGCCAAGAGGTGGGGGGCTGGCGCCAGTTACGTCTATTTCGTCCGCCGGCGATGAGCGCCCGCTGCTGGCTCTTGCCGCCGCGACCGTAAGGGCAGGCCGCTACGCGGCCGGAGGGCGAAGGGGGCGTTGCTTCGATCCATGGCGACGCCAGACTGGGCAGGCGGACAACCGGCACCCCCTTACCCATCACGTGCCGCCATCTCGATCCAGATGCGTCGGAGCTGACGGACTGAGATATCGGTGGGGGCAGCAATGTCGATTGGCGAAAGTAACCGCACGCCAAGTTCAACACCGCGCCGCCAGATGAGTTGAGCCTCGAAGCACTCGCCCTCCTTGGCTAAAACGACCCGGAATTGCTTCGGAAGAGCCAACGGCGAAACGATACGAAGCCTTGCACCCACAGTGCTTCGATCCCGAAGGACACCGTCAACCGTCAAATCATCCGTGCCGAACACAATCTTGCAGGTCAGCAGACAGCGGTGGCGCGCGTCCACGCGGCGACGTCGATGATCGGCATTCCCAAGAGCGGCATTCATCGTCGCAATCTAGAATACCGGCCTTTCCCGAACGTAAATCATGCCAGGAGAGGCATGGTTTCGGCAGCGATCAGGATCGTGTCCCAGGCCGTGGTGTAACTGCGGGGTGATGATCACCGCGCTCTCCGGCGGGGCGAGATCGGGCTGCCTGACCCGTATGACCTTGCGTCGAATTCGGATGCGGGCGCCGACGGCGAGGTCGATCGGATCAGGGCTTTCCATGAGATCGTCTCATAGGGTGCCTGGGGCGTTGGCCACAACAGCGTCGATAGCCTCACCCAGGCGGTTCCCAGGACCCGACGCTTACCCATGGGCCTGGAAGGGGCTCCGCCCCTCGCGGCGGCCAGGGTAAAGCGCCGCGGCGCCGCGCGGGCGGTCTCCCCAACCTTCCGCGCCTCCGAGGGTTGGCGCGGAGGCAGGTCCTTCAGGCTTGTGCAGGCCGGGCGATCCCCCTCCGCCCGCGCGCCCTGGCCTCTGCTACCCCCGGTCTCGCCGACGGGCAGGGCCGCATGCGCGCTTTGCGCATGCAGCCCTGACCCCAAAGGAGGTCGTTATGTCCGTCGAAACCCACACCGAAGTCGTCCCGGAAATCGTCACCGGAACCGAGATCGAAATCCCCCTCAACAGGCTCAAGACGTCGCCGCACAACGCGCGCAAGGTCCCGCACACCGAGGCCGCCATCGAGGCGTTGGCTGCCAGCATCGGCGCCAAGAAGATGCTGCAGAAGCCGGTGGTGGAGCCGGAGCGCGACGAGGCCGGGGGCCTCACCGGCTTCTGGCTGGTGACCATCGGGGAGGGGCGCAGGCTGGCGCTCTGCCTGCTCGCCCGCCGCAAGCAGATCAAGAAGACCCATCCGGTGGCCTGCGTCATCGACACCGAGTTCGATCCCGGCGAGATCAGCCTGGACGAAAACGTCACCCGCTCGGCCATGCACTCCGCCGATCAGTTCGAGGCCTTCCGCGACTTGGCGCAGCGCAAGGGCTGGGGCGCCGAGGAGATCGGCGCGCGGTTCGGGGTGTCCGCCCAGGTGGTGCGCCAGCGCCTGCGGCTGGGCGCGGTCAGTCCCAGGCTGATGGCGGTCTATCGCGAAGACGGTCTGACCCTGGACCAACTGATGGCTTTCGCCGTGACCGACGACCATGCGCGCCAGGAGCAGGTCTATGACGGCCTCTCCTACAACCGCTCGGCGGGGTTCATCCGTCACGCCATGACGCAGGCCAAGATCGCCGCCGACGACCGCCGGGCGATCTTTATTGGTGTCGAGGCCTATGCGGCGGCGGGTGGCGAGGTGGTCCGCGACCTCTTCACCGAGGACGGCGGCGGCTGGTGGGAGGACGTGGCCCTGGCCGACCGGCTGGTGGTGGAAAAGCTCGCCATCTTGGCGCAGGAGGTCCGCGACGCCGAAGGCTGGAAGTGGGCCGAGGCCCATCTGGACTATTCGTCCGCCCACGGCCTCGCCCGGGTCTATCCCCATCGGGTGGAGCGCACCCCGCAGGAGGTCGTCGACGCCGAGGCGATGTCGGCGGAGTATGACGCGCAGATCGAAAAGTTCGCCGACGTGGACGAACTGCCGCCCGAGGTGGAGGCCCGGCTCAAGGAGATCGAGGCGGCCCTGGAAGCCTTCGGTGACGCCTATGCCTATGCGCCGGACGAGCTGGCGCGCGGCGGGGTGTTCGTCACCCTCGGACATGATGGAGTCGCGCGGATCGAGCGCGGCTTCATTCGGCCCGAGGATGTGGCGCCCGCCCCGGAACCGGAGGCCGAGGCTGGCGATGGTGCGGGCGGCGGCGCGGGGCCCGAGCCCGAGGCTGAGGCTGAGCCGCAGGAGGCCGAAGAACCTGACGGCCTGACGCCGCTCTCCGACCGGCTGGTGGCCGACCTCACGGCCTATCGCACCGCGTCCCTGCGCGACGCCCTGGCCGACCGACCGGACGTGGCCTTCCTGGCGGTGGTTCACGCCCTGGCGCTGCGTGTCTTCTATCCCGGCGCCAACGCCACCTGCCTGGATATCCGGATGGCGTCGCGCAGCCTGGGCGGCGACGCGCCGGGCGTCGAGGACGGCCCGGCCTGCCGCCGGATCGACGCGCGGCACGCGGCCTGGGCGCGTCAGCTCCCGCAAGCTCCGGACGCGCTCTGGGGCTTTGTCGCGGGGCTCGACACCGACAGCCGCTTGGCGATCTTCGCCCACTGCGTCGGACTTTCGGCGGATGCGGGGCTGGCAGGGCAGGCCGATGGCGCTGGCCCAGGCCGACGCCCTGGCGATCCAAGTCGGTCTCGACATGACGGCGGACTGGTCGGCGACCGGTTCGAGCTACCTGTCGCGTGTCACCAAGGCCCGCGTCCTAGAAGCGGTCGAAGAGGCGGCGGGCGCCGAGGAAGCTGGGCGCCTCGTCAGCTTGAAGAAGCCGGACATGGTGGCCGCCGCCGAACCGCTGATGGCGGGCTGGTTGCCGCCGCTGCTGCGCACGGCGCCGCCATCGGAGCTGCATATGGTCGAACCCGAGCCGGTCGCCGCCTGACCGGACCACCCCGGCGCGCGCTTCACGGCGCGCGCCAACGGGCCGCCGCGCGTTCGACGCGCGGCGGCTTCGTCGCGCCTAGGGCTTTGAGCCGGCGATGACCGCGTCGTTCGCCACCCGCCAGGCCGCCGTCACCAGGGGCTCCAGCAGAGCCTCGTCGAGTCCCGCCAGCCGCACACGGGTCACGCCCCGTTGACCGCGTCCGCCAGGCTCCGGGCTCAAGGCCTGCGACTTCGCCAGGAAGTCCGCCTGGTCGTCAGGCGTCAGCCGCACCACCGCCCAACCGGCCTGCGGCCAGCCCAGGGTCGCGAAGGCCTTGTCCCGGACCCGGAACTCCTGCGATCCCAGGATCAGCTTTTCGAGTGCGCGCGGGAGGCTGAGCGCCTGCAGGCGAAATCCCTCGGTGGTGACCATCGGGCCGCGATCCGCCTAGGCCGCCGTGGCCAAGGTGCGGTCCTGGAACACGGCGTCGGCATGCCATCGGATCGGCGGCGCGGCAGGGCTGGGCGGGTCGGCCGCGCGAGGCCTGGAGGCGACTGTGGGAGGCGCCAGCAGGGTGTTCAAGCCCTGGCCGAGCGCCCGGCCCCAGCGGGCGTGACCCGGCCCCATCTCCCGATTGATCGCCTCGCAATGTTGCAGATGCAGCACCGTGTAGCCGCCATCGGCGTCGCGGCGGGCCAGGGCGGCGAGGCCGGGCGCGCGGATGAAGCGGCCATCGTGGTGCGACACGGCGCAGAACGGCGCGCCGTCGATGAGGATGGGGTCAGCCATGAGAATCGTCTCCGTCGCGGCAGCATGACCGAGGTCTCGTGCGGCGGCGAGGGTCGCTCCTGCGACCAAGCGACCAGCTGGCCACGTCGGCGTCACGTTGCGAGACCGGGAACTGGCAGCGCCTTGGCGGGGCTCGTCCAGGCGCGGCGATAATCCGTTCCCGTCGCAGACAAGGCGATGGCGGGGCAGGGGACCTGACCGTCGTCGTGGCAAAACCGGCCCATGCCGCCTCTCTGGGCGTGATCGGTCCGGAGGGTGCGGGCTTCGCCCCGATCGCCCCCGCAACGCCGCCGGTTGGCTTCTTTCCCCTGTCGCGCCAAACGGCGCGCCATTCCTCGCGAGGCAAAGAAACCGTCCCGCGACGTCCTCCGCTGCGCTGCGGGCCTTTTGGCTGCGGGCGCGCTCGCCCCCCGCCCTGGGGATCGCCATCGAGGCCGCGATAGGCGCGGTCCGAGCGACAACAGGAGATACCCCCATGGCCACCATCGGCACCTTCGCCAAGCAAGAAGACGGCTCCATCTCGGGCGCCATCAAGACCCTCACCCTTAACGTCAAGACCGCCCAGTTCCGGCCCAGCGAAAGCGACAACGACAAGGCGCCCGACTACCGTATCTTCGCCGGTGCCACCGAGTTCGGCGCCGCCTGGAAGAAGACCTCCCGCGAGAACCGCGACTACCTCGCCGTCAAGCTGGATGACCCCAGCTTCCCCGCGCCGATCTACGCCTCCCTGGTCGACGCCGACGAAGGCTACGCCCTGATCTGGTCGCGCAGCCGCGCCGCCGACTGAAGCCCCGCCGCCGCCCCGCTGTCGGCGGGGCGGCGCTCTTCCCCCAAAAACTCGAACCTCCGGGAGGCCGCCATGTCGCGCCCCAACCCCTCCGCACGCCCCGACGCCAGGCCCGATCTCTATGCCCGCGTCACCAACATGATCCTCGCCGATCTCGAACGCGGCGTTCGACCCTGGACCAAACCCTGGTCCGCCGAGCACCTCGCCGGCCGCATCAGCCGGCCCCTGCGCCACAACGGCCAGCCCTATTCCGGGATCAACGTCATCCTGCTCTGGTCGGAGGCCACGCTCCGCGGTTACGCCGCCCCGATCTGGATGACCTTCCGCCAGGCGCTTGAACTCGGCGCCCATGTCCGCAAGGGCGAGACCGGGTCGACCGTGGTCTACGCCAACCGTCTGAAGCGCACCGAGACGGGCGATGACGGACAGGATGTCGAGCGCGAGATCCCGTTCTTGAAGGCCTATACGGTGTTCAATGTCGAGCAGATCGAAGGTCTGCCCGGAGCCTATCAGGCGCTCGCCGAACCCCAGCTCGACGCCGGCCAGAAGATCGCCCGGGCGGAGGCCTTCTTCGCCGCCACCGGCGCCGATATCCGCCATGGCGGGAACAGCGCTTACTACGCGATCCATGCCGATTACGTGCAGTCGCCGCCCTTCGAGAGCTTCGTGGACCCGGAAAGCTACTACGCTACCCTGGCCCACGAATGCACCCACTGGACCCGGCATCCGACCCGGCTCGACCGGGATTTCGGCCGCACCCGCTTCGGCGATGAAGGCTATGCCCGCGAGGAGCTGGTGGCGGAGCTTGGCGCGGCCTTCCTTTGCGCCGATCTTGGTCTGGAGCTGACGCCGCGCGAGGACCACGCCGCCTATCTCGACCATTGGCTGGGCGTCCTGAAGGGCGACAAGCGGTTCATCTTCACGGCGGCGGCCCACGCTCAGCGGGCTTGCGACTATCTTCACGGGTCGCAGTCGCCGGGGTCGGGCGGCTGAACGCCCGGATGGCGGAATCGCGACCATGCGATTTCGCCATCCACCCCCTGATTCGTCCCGCGCCAGGCTGTCCAGGTCCCCGCCGCAGAACGCTGCGGCGGCCCGGAGAAACCTTGGAGCCCGCAGATGACCGACACCCCCGCCGCCATGCCCCCGCGCATGCTTCGCACCCCAGAGGCCGCCCGTTTCCTTGGGCTCTCGGGCCGAACGCTGGAGAAGCATCGCACCTACGGCACCGGCCCCAGCTACAGGAAGATCGGCGGGCGGGTGATCTATGCTGTGGGAGACCTGCAGGCCTGGGCCGATCGCGGCGCCCGGACCTCCACCACCGAAGCGACCGCCGGCGTCGTCCATCCGGCGCGCCGGCCGCGGCCGCCGGCGATCTGGGGCCGGGGCTAAGGCCGGTGCCTCGCGGCGAAGCGGCGCTCGACCTGAGCCTGACCTGGGTCGAGCTCGTGTGGATCGAGAAACAGACCGAACACTGGATCCGCTTCGGCCAGGTTGCCGCCGAGCAGATCCTCGACCGCCGCCGCCGGCGCGTCGCCTTCCGGCCGGGCTCCGTCTTCGCCCTTGTTCGGTGGAGCGCCAATGACGCCGGAACCGTCGCCTCGCGGTTCGACATCCTGCGCTCAGCGCCGCCCGGGAGCCCTTGTTCGACCACCCCTGGGGTCACGCCGGGCGCAGAGTCGCTATTGCGCATTTCTGGCTGGCCGCGCGTGCGCCTGGCCCTGGCCGCCGTCGATGCGGTGGAGGCCCTGGGTCTTGATCCGGTCGACGCCGCGCCGGACCATTGGCGCCACGTCCATAACCGCTTGATGGGGCGCACCAGGACCAGGCCCTACACCCTGCGTCGGCATCGCGCCTGGCGTCTGCGACAGGGCCTAGACGCATGAACCGGCGCCCGATCACCCTCGCCGCCGTGGCCGGCGGTCTGGTCCTGGGGCTCTCGCCGGCGCTGTTTCGGCCGTCGACGATGGTGATCTGGAACGCCACGGCGAGCGCGCCCGAAGGGCTCTATCGGCTGCGGCCTTCCAACCCATTGCACGTCGGCCAATGGGTCGCCGTGGCGCCGCCACCGGCGCTTTCGGACTGGCTGGCCCGACGCGATGCTGCGCCCAAGGGTGTGTTGCTGATCAAGCGTGTGGCGGCGCTCAGCCCTAGCCTGATCTGCTGGTCGGGGGGCGTGGTCAGCCTCGATGGCCAGCTGGTGGCGATCGCGCAGACCCGCGATCGGAACGGACGCCCGCTGCCCATCCTGATCGGCTGCCGACGCGTGGCGGCCGATCAGGTCTTCCTGCTCAACGCCGCGCCGGGATCGCTGGATGGACGCTATTTCGGGCCGCTGCCACGCAGCGCCGTCATCGGCCAGGTGACGCCGATCTGGGTCGCCGATCATGAGGGCTGACCCTCATCTCGTGCCCGCGCCTTTGTTCGATCAGAACCCTGTCGGCCGCGCCTTCGTCCCGACCATGTCCCGCCAGGCCCGGGAGCGGCGGCGCGGTCCAGGGCGGCCGCCAGGCCGGCGCGACGGCGCCTTGCCCTGGACGGCGACGGCGCCGCGGGCACGCTGGATTGCTCTTGGGGCCCTGGCCTTGATCCTCGCTGGCGCGCCGATTTCGATCGAAGCCCGGGCGCAGGATTTGGCGCGCCCGTCGCGCCTGGAGCGCGAGGACCTGATCTCAGAAGCTGCGACGCGCTTCGCGATCCCGGCGTCCTGGGTCGCCGCCGTGATGGGTGTCGAAAGCGCCAACGATCCGCGCGCGGTCTCCAAGGCCGGCGCACTCGGCCTCATGCAGGTCATGCCTAGGACCTATGCCGATCTGCGGGCGCGGTATGGGCTGGGGGCCGATCCCTTCCATCCCCGCGACAACGTGATGGCGGGGGCGGCCTATCTGCGGGAACTCTACGACCGGTTCGGCGCCCCGGGGTTTCTCGCCGCCTACAATGCCGGGCCGGACCGCTACGCCCAATACCTCCTGCAGGGCCGGCCCTTGCCGCTCGAGACCCGCCGATATCTGGCGATCCTGGCGCCGAGCGTGATGATCCCTGGCGCGGCGACCTCAACGGGGGAGCCTGTCGCGCCGCCGTCGATCTTTGTCCGTCTGCAGGCCGACCCCGCCGACGTCATGCATCCATCTCCCACCCTATTCGTCATCCTCACGGTCCGGGGCGATGCGCCGTGACCTGCTTCGAGGTCGCCTGCGGGTTTTCGCACGGTGTCGCGGGATCGGCGGCGGAAGGTCGGTCTTGGTTCAAAAAGATGGAGCGATGGCAAGATAAAAGCCGCGAGGTGCGGCCATGGTTGGGGGATGAAATACACTACAAAAACAATCCTCTCTCGCGAGGTGTGAAAGCACTGCTCAGCCTGCCAAACCGCTGGAATCCTTATCTCGTAACCGGTTGGCGCACCTCCCGGTGGACGCGCGGCTGATGGTCCAGGACGAGTTCGAGCTCCGGCCAGGTCGGATCCGCAGCCGCGGCGCGGGCGGGGCCAAGACCTTCGTCGGCGAGGCCCTGGCCGCGGCCCAGCGGGCTGGCGGCCTGCATCATCGGGTCCCGAGCCGCGGCAGCGTGTTCGGTCGGGGCCGGGCGTCGAGCCTGTCGGCCAGCCGGGGTCTCGGCCCCCGCGCCCGCCGGGTGATCGTCAAGGCCCGGGTCGTGCGCCAGGCGCCCGGCCGCGCGCCGCTGTCGCTGCACCTGAAATATCTACAGCGGGAGGGCGTCACCCAGGACGGGGAGAAGGGCGCCCTGTTCGACGCTGGCCGCGAACTCGCCGACGGTGCGGCCTTCGCCGAACGGGGCGAGGGCGACCGGCACCATTTCCGGTTCATCGTCTCGCCGGAAGACGCCGCCCAACTGGCCGATCTCAAGGCCTTCACCCGCGACCTGATGGGCCAGGCGGAACGCGACCTGGGAACCCGGCTCGACTGGGTGGCGGTGGACCATTGGAACACCGGCCAGCCGCACATCCACATCATCGTCCGCGGCCGGGACGAGGCGGGCGATGACCTGGTGATCTCACGCGACTACATCGCCGATGGGTTACGGTCGCGGGCCGCCGAACTGGTGACCCTGGAGCTTGGGCCCCGGAGTGATCTCGAGATCCGGCGCGGGTTCGAACAGCAGGTCGGCGCCGACCGCTGGACGGACCTGGATCGCCGGTTGGCTCGGGATGCGGGCCGCGACGGCCTGATCGACGTGCGCCCGCCCGCGGGCGGCGCGACGGACGAGCTCCACGCGCCAAAGGTGGCGCGCCTGCGCCGCCTGCAGCTCCTGGGTCTGGCCGAGGAGGTTCGTCCCGGCCGCTGGCGGCTGGCGGCCGACGCCGAGCCCTGCCTGCGTGAACTCGGCCAGCGCGGCGACATCATCGCACGCCTGCATCGCGCCCTGGGCGCCCAGGGCATCGAACCCGATCCGGCCCGCTTCGTGGTCGAGGGCGACGGGCCCATCATGGGCCGCCTGGTCGGGCGGGGTCTCGATGATGAACTGAAGGCCAGCGCCTATGCGGTGATCGATGGGATCGACGGGCGTATCCATCACGTCGCCCTGCAGGACCTGGCCGACGCCTCGGACGCTGCGCCCGGCGCCATCGTCGAGGTCCGGGCGGTGGGGGAGCGCGGCCGGCGAATCCTGGCCGTGCGCTCTGATCTTGACGTCGGGGCCCAGGTGACAGCCCAGGGCGCGACCTGGCTCGATCGGCAGCTGGTGAGCCACGCGGCCGCCGGGATGGGGCAGGGCGGGTTCGCCGCGGAGGTCGAGACGGCCTTGGTCGATCGGGCCAAACACCTGATCGGCGAAGGGTTGGCGCGGCGGGCGGGGGGCCGTGTGATCTTCATCCGCGATCTGCTGGAAACCCTTCGTGTCCGGGAACTGGCCGCCGCGGCGGCCGGGGTCGCCGCCGAGACCGGCCTCGAGCACCTGCGACTGCAGGACGGCGACACAGTCTCGGGCGTCTATCGGAGCCGGCTGAACCTGGCCTCGGGCCGGTTCGCGGTGATCGAGGGCGGGCTCGGTTTCTCCCTGGTCCCCTGGCGGGCCGATCTGGAACGCCAGCGCGGACGCGAGGTCGCAGGCGTCATGGCCGTCGGCGGGGCGGTGGATTGGACTCTTGGGCGCCAGCGTGCCCCGGAGCGGTGAGGAGGTCGAGATGTCGGGAACCAAGGTGATGTGGGGCCAACTGGCGATCGTTTTCGCCATCGTCCTGGCGGCGATCTGGGCGGCCACCGAGTGGACGGCGCTCAGGCTCGGATTTCAGCCGCAGCTGGGTGCGCCGTGGTTTACGGTCCAGGGATGGCCAGTCTATCCGCCGCCGGCCTTCTTCTGGTGGTGGTTCGCCTTCGACGCCTATGCGCCCAGGGTCTTCCTCGAAGGCGCGGCGATCGCCGTCTCCGGGGGGATGGCCGCCATCGTCGCGGCGCTTGGTCTGTCGATCTGGCGGGCCCGGGAGGCGCACAACGTGACCACCTATGGGTCGGCCCGGTGGGCCAGGCGCGCCGAGGTGCGGCGTTGCGGCCTGTTGAACGCGGCTGGGGTGATGCTGGGCGAGCTCGACGGCGCCTATCTGCGCCACGACGGGCCCGAGCATGTGCTGTGCTTCGCGCCCACCCGCAGCGGCAAGGGCGTCGGCCTGGTGGTGCCGAGCCTGCTGACCTGGCCGGGCTCGGTCATCGTCCACGATATCAAGGGCGAGAACTGGACCCTGACCTCGGCCTGCCGGGCCCGCGTTGGGCGGGTGCTGCTGTTCGATCCCACCAATCGCGACAGCGCGGCCTACAATCCGCTGCTGGAGGTCCGACGCGGCGACAGCGAGGTCCGGGATGTCCAGAACGTCGCCGACATCCTGGTGGACCCGGAAGGCGCCCTGGAACGCCGGTCCCACTGGGAGAAGACCAGCCATAGCCTGCTGGTGGGCGCGATCCTCCACGTGCTCTATGCCGGCCAGGACAAGACCCTGGCCGGGGTCGCCGGCTTCCTCTCCGATCCGGCCCGGCCGATCGAGGCGACCCTTAGGGTCATGCTGAAGACCCCGCACCTGGGCGACCGGCCCCACCCCGTGGTGGCCCAGGCCGCCCGGGAGCTGCTGAACAAGAGCGAAAACGAACGCTCCGGCGTGCTCTCCACGGCCGTGTCGTTCCTGGGGCTCTATCGCGATCCGGTGGTCGCCCATGTCACCCGCCGGTGCGACTGGCGGATCGCCGACCTGGTGGAGGGGCCCCGGCCGGCCAGCCTCTATCTGGTGGTGCCGCCGTCCGACATCAGCCGCACCAAGCCGCTGATGCGCCTGCTGCTCAACCAGATCGGCCGGCGGCTGACGGAGGACCTTGGGCGGCGCGACCAGCGCCATAGGCTGCTCCTGATGCTGGACGAGTTTCCGGCCCTGGGACGCCTCGACTTCTTCGAGAGCGCGCTGGCCTTCATGGCCGGCTATGGCCTCAAGGCGGTGTTGATCGCCCAGTCGCTCAACCAGATCGAGAAGGCCTATGGCGCCAACAACGCCATCCTCGACAACTGCCATGTCCGGGTGTGTTTCGCGACCAATGACGAGCGCACGGCCAAGCGGGTATCGGACGCGCTGGGGACCGCCACCGAGCTTCGGGCCATGAAGAACTACGCCGGTCACAGGCTCTCACCCTGGCTCGGCCACCTGATGGTCTCGCGTCAGGAGACCGCCCGGCCCCTGCTGACCCCGGGCGAGATCATGCAGCTTCCGGCGATGGAAGAACTGGTGCTGGTCTCCGGCGTGCCGCCGATCCGGGCGCGCAAGATCCGCTACTACGAGGACCCGCGTTTGCAGTCGCGCGTGGGCGCGGCGACCGGGTCCACGCCGGGCCTGGCGCCCGGTGACGACTGGTCGGACCTTGCGCCCACGGTCCAGGCCGCGGAGCCGACGCCTCAGATCTCCGCGTCAGGCGGGGAGGGCGGGTTGCGGCGCGAGCCCGAACCCCCCTTCGAGCACGGCGTCGAGCCGGTCCCCGTCGCCGACCGTGAGTTCGAGTTCCCGGACGGCCTTGAGGAGAGCGATGACGACCAACAGGCTGGCGAGCTGCAGCGGCGGTTTCGGCGGGTGGCGCGCCAGGCCGCCCTCGATCCGGACGACGGGGTGGAGCTATGAGCGCCAAGTCGCGCCTTTCGGTCTATCTGGAGCCCGAGCTGTTGCGGGAGCTCGAGGTCTTCGCCGCCCAGCGGGCGAAGTCCAAGTCCCTGGTCGCCGAGGCCGCCATCGCCTCCTTCCTGTCGCCAGACGCCGCCGAGCGGCAGGAGGCGGCGATCGCCCGGCGGCTCGATCAGCACACCCGGGCGGTGGAACGCCTGGAGCGCAACCTCGGCATCGCCATTGAGATGCTGGCCCTGTTCGTCCGGTTCTGGCTGACCACCACGCCGGCCGTCCCCGATGCGCGGCAGAATGCCGCGCGGGCCAAGGGCCAGGAACGCTATGAGGGCTTCGTCGCGGCGCTCGGACGTCGCTTGGCCAAGGGGGTAAGCTTCACCCGCGAAGTGTCGCTGGACCTGCCGTCGGCTTTCGTTGTTCGCGACCCTGACCCCGGACTTGAGGAAACCGAGGGTGACGGAGGCCGGCTTTAGAGGCCCGGCGGCTTGGCCGGCCTTGCCCCCCGCGCAAGACGGACGTCGCCGTAGGCCTGCGCGATCCCTGAGGACTCAGATCACGCGTCGTGGGTGGTTGGCCACATGCCCAGGCGAACAACCCGCTCGCCGTGGGCAAGTCATTGGACGCTGTCGCACTACTACGACCAAAGCCCTGTTGAACCTCGGACTTCCCACCGCTCATTGATCGCCCGTCTCGTCGCCAGCTCGGCGACCCCGGGAGCCGCCAGTGCAAGTCGCGCCCATCCGCAGTGAAGTCCTGGTCCGCAGCGCGCGCATGCTGCGCACGGCCATGGGCCCGCAGATCGCGGCCTGGCTGGATGACCCGGCGGTCGTCGAGATTATGCTCAACCCGGATGGTCGCCTTTGGTTGGACCGGCTCGGGGGAGGGCTGAGCGATAGCGGATACGGTCTGCCGGCCGCCGACGGCGAGAGGATCGTCCGCCTGGTCGCCCATCATGTGGGCGTCGAGGTTCACGCGGGCGCGCCGCGTATTTCGGCCGAATTGCCGGAGACCGGCGAGCGGTTCGAGGGTCTCCTGCCGCCGGTGGTCGCGGCGCCGGCCTTCTCGATCCGAAAGCCCGCCATCTCGATCTTTAGCCTGGAGGCCTACGCGGCGGCCGGAGTGATGTCCCCGGCCCAGGCCCTGACCCTGGGCGCGGCGGTCGCTGGGCGGCGCAACATCCTGATCGCCGGCGGCACCTCCACCGGCAAGACCACGCTCGCCAATGCCTTACTGGCCGAAGTGGCCAAGACTGGGGACCGCGTGGTCCTGATCGAGGACACGCGCGAGCTTCAGTGCTCGGTCCCCAACCTGGTGTCGCTGCGGACCAAGGATGGCGTCGCCTCCCTGACCGATCTGGTGAGGTCGGCCCTGCGCCTTCGGCCCGACAGGATCCCGATCGGGGAGGTGCGGGGCGGGGAGGCGCTCGACCTGCTGAAGGCCTGGGGCACCGGACATCCCGGCGGGATCGGGACGATCCATGCCGGCTCGGCCATGGGGGCGCTGCGGCGCCTCGAACAACTGGTCCTCGAGGCCGTCGCCGTGGTTCCCCGCGCGCTCATCGCCGAGACCATCGATGTGATCGCCGTGCTGTCCGGCCGCGGCGAGTGCCGGAGGCTGAGTGAATTGGCGCAGGTCCGCGGCCTGACCCTGGCAGGCGACTACGCCCTGACCCGCATCCCAGACCCCGAAGGAGACCAACCATGATCCCGCGCCTTTCGCGATGGAGGGCCACGGCTGTTGTCGCCTTGACCACAGTCCTGGCGACCGGCCCAGCCTATGCCGCGGGCTCGTCGATGCCGTGGGAAGCCCCGCTGCAGAAGATCCTGGAGTCCATCGAGGGCCCGGTGGCCAAGATCATCGCGGTGATCATCATCGTGGTCACCGGCCTGACCCTGGCCTTCGGTGACACCTCCGGCGGCTTCCGCCGGCTGATCCAGATCGTCTTCGGCCTGTCGATCGCCTTCGCCGCCTCGAGTTTCTTCCTGTCGTTCTTCTCGTTCGGCGGCGGAGCGCTGATCTGATGGCCCAGATCGCTTCCATTCCAGGGTTCGAGTCGCCGGTTCACCGCGCCCTGACCGAGCCTCTGCTGCTGGCCGGCGCGCCCCGCGCCCTGGCGATCCTCAATGGGACGCTGGCGGGCGCGCTCGGCCTGGGGCTCCGGCTCTGGCTGGTCGGCCTGGTGGTTTGGGCCGTGGGGCATGGCCTGGCGGTCTGGGCGGCCAAGCGCGACCCGCTCTTCGTCGAGGTGGTGCGACGGCATATCCGTACCCCGTCGCACCTGGAAGTCTGAGCTGATGTTCGATCTTCGGGAATATCGCCGCCGCAACGCGCAGCTCGCGGACTTCCTGCCGTGGGCGGCTCTGGTCGGGCCGGGCCTCGTGCTGAACAAGGACGGCGCCTTCCAGCGCACCGCGCGGTTCCGTGGCCCCGATCTCGACTCCGCCACCGACGCCGAGCTGATGTCCGTCGCCGCGCGGCTCAACAATGCCCTGCGCCGTCTGGGTTCGGGGTGGGCCGTCTTCGTCGAGGCCCAGCGCGACGCGGCCGAAACCTATCCCTCGAGCGCCTTTCCCGATCCGGCCTCGGACCTGGTGGATGAGGAGCGCCGAGCCCAGTTCGAGGCCCATGGCGCGCACTATGAGAGCCGCTACTTCCTGACCTTTGTCTTCCTGCCGCCGGCGGAACAGGCCGCGCGTGTGGAAGGCTGGCTCTACGAGGGCCGGCAGGCCGGTGGCGTCGACTGGCGCGAAAGCCTTCGCGGTTTCCAGGATCGCACCGATCGGATACTCGCCCTGTTCGAAGGCGTGCTGCCCCAGGCCGCTTGGCTCTCGGACGTCGAGACGCTGACCTTCCTGCATTCGACGGTTTCGACCTCGCGGCACCTGGTCGCCGAGCCGGAAACGCCGATGCATCTTGATGTGCTCCTGGCCGACCAGCCGCTGGTCGGTGGCCTGGAGCCCAGGTTGGGCGGGAGCGATCTGCGAGTCCTGACCATCAGCGGCTTTCCGACATCGACCTGGCCCGGCCTGCTCGACGATCTCAACCGCCTGGCCTTTCCCTATCGCTGGTCCACCCGCGCCATCTGCCTCGACAAGATCGACGCCGCAAAGGTCCTGACGAGGATCCGCCGGCAGTGGTTCGCCAAGCGCAAGTCGATCATGGCGATCCTCAAGGAGGTGCTGACCAACGAGGCCTCGAGCCTCGTCGACACCGACGCTGAGAACAAGGCGCTCGACGCAGACGAGGCGCTGCAGGACCTGGGCGCCGACTTCATCGGCCACGCCTATGTCACCGCCACGGTCTGCGTCTGGGACGCCAATCCCGCCACCGCCGACGCCAAGCTGCGCCAGGTGGAGAAGGTCATCCAGGGGCGCGACTTCGTCTGCACCATCGAGACCGTCAATGCGGTGGAAGCCTGGTTGGGCGGCCTGCCGGGCCACGCCTACGCCAATGTCCGCCAACCGCCGATCTCGACGCTCAATCTCGCCCATATGATCCCACTCTCGGCGGTGTGGTCGGGTCCGGCCCGCGACGACCATCTCGACGGACCGCCGCTGTTGTTTGCCAAGACCGAAGGCGCGACGCCGTTCCGGTTCTCGCTCCATGTCGGCGATGTCGGCCACACGATGGTGGTTGGTCCCACGGGAGCGGGCAAGAGCGTGCTCCTGGCGCTCATGGCCCTACAGTTCCGGCGGTACGCGCACGCCCAGGTGTTCGCCTTCGATTTCGGCGGCTCGATCCGGGCCGCGGCCCTGGCCATGGGCGGCGACTTCCACGATCTCGGCGCGTCATTGGGGGAAACTCCGACCCAGGCTGTCAGCTTGCAGCCCTTGGAACGCGTGGATGATCATGCCGAACGGGCCTGGGCGGCCGAGTGGATCGCGGGGCTCTTCAGCCGTGAGGGCGTCCATCTGTCGCCAGAGGCCAAGGAGCATGTCTGGTCGGCGTTGAACAACCTGGCCACCGCGCCTGCTGGCGAACGGACCCTAAGCGGGCTAGCCGCCCTTCTGCAGTCGACGCCTCTGAAGCAGGCGATCGCGCCCTTCACCTTGTCAGGACCGTGGGGCGGCCTGCTCGATGGCGACCACGAGCATCTTGGGATCGCGTCCGTCACCGTGTTCGAGACCGAAGGCCTGGTCGGGACCACAGCCGCGCCCGCGGTCCTGGCCTACCTCTTCCACCGCATCGCCTCACGGCTCGACGGTCGCCCCACCCTGGTCATCGTCGACGAAGGTTGGCTGGCGTTGGACGACCCCACCTTCGGCGCGCAGCTGCGCGAGTGGCTGAAGACCCTGCGCAAGAAGAACGCCTGCGTGGTCTTCGCCACCCAGTCCCTGGCCGATATTGAAACCAGCGCCATCGCCGCCTCGATCATCGAGAGCTGCCCGACCCGGATCTTCCTGCCCAACGACCGAGCCCAGGAACCGCAGCTTGCCGCCAGCTATGGCCGGTTTGGTCTCAACCAACGTCAGATTGAAATCCTCAGCCAGGCGACCCCCAAGCGCGACTACTACTGCCAGTCCCGGCGGGGAAACCGGCTCTTCGAGCTGGGTCTGGGGGAGGTGGCGCTGGCTTTCTGCGCCGCCTCGGCCAAGGCCGATCAGCTGGCCATCGCCGACCTCGTGAGCCGCTTCGGTGCGGCGAAGTTCGCCGCGGCCTGGCTCAACCATCGCGGATTGCCGTGGGCCGCCGAACTCCTCGGCCAGCCTCAACCTCAGGCCCAAATGGAGAACCTCAGATGACATCCTCTGGATTCCCTCGCCGCGCCCTGTTTGGCGCCGCCCTGGCGCTGGTGCTCGCGAGTCCGGCCGCCGCCCAGCTCGCCGTGTTCGATCCGACCAACTACGCGTCCAATGTGCTGCAGGCGGCCCGCGCGCTGGAGCAGATCAACAACCAGATCCGCGCGCTGCAGAACCAGGCGCTGAGCTTGGCCAACCAGGCGCGCAACCTGGCGCAGCTGCCCTATTCGTCGCTACAGGCCATCGAGACAAACCTCAACCGGATCAGGGACCTGATGGCGCAAGCTCAGCTGGTCGCCTACGACGTCAAGGCCATCGAGCAGGAGTTCGGGCGCAACTACACCCTCGACGCCAGCGCGTCGGACCTCGCCCTGTTGTCGTCGGCCCAGAAGCGTTGGGCCAATTCCGCCGCGGCCTTCCGCGATGCGCTTAATGTCCAGGCTGGCGTTGTCACCGGCATGCCGGCGGCCCAGGCCGAGACCCGCGCGTTGGTGACCGCCAGCCAGGGGGCCACCGGCATCGTCCAGGCCACCCAGGCCGGAAACCAGCTTCTCGCCCTGCAGTCCCAGCAACTGGCCGACCTGACGGCGATGATGGCGGCCCAGGGGCGGGCGACCGCCCTGGAACAGGCCGAGCGCGCCGCTAGCCGTGACCAGGCCCGGGAACAGTTCCGGCGGTTCATGGATCGCAAGCAGGGCTATCAGGCCCAACCGGTGGAGATGTTCCATTGAACCGGATTCGAACGCGGCTTCTGCCGCTCTTGGCGGTCATGCTCGTGGTCATCTGCGCCTGCCAGCGGGGGACTATGGATCCGTCGAAGAGGCCGGTGCTTCAAGGGGAGGCGCTGGGGCGAGAACTGGATCGCTGCCGCCATCTGGGGTTGGAGGTCTACAGGGACCGAGCCTGCGTCGCCGCCTGGAAGGCCAACGACGACCATTTCCTCGGACGTGACAAGGGTCTGCGGCGATGAACACCGGCGTCGTCGATCGCTTCCTTGAGATATTCACCCGTTACATCGACTCGGGTTTCGGTCTCCTGGGGGGGGAGGTCGCCTTCCTCGCGAGCACGCTGGTCGTCGTCGATGTCACGCTGGCGGCGCTGTTCTGGTCCTGGTCGACCGGTGACGACATCATCGCCCGGCTGATCAAGAAGACGCTCTATGTGGGCTTCTTCGCGTTCCTGCTGTCGAACTTCAACGGCCTGGCGCGCGTGATCTTCGAGTCCTTTTCGGGGCTAGGCCTGAAGGCCACCGGCGGGGCCATGCCGGCTTCCGACTTCCTGCATCCGGGCAAATTGGGTCAAGCCGGCATCGAGGCTGGGGCTCCGATCCTGGAGGCCGCCATGCAGATGTCGGGCTTTCCGGGTGTCTTTGAGCACTTCCCCCAAATCATCGTCCTGATGGTCGCCTGGCTGGTGGTGCTGGTCGCCTTCTTCGTCCTGGCGGTGCAGCTCTTCGTGACCTTGATCGAGTTCAAGCTCACCACTCTGGCCGGCTTCGTCCTCGTGCCCTTCGGACTGTTTGGCCGCACGGCCTTCCTCGCCGAGCGCGTGCTGGGCAATGTCGTGGCTTCGGGCGTGAAGGTCCTGGTCCTGGCGGTGATCGTCGGCATCGGTTCGACCCTGTTCGGCGAGTTCGTGCAGGGCTTCGGTGGGCCGTCGCCGTCGATCGAGGAGGTCCTGGCCCTGGCCCTGGCGGCGCTTTGCCTGCTGGGCCTGGGCATCTTCGGACCTGCCGTCGCTAGCGGCCTGGTCTCCGGCGCGCCACAGCTCGGTGCGGGCGCGGCGGTCAGCACCGGCCTGGCGGCCGGAGGCCTTGGGGTCGCCGCCGCCATGGGCGCCCGGGGCATGGTGGGCGCCGCGGTCGGCGGCGTTCGACAGGCGATTTCGGCGGTCCGGGGTGGTCGCTCCGGACCGACCGGATCCGGCGACGGTGGCCAGGGTCCGCAGTCGGGCGGTCCGAGTGGCGGCGGCTCATCCCCGCCGGCCGGCCCATCCGGCGCTCCGGCCTGGGCCAAGCAACTGCAGCATCGCCAGGCTGCCGTCCATGGCGCGACCGCGGCGGTCCATGCCGTCCGGTCGGGTGACCATGGCGGCGGCGGCGCATCCGTCTCACTTGCGGAGGACCGCTCATGAACCCCTTCCGTCGCCCCGGCGTCCGCTACGGCGAGACCCCGGAGCTCGAAACACCTTACCAAAGGGCTTCACAGGCCTGGGACGACCGGATCGGATCGGCCCGGGTCCAGGCCCGAAACTGGCGGCTCATGGCCTTCGCGAGTCTCCTGCTCGCCAGCGGCCTTGCCGCGGCGCTGGTGTGGCAAGGCGCGCACGGCAGCGTGACGCCCTGGGTGGTGCAGGTCGATCATCTAGGGGAGGCGCAGATCGTGGCCCCGGCGGTGGCGGGATACAAGCCGACCGATCCGCAGATCGCCTGGCATCTCTCCCGGTTCATCGAGGAGGTACGCTCGATCCCGGCCGATCCTGTGGTGGTGCGCCAAAACTGGCTGCGGGCCTATGACTACACCACCGACCAGGGCGCCCTAGCGCTGAGCGCCTATGCCCGGGCTGACGATCCCTTCGCGAAGGTCGGCGCGACCCAGGTGGCCGTGGACGTCTCCAGCGTGATCCGGGCCTCGCCATCCAGTTTCCGCGTCGCCTGGGTCGAGCGTCGATATGTCGACGGGGCCTTGGCCACGACTGAACGGTGGACCGCCATCGTCGGCGTGGTGATGCAGCCGCCCCGTACGGCCGAGCAACTCCGGAAGAACCCCTTAGGGGTCTTCGTCCATGCCCTGAACTGGTCGAAGGAGCTCGGCTGATGCGCGGTCTGATCCCATGGACCATGGCCGGGCTCGCGCTCAGCGGTTGCGCGTCGCATCCGGCGCCAACTGTCTCCAGCGCCGTGGCCACGCCGATCGCTGCCGTCGCCCTCCGCCCGGCCGTCGCCGTGCCGCCTATCCTCGCTTCAACGCCGGCGCCCAATCCGCCGGAGCGTCACACGGGCGTTCCACCAGCGTCAGGCGCAGTTTCGGGGGGCGACCCGCTGGCCCGGGTCGCCAGGGCCAATGCGACGGCCAGGGTGCAGCCTGGGGCAGGAGACTATTCGACCGCCGTGCAGATCTACGCCTTCGCCGAAGGCGCCCTCTACCAAGTCTATGCCGCGCCCGGGCGCGTGACCGACATCGCCCTCCAGGCCGACGAGAAGCTTGCCGGGACAGGCCCCGTCGCCGCCGGAGACACCACCCGCTGGGTGATTGGTGACACCGAGAGCGGAACCGGCCCCGAGCGGCGGGTCCACATCCTGGTGAAGCCGACCCGGCCGGAGCTGCGGACCAACCTAGTGATCAATACTGATCGACGAACCTATCACCTGGAACTGCGCGCGACGCCGAGCACCTATATGGCTGCCGTGTCCTGGCGCTATCCCGCCGACGAAGCCCGCGCCGCGGCGATCCTGGCCGAGGCCGCGCGCCTCGCCCAGGGCGAGGCGCAGGCGGCGCAACCGCTCCCGTCCAGTGTCCTCAACTTCGGATATCGGATCGTCGGGCGCGCGAGCTGGCGACCGGTCCGCGTCTATGACGACGGGCGTCAGACCTTCATCGAGTTCCCGCTCTCGATCGCCCAGGGTGAGATGCCACCGCTATGGGTGGGAGGGGCCGGTCGCGCCCTGGAGCTGGTGAACTACCGCGTTCAGGGGCGGGGCATGATCGTGGATCGCCTCTTCGAGACCGCGGAGCTGCGCCTCGGAGACCGTCGCGGGCATCAGCATGTCCGCATCGAGCGGACTGCGGAGGGCCAGCCATGAGCGACGAGCTCGCCGAACCGCAAATCCCCGCTGAGCTGCGGCTTCGCTCGAGACGACCACCCGTGGTCCGCCTGTCGCGTAAGGCCCTGGTCGGGTTCGGATCGGTGCTGGTCATCTCGGTCGGCGGGGCCGTAGCCTATGCCATGATCGCCCACCGGGTCTCGAAGGCGCCTACCGAGCTCTACAACGTCGGGGGCGGGGCGCTGGAAGCGGTCCGCACACTGCCCAAGGACTATCGTGCGCCCCCGCGCCTGGGACCGCCGCTTCCGGGCGACCTCGGCGGACCAATCCAGGCGGCAGGCGCGCCGGCGCCGGCCATTGGGGCCGCGGAACCGCCTACGGTCGCGCCGGGCGACCCGGCGGCGCAGCAAGGTCGCGAGCGCTTGGCGCAAGAACGGAACGCCGCGCGCACCAGCCGGCTATTTGCGAGCGACGCCAGACCGCTCGGCGCGGACCAACCCCTCGCCTTTGGGACGACGGGACCCGTAGAGCCAGCGCCAGGCCGTCCGGCGGGGGAGGGCATTCTCGACGGTCCCGTCGATCGGCGGACCACCAGTCCCGATCATCTGACGGCTCCCGCCTCGCCCTATGTGGTTCAGGCCGGCGCTGTGATCCCCGCGGCCCTGATCACGGGGATCCGGTCGGATCTGCCCGGGCCGATCATCGGCCAGGTGACGCAGAACGTGTACGACAGCCCGACCGGGCGGTTCCTGCTGATCCCCCAAGGCGCCCGATTGATCGGGTTCTACGACAGCCGCGTCGCCTTTGGTCAGAGCCGTGTCCTGCTGGCCTGGACCCGACTCATCCTTCCGGACGGCCGCTCCCTGGTGCTGGAAAAGCTGCCGGCGGGCGACATCGAGGGCTATGCCGGCCTGCAGGATGACGTGGATCATCACTGGTCCGGGCTCTTCGGCATGGCGGCCCTCTCGACCCTCCTGGGGGTCGGAGCCGAGCTCGGGGCCTCGGACGACGAAAGCAAAATCCTCCAGGCCCTGCGGGCCGGCGCGGCCGGAACCCTCAACCAGGCCGGCCAGCAGGCCGTCGGCCGCGGACTGAGTGTGGCGCCCACCCTTGCGATCCGACCGGGCGCGCCTGTGCGGGTGATGGTGACCCGCGACCTTGTCCTGCAACCCTATCGTCCCTGAGGCCCCATGTCCGAGAAGCTGAAGCTCGCAACCTTGCTCGATGACACCCCAGTCAAGCTCACCGTGGAGCTCCCCGCTGCTGTCCACCGGGACCTCCTCGCCTACGGCGAGGCGCTGTCTCGGAGCAGCGGGCGGATGGTGGAGCCCGCCAAGCTCATTTCGCCCATGCTCGCGCGCTTTATGGGCGCAGATCGGGCGTTTTTGAAGATGAGGCGATCAGGAAGCTGATCGTTGATCCACGGAGACCACGGCCCAGTTTCGCCTCAGGCGCCTCCGCACGGGCGCCTGTTTTGTCCCGAGCGCTGGCGAGATCGGGTCCGAAAGTTCGATCGGCGTCCGGAGGCCCAAGGGGCGGGTGGAGTGCGTGAGCGACCGACAAGTTCGGCCTGACGACCGCGACTGGGTCCGCAGGGGCTAGCGTAGTGATGTCACGAGCGTAGTGATGTCACGAGCACCCGGAGTTGATCGCGAGCCTGTCTGAAGTTCAGCAACATCTCGTCTGCCGACAGGGGGGCGACGCGGGGGTCTTCGATCTGCCACTCGCGCCGATGCAACCCGGCAAATGTGGGAGGCAGCACAAGTTCGGGTTCCACCAGGATCAGCTCGTCCATCATGGCGGCGTTGATGGCGTCGAGCGATTTGCTCTCCTGGGGCGTGATGTCGATGCCGACCTCCGCCATGACCCTAACCGCCCAGTGACTGACCCGGGTCGGCGTGAGACCCGCACTCCATGCGACGACCCCAGAAGGTTCAAGCTGGGCCGCTGCGAAGGCCTCGGCGATCTGCGTCAGCGCATCATTGCGACGGTCGACAAAGAGGATGTTTCGAGGCGGAATGCGACGGGGCATAGCGCCATTTCCGAACAGGCTGGGAGCGGGACCAACCTGGTCTCGGTGGCTTGGCATGTCGAACTCCCGGAATGTGCTTCCATCGAACCCTGAGCCGACCGTTCAGGCGGCGACGCTGCCCACCTGGGCGATACTGCAGCGGGTCCAGAGCTCCTTGAGGGCCGCAGCCAAGCCGTCCATCATGGCGTCCGAATGAGCCGGGGAGGGGGTGAAGCGGAGGCGCTCCATGCCGCGGGGAACGGTCGGATAGTTGACCGGTTGGACGTAGATCCCATGCTCGTTGAGCAGGATGTCGGAGATCAGCTTGCAGTGCGCCGCGTCGCCCACCAGCACTGGCACGATGTGGCTGGCGGATGGCATGACGGGTAGGCCTGCTTTCAGCAGGCGGGCCTTCAGGGCCGCGGCGCGGGCCTGGTGGGCGATGCGAACCTCGTTGTGGTCCTTCAGATAGCGGATCGAGGCCACCGCGCCGGCCGCCAGAGCGGGCGGGATCGAGGTGGTGAAGATGAAGCCATCGGCGAAGCTGCGGATCGCATCCACGATCGCGGCGTCGGCGGCGATATAGCCCCCCATCACGCCAAAGGCCTTGCCAAGCGTCCCCTCGACGATGTCGATCTGGTCCATCACCCCGTCCCGCTCGGCCACGCCGGCGCCGCGGGGGCCGTACATGCCCACCGCATGCACCTCGTCGAGATAGGTGAGCGCGCCGTACTTCTTGGCCAGGGCCACCGTGCCGGCGATGTCGGCGATGTCGCCGTCCATCGAATAGACGCTCTCGAAGGCGATGAGCTTTGGCGCTTCCGGATCGACGGCCGCCAACAACTCCTCCAAGTGTCCCAGGTCATTGTGGCTGAAGACTTGCCGCTGGTCGCGTCCGCCGGCCCGGATGCCGCTGATCATCGAATTGTGGTTCAGGGCGTCGGAGAAGACGATCAGGCCAGGCAGGATCTTGTACAGGGTCGAGAGCGAGGCTTGGTTCGACACATAGCCCGAGGTGAAGAGGAGGGCTGACTCCTTGCCGTGCAGGTCGGCCAGTTCGCGCTCCAGCTCCACATGGTCGTGGGTGGTTCCGGAGATGTTGCGGGTGCCGCCGGAGCCGGCCCCCGTGTCCTCGATCACCCGGTGCATGGCGTCCAGCACCACTGGGTTTTGACCCTGGCCCAGATAGTCGTTGGAGCACCAGACCACGACCTCTGAGCTGGTCCCGTCCTCGCGGGTCCAGGTCGCACGCGGGAACTCACCCCGGTGACGCTTCAGGTCGGCGAAGACCCGATAACGTCCCTCCGCATGAACTTGATCCAAGGCGGCACGGAACACTGATGCGTATTTCATCAAGGCGATCCTACTGGAGTGACCCACGAAGCCCCGCGAGTGCTCGGCCGCGCGCGGAAAACGATGCATTGTGATGCTTATAGCATCAGTAAGCACTATTGATATATCGTCAAAGGCGCATATCTATAGTTTGTTCGGGTAGAGGGCACAGCCCCACCGCTTCGGGGAGGAAGCGCCCCCGACAAAGGCCCGCCGCTTTCCCTCGCGGCAGGCCATCTTATGTGCGGCGCCAGACTTGAGCCCCCGCCGATCCAGGCGGGGACCAAGGGCGGGAAGCCTCATCCCCAAATCCGCAGGGCGACGAAGACGACGGCGATCAGGCCGCCGCAAACCATGACGAGCATCCAGCCCCCGCGGGTGAGCAGGTTGAATCGCTGGCGACGGTAGGGGTGGCGCTTGAGCATGCGCATGGGAGGCAGCCTTCCTTCGGCAAGGTGAGGGTGGGGTCGTGACAAATCGCCGGCTCCGCGCGGCCGGCCTCAGCTCCCGCCGATCTGCTGGGCTTCGAAGGCCGCCAGGGTCGCCATGGTGAGGATGCGGGACACCGAATCCCCGAGCCGGCAGACCTGCACCGGGCGGGAGAGACCGACCAGGATCGGACCGACGACCGCGACCTCGCCCAAGGCCTGCACCAGCTTCGTCGAGATGGCGGCCGAATGGATGGCGGGCATGATCAGCACATTGGCGGGCTCGCTGAGCCGCTGGAACGGGTAGCTATCCCAAAGCGCGCGATCGAGCGCGACGTCGGGCGGCATCTCGCCTTCATACTCGAAGTCCGCGCCGCGCTGATCCATGAGTTCGACGGCCTTGCGCACGCGCAACGGCTGCTCGCCATAGGGATGGCCAAAGCTCGAATAGGACAGGAAAGCGACCCGCGGCGTGTGTCCGAGCCCTCGCACCGCCGCGGCTGCGACGCAGGCGATCTCCACCAGATCCTCGGCGCTCGGCAATTCGCTGACGGAGGTGTCGGCGACAAAAATGGTCCGGCCCCTGGCGAGCAGGGCCGATAGGCCAATCACGCGGCCTCCGGGCGCCGGATCCACGACGCGAGACACCTCTTCCAGGCATTGATCGAAGTTGCGCGTGACGCCGGTGACCAGGGCGTCGGCGTCCCCCAGGGCGACCATGGACCCGGCGAAGCTGTTTCGATCCAGGTTGATCAGGCGCTGGACGTCGCGCTTGAGATAGCCCTCGCGCTGCAGGCGCCCATAGAGGTGGTCGACATAGGCGCCGTTGCGGTCCGAGAGGCGGGCGTTGACGATCTCCAGGTCGAACTCGGTGGCGTCGAGCCCGGCCTCCAGGGCGTTGGCCCGGATCAGATCCTCGCGGCCGACCAGGACGGGAATCCCCAGGCCCTGGGCATTGAAGGCGTGGGCGGCCCGGATCACCGCGGCTTCCTCGCCCTCTGCGAACACGATCCGCTTCCTGGGGCCTGAACGAACCGCCTCGGTGATGGTCTGCAGAAAGCCCGCCGAGGGATCCAGCCGCCGCCGGAGTTGAGCGCGATAGGCGTTCATGTCGGCGATGGGGCGTCGCGCCACGCCGCTGCGCATGGCCGCCTCGGCGATGAAGGGCGGGACAAACCATATCAGCCGCGGATCGAAGGGGGAGGGGATGATGTAGTCGCGTCCGAATTTCAGTTTGCGGCCCTGGTAGGCCATGGCCACCTCGTCGGGCACGTCCTCGCGGGCGAGCATGGCCAGGGCCTGGGCGGCAGCGATCTTCATCTCGTGGTTGATCGAGCGGGCCTGCACGTCCAGGGCGCCCCTGAAGATGTAGGGGAAGCCCAGGATGTTGTTCACTTGGTTCGGATAGTCGGATCGCCCGGTCGCGATGATGGCGTCCTGGCGCACCTCGAGAACTTCCTCGGGCGTGATCTCCGGATCGGGATTGGCCATGGCGAAGATCACGGGATTGGGCGCCATCGAGGCGACCATCGCCTGGGTCAGGACGCCCTTGGCCGAAACCCCGATGAAGACGTCGGCGTCGACCAGCGCTTCGGCCAGCGTCCGGTGTAGGGTGTCGGTGGCGTGGACAGACTTCCACTGGTCCATGCCGACGGTCCTGCCGCGATAGACGACGCCGTCGATGTCGACGAGCGTGGTGTTCTCGGCCCGGACGCCTAGCGCCTTCATCAGGGTGATGGAGCCCAGGCCCGCGGCGCCGGCGCCGCAGAGGACCAGGCGCACATCCTCGATCCGGCGGCCGGTGACCTCGCAGGCGTTGATCAGGCCGGCGGAACAGATGATGGCTGTCCCGTGCTGGTCGTCGTGGAAGACCGGGACGTCCAGCAGGTCCTGCAACTCGGCTTCGATCCGGAAGCAATCGGGGCTGGAGATATCTTCCAGATTGACGCCGCCGAAGGTCGCGCCGATGTGGCGAACGACCTCGATGAAGGCGTCGGCGTCGTTGGTGGCGACCTCGATGTCGAAGGAGTCCAGGTCGGCGAACCGCTTGAAGAGCACCGACTTGCCCTCCATCACCGGCTTGGACGCCAGGGAGCCCAGGTTGCCGAGTCCCAGGATGGCCGTGCCGTTGGAGATCACACCCACCAGGTTGCCCTTGGAGGTGTAGTCATAGGCCGCGTCGGGATCGGCGGCGATCTTGCGCACGGGCGCGGCGACCCCAGGGGAATAGGCCAGGCTCAGATCGCGCTGGGTCGCCATCGGCTTGGTCGCCGCGATGGAGATCTTTCCCGGTTGCGGATAGCGGTGGAAGTCCAGGGCTTCCTGGTCGGCGCGGGCTCGGCGTTCTTCGGCGGTCATGGCCTGGCTTTCAGGAGTGCGGGGGTTTTCCGACCGCCCAGAGAACCCCGACGACCGCGCCCTTGACGACGGGCAGCAAGGTCAGGGTGAGCGCGGCCAAGGCCGGCATGACCAGCGCCAGGACGAGGCCGGTCGGCAGGGTCCAGATGAACTGGAAGATGAGCAACGGAGCCACGACCAGGTGCCCGACGATCAGGATGGTGAAGTAGGGCGGCGCGTCGTCGGCGGGGTATTGGCTGTTGTCGTGACCGCAGATCTCACAGCGGGGGCGGATCTTCAGATAGGCGGTGAACAGCTGACCCTTCCCACAGTTGGGACACTGGCCCCGGGCGCCACGCTTTAAGCCGGTAAGAACTGACCCTGCGGTGGGGGCTTGCTGGCTCATCACCTGACCACGCTCGACTGGGACCAGGACATCAGCGGACGCACGACGTCATGAGCAACCGGTTGCCGGTCTCGAACTCGTCGCTCAGGGCGACGGCGTCCAGGCCCGCATCGGCCAAGGCGCGTTGGAAGGCCCGCCAGTCCGGTCCGAGGTGGAGGCGGTTGGTCACATTGACCAGAACGGCGCCCCCGGGCCGAAGCAGGCGGTCCACGCCCCGCCAGAAGCCCTCCGATAGGTAGGCCGCCGGCGTGACGAGCGAGTCTTGGAAGTCGACGACAATGGCGTCGAAGCAAGCTGGCGGGGAGGTGTCGACATAGGTGGCGGCATCCTCGACGACCACATCGAGGCACGGTGGCGCACGGAAGAACAGGCGCGCCAGATTGCCGGCGCGCGGGTCACAGTCGACCGAAACGACGTTCATGCCCAGCCGATGGAGCATTGAGGAGGCCGCGCCGCCTCCGTGCCCAAGGACGAGCACCCGCTCGGGGGCCTCCTGGGTCAGCACCTGCACGATCGCGTTCACATGAGGCGCGAGGTTGCCCCCATGAGCGTCGATCAGTGTCTGCAGGTGACCGTCCTTGAAATAGCCGACGGCGCCGTCACGCTTGCTCAGGGCGATGGAAATCTCGCCCCTGGTGGTCTGGGTGCGATGCAGACTGATCATGAGCTGGTTCCAATCGCGGCGCGGGCGGCGGCGAAGGTGGGTTGGAAGTCCACCGTCTCCAGGATGTGCGCCTCCATCGTGCGAGACAGATTCCGGCGCACGGTGTCCCGCGCTCCACAGACGATGACCTTGGCCTGATCCTGACTGGCCCGGTGAAGGAACGACGACAGGGCTGCGGCGCCGGTCGGATCGACCAAGGGCACCTCCTCGAACCGCAGAACGTACCGCCGGCTGCGGGCTCCGATCTGGTCGAGCGCGTCCTTCAGCACACTGGTGCTGCCAAAGAACAAGGGGCCGCGGAAGGTGATCACCGAAGTGTAGTGCGGCAGGCCGTCATTGGGCTCATAGGCCGCTTCACCTGTCCGGCTGAAATCGTCCAGATCGGCCTCGATCAGGCTCGGACCGCCGCCTTCGACCGTGGAGAGCTGGCTCATGCGATGCATGAAGACGAAGGAGGCCAGCACCATGCCCACCTCGATAGCCAAGGTCAGATCGACGATGACTGTCAGGCCGAAGGTCAGCAGGAGGACGGCGCGATCTCCATTGGAGGCGCCCAGCAGCATCCGAAACCGGTGCAGCTCGGCCATGTTCAGGGCCACGACGATGAGAATCGCCGCCAGGGCCGCCAGGGGAACGAACTTGGCCAGGGGCGCGAGCAGCAACATGAACAGCAATAGGAAGGCCGCATGCAGCATGCCGGCGACCGGCGAGTGCGCCCCGGATCGGATGTTGGTGGCGGTCCGCGCGATCGCGCCGGTGGCGGGAAGGCCGCCGACAGCCGCCGAGGCGATGTTGGCGATTCCCTGCGCCACTAGCTCAAGGTTCGATCGGTGGCGGCGGCCGGTCATCTGGTCGGCGACGACCGCTGAGAGCAGGGACTCGACGCCGGCCAGGAGGGCGATGGTGAAGGCGCTGGGCAGGACGTCGCGCGCCTTGGCCCAGGACCAGAAGGCGAGGCTGGGGGCGGGCAGGGTCGAGGGGATGCCGCCGAACTTTGTCCCGATGGTCTCGACGGGCAAGCCCAGCAGGAAGACGCCGGCGGCGGCGGCGATGGTGACCACCAGAAAGCCCGGAACCTTGGGCGCGTAGCGCCGCAGCAGCATGATCGAGGTGAAGCAGCCGACCGCCAGGCCAAGGGTCGGCAGGCTGAGGGAGGCTCGCGCGGCCCAAAGCGTCTGGAGCTTGGGAATGAAGTCGGCCGGGACGTGATCTGCGGTCAGACCGAAGATGTCCTTCAGTTGGCTGGCCAGGATGATGGTCGCAATGCCGGTGGTGAAGCCCGTCGTGACGGGATCGGGGATGTACTTGATCAGGGTCCCGATGCGCAAAAGGCCGGCAGCCACCAAGATGACACCCGCCATCACGGTGGCGATCAGTAGGCCGTCATAGCCGTGCTTGGCGATCACGCCGTAGACGACGACGACGAACGCCCCCGTCGGGCCGCCGATCTGGAACCGGCTTCCGCCCAGAAGGGAAATGAGGAAGCCCGCCACCACGGCTGTGATCAGCCCGCGCTCGGGGGTCGTGCCGGACGCGATCGCCAGGGCCATGGCCAGCGGCATGGCGACGATCGCCACGGTAAGCCCGGCGATGACGTCGCCGCGCACATCGCTCAGACTATAGCCTTGACGGAGAACCGTCACCGACTTCGGGACAAACAGTCTCCAGTCGCGCCACATGGGATACTTGCCTTTTCTGAGTTCTTTCAAGCATACGGACGCCGCTCCCGACCCCCGTGCTAGGCGCGCCGTCCGCAATCATCTCGACGCCCGCGGCGGTAAATGCTTCGAGCACCTTCTCCAGGCTGTCCACAACAGCCCGAACCGAACCTTCCGAGGACTCCATCCTCTGGATCGTCGGCAAGGAGAGACCCGACAGCTTGGCCAGATCTCGCTGGTCAAGGCCGAGAAGCACCCGGGCGGCGCGCATTTGCGAGCCGCTGATCATGATCCGCGGCCCCTGCGGGAATTCGGCGAGACGACCCCGACCAGCAGGTGGGCGCTATGGGTCCGTCGGGTCGTCATTGCGCGCCTCGGAAGCCCGGTTGTGGAACTGCAATGCAATCATGATGGCCTTGAACGGCCGCAGGGCGGCCAGGGTCATGATCCCCATCAGCGGGAGCCAGATGAGGATCTCGAGCCAGACCGGCGGATGGAACGCGACCTCGGTGAACAGGAGGCCAAAACAGCCGATGGCGCCGACGATCAACAGAATGAAGACGACGGGCCCGTCACCAGAGTCGGCGTTCGACAAGTCCTCGCCACAAGCCTCGCACTTCGGGCAGACCCGCAGGTAGCCGCAGAACAGGGGCGCCTCGCCACAGTTCGGGCATCGGCAGAGCAGGCCGGCCAGGAACGGGTTGACGCCGGACATGGGAACCCGCGGAGGCGCCGGGTGGGTCATGACGCCCTCGTGCGCGCCGCCAGGACGCAGGACTTTGATTGACGGTACCGCCGCTGCAGAACGCTCCTCAAGGCCGGGCGGGCGGCGACAAGTCGGATGAAGCGCGAGAGCCTCCCGGCTTCAATGGGTTTAACCAGCGCATGGGCGCCCGCGGGCGCGGCGAGCCGGTTGGCCTCGGGAGATCGCGTGAAGATAACCTCGAGGCGCGGCGCGGCGTCCCTGGCCAGCTCGGTGAGCTCCAACTCCGTCAATCGGCCCACGGCGGGTTCCGTGACCAGCATCGCGGCCTTCAAGCCCCGGTTCAGCGCCACAAGCGCTGCTTCCGCAGTGGCGTATTCAACGACGCGCATGCCGTCCAGCCGCAGACCAGCGGCCAGTTTGGCGCGCTGCCCCTCATCGGACTGAACAAGAAGGATGGCGGGGGTGTCAGGCATGGGTGTCCATGGGTTGTGGTCCGAACCAGATTGCGCGACGGGACGTGATGGAAGCCGTTTCACATATATCTAGTGATGTTGCAAGCATCACGATGTGTGATGAAAAGATCACTATCTTGGTCTGAAATGGAAATATTCCCCCGGACGGAGCGTTCTGGCCAGAATCCGTTCAGCCGCCTCCCCATGACCAAGGCTGGTCATTCCCGCCAACGGGCGCTATAGGGCGCGCCTGTAACGATATCCAAGACATCACAATCGATGGTTATGCTGGCGAGATGCTCATTGCCCCGTCGCGTTGGGAGAGACCCATTGGAAGCTGCGGACGATCTTGCCAGGCTGCGGAAGGCGGTCACCCTGCTCGATGGAGAGGTCATGCTCGAAGGATGGGCGGCGGACCGCGTGAGCGTGAGAGAGCGACGCCTCGGCCTGGTCCTGCTCACCAACTGGCGGATTATGTTCGTCGATATGAAGGGGGGATTTTCGGCTATCCCGATCGCGAAGATCGACTATGTCGAGATCATCTCGCCGACCCAGATCATGATCTCGACTTGGTACGACCGCCTGCATCTTGCCTTTGACAGCCGCGGCCCCTCCAGTGCGGTGCTCAACCTGCTGCGTCAGGATCCGAACTGGAACGCGGTGGAGGCCGACCTCTTCGGCAAGCCGGATGTCCGGAGTCTCGCTAACGGAAACGGGCCCGCCGCTGACGAAGGTGAGATGGCGGGGGCTCTGCGGCTCTGCGAACTATCGTCGAGCTGGTGACGCGGTGTTCACGAGCCCATTCTCACAGGTCGATCGCGGCTTGCTGATACCCAAGGTATCACTATAGATAGCCGAATGATCACCGGTTCACAGATGAAGGCTGCGCGCGCTCTCCTTGGGATTGACCAGAAGGAGTTGGCGCGCCTCTCGAATGTTTCGCTTCCGACCATCCAACGGATGGAGGCCAGCGACGGCATTGTCCGTGCGGTTGTAGATAGCCTGGAGAAGGTGGTCAACGCCCTGAACGGGGAGGGGGTCGAGCTCATCGCCAGCGGCGCGCGCAGTGAAGGCACCGGGCGCGGCGTGCGGCTGATCGAGCGGAAATAGAAACGTCGCCTGATGACCAATTGATGTCTGAAGCATCAATTCAGGCATTCTGAACATCGACATGGGTGCGTGGGATGTGCTACCAATCCCGGCATGACCCCTGTAAGGACCGCCCCCGCCCGCCCCGTTGGTGAACCTCTGTCCGCCGCTCTTGCGGCGATGCCTATCGAATCGGGTGAGCGGCGGTCGCTCTCAGAAACGGCGTACGCTGTCGCCACACAGGAGCGGGCCGTCACGCTCGCGCAACCTTGCGAACTCATTCTGTTCCCCGAGATGGGCTCGGAGCGGGACCAGCGGCCGAGCGAGCGGATCAAGCTGCTTTTCGTGTGCCGAACCCACGCCATTCTAAGTCCGATGGCCGAGGGCCTGGCGCGCGCCGCCTACACGCGCCTCAACATCAGTGTTCAGAGCGCCGGTCTCACGGCCGACCCCCTCGACGCCGAGGCCGTCGCGGTGATGGGCGAGATCGGGATCGACATCGCGCCGATCGAGGCCGTGTCTGTGCGCGACCTCGACCTTGCCGGCTTCGACATCGTGGTCTCGCTTGGAGTGCACAGACTTGGCGTTGGTCGTCACCAGATGGCGGTCGCGTGGGAGACCCCCGAATTCCGCAGGCTCCGCCGGCCGCGTCCCCTCGCGCGGCTCCGGGATGTACGCGATGCGCTCTCTGCGCGTGTCCGCGGGCTGGGCGCCGTGCTGACGGCGACCAATCGCGCTTAGGCTTCGGGGCGCCGCTCGGCGGCGCGCTCGTCAGGCTACCGGCGTCTTGGCGACTTCGGGGCCGAGCGCAGTCTCAGTCTCCCCGTTGGGCGCCGGCGTCTGTCGGGACACCACGAGGGTGTTTCCGGCATCATCCTCCAGCACCGAGACCAAGCGTGTCTCGTAGCCTGCCAACCGGAGCGCCTTCGAGATCCATTGGGTCGGCCAGGACTGGGGACTGTCGGCGACGTTCCAGACAATCAAGCCGCCTGGTGTCAGGACTTGGGTGAGCAGGGCGCCGATGTCGCTGGCGAGCATCGACTCCGGAATCTCCACGCCACGGAAAACATCAACGGCGATCGCGTCCCAACGCCGCGATGTCGATCGCAGGAACTGCATGGCGTCTGCATGCACGCACTCGACCTGCGGCGGAAGGCGGAACCATCGGCGGGCGATTTCAAAGGTCATCGACCAGTTGTCGACGGTCGTGACCCGGGCGCCGCGCCGGCTGAGTTGTGTCGCCAGAGCTCCCCCCGCGGTTCCAAGCAGGAGCACGTTCTTTGTGTCCTCAAGGGCCCGGTCCATCTCCGTGATGTATCGGAGGAGATTGGCCCCCTCGGCATCGACATGGGTGTAGAGGGCGCCATCCTCATAGTAGAGGCGCGCGCCGTCCCACCGGCGTTCGATAACGCGCACCTGCCGCCCGTCCTCGTCGCTCCTGAACAGCAGTTTCATTTTCGGAAAATCCCCGTCGTGGCGGCGTCGATGGCCCGCGAGACCCAGGTCTTGTCGCCGACACAAGACCCAAAGGCTTACAGCCCGCGCGGAGCATCATCAGTTATGAGCATAGATATGCAGAACATCACTAACCAGTGTTGCAATATCCATCCTGCACGCCTAGATTTCTGGGTGAGCGGCGCGCCTGATCGCGTCGCCACTCGGGATTGCTGTGGCCTCTATCCAGGCTCGCATCGAGCTGAGGCCGAGCGTTCGATCCGGCGCCGCACAGCATCAGGGTTCACTAGCGGCGCTCTCTCAGGGGGCGGCCCACTTCGAAGTTCGCACGGGCCGCAATTTCCCTCTCCCTAGACGGAGCCCGACATGTCGACAGGTCAGCTCGCCTACCTGGTTATGGTGGTAGCCGCCTTTGCGCTCCTGCAGCTCTCGTTGGCGTGGGCTGTTCTCTACACTTGGCTCGGTGACCGACGAGACCGAAGGGGCGCGGCCTTGGCCTCTAAGCCTCAGGCGCAATTTCACGCATTCGAGACCCGTCAAGCTAAGCGGGTCTCAATCGATCCCTCATATTGATTGCGACGGTCTGCTCGCCCTCGCCAAACGCGACCGGCGAGGAGCGCCGTTTGGATAGTCAGGCGACCCGGTCCGCCAGGGTCTTCTTGATCTCGGCGATGGCCTTGGCGGGGTTCAGGCCCTTCGGACAGACCTGGGCGCAGTTCATGATGGTGTGGCAGCGATAGAGCTTGAGGGGGTCCTCCAGGGCGTCCAGCCGGTCGCCTCATCTCTGGAGTCAATCAGCCAGCGATAGGCGTGCAGCGGGGTGGCCGGGCCCAGGTACTTGTCGCCGTTCCACCAGTAGCTGGGGCAGGAGGTCGTGCAGCAGGCGCAGAGGATGCACTCGTAGAGGCCGTCCAGCTTCTCCCGATCCTGCGGGCTCTGCACCCACTCCTTCTGCGGTTCCGGCGTGGTGGTATGCAGCCAGGGCTCGATGGAGGCGTACTGGGCGTAGAACATGGTCAGGTCGGGGATCAGGTCCTTGACCACCGGCATGCTGGCCAGGGACATGGCCCACCCCGCCAGGATCAGGCGCCGACATAGAGGGCCGAACCGGTGATGCGGTGCAGGATAGACCCCACCATGGTGGCGTGCGGCCGCCAGACCTGGAGGTGCGGCGACAGCGGGCGTTCAACCCTGCGAGACATGTGTTTCGATTCCTCCGGCATATGGTCCCGAAAAGGCCGCTCACCCAGTCCCTTCGAACCACGAGCCACGAGCCCAGGGCGCCTGCGCCCTGGGCTTTTTCGTGTTCGCTTCACAGGAAACCGACCGGCCCCCCAAAGGCACAAACCCCATTTTGGGCGCAAGCCACCTTCTCGCCTTAAAGGCGAATATATAGATTAGAGAACGCCAAGGAAGGTCGTGCCGAACTAAGTCGGAACCATCTTTGGTGTCTCTGGTTGACATGCGAAGCGCTATAATTCTCGAAAGCCGGACGATAGGCCAGAATTACTTGATTAATGTGCGTTAACTCTACTGAGAGGCCAATCTGATGCTTACTGTGTCTCATGAAGATCAAAAGGCTTCGGCCGCAACGGACACGGCCCAGCCTCTCGTGAACGGCGAGCCCGCCTCCTGGGCCGAGCCCTATCCGGGCTATCTCGACCAGGACGTGTCGCGCTTCTTCTATCGTTGGGGCGGTCATCTGTCCTCCAGCCTGGTGCGCGCGCGCAGCCGTTTCGACGGCGATCTGGACCAGTACCTGCTCTATCTGATCTTCCTGCTGGCCGACCTCTCGGAGTCCATGGCCCAGGCGTCACAGCCCCGCAGGATCTCCGGCCGCCCCCGCGGCCTCAACGCCCTGAGCCTGGCCGACATCACCCGCATCCCGCGGGAGAGCGCGCGGCGCAAGCTCCTGGCCCTGGCCGAGCGGGGCTATCTGGTGCGTGACGGGGAGGGTCTGTTCGTCCTGGGAGACCAGTACGGCCTCGACCAGTTCTTCGGCGACCTGCGGCCGCTGTTCTGGGACCGCCCGGAGCCCGGAGCGTCCGACGCCCGGCGCGGCGCGGCATAGAGGTGGTTTCGGTTGACCGCGATGCGTGCGCCCGCGGGTTGGCCACCCAGTTCTTTGGGGCGCCACCACGGACCCATGTCGTGACCGCTGATGCGGCGACCTTTGTGCGCGACGCCGCCGACGGGTCCTTCGGAGCCGCGTTCGTGGACTTCCAGGAGTCGGCGACTGTCCCAAAGTCTTATTTCGCCGTTGGCTTTTGGATTGATCTCGCGCGGGTGGTCCGGCTGGACGGCGCGATCGTTCTGAACGTCACCGAGGGGCTCTGGAAGAGTACAGATTGGAACGCGTGCACGGCGGCCCAGCTCGAAGCTGGACTTGAAGTCGTGGCGATCTCCGCACCCCTTCCGTCCGGCAATCGGACGCTAATCAGCAAGGCTCGCAAGCCAGGCGGGTTCAGTGGGCCCGTTGGCGATGGGGACGGTCTCGCCACGGACTGCGAGACCGATCTCTCGACGGCTTCTCATCCGATGGAAAGACCATCTCCTTCAGGTCCCTCCAGATGATCCGCTCGTCTGGCCCATTGGGTTGCGGCCGAAAGGTCACGATCAGGGCCAGCCCTGACATCGCTGCCGCATAGCCAACTTCACGCCATGCGCGCTCGTGGCGCTCCTGGCCTGGATCCAGAGGGCCCACCCACCATCGCGGTCGCGCGGCGGGCGCGGGCAGTCGACCGCAGATGATCTCCTCGATCTCCTTCAAGGAGAGATGCAATTCAGCAGGATATCTTGCCCTCAAGAAGTCCTGCAGGCGCGCAAGTTTGAGTTCCAACGATTGCCTCCGATTGACTTAGATAATGGAGAGGGAGGGGCGCTCGGGGCGGCGACAGATGATGAGGGTGTTGCTCTCCTCGTCCATCGAGACCGAGACAATGCGGGGGGCGAGGCCGATCAGCCGGAGGGCTCGCGCCACCCAGGCGACGGGCCAGGAGTTCCTGCCCTCGGCGATGTTCCAAACTATCATGCCGCCGGGCTCAAGCGCCTCGACAAGAAGGAAACCAATCTCCGTGGTCAGGAAATGCTTGGGTATCTCGGCCCCGCGAAAGATATCGATCGCGATGGCCGCCCAGCGACGTTTCGTATCCCGCAGAAACGTCAGGGCGTCCGCCTGAATGCACTCAACTTGACGCGGAAGGTGAAACCACCGTCGAGCGACGACAAAGGCGAGCGCCATGTCATCTACCGCCGTAACCTGCGAGCCTGTCCGGCTAAGCTCGGTCGCGAGAGCCCCGCCCGCCGTGCCGAGTAGGAGCACGTCGGGGGAATTCTCAAGGGCGCATCGCATGGCCTCGACATATTCCAGAAGGTTCTCGCCGCTTGCAGCGACATGCGTGTAGAGGTCGCCACTTTCGAAATACAGACGCGATCCATCCGCCCGACGTTCCAGTATCCGGATGCGGCGGTCGCCGTCGTCATGGGATTCAAGCAGTTTCATCTTGTGTAACGATCAGGCCATCAATTCGCATGGATGATCAGGTTGACCGACGATCGCGCTGACGCCCCGATCGTAAAGGCCAAGCCTTTGGCGCGGACCTCAAGCTTCTGTCGAACATCCCTCAGGCGGCGGATCTCTTCACCTAGGGCCAACCCGGTCTCGGACCCGGCGCACGTCCATGTCAGCCGCACAATGCGTTCAAGAGGTGCGGGCGTCTCATGCATCTCATGGAAGGCGACGACCTGCCCGATCCCATCCGGACCAAAATCGCTCAACCGCTCGCTTCGTTGGTCGCGGATGTCGATGCCAATCTCCGCCATGACGTTGACGGCCATGGTGCTGGGAAAAGTCGGCATCATCGCCGCACTAGTGACGTCCACGTCACGGGTCTTCAGCATCTTACGCGCCCACCCGGCCGCCATCTGCGCGCGATCGCCGCCACCGTTATCGACGAAGGGGACCAACATGGGGACTTTGCGCCCTCCAGGAACGCCATCCGGCGATGCCGCCGCCGCTGCTGCTTGATCGATTGCAACCAAGCGGCAGATTGGGAGATTGAATAGTGATCGATACGATCTCTAGCATGATGCGTTAAACATCGATATAGATATTGAGCGTGCGCCGCTGGCCATCAACGCCAGGCGGGCGGCCACCCCTGCGGATGCAATACTCCGAGGAGAGGCGACCGAGACGTTTTGTGGAGACCGTGAAGCCCATGTTCGTTTTCGTGGCAGGCTTTCTACTCTTGGCGACAGCCCTTCTCCTGCGGCGTTGAAGGTCCAGCGTCACCCAAGGCCAACTGGGCGGACGACTTCATCGCACCAATGAATGGATGAGGGCGTGCCCCTGAATGGCCGATGCCAGGGCCGGGCTAGGGGCCTTCGTACGCGACCGCCGTGGGCCATGGAGTTCGGGTCAGAAGCTCTGGCCCTGAACGCTGCTCATGATCGCCATCGAGCGGGAGGCCAAGTGATTTCGAAGGAGGTCGAGTACAAGATCCCTTGCTTGTTCGCTCGCGAAGTTCAGACGGATTTTCTGCTCCCATAAGGTCACCGAAATCGCCTGGGCGTCCGAGGCATCAATCCACGCGATCCTTTCCATGGGCGTCTCCAACACCTCGTTTGGAGAGGCGACGAAAACCAGCCGCTCAGCGGTCATGGACAGAACGCCGGTTATGCGCTCGTCCTGGCGACCAAGGACGACGGGGTGTCCGTCGGTTTCAACGCTTTCGCCAGACAATCCCGCAACCTTCGAGGGGCGCGAGCCGCCAAACCAAGGCCCTACCAACGTACATATCCATTCCATTTCCATCGCTCCGATCTCGGATCGCAGACCTCCCTGGCCGCCACCATCAGGCTTGAGTCGGGCCAGTCGTCGGCGCGACGAGGCGCTTGGGCGGTGGCGTGGGACCTTGATCGTCAGCCCATGGTCGCCTCGTATTGGCGCCATGCGGATCGCGCGCCATCAGAGGCCCGCGCCCTGGGCTTGAGGCGTCAGCAGCCAAGCCGCCTTGGCTTCGGCGAACACGTGGGGCACGCGGTCCCTCAGATCGCAGCTGCGCAGGATCTCAATTCCCACCTCGGCGGCCTTGAACCAGACCGCCTGAGCCTCGTGGGCCTCTCCGGAATCCCACTCCACCACCACGAAGGTGTTGGGCAATGCGCGCGTAGGCTCCACGCCTAGGCGCATGCCTCGAGTTGTGAGATCCAGGATTGTGCAGACCACGCCCGAGGGAAACAGGCGAGCCGCCAAATCAACCGCTTCCCGCGGTCGCAGGCGCTGACCCTCAGGCGCGGAGGACGAAGGTGGCAGGGGTGCTTTGGGTGCGGAACAGGCCTTCATTCTAACGATCAAACCTCCAAGTCCATGACGCTCACCGCCCGGCGCAGAGCCAGCCCGAGCAGCCGTCAGGCCCTCTCAAGGCACATGGCCACGCCCATCCCACCACCGATGCAGAGGGTGGCGAGTCCCTTCCTGGCCTTGGAGCGCCGCATTTCGTAGAGAAGCGTGGTGAGCACGCGCGCGCCCGAAGCGCCAAGCGGGTGACCAATGGCGATCGCCCCGCCGTTGACATTCACCTTGGCGGGATCGAGCCCCAGCTCCTGCATGACGCACAGGGATTGGGCGGCGAAGGCCTCGTTGGCTTCGATGAGGTCCAGATCGGAAACCGACCAGCCAGCCTTCTGCAGCGCCATGCGGGAAGCTGGGATCGGTCCGGTGCCCATGATGTCCGGCTCCACGCCGGCCTGAGCCCAGGACGCAATGCGGGCCATGGGCTGAAGTCCGAGGCGGTTGGCTTGACCCGTCGTCATCAGCACGACAGCGGCCGCGCCGTCATTGATACCGGAAGCGTTGGCCGCGGTGACGGTGCCTTCCTCGCGGAAGGCCGGCCGCAAGCGTGAAATGCTTTCGAGCGTGGCCCCAGCGCGAATGTACTCGTCCTTGTCGACAAGCACCTCGCTCTTGCGCCCCTTCAAGGTGACCGGTGCGATCTCAGCGTCGAACCTGCCGGCCTTCTGCGCCGCCTCGGCCTTATTTTGCGAAGCGACCGCGAATTCATCCTGCGCCTGACGGGTGATCTGCCAGCGGCTGGCGATGTTCTCGGCGGTGTTGCCCATGTGGTAGCCGTGGAAGGCGTCCCAGAGGCCATCCTTGATCATGATGTCGATGAGTTGCAGGTCGCCCATCTTCTGGCCGTTGCGCAGGTGAGCGACATGCGGCGCCTGGCTCATGCTCTCCTGACCGCCGGCGACAACGATGCTGGCATCGCCAGAGGCGATCTGCTGCAAACCCAGCGCGACGGAGCGCAGCCCGGAGCCGCACAATTGGTTGACCGACCAGGCCGGACTCTCGATCGGGATGCCGGCCTTGACGGAGGCCTGCCGCGCCGGGCCCATGCCGGCTCCGGCCTGCAGAACCTGACCCAGGATCACCTCATCCACCTGGCCCGGCTCAAGACCCGCGCGTTCGACCGCGGCCTTGATCGCGACCACTCCCAGGTCGTGAGAGGCCAAGCTCGAGAAGGTGCCGTTGAAGGATCCTACCGGCGTGCGCGCGGCGGAGACGATGACAATGTCGCGCATAGGAGAAGGCTCCGAGAGAAGGTGGGCCGCAGCTTTCCAGCCTTTAGTCTAGATGCGCAAGATATCAATATCAGGGACAAGGACGTCCATGGTGAGAGTTGGCGTTGCCGCGACATCCGTGGGCGATACGACGAAGATCGTCGGGAGGCGGGCAATGAGACGTTCGTCGAGGCCCTATCGGATCGCCCAGAATTGCGGCTCGGACGTCGATGTATCGATGGTCGGCGTGACTTCGAGAACAACGCGCGCGCGGACCAGATTGCCGGGCGCAGTGTCAGGACGTCGGGGTGCTTCTGAGGCCAGAGCCATAGGCTGAAGACTCTGGCTCTGGCCTCGTCCGCCTACAGGCGCTCGACGATGGTCACGTTCGCCAATCCGCCGCCCTCGCACATGGTCTGAAGGCCGTAGCGCTTCCCCCGCTGCTTCAGAGCATGGATCAGTGTCGTCATCAGCTTGGCGCCCGAACAGCCGAGGGGGTGACCAAGCGCGATGGCGCCCCCGTTGACATTGAGCCGTTCCGGGTCGCCGCCGAGCGACTTCAGCCAGGCCACGGGCACCGAGGCGAAAGCTTCGTTCACTTCATAGAGGTCGATGTCGTCCATCCGCAGGCCGGCCCGCTTGAGCGCGCGCTCGGTCGCGGGGAGGGGCGCTTCGAGCATGATGATGGGGTCGCCGCCGCCCACGGTCATCTGATGAATCCGCGCCAGCGGCGCGACGCCAAGCGCCTTCAAGCCGCGCTCGTTGACAACCATCAGGCCCGCCGCGCCGTCACAAATCTGGCTGGACGTGGCCGCGGTGATCGCTCCGCCTTCTTGCAGCAGCTTCACGGCCTTCATCGCTTCCAGCGTGCCCTCGAAGCGGATGCCTTCGTCTGCGTCATGAACTTCCTTCGTGCCGTCGGCGGTCGTGATCTCAAGCTTGATGATCTCATCGCTGAACAGGCCTCCGCGGGTCGCGGCGATGGCCTTCTGGTGGCTGTTGAAGCCGAACTCGTCGAGCTGGTCGCGGGTGAGCCCGTACTTCTTGGCCATCATTTCGGCACCGACGAACTGGTTGAACTGAATGCCCGGATAGCGCTCCTCCATGCGGGAGCTCTTGGATACCCCATATCCGTTCTTTGCCGGAAGCACGGACGCCAGCCCCATGGGCACCCGCGTCATGCTCTCCACGCCCGCGGCGATCACGATATCCATGGCGCCTGACATCACGGCCTGGGCCGCGAAGTGCAGAGCCTGTTGGGACGACCCGCACTGGCGATCCACGCTGGTCGCCGGAACGGATTCCGGGAGTTTGGACGCAAGCACCGCGTTCCGGGCGACATTCCCAGACTGCTCGCCGACCTGGCTCACGCAGCCCATGATGACATCCTCCACCAGGGCGGGGTCGGCGCCCGTTCTCTCGATGAGGGCGTCGAGCACCTTGCTTGCGAGGTCGGCGGGGTGCCAGCCGGCGAGGCGTCCGGCTTTGCGACCGCCGGCCGTACGCGCGGCGGCAACGATGTAGGCTTGGGTCATGATCACTCCGTTACAGGGTCGCGTCGATGGCTGGGCCAACGCCAGTGGATGTGCGGTGGCTGGCGACGGATCGGACCATATCGTCGATCGACTTCCGTGACGGGAAGCAAGCAAAAACGACATAAAGGAGTTCATGAATTATGGTCAGAATATCTATTATGATAAGATGCACATCACCCGGCGACGTGTCGGCAACTCTATTCCGGAGGTCCTTGCGGGGGCTGAGTAGGTGGGGGCGGACCCGGTCGTATTGAGGGGCCGGAATGCGCTAGTGGTGAGATTCTGACGGTCGGTACCCACCGTAACCGTTGCTGGCCAAGGGGTCGTGCCGGTTGCAATGGACTCAAGCGTCCCGTTCTATCCACTAGGATTGGGGCTGCTGCCACGGGCGTCAGAATGACTTGCTTGAATTTGCTGCGGGGAGGCCACGCTATCGGCGTGGCCGTGGCGCCCAGGAATGCCAATCTTCAACTGGATATCCCGCGACCCCCAGTCGATGACGGGGACAGTGCGCCTATTGTAGCCGCGGGGCACATCGCAGGGCTGGCTATGTCGCTTCTAGCCATGGATCGTTGGGTTAGAAGAGTGTCGATTGCTGGAATATAGGTGGAAGTATGGTTGGGCTTTTCACCCGCAGCTGCTTGTTCACATTGAAACGACCAAAGACCACCATGATCGCCGACTGAGGAACGCCGAATTCACCGGCGAGAAAACGCACCATGTGGTCTGTCGCCCGACCCATATGTGGGGCTGCAGTCACGCTGACCTTAAGCTGTTGCCCCTTGGGCTTGCCGATAGCATCTCGGCTGGCGCTGGGTTTGCCCAGAATATTGATCACCAGCGTGTCATCTTCCCACCAGAAAAATGAGCGCCCATCGTCGGCTGTTGATACTGGCGTCGAGCGTAGGTTTTTCATCTGCGGAATCCTGTCAGGTGGGCCAGACGCTCATCGTAGCGGCTTGCCCAAACGCGGCGCCGTCAGCGGACGCCAGTACTGGGCGTGGGACGAGATCCGCAACTCTGTGATGCATGGCAGCTTGGTGAGCCCTTACTCCATCGAACGCGAAGACGAGCAACTGTTAGATCTGGCTGGCATGTTCCACCCACTAACGACTGCTTTCCTTCAGCGGCGCGCGCGCGTCTCGAAGGGCGGCGATGGCTTGCGGAATGAAGAAGTCGGTAGGCACACATCGTTCCCAGTGAGAGGATACATTCTCTCTCACTGGGGGTAAAAATATCCAGCAATTACAATATACTGATATCAGACCAGTAGAATCCTACCGGGCGTTCCAAACCGTGTCCTGGTCCATATCGGTCTGGCGGCCCATCCATTGCAGGTAATCGAGCGAGGGCTCGGCCCAGGGCGTGCCGCGGTGCTTGCCGAAAGGAATGTTCGGCATCAGTTTCGGCTCCTTGGTCCAGGCGATCATTTGTTCGACCGTTGTGACCTTCCGGAGATCGGCGAGCAGGTGTGCCGTCACCCAGGCGTCAGGCCCCCCCGGTGAGGAGGCATGGCCAAATCCAGATCGAGGTTGAGACCACGCCAGTAACGCAACACCTGATTGGAATGGCGCGGGGCTTCCGGCCAGACCCGCAAGGCGACCTTGTAGGTGCAGATCCAGGGCAGGGCGTCGGTCACGGTCTCCGTGACGAACTGGCGTTCGAAATCGGAGCTGTGAGCGACAAGCGCGTCGGGTGCCTCGCCGCCCCAGACAGCGCGGCGCAGACGGTCGGGGGTGCAGACTGGCGTGTCGTCGGTGAAGTCCGCCTCGGTGATGTGATGCACGGCCATCGCCCTGCACGGCAAGCCGGAGATCTTCAACACCGACCAGGGCAGCCAGTTCACCAGCGCGGCCTTCACCGGCCTGCTGGCCGACAACGGCATCGCGATCAGCATGGACGGCAAGGGGGCCTGGCGCGACAACGTCTTCGTCGAGCGGCTCTGGCGATCGGTCAAGTATGAGGAAGTCTATCTGAAGACCTATGACAGCGTCGCTGAGGCCCGCGCCTCGATCGGCCGCTATCTGGAGTTCTACAAACGCAAGCGCCCGCATTCGAGCCTGGGCGCCCGCACCCCGGACCAGGCCCATTTCGACCGCCAGCCCCAGGCCCTGGCGGCATGAAACTTTCGCCGCCGGGGCTGGCGCGTTACTCCAGTCGGGCTACGCCCTCCCTGCGTGACGCGCCAACCGCGGCGAAACACAACCGGCAGAGATTCCACTTAGCCAGCGGCGATCCCTGTCCAGACAATCCCGGCCACCGCTGACCTCGAGTGTTAGCGCCCACGTCAGGCGGCTGTGTTCTGCGGGCCGGGTTCCGCGGCCGCGGCTTCAGTCAGCGCCAGCGTCTGCTCCATCACCTCGAATAGATGGGCGATTTCGATGGGTTTGGGGACCAGGCCGTCCATTCCCGCAGCCTCATACTCGACCACCTGGTGGGTCATGGCGTTGGCGGTCACCGCGACGATGGGGGTGCGGGCTCGACCGGTCTCCAGCTCGCGCAGCCGGATGGCCCTCGTGGCTTCGATGCCGTTCATCTCGGGCATCTGGATGTCCATCAGGATGATGTCCCAGGTCTGGTCTTCCCAGGCGGCGACGACCTCGCGGCCATTAACCACCAGGATTGGTGTGATGCCCGCCTGCGCCAGAAGGGACTTGAGGACCAGCTGGTTGGTGGCGTTGTCCTCGGCCGCGAGGACTCGAAGTTCGGCCGGCCGTTCGGTCTCTGCCGGTCGCGTTTCCGCGGCCTTCGGTTCGGCCAAGGCCTGGGCCGGCTCCAGCGGCAGCATTAGGGTGAATGTGGAGCCCTCGCCAAGCTCGGTAGAGACTTCAATGACGCCGCCCATCAGGGTCGTGAGTTCGCCGCAGATCGTGAGCCCGATGCCCGCGCCGTCATATCGCCGCGTGAGCGTGCCGTCGGCCTGGAAGAAACCTTCGAAGAGGCGCGCAACGTCGTCCTCGGCGATGCCGATGCCCGTGTCGGCCACGCGGAAGACGATGTGCCCGGCGTCGCGGTCGACCCGCAGCCTGACGCCGCCGGTCTGCGTGAACTTCACGGCGTTTTCGGAGAGGCTGTAGAGGACACGCTTGATGCGCGTGGAATCGCCCAGGTAACGCCCGCGGGCCGCCTCGGCGACCTCGAACTCGAACGCCAGCCCCTTCTTCCCGGCCAGCGACTGATAGGCGGCGGCGACGCCGCGCATGAGGTCCTCCAAGTCGAACTCGACCACCTCGGGCTGAAGGGCGCCGGCTTCGATCTTGGAGAGGTCCAACAGATCGTTCAGCGTCGCGAGCAGGGTCTCGCTCGATCGACGGATGACGTTGACGCGTTCGCGCTGAACCCGGGTGAGTCGGTCGCCTGTAAGCGCCTGGACCATGCCGAGCACCCCGTTCAAGGGTGTGCGCAGCTCGTGGCTCATGGTGGAGAGGAACTGCGATTTCGCACGATTGGCCGCGTCGGCGGCGCGCTCACGCTCTTCGGCCTCGTGACGCGCGGTCATGAGCTCGATCCAGGAGGCCGCAAGCTGCGCCCGCGCCGACCAGAACTGGACCGCGAACATCGCAATCGTGAAGATGGATGCGAAGGCGCCGAGCACGTGGCCCTGCTGCAGCGCCGTGCGCGTCAGGCCGAAGCCGACCAATCCCAGGATGATGAGGTAGGGTGACAGGCTCGCCATGAGGATCAGGGGCGATCGATAGTAGCGCATGAGCACGTGGACCATCGAGCTGCTCATCAGCGCGAAGGCGAATAGGCGTGCGCCCGGCCCGCCTTTCACGATCAGGGCGAAGGCCGCGACGGCGTAGACCGTGGTCGCGAAGACCCGAAGCGCCGGCGTCCACACGCCAGCCGCCCGCGAGGAGCGGGCACCCGTGGCGATGAGCCGTAGGAAATGATCCTCCGTGGCGACTGCAGCGATCGCGACCAGGGTCCAGGCCAGGACCATCGGCCACGGCAGGATACTCAGACCCATCAGGCTTACCATGCCCATGCCGAGCGCCTGCACGATCAGGTTTCGGCCGAGCTGAATGGAGAAGGCGCTGGGCTCGGGATATGCGGCCAGGGTCGCTGGGTTGATGTTCGGTCGACGTAACATTGGCATGGAGCGCTCCCTCAACTTGGAGCATTGATCCCGATCGCCTGACGCTACGTTAACAACCTTGGCTTGTTGCTCATCCGTCAACCCTCGCACAGTCACGGACCGTCCGACGACGGTCGGGTCGAGATCGACAACAACACCGTAGAGCGCGCCATCCGGCCCCTGGCGCTCACCTTAAGAACGCGCTGTTCGCCGGTTCCGACGCCGGCGCCGACCACTGGGCCATCCTCGCCTCGCTCATCGAGACCGCCAAGCTCAACGACATCGATCCCCCAAGCCTACTGAGGTAGCGCCGGTTGTCCGTACAGTTTGGCGGCTTGGCTAAGGTTGCTTCAGGTTCAGATCACACCGCCAGTTTGTGCTCAGGGTTGGCCCTATCCGGGGCGAGCCCCGGATAGGGCGGCGCCTGGATTTGCCCATAGGCCTCGTCGGGGGTGGCCCCGGCAAGGGCCGAGTGGGGCCGGTTGGTGTTGTCGTAGCCGATCCACCGGGTGAGGCCGGCCCGCAGTTCCGATCCGGTCTCGAAGGCGTGGATGTAGACGCACTCGTATTTGAGGCTGCGCCACAGCCGCTCGATGAAGACGTTGTCCATCCAGCGCCGCGGCCGTCCATGGAGACCCGCACGCCGGCGTCGTTCAGCACGTCGACGAAGCGGGGCAAGGTGAACTGGCTGCCCTGGTCGGTGTTGAAGATCTGGGGCGGCCCGTAACGGGCCAGCGCTTCTACAGGGCCTGGATGCAAAACTCGGCGTCCATGCTGTTGGAGGGCCGCCAGGACAGGACTTTCCGCGTCGCCCAGTCCATCACCGCCACCAGGTACAGGAAGCCGCGCTGCATCGGGATGTACGTGATATCGGCGCACCAGACCTGGCCCGGCCGGTCGATGGTCAGCCCGCGCAGCAGATACTTGTAGGCCCGGTGTTCCGGGTGCGGGATCGTCGTGCGCGGCTTTTGATAGATCGGCGCCAGGGCCATCTTGGCCATCAGCCGGCGCACCCGCATCCGGCCCACCTCATAGCCCTGGCGGCGAAGATGGCGGGCCATCTGGCGCGAGCCATACCAGGGCGTCTCCAGGAACGCCTCGTCGATCAGCCGCATCAGCGCCAGGTTCAGCGGGGTCTCGCCCGTCGGCTGGTAGTAGAGGCTGATCGGCTGATCGACACCAGGGCGCACTGGCGCTGGATCGATAGTCGGGGATGCTCGGGCTCGATCATCTGCCGCCTCCGGTCCAGGCTCAACGACCGAAGGCTTTGGCTAAAAAATCCCGCTCCACCACCAACTGGCCGATCTTGGCGTGCAGCTTGTCGATCTCGCCCTCCCGGGCGCCCTCGGTCGCCTCGGCCTTGCCGGAGAACACCCCGGAAAGCCCCTCGATGGCCTGCTTGCGCCACGCCGCGATCATCGTCTGGTGGACGCCGTGCTTCGTCGCCAGCTGCGACAGGGTCAGCTCCCCCTTCAACGCCTCCAGCGCCACCTTGGCCTTAAAATCAGCCGAGTACCGCTTCCGCTTCCCAGTCATAAAGTCCGTCCTTCAAGCAGGTCGAGCCTACCTTCGACAACTGTCCGAATTTCCGGTGCCACCTCAACCTGCGGCGCTTAAACCGCGGGCGGCTTTTTCGGTGGATTCACCGTCATCTTTTTCGGTGGATTCACTGTCATCGCACTATCGTCCTTGGCTTCACGCTGACCTCAGGCCCTCAGGACCCATCATGACCGTGGCGGAACTCATTGCCGCATTAGAGGCTTTTCCTTCGAACCTACCCGCCATTGTCGAGGTGGATGGTCGGCCCCTGGAAGTCGAAGGCGTGCATCTTGTGGATTCCGGCAGGTGCTTCCTGGAGTCCACGGGGATTCGCGGGGACGTGGTCCTGCTCGACTGACCCCGTATTCGGTGTGTCGCCGAGTGTCGCCCACAATCTATGCGAGCGCTTGACTCATTCCTAAACCCCGTTCCGCGATGATCCGGAACCAACCACCTTGCCATAGGCGGTCATGACTCAACCTCCCGCACCTCAACGTCTCCCCCTACAAATTGGCGGCGATGTCTTCGCCCACGCCATTGAGACCTACCCCGATTGCGTCAGGGTCTTGAATGTCGATGGCTATGTGGAGTTCATGAATCCGCGCGGGCTGGTGCTCTTCGAGAACGATGACTTCGAGCCCAATCGAAGATACTGGCCGACCCTGTGGCCCGAGGGCACGCGGGCTGTGGTCGAGGAGGCCCTGGAGGCCGCGATCTCCGGCGAGACCCGGTCCTTCCAAGGTTTTTGCCCGACCGCCAAGGGCGCCCCCCGATGGTGGGACACGGTGGTGTTCCCGGTGTTTGCGGCAGGCGGCACTAAGGCGCTGAAGATTCTGGCCCGCTCGCGCGACATCACGACGGAGCGGGAGACCCAGGCCCTGCTCAACGACGCTTTGGCCAAGGCGACGACGGCCAATCAGGCCAAGTCCGATTTTCTGGCGACCATGAGCCACGAGATCCGCACGCCTCTGAATGGAATCCTCGGCATGGTTCAGGTGATGCAGGGCGACGAGGCGACCGCCACCCAGCGGCGGCGGCTGGAGGTCATTCGCCTCTCCGGCGAGACCCTGCTCTCGATCCTGACGGACATCTTGGACCTTTCGCGGATTGAGGCCGGCAAGCTCGAGCTTGAGTTGGCGGAGTTCGACATGGAGCATCTGGTTCGCGACGTCGAGGCCGCCTTCGCTCCGCTCGCCGAGCAGAAGGGCCTGTCGTTCGACTTCGACGTCGAGGCCGCCGCCTGCGGCGCCTTCAATGGCGACATCACCTGTTTTCGACGGCTCCTGTACAATCTCGCCTCCAATGCGGTGAAGTTCACTGACGAGGGAGGCGTGCGACTGGCGGTCAGCCATCGGGACGGGATGCTGGTCATTCAAATGAGCGACAGCGGAATCGGCATTTCGCCCGAGCAGATGCCGACCTTGTTCGAGAAGTTCGTTCAAGGCGATGCGTCCTATGCGCGCCGGTACGGCGGATCGGGGCTTGGCCTGGCGATCTGTCAGGGTCTCGCCGAGCGCATGGGCGGCACGATCCATGTCACGAGCACCGTCAGGACCGGTTCGACCTTCATCGTCAGGGCGCCGCTCGCCCGGCCCCCCAGGACAGCGGGCGACGACCTGCCGCCATCGGCCGCGCGGCGCGTCTCAGGCCAGCCGCAAACCGAGATCAAGATTCTCGCGGCGGAAGACAACGAGGTGAATCAACTCGTCCTGCGGGCCCTGCTTGAGCAGGCTGGTATCGCCCCGCTCGTGGTCGGTAACGGCGCCGATGCGGTCGTCGCGTGGGAGCGCGAGCATTGGGATGTGATCCTCATGGACATCCAGATGCCGGTCATGGACGGTGTAAGCGCCACGCGCGCGATCCGCGCCCGTGAAGCCGCGAACGGCCGGCCGCGCACGCCCATTCTCGCCGTCACCGCGAACGCCATGCCCCATCAAGTGCCGGAGTACTACGCCGCCGGCGTGGACGATGTCGTGCCAAAGCCCTTGGACGCGGCGTTGCTGTTCGCCGCTCTGGATCGGGCGCTCGACCAAATGGCGTAGGCGTCTGGTCGGGGGCCGAGAGGCGGTGTTCCGCAGGCGCCTCCGTCGTGGCCACGCCCGGTCCAAGTCCAACCTGCCTGGATCGGAACTTGCTCAGAATATATCGCCGGCGGCCGCCTTCGATCGTCGCCCATAGGCGGTTCTGGACAGCGGACCGCGACAAACAGCCACGCTGATTTTCGGCCGCGTGCACGTCGTATTCACCAACGTGGAGTAAAGAAGTCCGCAACAAGGCCAATTACCACCGGAGAAATTCGCGTAAGAAGCAGGAAATGAACTCAGCTTCACAAGGCGGCCCTTATTACCTGAGTATACCTAACGTCTGCCTAGGTTCGGTCAAAACTATGATTACCAATGATCGTCTCGAATACATCAATCATCGAGGCGAACTGTTCATCGAAGTCGATCCGCCGATCGATTGTCGCTCTGGTGGGCCAAGAGCCACGAGATGCCGGCGAGCGCAGCGGCTTCGACCCAAAAGAGGCTGTCGTCGACAGTTTTCAAGCGTTCTGCCCGCCCCCAAGGACCACTCCGCGGCCGGAACCGATAGCCGCGTCACATTGAACCCCATCCGGCCGGCCGCGGCCCGCCCGCACCAAGTCCGAGACCGCGCGTCGCTTTCGATCGGGCCGCGCCGCCGCCAACAGTGAAAGGAATTCGAACGTGCCGGCCCTTGCGTGTCTGAGAGTCGCGTTGGATGAGGATCGCACAGGCCTGGCGCCTGAGACGGTCGCTCGCTTGGTCTCGAAGTTCTCGAGCGCCTATCTTGAGACGCGCTGGCTATGGCCGCGAAAGTTCGCGCCGCTCACCGCCTTCTCGTTTCTGCTCACCGATCCGCATGTCGACGACCTGGATCCAGCCGAACTCTCGCGCCTGTCGGACGAGCTTCAGACCAAGCTGTTTGGCGAACGCGACGCGGGCGAGGTCTCGCTCCTGCTGTTCGAAGGGGCGATCGAGGCGATCACGGCCTTTGCGGCTCTGGACCCGGCGACCGCTCTACGTTGCCTTGCCGATCCGTCCCTGGCGCCCGGGGGGCGGCTGACGCAGATCAGACCCACCGACTGGGTTTTCATCGAGCCGGAGGCGACCGAGGGACCCACCCGCGATGCGCGTGCTTCGGAGGCCCGCAGCGAGACCTTTCAGGGTCTCTACCTGCTGGCCCAGCAAACCTTCATGGGCGATGTGATTTCCGTGACACGGGCGGGCGCTACCAGCCGCCTGAGCCTGACCGACGGCGCCGCGCACGAGCCGCGAGACCAGGTCGAATACGACGCCGACTGCCTTGCGGCCGGACTGGGGATGTTGGCCGACCCGCGGGCCAATGGTCTCCTTTACCTACCCGTCGCCTATTCCAATATCCTGCGGCCAAGCCGACGGGCGGCCTATGAACAGCTAATGACGGCGCTTCCAACCGACAGCCGCGGGCGGCTTGGCGCCGTCGTTTACGATGTGCCCCGCGATCCGAGCTTCACCGTCATGGGTCAGCTGTCCAAATCCCTGGGTCAGCACTTCGGCAAGGTGGTGTTGCGCATTTCCGATCCGGAATTCGCAATCGAGGGTCTTCCGGCCAGGATCGTGAGCGGCGTCAGTTTCTCATTGCCGGACGGCGATTCACGCCTTCGACTGGCGGCGCTCCGCCGGTTTGGCGCTCGCCGGGGCCTTTTCCGTCAGAAACTCGTCTGGGCGTCGGTCACCAACGTCCGCAGCCGCGCGGAACTCGGGGTCTGCGCCAGGCTCAATGTCCCCATTGTCAGCGGCCCCGCCGTCGGGCGACCGCGGTCCAGCCCGGTCGCGGGGCTGGCGAGATCGCTCGCCGACCTCCCCGCGACCGAGATCGAGACGCCGACCGTCCCGGTTCTGGCCTGATGTCTGTCAAACGGCGCGCAAAAGTTTTCCACGCCGATTCACAGTGCAAAGCTCGAGGAATGGCGCAAGGACAATACGGCCGAGGTTCTCCAAAGCGATCTCGAGGCTGCAAAGCTGCCGCAGGCTTCCGCGCGCAATCACCGCGAGGCGAGGGTCCACCCAGAACGCCCCAATCGCGAACGGAAGCGACATCAAATGTCGAGGTCGGCGAAGTCTTCCCAAGCCGATGTTCGATCCACCACCCTATGCGCGGCGAATATGCCGATGATGTTGGCGTTGGGTAAGGCTTCCTGGAGCATGTCGCGGCACACCATGAAGCTGCAGCCCGTGGTCAGAACGTCGTCCAGCAGCACGATGAGGTTCGGCGGATTGAAGCGCCTCGGGAACTCACCCTTCTGCTTGAGCTTGTAGATGGTCGTGTCGCCGAGGGGCACGATCTGACGCAGTTCGGAGCGGCGCACCCAGCGTCGAAAATCAAGGCGCTTGGGCTGGAACCGCTCCTGCTCATCGTGAAGCAAGCTGACAGGGGCTGAGGCTAATTTTGAAGTCATGATCGAGCATTGCTCCGCTTGTTTTTGGGGCGCGGAGCAGCGGTCGAAATAGCTGAAGGACGCGTTGATCGGCATGCGCTTTGAGAGGCAAATGTCGGTCGAACGGCGGGAGCGAACTGCGCCCAAATAAGCCTTGTCGACGTTGGACTTACGGCCTGCTAGGCCTGGGAAAATGTCGGTGTTCACGCTTGGAGGAGTCGAACGTCTCCGAAAGTAACGCGAACGTGATGGCTGAAATTCTTCGATGAATTCAATTGGCTGAATTTCTATCGGGTCAAGGGCCGGTATTTACCGTCAGACGAAAAAATTATCCCCGCATTCTCAACTAGTTACCTCACCGATTTACCATCGAGTGGGAGTAGGGCGACCCGTCTAGGCGGGCCGCGCGGCGTCGGCCGCCCCGTCAATCCGCGGGTTCGAGTTCCGCGGCGATGGTGCGCAGGGCCTGTTCGAAGGCCGCCGCGGGCTGGCCGCCGGAGATCAGATAGCGGTCGTTGATCACCACGGCGGGGACGGCCGAGATGCCGGCCGCCTGCCATTTGCGCTCGGCCGTGCGAACCTCGTCGGCATAGCGGCCCGAGGCCAGGATCTCGCGGGCCTCGGCGCCGTCGAGGCCGGCGATCTCGGCGACGGCCACCAGGGTGTCATGGTCGGCGGGGCTCTGGCCGTTGGTGAAATAGGCGTCGAACAACGCGCGTTTCAGCTGCGCCTGGCCGCCGACCATACCGGCCCAATGCAGCAGGCGGTGAGCGTCGAAGGTGTTGTAGATGCGGCTCTCGGGGCCGGTCTTCATGGTGAAGCCGACCTCGGCCGCCCGGGCGTGGATCGCCGCGCGGTTGACCGCCGACTGCTCGGGCGTCGCGCCATACTTCTCGCCGACATGTTCGACGATGTTCTGGCCGCCGACCGGCATGTTCGGGTTGAGCTCGAAGGGCTGGAAATGGATGTCGGCGGTGACGAGGTCACTCACCTGACGCAGGGCCTCTTCCAGACCGCCCAGCCCCACCACGCACCAGGGGCAGGAGACGTCGGAGACAAAGTCGATCTTCAGGGTCTTGGTCATGTGGGTGTCTCCCGCCGCCGTCGTTGTCGCCGCCTCACGCCTGGGCGCGGACCGGCAGTTTCCAGTTCGGGCGCACGAAGTGGCAGGTGTAGCCGTTGGGGATGCGCTCCAGGTAGTCCTGGTGCTCCGGCTCGGCTTCCCAGAAGTCGCCCACCGGCTCGACCTCGGTCACCACCTTGCCCGGCCACAGGCCCGAGGCCTCGACGTCGGCGATGGTGTCCAGGGCCACGCGCTTCTGCTCCTCGTCGGCATAGTAGATCGCCGAGCGGTAGCTCATGCCCAGGTCGTTGCCCTGGCGGTTCTTGGTGGTCGGATCGTGGATCTGGAAGAAGAACTCCAGCAGGGCGCGATAGCTGATCTTGGCCGGATCGAAGATGATCTCGATGGCCTCGGCGTGGGTGCCGTGGTTGCGATAGGTGGCGTTCTTCACGTCGCCGCCGGAATAGCCGACCCGGGTGGAGATCACGCCGTCATAGCGGCGGATCAGATCCTGCATGCCCCAGAAGCAGCCGCCGGCCAGCACCGCACGTTCCTGACTCATCGATCTTCTCCTTCAGCTTTGGGCGACCCTAGAAGCCTGGTCGCGGCAGGCCAAGCCCGCGTCACGAGCCCTTGTCCTAAATGGGGGAGGCGAGGGCTCGATCCAACCCCGCGCGCTCAGGCCAGCCAGCCGGCCGCCTTCAGCAGCGGGGCGTAGGTGCGGCTCACCGGCGCCGTGACGCCGTTCGCCAGCCTGGCCTCGCCCTGACCCCGGCGCCAGCGGACCGCCTCGATGGCGTCGGCGGCGATCCACCAGGAGCGGTGGACCTGGTAGCCGTGGGCGCGGGCGAGTTCGGCCAGGGCGTCGGAGAAGCGCAGGGTGATCAGCTCCTCCCCGGCCTCGGTGTGGACCCGCAGATAGTGGTCGTGGGCCTCGACCGCGATCAGCCGCGCGGTCCGGCGACGCGCCGACAGCCGGCGGAGAAAGGCGGCCTCGGCCTCGGGCAGGGGCGGCTCGATCACCGTGCGGGTCTCCACCCGCACCTGTGGTCCACGCCAGACCAGCGCGTGGACCGCCATGATCGGAAGGGAGATGACGAACACCTGCCAGATCAGGCGGACGAACCCCCGGAAGTTGACGAACTGGCCCAGCATCAGGTGCGCGGTCACCAGCACGAACAGGGACACGGCCGGCGTCATCAAGACGGAGACCACGATCACGCGGCGCCAGGTCGGCGACAGCCGGCGGCCCAGGGCCTCGTCCAGCCCCACCCCGATCAGCCCGCCGCCCAGGATGACCGTCAGCCAGTAGGCGTATTTCAAAGGCGCCGGCATGGTCTCCGACCCGAACGGTCCCAGCACCCCCAGCAACAGGCCGATGGCGCTCAGCACCGCGGCGTCGATCAGGAAGCGCCGTGCGCCTGCCGCCGTCCTCCGGTTCTCGACCTCCGCGCCCATGCCGCCCCGTTCGCGCACTTGCTGCACATCTCGCGAAGACAGGCCTACCGAGGCTGGCCCAGCCCGGCAATCGTCATCGCTCCGGCAGATGAGGAATGGCGACGATGCAGAGGACAGTAGGGCAGGTAGGGGCGAAGACCTGGTGGAGGTTCGCGGCGTTCATGAGCATCGCCATGGCGCTGTTCTCCTACCGCTATCTCCCGCGCGTGGGGCCTCTGGCGCCCGACATCGTCGCCAACCTGTTCGCCCGGCCCTGGCTCGACCTGCACGTGGCCGGCGCGGCCACGGCGCTGCTGTTGGGCTCCTTCCAGTTCATCCCGGCCCTGCGTCGTGGCGGAACGCACCGCTGGGTCGGGCGCGCCTATGTGGTGAGCTGTCTGGTGGGGGGGATCGCCGGCCTGCCGCTGGCCTTCGGATCGACGGCGGGGCCCATCGCCACGGCGGGTTTCGGGCTGCTCGCCGTCCTCTGGCTCGCCACCAACATCCTGGGCTGGCGCGCGGCCCTGCGGCGGGATCTCATCGTCCACCGCCGCTGGATGATCCGCTCCTGGGCGCTCACCCTGGCGGCGGTCACCCTGCGGCTCTACCTCGTGGGGGCGGGGGTCTCTGGCCTGCCGATGGCGGAGGCCTATCGCGCCATCAGCTTCCTCTGCTGGGTCCCCAACCTGATCCTGGCCGAGCTCTATCTGCGGATCTCGCGTCCCGCCTGACACCGCGCCGGCGAATTTCGGCCACAGCCGCGTGGTCTCTCGGCATCCCAAGCAGACGCGGAGACCTCCATGCGCCATCGCCTGATCCTCGCCGGCCTCGCGGCCCTCGGCCTGACCTCCACCGCCCTGGCGGCGGAGGGCCGGTTCATCCACCCGGCCGACACCAACAAGGACGACCGCATCAGCAAGACCGAGTGGGTCGCCTACAAGCTGCCGCCCGAGGCCTTCGCCAAGGCTGACAGGAACGGCGACGGCCTGGTCGACGGGCCGGAGTTCGTCGACTGGCGCACGGCCCAGAAGACCGCGAAATAGCCGGACCTACTTGGCCGCGGCGATCTCGTAGAGGAAGTCCACATAGCTCATGGTGGACCCCACCAGGCCCTCGACCTTAGGATTGCTGGACTCGATCACGTAGTACTCGTTGGGCGCATGCGCCCCGCTGCCGTGGCCCAGGCCGAACTGGCCGGCCGGCAGGCTGATGGGGGCCGAGGTGAAGACCGCCCCCGGCCAGGATCCCGCCAGGCGCGGATAGATGGTGGTGGGGACATTGTTGCGCTTGTAGGTGGCGAGTTCGGCCTTGATCAATCGGCTGTTCTCGTCGGTCTCGGTGGGATCGTAGCCGCCGCTGACATTGATCTCGATGTCCTTGAAGCCGCGCTTGTCCAGGTGGGCGCGGATCTTGGCGACCGAGTCCTCGGTTGTCTGGTTGGGCACCAGGCGTAGGTCGATCTTGGCCACGGCCCGACCGGGCAGCACGGTCTTGCCGCCGGGACCGGTATAGCCGGCCACCAGCCCCTCGATATTGACCGTCGGCTGGGAGGCCAGGCGCTCCAGGGTCTTCTCCCAGGGCAGGTCGTCGATGAAGTGCTCGACGCCGAGGGCCTTCTTGGCGTCGGCCTCGCTGAGCTGCTTGCCGGCCAGCGCGATCAGCTCCTTCTCGCGGGCGGTCAGGGGGCGGACCTTCTCGAAATAGTTGTCGATGGCCGGGGTGTTGCCGTCCGGCGTCACCAGGGTCGAGAGCGCCTGGACCAGGCGCCAGGCGGGGCTGTCGACGCGGGCCTTCTCACTGGAGTGGATGTCGGTCTTGGGCCCGCGGCCCCACTTGGCGCCGCTGGCCACCAGCTCCAGTTCGACGATGCCCTTGGCGCCCAGATTGACGGTGACGCCGCCGTCGCTGGGGCTCTGCCAGCCGGCCGGGATGATCACGCCCTCGCACTTCTTGAGGGCGGCCAGCACGTTGGGCTTGGTGACGATCTGCCGGAAGTGCGGGCTGCCGATCTCCTCTTCGCCCTCGCAGACCAGGACCAGGTTCACCGGCGATGTCTTGCCCGCCGCGCGGATGGCGTGCAGGGCGGCCAGGAAGGCGCCCTCCGGGCCCTTCTGGTTCACGGCGCCGCGGCCGACGATCACCTTGCCGAAGCCCGGCTTGTCGACGATGCGCGCCTCCAGGGGCGGGGAGCTCCACTCGGCCGGATCGAACTGCTTCACGTCGTACATGAAGTAGATGCCCATCCAGCGCTTGGCGCCGGCGTCCAGGGTGGCGAACACGCCGGGCGCGCCGTCGGTGGGCACCTTCTCGACATGCTGGAAGCCGGCGTCCTTGGCCAGCGCCATCATGTACTCGGCCCCCTTGTCCATGTCGCGGTTCTCCGCGGCGATGGAGGGCAGGGCGATCCAGTCCTGGATGCGCTTGACCGACGCGGCATATCCCGCCTCGGCGGCCTTGCGGATGGCGGGCAGGTCACCGCTGGCGGCGAAGGCCAGGCCCGGGGCGAACAGGGTGGCCGCGGCGCCGCCGGCCAGCAGCGCGCGGCGGTTGGGAACGAGGCTCGCGCCTGAGTGCTGGTTCGACATCCCGATTCCTCCAAGCCATGACGGACGGGATTAGGACGGCGATATCGGGAGACGGACAAGGGCGATCTGGCGGAGCGGGGTTCGCCGATCGCGGGTTGAACAGGTCAGGGCAGGGTCTTGACCACCCGGGTCAGGGACGGGTCCTGGGACGGGTGGCGCTCGAAGCCAAAGGCCGCGGCCATGTCCAGCATCGGCCGGTTCTCCCGGTCGATCTCCCCCCACACCTGAACCAGCTTGCGGGCCGCGGCGTAGCCCAGCAGCTCCTGCAGCAGCAGGCGGCCCAGGCCGCGGTTCTGCCAGTCGCTGCGGACCATCAGGGCGAACTCCGCCGTCGCCCCCTCAGGGTCGCCGGCCAGGCGCGAGACCCCCAGGATAGCGCCGTCGGGCGCCGCCGCCACCAGGGCCATCTCCCGGTCGTAGTCGATCTGCGACAGCCGCTGGGCCCAGCTCTCCGGCAGGGGCCGGAAGCCGGTGCGGAAGCGCAGGCGCACGTCCTCCGGCGTGCTCTGGTTCAGCATCTCGATCAGGCGCGGGGCGTCCTGGGGCCGGATGGCGCGCACCGTCAGGGCGGTGTCCCCGACCGTCACGGAATGGGTCAGGTCCTCGGGATAGGGGCGGATCGCCGCCCGCGGCGCGTGGTCGGGCCTGGCCAGGCGGATCCGGGCGTCCAGGGCGATCACCCCGTCGGCGTCAGCCAGCAGCGGATTGATGTCCAGCTCCACCACCTCGGGCAGGTCGGCGGCCAGGCGCGAAAGCCCGATCAGCACCTCCGACAGGGCCGCCAGGTCGGCGGGGGGGCGATCGCGATAGCCGGCCAGGCGCTTGGAGATGCGGGTGCGGCCGATCAGCTCGCGGGCCAGGACGTCGTCCAGCGGGGACAGGCCGATGGCGCGGTCGCCCTCCACCTCGACGGCGACGCCGCCACGGCCGAACAGCACCACGGGACCGAACACCGCGTCCTGCAGGACGCCGACGATCAGCTCCTCGCTCTTGGGGCGCTGGACCATGGCCTCCAGGCTGAAGCCGTCGATCTTCGCCTCGGGCTTGGCGGCGGCGACGGTCTCCAGCATCCGGCGGGCGGCGGCTTCCACCGCGTCCGCGCCCGTCAGGTTCAGGACCACGCCGCCGACATCGGACTTGTGGCTGATGTCCCGCGACAGGATCTTCAGGGCGACGGGGCCGCCGATCGCCTCGGCGGCGAGGCCTGCGGCCTCCGGCGTCGGGGCGGCGCGGCTCTCGATGACCGGGACGCCGTAGGCCTTCATCACCTCGCGGGCCTCGGGGTCGGTCAGTTCCGTGCGCCCGGAGGCCAGCACCGCCTCGATCAGCTTGCGCGCCGCGGCGGGATCGCGGCTGACTCCGGAGGACAGGGCCGGGGTCTGCAGCAGCATCTGCTGGTTCTGGCGATGGGCCACCAGGTGGGTGAAGGCCCGCACCGCCTCGTCCGGGGTCTCGTGGGTGGGGATCTTGGCGGCGGCCAGCACACGGCGGCCCTCGGCCACGGCGCCGTCTCCCAGCCAGCAGCTGAAGATCGGCGGCTTGGTCTTGGCCTTGGCGTAGGTCGCCACGACGGCCCGGGCCGCGTCGGCGCTGTCGGCCACGGCGACGGGGCAGTTGAGCACCAGGATGGCGTCGGCCTCGGGCTCCTGCAGCAGGACCTCCAGGGCCAGGCTGTAGCGGTCGGCCTGGGCGTCGCCGAGGATGTCCACCGGATTGCCGCGCGAGGCGTTGGCGGGCAGGCCGGCGGCCAGGCGTTCCAGCCCCTCCGCCGACAGGGTGGCGAGCCGTCCGCCCCGGGCCTCCAGCGCGTCGACCGCCATGACGCCCGCGCCGCCGCCATTGGTGAGGATGGCCAGCCGGTCGCCCTGGATCGAGAGGCCGGCGGTGAGGGTGGTGACGGCGTCGAACAGCTCCCGCAGCTCGCCCACCCGCAGCATGCCCGCCCGCCGGAAGGCCGCGTCATAGACCGCGTCGGAGCCGGCCAGGGCGCCGGTGTGGGAGAAGGCCGCCTTGGCCCCGGCGGCGCTGCGTCCGGCCTTGATCACCACCACCGGCTTGGTGCGGGCGGCGATCCGGCCGGCGGTCATGAACTTGCGCGCGTCGGTGATGCTCTCGACATAGAGCAGGATCGCCTTGGTCTCGGGATCCAGGGCCAGATAGTCCAGCAGGTCGCCGAAATCGACATCGGCGGCGTCGCCGATGGTGACCACGTGGGAGAAGCCGAAGCCTCGGCTATTGGCCCAGTCCAGGGCCGCGGCGGTGACGGCGCCGGACTGCGCTACCAGGGCGATGCCGCCGGCGGCCGGGGTCAGGTGGACGAAGCTGGCGTTGATCCCGCGCTTGGGGGAGATGAATCCCAGGCAGTTGGGGCCGACGATCCGCAGCAGATGAGGCCGGGCGGCCTGCAGCAGTTGCTGGCGCAGACCCCCTTCGCCGGCGGCGAAGCCCGCCGAGATCACCACGGCGGCGCGGCAGCCGCGCGCCCCAAGGTCGGCGATGATCTGGGGCACGCCCGGCGCCGGGGTGGCGATGACCGCCAGGTCGGGGGTGATGGGAAGGTCGGCCACCGAGGTGTAGCTCAGGGTCGAGCGGATCGCCTGCTCGTGCGGATTGACCGCCAGGACCGGGCCTTTGAAGCCGCTCTCCAGCAGATTGCGCGCCAGGACCGCGCCCACGGTGTGGGGCGTGTTGCTGGCGCCCACCAGGGCGATAGCCCGCGGCTCGAAGAGGGCGTCGAGGTTACGAGTGGTCATGGGAACCGGTGGGTTAGGCGGAGGCGTCCGCCGCGAAGCTGCGGCGCAGGGCGGCGCGGACCTGGTCTAGCATGTCGGCGGCCGGGTCCTCCGCCAGGTTGGGGACGATGCCGCCAAAGTGCGAATGACCCAGGACCGTCAGGCCGCAGACTCCGGCCAGGTGATAGTCGAACACCGTCATCAGGGCCTTGAGCGCCCCGGTGGAATTGACCCACTGGTCCGGCGCGCCGGAGGTGGAGAAGCTCAGCAGGCTCTTGGCCTCCAGCAGGGGCTCGGTGCCGTCCGAGGCCGGGGCGAAGCCGAAGCGCATGCCGAAGACCCGGTCGACATAGCCCTTCAGGATCGCCGGGGGCGCGTTGAACCAGAAGGGGTAGACGAAGATGAAGCTGTCGACCCCGGCCAGCAGGCCGCGCTCGGCGGCGACGTCGGCGGCGGCCTGGAATCCGGCGTCGGTGGGCAGTTCCTGCGCCTTCAGGCGCGGGTCGAAGTCCATGGCGTAGAGGTCGCGCAGGATCGCGGTGTGGCCCAGCTCGGTCAGGGTCTCGACGCAGGTCCGTGCGATGGAGGCGCAGAAGCTGTCGGGCTTGGGATGGGCGAGGACAACGGCATGCTTCATGGCGGCGATCCCAAGGCGCCGGCGAGACCGGCTGATGACAAGTATCAGGGGCGGCCCCGGCCGGGTTTGATCTCAGTCACAGGGCGTGGTTTGGACAGGCGCAGTTTGTCGGGTCGGGGCGCAGGACGCAAACCCGATGCGAGCTTGGAGAACTCAAGATGGCGCGACCCCCGTCGGTGACGATCTACGGCATCAAGGCCTGCGACACGATGAAGAAGGCGCGCACCTGGCTCGACGACCACGGCATCGCCTACGCCTTCCACGACTACAAGACCGCCGGCATCGAGCGCGCGCGCCTGGAGACCTGGGCCGCCCAGGTGGGCTGGGAGCTGCTGCTCAACCGCTCGGGAACCACCTTCCGCAAGTTGCCGGAGGCCGACAAGGCCGACCTCGACGAGACCAAGGCCATCGCCCTGATGCTGGGCCAGCCGTCCATGATCCGGCGGCCGGTCCTGGATGTCGGCGGCGGGGTCATCGTCGGCTTCACGCCCCATGCCTATGCGGCCTCCTTCGGCTAGGACTGGGCGCCGGCCGTCTCCCTGCTAGACTTTCTGGCTGGGAGGCGGAGATGGCCCAGCCGAACAAGACCCAACCCACGCAGGCCGACGTCGAGGCCTTCCTCGCCGCGGTCGAGCCGGCGCAACGTCAGGCCGATGCGCGAGCCATTTGCGAGCTGATGGCCCGGGTCAGCGGCCATCGGCCGAAGATGTGGGGGCCCAGCATCGTGGGCTTCGGCCAATATCACTATCGCTACGACAGCGGCCGGCAAGGAGACGCTCCGCTGGTGGGGTTCTCGCCCCGCAAGGCGGCGCTGACCCTCTATGTCGGCGCGAGCTGGCAGGATCCGGCCCTGATGGCCCGGCTGGGCAAGTTCACCACCGGCAAGGGCTGCCTCTACCTGAAAAGGCTCGCCAGCGTGGACCTGGGCGCCCTGGAGGCGGTCGTCGCCGACAGCCTGGCCCGCACGGCGGCGGCCCATCCGCCGGACTGAGCCAACTTTTTTCGCACGCCCGCATCCGATCGGCGTGGCGGCGGCGACTAGGGATGAACGGGCGGACGGACGACCCCTCCGCCCCGGAACCACTCGGGGGCTCAAGCTCATGGACACATCGACCGTGCAGGACTTCTTCCACAGCTACTGGTGGCTGATCTTCCCGATCGGCGGCTTCATCTTCGCGGCCTGGGACCGCTGGCTCAGCTACCAGCGCAGCCGCGACGCCCTGGACCTCATCAAGACCTATTCGGCCCAGGGCAAGGACGTGCCGCCCGAACTGCTGCGTCAGGTGCAGGACGATGTCTGGGAAGATGACGATGACCGATATGGTGGTCGTCGCGGTCGGCGGGCCGCACGCCGCTACTATCGGCACGGTCCCTACTGGCAGTTTCGGTCAGCCATCTACACCGGCGCCATCGCCGCCGCCTTCTGGGTGGCTTCGCAATACGCCTTCGTGCCGGGCACGGTCGGGCCGTTCCGGGTGGTGGCGATCATCCTGACCTGCATCGCCGCGGCCAACCTGGCCCTGGCGCTCCTGTCCTCCGCCTTCAAAGGCAAGTGACGCCGATGGCGTTCGATGGCGGCCATGTTCCGACGCAGGACATCGCCCGGCTCGTCGAGCGCCACCAGCAGGCGCTGCGGGCCTTCCTGCGCCGGGCCTGCGGCGACTGGGCCCTGGCCGACGACCTGGCCCAGGAGACCTTCCTGACCGCCTGGGAGAAGATCGGTGAGCTGCCGCCGGACGTCAATGTCCGGGCCTGGCTCTGCGGGATCGGCTATAACAAAACTCTGACCGCCCTGCGCTCGGCGCGCCGAGCCAGGCGGCGGGAGGCGGACTATCAGGAGACGGCGCCGACGACCGAGGCGCCGCATCCGGCCGACCGCCTGGCCCTGGACCGGGCCATGGCGGACCTGCCGGTGGAACAGAGGGCCGCGGTCGCCCTCTGTCTCGCCGGGGACTTCAGCCACGCGGAGGCCGCCCAGATCCTGGCGCTTCCGCAGGGCACAGTGAAATCGCATGTCAGTCGCGGCCGCGCGCGTCTGCTGCAAGCCTTGGGAATAGCCGATGACCCGGCCTGACGATCACCTCGCCGCCCTGTTCGCCCAGGACCTGCCGCCGGCCCGCGACCCGGCCTTCTCGGCGGGGGTGCTGGAGGCGGCGGCGCGCCGGCGCTTCCAGCAGGAACTGGCCTTCATCGCCGCGGCCAGCCTCGCCGGCGCCGCGGCCCTGGCCATGCTCTGGCCGGTGCTGCAGCCGGCCCTGCGCGCCCTGGCGGAGGGCCTGGCCCCCGCCGGCCTGGCCATCGGCGGAGCGGCCCTGGTGGTGGCCCTGGCCTCCGGACGGCTCGGAGCGGTCTTGAGTTTCCGATGATGACAAAGATTTCATGGCTCCGCTTGCATCTGTACGCAGCCGAGCAAGCCTCTTTCCCTACAGAAGCGGGCTGAAACGGCCCCAACTGGAGAGACCACATCATGGAAGCCGTCCTCATCGTCTTCATCATTTTCGGTTCGATCGCCTCGCTGTTCCTGGTGCCGAGCTACCTGAAGAGCCGCGAACGCTCGCGCCTGCACGACACCCTCAAGGCGTCGATCGAACACGGCCAGCCGATCCCCGCCGAGGTGATCGAGGCCATCACCAGCGATGTGAAGATCAAGGCTCCGGCCTCGCCCACCCGCGACCTGCGCGTCGGCATCATCTGGCTGGGGGTCGCCGTCGGCTTGGCCGCCTTCGGCTTCGCCATCAGCTTCGAGGAGCCGGACGCCCTCTATCCGCTGATCGGCATGGCCGCCTTCCCGGGTTTCATCGGCCTCGCCTTCATCGCCATCTCGTTCTTCGGGCGCGGCAAGTAGGCCGGTTCCAGGGGGAGCAAGCCCAATGTCGGGCGCACAACAGCTACGGTATGCGAGCCTCCACGATGTGGAGCTGGCGGCCCTCGCCGCCGCCGGGGAACGGGGCGCCTTTGGCGAGCTGGTCCGTCGGCATGGCTCGGCCGTGCGGGGCCTCCTGCGCCGGATGGGCGCGGGCGGGGCGGAGGCCGACGACACGGCCCAGGACGCCTTCCTCGCGGCCTTCGAGAGCATCACCGAGTTCCGGGGCGAGGGGACCTTCGCCGCCTGGGTCAAGCGGATCGCCGCCCGGCAGTACCTGAAGCGCCTGCAGCGCGAACGGCGCCTGGCGAGCCTGGCCGTCGAAGCCGAGGAGGGGGCGCAGACCGCCCACCTCCCCGACGCCGCCGGCCGCATCGATCTGGATGAAGCCATGAAGTGTTTGGGGGCGGCGGAACGTCTCTGCGTGAGCATGTGCTACGGCGCGGGCCTTTCCCACGCCGAGGCCGCGGACGCCTTGAATCTGCCGCTTGGAACGGTCAAATCCCATGTCAAACGTGGTCTGGAGAAGCTCAGAACGCGACTGGCGCCTGAGGGCGCGGAGCTTGAGGGGAGGCGCGGCAATGGCTGAGATCGATTTCGAGCGCCGCCTTGAGCGGCTCTTCGCCGAGGCGCCCGTCTTCCCGGACGAGAGCGCCTTCGCCGCGCGCGTGGAGCGCCGGCTGAACTATGGCTGGAACCTGCGCCGCTGGTTCATCGGCGCCGCGGGCCTGGCCGGCGGCGTCATCGGCGCGAGCCAGCTGATCATGTCCAACTTCGTCCAGCGGGTGGAGGACGCCTCGGAGGGGTCCTCGCGCATCCTGCAGGCCGGCATCGCCCAGGCCCGCCCGGGCATGGACTTGTTCGCCATGGTGCAGTCCGACTGGACCGTGGTCTGGATCGCCAGCGGCCTCGCCGTCCTGGCCATGGGCTTCGTGCTCACCCGCGTGATCGAGGAGATCTGATGTCGTCCCACCGTCAGGAGACCGTCCGGCGCCTCGCCGCGCCGGACATCACCGCGCGCAAGGGCGGCGTGCCCATCGTCTGCCTCACGGCCTACACCGCGCCGATGGCCGAGCTGCTCGACGAGCACTGCGACCTGCTGCTGGTGGGCGACAGCGTCGGCATGGTGGTCCACGGCCTGCCCAACACCGTGGGCGTGACGATGGAGATGATGATCCTGCACGGCCAGGCGGTGATGCGGACCTCCAGGAAGGCCATGGTGGTCGTCGACATGCCCTTCGGCTCCTACGAGGGCGCGCCGGAGACCGCCTATGAGAACGCCGTGCGCATCATGAAGGAGACCGGCGCCTCGGCCGTGAAGGTCGAGAGCGGCCAGACGGTGGTGGAGACTATCGAATACCTTGTGAAGCGCGGCGTGCCGGTCATGGGCCATGTCGGTCTGCGGCCCCAGGCGGTGCTGGTGGACGGCGGCTTCAAGGCCAAGGGCCGGGGCGGGGACGAACGCGCCCGCATCCTGGAGGAGGCCAAGGCCACCGCCGCGGCCGGCGCCTTCGCCGTCGTCGTCGAGGGCGTGGCCGAGGGCCTGGCCCGCGAGATCACCGAGACCATCGCCGTCCCCACCATCGGCATCGGCGCCTCGGCGGGCTGCGACGGCCAGATCCTGGTGACCGACGACATGCTGGGGCTGTTCGACTGGACGCCCAAGTTCGTGCGCCGGTACGGCGACCTGCGGGGCGAGATCTCCAAGGCCGTCGCCGCCTATGCCGACGATGTGCGCCAGCGCAACTTCCCCGGCCCGGCCGAGATCTATTTCGCCAAGGCCGCCAACACCTAGGCGAAGACCACCACAGGCTCGGCCTGCGGTTCGAAGGTCCTGGCCATATCCACGGCCTCGGCCTCGACGGCCTTTCGGTCCTTGTCGCTCAGCGTCTCGAAGGCGGTGACGGTCACCGTCGCGGTCCTGCGCTTGGCCTCCAGCCTCCAGGTCCCGGCCACGAAGCCGTCCACCAGCAGCATCGGCGGCACCTGCAGGTTCTTGCTGGCGATCCTCGGCGCGTGTTCGGCGGGCAGGATGCGGGCGCGGTCCTGGTGGCCCTGGGTGACGGCGTCGAAATCCGGCACGAAGCGAGGCGGCGCCGGCGTGTCGCCCCCGGGCCGCGGGGCGTCCTTCAGGTCGTAGAGGGTCTTGCCCCGCTCATCGCGGACGGTGATCAGGTCGTCCCCCAGCTCACCGAACAGGGCGGCGACGCCCTTCAGGCCCGACCAGCCGCTGAAGTCCGCCGGCGTCGCCGGACCCCAGGCGGCCAGGTAGCGGCGCAGCAGCTCGGCCGGCGCGGGCTCGCCGACCGCCTGGCCCAGATAGGCCTGGGTCAGGACGAACTCGCCCCCCGGCGCGAAGCCATAGGCGGCGTCGGAGGCGGCCTGCACCAGGGGCAGGAGCTGGCGCGCCGCATAGGCCATGACGCGAACGTCGGAATAGCCGGCCTTTTCAAGAACCTCGCGGAAACTCTCGAAGGCCCTCGGCTCGGCGAAATGGGCCCGCGCAAGGGCCAGGACGGGCTCCAGCTCGGCCACCGTCGTCTTGGCGCCGCCGGGCAGGGTCATGGCCTCGTCGGTGCGCAGGCTGCCACGCAGGGCCAGGAAGGCCGCGGCGGTCATCAGATAGAGCGTGCCCCGCATGGCGGTGGCGCGCACCACCTGGCGGTCGGCGATGGCCTGGCGCAGGGTCTCGGGCTTGAACCCCGCCAGCCGCGCCCAGAGGCCGATGAAGGGCGTGCGCGGCAGCTGGGCCTGGATGGCCAGCAACCGGCCCAGGGCCTCGACGGGCGCCGCCGCCTCGCGCGCCAGCAGCATTTGCCGGGCCAGCAGGGCGCGGTTCAGGTCCCGGGCGCTCAGAATCTCCTCGGCCATCGGCCGAGGATCGCCGAGGCCGGACGTCTAGACCAGTCCCGTCACCGGCGCGGCCGCGGCGCTGTCGGGGAAGACCGTGGTGTCCAGGGCCCGGCGGTCCACGCCCAATTGGTCGGCCAGCACCCCCTTGAACAGGCCGCGCATGTCCAGGGTGGGAGCCAGATCGCGGGCCTCGAACAGGGCCGAGCTCTTCAGGGTGGGCCAGTCGCCGACGATGCCGCCGGGCTTCAGCCCGCCCCCCAGCACCAGGGCTGTGGAGGCCGTGCCGTGATCGGTGCCGCCGGTGCCATTGACCCGCGCCGTGCGTCCGAACTCCGTCGCCACCAGCACCACGCTGTTCTTCCATTCGTCCCGCAGGCCGGTGTGCAGGCCGTCCAGCACCGCGTCCAGATAGGCCAGGCGCACGTTCAGCTGGTTGGTCTGGCCGGCATGGGTGTCGAAGCCGTCCAGGCTGAGCACGGCGATCTGCGGCCCGCCGGGCTCGCGCAGGAAGCCGGCCAGGGTGGCGCCCAGGTTGCGGGCGGCGTCGGTCCCCTGGCGCATCAGGCCCGCGGCGCCCGGCGCGGCCAGGGCGGTCTCGCCGCTGAGCGAGGTCATGGCCGCCTGGGCCATGCTCTCGGTGGCCAGGCCGCGGGCGAGCGCCGGGCCCAGGACGGGATCGTCCTTGTAGAGGTCCTGCAGCAAGGTCGGCAGGCGGGCCGAGGCGTCCACCCCGCGCCCGGGCGACCAGGAGGAGGCCGGCGCGGGTCCCCGCAGGATCAGGGGCGCTGTGGGCCCACCGACAGGGCCTCGACCCTGCGCTGCGAGGACAGGGTAGTGAGCGCCCGGTTCAGCCAGCCGCTGGAGGTTCCGTAGACGACCGCCGCGCCGCTCTCCAGGACGTCCTGCGCCTCGAAATGGGAGCGGGCGCGGTCCGGCGTCGCCACCGCCGGGACGATCCGCGCCTGGCCGGCCTGGGCCAGGGCGTGGACCCCGGCCAGGGACGGGTGCAGGCCGAATGTTCCGTCGAGCTTCAGGGCGCGCTCATCCACGGCGATGGCGCCTCGCAGACCGCGATAGTCGGGGTCGCCCACGGGCGGCGTCACCGACAGGCCGTCGAGGCCGCCGCGGCAGATCACCACGATCAGCTTGCGCCGCGCGGCGGCGCCTTCCGAGGCCGCGAAGGCCTGGCGAGCCAGCAGGTCCAGGGAGAGGCCGAAGCCGGCGGCGGCGGCCAGGGCCGCGCGGCGGGTGGGGTTGGGGGTCATCGGCGTTGGAACTCCGGACTCATCAGCAACAGGGCGAACCCCTCGGCGCGGGTTTCGGATCGAGCGATGGCGGTGGCGGCGGCCGGCGACAACCGCGCCCCCAGGGCCTGGGCGGCCAGCGCCCTCGGATCGCGGTCCTGGATCGCGGCGGCGGCGAAGGCCTGGGCCCAGGCCATCCGTTTGACGATGGCGTCGGGCGCGGTCCAGGCGGCGGCATCCTCCGGCCAGCCCTTGGGGGAGGGGGCGCTGAAGGCCTTCTGACCCATGGCGTTGAGGACGGGGGCCAGCACGGTGATGTCGCGGGGCGCGCCCCCCGCCGCCCGCCAGCTGGAGATCAGGAACTCGTAGGGGGTCTTGAACTTGGCCGGCGCGGGGTCCCAGGCTTCGGGCGCCTCCACCAGGGCCCGGGCCACCTGGGCCAGGTCGCCGCCGGTCTCGCGCCAGCGGCGCTCCAGCCGGGCCGTCAGGGCCGGCGGCGGGTCATCGGCCACGAAGTGGCGGGCGATCTTGCCGCAGATGTGCCGGGCGGTCTCCGGCCGGGCCGCCAGATCGGCCAGGATGGCGCCGGCCTGCTCCTTGCCGCCCTCGGGATAGCGATTGCCCAGCACGGTGCGGGCGCCCGGTTCGTGGGCCGCGGCGCGGAACACCGCGGCCCCGGCGCGGCTGGGGTCCTCCCGCAACCCGCCCACCGACAGGCCGGTCATGGCGCGGGCGAACTCGGTGACGTCGGCCTGGCTGTAGCCGCCGTTCACGCCAAGGGTGTGCAGTTCCAGGATTTCCCGGGCCAGGTTCTCGTTCAGGCCCGGGGTTCGGCCGCCGGCCTGGGCCAGGCCGCCGCCTCGGCCCCCGCCGCGCTTCAGGACCTGGGCCGCCGGACTGCCCGGTCCCACCGACTGGGCCTGGTCCAGGTAGAGCAGCATGGCCGGATGGGTCTCGGCCGCTCCTAGCAGGGTCGCGAAGCTGCCGAACACGTGGGGCCGGATCGCCTCCTGCTCGAAGGGGCCGACAATGGTGGCGGTGATCAGCTTGGTGGCCGAGACCGTGAAGTGATTGGCCCAGAACAGGGCCCAGCGTTCGGCGAACCCATCCGGGGTTTCGGCGCCCAGCCGCGCGCGGGCGGCGAAGTCCGCGCCGGTCTCCTCGCGCAGCATCCTCTGGGCCATCTTCACCGGATCGCGGGGGTCGGGCTTGGGGGCGTCGGGCCCCTGGGCCTGCTTCATCGCCCGGCGGTCCTGCTGGTAGGCGCGGAACTCCGCCAGTCGCGCCTGGGCGCTCTCCGGCTCGGCCTGGGGCTGGGCCGCGCCCGCCGGCCGAATCTGAGCCTTCAGGAAGCCACGCGGGTCGCTGCGGGCCTGCGCGATCTCGCCCGGCCGCGCTCCCAGCCCGAAGCGGGTGACGGCGATGGCGGCGTCCAGGTCGCGATCGGCCAAGCGAGCCTCCTTGCGCAAATCTCATCCAACGCTCATTTGCACGCGCACGACGACAGGTTTCCGTCGTTGGCGTCTGGAGGACCATGTGGCGAAGGGATTCAAGGAGGCCGGCGAGAAGCCGCGGCGCTTCTACAAGCAGGTCGCCGTGGGGCCCGCCGAGGGCGGCTTCGCGGTCATGCTCGACAACCGCAACCTGCGCACCCCCAAGGCCGCCTTGATGGTTCTGCCGACCCGGGCCCTGGCCGAGCTGGTGGCCGAGGAATGGGCCGCCCAGGGCGACCACATCGAACTGGCCCTGATGCACGCCACCCGCCTGGCCAACACCGCCCTCGACGCCATTCCCGCCGCCCGCGAGGGCACCGCCGACCAGATCGCCCAGTACGCCGGCTCCGACCTGCTCTGCTACTACGCCCAGGACCCGGCCGTGCTGCTGGAGCGCCAGGTGCGCCACTGGGAGCCGGTGCTGGAGCGCGCCGAGCACGAGTTCGACGTCGCCTTCGTCCGCGCCGCCGGCATCGTCCACCAGTCCCAGCCGGAGCAGACCCTGGCCAAGGTCAAGGCCATGGCGCTGGCCCTCGACGACTTCGGCCTGGCGGGCGTAGCCTTCGGCACGGCCCTGTTCGGCTCGGCGGTCCTGGCCTTTGGCCTGTCTCGGGGCTGGATGACCGGGGTCCAGGCCCTGGAGCTGTCGCGCCTGGACGAGATCTTCCAGGAGGAGAAGTGGGGGATCGACGACGAGGCGGCCGAGCGCACCGCCCGCCACATGGTCGAGGCCCAGATGCTGGAGCGCTGGTTCAAGGCGCTCTGACCGGCGGCGCCCGTCCGCAGGCTGACGTGCGGTGAACTTGCGCAGGCTTCCGGGCGCGACTAGGGCTTGCTCCCAGCACAGAGCGTTAAGAGGGGCCGGCCTTGAAGCATATCATCGAGGAGCTTGAGAAGCGTCGCAACGAAGCCCGGATGGGCGGGGGCGAGCGGCGCATCGAGAACCAGCACGCCAAGGGCAAGCTGACGGCCCGCGAGCGCCTGGACCTGCTGCTGGACGAGGGCTCCTTCGAGGAGTTCGACATGTTCGTCGAGCACCGCGCCACCGACTTCGGCATGGCCGAGAACCGCGTGCCCGGCGACGGGGTGGTCACCGGCTGGGGCAATATCAACGGCCGCCTGGTCTTCGTCTTCTCCAAGGATTTCACGGTCTTCGGCGGGTCTCTTTCCAACGCCCACGCCCAGAAGATCGTCAAGGTGCAGCAGCAGGCCCTGAAGGTCGGCGCCCCGATCATCGGCCTGTTCGACGCCGGCGGCGCGCGCATCCAGGAGGGCGTCGACGGCCTGGCCGGCTATGCCGACATCTTCCTGCAGAACACGCTGGCCAGCGGCGTCATCCCGCAGATCAGCGTGATCATGGGCCCCTGCGCCGGGGGCGACGTCTATTCGCCGGCCATCACCGACTTCATCTTCATGGTGAAGGACACCTCGTACATGTACGTCACCGGCCCCGACGTGGTCCGCACGGTGACCCACGAGGAGGTGACTCACGAGGAGCTGGGGGGCTACCGCGTCCACGCCATGAAGTCCGGCGTCGCCGACGGCGCCTTCGAGAACGACCTGGAGGCGCTGACGCAGGTCCGGCGGCTGGTCGATTTCCTGCCCTTGTCCAACCGCGAGAAGCCGCCTGTCCGGGAGAGCTTCGACAGCGTCGATCGCGACGAACCGAGTCTCGACACCCTGGTGCCGGCCAATCCCAACAAGCCCTACGACATGAAGGAGCTGATCCTGAAGGTCGTGGACGAGGCCGATTTCTTCGAGATCGCCCCCGACTTCGCCAAGAACATCATCTGCGGCTTCGCCCGCATGGACGGCCAAACCATCGGCGTCGTCGCCAACCAGCCCCAGGTGCTGGCCGGGGTTCTCGACATCGATTCAAGCCGTAAGGCGGCGCGCTTCGTGCGCTTCTGCGACGCCTTCGAGATTCCCCTGGTGACCTTCGTCGACGTGCCGGGCTTCATGCCGGGCACCAAGCAGGAGCAGGGCGGCCTGATCCGCCACGGCGCCAAGCTGCTGTTCGCCTATGCCGAGGCCACCGTGCCCAAGGTGACCCTGATCACCCGCAAGGCCTATGGCGGGGCCTATGACGTGATGAGCTCCAAGCACATCCGCGGCGACGTCAACTACGCCTGGCCCACCGCCGAGATCGCCGTCATGGGCTCGAAGGGCGCCGTGGAGATCATCTTCCGCGCCGAGATCGGCGATCCCGAGGCCATCGCCGCCCGGGAGGCCGAGTACAAGACCCGCTTCGCCAACCCCTTCATCGCCGCCAGTCGCGGCTATATCGACGACGTCATCAAGCCCCACAACACCCGCAAGCGCATCGCCCGCTCGCTGAAGAACCTGCGGGGCAAGGTGCTCACCAACCCCTGGAAGAAGCACGACAACATCCCGCTGTAGGGGTTTGACCCGCCTTGCGGTCTTGGTGCGCGCCCCTCGACAGGGGCGGCGCCGGGTGCTGACCTGCCTCCAACAGAACGGAGGAGACGCAGGTGTCCGACACTTTGACAGACGACCTGGCCTGGGCGTCGGCCGGTGACGTGAGCCGGGCCCTGGCGGCCGGCCAGGTGAGCGCCGTGGACCTGACCGAAGCGGCCATCGCCCGCATCGAGGCCCGCGACGGCCCCATCAACGCCGTGGTGGTGCGCGACTTCGACGAGGCGCGGCTCGCGGCCAGGGCGGCCGACGCGGCCCTGGCCCGGGGCGAGCGGCGGCCCCTGCTGGGCGTGCCGATGACGGTCAAGGAATCCTACAATGTCGAGGGCCTGCCCACCACCTGGGGCTCGCCGGCCTTCGGAAGCTGGATCGCGCCGCAGGATTCCGTCGGGGTCGCGCGGCTGAAGGCGGCGGGGGCGGTCGTGCTGGGCAAGACCAACGTGCCACCCTTCTTGAGCGACTGGCAGAGCGCCAATCCGATCTATGGCCAGACCCGCAACCCCTGGAACCTGGACCGCTCGCCGGGCGGCTCATCGGGCGGGGGGGCCGCGGCCCTGGCCTCCGGCATGGTCCCGCTGGAGTTCGGCTCCGACATCGGCGGCTCCATCAGGATCCCCGCTGCGTTCTGCGGCGTCTATGGCCACAAGCCCAGCTTCAACCTGATCCCCCAGCGCGGCCATGCGCCGCCCGGCGTGGAGGGAGCCGGGGTGGAACTGGCGGTGCTCGGGCCGCTGGCGCGCACCGCCGCCGACCTCGACCTGGCGCTGTCGGTGCTGGCCGGCCCTGAGGGCCTGGAAGCCAAGGGCTATCGCCTGGATCTGCCGCCCGCGCGCCATGCCGGCCTCGCGGCGTATCGCGTGCTGGTGATCGACCATCACCCCGCCGCCGTGCTGGCCGAGGAGATCAGGACGGGCCTCCACGCCTTGGCCGCGCGGCTGGACGGGGAGGGGGTAGAGGTCGCCCATGCCAGCGACCTGCTACCCGACCTCGCCCACCAGCAGGAGGTCTACGGCCAGATGCTGGGGAGCGCCATGTCGCGCGGCGCCCCGCCCCAGCCGGGCGCGCTCTCCGCCCACGACTGGATGGGGTTGCAGGACGCCCAGTTGGCCCTGCGCCGTCAGTGGGAGGCGCTGTTCGAGCGCTTCGACGTGGTGTTGGCGCCCGCCTTCGGGACCGTGGCCTTCCCGCATGATCTCAGTGAAAACACCGTCGCCCGCACCCTCAGGATCGACGGCCAGGACACCCCCTATTGGGGCCAACTCGCGTGGCCGGGCCTGGCGACCCTGCCCAACCTGCCGGCCACCGCCGTGCCCATCGGGCTCGGCCAGGGCGGCCTGCCGATCGGGATCCAGGTGATCGGAGCCTATCTGGAGGACCGCACCACCATCGGCTTCGCGGGCTTGCTGGAACAGGCCTTCGGCGGCTTCCAGCGCCCGCCTGGATACTGAGCCGTAGGAACTGGCCCCAAGCGGCTTCCGTTGTGAACGCAAGGCCGCCTTGGCCACAACAACACAGGGAGACCACGTCATGGCCGGCAGATGGGAAGACGACCGCGAGTGGCGCGAGCGCGATGCGCAGTTCAGCCGCGGGTATCCGGGCGAGGACGACGAACCCCGCGAACCCTATCGCGCCAGCGAGACGCGCAGCTTCCAGCGCGGTCCTCGGGGCCCGGTGTTCGGCGAGCGTGAGAGCGGCGCCAGCTATACCGATCCCCGGGAGGCCCGTGACGGATACGCCGGTGGCGCGCGCCGCTTCGGCTCCCCGATTCGCGGCGCCGACCGGGGCTATGCTTCCGGCCACGACGGGGCCGATCGCGAGCGCGCCTACCGCGCCGCCTATGGCGAGGACTACGACCACCCCCGCCGCGACTATGCCGGCGACGAGGCCCGCTACTATCGCGACAGCGCCGAGCGCTGGGACCGCGACCATCGCGGCCCCGAGCCGCGCAACTTCCTCGATCGCGCGGCCGACAGCGTCGCCTCCTGGTTCGCCGGCGACCGCCATCGCGACGGCCCACGTCCGGAAGCGCCCCGTCGGGACCTCGGGCACCGGGGCCTGGGCCCCCAGGGCTACAAGCGCCCCGATGAGCGCATCACCGAGGAGGCCCACGAGCGCCTCACCGAGGACGCCTGGGTGGACGCCTCCAATATCGCCATCTCGGTCTCCGGCGGCGAGGTGACCCTCTCGGGCACGGTCACCGAACGCGAGGCCAAGCACCGCGCCGAGCGCCTGGTGGAGGACATTTCCGGCGTGACCCACGTGCAAAACAACCTGCGGGTTGATCGGGGCAACTTCCTCACCCGGCCCGCCGCCGGCTTCGGCGACAGCCTCCAGGCCGCCCAGATGAAGGCCGCCGACCGCCGTAACGACAGCTAGGTCGGCGCCCCGCGCCTTGTCCTGGATCAAGGCGCGGGGTTCCAACTCCTGGCCGCTAGGGGGCCATGGACACCCTGGCGCACCAGCTTCTCATCTCGACCGCCATCGTCTCGGCCACGGTGGTGATCCATCTGCTCGGCCTCGACGCCCTGCAGATGGTGCTGCGGCTGCACCTGGAGCGCTTCACCCGCTGGATCCACCTGGACCGCATGGTCGTGCCCCTGGGCATCGTGCTGGGGCTTTTCGTCCTGCACGGGGTGGAGATTTGGCTCTACGCCTTGGTCTACTGGAAGATGGGCATGCTCCCGAACCTCGAGCAGGCGCTCTATTTCTCCACCAGCTCCTACTCCACCGTGGGGGAGACCGGCGCCATCCTCTCGACCCGCTGGCGCATCGTCGGCGTGCTGGAGGCCATCAACGGCATGCTGCTGATCGGCTGGTCCACCGCCTTCCTGTTCCAGATCCTGCACCACCTGATGTGGAACGAGAGCGACGAGCACCCCCTGCCCAGGGGCGCCATCGCCCGCCGCGCCAGGTCCCCCGGAACAAGCCGCCCGCCCCGGGGTTGAAGGGCCAAAGCCCCTCGCAACACGGGAGAACGCAGATGGCCGGCAGATACGATGATCGGTGGGATCGGGAAGACGTGGCCTACGGCCGCGACGCGCGGCGCGACGGTCCCCTCGACGACGGGCTCGGGGGCGCCCCTGGCGAGGCCCGCAGCTTCCGGAGCATCCGCGCCGCCTGGCCGGGTCCCGAACACGGCGGTGAGTTCACCGGGCCCCGCTACGGCGCCGGCGGCTACGGTCAGAACGGCAGCGATCCGGGGCGGCGGGTGTCGTCCTATGGCGACCGGGTCTATCGCGGCGGCGTGGGCGGCGGCGGTCCGGCCGAGGACTACCGGCGCGGCGGGGATCGTCACGGCCCGGCGGACCTGCCCTACGGCGCCGAATACGGCGCGGTCTGGCCGGGCGCTGACCTGGGCCGCGCGAGCCATCGCGGCCTCGGGCCCAAGGGCTACAGGCGCAGCGACGAGCGGATCAACGAGGACGTCCACGACCGCCTCACCGAGGACCCCCACATCGACGCCTCCGGCATCGTCGTGATGGTGCAGGAGGGCGAGGTCACCCTGTCCGGCTCGGTCAGCGACCGTCGCGCCAAGCACCATGCCGAGGCCATCATCGAGCACATCGCCGGGGTGACCCACGTGCAGAACAATCTGCGGGCCGATCCGGGCGAGGCCCGCGGTCCGACGCCCCTCGGCGAGAACACCGTCCTGCGCGACCAGGCGCAAGGCGAGAAACCCTGACTGAAGACTCCACGCGCCGCTGGCCCTAGTCTGGCGGCGTGTCGGAGGAGACGTTTGAGACCTGGATCGACCGTTGGGGCCTTACCCCCGACGGTGAGCCGTTCACCAGCCTTGGCGGACGGCTCCTGCCGGTGCGCCAAAACGGCGTGGCCGCCATGCTCAAGGTCAGCCACGCGCCCGAGGAGATCGCCGGCGGCGTCCTGATGACCTGGTGGGACGGCCAGGGGTCGGCCCCGGTCCTGGCCCATGCGAGCGAGGCGCTGCTCATGGTCCGCGCCACCGGGACGCAGTCACTGGCCGACATGGCCCGGAACGGCCGGGACGACGAGGCCAGCCGCATCATCTGCGCGGCCCTGGACGGGTTGCACGCGCCCCGGCCGGGCCGCCTTCCGTCGAGCCTCAACCCCTTGCCCGACTGGTTCCGGCAATTGGGGCCGGCCGCCAGGACCCACGGCGGGGTGCTGACCAAGGCCTATGACATGTCGCGGCGCCTGCTGGCCGACCCCCGCGAGGTCTGCGTCCTGCACGGCGACGCCCACCACGGCAACTTCCTGGACTTCGGGGATCTGGGCTGGCTGGCCATAGACCCCAAGGGCCTGATCGGCGACCGGGGCTACGACTACGCCAACCTGCTGTGCAATCCCGACCGGGCCACGGCGGTGGCGCCGGGCCGCCTCGCCCGGCAGGTGGAGGTGGTGGCCCAGGCCGCCGCGCTGGAGCCTGAGCGTCTCCTGCAATGGCTGCTGGCCTATGCGGGCCTGTCGGCCGCCTGGACCCTGTCGGACGGAAACAACCCGGCCGGCGCCCTGCAGATCGCCGAGATCGCGGCCGCGGAGCTGGGCCTCTAGGCGGTCGCCACGTGCTGGTTGTCGCCGCGCTGCAGGGGGTCGCGCAGGGACTGGCCGTTCTGGACGAATTCCAGGGACACCGAATTGATGCAGTAGCGCAGCCGGGTCGGCGGCGGGCCGTCGGGGAAGACGTGGCCCTGGTGGCTGTCGCAGCGGGCGCAGCGGGTCTCGATGCGGACCATGCCGTAGCTGACGTCCTTCACCGCCACCACATGGGCCTCGTCATAGGGGGCGAAGAAGCTCGGCCAGCCGGTGCCGCTCTCGAACTTGGTCTTGGCCTGGAACAGGGGCAGGCCGCAGAGCCGGCAGCAATAGGCGCCGTCCTCCTTGTTATCCAGCAGGCCGCCGCAGAAGGGGGCCTCGGTGCCGTGGTGCAGCAGCACATCGGCCTCCTCGCGGCTGAGGTGGGCCTCGAGGCGCTTGCGTTCCGCTGCGTCGGGAGGTGTCAGGTCGAAACCGGACGGGGAGAGGGTGGCTTCTGGCGTGCTCATGGGGTCCAATCTAAGGTCTCTCCCCACAGTACGGAAGCACCCCAGGGGAGGTTACGTTCATGATCGGCCACAGAAATTCCGCCATTGGCCCCGCAGCCCAAAAACTGCGCTAAGACGGCTCCCATGTTCTCAAAGATTCTGATCGCCAACCGCGGCGAGATCGCGGTCCGCATCATCAAGACCTGCCGCCGGATGGGTATCGCCACGGTGGTGGTCTATTCCGAGGCCGACGCCGACTCCATGGCCGTCGAGATGGCCGACGAAACGGTGTTCATCGGCGGGGCTCCGGCCTCCGAAAGCTACCTGGTGGCCGACAAGATCGTCGCCGCCGCCCGCGAGACGGGCGCCGAGGCCATCCACCCCGGCTTCGGTTTCCTGTCGGAGAACGCGTCCTTCGCCCGCCGGCTGGAGAAGGAGGGGATCGTCTTCATCGGTCCCAACCCCCACGCCATCGAGGCCATGGGCGACAAGATCGAGAGCAAGAAGTTCGCCACCAAGGCCAAGATCTCGGTGGTGCCGGGCCATGTCGGCGAGATCGACGACACCGCGCACGCCATCAAGATCAGCGAGGACATCGGCTATCCGGTGATGATCAAGGCCTCGGCCGGCGGCGGCGGCAAGGGGATCCGGGTCGCCTGGAACCGCAAGGACGTCGAGGAAGGTTTTCCGGCGGTGAAGTCGGAGGCCAAGTCCAGCTTCGGCGACGACCGCATCTTCATCGAGAAGTTCATCGAGAGCCCGCGCCACATCGAGATCCAGGTGATGGGGGACAAGCACGGCAATGTCGTCCACCTGTTCGAACGCGAATGCTCCATCCAGCGCCGCAACCAGAAGGTCATCGAGGAGGCGCCGAGCCCGCTCCTGGATGAGGAGACCCGCGCGGCCATGGGCGCCCAGGCCGTGGCGCTCGCCAAGGCCGTGAACTACGACTCCGCCGGCACGGTCGAGTTCGTCGCCGGCCAGGACAAGAGCTTCTTCTTCCTTGAGATGAACACCCGCCTGCAGGTGGAGCACCCGGTCACCGAGCTGATCACCGGGGTGGACCTGGTCGAGCAGATGATCCGCTCGGCCTATGGCGAGAAGCTGGCCTTCGAACAGAAGGACCTGGCCATCAAGGGCTGGGCCATCGAGAGCCGCATCTACGCAGAGGACCCCTATCGCGGCTTCCTCCCCTCCATCGGCCGCCTGGTGCGCTACTATCCGCCGGAAGAGGGCGCCAAGGGCGACATCATCGTGCGCAACGACGCCGGCGTCCGCGAGGGCGACGAGATCTCGATGTTCTACGATCCCATGATCTCCAAGCTGTCGACCTGGGCGCCGGAGCGGCTGGCGGCCATCGACGCCATGGGCCGGGCGCTGGAGGATTTCCACATCGAGGGCCTGGGGCAGAACATCCCCTTCCTGGCCGCGGTGATGGACCAGGAACGTTTCCGCTCCGGAAAACTGTCGACCAACTACATCAAGGACGAGTTCCCCGAGGGCTTCATCGGGACCCCGCCCACCGACTGGCAGCGGGACCTGGTCTCGGCCGTGGCCTGCGCCATGCACCGCATCGTCACGGCCCGCTCCGCGCCCCAGTTGCTGCGCGACGAGTGGATCGTCATCGCCGGCCACGACAAGCGCCTGGTGCGCCTCTCCAACGGCGGGGCGGCCTATCAGGTGGAGTACGTCAACGAGAACCGGGCGCTCACCCTCACCGACGTCGACTGGCGGCCGGGCAAGCACGTCTTCCGCGGCGTGCTGGACGGCAAGGCCTTTACCGTGGCGGTCAAGCCCGCCGCCGAGGGCTTCGTCGTCCGCCACCGGGCCACCACCCTCAACGTCCTGGTCCTGACCCCGCGCTCGGCCGACCTGCACGAGAAGCTGCCGGCCAAGAAGGCCGCCGACACGTCGAAGATGATCCTCTCGCCCATGCCGGGCCTGGTGGTGACCCTGGACGTCATCCCGGGCCAGCTGGTGCGGGCCGGCGAGGCGGTCTGCGTGGTGGAGGCCATGAAGATGCAGAACATCATCCGCGCCGAGCGGGACGGCACCGTGAAGACCGTCGGCGCCAAGGCCGGTGATTCGGTCGCCGCCGACGAGGTGCTGGTGGAGTTCGCGTGATCGCCGCGCCGCCCTATAGTGGCGGCGTCGATTCACGGGGACGCCGGGCATGAACGCCGACTGGGGGGCGCTGTTCTTCACCGCCGACGGAAGGTTGGCGCGCACGCCCTTCCTGATCGGGGCGGCGGTCCTGATCGTGCTGGGCGCCATCTATGAGGCCGTGGCCGGCGTCACCCTGCACTGGCTGACCGGATGGTTCGTCTATCCGGCGCTGATCTATGGCGGCGCCTGCGTGCTCTCCAAGCGGCTGCATGACCGCGGCAAGTCCGGCTGGTGGGCGGCGGTGATCCTGTTCGCCCTGGTGGCGGTGTGGCAGCCGCCCCTGAACCCCGCCGACGTCCTGCTCACCGTCCTGCTGCTCTGGGCCACCGTGGAGCTGGGGGTCATGCCCGGCGAGCAGGGGACCAACCGCTATGGCGCCAATCCGCTGCGGACGGTGGCGGCCTAGATCTCAGATCCTCCCCCAGCGCGTCAGCGCGATGTGGGGGAGGTGGATCGTCGCGAAGCGGCGAGACGGAGGGGGATCGCCGTAGGCGACACTTTCGATCCTGGAAACAAGAGTCAAAGTCCCCCTCAGTCAGCTTCGCTGACAGCTCCCCCAGGAGGGGAGCATCTATTCAGATCGGCGCTTCGACCCGCGCCACCGGCCCGAACACCTCGATAAAGGCCTCCATCAGCGCCGCGTCGGCCTCGTCCATCGTGACGGGGAGGCCCAGGTCCACCAGACTGGTCACCCCGTGCTCGGTCTGGCCGCAGGGCACGATGCCGGAGAAGTGCGAGAGGTCGGGCTCCACGTTCAGCGAAACCCCGTGGAAGGACACCCAGCGGCGCAGTTTCACCCCGATGGCGGCGATCTTGTCCTCCCGAATCGGGGCGCCGGAGACCTTGCGTTCCACCCAGACGCCGACCCGGCCGTCGCGAATCTCGCCGGCCACGTTGAACCGGGCCAGGGCCGCGATGATCCAGGCCTCCAGGGCAGCGACGAAAGCGCGCACATCCCGGCGCCGGGCGGTGAGGTCCAGCATCACATAGGCCACCCGCTGGCCGGGGCCGTGATAGGTGAACTGCCCGCCGCGGGCGGTGGGGAAGACCGGGAATCGGTCCGGCTCCAACAGGTCGGCCGACTTGGCGGAAACCCCGGCCGTATAGAGGGGCGGATGCTCCAGCAGCCACACCAGCTCGCCGGCCGAGCCGTCGGCGATGGCCGCCGCGCGGGCCTCCATCGCGGCCACGGCGGCCTCGTAATCCACATAGCCCGGCGACACCGCCCAGCCGGCCGGCGCGCCGTCGGCCCTTGAGAAATAAGGGGGCGCGGCTTCAGCATTTAACGACCGGTCAAGCATGTCAGCGCCAATGTGGGCCCAAGGATCGAGGGGCGCAAAGCCCCCTTTGATTTCTTAGAGTTTTTTGATGGGTGGGGTTTTGGGTCAGGTTAACGCCGTCAATGTCGAGATCTCGGTGGTGTTGGGTCGTTCCACCCTGCCCATGCAGCAGCTGCTGCGGATGGGCCGGGGTGCGGTGATCCCGCTGGACGCCGGTGTCAACGAAGAGGTTTGGATCCTGGCCAACAACCACCCCGTGGCGCGCGGAGAGATTCAGATCAACGAGGATCGCATCTCCATCGCCGTCACCCGCGCGGCCGATGTTTACGACTATATGGCCGGCAGCTAGCCACAACGCTTCACAAACGCTCGGGGGTTTGCTACCTGCCGCGCCTCACCACGAGCGGTCGTGGCGGAATTGGTAGACGCGCAGCGTTGAGGTCGCTGTGGGGCAACCCGTGGAAGTTCGAGTCTTCTCGACCGCACCAGTGAATCAGGGTCTTTCGCAGCTGCAGAGCTAGAGCATCGTCATACGTTAGGAGGGGAGGTCCGCATGAGCCGCGACACCGAACATCCGAGCGAAGACGACGTTCTGGCCCTGAAGGCCTCCCGGGAGAGCCTGACGTCCGCCGAGGTCGAGGACCTTGAGGATCTCGCCCTTGGCGAGGACTACGCCCTAAACCCCGACTTCGTGGCCATGGTCGTCGATGCGATCGACCGTGGCGACGCCGAGCGCCTGCGCGAGCTGCTGGCGGCCCTGCACCCGGCCGACGTGGCCGACCTGATGGGCTTCCTGTCCTCCGACTACCGCGCCGAGGTGGTGGCCCACCTCGATCCCGAGGCGCTCGCCGAGATCCTCTCCGAACTGGACACCGAGATCCGCGAGGACGTGCTGGAGCACGTCCCGTCGGCGACCCTGGCCAAGGCGCTGGGGGAGATGGACTCCGACGACGCGGTGGACGTCGTCGACGACCTGGAGGACGACAAGCGCGCCCAGGTGCTGGCGGCCATGCCGGAGATGGAACGCACCGCCATCGAGACCAGCCTGGCCTATGAGGACGAGACCGCCGGGCGCCTGATGCAGCGCGAGGTGGTCTGGGCGCCCCAGTTCTGGACCGTCGGCCAGACCATCGAGCACTTCCTGAAGGAAGGCGACGACCTGCCGGAGCTGTTCTTCGACGTCTATGTCGTCGACCCCTCCCACAAGCCGGTGGGCGCCGTCCCGGTCAGCCACCTGCTGCGGGCCCGCCGTGATGCGCCGCTGGCGCAGATCATGGAGCCCATCACCGAGATCCCGGTCCAGATGGACCAGGAGGAGGTGGCCTACATCTTCGACAAGTACCACCTGATCTCGGCGCCGGTCGTCGAGCCGGGGGGGCGCCTGGTGGGTCAGATCACCGTCGACGACATCGTCGGCGTCATCCAGGACGAGAGCGAAGAGGACATCCTGGCCCTGGCCGGGGTCTCCGACGCCGGCCGCGACGCCGGCGTGCTGGGCATCGTCCGCTCGCGCCTGCCCTGGCTGATCCTCAACCTGCTGACCGAGACGGTGGCCGTCAGCGTCATCGGGGCGTTCCAAAACGAGATCGCCAAGCTGGTCACCCTGGCGGTGCTGATGCCCATCGTCGCCTCCCTGGGGGGCAACGCCGGGACCCAGACCCTGGCCGTCGCCGTGCGCGCCCTGGCCAACCGCGAACTCAACGCCTCCAACGCCATGCGCATCTTCCTGCGGGAGGCCAGCGTGGGGGTGATCAACGGCGGAGCCCTGGCCGGGGTGATGTCGGTGGCCGTCTTCCTGTGGTTCCACGACCTGCGGCTCTCCATCACCGTGGCTCTGGCCCTGATCGTGAATGTATCCATCGCCGCGGTGGCCGGCATCCTCGCGCCGCTCACCCTCGACCGCCTGGGCCGCGATCCGGCCGTTTCGTCGTCGGTCTTCGTCACATTCGTGACCGACTTCATGGGCTTCCTGTCGTTCCTGGGCCTGGCCGCTGTGATCCTGCTGTAACCGGCGCCTATCTTGCCGGTTGAGAGCCAAGCGCTCACGCGCCTGTCTCAATGTGGGTCAGATGGCCATGAAACCGCGTCACCAAGTCTCCCGGACTGCGATCGACCTGATCAAGCGGTTCGAAGGATACCGCCGGAAGTCCGCGCAGCTGGCCGATGGCCGCTGGACGATCGGCTATGGCCACACGCTCACCGCCCGGCAAGGCGCCGAAGTCTCGGAACAGGACGCCGAGGCCCTGCTGCTCTACGACCTGATCGCCGTCGCCCATTCGGTCAACGAGTGGACCTACACGCCGCTCACCCAGAACCAGTTCGACGCCCTGTGCGCCTTCGCCTTCAACATCGGCGTCGACAACTTCCGCCGCTCCTCGGTCCTGCGCCGGGTCAATGAGGGCCAGCTGCTTCAGGCCGCCTGCGCCATGGAGCTGTGGCGCAAGGCCGACTTCGAGGGCGAACGCATCGTCATCGACGCCCTGGTCCGCCGCCGCTCGGCCGAGAAGACCCTGTTCCTGACCCCCACCCACGGCTGGGTGCCCGCGCCGTCCCCGATCCTGCGTCCCAATGTGGACATGGACGCCGCTGGGGTCGTGCCGCGTCAGACCCCCACCGCCCTCAAGGCGCCGATGGAAGGTCCCCTGGCGATCGTCGAGCGCGAGGCCGCCCCGGCCGCCGCGCCGCAACCGGCTCCCGCGCCGGAGCCGGTCGCCCAGGCCGCGCCGGCGCCGGCCGCCCCGTTCGTGCCCGCGCCGCCCGAGGAGGACCTGCCCAGCCCCACCCAGGCGGCGGCGGCCAGCGTCACCTCGCGGCTCTCCACCATCTTCCGCGACACCACCGCCGAGCAGTCCGCGCCGGAGCCCGCCCCCGCGCCGGAGCCCACCCCCGCGCCGGCGGCCCCGCCCGTCGAGGCCCTGGCGCAACCCGCGCCCCAGCCCGCGCCGCCTCCGCCGCCCGCCGCGCCCATCGCCCTGGCCGGGGGCGACCGCGCCTTCGTCCTGACGCCGCCGGAGGAGGTCTACGAGACCCCCGCGCCCGCCGCGCGGATGGAGCTGCCGGTGGCGGCCAACGAATCGCATCCGACCCTGTTCGACCGCCAGACCTCGGCGGCCAACGACCAGCTGGGCCTGCCCTCGCCGCCGCGCGCCGAGGAGCGGCCGCGGATCCTGATCGACGACACCCTGGAATACGACCCCGCCTTCGACATGCTGGAGCCGGAGCAGCCCAAGCTCAGCCTGCCCCTGCTGGTGGGCCTGACCGTGGTGGGCCTGGCCTTCTTCGCCGGCGGCCTGTTCTGGGCGGCCAGCGTTAGCCCCGACAGCGACGGCGGCCTGTTCAACCCGCTCACCGTGGGCTGGATGGCGGCCCTGGCCGGCATCGGCTTCTTCGGGGTCGCGGTCTATCTGATGCTCGACCGGCTCGGCCGCGGCGATATCGACGACGAGGGCGAACTCGACGCCGAGTGACACTTCCCGGGGGGGATTGAGTGGGAAAAGGGCCTGGCGCGTATCGCCGGGCCCTTTTTCTGTCCGAACCGCGGCTCGCGGCGCATTTCGGCCCGTGCTAACACCGCGCCATGATCCCGAACCATGGACCTTCGCTGGATTTCGGCCTGGGCGAGACCGCCGACGCCATCCGCGACACCACCCAGCGCTTCGCCGCTGACCGCATCGCCCCGCTCGCCGCGGAGATCGACGCCACCAACACCTTCCCGCGCGCCCTGTGGCCGCAGATGGGGGCGCTCGGCCTGCACGGCCTGACGGTGGAGGAGGAGTACGGCGGCCTCGGCCTGGGCTACCTCGAACACGTCGTGGCCATGGAGGAGGTGAGCCGGGCCTCGGCCTCGGTGGGCCTGTCCTACGGGGCCCACTCCAACCTCTGCGTGAACCAGATCCGCCGTTGGGGCTCCGACGAGCAGAAGCGACGCTACCTGCCGGCCCTGATCTCCGGCGAGCATGTCGGATCACTGGCCATGAGCGAGAGCGGCTCCGGCTCCGACGTGGTCTCCATGAGCCTGAAGGCCGAGCATCGCGGCGACCGCTACGTTCTGAACGGAACCAAGTTCTGGATCACCAACGCGCCGCACGCCGACGTCCTGGTGGTCTACGCCAAGACCGCGCCGGGCGAGAGCAGCAAGGGCATCACCGCCTTCCTGATCGAGAAGGATTTCAAGGGATTCTCGGTCGGCCAGAAGCTGGACAAGATGGGCATGCGCGGCTCCGACACCGGCGAGCTGGTGTTCGAGGACTGCGAGGTCCCCGAAGAGAACGTCATGGGGCCCGTGAACGGCGGCGTCGGGGTGCTGATGAGCGGCCTCGACTATGAGCGCACGGTGCTCTCGGGCGGGCCGCTGGGCATCATGCAGGCGTGCCTGGACGTGGTCCTGCCCTATGTCCGGGAGCGCAAGCAGTTCGGCAAGCCCATCGGCTCCTTCCAGCTCATGCAGGGCAAGGTGGCCGACATGTACGTCGCCCTGAACTCGGCCCGGGCCTATGTCTACGCCGTGGCGCGGGCCTGCGACGCCGGCCAGACCACCCGTTTCGACGCCGCCGGCGCCATCCTGATGGCCTCGGAGAACGCGGTGAAGGTCAGTCTGGAGGCCATCCAGGCCCTGGGCGGGGCGGGCTACACCCGCGACTATCCCGCCGAGCGCCTGCTGCGGGACGCCAAGCTCTACGACATCGGGGCCGGCACCAATGAGATCCGCCGCTATCTGATCGGGCGGGAGCTGATCGGGGCCTGACCAAGGCGCTGCGCGTCAACGGTTTCTACACCTCCGATTCACTTTAGATGATGCGAACCACGCGGGGGCGGAGGTGAGATCGATGCGCAGAGTCGTTGTTCCGATGCTGCTCCTGTCCCTGGCCGGCTGCGCCAGCCTGCAGCAGCCCAGCTGCGCGGCCGGCGAAGAGCCCATGCGCACCGCCCAGCTCTTCTTCGGCCAGAACATCGGCGACAAGCCCGGCGTCTCCGACGCCGAGTTCCGCAAGTTCGTCGATGAGGTGCTGACCCCACGCTTCCCCGAGGGCCTGACCGTCCTGGACGGCGGCGGCCAGTGGACGGGACCGGAGAACAAGCTGATCCGCGAGGCGGCCAAGGTGGTGGTCCTGGTGATCCCGCGGAAGGACCTCCACACCCAGCACAAGCTTGGCGAGGTGCGCCAGGCCTATGTCCAGCGCTTCCACCAGGACAGCGTGATGATGGTCAGCCAGCGGGCCTGCGTGTCCTTCTAAGTCCGGAACCCGACGCGCGGCCTGGGGGTTTGGTCTCCGCAATCAGGAGAAAAACCATGCGCAAGATCCTCATGCTCGCCCCCGCCGCCCTCATCGCCATGACCCTCGCGGCCTGCGGCACCACCGTCACCGAACGCGCCGCGACCGGCGCCCTTGGCGGGGCCGCGGTCGGGGCGGCGGTGAGCGGCGACGCCAAGGGCGCGCTGGCCGGCGCGGCCATCGGCGGCGTCGCCGGCGCGGCCACCACGCCCCGCAACTAAGACGACCTAGTCCAGCCCGGCGGCCATCGCTCCCAGAGCCTTGGCCGTCGCGGCGTCGGCCGGGAAGAAGGTTTCCAGGGTTAGTTCCGACAGGGTCACGTCCACCGGGGTGCCGAACACCGTGGTGGTCGACAGGAAGGACAAGATCCCCGTCTCCGTCCGCAGCTGGAACGGGATGGCGACCCCCGCGAATTCGTCGGACGGTTTACGGGACGGCTGGTCCCCCGGGATCGGATAGGCCCTGACCTCGGTCAGCAGGGCGGCGAGGCCCGGGTCGGCCGTCAGCTCCACCTCTCGCCGCAACCTCTCCAGGATATGGGCGCGCCATTCGTGCAGATTGGCGGTGCGCCGCGCCAGTCCGCGAGGATGCAGGCTCAGCCGGATGACATTCAGCGGCGGCGTCAGCAGCTCGGCGTCGATCCCCGCCAGCAGCGGCGCCACCATCCGGTTGGCGCTCACGAGGTTCCAGCCCCGGTCCACCGCCAGGGCCGGGAAGGGCTCATGCCCCGTCAGGATCAGGTCCACGGCGCGGCGCGCGGCGGCCAGGGCCGGATCGTCCAGCGACCTCTGCGGAAACACCGGGGCGAAACCCCCCGCCACCAGGATCACATTGCGCTCCCGCAAGGGGATTTCGAGCTGGTCGGCCAGGCGCAGCAGCATGTCGCGGCTGGGCTGGGCCCGGCCGGTCTCCACGAAGCTCAGATGGCGGGTGGAGATCTCGGCCTCCAGGGCGAGGTCGAGCTGGCTCATCCGGCGGCGCTGGCGCCAGTCGCGAAGGTGGTCGCCCACCGCGGTTGCTGTTCCCATCATGCCGCGAGGATAGCCGCGTCCCCGCGGCGGCTCCATGACCTGGCAGGTAATCGCCCGGCCTCGCCGCGCCGGCCAGTCTCTCCCCACGCCGCGACGGTTCGCGGCGGCAGAAGGAGACCTCCCATGCTGGAAGACCTGATCGACCGCTATATCGCCGCCTGGAATGAAGCCGACCCGGCCGCGCGGCGCGCCCTGGTGGCCCGGACCTGGACCGACGGCGCCTGCTACCTCGACCCGATGATGGCCGGGGAGGGGCACGACGGCATCGACGCCATGATCGGCGCCGCCCAGGGCCAGTTCCCCGGCCTGACCTTCACCCGCCGCGGCGCCCTGGACGCCTTCGGCGACCATGTCCGGTTCAGCTGGGACCTCGGCCCGCCCGGCGCCGCGCCGGTGGCCGGCGGCACTGACTTCGCGGTGGTGAAGGGCGGACGCCTCGCCGCCGTCACCGGTTTCCTGGACTTCGCGCCCGGCTAGCGGTCGCCAGACATGCGAAAGGCCGCCGGGGGGCCCGGCGGCCTTTCCACTGTCAGATCCCGGGGCGGCTCAAGCGAGCCTCTCCAAGCGCCCCGTGACCTGCAGCGTCCGCTCTAAGGGAAGCCTCAGCGGGGGCGCGAGACGGAACCCTGAGCAGATGCGTTGGCCCCGACCGAGGCGTTCGCCCCGTGGCGCGAGGCGTTGACCGAGCCGTCCGCGCTGGCGTCGCCGGAGGCCGAGGCCCCGGCCGCCGAGGCGTCCAGGGCGCTGTCGATCGAGTTGGCCGCGCGGGCCGAGCTGTTCCTGGTCGCGCGGGCCGCGGCGCGGGCGTCGGCCTTGGCCTGGCGCGCGGCTTGGCGGGCGGTCTGGCGGCCGTAGCTGGACGCGCTGGCGGCCGTCTCGCGACCATAGCCGGCGACGCTGGCGGCCGTGTCGCGGCCATAGCCGGCGTTGTCGCGGGCGATCGATCCGACGCCGCCGATGGCGCTGGAGCCGCTCAGGCCGCCCGAGCCCATGACGCCGCCGCCGAGGCCGCCGCCGGCGCCGCCGACCATGCCACCGACACTGCCGCCGCCGCCCACGGCGCCGCCGAGGATCTGGGCTTGGGCGCCGGCGCCGAAGGCCAGCAGGGTGGAGGCGGCCGCGGCCGCGATAATCGTGGTCTTACGCATGTGTTCTTCTCCCAATTTTGCGAGGCGCGGGGGCGTCTCTGGGAGGTCAAACGCTCGAGGGTGAGATTTTCATCCCGGGTTTCTTCAACTTTTTCCGTTCACTCGCCCGCGAGCAGGCGGCCGCCGGCCCCGACGGCGGACGGCGCGGTGCGCAGGTCGAAGGCCACCAGGCCCTTGCCGTAGACCGGGTCGGGGCCGCGCGCGCCCAGGTCGCTGGCCTGGCGCGACAGGCCCTCCAGCGCCCGCGCCGCGCCGGCCCGGTCGGGCTGGGGCAGGGCCAGGGCCAGGCGTCCGGCCACCAGCGGCGCGGCGAAGGAGGTGCCGCGCAGGGCCACATAGCCCCCCTGGGGCGCCGCTCCGGCCATGTCGGCCCCGGGGGCGGCGAAGTCCACATGGCCGCCGCGCCCGGCCTCGGGCAGCACCCGGCGGCGCGCGTCGACCCCGGTGACCGAGATCACCCCGGGATAGGCGGCGGGATAGAGCGGCGGGGCGGCCGGGCCGTCATTGCCCACCGCGGCCACCACCAGGTGCCCCCGGGCCACGAGGGCGGCGATGGCGGCCTGCAGGGTCAGGTTGGGCGGCCCCACCAGGCTGATATTGATCACCGGCACGCGGTTCTGGGCCATCCAGGCCAGGGCCTGGGCGATGATCGCCGCCGAGCCCCCGGTGGGGGTCGACCCATAGACGTCGGCCACCAGCAGCCGCGCCCCCGGCGCCGCGCCCCGGAAGGCGCCGGCGCGTCCCGCCATCAGCGAGGCCACGGCCGTCCCGTGGGCGCTGACCCTCAGGCCGCCGGGGGCGAAGCCCCGCTGCTCCACCGGGCCGAGGCTGGGATGGGCGGCCACGCCGCCGTCCACCAGGCCGATGCGCGGGCCCGACCCGCCGCCGCTCGCCGCGGGTCCCCGGGCGGCGGCCGTCACCCGGCCCGCCCCGAGATAGATGTGGTTGAAATCGTACAGCCCCTCGGGGTCGAGGGCCCGGAGCCGCGCCACCGCCTCCCGGGCCGACAGGCCGGGGGGCGGGGTCAGGGTGATCGTCGAGAGGCCCAGGCTCTCCAGCCGCGCCTCCGCCCCGACCTCGAACCCGGCCCGCCGGGCGATGGCCAGGGAGGCCGGCGAGGGGGAAAGGACCAGAACCTGCCCGCGCACCACCGCCTGGCCATGGTCGTCCACGTCGATCACGTCGGCGTGGTCGCGGATCAGGGCCTGGACCTGGGCGCCGCGCGCGGTCGAAAGGGCGTCCCGCGCCGTCGATCGGGCGTCCCGCGCGGTCGCGGTCGCGCGCCGGCTCACGTCTCGCGTCAGGTCGCGGGCCACATCGGCGGCCTGGGGGGGCAGGCGGGGCGGCCGGGGCAGGTCCGGGACGCCGGGAAGGTCGCCCGGACGCTGGACGGGAAGGCCCCCGAGGCCTCCGAGGGGCGAACCGCCGACCGGCGGGCCGCCGCCCCTCAGGCCGCCCAGTCCGCCCAGGCCCTGGCTCTGGGCCGGCAGGGCGGAAAACGCCATGGCGGCCACGCCGAGGGCGCGGATGACCCATAGCTGCGCCGGTCCGGCCATGAATTCCTGCTCCTGACGGACACCTAAGCGCGGCAATGGCGTTTTGTTCCTTGTCACGAGGGATGAAACGAACGGCCCGGGTCGTTTCATCCCCAGACAGAGGCGAGGTCTTGGACGTCTTCGAAACTGAGATCGTCGAACTGCTTCCCCGCCTGCGCCGCCTGGCGCGGGCGATCACCCGGGACGTGGCCGACGCCGACGACCTGACCCAGCTGACCGTGGAACGCGCGCTGGTGCGCGCCGACCAGTGGCGGCCCGGGACGCGCCTCGACAGCTGGATGTATCGGATCATGAAGAACGCCTGGATCGATGAAGCCCGCGCCCGGACCCGCCAGCGCAAGGTGTTCGCGCCCGAGGACGATGGCCTGAGGGTGGGGGTCGACGGCGCGGCGGCCATGGAGGCCCACCTGGAGGCCGCCTCGGTGGAGCAGGCGATGGCCCGGCTGCCCGACGATCAGCGACTGGCCGTGGCGCTGGTGCTGGTGGAGGGTCTATCCTACCGCGAGGCGGCCGCGGTGCTGGAGGTTCCCGAGGGGACCCTCACCAGCCGCCTGGTCCGGGGCCGCAACGCCCTGCTGGCCGATCTGAGGGGTGCGGCATGAAGATCGATGATCGAAAACTGATCGCCTATGTGGACGGCGAGCTCGACGCCGCCGGCCGCGCCGAGGTGGAGGCGGCCGTCGCCGCCGATCCTGTCCTCGGGGTGCGCCTGGACGAACACCGCCTGTTGCGCGGCAAGGTGGCCGGCGCCTATGCCCGGGTGGCCGACGAAAGCGTGCCCGCCCGCCTGATGGCCGCGGCCCAGGCCGGGGCCAGGGCCAACGCCGACAATGTGGTGAAGCTGGCCGACCGCCGAAAGCCGCCGCCGCCGCCCAGGGTCTCGCGGCCGGTGGCCTGGCCCGCCTGGGGCTCCATGGCCGCGACCCTGATGGTGGGGGTCGTGGCGGGTTACGTCCTGTCGCAGCAGACCCCGGCCGCCATGGCGCCGGGCTTCGACGGGGCGCTGGTGGCCCGCGGGGGCCTGGCCAAGGCCCTGGACAACAACCTCTCGGCCACCTCCGGGCCCGTGCGCCTGGGGCTCAGCTTCAAGACCGCCGACGCCCGCTACTGCCGGACCTTCCAGGTGGACGCCCAGCGCACCGCCGGGATCGCCTGCCGCGAGGGCGCGCGCTGGGTGGCGCGCATGACGACGGAGGCCCCGCGTCCGACCCAGGGCTTCGACTATCGTACGGCGGCCACGGCGACCTCGCCGGCCGTGCTGGCCGCGGTGGACGCCATGATCGAGGGCGAACCTCTCGACCGTAAGGGTGAGATCGCCGCCAAGGCGCGGCGCTGGCGGGATTAGGCGCGGAGGTCGAACATCGTCCCGCGCGCCATGTCCTGGGCGCGCTGCTGGGTGACCTGCTGGTCGACCTCTCGATGCCGGTGTTCAGCCGAGGCGCGGGCCTGGGCCTCGCGCAGGTGGCTGTTGTCGGCCACCTGGGGCGGCGCGGGGCCGTCCTGCTGGGCCTTGGGAGGCTCGACGCGGGCGATGAGCCGGCCGCGAGGTTCCTGGGGTCTGGCGGCATAATCGACCGCCGAGGTGGTGGCGCTGATCTGTTCCATGCCCTCACCCTGACAGACCAGCATCAACCTTTCGTTCAGACTTGCGGTTAATACGCGCAAAGGCTGTTCGCCCGGTCCTGCGCGCGAAGGTCGAGTCGCGGCGACGTCGCCCCCCGGACATGCGAACGGCCGGCCCGTTGTCGGGACCGGCCGTTCCATTGTCGGACCGCTCAGCGGTCCCGCAAACCTGAAGCGCTTACGCGCAGACCTCGTAAGCGGAGGCCCAGATCACGGTTTCCACCTGCGGATGAAGACAATGAGACACTGGGTCACCTCCTTTCAGTTGTTGAACAAGACCTCGAATATGGGACCGATTTGATCGATCCGCAAACGGCGCGGTTGTCGCATGCCGATATCGTGTAGCGGCGCCTGGCGCGCAGGCCTTCCCGGCGCATCCACGCTGTCATCCCGGCCGCCGCGAAGTCCTCCGGTCCGACCGCTTGGTCGGCCCAAGGATAAGCTCCGCGCCGGGACCCGGAGTCCTCTCGCCGGCTGGGGGCTGGCCCTCCGTTCGTGTGGTTCGTGGTTCAGAATCTTCCGGCCGCGACGCCGCGAGACCGAACAAGATCGTCCACGAACCACACGAACCTCACGAACAGGTTCGCCGAAAACCTGGGACAGAACCGCCGACCGCCATTGGATGGCGGCGCCCTAGCGTCGTCCCGTCGAGATCTCGTGCAGGCTGGGGCGGCGGCGCAGGTCGGTGACGGGGACCGACAGCTTGTCCAGGGCCTCGATCATCGCCTTGTAGCCCCCCGCGACGGCGGGCTCGAAGGCCGCCCAGTCGCGAATCTCCACGCCCGCCACCTCCGGCGTCACCAGGACGTCGGTGGCGTCGCGGGCGGCCGCCAGGTCGCGGCCGGTGGAGACGGTGGCCGCCCGCATCAGCAGGGAGACGATGGGCGGACCCTTGCGCCATTCGCCCGACAGGATCCAGCGCCAGACCGAGGAGGGCCGGGCGACGTCGGCGGCGGTGATGGAGCGGCCGCGGGAGACGTCGATGCCGATGATCGGCCCCAGTTCGTTGATCCGCATGACGTCGGCGGGGAAGTTCTTCATCACCGCCCCGTCCACCAGGACGTCGTTGTTGTCGGTGGCCGGGGGCAGGATGCCGGGCAGGGAGATGGTCGCCCGCAGGGCGCGGCGCAGCAGGCCGCGCCGGTGCAGCTGGTAGGTGCCGGTGGTGAGGTTGGAGGACAGGCAGAAGAACGGCAGCCACATGTCGGCGATGTGCACCTCGCCGAAGTGCTCGGCCAGGCGCTCGCGGACCTTCTCCCCCCGGGTCATGGCCAGCAGGGGGATGGCGATGTCGTCCAGGGGGCTGGTGTTGACGAAGGCCGCGCGGATGCGGCGCTCCATCTCCTCATTGTCCCAGCCCAGCCCGACCCCGGCCGCGACGATGGCGCCCATGGAGACCCCGCCCACGAAGTCGATGGGCACCTTGCGCTCCCGCAGGGCCTTCACCGCCCCGATGTGGGCGTAGGCCCGCGCGCCGCCGCCCGACAGCACCAGGCCCACGGCCTGGCCGGTCAGCACCCGGGCGATGCGGGCGACGTCGCCGCCGTGCTCGCGCCGCATGTGGAACAGCCGCGCCGGCCGGGCCAGGTCCATCCAGGCCTCCGACCCGACCGGGGCCTCGGCGTTGCGCTTCTGGATGAGGATCAGGTCCACCAGGTTCTGGGTCTGCAGCGGCTCGGCGCCGTGGGCGAACTCGGCCGGCGGAGGCAGGTCGCCACGGCCCACCCGGAACAGCCGGTCCACCTGCCGCCCCACCACCTGGCGCCAGCCGTGGTCGTCGGCCTCGGCGCAGTAGAGGACGAAATCGTAGTCCCGCTCGACCTCGGAGAACCATTCGGTCGGGGCGTGCTGGGCCTCGCCCCCCACCACGGTGACCGAATAGCCCAGCTTGCCGATCTCGCGGGCGATGCGGTCGACCTGGGGCCGCAGCACCACCGGTTCGCCCAGGGTGACGAAGCCGAACACCGAGGGGACCCCGGCCGAGGTCTTGGCGGCCGCCTGGCGGCTGCGCAGGATCATCAGACGGGCCAGCTCGACCATGACGGCCGAGTCCTCCTCGCAGGCGTCGAAGAAGGCCTCGCGGGGCAGGGCGAAGATTTCCGAATCGCGCAGGGCCACCACGTGGCCCGAGTGCGGGGCGCCGGAGATCAGGCTCATCTCGCCGGCCGGCTCGCCCGGGCGGATCACCCCCAGGAAGTGCGGCTCGTGGCCCTCCTCGCGGCGGAAGGCGCCCAGGCGTCCGGCTCGGACGAAATAGAGGTGGTCGGCGGGCTCGCCGGCGTCGAACAGGGTCGCGCCGCCGGGCAGGGAGAACCAGGTGGCCTCGCCCTGGGCGCGCTCGTCCTCGAACAGTCGCGCCAGCGCGGAGTCGGTCGATATGCCGGGGAGGTTCGCCACGGAACGGGAGCCTAGAGTGTGTTTCGCACAAGTGTGAACCGGTTTTGCGTCGCGCGCGCCTCAGGAGCGTCAGGGGGCGTCGCATATGGAATTGGCTCAGCCGCGTCGCGGAGCGTGACGTGGATCCTCCCCCAGGCGCGTAGCGCCGATGTGGGGGAGGTGGCGCGGACCGCAGGTCTGTGCCGGAGGGGGATCAACGTAGTTGACCCTTACCGCCCGCAAACAGGAGTCAAAGTCCCCCTCAGGCGCTTCGCGCCAGCTCCCCCAGAGGGGGAGCATCTGCGGGCCTGCGCCTATGCGACACACCTGCGCCACAGGCCCGGTTTGACATGGCGCATGTTTCGCCGCGGCGATCTCGGCCAGGATCGCGGCATGACTCAAAGCTCTCATTTCCGGCAGCTCCTCGACGCCGCCGCCGCCCAGACTGAACCCCAGCGCCTGCTGTTCGTGTTCGCCGCCGCCGAACTGCCCGACGGCGCCAGCGAGGCGCAGCGCGAGCGCTTCCTGGCCGGGGAGGGCGGCGCGCTGGCCCCCCTGATGTGCGTCGACAAGGCGCCGGGCGAGCTGGCCGATTTCGAGGCCCTGCTGGCCGAATCGCGGCGCGCCGGCCCGCCCTGGCAGGTGGCCTTCGCCGCCAGCCTGTCCGGCGCAGGCGGCTCGCCCCCCACCACGGCCCAGATCGAGGTGGCCCTGCAATCCATGGTCGACGCCGTGCGCGTCGGCGGCGTCGGCCGTTTCGCCGCCTATGACCCGGACGGCGAGCCCATCCTCTTCCAGTAGTCCGCGAGGGGCGCGGCCCTAGCCTGCGTCGTCCGGCCCGGCTATGCCTTGCCCATGCCCACACTGAAGTCCGCCATCGACACCAACGGCGAGGCCTTCCAGGCCAACGAGATGCTCAACCGCGCGCTGGCGGCGCAGCTGCGCGAGCGGGTGGCCCAGGCGGCCCTCGGCGGTCCCGAAGAGTCCCGCAAGCGCCACGCCGGCCGCGGCAAGCTCCTGCCCCGCGAGCGGGTCATGCGCCTGCTGGACGCCGGATCTCCCTTCCTGGAGGTGGGCGCGCTGACCGCCCACGGCCTCTATGACGGCGAGGCGCCCGGCGCCGGCGTCATCACCGGGATCGGCCGGGTCTCCGGGCGCGAGGTGATGATCGTGGCCAACGACGCCACGGTGAAGGGCGGGGCCTATTTCCCGCTTACCGTGAAGAAGCACCTGCGCGCCCAGGAAGTGGCGATGCAGAACCGGCTGCCCTGCATCTATCTGGTGGATTCCGGCGGCGCGAACCTGCCCCACCAGGCCGAAGTCTTCCCCGACCGCGACCATTTCGGCCGCATCTTCTTCAACCAGGCGCGGATGAGCGCCGACGGCATCGCCCAGATCGCCTGCGTCATGGGCTCCTGCACCGCCGGCGGGGCCTATGTCCCGGCCATGAGCGATGAGACCGTCATCGTGCGCGGGACCGGCGAGGAGAGCCAGGGGACCATCTTCCTGGGGGGCCCGCCCCTTGTGAAGGCCGCCACCGGCGAGGTGATCAGCGCCACGGAGCTCGGCGGGGCCGACACCCACGGTCGCCGCTCCGGGGTGGTGGACCATGTGGCCGCCGACGACGAGCACGCCCTGCAGATCGTCCGCTCCATCGTCGCCAACCTCAACACGAAGAAGCCCGAGCAACTCGTGCTGGCCGAACCGCGCGAGCCGCTGTTCGATCCGCAGGAGCTCTACGGGATCGTCCCCACCGACGTCCGCGCGCCCTATGACGTGCGCGAGGTGATCGCCCGCATCGTCGACGGCTCGGAGTTCGACGAGTTCAAGTCCCTCTACGGCACGACCCTGGTCACCGGCTTCGCCCGCATCTGGGGCCAGCCGGTCGCCATCCTGGCCAACAACGGCGTGCTGTTCTCCGAGAGCGCGCTGAAGGGCGCCCACTTCATCGAGCTGGCCTGCAAGCGGGGCATCCCGCTGGTCTTCCTGCAGAACATCTCGGGCTTCATGGTGGGCGGCAAGTACGAGGCCGGCGGCATCGCCAAGGACGGCGCCAAGCTGGTGACGGCGGTGGCCTCGGCCGAGGTGCCCAAGTTCACGGTCCTGATCGGCGGCTCCTTCGGGGCCGGCAACTACGGCATGTGCGGCCGGGCCTATTCCCCCCGCTTCCTTTGGACCTGGCCCAACAGCCGCATCAGCGTCATGGGCGGCGAGCAGGCGGCCAGCGTGCTGGCCACCATCCGCCGCGACGGCGTCGAGGCCCGGGGCGGGGCGTGGCCGGCGGCCGAGGAGGAGGCCTTCAAGGCGCCGATCCGCGACCGCTACGAGACCGAGGGCGACCCATATTTCGCCACTGCCCGCCTGTGGGACGACGGGATAATCGATCCGGCCCAGACCCGCGACGTCCTGGGCCTTTCGATCTCGGCGGCGCTCAACGCGCCGATCCCGGAAACGAGGTTCGGCATCTTCCGCATGTAGGGGTCTTCAGGGGGGACGGGCTTGAACGCACTCTGGAACGTCGGGACGCTGGACCGCGTCATCCTCCTGTTCCCGATGACCGTCTTCGCCGTGATCCTGGCGGGGGTTCTCTATCGCATCGGCCGCAAGCGCCGGGTGCGGACCACCGAGTTCTGGGAGCCCATCGTGGCGGCCCTGACCGTGGTCCTGGTCTTCGTCGGGATCTATGCCGGCTACGCCTCCTTCCGCAACCAGACCCGGCTGGCGGCGGAGACGGCGCTGAACGAGGGCGCGGACAACCTGTTCGCGGTGGAGATCGAGCACCCGGAGATCCGCTGCCTCTATTCGAACTTCGGCCATGACGACCCGCAGGCCTGCGTCGCCCGCCTGGCCGCCGACCGCGATCGCTGGAGCCTGGCCATCTTCTATGTGGAGGAGAGCTGGTTCACCCTGGAGAAGGCCGCCGAGGACCGCGCCAACTGGGGCTCGCAATACGCCAGCGACATCGCCTACTGGGCCGACGACGTCTCCGACGATCCGTCGGGCCTGTTCTCCTACTACCTGGTGAACCAGCACAGCCTGGCCGGGGCCAAGGCGCGGATGAAACGGGCCGGGGTCTGCATCCCCGATCTCTGCGCCGGCTATTCGAGGGTCCGCGGCGCCCTGCTCAAGGCCAAGGCGGCCCCGGCCGGCCCCGATCTCTGCGCGACGCCCGCGGCCAGGGCGCAGGCCCGCAGCGTCTGTCCCGGCTAACCGCCGATCAGGGCCCGGAATTACGGTGGCGCTGTGTGAAATCACAGGATCCCCGGATCGCGGCTGATCCCGGCGATGAGAAGACAGGCCTGGTTCCGACAGCATCACCGCAATGGGAACTCGATCAGGCCACGAACGCCACCACGCGAGCCGGCGCCGCGCTGCATCGGTTGAGCTTCATCGGGAAGAAGCCGACCTTGAAGCCGCTGGCTGGCAGCGCCTGAAGATTGTCCAGCTGCTGGACGATGAACACCTCCCGTTCGCGCCCGGCGAAGTGGCCGTCCCAGATCTGTGCTGCGTCGCCGGTCTCGCGGAACATCCGGCGCATGACGCCGAACGGCCGATCCCAACCGACCGCGTCGGTGCCCAGCACCTTGGCGCCCAGCCCCGCCAGGAAGAGGGTGCCCTCCCGACTCATGCCCGGATACGAATACCAGGCCAGCTGCGACAGATCGTAGGCTTCCTGTCCGGTGCGGATCAGCAGGGCGCAGCCGGGCGTGACCTCGCCACCATTGGCCTCCAGCGCGGCCTGCAGGGCGGAGACCTCGATCGCTTCATCGGGCCTCGCCCAGGGCCGGACATCCAGCACCAAGCCGTCGCAATAGAGTTCGGTCAGGGCGATGTCGCCAATGGTGCGGGCCGGACGGCCCTCGCACAACGAGCCATAGTGCAGCGGCGCATCGACGTGGGTGCCCAGATGCGAATTGATGCGGATCCGTTCCTCACCCCAGCCTTCGCCGTCCGGCAGATGGTGGCGCTCGCAGCCGAAGAGGCCGCACATCACCTCGGCGCCCTTGCCGGCCGGGGTCACGTACTCCACCTCCGGCACGAGCACCGAGGCTGAGGCCTTGACGCGTTCCGGCAGGCGGTCGAGATCGGCCGAGTCGAGCATCCGGGTGAGATCGATCAGTTGCATGGGTGTCTCGCCTAGAGCGCAAGCCGACGAAGTGGCCGCCGGTCCGCCGGGAAATTGCGCGATAAAACAAAGATTTAGAGCCTGAAGACGATCTTTCCGGTGGTCTCGCCGGCCTCGAACGCACGCTGCACGGCGACGAGATCCTCGATCGGATGGATTTCCGGAACGATGAGCTCCTCGCTCGCGAGCCAGTCGGCGATGAAGGTCGTGGCGGCGGCGGCGTCCTGCGTCCCCTGCCAGGCGATGGACGAGAAGGGCATGACGGTGATGCCGTCATAGCCGAACTGCGCGGTGTCCAGCCGACCGCGACCGGCCGAGTAGCCGTAGATGACCCAGCGCCCGCGTTTGCGTATCACCTGCCAGTCGGTGGACAGGGTGTCACCGGAGACCCCGTTGAACGCCACATCGACCCCACCTTCCTGACGGCCGCCGGTCTGGAAGCCGGAGGCCTTGGGCCCCCAGATCTTCAGCACCTCGGCCACGTAGTCCTGGGTCTTGCGATTGATGACGTGGTCGGCGCCTTCGCCGCGCAGCAGCTGAAGCTTGTCCTCGGTGCTGGCGATGGCGACGACCTCGACCGAGCGGAACTTTCGCTTGAGGATCTGCAGCGCCAGCAGGCCGACCCCGCCAGCGGCGGCATGCAGCAGCACCCGCTCGCCCTCGCGCACCCTCGCCCACGTATAGACCATGTAATAGGCGGTCCGCAGGTTCACCGGATATGCCAGCACCTGCTCCAGACCGACATGGTCGGGCACGGCGGTGAGCAGGGCGGGGTGGGCCGCCACATACTTCGCCCAGGCGCCGCCGCCCGAGACCATCACCCGCTGGCCGATCCGCCAGTCCCGGACCTCGGGGCCGACCTCGACGATCACGCCACTGGCCTCCTGGCCGGCGACGAATGGCGTGGGGCGGGCCCGGCTGGGCAGGCCGTTGCGGGACATGACATCGCCCCAGCGCAGACCGCCGAACTCGGCTTCCACCATCACCTCGTTCGGCCGCAGGCTCGGCTTTTCCGCGTCGCCGACACCCAGGTTCTCGACCGCGCCATAGTCGTTGATGAAAGCCGCCTTCACTGCCGTCCCCCCTGGTTGACGCGGCAGGTCTAGGCGGGGGGTATCCGCCTTGCTACTGAAATGGCGTCATGAGTGATATCGACATTTCTAAGATCAGGCAGATCGACGGCGCGCTGTTGCTGGTCTTCCAATCGCTGGTTCGCCACCGACGGACAACGATCGCGGCGGAACGCCTGAACGTCAGCCAGTCCACCATCAGCCATGCCCTCGCCCGGCTGCGTCTGCTGTTCGACGATCCGCTGTTCCTGCGTCGGCCGCATGGGTTGCAGCCGACCATCAGGGCCGTGGAGCTTGCCCCGCAGATCGACGCCTTGATCGACGCCGTCGGCGCGGCGCTGGGCGGGAAGGTCGGGTTCGACCCGGCTGTCGCGACCCGCAGCTTCCGCCTGGCGACCTCCGACTTCCTGGCCACCCTGCTCGCGCCGGGCCTGCTTTCGGAGTTCCAACGCCAAGCCCCCAATAGCCGGTTCGCCATAGGGCTGGCGCTGGGCGAGGCCGCTCTTCGGCAGGTACGGCACAACGAGGTCGATCTCGCGCTCGGGCAATTCCTCACGACCCCCGATGGGCTCGACGCCGTCCCCCTGTTCACCGACGACTATTGCCTGGTGTTGCGGCGCGGCCATCCATCGATCGTGGCCGGGCGGATCGATCGAGAGGTGTTCGCGACCCTGGACCACGTGGCGGTCTCTGTGGCCGGAGACTATCGGACCCCCACGGAGCGGGACTTTGCCGACCGCGGCCTCAGCCGCAGGATCATTGCGGCCGCGCCGCGGTTTCCGACGGCGTTCGCCATGGTCGCCACCTCGCTGGCGACCTGCATCGCCCCGCGCCGCCTTGCGACAGCCCAGGCGGGCGCGTTTGGCCTTGAGGTCTGCGACCTGCCGGTCGGTCTTCCGTCGATTCGGATCGTGGCCGTCCGGCGCGGCATTCCCGACGCTGGCGTCGACTGGCTTCTGGGCGCGCTTCTTGCCGCGCTTCAGACGCCGCAACGGTCGTGATGCGAGCTCGCGCCGAAGCCGACGAAGCGGCCGTCGGCTCGGCGCAGAGACGCGCGGAGAACTCGGAGATCCAGGCGCCCGGCCGATTCAATCGGAACAGATCACGCGCTAACCGCCGACGAGCGCCCGGCCGAGCTGGCCCACCAGCAGGCCCAGGCCGACGCAGCTCGACATCACGCCCAGGGTCAGGGCCAGCCTGGCCTTGGCCCGGCGGGCGGCGAGGGTCCGGCCGCGTCGCGGCGCCTCCCGCCGGGACTTGGCGGCGCTCAGAAGCTGGGTCAGGCTCGCCTCTTGGGTCCGGCGCATCGTTCTTCCTTCCCGCGGCGTCCGGGGCCGGGCGCCGCGTGGTCGTTTCCTGACAGCTGTCTCGACCAGGCGCGCGCCGCGATCAAGCCGGTTGGGGCCCGAACTGGGGTGATTTGCGGGGATGACCGCGAATTCAGCGCCGCGGGACGTCGGGAAGGACAGGACCTATGTCAAAGACCGGGCGTTGGGATTATGTCCCGATGCGACATCCCCAAACGAGGCTTCCATGACCAATCCCATCGCCGATCCCCTGGTTGAAGTGGCCGACAGCGATATCGACGAGACCCTCGTGCATATCGAAGCCACGGTGGAGGGGGTGGCCACGGTCACCATCAACCGTCCGGCGCGTCGGAACGCCTTCGACGCCCGGTTGATCGGCGCCCTGCGCGAGGCCTTCGAGACCCTGCAGGGGGCGGAAGGCGTGCGCGTCGTCTTCCTGCGCGGCGCGGGCGGCATGTTCAGCGCCGGAGCCGACCTGGACTGGATGCGCGAGGCCGCCGACCGCTCCGAGAGCGACAACCGCGACGACGCCTACCAGATGGCGGTCATGCTCAAGAGCCTGTGGGACATCCCGGCCCTGACCGTGGCCCTGGTGGAGGGCGGCGCATTCGGGGGCGGGGCGGGCCTGGCCGCCGTCTGCGACCTGGCCGTCGCCACCGCCACCGCCAAGTTCAGCTTCTCCGAGGTCCGGCTGGGCCTCATCGCGGCCACCATCAGCCCCTATGTGGTGGGCGCCGTCGGCCCCCGCACGGCTCGCGCCCTGTTCGCCACCGGTTCGGTGTTCGACGCCGCCTATGCCGAGAAGGTCGGACTGATCACCGAGGTGGTGGCCGACACCGCCGCCCTGGAGGCCGCCCGCGACCGCATCGCCGCTGAGATGATGACCTGCGCCCCCGGCGCCGTGGCCGACTCCAAGAAGCTGGTGGAGGACGTGGCCTACCGTCCCATCGAGAGCGTCATGGACGAGACCGCCAAGCGCATCGCCCGCACTCGCGTCAGCCCCGAGGGCCAGGAGGGCGTCCGCGCCTTCCTCGACAAGCGCAAGCCGTCCTGGGTGGTCTGAGCCGGGATCTCGCACGGCGTCTGGCAGGACTCTCCCCGGCCCTCTAGGATCGGGGCATGATCAAATCCGTCCTCGTCGCCAATCGCGGCGAAATCGCCCGCCGGGTCTTCAAGACCGCCCGCCGCATGGGGATCGCCACCGTGGCGGTCTATTCGGAAGCCGACGCCGAGGCGCCCCATGTGCGCGAGGCCGACCAGGCCGTGCTCATCGGCCCGGCGCCCGCCCGCGACAGCTATCTGGTGGCCGAGCGGGTCATCGCCGCGGCCCTGGAGACCGGCGCCGAGGCCATCCATCCCGGCTACGGCTTCCTCTCCGAGAACGCCGCCTTCGCCGAAGCCGTCATGGCCGAGGGCCTCGTCTGGATCGGCCCGCCGCCGTCGGCGATCCGGGCCATGGGATTAAAAGACGCCGCTAAGTCCTTGATGGAAAAAGCCAATGTCCCGGTGACTCCCGGCTATCTCGGCCAGGACCAGTCGGCAGAACGCCTGCAGCAAGCGGCAGAAGTCACCGGCTACCCCGTCCTGATCAAGGCGGTGGCCGGCGGCGGCGGCAAGGGCATGCGCAAGGTCGAGCGCGCCGAGGACTTCGCCGCCGCCCTGGCCTCCTGCCAGCGCGAGGCCGCCGCGTCCTTCGGCGACGACCGGGTGCTGATCGAGAAATACGTCACCCGGCCCCGCCACATCGAGGTGCAGATCTTCGGCGACAGCCACGGCAACGTTGTCCACCTCTTCGAGCGCGACTGCTCCCTCCAGCGCCGCCACCAGAAGGTGATCGAGGAAGCCCCGGCGCCTGGCATGAGTCCCGAGGCCCGCGCCGCCGTCACCGAGGCCGCGGTCAAGGCCGCCCGGGCGGTGAACTATGTCGGCGCCGGCACGGTGGAGTTCATCGCCGACGCCAGCGCCGGCCTGCGCCCCGACCGCATCTGGTTCATGGAGATGAACACCCGCCTGCAGGTGGAGCACCCGGTCACCGAGGCCGTCACCGGCGTCGACCTGGTGGAGTGGCAGTTCCGCGTCGCCTCCGGCGAGCCGCTGCCGCTGACCCAGGACCAGATCAAGCTCACCGGCCACGCCGTGGAAGCCAGGCTCTACGCCGAGAACCCCGCCGCGGGCTTCCTGCCCTCCATCGGCGGTCTGGATCACTTCGTCCTGCCCGACAGCGTCCGGGTCGACACCGGGGTGGAGGAGGGCGGCGAGGTCAGCCCCTTCTACGATCCGATGATCGCCAAGCTGATCGCCCACGCCCCCACCCGCGAGGGGGCCGGCGACCTGCTGGCCCAGGCCTGCGCCGAGGTGGAGATCTGGCCGGTGAAGACCAACGCCGGCTTCCTGGCCCGCTGCCTGGACCACCCCGACTTCATCGCCGGCGACGTGGACACCGGCTTCATCGAGGCCCGGCTCGACGCCCTGGCCGCCACGCCCCAGCCCTCCGACGAAATACTCTCCGTGGCCGCCGCCGCGGTCCTCGGGGAGGGGGAGGAGGCCTCGCCGTGGAAGGGTCTCACCGGCTTCCGCATGAACGCCGAGCCCCAGGCGGCCGTCCGTCTCTTCCTGGACGGCCGGGCGATCGACGCGCCCCTGGCCGACGGCGACATCGAGGCTGACATCCTGATGACCGCCGACGGCGAGGTGGTGGTCTTCGAGGGCGGCGAGACCTACGTGCTCGCCACCCGCCCGCCGCTCCGGGACCTGGACGATCTGACCGGCGACGCCCAGGTGCGCTCGCCCATGCCGGGCAAGGTGGTGGCCGTCGCCGTGGCGGTGGGGGACACCGTGCTGCGCGGCCAGCCCCTGCTGACTCTGGAGGCCATGAAGATGGAGCACGCCCTGACCGCCCCCTTCGACGGCCATATCGAATCCCTGAGTGTCTCGGTGGGCGACCAGGTCAGCGAGGGCGTGACCCTGGTCCGGCTGAAGGCGAACGCCTGATGGCCTTGCATATGCTCCGCCTGTGCGTCGGCTGCGACACCATCGAAGACCTGCTGGCCTATCATCCCGACGACAGCCAACCCTGGCTGCTGCACACCCGCATGTCCCCCAAGCGGGCCGACGAGTTGCTGGACGGCGGGTCGCTCTACCGGATCTTCAAGGGGATGATCCTCTGCCGGCAAAGGATCCTGGCCATCCGCACGGTGGGGGAACACCCCAACGCCCGCTGCGAGATCACCCTGGACCGGGAGATCGTCCGCGTGGCGCCGACCCCGCGCCGCGCCTTCCAGGGCTGGCGCTATTTCGATCCCAAGGACGTCCCACCGGACCTCGCCGCGGACGGCGACGACGAGATCCCCATGGAACTGGCCCGCCAGCTCCGCGAGGTCGGCGCCTGGTAGGCTAGACGGCCATGTTGTCGATCAGGCGGGTCTTGCCCAGGACAGCGGCGGCCAGGATGCGGGCCGGGCCCTCCAGGGGGCCGGGCCCCAGGTGCGCCAGGCTGGCGGCGTCGCGCACCTCGAAATAATCGATCCGGCCAAAGCCCGCCCGCTCCAGGGCCGCGCGGCCCGTGGCCTCCACCCGTTCGACGGGGGTCCCCTTGCGCAGGCGCTCGATGGCGTCGAGGAGGGCGGCGGCCAGGCTGGGGGCGATCTCGCGCTCGGCCGCCGTCAGGTAGGCGTTGCGGGAGGAGAGCGCCAGGCCGTCCGGCGCGCGGGCGGTGGGGGCGCCGATCACCTCCACCGGGATGTCGAGGTCGGCCACCAGGCGCTTGATGACCTGGAGCTGTTGATAGTCCTTCTCCCCGAACACCGCGAGGTCGGGACCGCATTGCAGCAGCAGCTTGGTCACCACGGTGGCGACCCCGGCGAAGTGGCCCGGCCGCGCCGCGCCGTCCAGGGGCTCGGAGACCCCGGCCACGGTGACGGTAGTGGAGAAGCCCGGGGCGTACATCTCGGCCACGCCGGGGGCGAACAGCAGGTCGCAGCCGGCGCCCTGGAGCAGGGCGGCGTCCCGGGCCTCGTCTCGAGGATAGGCGTCGAAGTCCTCGTGCGGCGCGAACTGGGTCGGATTGACGAAGACGCTGGCCACCACGCGCCGGGCCCGGCTCTTGGCCAGGGTCACCAGGGACAGGTGGCCCTCGTGCAGCGCCCCCATGGTGGGAACCAGGCCGACGGTCTCTCCGGCGGCCCGCCAGGCGGCCACCTGGGCGCGCAGGTCGGCCACGGTGCGGACGATGGCGAGGGGCATGGGGAAGGCTCCGTCTCGGTAGGCGGCCGCTTATGGCGTGGCCGGCGCCCGCCGTCCATCCGTCCACAGGCCGCGACCTCAGGCGCGTTGACGGGGCAGGGGGTGGGGGCTCACCTGTTAACCAATCGAATCAGCGCAACGACGCTGGCTGAGATGGTGTGGAGTTTTAGAGAACCATGTCCCAACCCAAGGTCATTGTGGTCGGCAACGAGAAGGGTGGCGCGGGCAAGTCGACGCTGGCCATCCATATCGCCACGGCCCTGCTGCACTCCAGCGCGCGCGTCTCGGTGCTCGATCTGGACCTGCGCCAGCAGTCCATGGGCCACTTCTTCGCCAACCGGGCCGCCTGGCTGGCCGCCAATGGCGTCAGCGCCCCCATGCCCGTCGAGCATCCCCTGAGCGCCGATCTCGCCAAGGCCTCGGACGAGGAGGCCCTGGGCCGCTTCGAGGAGGCCTTCGCCGCCGCCGAGGGCGCCGACTTCGTGCTGATCGACACCCCCGGCGGCGACACCGCTGTCAGCCGCGCCGCCCACGGCCTGGCCGACCTGATCGTCACGCCGATGAACGACAGCTTCGTGGACTTCGACATGCTGGGCATCGTCGATCCGGTCACCCTCGATCTGAAGCGCCCGAGCCTCTATTCCGAGACGGTCTGGAACAGCCGCAAGATCCGCGCGGCGTCCTCGGGCAAGTCCATCGACTGGATCGTCCTGCGCAATCGCCTGGCCCCCACCGAGGCCCGCAACCGCAAGCGGGTCGACGAACGGGTCCAGGCCCTGTCGCGCCGCGTGGGCTTCCGCGTCGGCCCCGGCCTGCGCGACCGGGTGATCTATCGCGAGCTCTTCCCCTTCGGCCTGACCATCGCCGACCTGTCCCCCACCATCCGTCCCGTGGCGATGAGCCTGCAGCACGTGGCCGCCCGCCAGGAGCTGCGGGCCCTGGTGGGCTCGCTGGGCCTGGGCGAGATGGCTAACGAGCTCATGGCCGCCCAGTGACCTATATCGCCCTCGGCTGCCTGGTTCTGGCGCTGTTGCTGTGGGCGAATGGAGGCAAGCCGATCCTCAAGCGCCGCGAGTGGCGTTTCATCTCCGGCGCCTTCGCGGTAGTGGCCTTCGCGGGGGCGGCCTATGTCGGGCTGCGGGGAAGCTGGGGCTCGGCCATCGTCCTGGTGGTGCTGGGGCTGGGCTTGGCGGTCTCCACCCGGCGAACGGGGGCGCCCGCGCCCCGGGGCCGCGGCGGGGCCATGGGCGAGGCCGAGGCCCGCTCGATCCTGGGGGTGGGGCCCGAGGCCTCGGCCGAGGAGATCCAGGCGGCCTACAACCGGCTGATGCGCCTGGCCCACCCCGACAAGGGTGGCACGGACGGCCTGGCCGCCCAGCTCAACGCCGCGCGGGATCGGCTCTCCCGCAAATGAGAGGCGTCAGCCCGGCTTGACCACCATGCAGGCCAGTTTCTTGGCCTTGAGCGCGCTGCAGGCGTCCTTGGCCGAGGCTTCGGTGAAGCCCTTGAAGCGGGCGCGATAGGTGCCGCCGATGGAATCGGCGTCGCCGTCCGCCTTGCCGAAGTGATTGCCGAACCGCTTCTCGACGAGGGCCAGCTGCTCCTTGGCCAGGGCCTTGGACTTGAAGGCCCCGACCTGGACGATCCACTTGCCGGCGGGCTTCCTGTCTTCCTTCTCGGCCTTCTTCTTGTCGGTCTTCTTGTCGGTCTTCGGCGTGTCGGCCGGTTGCGAGCCGCGCAGGAGGTTGCGGGTCGGAGCCACGAAATCGTTGCTGGAGAAGGAGGCGGGAGGAGGGGCCGAGGCCAGGACGATCTTCAGGCCGTCCTGTTCGCCGTCACCCTGTTCGACCGAGGGGCGCTCGATCGGACCCGCGGGCTCGGGCTCGAACAGGTTCTGGGCGATGGTGATCTTCTCGCCGCGGGCGCGCCGGTTCATCACGTCGAAGCCGGTGAGCAGCAGGTCCTCGGCGTTGTTGTTGCGCTTGGCGGTGGACGGCGCCCCCAGCACCACGGCGATCAGGCGGCGGTTGTCGCGCACGGCCGAGACCGCCAGGTTGTAGCCCGAGGCGTTGGTGTAGCCGGTCTTCAATCCGTCGACGCCCGGCATGGCCCCCAGCAGGCCGTTGTGGTTGTTCATCGGCGTGCCGCGGAAGGTGAACGACTGCTGGCTGAACAGCCGATAGTACTGCGGATAGTCGCGCATCACGGCGCGGGACAGGATGCCGATGTCGCGGGCGGTGGAGACCTGGCGGCTGTCGGGCAGGCCCGAGGCGTTCACGAAGCGGGTGTTGGCCATGCCCAGCTCCTGGGCGCGGAGGGTCATCATTGCGGCGAAGCGGGCCTCGCTGCCGCCGAGCTTCTCGGCCAGGGCCACGGCGATGTCGTTGGCCGACTTGATGGCCAGTGCCTGCATGGCCTCGTTGACGGTCAGGGAGTCGCCGGCCGAAAGGCCGAGCTTGGTGGGGGCCTGGGCCGCGGCGCGCGGCGAGATCATCACCCGGTCATCGGACCGCAGGCGGCCGGAGCTCAGGGCCTCGAAGGTGAGGTAGAGCGTCATGATCTTGGTGATGGAGGCGGGATAGCGGGGACTGTCGGCGCGCTTGGCGTAGAGGACCTCACCGGTTTTCGCGTCCACCACGATGGCCGCATATTTCGGCGCCGTGGTCGGCAGCGAGGGCATCGAGAGGTACGGGACTTGCGCCTGGGCGGAGGTCGCCAGCGGGGAAACCGCGGTCAGGACGGCTGCGCCAAGGGCGAGAAACAGGCGGCGGGCGCGCTCGAACATACGGTTCGTCCGTCGAATCAAAGGGTTGGGGGCGACCCCCCAAGGTCGCCGTTACAGAAATCCTATCATGACACCTTGGAGCTTGCGCGAGGGTAAACACCTCTTGAGCGAGCCCATTTGTCGCGCCGCCAGATATGCAGGCATGCGGAGCACTCGCTCCAGCGGCGATTGTGCAGTGCAACAAAGTCGCTTGACTGCTGCACTGCAACATGAGAAATAGGCTTCGAGATCAAAGAGCCGCAACGCCCGAGTGGTGCGACGCGGCAAAGCCCGTCAACCACGTTCCAGGAGTTTCCTCCCATGGCCGCCGCCGAAACCGTCAAGAATACCGTCGAGCAGTTCACCACCGCCGGCAACGCCGCCTTCAAGGACGCCATCGAAAAGTCCCTGGCTGGCCTGGCCGACGCCAACGCCCATTCCAAGAAGAACCTGGAAGCCGTCATCGCCTCGGTGACCGCCGCCACCAAGGGCGCTGAAGCCCTCGGCGCCCAGGCCACCGCCTATTCCAAGAAGGCCGTGGAAGCCAACGTCGCCGCCGCCAAGTCGCTGTCGGGCGCCAAGTCGATCCAGGAAGTGGTCGAGCTGCAAACCAGCTTCGCCAAGACCGCCCTGGAAACCTACATGGCCGAAATCGCCAAGATGGGCGAGATCGTCTCGGCCTCCATGAAGGACTCCATGAAGCCCCTCAACGAGCGCGTCACCGCCGCCGTCGAGAAGCTTCAGGCCGTCCGCTAAGCCTTCCAACAGTCCCTCCAGCCGCGCCTGCGTATTTGGCGCGGACCCTGCGAAGCCCCGGACCCGCAACGGTCCGGGGCTTTTCGTTTTTCGGGGCTTCGGTGGTTTCCCAGCGGCCTGAAACCGCGCTAGACCTTGGCTCATGTCACAGGTCGAAGATCGCTTGGCCGCGCAGGGGATCACCCTTCCGCAGCCCGTCGCCCCGGTCGCCAACTATGTCCCGTTCGTACGGGTCGGCGCCCTTGTCCACATCTCGGGCCAGGTGTCCCTCGACGCCGGCGGCGGGGTGCGCGGCGTCGTCGGCGAGGATGTCGACATGGAGGCCGCCAAGGTCGCGGCCCGCCTGTGCGGGATCAACCTGATCGCCCAGATGCGCGCGGCCTGCGACGGCGACCTGGACCGGGTGGTCCGGGTGGTGAAGCTGGGGGGCTTTGTTCAGGCCGGCCCCGGCTTCTTCGAGATCCCCCAGGTGGTGAACGGCGCCTCGGACGTCATGGTCCTGGCCTTCGGCGACGCCGGCAAGCACGCCCGCTCGGCGGTGGGGGTCTATCGCCTGCCGATGAACTTCGCCGTGGAAGTCGACGCCGTGGTGGAAATCCGGTGAAGGACGCCCTCAAGACCCAATTCGGCGAGGCCTGGGACTTCCTGTTCCATCCCCCCGTCGCCCACCGCGGCCTCTGGACGCCGGACGGCGCGCCGGAGAACTCGCTCGGCGCCTTCCAGGCCGCCTGCCAGGCGGGCTACGGCGTGGAGCTGGACGTCCACCTCTCGGCCGACGGCGAGGCGGTGGTGTTCCACGACTATTCGCTCAAGCGCATGACCGGCGCCGAGGGCCGCATCAAGGACCGCACCGTGGCCGAACTGGCCGAACTGCGGCTCAAGGACACCGACGAGCGCATCCCGACCCTGATGGAGACCCTGGCCCTGATCGGCCACCGGGCCATGGTCCATGTCGAGCTCAAGACGCCGTTCGGCGAAGTCGGCCCCCTGGAGCAGCGGGTTCACGAGATCCTCATCGACCATGCCGGCCCCACCTGCGTGATCGGCTTCAATCCCTATTCCCACGCCTGGTTCGCCGACCGGTTCCCCGGCGTGCTGCGCGGCCTGGACAGCTACGCCTGGGAGGACGACACCCCGCACCTGTCGGCCGAGCAGCGCAAGGCCTTCGCCCGGCTGGAGCAGATCTCCATCGCCCGGCCGCACTTCCTGGCCATGAGCCTGGACACCGTCGCCAGCGACATCGTGGCCAAGCACCGCGCCGAGGGCATGCCCGTCGTCGCCTGGACGGTGCGCAAGCCCGAGCAGTGGGACGCCATCAGGGACCACTGCGACAACCTGATCTTCGAGGGCTGGGCCGCGTGAGTTTGAAGGCGGCGGTCAAGGTCAGCCGCCGGATCGCCGAGATCGGCCGCGCGGGCTGGGACGCCTGCGCCGCCAACCCGGACTACGCCGCCAACCCCTTCGTCTCCTTCGACTTCCTGGACATCGCCGAGGAGGCTGGCTGCGCCGTGGAGCGCACCGGCTGGGGGCCGCAGCATCTGTCGGTGGAGGACGCCGAGGGCGTCGCCGCGGTGATGCCGCTCTATCTGAAGTCCCACAGCCAGGGCGAGTACATCTTCGACCATAGCTGGGCCGAGGCCTATGAGCGGGCCGGCGGGCGCTACTATCCCAAGCTGCTGTCAGCCGCCCCCTTCACCCCGGCGACCGGCCCGCGCCTGCTGGTGCGGCCCGGCGTGGATGTCGACGCCGCCCGCAGGACCCTGCTGGGCGGGGCCGTGGCCCTCTGCGAGCGCTACGACGCCTCGTCCCTGCACATCAACTTCCCAACTCCCGAGGAGTGGACCTGGCTGGGGGCTCAGGGGCTCGCCCTGCGCGAGGGCCAGCAATATCACTGGGAGAACGCCGGCTACGCCGACTTCGAGGCCTTCCTGGGCGCCCTGTCCTCGGGCCGCCGCAAGACCATCCGTCGCGAGCGGCGCGACGCGCAGGCCGTGGTGGACATCGTGGCCCTGACCGGCGCCGAGATCACCGAGGAGCACTGGGACGCCTTCTACGCCTTCTACATGGACACCGGCTCGCGCAAGTGGGGCCGGCCCTATCTGAACCGGCTGTTCTTCTCCCTGCTGGGGGAGCGGATGGCCGACCGGGTGCTGCTGCTGATGGCCCGCCGTAACGGGCGCTGGGTGGCCGGCGCGCTCAACCTGATCGGGGCCGACTGCCTCTACGGCCGCAACTGGGGCTGCGTCGAGGACATCCCCTTCCTGCATTTCGAGCTCTGCTACTACCAGGCCATCGAATGGGCCATCGGTCGGGGCCTGGCCCGGGTCGAGGCCGGCGCCCAGGGCCAGCACAAGATCGCCCGCGGCTACCTGCCCAGCCAGGTCCACTCCGCCCACTTCATCGCCGATCCCATGCTGCGGGGGCCGGTGGAGGATTTCGTCGCCCGTGAACGGGCGGCGGTGGAGGGCGAGATGGAATGGTTGGCGGAAGAGTTCTCCCCCTTCCGCCAGGAACCTTCCTAGTACTTCAGGGTGAAGGCGACGCCGTAATAGCGCGGTTCGCCGGCGATGAAGGTGGCGATGCCGAAGGCGTCGCCGGTGTTGCCCGCGTCCTTGATGTAGTCCTGGTCCAGGGCGTTGGTGACGAAGGCCTCCACCGACCACGGCCCCTCGGCCGGCGTGTACCCGACCTTGAAGTTCAGCAGGCCGTAGGCGCCCTGTTTCTCGTCCTGGATCTTGTCGGCGGCCTGCAGGGCCGGCAGGTCGTTGTTGTTGTCGAAGAAGACCTCCGACTGCCAGGTGTAGCTCGGGGTGAGGGCGAAGGTCCCGCCCAGGGCCGCCAGGCTCAGCTTCGCCCCCAGCGAGACCGTATGGTCGGGGGCCAGGCGGAAGCTGTTGTCCTTGAACAGGCCGTTGCCGAACCGGGCGTGGTTGTAGCCGTAGGTGCCGAAGAGCTCGAGATTGGCGTTGGGCTTGGCGGTGACCTGGCCCTCGAAGCCCGTGGCGCTGGCCTCGCCGGCGTTGGCCGAGACGATCTGGCCCGCGGCGTTTCGCACCGAGGTTTGGAAGTTGTCGTAGGCGTAGTGGTAGACCGAGCCCTCCAGGGACAGGCGGCGGTCGAACAGTTCGGTCTTCACCCCGCCCTCCAGGGAGTCGACCTGCTCGGCGGGCAGTTCGGAGAACCGCACCGGACCGCCGGGGGTCGCCGGCGCGGCCACCGCCAACACCTTGGGCCGCCGGCCGCGGGCGTAGGAGGCCCACAGGCTGGTGTGGTCGTCATAGCTGTAGCGGGCGACGGCGCGATAGGTCAGGCCGCTGTCGGTGAAGCTCCTGGTCTCCACCCGTCCGCCCGCGGTAGGCTGCAGGAAGAGGCCGCGGGCCAGGGCCGGGGTCGAGCCGGCCAGAACGGAACCACCGTTCTCCAGCACCGCGCCATAGCCGCTGGTCTTGTCGTCATAGGTGTAGCGCAGGCCCGCGGTCAGCTCGAGCTGGTCGGTAAGCCTGTAGGTGGCGTCGGCGAAGACGTCATAGGACTTGGTCTCGCCAACGTTGCGATAGGTCTCGCGGTGGACCGACTTGAGCGCCGCCGGCGCCAGGGCGTTGATCACCGGCAGGGACAGGCCGCCGGGCCGGGGCATGGAGCCCAGCAGGGCGTAGACCTTCTCGTTGAACTGCAGCGGCACCCGCTGATAGCCGTCCTCCCAGAAGTAGCTGATCCCGGCGAAGGCGGTCAGGCGGTCGCCGCTGTCGTAGTTGAGCCGAAGCTCCTGGCTGGCCTCGCGGCCATGGGCGTCCTCGGCGAAGACCATCAACGGCAGGGAGAAGCCGTCCGGATCGAACACCTCCAGGCTGTCGAAGCGGCGATAGGCGCTGATGGAAGACAGGCTGAGCGTATCGCTGATCTCGTAGTCCACCAGGGCGGTCAGGCCGCGCACCGAGCGGTTCAAGCCCAGGTCCTTGCCGCCTTCGAAGCCGTCGGAGGTGGACAGGGCCGCGCCGGAATTGCGGCCGACGTCGCCGATCAGGACCCCGGTGCTCGGGTCGGTGGGGGCGAAGGTCAGGGACTTGAAGGAGGTGCCGGTGGGCCGATCCTGTTCGTAGTTGAAGATCAGGTCGGCGTTGAGCCTGTCGTTGGGCCGCCAGTTCAGGGTGACGCGGCCGGCGGCGGTGTCGGTGGAGTTGAAGTCGGGTCCGCCCAGCAGGTTCTCCACGAACCCGTCGCGCTTCTTCAGCCGGCCGGCGAAGCGGATCGCCAGGGTGTCGCCGACGGGCACGTTGAGCATGCTCTCGAACATGACGTAGCCGTTGTTGCCGGCCTCGACCCGGGAGCGGGCGTCCCACTTGGTGGGATCGGCCTTGGCCTGGACCAGGTTCACCGCCCCGATCAGGGCGCCACGGCCATAGAGAGTCGACTGCGGACCCTTGGCGATCTCCACCCGGGCCAGGTCGAACAGCTCGATATAGGAGCCCCGCGACTTGGAGATCGAGACTCCGTCCTGGAAGACCGAGACCCGCGGCTCATTGGTGGCCTCGCCGGAGTCCGAGGTGATGCCGCGCATCACGAAGCCGGGATTGTTGGGAGACTGGTTCTGCACCTCGAAGCCCGGGACGTAGAGCGACAGCTCCTCGAACTCCTGGATGCCGTCCCGCTCCAGCTGATCGGCGCCGTAGGCGGTGATGGCGATCGGCACGTCCAGGGTCTTCTGCTCGCGCTTCTGGGCGGTGACGATCAGCTCCTCGACCTGGGCCGCGTCATCGGCGGCCTCGGCGAAGGCCGGGTTCGCGCCGGCAAGAACGGCGGCCGCGCTGGCCAGCAGGAGTAGTTTGTGATGCGACATGGACATTCCCCAACCTCGGTGAGGGGGCTGTCTAGGCGCCGCCAATGACAGTCAGGCGAAGGGGATTTGACGTTAGGATGACGGCCTAAATATCTGCAAAACCATCAGAAAAATTCTGCGTAAGAGTCAATTCGGCCGTGATGTCAGGACGCCTCCCAGGCCTGCCTGATCAGGGCCTTCACCCGCTCATCCAGGTCAGCGGGCGAGGCGAGGGTGAGTTTGGCCTTCAGGCGCTCCGACCAGCCCTCCGCCTTCGGGACCTGCAGCCGGGGATCGGCCTCGGGGCTCACCGCCAGGCCAAGCACCACCTGGCCGCCTTTGATGGGCTTGGCCGAGGCGAACTGGAAGTTGCGGGAGAAGCCGGTGAAGGCCTTGCGCTGACCGGTGACGACGTCGGGCAGGGCGGCGGCCGTACGCTCCACGGCCTCGAAGATGGCCGTGGCCGCCGGATCCTTCCACAGGGCCGCCCGCAGCTTGGCCGGCTCGTCCCATCCCGAGCCGGTGGGGAAGGCCTGCGACATGACCAGGTTGGCGCGGTTCATGCCCAGGCCGTGGTGTTCCTTCATCCAGGCGATCCGGGCCATGGTCTTGATCTCGGGGCAGGTCCTGGCGATGGCGACCCATGCGTCGAGGGTCTTGCCGGTGTCCTTCTCCAGGCTGGCGCGGGCGGTGGCGAACCACTTCTGCTGCCGCGGGCTGAGCCCCTTGGTGTTCTCCGCGTCGGCGGTTCCCATGGGGACCTCCCTCTGTGCTAGGACGCTCCTGACATCAGAGGAGCGCGCCATGAGCTTGGACGGGACCTACGACGACGGCAATATCTTCGCCAAGATCCTGCGGGGCGAGATGCCCAGCGCCCGGGTGTTCGAGGACAGCCACGTCTACGCCTTCATGGACGTCTTCCCCCAGGCGCGCGGCCACACCCTGGTGATCCCGAAGCATTCGACCGCCCGCAACCTGCTGGAGGAGGAGCCGGAGGTCCTGGCGCCCCTGATCCTGGGGGTTCAGCGCGTCACCCGCGCCGTCCGCGCGGCCCTGAAGCCGGACGGCATCGTGGTCACCCAGTTCAATGGATCGACCGCCGGCCAGACCATCTACCACCTGCACTTCCACATCATCCCGCGCTGGGAGGGTCAGGCCCTGGGGCGGCATGGCGAAGGCGGCATGGCCGACCCCACCGAGCTGAAGGCCCTGGCCGACCAGATCGCCGCCCAGATCGCCTAAACCTTCTCAGGCCGAGGCGGCGTCGGGCCATTTCGGACCGTCAGCCGCCCGCCAGGGATGAAGGGCGGCGGCCACCAGCCGCTCCTGCTCGATCGGCTTGGCGAGGTGGGCGTCCATGCCGGCCGCCCGGCAGCGGGCCACGTCCTCGGGCAGGGTGGCCGCCGTCATCGCCACCACGGGGGTGTCGGCGCCGTCGCCCTCCAGGGCGCGGATCGCGCGGCAGGCCGTCAGGCCGTCCATCACCGGCATGTGGAGGTCCATGAAGACCACGTCGAAGGGGCGGCTGCGCACCGCCTCCACCGCCTGGGCGCCATCCTCGGCGGTCTCGACGTCGAACCCCGCGGCCGCCAGCATCATCGAGGCCACCTGACGGTTCACCGGATGGTCGTCCACCACCAGGATGCGTCCCGCGCCCCCGTCGGCAGTCTCGGCCGGGGTCGCCTGCGCCGACGCCTCAAGCCGGCGCAGGGGAATCTCGAACCAGAATTCCGAGCCCGCCCCCAGGTCGCTTTCGACCCCGATCCGGCCATTCATCTGCTCGACCAGGGACTTGGAGATGGCCAGGCCCAGCCCCGCGCCCTCGAACCGACGCGTGGCGCTGGTGTCGGCCTGGGTGAAGGGCTGGAACAGCTGGGCGATCGCTTCGGGCGCCAGGCCGACGCCGGTGTCGCGCACGCTCACCCGCACCCGGTCGGCGCCGTCCTGCGGCCGCAGATCCACCCGCACCTCGATCCGACCCTGGTCGGTGAACTTCACGGCATTGCCCAGCAGGTTGAGCAGCACCTGCAGGATGTGGTTTTCGTCCCCCTCATGGACCAGGCCGTCGACCGCCGAGACCTCGAGGGTCAGGGTTAGGTCCCCCAGGCCAGGCCGGACGATTTCGCCGGCCGTCCGCACGAGTTCGGCGAGGGACAGGCGCGCGTGGGCCAGGGCGCGTGCGCCGGCGCCAAGCCGCGAATAGTCCAGAATGTTGGTGATCAGGGCGAGCAGCACCTGGCACGAAGCCTGGATCACGCCGAGCTGGTCCCGCGCCTGGGGCGCCAGGTCCGCGCGCGCGGACAGCAGCTGGGCATGACCCTTGATGCCGTTCAGGGGTGTCCGCATCTCGTGGCTCATCACCGCCAGGAAGCGTCCCTTGGCCCCGTCGGCGGCCACGGCGTCCCGCCGGGCGGCGCGGGCCACGGCCAGGGCCCGGCGCAGGCCCGCCTGGGCGGCCGCGCGCTGGGCCAGGACGCTGGACAGGATGATGGCCGAGGAGACGATGGTGGCCAGATAGAGCTGCAGGACCAGGATCTGCCGCGGCATGTCGCCCGGGAACTGGGCCACGATGGGCCCGTGGCCCGCCACTGTGGCGCTGGCGGCGATGAACGACACCAGCATGACCATGAGCGCCGTGTAGGGACTGCTGAGCCGTATGACCACCAGCAGGCCGAGGGGGAAGAGCAGGAAGAGGGTGGGCAGGGGGGTGGAGAAGATCAGCGCCGCCGCCGCCACGGCCAGGCCGATCAGGCCGAGGATCTCGAAGCGCGAGGCCGGGGCGCCCACGTCATAGCGCCGGAAGCGCGCCAGGAGCAGGGCGGCCGGCGCGCCGATGATCATGCCCAGGAAGTCCCCGAACACCCAGGTCTTCCAGGCCGTCAGCAAGTCGTCGCGGAACATCAGGGCGGCGAGGCAGGCGCCGAGCGTGCCGATGGCGAGCGCGGCGGGCAGGGCCGCCAGCAGGACGAAATTCCGGAAACGCGGGAGGACGTTCATGTCCAAGCCTGCGCCGCAGACTCGGCGGATCAGGACCGCCGCCAGGACCGCCTCTGTGAGGTCGGAGCCTGCGATCAGCAGGCCTCGCGCCGGGGTGCTGCCGCTGTTGAGCGCCGCCAGCAGGTCGATCGTCGTGCAGAGCACGGCCAGGACCAGAGCCTTCCGCCGGGGCAGCAGCAACAGGCCGGCGGCCAGCAGGCCGTTGCAGATCCACAGAACGGCGAGGCCGTTGACGCTGGTGGTCCAGGTGTAGGCCAGCAGGGCGCAGACCGCGTAGGCGGCCAGGAAGGCCAGGTCGAGGCCGGGCGCGCGAGGGGCCTGGGCCGGTCGAGAAAGCCTGATACGCGACGCCATTCGGGCAACCCCCCAGTTGCGCAGTCGACTGTAGGCCTGGGCTTCAATCTCGGTCGGTGATCACGACCTGGACCAAAGTATTGGCCAGGCGAATGATTCGACCACCACCCGCAGATGGCGCGACGAAAAACCCCAGGCCGGGCGGCCTGGGGTTCATGTCGTTCCGAACGTTCGGCCTGGGACCTTAGTCCGCCAGTTCCGGGGCCGCGTTGGCCGCGTCCTCGGCGGGGTTCTCGATGACCGGCGCGCCGGGCTCGTGACCCTCGCCCTCGATCTCGAAGGCCAGCTTGGAGTCCTTCAGCACCACCTTGACGTGGCCACCCTTCACCAGCTTGCCGAACAGGATCTCGTCGGCCAGCGGCTTCTTGATGTGCTCCTGGATGACCCGGGCGAGCGGCCGGGCGCCGTAGAGCTCGTCGAACCCGTTCTTGGCCAGCCAGTCGGCGGCCTCGTCCGTGGTCTCGATGGTCACGTGACGGTCGGCCAGTTGCGCTTCCAGCTGGATGACGAACTTCTGGACGACCTGGCGGATGATGTCCTGGGTCAGGGGCTTGAACTGCACCACCGCGTCGAGGCGGTTGCGGAATTCCGGCGTGAACAGGCGCTTCAGGGCCTCGTCGACCTCGTCCTCCTGCTTCCCGCGGCCGAAGCCGATGGAATTGCGCTGGGCGTCGGAGGCCCCGGCGTTGGTGGTCATGATCAGGACCACGTTGCGGAAGTCGACCTTCTTGCCGTTGGAGTCGGTGAGGACCCCATGGTCCATGACCTGCAGCAGGATGTTGAAGACGTCCGGGTGGGCCTTCTCGATTTCGTCCAGCAGCACCACGCAGTGAGGATGCTGGTCGACGGCGTCGGTCAGCAGGCCGCCCTGGTCGAACCCGACATAGCCGGGGGGCGCGCCGATCAGGCGGCTGACCGTGTGGCGCTCCATGTACTCCGACATGTCGAAGCGCAGGAGCTCGATGCCCATGGTGCCGGCCAGTTGCCGCGCAGTCTCGGTCTTGCCGGTGCCGGTGGGGCCCGAGAACAGGTAGCAGCCGATCGGCTTGTTGGGATCGCGCAGGCCCGCGCGGGCCATCTTCATGGCTGCCGACAGCTGCTCGATGGCGTCGTCCTGACCGTAGACGGCGCGCTTGAGGTCCTCATGCAGCTGCTTCAGCGCCTCGGTGTCGGTCTTGGACACCGACTTCGGCGGGATGCGGGCGATCTTGGCCACGACGGCCTCGACCTCCTTCAGGCCGATGGTCTTCTTGCGACGGCCCTCCGGCAGCAGCATCTGGCTGGCGCCGGCCTCATCGATGATGTCGATGGCCTTGTCGGGCAGCTTGCGGTCGGTGATGTACTTGGCCGACAGCTCCACCGCCGCCTTGATGGCGTCGTTGGTGTAGCGGAGCTTGTGGAAGTCCTCGTAGTAGGTCTTCAGGCCCTTGAGGATCTTGATGGTGTCCTCGATCGTCGGCTCGTTCACGTCGATCTTCTGGAAGCGCCGGACCAGGGCCCGATCCTTCTCGAAGTGCTGACGGAACTCCTTGTAGGTCGTCGAACCCATGCAGCGCAGGGAGCCCGAGGCCAGGGCCGGCTTCAGCAGGTTCGACGCGTCCATGGCCCCGCCGCTGGTGGCGCCGGCGCCGATCACCGTATGGATCTCGTCGATGAACAGGATCGCATCGGCGTGGTTCTCAAGTTCCTTGACCACCTGCTTCACGCGCTCTTCGAAGTCGCCGCGATAGCGAGTGCCGGCCAGCAGGCTGCCCATGTCGAGGGAGAAGATGGTGGCGCCCGCCAGGACCTCGGGGACCTGGTGGTTGACGATCTTGCGCGCCAAGCCCTCGGCGATGGCGGTCTTGCCGACGCCCGGGTCGCCCACCAGCAGGGGGTTGTTCTTGGTGCGGCGGCACAGGATCTGGATGCAGCGCTCCACCTCGGCCGACCGCCCGATCAGGGGGTCGACCTTGCCCTGCTTGGCCTTCTCGTTGAGGTTGACGCAATAGGCCTCGAGGGCCTCGCCGCCGGTCTTCACCGCAGGCTTGTCCTCGTCCTCGGAACCCTTGACGGGCTTGGCCGCGCCTTCGGCGCCGGCCTTCTTGGCGATGCCGTGGGCGATGTAGTTCACCGCGTCGTACCGCGTCATGTCCTGCTCCTGCAGGAAATAGGCGGCATGGCTCTCACGCTCGGAGAAGATGGCGACCAGCACGTTGGCGCCGGTCACCTCCTCGCGGCCCGAGGACTGCACGTGGATGACCGCGCGCTGGATCACGCGCTGGAAGCTGGGGGTGGGCTTGGCGTCCTCGCCGTCGTCCACGACCAGCGAGCGCAGCTCGTTGTCCACGTAATTGGTGAGGGTTGTCTTCAGCGACGGGAGCTCGACGTCGCAGGCTTTCATCACGCCGGCGGCGTCCTCATCGTCGATGAGGGACAGGAGCAGGTGCTCCAGGGTCGCGTATTCGTGCTTTCGCTGATTGGCGAAAGCCACCGCGCGGTGGAGGGACTCTTCGAGGTGGCGTGAGAATGACGGCAAGCTGGGCCTCAATCCTTTTCCATGGTGCATTGCAACGGATGCTGATGCCGGCGCGCGGTATCAACGACCTGGGCCACCTTTGTTTCCGCCACTTCGTAAGTGAACACGCCGCACACGCCCACACCGTGTTGGTGGACATGCAGCATGATCCGCGTCGCGTCTTCGCGCGACTTATGGAAGTACTGCTCAAGCACGTACACGACGAACTCCATGGGAGTGTAGTCGTCGTTGAGGAGCAGCACCCGGTACAGAGACGGCTTCTGCGTCTTCGGCTTGGTCTGTGTGATGACCGCCGATTTCACGCCCGTCTCCTGATCACCTTGCTTTCGCTCGGCCATCGAACAGGTCTCCTCGGCGGTCACGGGACCGCCCTACAGATGGATTAGATATGGAAAAGATGGCCCTTTGGAAGGGTCGAAATGGTCGCGCGGGGCGAGATCGTTCCAAAGGCCGCAGTTTTCACCATGCTAACAGGGGGCCAGATGGGTCTGCGGCCCCTGGTTTTCAATCCTGGGCCGAGGATTTCCCGTGTAGGGCGCGTGCCGACGTCAGGGCCTTGGCTCCGAATCGCGCCCGGATCGCGTCGGCGGTCTTCTCTCCGGCCAGGGTCCGGCGCTCGTCGCCGCCGAAAAAGTCATCTTCCACGTCCTGCGGCTCGATCAATTCAGTGATCCCGACCCCGATCAGGCGCCAGGATCGGTTCGTCCCACCCGCCTTCAGTTCGGCCGCCAGGAGTTCCTTGCCGATCGCCAGGATGGTTCGCGTCGTCTGGGTCGGAACGGGCAGGGTCTTGCGGCGGGTGATGATCTTGAAGTCGGCGCCCCGCAGCTTCAACGTCACCACCCGGCCGGCGACGTTTCCGCCCCGCGCCTGGCGACCGACCTTCTCCGCCAGCCAGGGCAGCTGATCCTCCAGGTCGGTTTGGCTGCGCAGGTCCTCGTTGAAGGTGGTCTCGGCGCTGATCGACTTGCGGATCTGGTCGGGGTTCACGACCCGGGTGTCGCGACCGTGGGCGAGGGCGTGCAGGCGCAGGCCGTTGGGGCCGAACCGGGCGGCCAGGTCCTTGACGTCGGCCCGGGCGATGTCGCCGACCGTGACGTAGTTGGAGCTTTCCAGGCTGGAGACCATGGCCGGCCCCACCCCGGGCAGGATGCCCACGGGCCTTGGGGCCAGGAAGGCCTGGGCTTCGCCGCCGATCACCGAGAAGCCGCGGGGCTTGTCCAGGTCCGAGGCGATCTTGGCCAGGAACTTGTTGGCCGCCAGGCCGATGGAGACGGTGATCCCCACCTCGGTCTCGATCCGGGCCTGCAGGCGGGCCAGGGTCTCGGCCGGCGTCGCCCCGTGCAGGCGCTCGGTGCCCGACAGGTCCATCCAGGCCTCGTCCAGGGAGAGCGGCTGAACCAGGGGCGTCAGGTCGGCCATCATCGCCATGATCCGCCGGCTCTCGGCGCGGTACTTGGAGAAGTCGGGCTTGATGATCACCGCCTGGGGGCAGGCCTTGATGGCCTTGAACATCGGCATGGCCGAGCGCACGCCGTTGATCCTGGCGATGTAGCAGCAGGTGGTCACCACCCCGCGCCTGCCGCCGCCGACGATCACCGGCACGTCGCGCAGTTCGGGCCGGTCGCGCTTCTCCACCGAGGCGTAGAAGGCGTCGCAGTCCATGTGGGCGATGGAGAGCCGTTCCAGCTCGTCGTGCGCCACCACCCGCGGCGAGCCGCAGGCCGGGCAGCGGCGGGTGAAGTCGCCGTGGGTGAAGCAGTCGCGGCAGAGCGCGTTCACGCCCCGTCCTCCAGCGGCCAAAGCCAGGCCGCGCCCCGCACGCCGGAGGAATCCCCGTGCAGGGCCGGTCGCACCGGCGTGGTGAAGACATCCGAGAAGACGTGAGGCGCGATGGCTCCGGGCAGGCGGTCATAGAGGGCGCCGACATTCGACATGCCGCCCCCCAGGACGATGACGTCGGGGTCGAGGATGTCGCAGACCACAGCCAGGCCGCGGGCCAGGCGGTCGACATAGAGATCGAGGGCGGCGACCGCCTGGGCGTCCCCCGCCTCCGCGGCGTCCACGATGGCCTGGGCGCTCAGGCCCTGGCCATGGTCGCGGGCGAGTCCGGACCCGGAGACATAGAGCTCCATGCAGCCGCGCCGGCCGCACCAGCAGAGCGGGCCCGGATGCTCGGCCTCGGTGGGCCAGGGCAGGGGCATGTGGCCCCATTCGCCCGCGAAGGCGTTGCGACCCTCGATGATCTGGCGATCCACCGTGGTCCCGGCCCCGCAGCCGGTGCCCAGGATGGCGGCGAACACCACCCGGCTGTCGGCGCCGGCGCCGTCCGTCGCCTCCGACAGGGCCAGGCAGTTGGCGTCGTTGGCGTAGCGCACGGGCCTTTCCAGCACCCGGGCCAGATCGGTGGGGAAGGGGCGGCCGTTCAGCTCGGTGGAATTGGCCCCCCGCATCAGGTCGCCGGCGGGGGAGACCGAACCTGGTCCGCCGACCCCTATGCGCGCCGCCCGGGCCCCGGCCTGGCGCTCGGCCTCGGCCACCAGGTCGCGGACGGCCAGCAGGCCGGCCTCATAGTTGCGGGGCGAGACGCCGCGGACGCGCGCGACGAACCGGCCGTCGGCGTCCAGGGCCGCCGCCTCGATCTTGGTGCCGCCGAAGTCCACGCCGATGCGGATCATCGTTGAAGCATACCCGATTTGTTCTTCAGGCGATGGCGTCTTCGATGGCCGCGCGCAGCTCCTCCCAGTCGTCGATCCGGGTGTGAAGGTCGGGCTTGGCCGGCGCCAGGGGGCGCAGCCGGGGGTCGGCCACGTGCTGGAAGCGGCTGATGGCCGGCGCGCTCTCGGCCACCGAGTCGAGATTGGGGATCAGGTCGTCGATGAACACCGCGCGCCCCGCCGTCTGGGACGCCAGGCCGGCGGCCAGGGGGCCCTTGGGGCCGGTGTTGAGGATCAGGGGGTAGTCCATGCCATGCCGGCCCAGCCAGCGGGCCCGGGCCAGCCTGGCGGGCCCCGGGGCGTTGGTCAGGATCACGACCCCGGCCCGCTCCGACAGGCGCCGCAGGGCCTGGGCCCCGCCCGGCGTCGGCGTCATGTCGCCGCACCCATAGCGAAAGAAGTCCTCGTAGTGCTTACGTCCCTGGTCGATCTCCAGGTGTTCGGCGTCGCCGGGTCGGTAGATGTTCTGAAAGAGGGCGAACTTGTCGACGCGGAACTCCAGGCCCCGATCCTCCAGGAAGCGCCCGAACCCTTCCATGAACAGGCCCAGCACCTCGTCGACGTCGACGATCAGCAGCGGTCGGGCGGTGTCGACGCCGATGTCGGACAGTCTGGGAGCGCGGAGCGGTTCGGCCACGGGGCCTCCGAATGCGACTAACGCGAGTTTAAGGATATCCGTGAGATCAAGAGGCTCAAGGTGAGATCGGTTACCGATTCGCCAGACCGAAGGATCGTCGGGACGAAAATGGCCAAGAAGGTCCTCATCGTCGAGGATAACGAGCTGAACATGAAGCTATTTCATGATCTCCTCGATGCCCAAGGCTACGAAACGCTGCAGACCCGCGAGGGACTGCAGGCGCTGGCGCTCGCGCGCGAACACCGTCCGGACCTGATCCTGATGGACATTCAGCTTCCCGAGATCTCGGGGCTGGAGGTCACCAAATGGCTCAAGGAAGACGATGACCTCGCCCACATCCCGGTGGTGGCGGTGACCGCCTTCGCCATGAAGGGGGACGAGGAGCGCATCCGCGAGGGCGGCTGCGAGGCCTATATCTCCAAGCCTATCTCGGTGTCGCACTTCCTCGACACCATCCGCCGCCTGTTGGAATAGCCGCCATGACCGCGCGTATCCTGGTCGTCGACGACATCGAGGCCAATGTCCGCCTCCTCGAAGCCAAGCTCTCGGCCGAGTACTATGAGGTGCTGGTGGCCTATGACGGCCCGACGGCGCTCGCCATCGCGGCCAAGGAAAAGCCCGACATCGTCCTGCTGGACGTCATGATGCCCGGCATGGACGGCTTCCAGGTGTGCCGCCGCCTGAAGGACGATCCGGAGACCCGCCACGTGCCCGTGGTCCTGGTGACCGCCCTGGACGGCCGTGCCGACCGGATCGCCGGCCTCGAGGCCGGAGCCGACGAATTCCTCACCAAGCCCATCGACGACATCATGCTGTTCGCCCGCGTGCGCAGCCTGACCCGCCTGAAGATGGTGATCGACGAACTGCGCGACCGGGAGGCCTCGGGCCGCCGTATGGGTGTCATCGCCGGCGCGGCTTCGCGCCTCGGCGGCACGGGCGGCCGGGTGCTGATCGTCGACGACCATGAGCGCCAGGCCCAGCGCATCGCCGCCGAACTGGCCATCGAACACCGCCCGATCATCGAGAGCGACCCGGAAAAGGCCCTGATGACCGCCAAGGGCCCCGTGGACCTGGTGATCGTCAACGCCGCGGCCCGCTCCTTCGACGGCCTGCGCTTCACCGCCCAGCTTCGCTCCGACGAGGCCACGCGCCACCTGCCGGTCCTGGCGATCGTCGACTTTGACGAACGCCAGCGCCTGGTGAAGGCCCTGGAGATCGGGGTCAACGATATCCTCTCCAAGCCGATCGATCCGCAGGAGCTCTCGGCCCGGTCCAAGACCCAGATCCGCCGCAAGCGCTACACCGACTATCTGCGCGACAATCTCGACCATTCCCTGGAGCTGGCGGTCACCGACCAGCTCACCGGCCTGCACAACCGCCGCTACATGGTGGGGCAGCTGGAGGCCCTGGTGAAGCGCGCCAGCCTGGGAGGCGATCCGGTCGCGGCCCTGCTGATCGACATCGACCACTTCAAGAAGATCAACGACGGCTACGGCCACGACGTCGGCGACGAGGTGCTGCGCGAGTTCGCCGTGCGCCTGGCCTCCAATGTGCGCGCCATCGACCTGCCGTGCCGCTACGGCGGCGAGGAGTTCGTGGTGGTCATGCCCGACACCAAGATCGAGGACGCCGAGCGCATCGCCGAACGCATCCGGCTGCACGTGGCCGGCTCGCCCTTCCGGGTGATGGGCGGCGCCGAGCTGCTGACCGTCACCATCTCCATCGGGGTGGCCGCGACGCTGGGGGCGGGGGACAAGCCCGAGGCCCTGCTCAAGCGCGCCGACGAGGCCGTCTACGAGGCCAAGGCCTCGGGCCGGAACAAGGTCATCGCCCGCGCGGCTTAGCTCTAGGTGTCATCCCGGTTTCCGCGCAGTGGAAGACCGGGACCCAGAAGCACAGATCTATCCTGCATGCCCCGCGCCTATGGGTCCCGGACAACGCTTCGCGTTTCCGGGATGACACCCGTGGGTGCTCAAACGGCGCTCTGAAACGAAAAACGCCCGGTCCTGCGACCGGGCGTCTCGGAATCTCGTTTGGGTCGGCAGACCTACTTGATCTTGCCTTCCTTGAACTCGACGTGCTTGCGCACGACGGGATCGTACTTCTTCATGACCAGCTTGTCGGTCTTGGTGCGGGCGTTCTTCTTCGTCACGTAGAAGAAGCCGGTGTCGGCCGACGAGTTCAGGCGGATCTTAATTGAGGCGGGCTTCGCCATGGTCGGTCCTCGCGCGGCCGGCTGCGCAGTCGCGCCGGCTGGGTTCTAAAGAGCCGCGGACAATACGAATCCCGAACCCAAAGTCAATCCGCTCCAGGGGAAAGCCTAGAGATGGGTGATCTGCGACCCCTTGCGGACGAACCGCATGTAGGGGATCGGCCGTTCGGGGACCTCCAGGCGGTGGGCCACCTCGCGCACCACGAAGCGGGTGACGCCGGGCAGGTCGAGGGCGAGCGCCTCGTCCAGGTCCACCCAGGCGATCTCGTCCAGCTCCCCGCAGTCGGCCTGGCGCTCAAGGCTCATCAGGCGGTCGGCCTCGGCCATGAAGAAGCGGGCGTCAAAACGCTTGCCCACCATGGGCGGGGTCACGGCGCGGGCGACGAACTGCATGGCCGCGAGGTCGGGGGCGGCGCCCTGTTGCAGGAATTCCCGCCAGGGGCCGGCGCCGGGGCGCTCCGGCGCGGGCTTGGCCAGCAGCAGGCCGGCTTCCTCGAAGGTCTCGCGGATGGCGGTGAGCGCCAGGGCGCGGGCCCGCCGCTCCGGGGTGCCATGCATCAGCTTGAGGGCCACCTCGGGGCTCAGGTCGGTCGCGTAGGGGGCGTTGAAGTCCGAGCGGTCGATGCGGCCGCCGGGGAACACCCACTTGTCGGGCATGAAATCGTGACCCTTGGCGCGGCGGCCCATCAGCAGGCGCGGCTTCTTGGCGTCGCGGCGCACGATGATCAGGGTGGCGGCGTCCCGGGGACGCACGGCCCGCTGGCCCGGCTTGCGGGGCGGTCCGCCACCATTGCCGCGGCCGCCCAGTGGGTTCTCGGATTCGTTTTGGCTCTCTGACATCAAACAAGTGTATGACCGCCGCCGCCGGCCTGGGAAGCCTGCCCCTGCGTCAAGCTCACATTTGCCGCGGCCCGTCGGGTCTCGGCTAGTGACGCTTGCCCTTGCGGACGCCCTTGGGCGGCCCGCCACGGCGCTTGGCGTCCTGGGAGCCCGGCGCCCGCCGGATCGCGCCGAGGCGAGGGCGCGGGGCGTTGGGATCGCGCGGCTGGGGCTCGCTCAGCATCTCGAACAGCAGGCCGCCGGTGATGGGGGTGGCCTCCACCAGCTTGACCTCCACCGTCATGCCCAGCGGCCAGCGGGCGCCGGAGCGCTCCCCCACCAGGGCGTGCATGCGGTCGTCGTGGATGAAGAACTCGCCGCCCAGCCGCGAGACCGGCACCAGGCCGTCGGCCCCGGTGTCGGCCAGCCGCACGAACAGGCCAAAGCGGGTCACCCCGGTGATCCGGCCGTGGAAGGAGGCCCCCACCTTGTCGGCCAGGAAGGCCGCCACATAGCGGTCGGTGGCGTCGCGCTCGGCGGCCATGGCCCGGCGCTCGGCGAAGGTGATGACCTCGGCGGTGTCCTTCATCTGGCTGATGTCGCGGTCGGTGAGGCCGTCGTCGCCGAGCCCCAGCGAGCGGATCAGCCCCCGATGCACCACCAGGTCGGCATAGCGCCGGATCGGCGAGGTGAAGTGGGCGTAGCGCTGCAGGTTGAGGCCGAAATGGCCGATATTCTCGGTGGAGTAGATGGCCTGCATCTGGCTGCGCAGCACCACCTCGTTGATGATGTCGGCGTGGGGGCTCTCGCGGGTCTCCCCCAGCAGCTTGTTGAAGCGGTCGGTGCGCGGCGCCTCGCCCTTGCTCCAGGGGATGTCCAGGGTGGCCAGGAACTCGGCCAGGGAGCTGATCTTGTCCAGGCTGGGGGTGTCGTGGATCCGGTAGATCAGCGGGGTCTTCTTGGCCTCGAGGGTCTCGGCGGCGCAGACATTGGCCTGCACCATCATCTCCTCGATCAGCTTGTGGGCCTCCAGAGCCGCGCGCGGGGTGATCGAGGTGATCTCGCCCTCGGTGTTGATGATGATCCGCCGCTCGGCGCTTTCGATGGCCAGGGGCGAGCGGGCGAGCCGGCCCTGCAGCATGCAGTGATAGGCGGCCCACAGAGGCTCCAGGATGGGCTTGAGCAGCGGCTGGGTCACATCGTCCGGCTGACCGTCTATGGCCGCCTGGGCCTGCTCGTAGGAGAGCTTGGCGGCCGATCGCATCAGGCCGCGGACGAAACGGTGGCCCTTCTTGCGTCCGGAGCGGTCGAAGACCATGCGGACGGCCAGGCAGGCGCGGTTCTCGCCCTCGCGCAGGGAGCACAGCCCCGCCGACAGCCGCTCGGGCAGCATGGGCTCCACCCGGTCGGGGAAGTAGACGCTGTTGGACTTCTCGCGGGCGGCGATGTCCAGGGCCGAGCCTGGCCGCACATAGGCCGCGACGTCGGCGATGGCGACCCAGACGATCCAGCCGCCCTTGTTGCCGGGGTCGGTGTCGGGCTCGGCATAGACCGCGTCGTCGTGGTCGCGGGCGTCCGGCGGGTCGATGGTCACCAGGGGGACCTGGCGCAGGTCCTCGCGGCCGCTGAGGGTCGGCGGCTTGGCCGCCTCGGCCTCGGCCTCCGCCTCCTTGGAGAAGCCGGTGGGGATGCCGTGGGAGTGGATGGCGATCAGGGAGGCGGCGCGGGGCTGGTCCTCGCGGCCCACCACCTCCAGCAGCTTGCCCCGCTTGGGGCCGTACCGCTCATGGGCGACGCCCACCTGGGCCACGACCAGGTCGCCGTCGCGCAGCTTCTGGGCCTCGGGGTCAGTGAGGATCAGGCTTTCCTTGGACTTGCGGTCCACGGGCTCGACCCGGACCTCGCGGTTCGACTTGCGGATCACGCCGAGGATCTTGTGGGCGCTGGCCCCCAGCCGCTTGATCAGTCGAGCCTCGGTCTCGCCGGTCTCCAGGACCTCGAAGCGCACCAGCAGGCGGTCCCCCAGGCCCGGGGCGCCGCCGAGCGGATCGCTGCGGCTCGGCGCCAGGCGCACGGTCGGGGTGTCCTCGCCCTTGGTCAGGCGGACCAGCAGTTCGCCGTCGGTGTCCTTCTCCACGACGTCGACCACGCCGACCGGGGGCAGGGCGCCGGCCTCGGCCAGGCCCTTGCGCCCCCTCTTGCCCAGAGCGCCGGAGGCCTCCAGCTCCCGCAGCATCTCGCGGAGCGCCTTGCGGTCGGCGCCCTTCAGTCCGAACACCTTGGCGATGTCGGCCTTGTCGGTCTCACCCGCCTCGCGGATGTGCTTCAGCAGGGTCTCGCGGTCGGGCAGGCCCTGGGCGGGCTTGGGTTTGAACCGGGAGGCTTTGGGGGCGCGGAGTTTGGCCATGCCGCCTTGTAACGCGCATCGGCGAAACTCGCCTCCCCAATCCTGGGGCGGCTAGCCCGGAAGGCGCTCGAAGGCCGGGATGCCGTCGGGGACGTGGTGGAAGGCCTGCTTGTCCACGGTGAAGATCGCCATGTCGGGCTTGAACACGCTGGGATCGTCCAGGGAGCCCACCTTGACGATCACGGCGGGGAAGCCCGGCGAGCGGGTGACGACGTGGGTGCCGCAGTCGGGGCAGAACTCCCGGGTCACGGCGCGTTCGAGATCGCTGCGGGTGAACTGCTTGGGCGTCCCCTTGGTGTAGGCGAAGCCGGCGATCGGCATGGCGATGAAGACGTTGGGGGAGCCGCCGGTGATGTACTGGCACTCCCGGCAATGGCACTGGGCCTTCATCATCGGCTCGCCCTCGGCGACGTAGCGCAGGCCGCCGCAGTAGCATCCGCCTTCGAGTTTCATGGTGTCCTCCCGTCTTGTTGGGCGGAACTCTAGGCGCGGGAAGGGGCCTGTAAAGCCTGACCCTCAGTCATCCTCGCGGAAGGTCCCCAGCCGGGTCAGACCCACGATGGCGGTGGCGCCCTCGGTCTTGGTGACGGTGCGCACCGTGCCCACGGTGGCTTTGGCGATCTCGGACGCCAGGGCCTCGGAATGGGTCACCAGCCAGACCTGCGAGCGTTCCGACGCCTGGCCCACGAGGCGGGCGAGCGGCTTCATCAGGGCCGGATGCAGGCTCGACTCCGGCTCGTTCAGGGCCACGAAGGTCGGCAGGCGATAGGCCATCAGGGCGCCGGCCAGGGCCAGGAACTTCAGCGTGCCGTCGGAGAGCTCGGCCGCCTCGAATACGCGGTGGGGAAAGTCCGGGAAGCTCATGCCGAAGCTGGCCATCCGGTCGGGCTCGGGCACGACGAGGCGCGCGCCGGGGAAGGCCTGGTCGATCACCGCGTCCAGGTCGGCGGTGTCCTGTCGGATGTGCGCCAGGGTGGCGAACACGGCCGCCAGGTTCGAGCCGTCCGAGGCGAGGGTCGGGCTGGCCACCGCCGTGCAGGGCCGGCGCAGCGGCGAGGCCGCGTCGGTGCGCAGGTCATGATAGAACCGCCACTCCAGCAGGGTGCGGCGGACGACGTCCAGGCCCGGGTACTTGCCGGGATCCTCGAGCCGGGCCAGCACGGTCTCCGAGGCCAGCAGGTCGATATCCACCTCCTGGGGCCGGCCCTCCTCGTCGCGGGCCATCACCGAGGGGCCCTTGCGGTCCAGCAGCCGCACGGGACGGCCCCCGCTCAGATAGGACAGCTGCTCGGTCTTGATCTGCGGTTCGGTGGCGAAGGCCGGCGAGGTGGGGAAGGGGAAGCCCACCTCCACCTCGTAGCGGTAGCCGACGCCCGGCCGGCCAGGCACGGACAGGTCGACGGAGAAACTCATCCGCGACGGCTGGTTCTTCTGGCGCGTCCCGGCCCAGAAGGCCGCCGCCATGCCCTCGCGGGCGAGCTCCGCCCCCAGGGTGTTGGAGGCCGCGGCCCGCAGCAGCTCCAGGGCCCGATAGAGGTTGGACTTGCCGACCCCGTTGGCGCCGACGAAGACCTCCAGGTTGGAGACCGGATAGGCGATCTGCCGAAGCGACCGGTAGCCCGAGGCGGAGAAGTCGCTGACGGGCAGCGCCATCGGGTCCTAGGCCTTCGCGACTTTCTTCGCCGCCGGCTTCTTGGCGGCTGTAGGCTTCTTCGCCGCGGCGGGTTTGGCCGCCGCCTTGGGCTTGGCCGCGGCCTTCGGCTTGGCGGCCGCCTTGGCCTTCTTCGCCGGCTTCTTGCCGCCGCCCTTCTCGACCCGCTCGGCGATCAGCTTGACCGCCTCTTCCAGGGTCAGGTCCTGGGGATCGGAGCCCTTGGGCACGTTGGCGTTGGTGGAGCCGTGCTTGATGTAGGGGCCGTAGCGGCCCGCCAGCACCTTCACCGGCTGGCCATCCTCGGGGTGGGCGCCCAGATCCTTGAGCGCCGCGGACTCGCCGCGACCGCCGCGGCCGCCGGCGCGCTTCTCGGCCAGCAGGGTGACGGCCCGGTTGAGACCCACCTCGAACACCTCGTCGGCGCTCGGCAGGTTGGCATAGGTGCCGTTGTGCAGGACGAAGGGCCCGAACCGGCCGATGCCGGCGGTGATCATGATCCCGTCTTCCGGGTGGGCGCCGACGTCGCGGGGCAGGCGCAGCAGGCGCAGCCCCTTCTCCAGGTCCATGGCCGCCGCCGACCAGCCCTTGGGCAGGCTGGAGCGCTTCGGCTTCTCGCCGTCGCCGAGCTGGACATAGGGGCCAAACCGGCCGGACTTCAGGAACACGGTCTCCCCGGTCTCGGGATCGACGCCCAACTCGCGGTCGCCGCTCTCGGTCTCGGCGTCATCGGCCGACTGGGCGATGGGCCGGGTGTAGCGGCACTCCGGATAGTTGGAGCAGCCGATGAAGGCCCCGAACTTGCCGGTCTTCAGGGACAGTTGGCCGGCGCCGCAGGTGGGGCAGGCGCGGGGATCGGAGCCGTCCTCCTTCTGCGGGAAGATGTGGGGGCCCAGCGCCTCGTTCAGCGCGTCCAGCACGTGGGTGACCCGCAGCTCGGCGATCTCGCCGACCGCGGCGTGGAAGTCCTGCCAGAACTCCCGCAGCAGGGCCTTCCAGTTCAGCTCGCCGGCCGAGACCAGGTCGAGCTTCTCCTCCAGGGCGGCGGTGAAGTCGTACTGGACGTAGCGGTTGAAGAACTGCTCCAGGAAGGCGGTGACCAGCCGTCCCTTGTCCTCGGGAATGAACCGGTTCTTGTCCATGCGGACGTATTCGCGGTCGCGCAGCACGGTGAGCACCGAGGCGTAGGTCGAGGGCCGGCCGATGCCGAGCTCCTCCATCTTCTTCACCAGGCTGGCTTCCGAATAGCGCGGCGGCGGTTCGGTGAAGTGCTGGTCGGCGCGGGCCTTGATGACCTTGGCGTCGGCGCCCTCGTTGACCATGGGCAGGCGGCCGCTCTCCTCGTCGCCCTCGTCGTCGCGGCCCTCTTCGTAGACGGCGAGATAGCCGTCGAACAGCACCACCTGGCCGGTGGCGCGCAGGCCGGTCTTCCCGTCGGCGCTCTCCAGTTCGATGGTGGTCCGCTCGATGCGGGCGGCCTCCATCTGCGAGGCGATCATCCGCTTCCAGATCAGCTCATAGAGGCGGCCGAGGTCGCTCTCCAGCCGCAGGGAGCCGGGGTTGCGGGCCAGGCTGGTGGGGCGGATGGCTTCGTGCGCCTCTTGGGCGTTCTTGGCCTTGGTCTTGTAGATCCGGGCGGTCTCCGGGACGTATTCCTTGCCGTAGAGGCCGCCGATGACCACACGGGCCTCGTCGAGGGCCTCGGGCGCCGACTGCACGCCGTCGGTCCGCATATAGGTGATGAGACCCACGGTCTCGCCGCCGATGTCGATGCCCTCGTACAGCTTCTGCGCGGCCTGCATGGTGCGCTGGGTGGAGAAGCCGAGCTTTCGGGCGGCCTCCTGCTGCAGGGTCGAGGTGGTGAAGGGCGGGGCCGGCGAACGGCGGGCCGGCTTCTTCTCGACGGAGGCGATCTTCAGCGTCGCGCCGTCCACGGCGGCCTTGGCGGCCATGGCGGTGGCCTCGTCGCCCAGGTCGAACTTGGTCAGCCGCTTGCCGTCATGCTTGACCATGCGGGCCAGGAAGGGGTCGCCCCCGGCGCTGACGTCGGCCTCGACGGTCCAGTATTCCTGGTTCTTGAAGCGCTCGATCTCGATTTCGCGGTCCACCACCAGGCGCAGGGACACCGATTGCACCCGACCGGCCGAACGCGAGCCCGGCAGCTTGCGCCACAGCACCGGCGAGAGGGTGAAGCCCACCAGGTAGTCCAGAGCGCGGCGGGCGAGATAAGCCTCCACCAGCTCCATGTCGATGTCGCGGGGATGCTTCATCGCCTCGGTGACGGCGGTCTTGGTGATGGCGTTGAACACCACCCGCTGCACGGTGGCGCCCTTGATGGCCTTCTTCTTCTGGAGCACCTCCAGGACGTGCCAGGAAATGGCCTCGCCCTCGCGGTCGGGGTCGGTGGCCAGGATGATCTTGTCGGCGGACTTGGCGAAGTCGGCGATTTCCGACAACCGCTTGGCGGACTTGGCGTCCACGTCCCACAGCATCAGGAAATCCTCGTCGGGCTTCACCGAGCCATCCTTGGCCGGCAAGTCGCGGACGTGGCCGTACGAGGCCAGGACCTTATAGTCCGAGCCCAGGTACTTGTTGATGGTTTTGGCCTTGGCCGGGCTCTCGACGACGACGAGGTTCATGCGATTTTAAGGGCGGTCCAGGGGCGAAGCGCCCGAAATTCAAGGGCCCGGAAGGTGGGGTGTGCGCCTAGCCCGTGTCAACGGCCCCTGTTCATCTTCAAGCTTTGCAATTCGTGGTTGACCCACAACCTTTCCGCGCGTGTCGCGTTGGAATCGGTTAATGTGATGTGTCAGACACATGGAACAGTGGAACCCCAAGGGCTCGCCCCAGGCGACCGCGGCCTTCATCGAGGAGGTCTTGAACCAGTTGGCGGAATTGGCCGCCACCCGGGGCTACCGCTCCCTGGCCACGACCCTGATGATGGCCGCCCTGGACGCCGCCCGCGCTGCCGCCGGACCGCCTGATCCCCCGCACTAGGCCCGTGACACCATGCCGCCGGGCAGGAGTTCGGCGCGGCCGGCCAGGGCGAGCTCCATCAAGGCCGCCAGCACCAGAGGCGCCGGCGCCTTGGCGGCGCGCACGATCTCGTCGCGCGACACCGGGGTGGGGGAGAGCAGATCGGCCACCTGTTCGCGCAGGGCGTCCGTGACCTCCGCAGGTCCGCCCGCATAGGGCTCGGAGGCCGGCTCGCGGAAGCCGCCGAACCCCTCCAGGGCCCGCAGCACGTCCTCGGCCCCCTCGCAGATCGCCGCCCCCTGGCGGATCAGGTCGTTGGTCCCCTTGGCTCTCGGGTCCAGGGGCGAGCCCGGCACGGCCAGGACCTCGCGGCCCTGCTCGGCGGCCAGGCGGGCGGTGATCAGCGAGCCGGAGCGGATCTCGGCCTCCACCACCACGACGGCCCGGGACAGGCCCGAGATGATCCGGTTGCGGCGGGGGAAGTCCTTGGCCTGGGCGGCCTGCCTGGGCCGGCTCTCGGAGACCACGCAGCCGGCTTCCACGATGCGGGCGTGCAGGTCGCGGTGCTCGGGCGGATAGATGTCGGCGATCCCGCCGCCCAGGACGGCGATGGTCCCGGTGGGCAGGGCCCCCTCGTGGGCCGCACCGTCCACCCCGCGCGCCATGCCCGAGACGATGACCTGGCCGGCCGCCCCCAGGTCGGCGGCGAGCCCGCGCGCGAACCTCTGCCCCGCGGCCGAGGCCACCCGCGCGCCGACCACGGCGACGCAGGCCCCCTGCAGCAGGTGGGCGTTCCCCCAGGCCCAGAGGATCGGCGGGGGCGGATCCAGGGCGGCCAGGGGCTGGGGAAAGTCGGGTTCGCAGGCGCAGATCAGCCGCGCCCCCAGGGCCCCGCCCTCGGCCAGCTCCTGCTCCACCTCGTCGAGGCTGGGGACGCCCAGGGGCGAGATTCGCCCTCCGCGCCGCGCGAGGTCGGGGAGGGCGGCGAGCGCCAGGGAGGCCTCGCCGTAGCGGGCGATGAGCTGGTCGAAAGTGACCGGCCCGACGTTCTCGGTGCGCGCCAGCCGCAGCCAGTCGCGGCGGGCGGCGTCGGTGAGCGTCCGGGTCAAGCGGCGTCCTTCTGCTTGGCCCCGATCTTCGGCTCCTGGCCCTTGAGCAGGCGGCGGATATTGTCGGCGTGGCGGATGAAGACCAGCACCGCCATGAACAGGCCCAACCACGCGATGGGCAGGGGCCGGTCGAAGACGAAGACGTAGATGGGAGCGAGCGCCACGGCCACCAGGGCCGCCAGGGAGGAGAGGCGCAGCAGGAAGGCCACCGCGAGCCAGGTGGCGGCCGCCGCCAGGCCCACGGGCCAGGCTGCCGCCAGCATGGTGCCGAAGAAGGTCGAGACCCCCTTGCCGCCCTTGAACTTCAGCCAGACGGGGAACAGGTGCCCGAGGAAGGCGCTGGCCGCGGCGATGGAGGTCAGGACCGCCTGGGCGTCCTTGGTGGCCTCCCGCGTCGCCAGCCAGGCGAGCAGGACGGCCACCGCCCCCTTGCCGCCGTCACCCAGCAGGGTGATCAGCGCCAGGTCCTTGCGGCCGGTGCGCAGGACGTTGGTGGCCCCGATATTGCCCGATCCGATGTTGCGCACGTCCCCGGCGCCCCCCATCCGGGTGGCGATCACCCCGAAGGGAATAGATCCCAGCAGATAGCCCCCGATGACGGCGGCGGCGATCAGTACGGGACTGAGTGACTCGAACATGGCGGTTCCCCCTTGGCAGGAGTCCTAGCCGCCTCCGGCGGTTTCGTCATCCAGCGCCGCGCGGACGGATCTGGCGAGCGCTGCGATATCCACCGGCGCGGTGGTGTCGACCTCGATCACCCGGCCCAGTCCGACGGGGCCGTCATACTCCGCCAGCAGGTCGGCGGGCAGATCGCGAAGGGTGTGGATGGCGTGGCGGTTTCCGATGACCGAACGGGCGGAGTAGCGCCGGCTCGCCTCTTCCGGCGGGCAGCGGCAATAGACCTCCACCAGCCGGCCGCCCAGGCCGCTCAGCATCCGGCGCTCATACGGATTCTTCGGCCGGAAATTGGCCTCCAGCACCACGGCGGGCGAGAGGGCCGCGAGCGTCCAGATCAGCTCCATCGAGGCGCTGCCCAGGGCCTTGGTCCAGACCTCGGGCTCGGCCCGCTGCCCCAGCACGTCGGCCAGCCGTTCCTTGATCACATCCTTGGAAAGCAAGGGCAGGGCAAGGGCCTGCGCGAGGGGGACGGCCAGGGTCGACTTCCCCGCGCCCGGCGCGCCGGAGACCATCACCACCTGGCGCATGGCGTTCAGACCTCGCCCGCCAGGGCCGCGGTCAGGGCCGCCAGCCGCGCCTCGTTCCGGCGATAGAAGGTCCACTGCTTGATGCGCTTGGGGGTCACCAGGCCCGCCTGGGTCAGGACCCGCATGTGCTCCGAGAGGGTCGGCTGGCTGACCCCCAGCTTCTCGGCGATCAGCACGCCGCAGACCCCGTCCTCCACCAGGTCGCCGTCCACCTGCTCACGGAAGTGGGCGCGAGGGTCCTTCAGCCAGGCCAGGATCTGCAGGCGGCGGTCGTTGCCGAGGGCCTTGAAGGCGATTGCGTTGGTCATATTGCCAATTGGCTAATTCACAAATAGCGTCAGGAAACCTAGGCGGGAGCGGGGCAATGGACAAGATCGACGGCCGCTACGACATCTCCAAGGACGTGCTGTTCGAGAGCCTGCAGGCCTTCGACGTCGGCGCCGTGGCCGCCGCCCAGACCCCCTGGTGGAACCGCACCCTCTGCGCGGTGAACGACAGCGTCGTGCGCCTGGCGGTGATCGAGGGCGAATTTCACTGGCACAAGCACGACGAGGAGGACGAGTTCTTCTATGTCGTGGAGGGCCGCCTCGGCCTCGACATCGAAGGCGGCGAGAGTGTCGAACTGACCCCTGCCCAGGCCTATGTCGTTCCCCGCGGCGTCGTGCACCGCACCCGCGCCCAGGGCCGCACCGTCATCCTGATGGTGGAGCAGGCCAGCGTCGTTCCGACCGGCGACTAGACCCGGTAGACGACCCGTCCATCCACCAGCGTCATGCGGATCTCGCCTTGCAGCATGCGCCCGTCGAAGGGCGAGTTCTTCGATTTCGAGCGCAGCTTGTCGGCGTCGATGACGATGGGGGCGGCGAGGTCGCAGAGCACCAGGTCGGCCGGCGCGCCCTTGGCGAGCGTCCCGGCGTTCAGGCCCAGCAGCTGCGCCGGTCGGCTGGTCACGGCCCGCATCAGGTCGATCAGCGGAATGCGTCCCTCGTGGTGGAAGGCCAGCAGGGCCGGGAGCAGGGTCTGCAGGCCGATGGCGCCCGGCGTGGCCTCGTCATAGGGCAGGCGCTTGTCCTCGGCGGGGGCCGGCGCGTGGGCCGAGACCACGATGTCGATCAGGCCGCTCGCCAGGGCCTCGATCACCGCCTGGCGGTCGTCCTCGCTGCGCACCGGCGGGTCGAACTTCATGAAGGTGCGGTAGTCGCCGATGTCGATCTCGTTGAACGACAGGTGGTTGATGGAGGTGGTCGCCATGACCGGCAGACCCTTGGCCTTGCCGCGAGCCAGGCTCTCCAGGGCGCAGGCGGTGGTCACCTGGTCCACAAGGAACGGGGCGCCGGTCATCTCCACCAGGGCCAGGTCCCGCTCCAGCATGATCTTCTCGGCGAAGGTGGGCGTGCTGGGCAGGCCCATGCGCCCGGCGAACTCGCCCTCGGTGGCCGCCGCCCCGTGGCTCAGCCAGGGATCGGCCGGCCGGTGGGCCACCAGAACCCCGAAGCTCTTGGCGTAGGACAGCACGCGGCGCATGACCTTGGAGTCCACGATGGGCCGGTCGGCGTCGGTGACATAGACGCAGCCGGCCTCGGCCATCAGGCCGATCTCGGCCATCCGCTCGCCCCGCGCGCCCTTGGTGGCGGCCCCGGCCGGATAGACGTGGACCAGCTCGATATCCCGCGTGCGGCGCAGGATGAAATCCACCACCGAGGCCTCGTCGATGACCGGATCGGTGTCGGGTTGCAGCACGATGGAGGTGACCCCGCCGGCCGCCGCGGCCAGGCCCGCCGACTTGAGGGTCTCCTTGGTTTCCGAGCCGGGCTCGCCGGTCTTGACGCGCAGGTCCACCAGGCCGGGCGCCAGCATCGCACCCTTCGCTTCTATGATCTCGATGTCGGCCGACAGGGAGCCCAGGTCGCCGCCATGGCTGACGTCGGCGATCCTGCCGTCGCGCACCAGCAGGGCGCCGGGACCGTCCCAGCCGCTGGCGGGGTCGACGATGCGGGCGTTGAGGAAGGCTGTGGGCCGCGCGCTCATAGTTCTGGCCGTCCGATCCATTTCTCCGTCACCGGCGCCTTGTAGGCGGCCAGGGCGTCCAGCATCTCGCCGCTCTCCGACTTGAAGACCAGCATGTCGCGGTGGGGCGCCTTCAGGAACGCTTCACCCACCGCGTGGTCCACGAAGGCCCGTAGGTGGTCGAAATAGCCCAGCACGTTCAGGAACCCCGCCGGCTTGGCGTGGAAGCCCAGCTGGCCCCAGGTCCAGATCTCGAAGATCTCCTCCATCGTGCCGACGCCGCCGGGCAGGGCGACGAAGCCGTCGGCCAGTTCGGCGATCCGCGCCTTGCGCTCGTGCATGGAGGGCGTGATCTCCAGCTTGGTCAGGCCCTCGTGGGCCCCCTCGCGATCCATCAGGGCGACCGGCAGGACCCCGAACACTTCGCCGCCCGCCGCCAGGGCCGCGTCGGCCACCGCGCCCATCAGCCCGATCTTCGCGCCGCCATAGACCAGCGCCAGGCCGCGGCCGGCGATGGCGGCGCCCATGGCCCTCGCGGCGGCCATATAGGCCGGATCCGCCCCCGGGCTCGTGCCGCAGAAGACCGCCACCGATCGCATCACGTGTTGTCCAGCCGCGCGGCCATGGAGGCCAGCACCGCCATCCGGGCGGCCACCCCCATCTCCACCTGATCCTGGATCAGGCTGACCGACAGGTCGTCGGCCACGTCGGAGTCGATCTCGACGCCGCGGTTCATCGGGCCCGGGTGCATGACCCGCACGCCCGGCGCGGCGCAGGCCAGCTTCTCGCGGTCCAGGCCGTAGAAGCGGAAATATTCGCGCTGGGAGGGGGCCATCACCCCGTCCATGCGCTCCAGCTGCAGGCGCAGCATCATGACCACGTCGCAGCCCGCTATGCCCTCGCGCATGTTGTGGAAGACCTCGGCCTTCCAGCGGTCGACGGCCGCCGGCATCAGGGTCGGCGGTCCCACCAGCCGAACCTCGGCGCCCAGCATCTGCAGCAGGCTGACATTGGAGCGCGCCACCCGGGAGTGCAGGACGTCGCCGCAGATGGCGACGCGCAGGCCCGCGATCCGCCCGAAGGCGCGGCGCATGGACAGCGCGTCCAGCAGGGCCTGGGTCGGGTGTTCGTGCTGGCCGTCGCCGGCGTTGATCACCGAGCAGGTGACCTTCTGGGAGAGCAGGCTCGCCGCGCCGGAGGAGGCGTGGCGAACCACCAGCAGGTCCGGCTGCATGGCGTTCAGGGTCACGGCGGTGTCGATCAGGGTCTCGCCCTTGGAGATCGACGAGGATCGCGGGCTCATATTGACCACGTCGGCCCCCAGCCGCTTGCCGGCCAGCTCGAAGGAGCTCTGGGTCCGCGTCGAATTCTCGAAGAAGAGATTCATCAGCGTCCGACCCTTGAGCAGGTCCAGCTTCTTGGAGGTTTGGCGGTTGAGCGACACGAAGCCGTCGGCGAGGTCGAGGAGGTTGGCCACCTCCACCTCGTTCAGATCGAGCACCGATAGGAAGTGTCGCCGCGGGAACGGGAAGGTTCTTCCGAGAACCTCGTTCAGACCAGGGGGCAGGGATGTCATTAAAGGCGCGTCGTAGCGGAGCCCGCGGACGGCGCCAAGCGAACTCGCCTTTTCACCCACAGGTCTGGGCGGCGAACTTGCGCGGTCGCGCCCTGGCTAGGGCGCGGTCGGCAACAGGTTCCGCATCGTCAGGGCGACGTCGTGGTCTTCGCTGTGCGACGAGGCCAGCAGGCCGTCGATCGCGCCAAGGCGATTTTCCAGCTTCTGCTTCTGGCCCATCTTCCAATTGCCTTCGAGCCGGTCGACGCGCAGGCGCAGGCCCACGATCGCGCCCATCATGGCGGCGAGATAGTCCTCCGGCGCATCGGTGAGCGTCCAGGGTTCGGGCCGGCCCGCCTCGTTCAGATCGCTCAGGTCCGACAGGTGCGACCGCAGCCAGGCGCTATCCTCGACGGCCTCCAAGGTTCCGTGGGCGTGGACGGCGATATAGTTCCAGGACGGCACGACCTTGCCGTCGGCCTTCTTGGTCGGGAACCAGCCGGGGTGGATGTAGGCCTGCGGGCCCTGGAAGATCGCCAGGGCCGGAACGCCGGCCTGCGCAGTGCGCCACAGATCGTTCGGCCGCGCCACGTGGCCTTCGAGTTCAATCGCGCCGTCCGCACCTTCCCGGACCAGCATGGGGATGTGGCTCGCCGACAGGCCGTCGCTCGACATCACCACCAGGGCGCCGAACTGGATGCTGCGGATGGCGGCGACCAGGACGTCCTGGCGGTCTTCGCGTGTGGTCGGGGAGGTGTACATCCGAGCCTCCTGTGGAGCGGAGGTAAGCTAAGCCTTCAGGATCGCGCGCGATCAACCTTGAACTAGGCCCCTAGGGATTTGCGGGCCTATCGAAGGTCACTCAGGCCTCTAAGCCAGGCCCCGCAACCGCTCCAGCGCGCCCTGCAGGATCCAGCCCGCCGCCATCTTGTCCACCACCTCGGCGCGTCGGGCGCGGTTGACGTCGGCCTCGTCGATCAGGAAGCGGTTGATGGCCATGGAGCTCATCCGCTCGTCCCAGAAGGCGATCAGCAGTTCGGGGCGCAGGCGCAGCAGGTTGCGGGCGAAGGCGCGGCTGGACTGGGCGCGGGGCCCCTCCGTGCCGTCCATGTTCACCGGCAGGCCGATGACGATCCCGGCGACCTCGCGGCCATCCATCAGCTTGAACAGCGCCTTGGCGTCGTCGGTGAACTTGGTCTTGCGGATCAGCTCCAGGGGACTGGCCACCATCCGGGTCGGGTCCGACACCGCCACGCCGATGGTTTTTTCCCCCAGGTCCAGGCCCACCAGGGCGCCGTAGCGGGGCAGGAGCGGGGGGAGTTCGGTCAGTTCGACGACGGCCATGGGGCTACATAGCGGGCAGGGAAGGGCGCGGCGACCGGGGAGTTTCGCGACGGATCGCTTGTCAAAGGCGGGGCCGCACGGCTAACCCCTGCATCGAACAATCAGGAGGCCCCCATGGCCATCGACGCGGCGACCGTCCGAAAGGTCGCCAGACTGGCCCGCATCGCCGAGCCGGAAGACCGGATCGAGCCGCTGGCCCGCGAGCTCAGCGGCATCCTGGCCTGGATCGAACAGCTCTCCGAGGTCAACACCGACGGCGTGGAGCCCATGACCTCGGCCGTGGCCGTGGCCGCGCCCATGCGCGAGGACGTGGTCACCGAGGGCGGGGACGTCAACAAGATCCTCGCCAACGCCCCCAAGACCAAGGACGGCTTCTTCGTCGTGCCCAAGGTGGTCGAGTAAACCCATGTCCCAACTGACCTCGCTCACCCTCAAGGCGGCGCTCTCGGGCCTCGCCGACAAGACCTTCTCCTCGGTGGAGCTGACCCAGGCCCACGTCGACGCCGTGGCCGCGGCCAAGCCGCTGAACGCCTACGTCCTGGAGACTCCGGAAAAGGCCCTCGACATGGCCCGCGCCGCCGACGCCCGCCGGGCGAAGGGCGAGGCCGGCGCCCTGGACGGCGCGCCGCTGGGGATCAAGGACCTGTTCTGCACGCAGGGCGTCCGCTCGACGGCCTGTTCCAACATCCTGGGCGACTTCGTGCCGACCTACGAATCCACCGTCACCGCCAATCTGTGGCGCGACGGAGCGGTGATGCTGGGCAAGCTCAACATGGATGAGTTCGCCATGGGCTCTTCCAACGAATCCAGCGCCTTCGGGCCGGTGGTCAATCCTTGGCGCGCCGAGGGCCAGAACGCCAAGCTGACCCCGGGCGGTTCCTCCGGCGGCTCGGCCACCGCGGTGGCCGCCGACCTCTGCCTGGGCGCCACGGCCACCGACACCGGCGGCTCCATTCGCCAGCCCGCCGCCTTCACCGGCACCGTCGGCATCAAGCCGACCTACGGACGCTGCTCCCGCTGGGGCGTGGTGGCCTTCGCCTCGTCCCTCGACCAGGCCGGCCCCATCGCCAAGACGGTGGAGGACGCGGCCATCCTGCTGAAGTCCATGTCCGGCCACGACGCCAAGGACTCCACCAGCCTGGACATCGAGGTCCCCGACTTCCCGAGCTTCGTGGGCAAGTCGGTGAAGGGCCTGCGGATCGGCATCCCGAAGGAATATCGCGTCGACGGCATGCCCGCCGAGATCGACGAGCTGTGGGAGAAGGGCATCGCCTGGCTGAAGGACGCCGGCTGTGAGATCGTCGAGGTCAGCCTGCCCCACACCAAGTACGCCCTGCCGGCCTATTACATCATCGCCCCGGCCGAGGCCTCGTCGAACCTCGCCCGCTATGACGGCATGCGCTACGGCCTGAGGGTCGAGGGCGCCAACCTCACCGAGACCTATGAGAACACCCGGGCCGCCGGCTTCGGGACCGAGGTCAAGCGCCGCATCCTGATCGGCACCTACGTGCTCTCGGCCGGCTATTACGACGCCTATTACGTCAAGGCGCTGAAGGTCCGCCGCCGCATCGCCGACGACTTCGACCAGGCCTTCCAGAAGGTCGACGCCCTGCTGACCCCCACGGCGCCCTCGGCCGCCTTCGGGCTGGGCGAGAACGCTGACGATCCGGTGGCCATGTACCTGAACGACATCTTCACGGTGACGGTGAATCTGGCGGGCCTGCCCGGCATGAGCATCCCCGCCGGCGTGGACCACAAGGGCCTGCCCCTGGGCCTGCAACTGATCGGCAGGGCGCTGGACGAGGGGACCCTGTTCTCCATTGGCGGCGCCCTTGAAAAGGCCGCCGATTTCCGCGCCAAGCCGGCGAAGTGGTGGTGACAAAAAACCCCCGCCCGTGAGGGCGGGGGTTCCTGTATCTCGGCGTCGAGGCGCTCTTACTTGGGCAGCTTGTCCAGGTCGGCCTGGACGGTCTTGAGCATGTCGTCGGTGAGCGCGCCCTGGCTCATCGGGGCGACCTGGGTCAGGGTCATCGACTTGAACTGGTCATAGGCCTCGTGGGTGGTCAGGCCCGGAATGTCCTTGTCCAGCACGGCCTTGGCGGCGGGATTGGCCACCAGGGTCTCGATCGGCGTGGACTCAACCGACAGGGCGGCGGCGGGCGCCTGGGCCAGGGCCGGGGCGGCGGCCATCAGGCCGAACGAGAGCGACAGGCCGACGAGGCCGGCGGCGAAAGTCTTCTTCATGGTGGTTCCCTTCCCCGAGGGGGCGATTTTTGCGCCGATAGTGAAGCTTCAAAATCGCAGGCCGTGCAAGGTGCTTTCGTTGGCGCGCGGCCCGGTTTAGGAAAGCGGCATGACTGACACCTCCAAAGTGATCCAGGGCCGTACCGGTCCGTGGGAAATGGTTCTCGGCCTGGAGATTCACGCCCAGGTGGCCTCCAAGGCCAAGCTGTTCTCGGGCGCGGCCGTGGGCTTCGGCGCGGGCCCCAATGAGCAGGTCAGCCTGGTGGACGCCGCCATGCCGGGCATGCTGCCGGTGATCAACCGCTACTGCGTCGAGCAGGCCGTGCGCACCGGCCTTGGCCTCAAGGCTCAGATCAACCTGCGCTCCAGCTTCGACCGCAAGAACTACTTCTATCCCGACCTGCCCCAGGGCTATCAGATCAGCCAGTTCAAGGACCCGGTCGTGGGGGAGGGCGAGGTCATCGTCGAGCATGACGACGGCTCCACCTTCACCGTGCGCATCGAGCGTCTGCACCTGGAGCAGGACGCCGGGAAGTCGCTGCACGACCAGGATCCCAACGCCACCTATGTCGACCTGAACCGCGCCGGCACCGCCTTGATGGAGATCGTCTCCAAGCCCGACATGCGCTCGGCCGCCGAGGCCGCGGCCTATGTGAAGAAGGTCCGCACCATCCTGGTCTATCTGGGCACCTGCGACGGCGACATGGAGAAGGGCAACCTGCGCGCCGACGTCAACGTCTCGGTCTGCCGCCCAGGCGCCTACGAGAAGTTCCGCGAGACCGGCGACTTCAGCCACCTGGGCACGCGCTGCGAGATCAAGAACGTCAACTCCTACCGCTATATCCAGCAGGCCATCGAGTACGAGGCCCGCCGCCAGATCGAGATCATCGAGGACGGCGGCAAGATCGATCAGGAAACCCGGCTGTTCGATCCCACCAAGCTCGAGACCCGCTCCATGCGGTCCAAGGAAGAGGCGCACGACTACCGCTACTTCCCCGATCCCGACCTGCTGCCCCTGGTCCTCGATCCGGCCTGGGTGAAGAAGATCCAGGACTCGCTGCCCGAACTGCCCGACGCCAAGAAGGCGCGGTTGCAGTCGCAGTACGGCCTGTCGGCCTATGACGCCGGGGTGCTGATCACCGAGCAGGCCCGGGCCGACTTCTTCGAGGAAGCCGCCAAGGGCCGCGACGCCAAGCTGACCTCCAACTGGGTGACCAACGAGCTGGCCGCCCGGCTGACCGCGGCCGGCCAGGACATCGGCGACAGTCCATTGAAGCCCGCCGACATCGCCGAGCTGGTGGCCCTGATCGAGGAGCGCGTCATCTCCTCCAAGATCGCCAAGGACGTCTTCGACCGCATGTGGGCGGGCGAGGGCGGCGCGCGCGCCATCGTCGAGAAGCAGGGTCTGCAACAGGTCTCCGACACCGGCGCCCTGGAGGCCATGATCGACAAGCTGATCGCCGCCAATCCGGGCCAGGCGGCCGCGGTGAAGGACAAGCCCCAGGCCATCGGCTGGTTCGTCGGCCAGCTGATGAAGGAGACCGGCGGCAAGGCCAATCCCGGCACGGTCAACCTACTCCTGAAAGCCAAGCTCGGGATCGGCTGATGTTCGGCTTCGGCGAGAAGCGGCCTTCCCTGAAGGCGCTCTGGTTGGACAAGCCCGACGCCTTGGCGCGCATCGAACGCTCGCGGGTCTCCGACGAATTCAAGACCGCGGCCCGGGAGCTGAGCACCGATGGCTTCACCATCCTGCGGGGCGTGGTGGACGGCGATCTCTGCGCCAAGGTGATCGACGACTACTACCGCTACGCCCGCGAGAACGCCGACTATGTCGCCCAGAATCTCGACGAGATGGGGCGTGAGAAGCGGCTGGTGAACTTCCACCTGTGGTCGGAGGCCGAGCTGGCGGTGGTCGCCAACGCCAAGGTCATGCGGCTGCTGGACTATCTCTTCGACGAGAAGGCCTGCGTCTACACCACCCTGACCTTCAAGTACGGCACCCAGCAGCCCCTGCACCGCGACACCCCGCACTTCGCCACCTGGCCGGAGAGCCGCTTCTTCGGGGTCTGGACGGCGCTGGAGGACGTCAGCGCCGAGGCCGGGCCGCTGATGTACGTCAAGGGCGGGCAGCGCTTCGTCATGGAGCACCACCGCGACATCATGCGTCGGGTGCAGCGCGACCGGCCCGACCTCGGCCCGCAGGATCAGCTCACCCTGGCGCTCGACCTCTATAATGGCCAGGTGATCCAGGACAGCCCGAGCGCCGGCGAGGTGGTGACCGCCCCGATCAAGCGCGGCGACGTGGCCATCTGGCACCCGCAACTGCCGCATGGCGGCTCGCCCGCCGTCGACCAGATGCGCTCGCGCTGGAGCGTGGTGGCCCACTGCGCGCCCGAGGCGGTGCAGCTCTACATGATGGACACCTTCTTCCATCACGACGGTCCCGAGCCGCCGCCCCGGCGCTATGGCTTCCTGCGCAAGGCCCACGGCCGGCGCATCGCCGACTCCGGCGCCACGGCCTACATGTAGCCCACGAAAAAGGCCCCGGGGCGCGAACTCCGGGGCCTCTCGGCTGAGCCATCGCCCTAGTTGTTGCTGATGATCTCGAAGATGATCCCGGTGGCGATCGCCGCCAGGACATAGTCGTTGCCGGTGCGGTACCAGGCATAGCCACGCGGCGGCTGACGCAGGCGGTAGCGCCCGTAGTCATAGACCGGGTAGCTCCGGTAGTAGGCGGGCAGGGCCGCGCCGCGGCGCCACTGGGCGTATCCGGGACGGTAGTAGGGGTTGCCGTAATAGGCGGCCGGCGGCGGACCGTAGGTCCAGCGGCCTCCCGCATAGTAGCCGTTGTAGCGGCCGCGATCCCAGTCGCGACGGTCGTGACGATGGTCCCGGCGGTCATACCGGTCGTCGTAGCGATCGCGATGATAGGACTGCGCCTGGGCGGCGGTGGCCGTGGCGGCCATGGGGCCGGCGACGGCCGCCACGGCGGCCAGGCTCAAGATCAGACGTTTCATATCCACGCCTCCTTCACCACGCCCGGATGGGCGAGCATCCCTCGTGCGTCACGGTGGCGGATTCCGCCTGAACCGCGCCTGAACGCTGGGCATGGGGAAACGCCGGACCCCGGGCGAAGGCTCCAAACGGGAGCGCCCGGGGAGCTGTCCTGCGTCCCTCAGGGGAAGGTGACGATCCGGAGAACCTCGCCGGTGGAGGTGCTGGCCAGGATGTATTCGTTGCCGACCCGGTACCAGGCGTAGCCGCGTTTGCGGGCCAGGCGGTTGTCGGTGACCATGTAGCCGCGGAAGTAGGGCGGCAGCAGCAGGCCCGGGCGCCAGACGCTGCGGCCCGGCTCGTACTGCTCGAAATAGCCCATGTTGTTCTGACCGCCGGCGGGGGGCGCGTAGTAGGTCGCTCCGGCCGGGGGCGGCGGCGCATAGGCCTGGCGGTCGTCCTGATAACCGCCGCTCCGGCGCTCCTCGTAGGAATAATAGTGATCCCGGCGCGCGTCATAGTCGTAGCAGTCGCAGCGCTCCTCGCGCCTCTGGCTGGAATAGCCGGCGTGGGGATCCCAGGACTGCGCCTGGGCGCCGGTGGCCGCCAGGGCGAAGCCGCCGAAAATCGCCGCCAGGGCGGTCATGCTCAGGATGGTGTGCTTCACTCAGATCTCTCCAGCCGCAGGATCGCTCTCTCCAACCGCAGCCGAGAGATGTGGCTCAAGACCTACTCAATCCAAGCTTGGCCGTCTGCCAGTCTCGCGTGTGGCGGGAGCGCCCGATCGCCGTCGGCGTTAACCAGACGCCCGGCGAAAGAACCCATTTTGGGTTTGCATTCGGCGCGGAGGTTTGCGTGCAGTAACGCCCGCGAATGCTGATTTGGCCTGCGGCTGAACACCGCAGTCCTTGAGTTTAACCATATGTTCAGTGGCTATCGACTTCTCTGATCCCACGACGGTCGGAGACGCGCGCCAGAACGGGGCCTGCCGACCACAGAGGGAAACGAAGTCATGCTTACGAGCGTGGAATCGGAGGGCGGCCTCCCGCTGCCAGGCGCCGATGCCTCCGGGGACGAACTGTTCCGCATGGGTCTGCTGTACTCGACGGGACAGGGCGGCGCGCCGCTGGACTATGTCTCGGCTCACATGCTGTTCAACCTGGCCGCCATGCGCGGCTCGATGGAAGCCAAGATCTACCGCAAGGAACTGAGCCAGGAGATGGCCTCCGACGAGGTCGCCGAAGCCCAGCGCCAGGCGCGAGAATGGCTGGCCCACGGCTGATCGGCCGGATCGGAGCTTGATCCCACGGCGCCGGCGTTCGCTGGCGTCGCCGTCCGCGGCTATTGTCCCGCGGCCTGGGCGCCCAGGGCGTAGCTGAATCCGAACTGGATCGGCGACAGGTCGCGGAAGTACTGCTGGACGAACAGGGCCGCGTTGGCCACGCCGCTGCGCGGCACATAGACGATGTCGAACCGGCGCAGGGGCACGAGGTCCGCGGCCGGATTCTTCAGGCCCTTCCCCAATTTCACCGTCCGCATCATGCCGCGCCCGTCCGGGCCGCGCCGCAGGATGATCACCTTGTCGCGGTCGCCGCTGGGCTTGAAGTCGCCGGCCTGGATGACCGCGCGCAGGGCGTCGGTGTCGCCCACCATGTCGTAGACGCCGGGGGTACCCACCTCGCCGCCCACGAACACCTTCAGCGGCGCGGCCTTCGGGGTCACGTCGACGACCGGGCGCAACAGCTGGCTGGCATAGGCCTCCGACAGGGCGCCCTGCAGTTCGGGTCCCGTGCGGTCGGCCGCCATCACCCCGCCGATCAGGGGCAGGGAGATGCGGCCGTCGGGCTGCACCGTCACCGTCTTGTTGAGTTCCGGCGCCGAGGGCAGGCTGACCTCGATCTCGTCGCCCGGATAGAAACGGTAGGGCGGCTCATAGTCGCTCCAGGTCGCGTAGGGGATGTCGCCGAAGTTCCCCTGGTCGTCGCGCTGCGCCCGCGCCGCGCGGGGCTCTGGCTCGTCGATGCGGCCCAGCAGATCCATTCGCGGCAGGCGCGGCAGGTGAGGGGCGCAGCCGCCGGCCGCGAGGCTCGCACAGGCCAGCAGGGCGGACGCGAATTTCAGGCTGGGACGCATGACCGCAAACCTTAACGAGAATGGGTAATGGAACGTTAATCGTCCCCCGCCACGGTCCCTCCGTAGGGCTAGAACAGTCGGAATCGCATGGCCGCGCCAGGGGCTTGGACAATCAGACCGCACGATCAGGCGCCGCGCCCCGACTGGGCCGCGCGGCCGCGCTACGCCGTGTCGGACTTCGCGACCCTTCTGTGGCGTGAACGCTACCTCATGGTGGCCGTCTTCGCGATCATCTTCGTCCTGGGGGCCGCCGCGGCCTTCACCATGAAGACCACCTATCCGGCCTATTCCAGCGTCCTGGTCCGGCTGGGCCAGGAATATGTCTATGAGCCGCTCTCCGGCGACGCCGGCCGCGGCGCGGTGCCCGACTCCGACCAGGTCATCCAGTCGGAAACCGAAATCCTCGGCTCAGGTCAGCTCAAGCAGCGCGTGATCGACAAGCTGGGCCTGGCCCGGATCTATCCGGTCCTGGCGGCCAAGTACGCCACCGCCGACGCCAGCGAGAAGAAGCTGATCCTGGGCCAGGCGATCCGCAGCCTGGACAGCTCCACCAAGATCGAGACGGCGCCCGACACGCCCATCATCCGCATCAGCTTCACCCACGAGAATCCCGAGACCGCCGCCCTGGTGCTCAACACCCTGCTGGAGGAGTACCTGATCTATCGCCGCTCGGTGCTCACCGACCCCACCTCGCCGGCCCTGGCCCGCCAGCGGGAGGCCTTCGCGGCCCGACTGGCTCAGGCCGACGCGGCCTATGAGGACTTCCTGAACAACAACCGCATCGGCGACTTCGCCGCCGAGAAGACCTCGCTGGGCCAGCTCCAGCAGCAGATCGAGCAGCAGAAGTACCAGACCGACACCCAGCTCCAGGACCGCATGGGCCGGTTGGCCATGCTGGAATCCCAGATGGGTCAGGTCTCGCAGGAGGTCGGCCTCTATCGCGACATCTCCAGCGCCGCCAACGACAAGCTGATGACCCTCAAGCTGCAGCGGGAGGATCTGCTGTCGCGCTACAAGAACGACGCCCGCCCGGTTCAGGAGCTCGACGCCCAGATCGCCCAGCTGGAGGCGGGCATCTCCAGCGGCCGCACCCAGGGCGAGGGCGCCCGGCGGATCGGGGTCAATCCGGTCTACCAGACCATCCAGACCGAGAAGATCCAGCTCACCGCCGAGGTGGCCGCCCTGAAGCAGTCCCAGGTGGCGCTCGCCAACCAGGTGGCCCAGCTCACCGAGCGTCGGATGCGCCTGGCCGAGCTGGAGCCGAGATTCCAGGCCCTGTCCCTGGACCGCGACGTCCTGCAGGCCAGCGTCCGCGACTTCACGGTCAAGGAGCAGCAGAGCCGAGCCGCCAGCGAGATCGCCTCCACCACCAACGACAACATCCGCATCGTCAGCCGGGCCACGCCCCCCACCAAGGGCAAGAGCCTGAAGAAGCCGGTGATCGTGCTGGCCTTCCTGTTCGCCGCCTTCACCGCCCTGTGCGCGGGCCTGCTGCGGATGTTCCTGCGGCCCGGCCTGCCCACCGCGCAGTCGGCCTCACGCACCCTGGACCTGCCGGTGCTGGCGACCGCGCCGATGAAGGTCCGGTGACCGGGGGTGGCGAACGGCCGCCGTTCGCTCGCCCAGAACTTGCGGTAGTTTGAACAGCTTGCGCGCGTATCGATTCGAGGGATGGTGGACCTGAACGCCGAGATGGCCGACCTGTGGGCGTCGCTGGGCGCGCCGGCCTCCGGTCGCGCGCGCATCGTCCAGGTCGTGGCCGCGCGCCGGGGGGAGGGCACGTCCACGGTGGCGCGCGAACTCGCCTTCTTCGCCGCCAAGCGCGCCGGCCGGTCCGTCTGGCTGGTGGACCTCGATCTGCTGGCTTCGCCGCAGCACGCCGCCATCGGCGCCGAAAGCGACCGCTATGGCCCGCTCGGCGAGCCCGCCGCCGCCAGCCCCGACGGCTCGATCTTCTTCACCGTCCAGCCCGCCTCCCACGGCCCGGACGGCCAGCCCTGGCCCGACGCTCGCTATCTCTGCGCCCACCGGGTGGGATCGGCTCGCTGGTGGGTCACCCGCTTCCGCCGCGAGGGGCTGAAGGGCCGCCAGAGCGTCCACATCCTGCCCACCGGCGACTACTGGACGGCGCTGCGCAAGTACGCCGACCTGATCATCGTCGACTGCCCGTCGCCGGAGCGGTCCCAGGCCGCCCTGACCGTCGCCCCCTTCATGGACCAGACGGTCCTGGTGGTGGCCGCCGACGAAGCCGACGTGCGGGCGCCGGCCCAGCTGCGCGACGCCATCGCCGGGGCGGGCGGGACGGTGACCGGAATCTTCTTCAACCGCGCCACCGTGGCCCAGCCGGCCTTCCTGAAGGCGATCCTGCCGTGACCGTCCACGCCGCCTGGTCGGGGGCCGACGTCTCGGGGCGGCGACAGATCAGCGTCTGGGACCTGGCGATCTTCGCCGCCAGCGTCTCGATCCTGCTGATCTTCAGCGAAGGCTGGGTCTTCCCCCTGCGCGGCGACGCCAACAACACCGCCTTCGACAAGCTGATCCCGCTGGGCTACCTGCCAGCCTACGCCGCCGCCGCGCTGCTGATGGCCCTGACCCCGGTCAGCGTCGTCCGCGCGGTGATCCGTCAGCCCTTCCTGATCATCCTGATGCTGATCGTCGGGCTGTCGATCTTCTGGTCCACCGCGCCGGACATCACCGTGCGGCGGGTCGTGGCGGTCTACGCCACCACCCTGGGCGGGGTGGTCCTGGCCGCGCGCTATCGATGGGCGGAGCTGGCGGAGATCTTCGCCACGGCATTCGCCGTCCTCGTCGTCATCTCCTTCATCATGCCCCTGGCGGTCCCCTCCATCGGGGTGATGCACGAGCTGTTCCCCGGAGCCTGGCGCGGGGTCTGGGCCGACAAGAACGCCATGGGGGGCATCATGTCCCTGGGCTTCGCCATCCTGGCGGCGGCGGCCATGCTCAATCCCCAGCGGGCCAAGATCTGGTGGCCCTTCGCGGCCCTGGCCGTCCTGCTGGTGATCATGTCCACCTCAAAGACCTCCCTGGTCACGGTGATGATGGCTCTGGGCGGGCTGATGTTCGTCGGCCTGGCGCGGCGCAGTCCCGCCGCCGGGGTGGCGACAAGCTGGCTCGCCGTCCTCGGGATCGTCATGGTGGCCAGCGTGGCGATCTTCGCCGCCGACCTGTTCTTCGACCTGCTGGGTAAGGACGCCACCCTTACCGGACGGACCGAGATCTGGGACGCCGCCATCCACCAGATCGAGAAGCGGCCCTGGACCGGTTACGGCTACAGCGCAGTCTGGGACGACACCAGCCGCTGGGGGCCGCTGCCCAAGATCGTCAAGGAGGCCGGCTGGAAGCCGCACCACTCCCACAACACCTGGATCGAGCAGTGGCTGGGCCTGGGGGTCTTCGGCCTGGCCGCCTGGGGCCTGTGCTTCCTGCAGACCATGGTCCTGGCCGTGGTCTCGGTGTTCCGGGACAAGGGCGCCTACCTGGCCCTGCCGTTCCTGCTGGTCTACGGCCTGACCTCGCTCACCGAGAGCGTGGCGGTGAACTACAACGATTTCCGCTGGGTGATCTTCGTGGCCCTGGCGGTGAAGCTCTGCTGGCCCGACCGCGAGGTCACGACCTAAAGACCCAGGCGACGCGCGCCTTCGCGAACCGTCACCACCTCGAAGCCGTCGGCCACCGCCCGGTCGATCAGCCGGGCCAGGACCTCAGGCGTGCAGCCCCACGGTGAGGGGTCTGGCCGGACGTCGTGCGTGTAGAGGATCAACCAGGCGGTCCTGGCCTTGGCCTCGTCCAGCCAGCGGCGGGCGACGATCTCGCCCTCGGGACCTTCGATGCCGACAGCCGGGGCCTGGTTGAGGTCGCAGCCCTTCTCGACCAGGCCGTGATGCAGGGCGCGCAGGGTGGAGAACCGCCTGGCGAGCGTCTGCTTGGGACCGCCGGCGACATCGCCATAGGGATAGGCGAAGCTTACCAGGTCCTCGAGGCCCCACTCGGCCATCGCCTGGGCGTTGCGGTCCACGTCGGCCAGGGCCGCGGGGCCGGTGGCCTGACCGCAGTCGAGATGGGAATAGGTGTGGCAGGCGATCTCGTGGCCCGCCTTGGCCAGGCGGCGATAGTCCACAGCCTCCGCGCAGACCCCCATGGGGGCCTCGGTCCCGGCCAGGCCGGCGGAGACGTAATAGGTCCCGGCCAGGCCGCGGGTTTCCAGCAGGGCCGCGCCGGCCACCGCGGCGGTCAGGGGGGCGTCGTCGAAGGTGAAGGAGACCATGGGCCGCTCCGGCGCCTTGGCCAGGGGGCGGCGATGCACCAGGCGCACCAGACGGCGGCGCAGCTTGCCCTTGAGCGAACGGTCGGCGGAATAGGCCTCGGCATAGGTCGCCATCAGACCGCCTCGGCGTAGAGGGCGGCGCGATAGAGGCGCAGGGCGAAGGCGCGGGTCTTCAGCGGCGGTCCCTCCGTCAGGGCATAGGCCTTCAGCATCGGCCGCCACAGGCTGCGCAGCGGCGCGCGCTTCAGCACCCGGGCGACCTTGTAGCTGGGATAGCGGCTGATGACGGCGTGATGGGTGGCCACGATGCGCGCGAAGTTGCCGGTGGATTGCTCGTACTTGTCGGCGAGCGTCCTGGCGGTGTCGAGGCCCAGGTGGGTGGCGGTGTTCTCGACGTGCAGGATCGGCCAGCGGCGGGCCACCCGCATGCCCCATTCCACATCCTCCCAGCCCCAGCCGGCGAAACCTTCGTCGAAGGATTCCGAGGCGAAGACGTCGGCGCGGACCAGCAGGTTGGAGGTGAAGATCTTCTCCGGGGTCAGGGCCCGCTCGGCGGCCGGCAGGCAGTCGGAGTGGCCCGCCATGGCGCGGTGCAGGGCGTGGTCGGTCCGCGGCGGCGCCTGGTCCAGGGAGAAGCCGCCAAAGGCCACCGCCGGGTTCTCCCGGGCGATCAGGTCCAGCCAGGCGGCGATGAAATCGGGGGAGTCCGGCAGCATGTCGCTGTCCAGGAACAGGAAATGGCCGGCCCGGGCGTGGACCACCAGGCGGTTGCGCCCCTTGGATCGGCCCTCATTGGCCGCCAGTCGGGCGAAGCGGGCGGGCAGGGGGAGGGCCGCGATGGCGGCCTCGACCCGAGCGGCCAGCGCCGGGTCGCCGGAGCCGTCGTCCAGGATCACCACCTCGGCGTCGCCGGTCTCGCGGGCCAGCGCCGCCAGCAGCGGGGTGGGATCGTCCCCCTTGAACGGGATGAGGATGGACAGCGCCGGGCGGCCCTTGGCCCACAGCGGGTTGTCGAACAGGCTCTCGGCTTGCGGGGTCATGTGGCGCTCCGGGCGCGGAAGGTGCGGAAGGCCTCGCGGCCCCGGCTGCGCAGGGCGCCGGCGTCCAGCAGGGCCACCACCAGGCCATAGATCAGGGCGCCGGCGATGGCCTTCAGCGCCAGTTCCGGCAGGCCGCCCAGGGCCGGGATGCGGCTGACCGCGAGCGCCATCAGCAGGCTCGCGCCGCCCGCCTGGGCCAGGGTCAGCCAGGGGATCGGCAGGGCCAGGGTCCGGCGTCCCAGCAGGACGGACGCCGCCAGGCCGAGAGCGTAGCTGGCGGGCGTCGCCCACAGGGCGCCGTCGAGGCCGAAGCGGGGGATCAGGATCAGGTTCAGGACCACATTGGCCCCCGCGGGCACGATCATGGCGATCAGGAGGAAGCTGGTCCGCCGTCCCAGGGTGAAGGCCTGGTGGAAGTAGTAGGTGGTCAGGCCCGCCAGCAGGCCGCTGAGCGCGATCCACGGGGTGACGTGCGCCGCGCCGGTGCTGAGGGTCTCACCGATCATCAACTGCGACAGAGGGGCGGCCACCAGGGCCAGGCCGGTGGCCGCGGGGACGGTGAGCAGGATCATCAGCTGGGCCTGTTCGCGGGCGGCCTTGGCCAGGGCGTCGCGGCCGCCGCGCTCCAGGGCCATGATCAGGGCCGGACCACCGGCGGCGCCCAGCCAGATGAAGACCACGTCCAGGGTGCGGTTCGCCAGGCTGTAGCCCGCGTGATAGACGCCCACCGCCGCCTGATCGAGGAAGGCGGCCAGCAGGAAGCGGTCGGTGGTGGCCAGCACCAGGGCCAGGATGAGGGACAGGGCGACGGGCGCGCCGTAGGCGGCGTGCTCCCGGGCCCGGTGAGCGGCGAAGGCGCCGGGCTTGGCGCGGGCGAACTCGCCGGGCAGGAACCATAGGGTGCACAGGGCCGCGGCCAGGCCGTAGCCCATCATCGGCGCGGCCCCGCCGAACCCGGCCCAGGCCAGACCCGCCCCGAGGATGAAGCCGCCGAGGGTCTGGGCGATGTCGAGACTGGCGGCCCCGGCCACCTCGCCCGCGGCGCGGCGGCGCTCCTGGGCCAGCTTGGCGAAGGTGCGGAAGGGGACGGCGGCCAGGCCCGCCAGCACCGCGACGCGCAGGCCGGGCGTCATGGGCCACAGGACGGTCAGCCCGGCCGCGACGGGGACCAGGGCGATCAGCAAGAGCCAGGTGCGATAGACGGTGGCGGCATGGTCGGCCCCGCCGTTGCGCTCGGCCTCGCGGGCCCAGAACCGCGCCATCGCCGCCTCGTTCCAGGTGAAGACGGCGGTATGGGTCAGGGTCATGACCGAGAAGCCCAGGGCGTAGTCGCCGAACTGGGCCGGGGTCAGCAGGCGGGTGAAGGCCACGATGGTGAGCAGGCCCACGACACCCTGCACGATATTGACGGGCAGATAGCCGACCACCCCTCGCCAGAACATCGTCGCAGCCTCTTCGAAACGCCGGCGAGCGGGCCGCCGGGATTGAGGCTCAGCTTGCCCCACAAGGCGGTTTCAAACGGTTAAGGCCGTGGGCCTCAGCGGATGTTCTCGCGGTCGCCCAGCAGGCAGGGCAGGGTCATGGCGATGATGTAGAGGTCGAGCAGGAAGGACTGCCGCTCGATGTACTCCACGTCCAGGGCCACCCGGCGCTTGACCAGTTCCGGGGTGTCCACCGGGCCCCGCGAGCCGTGGATGGCGGCCCAGCCGGTCATGCCGGGCTTCATCCGGTGGCGATGGGCGTATTCGGCCACCAGGCGGGCCGATTCCACGTCGCCGGTCATCATCCCCACCGGATGAGGCCGGGGCCCCACCAGGGACATCTCGCCGGCCAGCACGTTGAAGATCTGCGGCAGCTCGTCCAGGGAGGTCTTGCGGATGAAGCGGCCGACCCGCGTGACGCGGTCGTCATCGGCCTGGGTCTGGCGCACCTTGGTCTGGGGCGTGGCCTGGACCTGCATGGAGCGGAACTTCCACACCACGATCTCTTCGTTGTTGAAGCCGTGGCGGCGCTGGCGGAACAGGGCGGGGCCGGGACTGTCCAGCTTGATGGCGAGCGCCACCAGGCCCATGACCGGGGCGGCCACCACCAGGGCCAGGGATCCGACCACAAGGTCTTGAATACGTTTGACGATCACCCGGCGGTCGTCCAGCGGCGCGCCGGAGATGTGGGCCAGGGGGACGTCGGCGATGCGGCTGATGGCGGCGGCCTCGTGGGCGGCGTCCTCGCCGTCCAGCAGCAGGGTGACCTCGTTGGGCAGGACCCGCAGCCGCTCGATCACCTGGCCGACCCGGGCGCGGGCCTGGGAGGGGACCGTGATCACGATGCGGTCGACATAGGGCATGATGCGGTGGGCCAGCAGGGCGTTGGTGTCGCCGAGCACGGGGACGCCGCGGATGCCGGCGGGGCTGCGGGCGGCGCGATCGTCGAACACCCCCAGGATATTGGCCTCGCGGCTCAGCAGGGTGGCGACGATCAGGCGCTCGGCCGCGCCGGTCGCCCCGACCACGACGATATTGGGGGTCAGCCGGCCGCTGGCCCGCCAGCGCCGCACGCAGAGCCACCAGACGATGTGCAGGCCGTAGGTGGCCGCGAAGGCCAGCGGGCCCCAGATGACCATGGCCTGGCCGAGGGCGGCCAGGGACACGAAGGGGATCAGGGCGACGAAGGCCGCGCCGGCCCCGACCGCGAAGGCCCCGCTGAGCCGCGCCAGGTGGTAGGCCAGGCCCTCGCGGCGGCCGAAGCCGTAGGCGCGGAAGATCGAGAGGGCGAGGAGCACGGCCAGGACGCCGGCGCAGGTCACCGAGAGGCCCGCGGCGCCGATCGCGCCCAGGCCATGGGCCGCGAAGCCGGCGAGGACCAGGACGGCCGCGTCGCCGCCCTGGAACATGCGGGCCACCACGCGGCCCTGCAGGCGGGCGCGGGTCGGGATCAGGGCCTTGGGACGGAATGGACCGCGGCGGTCGGTGGAGTCCTCCGACTCGGCGGCCGGCAGGGCCGGCGCTTCGACGGCGCGCGCGGGTTCAGCCTCGAGCTCGGCCTCGGGCCGGGCCTTGCGCTGGAACTGGACGATCGAAGCCATTGAGCGAGAGCCACGCACACAGAATTGGGTCGCTGCAATGTGACGCAGGGGTCTGATCGTCGGGTTAACGAGGCGGCAGGTTCGTTGAAAGCCAAGGGATTCGGGGGGCGCGCGCGGAAAGCGAGCGACTCGATTGCCAGCCGCTTTCGAAACCGCTATCCGTCCCGGCCTTGATGGTGACGTGGCCGAGTGGCTTAAGGCAACGGTTTGCTAAATCGTCATACGTGAAAGCGTATCCAGGGTTCGAATCCCTGCGTCACCGCCAAGACCTTCCCCCTCATTTCTTCACGCACAGCCACCGGGCGCGGTGGAAGTTGGAGACGTTGTCCACCCAGCCGGTGACCTTCGGGCTCACCAGGTTGCGGTTCACGACGTAGTAGATCGGCGCGATGGCGTCCTCGCTCAGCATCATCTGTTCGGCCCGTTGCAGGATGGCGGCGCGCTTGACCCCGTCCGGCTCGCGGTCGGCGGCGTTGAGCAGGGCGTCATAGGCGGGGTTCTTGTAGTCGCCGTAGTTCTGGCCGCCGGTGTCGGACTTCATCAGGGCCAGGAAGGTCACGGGATCGTTGAAGTCGGCGAACCAGCTCATCGCGCCGATCCCGAAATCGCGGTTGCGGTAGGCGGCGAAGGCGATCTGGCTCTCGTTCTGCACGATCCGGGCGTCGACCCCGATGGCGGCCCAGTCGGCCTGGACGGCGCTGGCCAGCAGGATGGTGTCGGGGCTGTTGCCGATCTTCAGCTCGAAGCCGAGCTTGTGGTCGGGGCCGTATCCGGCGGCGGCCAGCAGCTTCCGGGCCTCGGCCTGCCGTTCGGCCAGGGGCCTGCCCGCCCAGACGGTCTTTGCGCCTTGGGCGTAGTTGGCGGTGCCCGGCGGAACGAAGGCGTAGGCCGGAATCTGACCCGCTCGCAGCAGCTTCTGGGTGATGAAGTCGCGGTCGATCGCCTCCGACAGGGCCCGGCGGACCCGCGGGTCGCGGAAGGCTGCGATCTCGCGGGTGTTGAAGGAGAGATAGGCGGTGGCCAGGGAATTCTTGGCCCGCACCACGTCGGGCATCCGCTCCTTCAGCCGCACGAAGCGGTTGGATTGGAACGAGGTGTTCACGTCCAGCTCGCCCCGCTCGATCCGCCGTTCAGCCATCACGGAGTCTGGGGTGGGGAAGTAGTCGATGCGGTCCACGCAGACGTTCTTGGCGTCGTAGAAATAGGGGTTCTTCACCACCTCGATGTGGTCTCCCAGCTTCCAGCTCACCAGCTTGTAGGGGCCGTTGCTGACATAACGGCCGGGCTTGACCCAGGCGTCGCCCCATTTTTCCACCGCGTGTTTGGGCACCGGGAAGAAGCTCTGGTGCTTCAGCAGTTCCGGCAGATAGGGGGCAGGGTGCTCCAGGGTCAGTTCCAGGGTGCGGGGATCGATGGCGCGCGCGCCGACGGCGGTCAGGGGCGCCTTGCCCTCGTTCACCGCCTGGCCGTTCTTCAGCAGGTAGACCAGGTAGGAATAGATCGAGGCGGTCTTGGGATCGAGGATGCGGCGATAGGCGAAGACAAAGTCGTCGGCGGTCACGGGAACCCCGTCCGACCACTTGGCGTCCCGCAGGTGGAAGGTCCAGACCAGGCCGTCGGGGCTGACGACCCAAGACTCCGCCATGGCCGGGATCGGCGTCCCCTCCGGCGAGTCGGTGGTGAGGCCGAAGATCAGGTCGGCGATGATGTTGAATTCGTCCACCAGATTGCTGGTCTGGGGGTCCAGCGACCCGGCCTCGCCGTTGGCGCCGTAGGCCAGGCAGACCTCGCCGGCGGGGCAGGGCGGGCGGCTGACCTTGGCCTGGCAACCGGGCAGCAGCAGGGCCGCAAGACCAAGGCCGGCGAGCAGGGCGGGGCGGAGACTCTTGAACACCATGGCCTAGTCGTCCCACCGCCCGCGCGCCCTGTCGAGACTTGGCCTCGGCCCATCGAAAAACCGCGTGCATCGCCGTCTCCGCGCGCTATGTCGGTGCCCTCGCGCCGCCAGAGCGTACGGAGGGGACCATGGGCTATTCCGAGAAGCAGTTCCGGTTCGACGGCGCCGACGGCGCCTCCATCGCGGGCTTCCGCTGGGCCGACGAGACCGTCGCGCCGCGCGCGGTCCTGCAGATCGCCCACGGCATGGGTGAACATGCCCGGCGCTACCCCGAGCCGCTGATCCCGATCATGTCCGACGGCTTCGTCCTCTATGCCGACGACCATCGCGGCCATGGCTACACCGCGCCCTCCAAGGAAGCCCTGGGCGACTTCGGCGAGAACGGCGCCGAGCTGGTGGTGGAGGACATCGCCCGCCTGACCGACCTGGCGCGCGCCGAGAACCCGGGCCTGCCGCTGGTCCTGCTGGGCCATAGCCTCGGCTCGTTCTTCGCCCAGGCCTACGCCTTCGATCACGCCGGCAAGGTCGACGGGCTGGTGCTGTCGGGCACGGCCGCCTTCGGCGACCGCACTGGCCCGGCCAAGAAGCTGGACGAGATGAACGCCGAGGGCCCGCCGCCCCGCACCCCCTACGACTGGCTGTCGCGGGACGAGGCCGAGGTGGACAAGTACATCGCCGATCCCCTGTGCGGCTTCTCCCGCCAGCCCAGCGCGGCGGAGAGCTTCGCCCGGGTCGGTGCACGCCTGCGCGATCCCGCCGAGATCGCCAAGATCCCCAAGGACCTGCCGCTCTACATCTTCGTGGGCGACAAGGACCCCATCAACCGCGACCTGGAGCTGCTGCATCCCCTGGTGAACCGCTACCGCGACGCGGGTCTCACCCGGATGGAAGTGAAGATCTACGAGGGCGGCCGCCACGAGATGCTGAACGAGACCAACCGCGACGAGGTCGTGGCCGACCTGCTGGCCTGGCTGCGCAAGACGGTGGGATAGGGGGGCTAAGCCCCGTTGGCGGCCGCCAGGCTGTCATAGGCCATGACGTCGGAGGCGTCGTCGGCGTCCATGATCTTCAGCAGCCGGGTTCGCGCGCGGTTCACCCGGCTCTTGATGGTGCCCACCGCGCAACCGCAGATACTGGCGGCCTCTTCGTAGGAGAGGCCCGCGGCCCCCACCAGGATCAGGGCCTCGCGGTGCTCGTCAGGCAGCAGCTTCAGGGCGTCCTGCATGGCGTGCATGGCCACGCTCCATTCCTGGGTCGGGGCGGACCTCAGGGCGCCGGCATATTCGCCCTGCTCGTCGCGCACCTCGCGGCGGCGGCGGATGACCTGGGTGTAGTAGGTGTTGCGCAGGATCGTGAACAGCCAGGCCCGTAGGTTGGTGCCGTCCTCGAACTTGTCGCGGTTGGTCCAGGCCTTGATGAGGGTGTCCTGGACCAGGTCGTCCGCGTCGGATCCATTATGGCTCAAGGACCAGGCGAAGGCTCTCAGCGCGGGGATCATGCGAACGACGTCGTCGCGCCAGGTATCGCCGGACATGGGTTTCCTCGATCCGCCCCGCCGTCAGGTTGGGAGGCGGTCTTCACCGCCGCGCCCCGTCGCTCAGGTCAACGCGCGCAGACTCCATCTGTTCCACCTTGCGGTTGAGCGCCCGACCCCCAATCTAGGGAACGAAGGACGACCTTCGGTCGTTGACGGAAGCTTGGGGGCAAGCTTTCTCGCGGCCCGCGCCGCGACATCCCAGACGCGTTCATTCCGCAGGAGTATCCATGGCGCCCTCCGATGAGGCAGGTCCCTTGCCCGCCCCGCTCCGCGGCGTCCTTGGCCAGTCGGTAGGGCGGTATCACCGGATCCGCCAGGCCACCGAGGACCTGGTGCGGTTCCTCTCCAGCGAGGACATGGCCGCCCAGTCGATGCCGGACGCCAGCCCCGCCAAATGGCACCTGGCCCATACCAGCTGGTTCTTCGAGACCTTCATGCTGGCGCCGAACCTGCCCGGCTACAGGGTCTTCGACCCCCGCTACGCCTATCTGTTCAATTCCTATTACGAGGCGCTGGGTCCGCGGCAGCCGCGGCCCGAGCGCGGCCTGCTGACTCGTCCGTCCCGCGACGAGGTCCTGGCCTATCGGGCCCATGTGGACGAGGCGATGCACGACCTGCTGTCCTCCGGGACGCCGGGTCTGGCCGCGCTGCTGGACCTGGGCCTGGCCCATGAGGAGCAGCATCAGGAGCTGATCCTGATGGACATCCTGCATCTCTTCGCCCAGTCGCCCCTGAAGCCCGCCTATTCCCCCACCACCGCCCTGCCGGTGAGCGGCGATCCGGGGCCGGCCGGCACGGTCAATTTCGATGGCGGCCTGGTGGAGATCGGCCATGGCGGCGAGGGCTTCGCCTTCGACAACGAGGGGCCGCGGCACCAGGTCTTCCTGCAGCCCTTCAAGCTGGCCGACCGGCTGGTGACCAACGGCGAGTGGCTGGCCTTCATGGCCGATGGCGGCTACGCCCGTCCCGAACTGTGGCTGGCCGAGGGCTGGGCCCAGGTCCAGGCCCAGGGCTGGACGGCGCCGCTCTACTGGCAGGAGGCCGCCCACGGCTGGTCGGCCATGACCCTGCAGGGCCTGCGCGCCGTCGCGCCCCACGCCCCGGTCACCCACATCAGCTTCTACGAGGCCGACGCCTACGCCACCTGGGCCGGCGCCCGCCTGCCCACCGAGGCCGAATGGGAGCACGCCGCGGCGGGCCTGCCCATCGCCGGCAACTTCATGGGCTCGGGTCAGCTCGGCCCCGCCGCGACCCAGGCCGGACCTGGGCTGCGCCAGATGTTCGGCGATGTCTGGGAATGGACCCGCAGCGCCTATTCGCCCTATCCGGGCTTCCATCCGGCCGCCGGCGCCGTGGGGGAGTACAACGGCAAGTTCATGATCGGCCAGATGGTGCTGCGCGGCGGCTGTTGCGCCACCCCGGAGCATCATGTGCGGGCGACCTACCGCAACTTCTTCCACCCGCAGCAGCGTTGGATGTTCTCAGGCCTGCGCCTGGCCTGGGACGGCGAGCCCAAGCGCGCCGCGGCGCAGGACGACAGCTTCGTCGCCGACGTGCTGGCGGGGCTGGGCAAGCCGCAGAAGTCGATCCCGGCCAAGTATTTCTACGACGCCGAGGGCTCGCGCCTGTTCGAGGAGATCTGCGACCTGCCGGAATACTATCCCACCCGCACCGAGGCCGCCCTGCTGCGCGCCAAGGCCGGTGAGATGGCCGCCGCGATCCCGGCCGGCGCGGCCCTGGTGGAGTTCGGCAGCGGGGCCAGCACCAAGACCCGGCTGTTGCTCGACGCCGCGCCGCAGCTGGCGGCCTACGTCCCCATCGATATCAGCAAGGACGCCCTGGACGCCGCCGCCCAGGCGATCGGCCGCGACTATCCCGACCTGGTGGTGGCGCCGCTGGTGGACGACTTCACGACCGCCCTCAGCCTGCCGGCGGCCGTGGCCGACATGACCAGCGTCGGCTTCTTCCCCGGCTCCACCATCGGCAATTTCCGCCCTGACGAGGCGATCGCCTTCCTCTCAGGCGCGCGCCGCCTGCTGGGGCGGGGGGCGGCCTTCCTGGTGGGGATGGACATCGTCAAGGACGAGGCGACCCTGGTGGCCGCCTATGACGACGCCCAGGGCGTCACCGCGGCCTTCAATCTGAATCTGCTGACCCGCATCAACCGCGAGCTCGACGGGGACTTCGACCTGGGCGCCTTCCGGCACAGGGCCGTCTGGAACGCGGAGGAGAGCCGGATGGAGATGCACCTGGTGAGCACCCGCGCCCAGACCGTCTCGGTGGCGGGGCGCAGCTTCGCCTTTGCGGCCGGTGAGACCCTGCACACCGAGAACTCCTACAAGTTCACGGTCGAGGGGTTCGGAAAGCTGGCGGCGGCGGCGGGGTGGCGGCTGGAGCAGCGCTGGGAGAGCGCGGCGCCGAGCTTCGCGATGGTCCTGTTGAGGGCCTAGCGGCCGGAGGACCGGAGGGCGTCCAGTCCCGGTGGCGCGTAAAGAAACGGCTCCGAGGGGGATCGGAGCCGTGCCTTGTCTCAATCGAGGGTCGGTGCGGTCAGCCTTCGAGCGGGCCGCGGGTGCGACCGCCGCCGCGGGAGGATTCGCCGCCCTTGCGCCCGGCCGAGGCCGCGAGGTCGCGGTCCTTGGCGAAGCTGCGTTTCTCGCCGGGGACGCTGGCGCCGCCCTTGCGGGCGATCTCACGCCGGCGCTCGGGGTTCATGGCGGCGAATCCGCGACGGGACTTCGGCTTGGCGTTGGGATCGAGGTCCATGGGGCTACTCCTGATGATGCGAGCCTGACGGGGAGGCGGATGGGGGCCGCTTCACGTACGGTTACGCTCAGGCAAACCCTCAAGATGCGGGAGAGGTTGCGAGAAAAGTTGCGTCTTATTCGCGGCGGCGCGCCCAAGTCGGGTTGAGGGGGCTCGCTGGCCAGGCGCGGCGGCGCACCCGCCGGGCCCGTGACATGTCGGGCCACGAGCCCGGCCAGACGGGAATTGGGCCGGCTGGGCCTCGATCTCTGCGGCGGCGCTCGGCCCCAGGACGGCGACTGAAAGACCTCGAAGTCCCCTGCCAACGATCGCGTGATCGACGACGAAGTCAGAGCGGCAGTTGCACCCGAGCCGTCAGGCCGCCGCCGGTGCGGTTGATCATCACCACGTCGCCGCCATGGCCGCGCGCCACCGAACGGACCACGGCCAGGCCCAGGCCAATGCCCCCTGTCTGGCGGCTGCGGGAGGGTTCGCGGCGGTAGAAGGGCTCGAACACCCGCTCGGCGTCGGCCGGCGGAATGCCCGGTCCGTCGTCCTCGATCTCGACGATGGCGGTGGCGGCGTCGCGATAGACCCGCGCCCGGGCCCGATCGCCGAACTTCACGGCGTTCTCCAGCAGGTTGGTGAACAGGCGGCGCAGGGCCACCGGATCGCCTTCGATCACCACCTTCTCGCCGCGCTCCACCTCGGTGTCGAAGCCGGTCTCGGCCATCTCGTCGCAGACGCTCTCCAGCAGGGAGGAGAGCTCCAGGGGCGTGCGGTCGGCCGGGCGGCTGGCGTCGCGAACGAAGGTCAGGGCCGCGGCGATCATCTCCTCCATCTGGTCGATGTCGGCCGCCATCTTGGCGCGGGTCTCCTCGGGCACGTTCTCGATGCGGAAGCGCAGGCGGGTCAGGGGGGTGCGCAGGTCGTGGGCGATGGCGCCCACCATCGCGGTCCTGTCCTCGACGTAGCGCCGCAGCCTGTCCTGCATGTCGTTGAAGGCCCGCACCGCGACATTGATCTCCGCCGTGCCCTTGAGGGAGACCGGCAGGCGTGCGCCGCGCGGATCGCGGCCCAGCTGCTCGGCGGCGTCGGCGAACATCTGGAACGGCTGGGCCAGGCGGCGGGCAAAGATGTAGGCCACCGGCGCCAGGGCCAGGCCCGACACCACCAGCCACAGCACGATCCGCTGCTGCCAGGGATCCAGACCCAGGCCAGGGGTCGGGCGAACCACGTCCCATCGGCCATCGGCACGCTGCACCCCCACGTCGAAGGGGGCGATCAGGAAGTGTTCCTCGCGCTCGCCGCCGGCCCGGGCCATGCGGTCGCGGATGATCCGGAACACCCGGCGGTCGGAGACCGGCAGGCGCGACGGCGCGGCGATCACCACCCGGTCCGCCGTGACCCCGAACTCCCGGGCCAGCTCCGCCCGGATCTGCGGCACCGTGCGGCCCTCCATGGCCGGGGAGGGCGGCTTGGCCACGATCTTCAGCTCCAGCGGTCGCCGCTCGGTGAAGGCCGGGGCGTTTCCGCGGAATGTCTGCACCACCTCGCTCAGCCGGTAGAAGTCCGGCGCCGGCGGCGGCAGGTTGAAGATCATGAACAGGCTGATGGCCTGGGACGCCACCAGGCTGATGCCGATCAGGGTCAGCAGCCGGGCGAACAGCGACGCGGTGGGCCGCCCCGACCACGCGCTCGTCATGTGCGCTTCACCTTGGCGGTGAACATGTAGCCCTCGTTGCGGATGGTGCGGATCAGGTCCTGGCCGCCGCCGCCGTCGTCCAGTTTGCGGCGCAGGCGACTGATCTGCACGTCGATGGCGCGGTCGAAGGCGTCGGAATCGGGGCCGCGGGCGAAGTCCAGCAGTTGGTCGCGGGTCAGGACCCTTTGGGGCCGTTCGACGAAGGCGCGCAGCAGGGAGAACTCGCCGGAGGACAGGTTCACCACCACGCCGGGCGGCGAGCGAAGCTCCCGCCGCACCAGGTCCAGCCGCCAGCCGGCGAACTCGCAGCCGGCGCCGATGCCGTTGGAGGCGCCCCGCTGCTCGGCCCGCCGCAGAACGGCGCGGACCCGGGCCAGCAGCTCCCGGGGATTGCAGGGCTTGGCCAGGTAGTCGTCGGCGCCCAGCTCCAGGCCGACGATCCGGTCGGTGTCCTCGCCCATGGCCGAGAGCATGATGATCGGCGGGCCGTCTCCGCTCAGCCGGCGGGCGATGGACAGGCCGTCCTCGCCGGGCAGCATGACGTCCAGGACGATCAGGTCGACGGGGCCGCGCTCCAGGGCCTGCTCCATCTCGCGGGCGTCGCCGGCGGTGTCGACGAGGTAGCCGTGCTTGCCCAGGAAGTCGGAGACGACGTCGAGAATGCCGGGGTCGTCGTCGACCATCAGGATGCGGGCGGTCGCGGGGACCTGGTCTGTGCTGGGTTCCATTCGCGCCATTTTCAGCCCTCCGCGTAACGCACAGATTTCACGACTGAAACCGCTAATCGTCGGCCAGTACGTCGTCGGCGACGAAGGGGTTGGTCCGGCGCTCGGCGCCGAACTTCGACATCGGTCCGTGGCCGGAGACGAAGGCCACGTCGTCGCCGAGCGGCCACAGCTTGCCGGTGATTGAGGCGATGAGCTGCTGGTGGTTCCCGCGCGGGAAGTCGCTGCGCCCCACCGAACCCTGGAACAGCACGTCCCCCACCTGCGCGAAGCGCGCCTCGCGGTGGAAGAAGACCACGTGGCCGGGGGTGTGGCCGGGGCAGTGATAGACCTCGAACTGGGTCTCGCCGAGGGTGACCACGTCGCCGTCCTCAAGCCAGCGATCGGGCGTGAAGCGCCTGGCCTCGGGCATGCCCCACTTGGCGCCGCTGGCCTCCATCTGGTCGATCCAGAAGGCGTCGTCGCGGTGCGGCCCCTCGATGGGGACGCCGGTGATCGCCTTCAGGGCCGCCGTGCCCCCGGCGTGGTCCAGGTGGCCGTGGGTGATCCAGATCTTCTCCAGGGTCAAGTCGTGGGCCTTCAGCGCCTCCAGCAGGCGCGGGACCTCGCCGCCCGGATCGATGATGGCCGCCTTCTTGGTCTTCACGCACCAGACGATGGTGCAGTTCTGCGCCAGGGGGGTGACCGGCGCGATGATGGCGCGGATGGGGGAGGCCGTCTCGGACATGGTCCTAGCATCGGCGCTCGCGCCCCATAAGAAAAGGCCCGGGATGTGATCCCGGGCCTTGCCGTGGACTTGAGCTCAGTGCGAGCCGGGCGGCGGCGCGCCGGGCATCGGCGGGACCGATTCCGGCGGCGCGTCGGGCGACAGCTCGGGCACCTCGACGATGCCGCGGGCCATGTGGCTGTTACGGAAACCGTAGAGGAAATAGACCACCAGGCCGATGGCCGCCCAGATCACGAAGAGCAGCTGGGTTTCCTTCGACAGGCTGAAGAACAGATAGATGCAGCCCGCCGCGGCCAGGGGGGCCACGATCATCACCGCCGGGGTGCGGAAGGGACGCTTGCGGCCCGGATCGGTCTTGCGCAGCACCATGACCGCGATGGCCACCATGGCGAAGGCGAACAGGGTGCCGGAGTTGGAGATGTCGGCCAGCACGCCCACCGGGAAGAAGGCCGCGAACAGGGACACGAAGACCCCGGTGATGATGGTGATGACGTGCGGGGTGTGGAACTTCGGGTGCACCTTGGACAGCACGGCCGGCAGCAGGCCGTCACGGCTCATCACGAAGAAGATGCGGGTCTGGCCGAACATCATCATCAGGATGACCGAGGGCAGGGCCAGGCCGGCGGCGAGGCCGAGCAGGTTGCCGATCTGGGGCCAGCCGATCTTGCGCAGGGTCCAGGCGAGCGCCTCCTTGGAGCAGACCACGTGGTCGCCGGCGAGCGCGCCGCAGGCGGCGGTCATCTCGGGGCTGCCGGGACGCAGGCCGTGGCCAGCGGCGTCCATCACCGGCTGGGCGCCGACCGTGCCGATCACGCCCGAGGCCACCAGGATGTAGAAGATGGTGCAGACCCCCAGCGAGCCGATCAGGCCGATGGGCATGTTCCTCTGAGGATTCTTGGTCTCCTCGGCCGCGGTGGAGACCGCGTCGAAGCCCACATAGGCGAAGAAGATCGAGGCCGCGGCCGCCGAGATCCCGGCCATGCCGAGCGGGGCGAAGGGCTCGAAGTTCTCCATCTTCATCACCGGCAGGGCCAGGACGCAGAACAGCGACAGGGCCGCGACCTTGATGGCCACCAGGATGGCGTTGACGGTGGCCGACTCCCGGGTGCCGATCACCAGCAGCCAGGTCACCAGCAGGGCGATGCCCGCGGCCGGCAGGTTGACGATCCCGCCGTCCATGGGCCCGAGCACCAGGGCGTTGGGGATGTCGATGCCGAAGGCGTTTTCGATAAGCCCGACCACGTAGCCCGACCAGCCCACCGAGACGGCGCCGGCGGCGACGGCGTATTCCAGGATCAGGGCCCAGCCCACCATCCAGGCCACCATCTCGCCCATGACGGCGTAGCTGTAGGTGTAGGCCGAGCCCGAGACCGGCACCATGGCCGACATCTCGGAGTAGCAGAGCGCGGCGACCGCGCAGACGAAGCCCGCGATGACGAAGGCGGCGATCATGCCGGGGCCCGCCTTCTGGGCGGCCTCGGCGGTCAGGACGAAGATGCCGGTGCCGATGATGGCCCCGATCCCCAGCATGGTCAGCTGGAACGCCCCCAGGGATCGGTGAAGTGATTTCTTTTCAGCGGTCGCGAGGATCGCGTCGAGCGGCTTTACACGCCACATATTCCCTCCCAGTCGCGGCGGTCCCCCCGCCGCGCGAATTAAGCTTGCCGGACCGTGCGGTCTGCTCACCCGGCGGTCAAGCGGCAAGGCTTGGCGCGGCCCCTGGGCGCGGATAGACCCCCACCATGCTGCCTGTTGAGGAAATCGTGCCTGACTTGCAGGCGGCCCTGGTCGAAAAGACCTCCGCCGTCCTGGTGGCGCCGCCGGGCGCCGGCAAGACCACCCTCGTGCCCCTGCGCCTGCTGGACCAGCCCTGGCTCGGCGGCGGCAAGATCATCATGCTGGAGCCCCGCCGGCTCGCTGCCCGCGCCGCGGCCGAGCGCATGGCCAAGACCCTAGGCGAGCGGGTGGGGGACACCGTCGGCTACCGGGTCCGCATGCAGTCCCGCATCTCGGCCCGCACCCGCATCGAGGTGGTGACCGAGGGCGTCTTCAGCCGGATGATTCTCGGCGATCCGACCCTCGAGGGCGTCGGACTGGTGATCTTCGACGAGTTCCACGAGCGCAGCCTGGACGCCGACCTGGGTCTGGCCCTGGCCCGCGACGCCCAGGGCCTGCTGCGGGACGACCTGCGCCTGCTGGTGATGTCGGCCACCCTGGACGGGGCCGCCGTCGCCCGTCTGCTGGACGCGCCGGTCCTCGAGAGCCAGGGCCGCGCCTATCCCGTCGACACCCGCTACCTGGGTCGCGACGACCGCCTCCGGCTGGAGGACCGCGCAGTCCGCGCCGTCGAGCGGGCGCTCGCTGAGGAGACCGGCAGCATCCTGGTCTTCCTGCCGGGGCAGGGGGAGATCCGCCGCACCGCCGACCTGCTGGCCGAGCGGGTCCGGCGGCCCGACGTGCTGATCGCCCCCCTCTATGGCGCCCTCGACCCGGCCGACCAGGACCGGGCCATCTCCCCGCCGCCGACGGGCGTGCGCAAGGTGGTCTTGGCCACCTCCATCGCGGAGACCAGCCTGACCATCGAGGGCGTCCGCGTGGTCATCGATAGCGGCGTCGCCCGCGTGCCCCGCTTCGACCCCGCCAGCGGCCTGACCCGCCTGGCCACCGTCCGCGTCAGCCGCGCGGCCGCCGACCAGCGCCGGGGGCGGGCCGGCCGCACCGAGCCCGGCGTCGCCTACCGCCTGTGGGACGAGGCCGAGACCCGGGCGCTGCCGGCCTATGCCGACCCGGAGATCCTCGACGCCGACCTCTCGGGTCTGGCCCTGGACCTGGCCCGCTGGGGCGCAAAGGACGTGGGGAGCATGGCCTTTCTCGACGCGCCGCCGGCCGCCGCCTTCGCCGAGGCGCGGGCCCTGCTGCGCCGCCTGGAGGCCCTGACGGACGACGGCGTGCTGACACCGCACGGTGAGGCGCTGAGCGAGATGCCGCTGGCGCCGCGCCTGGCCCACATGATCCTCAAGGCGGCCGAGACCGGCCAGGCGTCCCGCGCCGCCCGCATCGCCGCCCTGGTCACCGAGCGAGGCCTGGGGGGCCGCGACGCCGACCTGCGCCATCGCCTGGAGGCCTTCGAACGGGACCGCTCCCCCCGGGCCCGCGACGCCAGGGCGCTGGCCGACCGCTGGGCGGGCATGGCGGGCAAGGCCGGCAAGGGCGAAGCCTTGGACGACGGCCTGCTGCTGGCCTTCGCCTATCCCGAACGTGTCGCCAAGGCGCGCGGACCCACCGGCGAGTTCCAGCTGGTCAGCGGCCGGGGCGCCTTTCTCGAGCCCACAGACGCCTTGGCCAGGGAGAAGTGGCTGGCCATCGCCGAACTGGGGGGCGGAGACCGCCGCGACCGCATCCTGCTGGCCGCGCCCCTGGACGAGGCCGATCTGATGGCGGCCTTCGCCGGTCAACTCGTCGTCGAGAGCCGGCTGGAGGAGAGCGGGGCGGGCCGCCTGCGCGCCAAGCAGATCACCCGCCTGGGCCGCCTGACCCTGCGCGAGCAGATCGACGAGAACCCTGATCCCGCCCTCATCGCCCAGGCCCTGGCCGACCGCGTGCGCAGTGAGGGGCTCGGGGCGCTGAAGTGGGGGCCGGCCGCCGAGGCCCTGCGCGCCCGCGTCGGCTTCCTGCGGGCCGCCGGCGGCGACTGGCCCGACCTTTCGGACGCCACCCTGATCGAGACCCTGGACGACTGGCTGGTCCCCCTGCTGCCGGGCGTCCGTTCCCTGGCCGCCCTGAAGCCCGACGCCCTCGACGCGGCCCTGCGCGCCCTGATCCCCTGGGATCAGCAACGCCGCCTGGACGCCGCGGCGCCTCTGAGATGGACGGCGCCCACCGGCAACGCCTTCGCCATCGACTACGCCGCCGAGGGCGGCCCCCGCGTCGACGTCCGGGTGCAGGAGGTGTTCGGTCTGAAGGAACATCCCACCGTCGCCGGCGGAACGCCCCTGACCCTGTCCCTGCTGTCCCCGGGCCATCGCCCGGTCCAGACCACCAAGGACCTGCCGGGCTTCTGGGCCGGCTCCTGGAAGGACGTCCGCTCCGACATGCGCGGCCGCTACCCCAAGCACGTCTGGCCCGAGGACCCCGCCAACACCGCGCCGACGGCGCGGGCCAAGCCGCGCGGGAGCTAGTCGTAGTCGGTGGGCAGACTGGGGTCGGCGTGGTGGTCGAACATCCGGGCGATGTGCTGCGGGATCACCCGGGCGGGCGACAGCTCCGGCAGGGCGTCCAGGGCGAAGAAGGCGGGCTGGCCGGTCTCGATGCTGTCCCGGGGGCTTCCGCCGACGATCTCGCAGAGGAAGAACAGCTTGTAGGCCTGGAACGGCTCGGGGAGGTAGGCGTGCTTGTTCCGGTCGATCACCGCCGCCAGCTTGCGGACCTCGACGACGTAGCCGGTCTCCTCGCGGACCTCGCGGATCACACACTCGCTGGGGGAGGCGTTCACGTCGGCCCAGCCGCCGGGCAGGGACCAGCGGCCCCCGTCGATCAACTCTGGGACCATCAGGATCTTGTCGTCGCGGATGATCGCGGCGCGGACATCGACCTTGGGCGTCGCATAACCCGCCTGGCGCGCGAACAGGTCGAGGATCGTCTCGGGCGCGGCCTCGCTGCCGGCCGCCATCATCGCCACCGCGATCTCGCGGACCCGCTCGTAGCGCTCCTTGTCGTATTCGCTCTGCGTGTAGTGCAGGCTGGTCTGGGCCAGGGCCTGCAGTTCGCGCGCCCAGGCCAGCCATTGCGGCTGATCGTTCATGCCGCGGTCGCCGCGTAGATCATAATCCCCGTCGCCACTGAGAGGTTCAGGCTGTCGGCCCGGCCGCGCATGGGGATCTTGACGTTGACGTCGCACAGGGCCGCCATCTCCGGCGTCAGGCCTTGTTGCTCGTTGCCCATGAAGACCAGGGCGGGCTTGGCGTAGGTCGCCTCGTGGTGCGCCATGGTGGCGGTGAGCAGGGTGCCGATCACCGAGCCGGGCCACTTGGCCCGCCAGGCGGCGAAGACGTCCTCGCTGGCCCGAACGATGGGCACGGCGAAGATCGAACCCATGGTGGCGCGCACCGCCTCCACCGAAAACGGGTCGCAGCATTCCCCCACCAGGATCACCGCCCCGCAGCCGGCGGCGTCGGCGGTGCGCACGATAGTCCCCAGGTTGCCGGGGTCGCGCACCCGGTGCAGGGCGACGAAGCATGGGGCGACCTCGGGATTCAGGTCCTCCAGGGCGGTGAACACCTGGCGGAACACCCCCACCACCGCCTGCGGGTTGTCGCGGCGGGAGACCTTGGCGAGGATCTCGGGAGTCACTTCGATCACCTCGCCGCCGGCCGCCTTGGTGGCGCTCATGGCCTGGCGAAGCAGGGGATGGCCCGTCGCCTCGGCGCCATACATCAGGATGGCCGGGGCGTGGCCGGTCTCCACCGCCTCGGTGACGATCTTCAGCCCCTCGGCCACGAACAGGCCGGTCTCGTCGCGTTCCTTGCGCAGGTGCAGGGCCCTCACGGCCTTGACCGTGGGATTGGTCAGGGAGGTGACGGTGCGGTCGCTCACGGCGCCCACCGGGCGTAGAAGGACATGCCGATCTGGCGGGATCCGTCCTGCTGCACCAGGGCCAGTTCGCCCCATTCGATGCGGCCGCCGCGATCCTTCAGCCGATCGGCCAGCAGCCCGGCCAGGGCCGCGCCGGAGATGCGCTCGGCATAGGCGTTGAGCAGCAGGAATTCCGCCTTATCCGAGAGAAGTTCGGCGCATAGCGCCGAAAGCTCAGGCAGGTTCTCGAACAGCTTCCACACCTCGCCGTCGGGGCCGCGGCCGTATTTCGGCGGATCGAGGATGATGCCCTCGTATTTCGAGCCCCGCCGCACCTCCCGCTGCACGTAGCGGCGGGCGTCCTCGCAGATCCAGCGGATCGGCTTGTCGGCCAGGCCCGAGGCCTCGGCGTTCTCGCGCGCCCAGCCTATGGCCTTCTTCGAGGCGTCCACATGGGTCACCGCCGCCCCGGCCGCGGCGCAGACCAGGCTGGCGACGCCGGTATAGCCGAACAGGTTCAGCACCCGGGGCTGGCCCGGGGCGGCGCGGACCTTCTCGTCCAGCCAGGCCCAGTTGGCGGCCTGCTCGGGGAAGAAGGCTAGATGGCGGAAGGCGGTGAACCGGGCCTTGAACGTCACGTCCTGCCAGGCCAGGGGCCAGGTGTCCTTGGGTTGTTCGCGGAATCGCCAGCGGCCGGCGTCCTCCTCGTCGCTGGGATCGAAGACGGCGTCCGCATTGGCCCAGACGTCCTCGCCGAGGGACGGCGCCCACAGGCACTGGGGCTCGGGCCGGACCACCGAATAGCGCCCATAGCGCTCAAGCTTGCGCCCATTTCCTGAGTCCAGCAGGGCGTAGTCGGCCCAGCCGGTGGTGCGCATGACGCCGGGAGCCTCGGCGACGGTGGGGGCGGACTTGGTCATGTCTTGGCCTTACCCGCTCCGGCGCGCAGCCGTCCAGTCAACCGGCGGCGGAGCGTCGTGGCGCGCGGCGCCGTGATGTCGCAATGTTTCAGGACTGACTTGCGTGGGCGGAGCTTTTGGTTTCCGCTGCAAGCTGTTCGGTTGACGGAAGGATTCCCGTGACGACCACGGCAGTGACCACTCGGCGTTCGGCCCGCAAACCCAAGGGTGACGGACACCTGCGGCGTGAAGAGATTCTGACGGCCGCGGAGCGCATCTTCGTGGCCGAGGGCTATGAAGGCGCCACCATCCGCAAGATCGCCGACGAGGTGGGGGTCTCCTCCACCGCCCTCTACATGCACTTCCCCGACAAGGGCGGCATCCTGCTGGAGATCTGCGAGCGGACCATCATCCAGCTCCTGGAGCGCAACGCGGCCATCGCCGCCAAGCCGCTGGACGCCGCCACCCGGGTCAAGCAGATGCTGGACTCCTACATGCGCTGGGGTTTCGAGCACCCGAACGCCTATCTGCTTGTGTTCGCCGGCGTTCATCCCGTATCGCCCATCTGGCATGACGGCACGGCGGACATGAGCGCGCGATGCTACGACATCTTCAGCGGCGCGGTGCGCGAGATCGCGGCCGAGGGCCGCCTGCGGACCGGCACGGCCGACAGCGCGGCCCAGGCCCTCTGGGCGGCCTGCCATGGCGTGGTGGCCCTGCTGATCAGCCGTCCGAACTTCGACTGGGCCCCCACCGAGGAGCTGATCGAGGTCACGCTGGACGGCCTTATGAACGGTCTCGTCGTCGACTGATCGTCGCATCCTTGGTCGGCCTGGCCCTGGCGGGCCAAGCCCAGGCCGCGCCTCGGGTTCTTTCCCTGGACCAGTGCGCCGACCAGTTCGTCCTGGCGCTCAGCCCCCGGGAATCCATCGTTGGTCTCTCCACGCGGGCCGACGATCCGGATTCCCGCCTGCGGGCCCAGGCCAAGGGCCTGCCCCTGCGCCGCACCACCTTGGAATCGGCCCTGGCCGCCCGGCCCCAGCTCGTCGTTCGCTACTGGGGCGGCGATCCGCGGTTCGTGGCCCAGCTTGAACAGCGCGGCGTCCGCGTGGTGACCATCCAGGACGCCTCGGATTTCGACGGCGTGCGGGCCAATGTCCGCCGCGTCGCCGCCGCCCTGGACCGCCGGCCCCAGGGCGAGGCGGTGATCGCCCGGATGGACGCGCGGCTGGCCCGCTCGGCGGGCGCCTGGCGCGGAGCCACGGCCCTCTATATCACCCCGGGCGGCTTTACAGGCGGGCAGGGGACCTTGGTGCATCAGATCCTGAAATCCGCCGGCCTCACCCCGACCCCGCCGGGTCCCGGTTATCAGCCCGTCTCGCTGGAGCAATTGGCCCTGAAGCCGCCTCGGGCCGTCGTTCTGGGCTTCTTCGACAGCTTCATGTTGGCCAACAACCACTGGGGGATGGGCCGCCATCCGGTGATGCAGCGCCTGGCCGCCCGGCGCACGGTGGCCAGCCTGCCCGGGGCGATGCTCGGCTGTCCCGATCCCTCCGCCGCCGAGGCGGTGGAGATCCTGGCCGTCAGGGCGCCGCGATGAGCGGCCTGAGGCTCAACCTCCTGCTGGTCCTGGTCCTGCTTGGCCTGCTGGCGCTGGGCCTGCTGCTGGGGGAGACGCCGCTGAGCGGCGCCCAGTACGCCCAGGCCTTCACCGACCCCGCCTCCGCCCCCGGCGAGATTCTCTGGACCATCCGCGCGCCGCGCGCCGTGGCCGCCGCCGTGGTGGGGGGCGCGCTTGGCCTCGCCGGGGCGGTGATGCAGGGCCTGTTGCGCAATCCCCTGGCCGATCCCGGGGTGCTGGGAGTCTCCGCCGGCGCCGGCCTTGGTGCGGCCCTGGCCATCGCGCTCGGCCTGGCCGCCACGCCGGGCGGCACGGAGGTCGCGGCCCTGATGGCGGCGCTCGCCACCGGCCTGCTGCTCACCGCGCTCGCCGCGCGCTTCCGCGAGCCCGAAACCCTGATCCTGTTCGGCGTGGCGCTCTCGGCCTTCGCCGGGGCTCTGACCGCCCTGATCTTCAACCTCTCGCCCTCGCCGGTCACCACGGCGGAAATCCTGTCCTGGCTGATGGGCTCGGTGGCCAATCGTGGCTGGAACGATATCGGCCGCGAGATCCTGCCGATGGCCGCCGGCGCGGGCCTCTGCGTCTACGCCGCGCGCGGCCTGGTGATGCTGACCCTGGGGGAGGAGACCGCGGCGCTGTCGGGCCTGCCCATGGGCCGGCTGCGCGCCGCCGCGGTGGCGGGGGCGGCCCTGCTGACGGGAGCCGCCGTGGCGATGGCCGGGATCATCGGCTTCGTGGGCCTGGCCGCGCCGCACCTGGTGCGGGCCGGGGCGGGCGCCGATCCGGGTAGGACCCTGACCCCCTCCGCCCTGGCCGGCGCCGCCCTGTTGGTGGCCGCCGATGTCGCCGCGCGGATGATCCCGACCGACCAGGAACTGAAGCTGGGGGTGGTCACCGCCCTGTTCGGCGCCCCGCTCTTCGCCCTGATCGCCTGGCGCGCCGCGCGGAGCTGGCGCGCATGACCGCGGCCCTGTCCCTGCACGACGCCACGGTTCGCCGGGGCGAAGCCGAGGTGCTGGGTCACGCCAGCCTCGAGGTTCAACCCGGCGAGGTCGTGGGGGTCGTGGGCCCGAACGGCGCGGGCAAGACCACCCTGCTGCGGGCGGCGCTCGGCCTGGCCCGGCTCGCCACGGGCCGCGCCGAACTGGCGGGGCGCGACATCGCGGGCCTGGACGAGGCGGCCCGCGCGGCCCTGGCAGGTTACCTGCCCCAGGAGCGGCGCGTCGGCTGGAACCTGCCGGCCTGGCGGATCGCCAGCCTGGGGGCGGCCAGCAAGCCGCCAGCCCTGGCCCAGGCCGTCGCCCTGAGGGCCCTGGAGCGGGTCGGACTCTCCAATCTCGCGGAGCGCGGCGTGCTCGATCTCTCCGGCGGCGAACGGGCGCGGGTGCTGCTGGCCCGCCTGCTGGTCACGGGCGCGCCGCTGCTGGTGGCCGACGAGCCTGCCGCGGGGCTCGACCCCGACGCCCAGCTCCTGGCCCTGGACCTGTTCCGCGAGGAGGCCGCCCGCGGCGCCGCGGTGGTCCTGACCCTGCACGACCTGGGCCTGGCTGCCCGGACCTGCGACCGGCTGGTGGTGGTGGGCTCCGGCCGTATCGTCGCCGATGGCGCGCCGGCCCAGGCGCTCACGCCGCAGGTCCTGCGCCAGGTGTTCGGCCTGGAGGGCACCCTGGAGGCCACCTCCGCCGGCCTGACCCTGGCGGCGCGCAGGGTGCGGTCGTGAAGCTGCTGGGCCTGCCCGGGCGCGAGCCGGCGACCCTGGATCAGATGCAGGCCCTGCTCGCCCGCCTGGAGGTGGGCCAAACCGAGACGGAAGTCCGCCGGCACGGCTTCTGGGACACCGACTGGACCGACCCCGACCTGCTTCCGGAGGCCAGCGCCGTCAGTCGGATCTCGGCCGACCTGGTCGTCGCCAAGTCCATCGGAACCCTGATCACCATGCTGGCGGCGGCCCGTCACGGCTTTTCGCCGACCGCCTGCGTCTTCATCGCCACGCCCCTGAACCGCCTGATCGCCGAGGACCGCATCCCCCTGCTGGAGGCGCACTGCGACACCATCCCCACCCTGTTCATCCAGCAGGCGGAGGACTTCAACGGCGCCTACACGCCGCTCGCGGAGATCGTGGCGCGGCGCCCGCGCTGCACGGCGGTGGAAATCCCGGGCGGCGATCACCTCTATGAGGACGTGGACCTGATCGCGCCGCTGATCGAGGCCTGGGTCAACGAGGCCTGAGCGCCGCCGGCTGCTAGTTGGGAATGGGCCGCATCCCGCCGGCCGCCGCGCTCGGGCTTGTGTTCTGGGTCTCCACCATAGGGGTGGAGGGCGTGTACCCCGTGCCATAGGCGCCGCGCTTCAGGTCCTGGGACAGGGTGATGGGGGCGGTCCCGCCGTTCAGCCGGGCGCGGTAGACCTGCATCCCCTCCATTACCCGCATGACGTAGTTGCGGGTCTCGGAGAACGGGATGCACTCGATGAAGTCGATGGGATCGGTGGCCGCCCCGCGCGGGTCGCCGCAGAAGGCCGACCACTGGGTGGGGCGACCGGGCCCGGCGTTATAGGCCGCGATGGCCATGGGGTACGAGCCGGAGAAGGTCCCCACCATCTGGCCCAGATAGCTGGAGCCCAGGCGCATGTTGTAGTCGGGATCGTCCAACATGCCGGGCGAGTAGCTCACCCCCATCCGACGGGCCACCACCGAGGCGGTGCCGGGCATGAGCTGCATCATGCCGCGCGCGCCTGCGCCCGACCGGATCATCGGGTCGAAGCCGCTTTCCTGACGGGTGATGCCCAGGACCAGGGCGGGTTCGGGGGCGCCGGGGACGTCGGGCGCCGAGCGGATGGGATAGCCGCGCTCGGGCAGGATGAAGCCGCGCTGGGCGGCGGCCCGGACCACCTTCATCGAGGTGTCGATGTCGCCATAGCCCCGGGCCAGGTCCACCAGCAGAGCCTCTTCCTCGGCGGTGGGCAGGATGTCGTCCAGGGTCAGGACGAAGGTCTTGAACAGGTCCTTGTTCCCGATCTCGTAGAGCAGCCGGGCGGCGCGCACGGTCTCGCGGCCCTCGAAACGGTTGCGGTCGGCCTGGGTGATGATCGGGTCGCGCCCCAGGGTCAGCTTGCCGTAGCCGATCTTCTCGCCAGCCAGCTGGCCATAGAAGGTCGTGTTGTACTTGGCCGCCGCCCCATAATAGCCCTGGGCGCGATCCTGCTGACCGCGATCCTGGGCCGCCCGGCCACGCCAGTAGAGAGCGCGGGCCCGGGTGATCGGCGAGGAGCCGATCCTCTCGATGGCGGCGAAGTGGCGGTCGGCGTCCTCGGGACGCTTGAGCCGGGTCAGCGCGATCCAGCCGGCGTAGAACTCCGCCTCGGTGGCGTCCGTGCCCTGGGTGAGGCCGGTGTCGGCGGCGGCCTTGTAGGCGCCCAGGGAGTCGCCGTTGCGCAGCGACGAGATCACCAGCTGGTAGCGTTCGTCCCAGATCCGCTCGCCCATCTCGGTGAAGGGGATATCCGTCGGGAAGCTCTTCACCAGGCCGAGCGCGACCTGGTCCATCCCGCGGCGGCGCATATAGGCGGCGCGCTCGAAGGCCAGGCCGGGCGAGTTGCTGACGCTGGCGGGCAGGGCGTTCACCAGGGCGTTGGCGCTGGGGGAGTTCTGGCGCAGGGCCATGCGGGCCTGGGCGAGCTGGGCCTGGTCGGCCGGCAGCAGGGGGATCATGTCGCGTGCGGCGGGCCCCTGGGAGCCGAACAGGATGACGTCGGCGCGGCGGACATGGTCGTCCACGGTCAGCACATCGCCGAAGCGGGCCAGCATCGAGCGCTGCGGATCGGCCTCGAACAGGCGATCGCGCCAGAAGTGCCGGATCAGGTTCGCGGCCTCCTTGGACCTGCCGGTGGCGCGATAGGCCGAGGCCAGCGCGATGGCGCCCTCGGCGCTCACCGGCTCGGCGCCGCCGAACCAGTCGATGATCCGTTGCGGGCTCTGGCCGGAGGTTTCCAGCAGCTTCTCGGCCGCCACCTGGCGGCGGGAGGATCGCGGCCAGCCGGCCAGGTCGCGCCGGGCCTGATCGATCTCGAAGAAGCTCAGGGAATCGGCGGCTGAATCGGCGAGCGCCCAGGTGGCGATCTTCTTGGCGATCGGATCATTGATCATGGCGATCGCCGACCTGGCGCCGGTGACGTCGGCCCGCTTGGCCGACTCCAGGGCGCTGCGCAGGGCCGCGCCGTCGGCGTCCGACAGGGAGCCGCGATAGGCGGTTGGCTGGGTCTGGGTCAGCTCGATCGGGGGCGGGGGCCCCTCATAGGGACGGGGACCGTTGGCCGGCGGCTGTTGCGCCTCGGCGACACCGGACAGCAGAACGGCGGCGGCGGCGGTGAGGATTGCCTTGCGGGCCTGTGACGGCAAAACGAATTACTCCGGGTCGTGCGAAATACGGAACGAGTTGGTTGCGGCTTAGGGCCTGGCCGCCATATTGTCCGGCCAAATCTTGAGGCCGCAACAACTGGCCTCGCTTTCACGGCTTTTTGCAGACCATGTCCGAACCTTTGTTCAAGGGCGTCATCCCGGCCCTCGTGACGCCCTTCCGCGATGGCGCGATCGATGAGCCGGCGTTTGTCGCCCTCGTCGAGCGCCAGATCGCGGGTGGCGTCCACGGCCTGGTGCCCGTCGGCACCACAGGCGAAACCGCGACCTTGAGCCACGACGAACACCGTCGGGTTGTGGAGCTGTGCGTCGCCACCGCCGCGGGGCGTGTGCCGGTGATCGCCGGGGCGGGCTCCAATTCCACCGCCGAGGCCATCGAGCTGGTGCGCCACGCCAAGACCGTGGGGGCGGACGGCGCCCTGGTGGTGACCCCCTATTACAACCGCCCCAGCCAGGAGGGCCTCTACGCCCACTATGCGGCGATCAACGAGGCCGTTCAGCTTCCGGTCCTGGTCTACAACGTGCCCACGCGCACCAGCGTCGACATCTCCGACGCCACCCTGGGGCGGCTGTCGAAGCTGCCCAATATCGTCGGCGTCAAGGACGCCACCGGCGACATGACGCGGGCCACGATGCAGCGCCTGCTCTGCGGCCTGGACTGGGTGATGCTGTCGGGGGACGACCTGACGGCCCTGGGCTATATGGCCCACGGCGGCCACGGCTGCATCTCGGTCACCTCCAATGTCGCGCCCGACCTGTGCGCGGCCTTCTACAACGCGGCCCTCGGCGAGGACTGGAAGACCGCCCTCTACTGGCAGGACCGGCTGATCGGCCTGCACAAGGCCCTGTTCTCCGACGCCTCCCCGTCACCCACCAAGTTCGCCCTGGGCCACCTCGGCCTTTGCGAGGACCACGTCCGCCTGCCCATCGCCCCGTGCTCGGAAACCGCCCGCCACGAGGTCCTGGCCGCCTTGCGGGACACCGGCCTGATCTGATGGCCGGCAAGCTCATCGCCGAGAACCGCCGCGCGCGGTACGACTACTTCCTGGAGGAGACCTTCGAGGCCGGTCTGATGCTGACCGGCTCGGAGGTGAAGTCCCTGCGGGTCGGCCGGGCCAATATCGCGGAGTCCTACGCCGCGGTGGAGGGCAAGGACATCGTGCTGATCAACGCCGACATCCCGCCCTACGGCCAGGCCAACCGATTCAATCACGAGCCGCGCCGGCACCGGAAGCTGCTGCTCCACCGCAAGCAAATCGACAAGCTGATCGGCGCCGTCCAGCGCGAGGGCCGGACCCTGGTGCCCACCAAGCTCTATTGGAACGACAAGGGCCTGGCCAAGCTGGAGATCGCGCTCGCCAAGGGCAAACAGACCCACGACAAGCGGCAAGCCACCGCCGACCGTGACTGGCAGCGCGACAAGGCCCGCCTGATGCGCGACCGGGGCTGATGATCGAGGCGGCCCAGATCGAGGCCATCGAGCGCGCGACCCTGGCGGCCGTGGCGCCCGAGGAGGTGCTGGAGATCGAGGGCTGGCTTGTCGGCCTCGATCCCGGCTCCATCCGCCGCGCCGCCAGCGCCGTACCCCTGCGCCACGACCTTCCCGCCGACCCGGAGGTGTTCGACCGCATCGAGGCCGCCTATTCCGGCCGCGGCCTGACCCCGGCCTTCCGCATCGCCGACGGCCCGGGCCTGGAGGCCGTCCGCGCCGAGTTGACCCGCCGCGGCTATGTCTCCGAACAGCCCACCCTGGTGAAGACCGCGCCGCTCGAATCGGTGGCCGTCGTGACGGACCAGCCTCCCGCCGAGGTGGCCGAGCGGCCGGATGAGGCCTGGGCGGCGGTGTTCCTCGGGGAGGGGTTCGACCCCGTCGACGGCGCCTATCGGGTCAAGGCGCTCAGCCGGTCGGCCGGCGCCCGCTTCGGTATGGTGCGGGATGGCGCGCGCACGGTGGCGGTGGGTTGCGGAACCCTGGGTCACGGCTGGGCCAGCTTCCACGGCATGCGCACCGACCAGAGCCGCCGAGGCGAGGGCCTGGCGGGGCGCGTGCTGGCGGGCCTGGCGACCGCGGCGCGCGAGCGAGGCGTCGAGCGCGCCTTCCTGCAGGTGGAGGAGAAGAACGCTCCAGCCCGCTCGCTCTATCGCCGGGCTGGGTTCGAGCAGGCCTGGCGCTATTTCTACTGGAGCAAGCCGAGCTAGCTACTCGCCGTAGTTTCCTGGAATCTGCTTCACCCCGTCGCCGATCCCATGCCAGTCGGGCTTGGACGCCACGTTCATGTGCAGCACGGGCCGTACGATCGGATCGTCGTCAAGGGCCGAGGCGGCGATGGGAAAGACCTCGTGGTGGCCCACGGGTTCGCCAAGCGATGATCCGCAGACCGCGCAGAAGCAGCGCTTGTGGATCCAGGGCGCGGGCGGTTCATAGGTGCGGATCTGGTCGGCGCCGGTGAGCAGCCGGAAGTCGGCGGCCTTCACCATCACCACCGCCGACGACAGACCCGAGGCCTTCCGGCAGCGGTCGCAGTGGCAATAGGTCAGGTGGAGGGGCGTTCCGGTGATCTCGAAGGTCACCGCGCCGCAGAGGCAGCTTCCCTTGATCGGCGCCATGACCGCCCTCCCTAGCTCTCGATCAGCGCCCTGGCGCGCCGGAACACCGCCTCGAACATCTCGCCCGTCAGCCGGCCGGTGTTCGTGTTGAGCCGCGAGCAGTGGTAGCTGTTGAGGATCACATAGGGTCCGGCCTGGAACTCGGTCCCGTGGCCGGGCGGCCCCGCCGAGGCCTTCAGGCCGATGGCCTTGAGGACATTGCGCCGCGACACGTCCCCCAGGGTGATGATGACCTTGAGCCGGGGCAGGGCGCCCAGGCGCGCGCTGAGGAAGGGCCGGCAGGTCGCCTCCTCGCTGGTCTCGGGCTTGTTGCCGGGCGGGGCGCAGCGGACGGCGTTGGTGATCATGCAGTCCACCAGCTCCAGCCCGTCGTCGGGCCGGGCCTCGTAGATCCCCCGGGCGAAGCCGGTCTTCAGCAGAGTCTCGTAGAGCATCACCCCGGCCCCATCGCCGGTGAAGGGCCGCCCGGTGCGGTTGGCGCCGGTGCGGCCGGGCGCCAGGCCCGCCACCAGCAGGCGCGCGGTCTCGTCGCCGAAGGAGGGGGCCGGCCCGTTCCACCAGTCGGGATGGTCGGCGCGGTTGGCCGCCCGATAGGCCACCAGGCGCGGGCAGAGCGGGCAGTCCCGTGGCGGCTCGGCCACGGCGGTCGTGACGGACATCAGGCCTCGGCGTCCGCCTCGCGGTCGGCCCCGGTGCGGCTTTCCTGGATGAAGCGGGGCAGGCGCGAGGGCCGGCCGATGATGTCGGCCAGGTCGGCCAGGTCGATGAAGCAGTCGGCCTGACGGCGCAGGTCGTCGCTTGCCATCGGCGGCTGGGACTTCACGGTGGAGACCACGGTCACCCGCGCGCCCTTGCGTTGGACCGCCTCCACCAGGCAGCGGAAATCGCCGTCGCCGGAGAACAGCAGCAGATGGTCGGCATGGGCGGCCATCTCCAGCATGTCGACGGCGATCTCGACGTCCATGTCGCCGCGCCAGCGCTTGCGCCCCTGGGCGTCGGTGTATTCCCGGGCGGGCTTCGTCACCAGGCGGAAGCCGTTATAGTCCAGCCAGTCCACCAGGGGACGGATCGGCGAATACTCCTGATCCTCCACGAGCGCGGTGTAGTAGTAGGCGCGCACGAGGATTCCGCGCTTGCGGAACTCTTCCAGCAGCTTGCGATAGTCGATATCGAAGCCGAGCCCCTTGGCGGCCGAATACAGGTTCGCGCCGTCAATGAAGAGCGCCAGCCTGTCCGTGGGATAAAATGTCATTGGGATCGGAAATCCAAATAGGGGGCGGGGGGCGCATGGACCTGGACGGGACCGTCATCGTCGCGCTGGGCGGTAATATGGCCGGCGACTATGGTTCGTCCGAAGCTCTTCTGGAGGCGGCGCTCGCTCGTTTCGCCCAGGCGGGATTGCCTGTGGTTCGCCGGTCGTCCTGGTGGAGCTCTGCCGCCTGGCCGGACCCGACCGTCAACGAGTATCGCAACGGCGTCGCGCTTGTCGAGACGAAGCTTGGCCCGCTGGAAGCTCTGCATACCCTTTTTTCAATCGAGGCGGCCTTCGGTCGCGTGCGGAGCGAGAAAAACGCGGCGCGAACCCTCGATCTGGACCTCATCGCCCATGGTCAAGCTGTGCTGGCGCGACAGGACCTGACCCTGCCGCATCCCCGCGCCCACGAGCGGCTGTTCGTCATGGGGCCGCTGGCGGAGATCGCCCCGGACTGGCGTCATCCGACCCTGGGGGCGACGGCGCGCGAACTGGCCGCCCGCGCCACCGTCGGCCTGGACGCGCGGCCGGTTCAGGCCGACGCGGCGCGCCGCCGGCCCATGGCCTGATCCAGGCAGAGGGCGGCCACCGCGATCCACGGGATGCTGCTGAGCGCATAGGCCCGCTGCCACAGGCCGACGTCGGCCCGGTGAACCAGGCCACCCACCCCCATCATGATGGCGAACAGGGCGCCCGAGGCGATCAGCACCAGCAGCAGGAAGGTCTTCAGGCCGGTCATCTGGGCCCGGCCGGTGAGAGCCAGGAAGACCAGCAGGGGCGCGACCTGGATCGCCATGCCCAGGCCAAAGCCGCCGTGCCGCTCGTCGGGCATGGGGAACATGCCGCCCATGATCATCGAGACGCCCCAGAGGCTGATGCTCAGCCCCGCGAGGCTCGAGAAGATCCAGCCCTTCGACAGGGCCCGCAGCACCAGGGCGAATCCCAGGCCGGCGAGGACCGCGCAGACCCCGGCGGAGATGATTCCGTAGTTGAAGATCTCGGGCCGGGCCGCCGATGCCGAGCCCAGTTCGCTGGCGTACTGGGTGACGTGGCTGTAGCCGGGATAGAAGAGGGATCCGACGATCACGGCGCCGAAATAGAGGACCGGCGCGGCGATGCCGAGCCGCAAGAGCCACCTGTCCATATGACCGCTCCAAGCTTGACTGTGAGCGTCAGCTTGGCCGCCTGCGACCATTCACGTCAAGTCGGGCCCCGATTGGCGCCGTTGCGGCGTTGCACAATGAGCTCAAACCCTCTATTTTGTTCGGTTCTACCCCCGACTTGAGGATTCCATGGCCCGCGTCACCGTCGAAGATTGCATCGAACGAGTTCCGAACCGCTTCAGCCTCGTGCTGCTGGCGGCCCATCGGGCCCGCGCCATTTCGGCCGGCTCGGCCATCCTGGTCGATCGCGACAACGACAAGAACCCGGTCGTCTCCCTGCGGGAAATCGCCGATGACGTGGTGGACGCCGAGGAGCTCCGCGAGACCCTGATCGGGACCCTGCAACGCGTCGACGAGCGTTCGGAAGCCGAGGAAGAGGCCGAAACCCTCGCCCTGCTGGCCGATCCGACCCACATGCAGATGAGCGAGCTGGAACTGGTCCGCGCCCTGCAGAGCGACCGTGACGGCGGTCAGGAGGAGCGGTACTGAGCCCGGAAGGCGCAGAACCCCTCACGCTTACGGCGGCGCCTGACACCGCCGCCGACCAGAAGATCGCGCCGCCGAGTCCGTCTCGGCCGCCGCGCATGCTCCGCCAGTATGAGTTGATCGAGAAGGTCCGCTCCTACGACCCGACCGCCGACGAGGCGATCCTGAACCGCGCCTATGTCTACGCCATGCGCATGCATGGCTCGCAGAAGCGCGCCTCCGGCGACCCCTATTTCGCCCACCCCATCGAGGTGGCCGGCATCCTCACCGACTACCGGCTGGACACCGCGACCATCGTCACGGCCCTGCTGCACGACGTGATCGAGGACACCCCGGTCAGCGCCCAGGACATCACCGACCTGTTCGGCTCGGAGATCAGCGAGCTGGTGGAGGGCGTCACCAAGCTCACCAAGCTGGAGCTCAACAGCGAGCACACCAAGCAGGCCGAAAACCTGCGCAAGTTCATCCTGGCCATCTCCAAGGACGTCCGCGTCCTGATGGTCAAACTGGCCGACCGCCTGCACAACATGCGGACGCTGCACTACATAAAGAGCCCGGCCAAGCGCGAGCGGATCGCCCGCGAGACCCTGGACATCTACGCGCCGCTAGCCCGCTCCATCGGCTGTCACCGCATCTGTTCGGAGCTGGAAGAGCTGGCCTTCGAGCACCTGAACCCGGTGGCCCGCGACGCCATTGGCCGCCGGCTTGAGGCCCTGCGCATCGAGCAGGGCGGCGCCGTGGCGGTGGTCTCCGGCGAGATCGCCTCGAAGCTGGAGGCCGGCGGCCTGACGGCCCGGGTCTTCGGCCGCGAGAAGAACCCCTATTCGATCTGGCGAAAGCTGCAGCGCAAGTCGATCGGCTTCTCGCAGCTCTCCGACATCTACGCCTTCCGGGTGATCGTGGACTCCGAGGAGGACTGCTACCGGGCGCTGGGGGTCATCCACCGCGCCTGGCCCAGCGTGCCCGAGCGGTTCAAGGACTTCATCTCGACGCCCAAGCGCAACAACTACCGCTCGATCCACACCACGGTGGTGGGCCCCAAGGGCATGCGCATCGAAATGCAGATCCGCACCGAGGCCATGGACCGGGTGGCCGAGGAGGGCGTGGCCGCCCACTGGCGCTACAAGGACAAGTCCTATGGCTTCGACGCCGAGGCCCAGGCCGACGCCGGCGGCCGCGACCCGCTGCTCAACCTGCGCCACCTGGTCCAGGTGCTGGAGCACGGCGGCGACGTCGAGGAGCTGGTGGAGCACGCCAAGCTCGAGATGTATCTCGACCAGGCCTTCGTCTTCACGCCCAAGGGCAAGCTGGTCAGCCTGCCCCGCGGGGCCATGCCCCTGGACTTCGCCTATGCCGTCCACACTGACGTGGGCGACACCTGCATCGGGGTGAAGATCAACGGCGAACTCAAGCCCTTGCGGACGACTCTTCAGAACGGGGATGTGGTCGAGGTCATTCGCGGCGCCAAGCCGGTGGTGCCCCCGGACTGGCGCTCCCTGACCGTCACCGGCCGCGCCCGCTCGGCCATCCGCCGCCACATCCGCCAGACCGAGAAGGAAGAGTTCACCCGGCTCGGCCGCGCCACGGTGGACCAGACCTTCGAGCGCGCCGGCAAGGCCCGCAAGGACGTCTCCCTGAAACCCGCCCTGGAGCGCTTCGCCGTCGCCGGCGAGGACGACCTGTTCGAGATCGTCGGCCGCGGCCGCATCTCGCCGACCCAGGTGTTGGACGTGATCTTCCCGGGCCTCAAGGCTTCGGACCGCGAGGCGGCCACCGCCGTGCGCCGGATCGAAGGCGGCAAGGCCGCCCGGCTCTATGTGCGCGGCGGCGGCCTGACCCCGGGGGTCTCCCTGCACTTCGGCCAATGCTGCACCCCGGTGCCCGGCGACCGCATCGTCGGCATCATCGAGCCCGACGGCGGCGGGCTGACGGTCCACACCATCGATTGCGCCAAGCTGGCGGAATACGAGGACAAGGAAGAGCTCTGGCGCGACCTGCAGTGGACGCCGGAGGCCGAGCGCAACACGGTGACCCTGTCACGCCTCACCGCCACCATCCGCAACGCCCCTGGCGTGCTGGGCCAGGCCTGCACCGTGATCGGCGAGGCCGGCGGCAACATCGTCAACCTGCGCATGCACCGCCGCCACGCCGACTTCTTCGACGTCGACTTCGATGTCGAGGTGAAGGACGCCCGCCACCTGACCCACATCGGCGCCGCCCTGCGCGCCAACCCGTCCATCGAGACGGTGGAGCGGGGAAAAGGCTAGACCTCGACCGCCACGAACCGCCGTCGTCCGTTCTGCTGAACGGCGCAGAACGGATCGACGCAGCAGGCGGCGCGGCCGGATTCCACATAGGCCGCCTCGTGCCACCATTGGCCGCCCCTCCGGGTCGCGAAGGGCTTGACCGGCGTCGCCTGCGCGCGGGCGACATCCTTGAAGGGGGCGATCAGGCCGGCGATGTCGAAGACCTCGCCATTCTTCATCACCTGGCGCACGGCGGCGGCGTCCTCGATGCGGACCAGGGGATTGCCCTCGGTCACCACCAGGTCGGCCAGGGCGCCGACGGTGAGCGTGCCCAGGGGCTGCTCCAGGAACTCACCGGAGAACCGGGTGGCCGTGGTCAGGGCCTCGAAGGGGGTCAGGCCGTACTTCACCATGGCGCGCAGGTTCATGTGCAGGCTGACGCCGTTGAAATCGATGGGAGAATCGGTCCCGGTCACCACCCGTCCGCCGCTGCGCAGGATGTCGCGCAGGTGCTCGACATTGTGGGCGAGGGAGGCCAGCGCCACCGAGGGATCTCCGGCGGCGGCCTGTTCGGCCCGTTCCAGCAGCCGGGCGTATTCCCACGGCGGATAGAGGGCCTTGGTGCGGGCGTCGTCCACCAGGGAGCGGTCCTGGCCGTACATGGCCGAGGCCGAGAACAGGGTGGGGGTTCGCCGCGCCCCGCTCTGCACGAAGAGCGCGGTTACGTCCTGGTAGCTGACCCCCATCGCGCTGGTGGTCCGCGAATAGCCGAACCGGCTGGTGGCCCCGATGTGCTCCATGCCGTCCAGACCGAAGCTCAGCGCCGGATAGTGGTAGTGGGAGGTGACGGGCAGGCCCCGCGCATGGGCCCACTGGGTCAGCTCGCGGCTGGCGGCGAGCGGCAGGCGCACATAGGACTTGATGAGGTCGTAGCCGAGCGCCTCGACCCGATCCAGCTCCAGCTTCATCTGGCCCGGCTCGGTCACCGGCCGCATGAAGTTGTAGTAGATGCGCGAGCCGTCGATGGCCTCGCCGGTGGAGAAGTAGCGCGGCCCGACCCGGGCGCCGGCGTCGAGGGACTCCCGATCCTCCACCATGTGATAGGCGGGCGAGCCCGGCGAACGGGTGGTGGTGACCCCCAGCGCCAGCCACAGCCGGCCCTCGCGGTCGCCATAGCCGTAGCCCTGCATCTGGCGGTGGGCGTGCATCTCCACCAGGCCCGGGATCACCGTGGCGTCGCGGGCGTCGACCAGCCGCGCGTCGGCGGGGCCCTGGCCGGCGGGCAGGATGGCGGCGATGCGGTTGCCCTCCATCACGATGTCCCGATCCCGCGCCACGTCCGGGCCGGTTCCGTCCCACAGCCGTCCGGCGCGCACCACGGTGCGGCCCTGCGGCTTGGCGTTGGCCCAGGTGAGGGCCAGCTTGATGGTCCTGGGCGCGCCGCCTGCGGCCGGGATCAGCCGCAGCTTGCCGCCTGACAGGTAGAGAATCTGGCTGGAATCCCCGCTCCAGGTGGGGGCGTCGGTGACCTCGTCGTTCAGGGCCTTGGGGGCGCTGGTGAACCTGCCCTGGGCGTCCACCGCCACCGTCCACAGGCGGCTGGCGAAGACATAGGCCAGGGTCTTGCCGTCCGGCGACCAGACCGGTCCGTCGTCGCCGCGGGTGCCGAGAGACTTGTGGGGGGCGTGGGGCTGGTAGGTGGTCGCGCCGGTGGCGAGGTCCACCGTCATGATCTCGCTGAGACCCTCGCGGAAGCGGGCGTTGTAGGGTTTGAAGGCGGCCAGCGCGATGGTCTTGCCGTCCAGGCTCCAGCTCGGCTTGCCCGGTTCCCAGATCGCCCCGAAGCGCTGCTTGATGGCGCCGGTGGCCACCTCGACGGTGTGCAGGGCGCCGGTCTGGTCGAGGAAGGCGATCTGCTTGCCGTCCTTGGACCAGGCGGCCGAGACCGCCGCCCCGGCGTGCCGGGTCACCTGGCTGTCGGCGCCGGTGACGAGGTCGCGGACCCAGATGTCCAGCTTGCCGGCGCGGTCGGTGGAGTAGGCGAGCAGCTTGCCGTCCGGCGACCAGGCGGGGTCGCATTTCCAGAAGCTGTCCTTGATCAGGGCCGTCGGCTTGCCGCCGCCGGCGGGCAGGATCCAGAGGTCGTTGAGGGCGCGGAAGGCGATCTGGGTTCCGTCCGGCGACAGGGCCGGGCTGCCGACGCCCACCACTGGCTTGGGGCGGGTGGAATCGTAGTCCCGGGTCTTCTTGGCGTAGCGCGGGGTGCTGACCGGGACGGCGAGGGAGAACTCGATGGTCCTGGCGCCGCCGGGACCGCGCCGCTTGATCTTGCCGTCGGCCGCATAGACCAGGTCGCCGCCCGGCAGCCAAGTCGGGCGGAAGGGGAAGATATCCTCGCCCTTCACCAGGGCGCCGCCGGCGCCGCGCAGCTCGGAGACCCCGGACTCGATGACATGGTAGACGATGTCCTTGCCGTCCGGGGTGAAGCTGGGGCTGTGCAGCTCGGTCGGGTTCATGCGGTCGGCCGAGGCCTTCAGGGTGGCCGCGGTCGCCGCCTTGCCGGCGGCGTCGACCACCTCGACGCGGGCTCGGTCGACGGCGAAGGCGATTCTGGCCCCATCCGGTGACCAGCAGGGTTCGCAGGCCTGACCCTTGGCCTGGGCCCACAGCTTGATGGCGCCCGTCGCTAGGTCCAGGACGTGGATGGCGTAGGGGCCGGTGGTGTCCGAGGCGAAGGCGATCGTCTTGCCGTCCGGCGACCAGCGGGGCTCGCGGCAGTCGAAGGGCCCCTTGGTGAGCTGCTTGAGGCCGGTTCCGTCGGCGGCGACGGTCCAGAGGTGGAAATTGCCGTCCCGATAGGACTGGAAGACCAGGGCGCGGGAATCCGGCGACCAGTCGGGTTGGGCGCCGTCGGTCAAATCATCGGTGAGGCGGGTCGCCGCCCCGCCTTCGATGGGCACGGTCCAAATCACCCCGAACAGGTCGAAGGCCACCGCCTTGCCGTCCGGGGCGGCGGTGACGGCGATATTGGTTCCCTCCACCAGCGTGACATATTGCGGGCCGGGGGCCGGGCGAGCGACGACGGGCTTGGCGACCGCCCCCGCGGCCGGGACGGATGAGACGGCCAGGACCGTCCCGCCCAGGGAAAGCAACCGACGGCGATCCACTCCGCCGCCACGCCCGTCGTCCATGATGCTCTCCGCCTTGAAGAAAACCGCCGGCCGGACCGGACGCCTTAGAAGGTGACCGCCATCTTGCCGTAATAGAAGCCGCCGCTGATGCCGTATGGCGAGTACTGATTGTAGTAGGCGAACTGCGGCGTGCCCCGGTTGGCCACCTTGGTGATGTCCGGGTACTCGTTGAGCAGGTTGTTGGCGCCGATGGAGACCCGCACGTTGTCGGTGACGTCGTAGCTGAGATCGAGGTCGACGATTCCCTGGGGCGCCAGGGTCTCGTCGTTCACCGGGTTGGCGGTGCGCTGGATCACCTCGCCGAAACGGGTGATGCGCAGGACCGCCTCGAAGTCGCCGACGGTCCAGTCGGCTGAGACCACCTGTTTGTCGCGGGGCGTGCCGACGGTGAAGTCGCCGATCTTCACCCGATCGATCAGCACCAGTCCGGCGGCGGCCAGGGCCGGGGGCGGCGGGGTGATGCGGTCGAACTCGCTCTTGTTGTAGTTGGCCGCGAAGGTCCACTTGACCGAACCCCAGCCGTCGAAGTCTGTGCGGTAGTCGGCGACGAAGTCGATGCCTTGGGTCGTCGTGTCGGCAGCGTTGGCGTAGTAGAAGACCGCCTGCTGCGGGTTCAGCCCCTGGCTGGCCAGGGCGGCGGAGACCGTCGCGTTGGGACCCAGGGTCCCGCTCTGCATGATCCGGTCCTTGATCTGGATCTGGTAGACATCCAGCGTCACGTTCATGCGGGGCAGGGGCTGGGCCACCAGGCCGATGGAGTAGTTGGTGGAGGTTTCCGGCTCCAGCGGCTTGGCGCCGAGCGCGATGGCGGCGGGGTTGTCCGGCGGCAGCAGCTGGACGGGATAGAGCACGGTCCCGGTGGGGAAGGAGACCCCGATGGTGCTGGAGGAGCCGTAGTGCTGCTGCTGCAGCGACGGCGCCCGGAAGCCGGTTGAGGCGGTGCCGCGGATGGCGAACCCGTCCCAGGGTTCAAATCGCGTGGAGAACTTGGCGGTCTTGGCCTCTCCGAAGTCCGAATAGCTCTCGTAGCGGCCGGCCAGAGAGACTTCCCAGTTGTCGGTGATCTTCTGCTCGAAGTTCAAATAGGCGCTGGTGTTGTTGCGGCTGAAGGTCCCGGCCGAGAAGGGCGGGAAGCCGGTCACGCCCTGCGAGCCGCCGGAGGTCACCTGACCCGCCAGAGGCGTGCCGGCCGGGGCGCGGTAGTTGCCGTTGACGTAGGACGCCAGCTCGCCGGCCTCGATGGTGAACTCGTCCTTGCGGTACTCTAGGCCGGCGGCGGCGAACAGGGGCGCGGCGAAGAGGCCGGTCTCGAACTCGCGGGTCAGATCGAAGTTGGTGGTCCATTCCTCGAAGGCCAGGGTCCCCAGATAGAAGAAGCTGGGGCTGGCCGGGCCCATGGAGGCGTTCAGCGAGTTCTCGTAATAGCCCACCTCGTTGCGGCTGAAGGTGGTGGACAGGTCCCAGTTGAAGCCCAGGAGGTTGTCACCCTTGGCGCCGGCGGCGATCTGGTAGTCGCGGTCCTCCAGGAACAGGCGCGGCGAGTAGCCGTCAGGATAGACCGCGGTGTTGTTGTTGAGGGAATTGGGGTTGCGATAGGTCAGCCAGGCGGCGGTCTTGCGGCTGGAGATGGTGCCGAAGGAATAGAGTTTCAGGTGGTCGCCGACCGGCAGGCCGGCGCTGTAGCCCGCCGAATAGAGCTGGAGCTGCGGCGAGCCGGGGTGGCTGGTGTGGCGGCTCAGGGTGCTCTCGCGAGGGTCCAGCGTGCCGGGCGAGGGCGCGAAATAGAGCTGGGTGGTGTTGGGGGTCAGCTCGCCGCGATCGGTGCTGTTCTGGGTCTTGGCGTCCAGGGTGACGCTCAGGAAGCCGCCGTCGCCGAAGGAGAAGCCCATATTGGCCGAGGCCTGGGCGGTCTTGCCGTCCCCCTGGCCGGTGGCGCCCACCAGGGCGTTGAAGCCGCCACCGGAATCGTTGGTCTTCAGGATGATGTTGATGACGCCGGCCAGGGCGTCGGAACCGTACTGGGCCGAGGCGCCGTCCCGCAGCACCTCGATGCGCTCGATGGCCGAGGAGGGGATCAGGTCCAGGTCCGGCGGCGACTGGCCGTTCTGGGTGGTGCCGTTGACGAACAGGATGGCGGTGTTGTGCCGCCGCTTGCCGTTCACCAGCACCAGGGTCTGGTCGGCCGACAGGCCCCGCAGGGACACGGTCTTGATGGCGAAGCTGGCCCCGGCCCCGGAGTTGGAGGTGTTGGCCGAGGGCACCAGGGTGGAGATCAGGTCGCGGGTGGACTGCTTGCCGCTCTTGGCCAGCTCGGCCGAGGACAGGACATCGATGGGCGCCAAGCTGGTGGTGACCGTGCGCGAGGTGGCCCGGGTGCCGGTGACGATGACCTCGTCGACCTCGGTGGCCTTCTGCGCGAAGGCCGGTGTGGCCGCCAAGCCCAGAACCAGCAGGCTGGCCGCTGTCAGATACGCTTTCATGCCGTCTATCCCCCGTTACGGATGATTGGAAACGCCGGCCTGGACTCCTCCATGGGTCGCTGATGCTCAATTCTTGACGGTGTCATCAAAGACAACCGCGCTGAGTCATCGATCTTCCGCGCCGAGGCGCTCGCGGAATGCGAGTGACCCTCAGCGTAGGTGACGCGTGAATACTTCGTGCTGGGACGATGCCCGCCCCGTCCTCTTGCCAGGTTAGGAGACAGAGCCGGGGGGCCGGCGTCAATCTACAGAAGTCGGCGGGCGACTATTGATCCAACCCTGGCGACGCATTCAGCAGGCGGACGGTCGCCTGCCCATTCCGCGGTCAGGCTCGGACCGGCCTGATCGCTCAGGTTGCGGCGCGCGCGGCGCTCGCCATGGCCTTGGCTGCGGCCTGCTCTCGCGCGATGGCGTCGCGAGTCTCGGCGATCAGGCGCTCGGCGATGGGATCGGTCTGGATCGCCCGCCAGTAGGCCGCCAGCTTCGGCAGACCCTCGAGGGGGGCCGGAGTCCCGAACAGGCTGGGAATCCACTCGCAGGCCAGGACCAGTTGCGGGGTGATGGCGCCGTCGGCCTGGGTCAGGCTCGAGCCCACCGCATAGCCCTCGGTCCCGACGTATTCTTCCAGGAAGCCCAGGGCCTCGGCCACCTTGTCCGTGGCCGCGCGGATGGCGATGGGGTCCCAGTGCTTGCGCGAGCGCGCCGAGAAGCTGAACAGCGGGACCATGGCCATGACCACGTAGAAGTCGCAGATGCGGCTGAGCAGGCGCATCTGGGCGCGGCCCCAGGCGTCGGCCGGCTGGGTGGCCGGGGTGGGATAGGCCTCCTCCAGATACTCGCAGATCACCTCGGACTCGGGCAGGGCGCGGCCGTCGTCCAGCACCAGGGCCGGAACCCGGCCGATGGGATTGATGGTCAGGTAGTCGCCCTTGGACTCCGCCGAGGAGTGGAAGCCCGGGGGTTCGATGATCTCCACCGCCAGGTCCTTGGCGTAGATCATCAGCCGCACGCGGGTGGGGAAGGGCGAGGAATAGGTCTGGAACAGCTTCACCGGGCGTGGGCCAGCCGATCGGCCCCGGTCTTGGCCTCGACTCCGGGCCAGGCGTCCACCGTCACCCGCCGCATGTGCCGGCGCTGGCCGGGATAGTCGTTCAGGGCATAGTGCCAGACCGAGCGATTGTCCCAGAAGGCCACCGAGCCTGGGGACCAGGCGAACCGGGTGGTGAAGCGCTCGCCGCGGCAGTGGTCGAACAGGAAGTCCAGCAGGGCCTTGGACTCCCGGGTGCTCCAGCCCTCGATCTTCATCGTGAAGGCGGGGTTCACATAGAGCGCCTTGCGACCGGTTTCGGGATGGGTGAGCACCACGGGGTGGATGAACTCGCCCGTCGCCCCCTCGGCCTCGGCCACGTTCATGGAGGAGCGCTTCTGGGCCGAATGGCCGCTGGCGGAATATTCCCGGCCCGCCGAATGGACGGCGTTGAGGGTCTCCAGGGTGGCGCGCAGGCCGGGCGTCAGGGCCTCGAAGGCCGCCGCCTGGCTGGCGAACAGGGTGTCGCCGCCATAGTCGGGCAGTTCCACCGCGTAGAGGATCGAGCCGATGGAGGGATGCTCCAGGAAGCTCATGTCGGAGTGCCAGCCGCCGCCGAAGTTCACCTTGTCCTGCGGCTCCTTTATGATCTCCATCACCTCGGGGTGATCGGCCATGCCGGCGACATAGGGGTGGATGTTCAGCGGGCCGAACCGGCGGCCGAAGGCCAGCTGCCGCTCGGGCGTCAGGGCCTGGTCGCGGAAGAAGATCACCTGGTGCTCGACGAAGGTCTGGCGGATTTCGGCGATGGTCTCGTCGCTGAGGTCTCGGGACAGGTCGACTCCGGAGATCTCGGCGCCCAGGGCGCCGGCGGTGCGGCGGATGCGCAGGTTCGGCATGGCTCTTGTCCTCCCGGACGCCTGGGGGCGCCTCTGGTTGCGATTTCGTCACGTCCGGGCTCGCCGTTCAATCCCCGTGGTCCGCAGTTTTTCTGCCGCGAGGGGGGAGGGCGGCCAGGGCGTCCGCCTAGCTTTTCGGAGCGACGACGCCTAAGTCCGGCCCAAGGCCTCGCTTCCAAGGACGATCCCCATGACCTCCACCGCCCTGACCTGGCGTTCGGCCCTGCTGGCCCTGGCCGTGGTGGCGGTGTGGGGCACCAACTTCGTGGTGATCAAGGTGGCGCTGGCCCACCTTCCGCCGCTCACCTTCGCCACCCTGCGCTTCACCTTCGCCCTGCTGCCGGCGGTGTTCTTCCTCAAGCGTCCCGCCGTGCCGTGGCGCAACCTGGCGGCCTATGGGGTGCTGATCGGCCTGGGCCAGTTCGGCATGCTCTATCTGGCCATGCAGCATGACATCTCGCCGGGCCTGGCGTCGCTGGTGGTGCAGGTCCAGGTCTTCTTCACCATCGGCCTGTCCATGTGGCTGACCGGGGAGCGTGTGAAGCGCTTCCAGGTGGCGGCCCTGCTGCTGGCCACGGCCGGCCTGGCGGTGATCCTGTGGCACACGGACGGCTCCACCACGCCGCTCGGCCTGGGCCTGGTCCTGATCGCCGCGGCGAGCTGGGCTGGGGGCAACCTGGTGCAGCGCTCTACCCCGGGGGTCAATTCCCTGGCCTATGTGGTCTGGGCCAGCCTGTTCTCCGTCCCGCCGCTGCTCATCCTGTCCCTGGTGTTCGAGGGGGCGCCGCGGATCATCCAGGGCGTGGCGCACGCCGACGCCGCCACCTGGGCCGCGGTGCTGTGGCAGTCGGTGGGCAACACCCTGTTCGGCTACGCCGCCTGGGGCTGGCTGCTGGCCCGCTATCCGGCGGCCACCATCTCGCCGCTCGCCTTCTTCGTGCCGGTGTTCGGCATGGCGGCCTCGGCGGCCCTGCTGGGCGAGCCCATGCAGGGCTGGAAGCTTGCGGCGGCTGGTCTGGTGCTGGGGGGCCTGGCGCTCAACATGTTCTGGCCCATGCTGCGCCGGCCGGTCCTTCAGGCCTCGTAGGCGTACATCCGGTAGGGAACATCCACGCCCTGGGGCCTGGAGAACTTCATCGTGTCCTCGACGAAGTGGAAGCCCAGCCGCTTGAGCACCGCGCCCGAGGCCGGGTTCTCCGCATTGTGCCCGGCGACGATGCGCTTCAACCCGACGGTCCCGACGGCGAAGTCCATCAGGGCGGCGGCGGCCTCGCGGGCGTAGCCCTGGCCCCAATAGGGCTCGTCGAACCAGTAGCCGATCTCGCCATAGGTCCCGGAGATGTCGTCGATATCGGCCGTTCCGATCATCACCCCATCGAGGAGCACGGCGAAACGGTAGGCCGTGCCGGCGGCCCATTCCCTTCCGTGCAGGTCGGCCCATTCGACCATGGCGTCGTCCGTTGCTGGCCAGGGCGCCAGGCGCAGCATGCGGGTGACGTTCCAGTTGGACTGGATCTGGGCCATGCGCGGGGCGTCGCCGGGTTCGGTGGGACGCAGGATCAGGCGGGCCGTGGTCAAGCGGATGTCGCGGCTCAGCATGGATTGCGTCTCTCCCACCACCATCCCAGATGACAGCCTGACGTGGTTTCGCTAAGCCGCGTCAAGGAGGCGCTCTCATGAACACCGAACAGGTCCTGGAAGAATTCCGCGCGTCGGGCGCCCTGCGCGAGGGCCACTTCGTGCTCTCCAGCGGGCTGCATTCGGGGACATTCCTGCAGAAGAACCTCGTCTTTCAGTATCCCGACCGGACCGAGCGACTGTGCAAGGCCCTGGCGGCCAAGATCATCGAGGCCGTGGGCCCGGTGGACCTGTGCATTTCGCCGGCGGTGGGTGGCATCATTCCGGGCTACGAGACCGCGCGGCACCTGGGGGTGCCGTCGATGTATGTCGAGCGCGAGGGCGGGTCCTTCAAGCTGCGACGAGCCTTCTCCATCCCGCCGGGGGCGCGGATCGCCATGGTGGAGGACATCGTCTCCACCGGCCTATCCTCGCGGGAATGCGTCGACGCCATCAAGGCGGCCGGCGGCAACGTCGTGGTGGCCGCGGCCATCGTCGACCGCTCCGGCGGCAAGGCCGATCCCGGCGCGCCCTTCGTGGCGCTCGCTCGTCTGAACGTCCCGGCCTATCCGGCCGACCAGCTGCCGCCCGAGCTGGCGGCGATCCCGGTGGAAGACCCGGGCAGCCGGAGACTGCACGGATGAGCCGTCTTCGCCTGGGGGTGAATATCGACCACGTGGCCACCATCCGGAACGCCCGGGGCGCCACCTATCCCGATCCCGTGCGGGCCGCTGAAATGGCCATGGCCGCCGGCGCCGACGGCATCACCGCCCATCTGCGGGAGGACCGCCGGCATATCTCCGATGCCGACATGGACGCGCTGGCCGCCATCACCCGCCGGCGCGGCATCCCGCTGAACTTCGAGATGGCGGTGACCGCCGAGATGGAAGCCATCTGCCTGGCGCACGTCCCGCACGCCGCCTGCCTGGTGCCCGAGCGCCGGGAAGAGGTGACCACAGAGGGCGGTCTGGACGTGGTCAAGGGCCACAACGCCATCGCCCCCACCGTGCGCCGCTTCGTGGAAGCCGGGATACGGGTCTCCTGCTTCGTGGACGCCGACCTGGAGCAGGTGGCCGCCGCCAAGTCCGTCGGCGCCCAGGTTGTGGAGCTGACCACCGGCCCCTATTGCGACGCGGTCCGCGACCGGTCGCCCGAGGCGCCGCTCCTCCTGGAGAAGCTCCGCGCCACCGCCGCCGAGGCCCACCGCATCGGCCTGGAGGTCCATGCCGGCCACGGGATGGACTATGAGAGCGTCAAGCCGGTCGCCGCGATCGGCGAGGTGATGGAGCTCAACATCGGCCACTTCCTGATCGGGGAGGCGATTTTCGTGGGCCTGACCCCGGCGATCCAGCGCATGCGCGCCCTGATGGACGAAGCCCGCGCCGAGCGCGCGGCATGATCCTGGGGATCGGCTCGGACCTGTCGGACATCCGCCGGGTCCACGCGACCCTGGAGCGGTTCGGCGAGCGCTTCACCCACCGCATCTTCACCGAGATCGAGCGCACCCGCTCGGAGCGCAAGCCGGACAAGGCGTCGAGCTACGCCAAGCGCTTCGCCGCCAAGGAGGCCTGCGCCAAGGCGCTCGGCACAGGCATGCGGGCGGGCGTCTTCTGGCGCGACATGGGGGTGGTGAACATGCGGTCGGGCCAGCCCACCATGGCGCTCACCAACGGCGCCCTGGCCCGCCTGGAGAAGATGGTGCCGGCCGGCCACAAGCCGGTGATCCACCTCTCGCTCACCGACGACCACCCCTACGCCCAGGCCTTCGTGATCATCGAGGCCGTGCCGGAATAGAGCATCTCGTCACGGGCGAGGACGGGTGAGACGCGCGCCGTTCGTGCTAGGATTGCGCCATGTCGGGGGCCTCCGCAAAAACGCACGACCGGCGCCGCCTGCGCTTTTCGCTGGCGCTGGTGACCCTGGTCCTGGCGCTCGCCTGGCCCCAGGCGCGGCGACCGGCCGAGCGTCTGCCGGCGGGGCGCACCGTGCAGCAGGCCGTCGCGGCCACCGAGGCGCCCGATCTCTCGAAGACGATCATCGCCCTCGGGCGCGGCTTCGATGGACGGGTCGGCATCGCCGTGCGCGATGTCGACGAGGGCTGGACGGCCTCCTTCGACGGAGACAGCAAGTTCCCCCAGCAGAGCGTCTCCAAGCTCTGGGTGGCCCTGGCGGCCCTGGACGCCGTGGACCGGGGCAGGATGGCGCTGGCCGACACCCTGGTGGTCCGCAAGGACGACCTCAGCATCTTCCACCAGCCGCTGCGCAAGTTCGTCGGGGCGAACGGCTATCCGGTCTCGGTGCGCGAACTGATCCGCGGCGCCATCGCCCAGAGCGACAACGCCGCCAACGACATGCTGGTGGCCCATGTCGGCGGCCAGGCCGCCGTCCAGGCGATCCTCGACTCCCATCGCCTCAAGGGGGTCTGGGCCAGCCCGCCCGAGAAGGTGATGCAGGCCCAGATCGCCGGCCTGGACTGGAAGCCGGAATACTCCTTCGACCGCACCTTCTGGACCGAGCGCGACACCCTGTCGCCCGAGGCCCGGTCGGTGAACCTGGATGAATACCTGCAGGACCCCTATGACGCGGCCACCCCGGTGGGACTGGTGACCGCTCTGGCGCGCCTGCAGCGCGGGGAGCTGTTGTCGCCGGCCTCGACGGATCTGCTGCTGGACATCATGGCCGACACCGAGACCGGGCCCAGCCGGCTGCCGGCTGGTCTCGCCCCGGGCTGGCGCCTGGCCCACAAGACCGGGACCGGCCAGGTGATGGGGCCGGTGGCCACCGGCTTCAACGACGTGGGGATCATGACCGCCCCGGACGGCCACCGCTACGCGGTGGCGGTGATGATCGCCCAGACCCGCCGTCCGACGCCGGAGCGCCAGGACCTGATGGCCGCCGTGGCCCGCGCCGTGATCGCTCATCACGACCGCCACACCACCGCCCAAACCGGCGTCTATGGCCAAGCTTCGGGCGATGCGACCCATTCGCCTTGATGAAGAGTTCACGGGCGCGACTCTTGCCGCTGAGCTATGCAGCGGTTAGCTACAGCCTCTCCATGCCCCGGCGCGCCGGTTGTTTTCGGAACCCAATATGACTGACGACGTGCACAGCGCGGGCTCCGAGAAATCAGGCGCCATGAACGAGATCGTGGAGATCGTGAAGACGGTCGTCTACGCCCTCATGATCGCGCTGTTCCTGCGGGTGATCTTCTTCCAGCCCTTCACCATCCCGTCGGCCTCGATGGAACCCACCCTGCTGGAGGGCGACTACATCATCGTGTCGAAGTATTCCTACGGATACTCGAAGAACTCGATCCCCTTCAGCCCGCCCCTGTTCAAGGGGCGGATCATGGAGCGCATCCCCGAGCGCGGCGACGTCATCGTCTTCAAGCTGCCCCGCGACGGCCACGTCGACTACATCAAGCGGCTCATCGGCCTGCCGGGCGACCGGATCCAGGTCATCGGCGGCGTGCTGCACATCAATGGCAAGGCCATTCCGCGCAAGCCGCTGGCCCCGGTGATGGTGGATTCCGGCTACGGCTTCACCCGCAACGTCGAGCGTTTCGAGGAGACCTTCCCGAACGGGAAGCGATTCATCACCTATGACTTCGGCCCCGACGGCGACGTCGACAACACCAAGGTCTTCGTGGTGCCCGAGGGGAACTACTTCTTCATGGGCGACAACCGCGACAACTCCCTCGACAGCCGCGTGGCGCCCGAGGCGGGCGGCGTGGGCTACGTCCCGGCCGAGAACCTGGTGGGCAAGGCCCGCATCATCATGCTGTCGTGGAACAAGGGCGCCTCGCTCTTCAAACCTTGGACCTGGGTCCTGGACGCGCGGCCCAGCCGGTTCTTCCACAGCCTGAAATGAACAAGCGCGACGTCGCGGTCTCCGAACTCGAGGCCCGCATAGGCCACGTTTTCAAGGACCGGGACCTGCTGGAGCGGGCCCTGACCCACGCCAGCGTCGGCGATGGGGCCACCAAGGTGCGCCACAACGAACGGCTGGAGTTCCTGGGGGACCGGGTGCTCAACCTGCTGGCCGCCGAGGCCCTGATGGCGCTCAACACCGAGGCCCGCGAGGGCGAGATGAGCCGGTTGATGGCGGCCCTGGTGAACTACCACGCCTGCGCCGAGGTCGCCCGGTCCGTGGGTTTGCCCGACGCCCTGCGCCTGGCGGCCAGCGCCACCAAGATCGGCGCCCGTGAGAACGACACGGTCCTGGGGGATGCGTGCGAAGCCCTGATCGCGGCCCTATATGTCGACGGCGGCATGGACGCGGCCCGGACCTTCTTCCAGACCTTCTGGGCGGACCAGTTCGCGACCCTGGACGAGCCACGCAACAAGGATCCCAAGACCCGGTTGCAGGAGTGGGCCCAGGCCCAGGGGCTGGCCCTGCCGGCCTACAGCCTGGTCTCCCGCACAGGCCCCGACCACGCTCCGGTCTTCACCGTCCAGGTGGCGATCGCCGGCTATGAATCCCAGGCCGCCGAGGGCCGATCGAAACAAGAGGCCGAAAAGGCCGCAGCTCAGGTAATGTTGTTGAAACACGAGACCACCCAATGACCCGTGCAGGTTTTGTCGCCATCATCGGCGCGCCCAATGCGGGCAAGTCCACCCTGACCAACCGGATGGTGGGCGCGAAGGTCTCCATCGTCACCCAGAAGGTCCAGACCACCCGCTTCCCGGTCCGCGGCGTCGCCATCGAGGGCGACACCCAGATGGTGCTGGTGGACACGCCCGGCATCTTCACGCCGCGCCGCCGCCTGGACCGCGCCATGGTCCGCTCGGCCTGGGGCGGGACCGAGGACGCCGACGCCATCGTCCACCTGGTGGACGCCGCCGCCGAGATCGCCGTCAACGAGGGCCGGGGCAAGGCCGCCGACCGCCGTGGCATGGCCGACGTCGACACCATCGTCGAGGGCCTGAAGGCCTCCGGCAAGCAGGTGATCCTGGCGCTCAACAAGATCGATGGCGTCAAGCGCGAGAACCTGCTGGCCATCTCCCAAAGGCTCTTCGAAACAGGCGTCTACAGTGAGGTCTTCATGATCTCGGCCGCCACCGGCGCCGGGGTCGACGACCTGACCAAGCGGCTGGTGGAGCTGATGCCCGAGGGGCCCTGGCTCTATCCCGCCGACCAGACCGCCGACCTGCCGGTCCGGCTGCTGGCGGCCGAGATCACGCGGGAGAAGATCTATCTGCGTGTCCACGAGGAGCTGCCCTACGCGGCGGCGGTGGAGACCACGTCCTTCGAGGAGCGCAAGGACGGCTCCCTGCGCATCGAGCAGACCATCTATGTGGAGCGCGAGAGCCAGCGGCCCATCGTGCTGGGCGCCAACGGCCAGACCCTGAAGTGGATCGGCCAGAAGTCGCGCGAGGAGCTCACCACCCTGCTGGGCGTGACCGTGCACCTGTTCCTGACCGTGAAGGTCGACGAACGCTGGGCCGACAAGCGCGAGTTCTACGGCGACGTGGGCCTCGACTTCGACGTCTAGCCCATGGAATTCGAAGACGACGCCTTCGTGCTCTCGGCCCGGCCCCACGGGGAAGCCGGGGCCATCGTGGAGTTCCTGACCGCCAACCACGGGCGCTACGCCGCCCATGTGGCCGGCGGGACCTCCCGGCGGCTCAAGCCGCTGTTGCAGGCCGGGTCGCGGGCCGTGATCGCCTATCGCGCCCGGGTGTCCGACCAGCTCGGCTCGGCCACCCTGGAGCCGGTGGGGGAGGGACCCTCGGCCCTGTTTGACGATGCGCTCGCCCTGGCGGGCCTGGCCGCCGCCGCCGCCGTGGCCGCCGCGGCCCTGCCGGAGCGCGAACCGCACGCCGGCGCGTTCTACGCCTTCGAGGCCCTGACGGATTCCCTGATCCACCCCGACATCTGGCCGGCCATCTTCGTGCGCTTCGAGGCGGGGCTTCTGCAGGACCTGGGCTTTGGCCTGGACCTGTCGAAGTGCGCCGCCACCGGGGTGCTGGACGACCTGATCTATGTCAGCCCCCGTACAGGCCGGGCGGTGAGCCGGGCGGCGGGCGAGCCCTACAAGGACCGGCTGCTGGCCCTGCCGCCCTTCCTGCTCTCGGCCCAGGGGGGCATCGCGCCCGGCGACGTCGGCGCGGGCCTCGACCTGACCGCTCACTTCCTGCAGGCCTTCGTCTTCAATCCGCTCAATCGCCCCCTTCCGCCGGCCCGTCTCTGGCTTGTGGACCGTCTATCTGACGCAGACCGGCTCTAGAGACGCCGCCGCCGCGGCCCGCTAGAATCACCACGCAACCGAGTTCGCGATTCTCCCATGACCAAACACACACCCCCGCCGTTCGACGGTGACGGCGAGCGCATCATCGACGAGCCGCTGACCGAGGCCCTGTCCCGGCGGTATCTGGCCTATGCGCTCTCCACCATCACCGGCCGGGCCCTGCCCGACGTGCGCGATGGCCTCAAGCCCGTGCACCGGCGGCTGATGTACGCCATGCGCATGCTGCGCCTGGACCCCACCACCACGGCCAAGAAGTGCGCCCGCGTCGTCGGCGACGTCATCGGTAAGTATCACCCGCACGGCGACGTGGCGGTCTACGAGGCCCTGGTGCGCCTGGCCCAGGACTTCGCCCAGCGCTACCCGCTGGTCGACGGCCAGGGGAACTTCGGCAATATCGACGGCGATAACGCCGCGGCCATGCGCTACACCGAGTGCAAGCTCACCGTCGCCGCCCAGCTGCTGCTGGACGGGATCGACGAGGACGCGGTGGACTTCCGCTCCACCTATGACGGCGAGGACGAGGAGCCGGTCGTCCTGCCGGCCGGCTTCCCGAACCTGCTGGCCAATGGCTCGTCGGGCATCGCCGTGGGTATGGCCACCTCCATCCCGCCGCACAACGCCGCCGAACTGATCGACGCCTGCCTGGTGCTGCTGAGCAATCGCGAAGCCACCACGATGGACCTGCTGGAACATGTCCAGGGCCCCGACTTCCCCACCGGCGGCGTGATCGTCGAACCCAAGGCGTCGCTGGCGGAGACCTACGAGACCGGTCGCGGCGGCGTCCGCGTCCGCGCGCGCTGGTCCAAGGAGGACAATGGCCGCGGCACCTATCAGATCGTCATCACCGAGATTCCGTACCAGGTGAAGAAGGCCGACCTGGTGGAGCAACTCGCCAGCCTGATCGAGCTCAAGAAGGCTCCGCTGCTCGGCGACGTGCGCGACGAGAGCGCCGAGGACGTGCGCCTGGTGCTTGAACCCAAGAGCCGCAACGTCGAGCCCGAGGTGCTGATGGAGAGCCTGTTCAAGCTCTCCGACCTGGAGACCCGCTTCCCGGTCAACATGAACGTCCTCGACGCCCGTGGCACGCCCGGCGTCATGAGCCTGAAGCGCTGCCTGCAGTCCTTCCTGGATCACCGCCGCGAGGTGCTGATCCGCCGGGCCCGCTTCCGCCTGAACAAGATCGAGGCCCGGCTGCACATCCTCGACGGGATGCTGATCGCCTTCCTCAATCTGGACGAGGTGATCCGCATCGTCCGCTACGAGGAGGAGCCCAAGGCCAAGCTGATCGAGGCCTTCGAGCTCTCCGATCTGCAGGCCGACGCCATCCTCAACACCCGCCTGCGCCAGTTGGCCCGGCTGGAGGAGATGGAGCTGCGCCGCGAGCACGCCGAACTGGCCGAGGAACGCGACGGCCTGGTGAAGATGCTGGGGGACGAAAAAGCCCAGTGGAAGCTGGTGGGCGTGGGCCTGAAGGACGTCCGCGCCATCCTCGGGCCCGACACCACCCTCGGCCGCCGCCGCTCGACCTTCGACACCGCTCCGGTGGTGGACGCCGACGCCGCCATGGAGGCGATGATCGTGCGCGAACCGATCACCGTGATCCTCTCCGAACGCGGCTGGATCCGCGCGGCCAAGGGCCGGGTGGAGGACCCTTCGGAGCTGAAGTTCAAGGAGGGCGACAAGCTCGGCTTCCTGGTCCCGGCCGAGACCACCGACAAGCTGCTGATCTTCGCCTCCGACGGCCGGTTCTTCACCGTCGGCTGCGACAAGCTCCCCTCGGCCCGTGGCCACGGTGAGCCTCTGCGGCTGATGCTGGATCTCGACGACAAGACCGACATCGTCGACATCTTCCCGTTCAAGGCGGGCGCAAAGCGGGTGATCGCCTCGAAGGAGGGCTACGGCTTCGTCATGCCGGAGGAGGAGGCCATCTCCGCTCGCCGTGCCGGCAAGCAGGTGCTGAACGTCGGCGCCAAGGGCGCGGCCTTCGCCATGCCGGCGACGGGGGACCACCTGGGGGTCATCGGCGACAACGGCAAGATCCTGATCTTCCCCCTCGCCGAACTTCCCGAGATGCCGCGCGGCAAGGGCGTGAAGCTGCAGACCTACCGCGAGGGCGGCCTGCGCGACGCCATCATCTTCAACGAGGCCGACGGCGCTGCGTGGATCGACCCCGCCGGCCGCACCCGGGCGTGGGCCGAGTGGAAGGACTGGCTCGCGCGGCGCGCCGCCGCCGGCAAGTTGGCCCCCAAGGGCTTCCCGACGAGCAAGCGGTTCAAGCCGAAGTAGGGGGGCGGCCAACTTGACTTTCGACCCCCCTCATGCGCCCTTCCGCGCCTTGATTTTCTAGAGCTTTGGCGACCATGCATCCCCACCGTTCCCATACCTGCGGCGCCCTCCGGTCGACGGACACGGGTCAGAATGTCCGCCTGTCCGGCTGGATCCACCGCAAGCGCGACCACGGCGGGCTGATGTTCATCGACCTGCGCGACCATTATGGTCTCACCCAGCTGGTGATCAGCCCGGAGACACCCGGCTTCGACCGCGTCGAGCGGCTGCGCGCCGAGAGCGTGATCCGGGTGGACGGCCAGGTCCTGGCGCGCTCGGGCGACACCATCAACCCCAACCTGCCCACCGGCGAGGTCGAGATCCGCGTGTCGTCCATCGACGTGATCTCCGAGGCCGCCGAGCTGCCGCTGCCGGTGTTCGGTGAGCCCGACTATCCGGAAGAGATCCGGCTGAAGCACCGCTATCTCGACCTGCGCCGCGAGACCCTGCACAAGAACATCGTCCTGCGCTCCAAGGTCATCCACTCGATCCGCAACCGCATGATCGGCCAGGGCTTCCTCGAGTACCAGACCCCGATCCTGACGGCCTCGTCGCCGGAGGGCGCGCGCGACTTCCTGGTGCCCTCGCGCCTGCATCCGTCCAAGTTCTACGCCCTGCCGCAGGCCCCCCAGCAGTTCAAGCAGCTGCTGATGGTGGCCGGCTTCGACCGCTACTTCCAGATCGCCCCCTGCTTCCGCGACGAGGACCTGCGCGCCGACCGCAGCCTGGAATTCTACCAGCTCGACGTGGAGATGAGCTTCGTCACCCAGGACGACATCTTCGCCGCCATCGAGCCGGTGATGCACGGCGTCTTCGAGGAGTTCGCCGACGGCAAGAGCGTCACCCCCTATCCGTTCCCGCGCATCCCCTACCGTGACTCCATCGCCTGGTACGGCAGCGACAAGCCCGACCTGCGCAACCCCATCAAGATGGCCGACGTCTCCGAGCGCTTCCGCGGCGGCGGTTTCGGCCTGTTCGCCCGCATCCTGGAAGACGCCAAGAACGCGGTCTGGGCGATCCCGGCTCCGAAGGGCGGCAGTCGCGCCTTCTGCGACCGCATGAATTCCTGGGCGCAGGGCGAGGGCCAGCCGGGCCTCGGCTACATCTTCTGGAGCGAAGACCAGGGCGCCTGGGGCGGTCCCATCGCCAAGAACCTGGGCGCTGAGGCCACCGATACCCTCATGAAGGAAATCGGCCTGGGGCAGGGGGATGCGGCCTTCTTCGTCGCCGGCGATCCGAAGAGCTTCTACAAGTTCGCCGGCTCGGCCCGCACCAAGGTGGGGACCGACCTGAAGCTGATCGACGAGGATCGCTTCGAATTCGTCTGGATCGTCGACTTCCCGATGTTCGAGATGAACGAGGAGACGAACCACGTCGACTTCTCACACAACCCCTTCTCCATGCCGCAGGGCGAGATGGAGGCCCTGGAGACCAAGGACCCCTTGGACATCCTGGCCTACCAGTACGACATCGTCTGCAACGGCTACGAGCTGTGCTCCGGCGCGGTGCGGAACCACCTGCCGGAACTGATGCTGAAGGCCTTCGAGATCGCCGGCTACGGCCCCAGCGTGGTCGAGGAGCAGTTCGGCGGCATGCTCAACGCCTTCCGCCATGGCGCCCCGCCGCACGGGGGCCTGGCCCCCGGCATCGACCGCATCGTCATGCTGCTGGCCGGCCAGACGGCCATCCGTGAGGTCATCGCCTTCCCGCTGAACCAGCAGGGCCAGGACCTGCTGATGAACGCGCCGTCGGAGGTCGAGGAAAAGCAGCTCAAGGAACTGCACGTCCGCCTGGCCCCGCAGATCAAGGTCTAGCCCCCGGCCGCTTCGCTTCGGCGGAGCGAGCCTCAGTGCGTGGCGATGATGTAGCGCGGCTCGCTGGGCGGCGTCGGCGCGCGAATTCGGCCCGACGGCGGGGCGGGCGGCGCGGGCGGGGTCGGCGGACGCCATCCGGTCCAGCGCACCGTGGCGCCGTGGCAGCCGCGGGCGACGAGTCCCTGGGGCAGCTTGGTGGAGGCGTCGGTGCAGGCCTCGTCAAGCTGATCCTGGTCCAGGTTGCGGGCCTTGGACAGGTCCACCCCGTAGAACACGGCCCGGCGCAGGCTGGCGTCGCGGAAATCGGCCCCGGCGAAGGTCGCGCCCGAAAGCACGGCGTTGTCGAGATTGGTGTCGCGGAAGGAAGCCCGGTCGAACCGCCCGCCCGCCAGGACAGCGCCCTGCATGCCGGCGTCGCGGAAGCTCACGTCCCGGGCGTCGGCGCGGCTGAAATTGGCGCCCATCAGTTCGCCGTCGTTGAGCTGGGCGCCCCCCATGGAGGCCCTGCCGAAATTGGCCCCCTGGGCCGACAGGTCACGCAGGTCGGCGTTGGAGAGGTCGGCGCCGACGAAGTTGACGCCCTTGGCTTCCACGTCCCGCAGCTTGGCGTTGGACAGGTTGGCCGAGCCGAAATTGGCGCCGATCATCTCGGAGTCCGACAGGTCGGCGCGGGACAGGTCGGCGTTGGCGAAATTGGCCCCGTAGAAGCGGGCTTCGCGCAGGTCCGAGCCCACCAGGGCTGCGCCGGCGAAGTTGGCCCCGTTGAACTGGGCGCCTGTCAGCTTGCGGCCCGACAGCTCGCACTTGGCGCAGGCGCCGCCGAAGGAGACCAGCTTGGCCACCTCCTTGTCGCCGATCATGGCGTTGGCGACCCCGGGGGTGACCGCCGTGAGGGCGGCCAGGACCCCGGCGAGGGGAGCGATGCGGGACAGGGCGATGCGGAATAAGCCGAACATGGGAGACACCATGTGCCTACGGCGAGGGGCTGCGGCTACTTAAATCGCGGTAATTCTTGACAGATTAGCACGCCGGCACACGCAGGCCGGGTGGCAGGCGGGTGGCGCCATCCCCGCAGGCGCGGTTCAGCTGGCCCTGGGTGAGCCCACGGGCCCGGGCCATCTCGGCGCCGGAGAGGTTGGTCCCGTCCAGCTTCGCGCCGGCGAAGTTGGCGCCCTCCAGATAGGTCCCGACGAAGCTGGCGTGGGTCAGGTCCGCGCGGGCGAAATTGGCGCTGGAGAAGACCGCGCCATAGGCGTTGACGTCCCGCAGGTCGGCGCCGCCGAAATTGGCGCGGTTCATCACCGAGAGGCTCAGGTCCGACTGGCGCAGGCGGGCGCCGGCATAGTTTCGGCCCTTGATCTCCAGACCGGAGAAATCGGCCTGGAAGAGGTTGCAGCCGGGACAGTTGGCGCCGCGCCGGGCGGCGGCGATCTGGCCGGCGTTCTGGGCCAGGGCCGGCGTGGCGGCGGCCAGCGCGGCGATCAGGCTGAGCAGGACGAGCGGTCTCATCATGGAACGGCTCCGGGCGACAGGTCCCGTTCCGATTAGGCCAGCAAGCTTAAGGCCTGGTGACCATGAGGCGTTTCAGCCCGTCCGGCCGCTGTCCTGGGGGCCGGCGCGGACCCCGCAGCTCTCGCAGATCAGGCTGGCGCCCTTGCGCACCACCGCCAGGTCGCCGCAGGCGGCGCAGACGTCGGCTTCCAGCCGCGCGCCCCGCGCATTGGCGCTGGGCAGGAAGACCAGGTTGTCCGGCGTGGCGCCCCGGGCGAAGCCGCGGGAGATGAAGTGGGAGGCCGGCTGCGGCTCGCTCTCCTCGGCGTCGCCCTCGGCCTTGCCCCGGCCCAGGCCGTCGGCGTTGAGCTCCCCGTCGGCGTTGGCCAACTCGTCGCGGCCCAGATAGGAGATGCCCAGCTCGCGGAAGATGTAGTCGAGGATCGAGGTCGCAGACTTCACCGAGTCGTTGCCGGTCACCGGCCCGGCGGGCTCGAAGCGGGTGAAGACGAAGGCGTCGACGAACTCCTCCAGCGGCACCCCGTACTGCAGGCCGATGGAGATGCCGATGGCGAAGTTGTTCATCAGCGATCGGAAGGCGGCGCCTTCCTTGTGCATGTCGATGAAGATCTCGCCCAGCTCGCCGTCGTCGTACTCGCCGGTGTGCAGATAGACCTTGTGGCCGCCGACGGCCGCCTTCTGGATATAGCCCTTGCGGCGGTCGGGCAGCTTGCGGCGGGTGCGGTCGCGCTCGACGATGCGTTCCACGATCCGCTCCTGCGGCGGGGGCGGGACAGCCGCCTCGGGCTCGCGGACGGCGCGCGGCGGAGGCTCGGCAACCTTGGGCAGGTCCAGGGCGAAGCTCAGGGGGGCGTCGCCGCGGCGGATGCGCAGGGCGGCGGCGCGGGCCTGGCCGGCCTCGGCCAGCAGGGCCTGGGCGTCTGCCGGCGCGGTGTCCCACTCCAGCTCGATCTCGGCGATGGCGGGCAGGTGCAGGGCCGGCTGCAGGGCCGCCAGCATGGTGAAATAGGGGGTCGGCCCCAAGTCCTCGGCGGTGAGGAACACCGCCCGCTGGTCGGGGGTCAGGAAGGGGGCGTCGGTCAGGGCCCCGGCGCCGAGGACGTGGGCCTCGGCCACCGCGATCTCGTCGTCCGAGAAGCCGGCCTGTCTCAGGGTGTCGAAATCGGGGTCGGCCAGATCGGCGTCGCTGGCGCCCAGGACGTCGGAGAGGAAGCCCGCATCCACCACCTGGGGCGAGAAGGCGTCCCGCAGATGGGCGGCGAAGGGCAGGGCGGCCTCGGCCGCGGCGATCTCGTGATCGGTGAAGCCACGGGCCTTGAGGGCCACATGGTCGATGGCCGGCGAGTCCGACAGGTCCAGCCGGCCCAGCAGGTGGGCGCGGGCCGCGGCGGGGTCGACCCCCAGGACGGCCAGGCCCCGCAGGGCGGCCTCCGACAGCACGCGGGTGTGGGCGCCGTCCTCGGTCTCGGCGACGGTCACGGCGCCCAGCCAGGGGGCGGCGGCGGCCGAGGCCCCGCCCAGGCGCAGGGTCAGGTCCGGATCGTCGAACACCGCCAGCCCGCCGGCCAGCGGGATGTCGGCCATGGCCTGGCGGGCCTTCAGATAGAGGTCGCGGGCGGCGTCCCGGCCTTCGCGCGAATCATAGGCCAGACCCTGGGCGGCCAGCCAGTCGGCGATCCCGCCCAGTCCGAGGGCCACGGGGCCTCCGAAGGCGGCCAGGGCGATGGCGGCCAGGCCCACGGCGTCGTCGAAGCCCGAGGCGTCGAAATCCTCGCCGGTTCCAAAGGCCAGGACGTCGATGCCGCCGCGGGTCGCGGTCCAGGTCTCGGCGATCCCGGCGCCCGCGCCCGGCGCGAAGGCGGCCACCACGGCGCCGGTCTCCCAGGACGCGGCGGCCAGGGCGACCTGGGCGATGGCCTGGTCGGCGGCCACCTGGGCGATCAGGCCGGGGCCGTCCCCGCTCTCGAACTGGGCCTGGGCCGACCAGATGTCCTCCCCGGCGCGGGCGAGCGTCATGGCGTCCATGATCATGACATCGGTGGCGCCGGCGGCGCGGGCGGCCTCGGCGGCGCGCGCCAGGCCGAGATTGGACTGCGGATCGGCGCAGGCGGCGGGATCGCCCTCGCAGCGCGCGATGGCGTCCATCACGCCTTGCAGGCCCTGGGCCAGGGCGGTGGCGGCGGCGCGGGCGGCGACCCGGCCCCGGCGACGGGCGCGCAGGGTGTTCAGCGCCTTTTCGAAGCCGGGCTCCCCGGCGGCGATCAGGGTGGGGGTGTCGTGGGCGCGGGGCTCGGCGATCGCCAGGCGTCCGCTGAGCAGGGCCGCGCCCAGGTCGCGGCGGAAGGCCGCGCGGGCTCGGGAATCGGTGAGCAGCCCCAGCGACCCGGCCTGTTCGGCGATGGCGTCGGCCTTCTGGAAGATGGCGGCGGGCAGGTCGGTGTCGCCGTCCGCCCAGTCCAGCCACGCCTCGACCCGCGCGTCGGTCCAGCCGGCAGGCGCCAGCACCTCGACCACGCTGTCGGCGCGCTCAAGAGGCCTGCGCTCGATCCTCGCCGGTTCGCTTCGCAACGGTTTGACTCCCACCGGGCGAGGTTAGGCGCCCAAGGGGCCGCCCGCAACAGATGTTGTGGTCGCAGGCCAGTTCTCAACAACATCTTGCGGCGTTCGCGCCGCTGGACGCTCGAAAGGCGCCCGCCTATAGTCCGCCCGCCTCCCAACCCCGTTGGATCTTCAAAATCGTGCTCAAGTCGATCTTTACCTGGTGGAACGGCGCCACGCTCGGCGCCCTCTTCACACTCTGGCGTCGCGCCGTCTTCGTGGGCCAGGATGACCTGGGCAACAAATACTACCAGGCCAAGGACGACAGCGATTCCTACGACAAGGGCCGCAAGCGCCGCTGGGTGATCTACCAGGGCTACGCCGAGGCCTCCAAGGTGCCGCCCGATTGGCACGGCTGGCTGCACCACACCTTCGAGGAGCCCCCGACCCGCGAGCCGCTGAAGCGGCAGGTCTGGGAGAAGGACCACCAGCCCAACCTCACCGGCACCGTCAACGCCTGGCGCCCCAAGGGCTCCATCAGCCGTGGCGGCGAACGCCAGAAGGCGACCGGCGACTACGAGGCCTGGCGGCCGGAATAGTGGTGGCGCGCGCCTTCCTCAGCCTGACGGTCGGTCTCGGCGCCCTGGCGGCGGCGGGGCTCGTGGCCGCCCAGACTGCGCCCCCGGCGCCGATCGGTCCGACGCCCGGACCCGCGCCCGTCGCGCCGTCCCCCCTGCCGCCCGCCGGCGCCCCGGCGCCTGCCGAGGAAGCCCCGCCGGCCATCGTGCCGGTCCCTGCGCCCGTGGCGACCCCGCCGGTCCAGGCCTCCGAGGTCGCGCCCGCCGCACCCCCCAAGGCCCAGGTGGTCGAGAAGCCGGCTGAGAGCACCACCAAGCGCGCCCGCTACGACGTCGCCATCATCCAGGCGCTGGACAAGGTCACCGCCGAGACGGTCCGCTTCGAGGCCGCCGTCGGCCAGCCGGTGCGCTACAAGACCCTGGTCTTCACCGTGAAGGCCTGCGAGCAGGCCGCCCCCGACGAACCGCAGGAAGACGCCATCGCCTATCTGACGGTGGATTCTCAGCCCAAGGCCGCGCCGGGCAAGCCGACCCCGCCGCCGCGCCAGGCCTTCAAGGGCTGGATGTACGCTTCGTCGCCGGGCCTGAACCCCCTTCAGCACCCGGTCTATGACGCCTGGCTGATCACCTGCAGGGCCGCGGCCCCCGTCGTGGCCGCCGGCAGCCGCTGAAAATCGGCCTCGACGGCCAGGGCCCTGCTCAACCGCCGACGATAGACCGCCCGTGAGATTTCCTGGGTTCCGAACTGCGCCAGGTGCTCGGTCATGAACTGGGTGTCCAGCAGCAGGAACCCGCCCGCGATCAACCGGGCCACCAGGTGAACCAGGGCGATCTTCGAGGCGTCGGTGGCGGTGGAGAACATGCTCTCGCCGAAGAAGGCCCCGGCCAGGGACACGCCATAGAGGCCCCCCACCAGGTCCTCGCCGCGCCAGCACTCGATGCTGTGGGCGTGGCCGATGGCGAAGAGTTCGGCGTAGAGCCGCTCGATGGGCCGGTTGATCCAGGTCTCCACCCGGCCGGGCCGCGCTTCCGCGCAGGCCGCCACCACCTCGGAGAAGGCGGTGTCGATGCGCACCTCATAGGGCTCGCGCCGCACCGTGCGGGCCAGGCGGTGGGAGACGTGGAAACCGTCCAGGGGGATCACGCCGCGCCGTTCCGGATCGATCAGGAACAGCGCCTCGTCCTCGCGGGCGTCGGCCATGGGGAAGACGCCGCGGGCGTAGCAGTCGAGGAGTTCCGCGGCGCCGAAGGTCTTCATGGCCTGGGACGACAGGTCCAGACCTGCCAGGCGCCGCCCCAGGGGGCGCTCACCACCGCCTCGTCCAACACGTCGGTATTGGCCTTGATCTGCCGCCACAACCGCAGGGACTTCAGCCCCAGCCACTGGGTGAAGCCCAGCAGGCCGCCGGGGTTCAGCAGCTTGGCGTAATGGGCGATCAGGGCGTCCGGATCGCCAAGGTATTCAAGGCACTCGGGGAAGACGATGACGTCGAACTTTTCGTCGGTCTCGAACCGCGCCCCGTCGCCGGTGACGAAGTCCACGACCCCAGGCTTCAGCTCGCCCGCCAGCCGCTGTCGGGCGCGCTCGACGCCGAGCTCGGAGAGATCGACCCCCAGATAACGGGCCGGGGCGAAGGCGCGGATCGAATCGTAGAAGGCGCCCTCGCCGCAGCCGATGTCGAGGACGCGGGGATGCGGCTTGGCCTCGGCCACCAGGGCGGCCAGCAGGCGATGGTGGTGGCGCTGGTCGCTCTCCAGCAGCTCGTCATAGGCGCCCTTGGCGTAGTAGCCGTCCCAGACCTTGGCGGGGGCCGCCTTGGGCCCATCGCCGCGGCGCATGAACAGCTCGCCCACCCAGGGCCGGTCGATGGCCGCCAGCTCCAGGAAACGCCGCCAGCGCAGATAGGCCATCGTTCCCCCTCCGCCGCCGATCAGGCCGACAGGTCGGCCTGTTCCTTCATCCAGCGTTCCAGCCAGTGGATGTCGTAGTTTCCGGCGATGATGTCGGGCTGGTGGATCAGCTCCTGGAACAGCGGGATCGAGGTCTCGATGCCGCCCACCACCATCTCGCCCAGGCAGCGGTTCAGGCGCGCGATGCACTCCTCGCGGTCGCGGCCGTGGACGATGAGCTTGCCCACCAGGCTGTCGTAGTCGGGCGGGATCGTATAGCCCGCATAGAGGGCGCTATCGAGCCGCACCCCCAGGCCGCCGGGGGCGTGGAAGTCGGTCACCAGGCCCGGCGAGGGCGCGAAGGTCTTCGGGTTTTCGGCGTTGATCCGGCACTCGATGGCGTGGCCCTCGAAGACGATGTCCTCCTGGCGGAAGGACAGCGGCAGGCCCGCGGCGATGCGGATCTGCTCGCGCACCAGATCGATGCCGGTGATGGCCTCGGTGACCGGGTGCTCCACCTGCAGGCGGGTGTTCATCTCGATGAAGAAGAACTCGCCGTTTTCGTACAGGAACTCGATGGTCCCGACGCCGAGATAGCCGATGGCCTTGATGGCATCGACCACCACCTTGCCGATCTTGGCGCGTTCGGCCGGGGTGATGACCGGCGAGGGGGCTTCCTCCAGCACCTTCTGGTGACGCCGCTGCAGGGAGCAGTCGCGTTCGCCGAGATGGCAGACATTGCCGAAGCTGTCGGCGATGACCTGGATCTCGATATGGCGCGGGGTCTGGAGGTAGCGCTCCATATAGACCGCGTCGTCGCCGAAGGAGGCGCGCGCCTCGGCCCGGGCCGTCGAGACCGCCTCGGCCAAGTCTTCCATCGTCTCGGCGACCTTCATGCCGCGTCCGCCGCCGCCGGCGGCGGCCTTGATCAGGACGGGGAAGCCGATCTGCTTGGCGGCGGCGAAGGCCTCCTCCTCGGTGGTCACGGCGCCGTCGGAGCCGGGGACCACGGGGATACCCGCGTCCTTCACCGCCTGCTTGGCGGTGATCTTGTCGCCCATCATCAGGATGTGCTCGGCCTTGGGGCCGATGAAGGTGAAACCGTGCGCCGTGACGATCTCGGCGAAGCGGGCGTTCTCCGAGAGGAAGCCGTAGCCCGGATGGATGGCCTGGGCGCCGGTGATCTCGGCCGCGGCGATGATCGAGGGGATGTTCAGGTAGGACTTGGCCGCCGAGCGCGGGCCGATGCAGACGCTCTCGTCGGCCAGCCGCACCCACATGGCGCCGGCGTCGGCCTCGGAGTGGACCGCCACCGTCGAGATGCCCATTTCCTTGCAGGCCCTGTGGACCCGCAACGCGATCTCGCCCCGGTTGGCGATGAGGATTTTCTCGAACATCGGACTATTCGATGACGACGAGAGGTTCGCCGAACTCCACCGGGTCGCCATCGCCCACCAGGATCTCGGCGACCTTGCCGGCCTTGGGCGCGGGGATCGGGTTCATGGTCTTCATGGCCTCGATGATCATGAGGGTCTGGCCGGCGGCCACGCTGTCGCCGACCTTCACGAAGGGCGGGGCGTCGGGCTGGGGCTGCATGTAGACGGTGCCGACCATGGGCGACTTGACCAGGTCGCCATTGCGACGGGCCTCGGCGGCGACAGCCGCGGCGCTGGGCGGGGCGTCGAGGGCCGGGGCGGCCGGCGCGGCCGGGGCGTGAGCCATCGGCTGGTGCTGGACATACTGCATCGGCGCGGCGGTCATGGTGCGGGCGACGCGGATCTTCAGGCCCGAATGCTCGACCTCGATCTCCGACAAACCGGTGTCGGTGAGGATGTCGGCCAGTTTGCGCACCAGGCGCGCGTCGATCGGATCGGCGGGCGCCTTGGGAGTGCTAGCCATGGAAAAGACCCTTATTCTTAGGCTTGGAGGTTACGCGGACTGACCCGCGGCGGCCTCGACGGCCAGGACATAACTTGCCGCGCCGAAACCCGACACCAGTCCGGTGGCGGCCAGCGAGACATAGGTTTCACGGCGGAACGCCTCGCGCGACGCCGGGTTCGAGAGGTGGCACTCGACGATGGGGATATCGAGCATCTTCAGGGCGTCCAGCAGGGCGATGGAGGTGTGGCCATAGCCCGCCGGGTTGATCACGAGGGCGGAAGCTTCGGTGCGGGCTTCCTGCACCCAGTCGATCAACTGGCCTTCGTGGTTGGATTGATGGAACACGACGGTTCGCCCCAGGGCGGCGGCGCGTTGCTCACAGAGCTTGCGCACATCGTCCAGCGTGGCTTTTCCGTAAATCTCCGGCTCGCGGACGCCCAGGAGGTTGAGGTTGGGCCCGCTCAGCACATAGATCGGTTTCGACATTCGGCTCCGCCGTCGATTCCGCCGTCTTGTAACGGGCGGCGGCGGGGGTCACAAGCACTGGGAATGGACGACGTGTTGGACGAGGCGGTCATGACCCTGACCATCAACGGCGAGGAGCGCTCGTTTTCGGGCCTTTCGGACCTGGCGGCCCTGGTGGTGAGCCTGGGCCTGGACCCCCGCAAGGTGGCCGTGGAGCGCAATCTCGAGATCGTGCCGCGCTCGGCCTATGGCGCGACCGCGCTCTCCGACGGCGACCGGATCGAGATCGTCCACTTCATCGGAGGCGGCTGACATGGACGGAACGACTCACACCCAGACCCAGGACGACACCTGGAGCGTCGCCGGCCGCACCTTCACCTCGCGGCTGATCGTCGGCACCGGCAAGTACAAGGACTACGCCCAGAACGCCGCCGCGGCCGAGGCCTCCGGCGCCGAAATCGTCACCGTGGCCCTGCGCCGGGTGAACCTGTCCGACCCCAGCCAGCAGATGCTGGTGGACTATGTGAAGCCCGACCGCTTCACCTACCTGCCCAACACCGCCGGCTGCTTCACCGGCGAGGAGGCGGTGCGCACCCTGCGCCTGGCCCGCGAGGCCGGCGGCTGGGACCTGGTGAAGCTGGAGGTGCTGTCGGACCCCAAGCTGCTCTATCCCGACATGGAAGAGACCTTGCGCGCCCTGAAGATGCTGATCGCCGAGGGATTCCAGGTGATGGTCTATTGCACCGACGACCCGGTCTACGCCCGCAAGCTGGAGGAGGCCGGCGCTTGCGCCGTCATGCCGCTCGCCGCGCCGATCGGCTCGGGGATGGGCATCCTCAACAAGGTCAATATCGGCCTGATCATCGAGCAGGCCAAGGTGCCGGTCCTGGTGGACGCAGGCCTGGGCACCGCCTCGGACGCCGCCATCGCCATGGAGATGGGCTGCGACGCCGTGCTGATGAACACCGCCATTTCCGACGCTCGCGACCCTGTCCGGATGGCCAGCGCCATGAAGCACGCGGTCATCGCCGGGCGGCAGGCCTTCCTGGCGGGCCGTATGCCGCGCCGGGTCTATGGCGATCCGTCATCGCCGCAGTCGGGGTTGATCTGACGGGGGCTGGCATTCCCTAGCGCCACGGGTCCAAGCTCCATGCCAACAACAAGGGAGGAGCCGCCATGGGACAGGCCAAGGGACGCAAGTCGATCTTCATCACCGGGGCCGCCTCGGGCATGGGGCGGGAGACCGCGCGGCTGTTCCACGAGAAGGGCTGGTTCGTCGGCGGCTATGACGTCAACGCCGAGGGGCTTAAGGCCCTGGAGGCCGAGTTGGGGGCCGAGAACTGTGTCGTCCGCGTCCTGGATGTCACCGACCGCGCCGATTTCCAGGCGGCCTTCGCCGAGTTCGGCGCCGCCACCGGCGGCAAGCTGGATTTGCTCTACAACAATGCCGGGATCGGCCGGGGCGGCCCCTTCGCTGACCAGCCCTTCGAGGACGTCCTGGCCGTGGTCCAGGTCAATTTCGTCGGCGTGCTGATCGGCATCCACGAGGGGATCGGCCTGCTGAAGGCCACCCCGGGGTCGCTCTGCTTCACCACCTCGTCATCCTCGGCCACCTTCGGCATGGCCGGGATCGCGGTCTATTCGGCCACCAAGCATGCCGTGAAGGGCCTGAGCGAGGCCCTGTCGGTCGAGTTCAAGGCCTATGGCGTGCGGGTCGCCGACGTGCTGCCCGGCCTGATCGACACCCCGATCCTGCCCCCCGGGGCGGCGGCGGGGGCGCCCAAGGAGGGCCTGTTCCGCGCCATCCCGCCCATGGAGGTCGCCAAGGTGGTCTGGGAGGCCTACCACTCCGACAAGCTGCACTGGTACGTGCCGCCGGAACTGGTGGAGCTGGACAAGGCCGCCACCCTGGCGCCCGAGGCGACGCGGGACCAGATGGCCGCTGGGTCGCTGTTCTCCATGCAGACCCCGGACTAGAGCACGTCAGGCGGAAGTGGATGCCGGTTCCGCCGCCCGACGTGCTCTAAGTTTTTGAATCTAGGCCCTTCTTGCCGCTTCAGATGAGACCATCTGAAGCGGTCAGGGTCTAGGCGGCTTCCTTCAGCCGCTCTATGTCCAGCTCCGGCGACAGGCCCAGGGTCCGCATCATCGCGGTGCGATCTGGGCCCAGCTTGGGGGGATAGGCCGCCGCATTGGCCTTCTTGCCCCGCGCCCAGTAGCCCATCACCCGCAGCAGGTTGGCCGGGCGCTTCAGCCAGGCCGAGGGATCCTCGAGCATGTGGAAGCCCCGCAGGGCCTGCCGCAGCAGGCCGATGTCGGAACGGACCGCCACGGCCACCCCGTCCTCCAGGAACCGCTTCATCAGGCGGGCCTTCAGCCTCGGCCGATAGCCGGGGGTCAGCGTGTTGCGGGCCAGGCGGATGGCCTGCCGGTCCTGGTTGAGCATGTCCTGATAGTAGGGCTTGAGGCTCGAATTGATGCGGCCCTGATAGGCCAGCAGCCGCGCGGCCGGATCGGCGGACTCGGTGAGCGAGTCGCGCAGGGCGTAGGCGCTGACCGCCGCGAAGGAGCAGCCCCGGCCGTAGAGTGGATTGGTCCGCACCAGGCTGTCGCCCAGGGGGAAATAGCCCAGCACCGTGGCCTCGCCCGCCGGGGCCATGTCGCGCCAGCGGCTGTGCAGGTCGCCCATGCCGAACACCCGGCTGACGCCGCGCGACCGCGCCGGATCGATCCAGGGGACCAGGCCCGGAAGCTGGGCGCAGATGGCGTCGAACACCGCCGGATCGACGATGGCCCTGCGCATCTCCAGCTCGATCTCCGGCACGCACATGGTGATGGAGAACCAGCCGTTGTCGGCCGGGAAGACCCCGTACTTCAGGAAGCCCAGGTCGCCGGTGCCGGGCGACTTGCCGCGCGGCGGCTCGGACATGCCGGGGTTCAGACGGTAGTGGCGGGTGAAATAGAGGATGCCGGCGGTCTCCGAGGCCTCGGTGACGGCCGCGCCCGCCGCCACGAGCTGCTCGATGGCCGCGGTGGTGCGGCCGGCGGCGTCCACCACCAGGTCGGCGGTGAGTTCCTCGCCGCCCTCCAGGGTGACCCCGGTGACCCGGACGGGAGACCCCGGCTGCAGCCTCAGGCCGGTGACGAAGACGCCGGAGCGGATCTCCACATTGGCCAGCCGCTCCACATAGCGGCGCATCACCAGCTCCAAGGTCGTGCGACGGCTGGTGAGCACCACGAAGTCGCGGTCGACGGGTTCTGGACGATAGCCCTTCTTCAGCTCGTCGCTCAGCATCTGCTCGAAGCCCAGGTCGCGGGCGCCGGCCTCCAGCAGCTCGGCCAGCAGCTGTGGATGCTCGTCGCGCAGGATCAGCCGCAGGCGGGCCAGGAAGGCGTGGCTGTGGCGCAGATGGCCGACCCCGCGGCGGGCCCAGTCGGCGAAGGCCTCGTCGGCGTCGCCCTCCGGCGGCGGTGGGTCGCGTTCCAGCAGGATGAGCGTGCGGTCGGGACCAGCCAGGGCCAGGGCGGTGCAGAGCCCGCCGATTCCGGCCCCGATCACCAGTACGGTTTCGGTCATGTCGCCTCCCCGGCGTTTTCTTTGATGGTGACACGGGCGCCCGGGGGGAAGGGAAGGGGGGACTTTACAGGTCTGGTTGTCAAGGCTATCGCCCTGCCATGCTGCGTTGCGCCGCCCAGATCATGACCTCCACCATCGCTCCCTCGCGGGGCGTTGGAGGGCGTGCGCGCGACTAGCCGCTTCCTTCAACAGCCCCGCCGGACACGGACGGGGCCTTGAGAGGATCGCCCTGTCTCCCGGATCACCGAGACAGGACCACCCGATGCCCCACGACGACCTCAACCCAAACGCCTTCTACGGCGGCGGCCTCGCCGTCGAGAGCTATGATCTGTTCGCCGCCCAGAACGGCAAGCTGACCGGCGACATCGACTTCTACCTCGACCTGGCCCGCGACCGCGGCGGCAGGGTGCTGGAGCTGGCCTGCGGCACGGGACGCATCCTGACCCCGCTGGTGGAGGCCGGGTTCGAGGTCACTGGGGTCGATATCTCGCGCGCCATGCTGGACCTGGCCGACCGCAAGCTGCAGGCCCTGCGGCCCTCGGCCTGGGGACGGGCGCGGCTGATCTGCTCGCCCATGCAGGACTTCGAGACCCAGGAGCGATTCGACCTGGTGCTGATCCCGGCCAGGTCCTTCCAGCACCTCACCGATCCGGCCGACCAGAGAAAGACCCTGGAGCGGGTCTGGCGCTGCCTGAATCCCGGCGGGATGCTGGTGATCGACATGTTCGACCCGCGGCTGGAGATGTGCGTCGGGACGCCTGATCCCTGGCCGGCGCGGGAGGTGGTCGATCCCGCCAGCGGCCGGCGTTTCCGGCGCACCTGCCTGGGCCGCCACACCGATCCCTTCCGCCAGACGACCGGCGAACGGATGCGCATCGAGGAACTGGACGTCCGGGGTTCGGTCCTGGGCAGCCATGAGACGTCCTGGACCCTGCGCTGGTCGACGCGCCAGGAGATGGCCTACCTGCTGGAGCTCACCGGCTTCGAGGCGGTCAGCGTCTATTCGGACTTCCAGCGCTCGCCGCCCGCCTATGGCGGAGAGCAGCTCTGGGTCGCCCGGGCGGTCTAGCCGATGGTCTTCAGGTCGCCGGCCTTGGCCTGGGCGATGGCGGCGCGCAGGGCCGGCAGGTCGGCGCCGGGGATCATCCGGTCCCCGACGATGAAGGCCGGCGTACCCTCGATGCCCAGGGCCTGGGCCAGTTCATGGGTGTCGCTGATCTGCTTGTTGATGGCCGCCGACTCACCGGCGGCCTTGGCCTGGGCGGGGTCGACGCCGACGGCGGCGAGGTGGCGGTCGATCGCCGCCTCGTCCAGCGCCTTCTCGCCCATGAAGCCCTGATAGAGGGCCAGGCCGTTGGCCTTGCCGGCGGGGGTCAGGGCGACCTTGGCGGCCAGGTTCGATTCGCCGCCAAAGATCGGGAATTCCTTGAATACGAAGCGGACATCCGGGTTGTCCTGGATGATCTTCACCACCTCGGGCGCGGAGGTCTTGCAGTAGCCGCAGCGGTAGTCGAAGAACTCCACCACCGTGATCTTGCCGTTCGGGTTGGCCACGAAGTCGCGGGGGTCCTGTTCCAGGGCCTTGCGATGCTTCACCAGGCCGGCCTTGGCGATGTCGGCCGCGTTGGCGATCTTCTTTTCCTGCAGCTTCTGCACCGCCTCCTCGATGACCTCGGGATGCTCCAGCAGATAGGCGCGCACCTTCTGGCCGAAGGCGGCGTCGGCCGTCTTCTGGCAACCGGAGAGCGACAGGACGGCGACGAGCGCCAGGGCGGCGGCTGGGAGGAGTTTCATGACGGCTGCTTAGCTTGAAGGGCGGGGATTGCGAAGGTCAGCGGAGCGAGCCGCGGCGGATCGAGCCTTCCTTGGCCAGATCCTTGAGGTCGTCCTTGCTGGGAGAAGAGGCCAGGACGATGTCGGTGGCGCGGCGCCATTCGGGCGTCGCCTTGTCCAGCTTCTCGCGGGCGCGCATGGCGAAGACCAGGGCCTGCTGCCGGTTGCCGATCTGGAAATTGTATTCGGCGGTGGCGTAGCGGGCCAGGCCGTCCTGTTCCTTGTGGTCATAGGCCTGGGCCAGCAGACGCCAGGCCTCGGCGTTCTCCTCGTCCAGGGACAGGGAGCGCTTCAGCTCGCCGATTCCCTCGTCGACCTTCTTCTCGTCGGTGAGCGCGATCAGGGTCTGGCCCAGATTGATGCGCAGCAGCGGCGCCTCGGGCTTCAGTTCGACCGACTTGCGCTGCGGCGCCTCGGCCTCGTCGGCCCGGCCGAACTCGAACAGGATCTGGCCCTTCAGCTCGTAGAGGTAGGGGTTGTCCGGGTGCTCGGCGAGGAGGCCGTCGATGATCTTCAGCGCCTTGTCCGGCTCCTTGAGCTGGTAGTAGGCGATCGCCCGGCCATAGCGGGTCGTGTAGGATTGATCCTTCTCGTCCAGCTTGCCCATCACCAGCTGGGGATTGATGAAGGCGTCGAGCTTCATCTTCATGACCGCGTGTTCGGTCATCGCTTCCGGCGCGTCCTTCGCGCCGTAGTGGGCCAGGACCTCGGCGCGGCCGCGCAGGGCCTCGATCCGGTCGGAGGACAGGGGGTGGCTGCGGAAATAGGCGAAACGCCGCGCTTCCTGGAAGACCTCCTGATAGCGGAAGTTGTCGAAGAACTCGACGAGGCCGCGGCCCGACAGGCCGGCCTTCTCCAGATAGGTCAGGCCCGCCTGGTCGGCGCGGGATTCCTGCTCGCGGCTGTAGCCCATGGCCCCCAGGGCCCCAAAATAGTTGGCGCTGCCCACCAGGGCCGCGGCGCCCTCGGCCGAGCCCGCCAGGGCCGCCAGCACGCCCAGGCCCATGGTCAGCAGGAAGGGCTTCATGCCCGCGGCGTTCATGTCCCCGGAACGGGCGGAGTGGCCGCCGGCCAGGTGGCCGATTTCGTGGGCCATGACCCCCTGAAGCTGGTTGGGGTTCTCGGTCTCCAGAATCAGGCCGGTATAGACCGCCATCTGGCCGGGCCCGGCCGAGGCCTGCAGGTCCTTCGATCCGATCAGCAGGATGTGGATGGCCTTGGCGTCGACGCCCGCGGCCTCGAACAGCGGCGTGGCGTCCTTGCGGAGGGTCTCTTCGATCTCGGTGTCGCGGATCAGCGACACCCCCTCCTGGGCCCGGGCGGGGGCCGCCTGGAGCACCAGGCTGAGGGCGGCCGTCGCCGTCAGGACCAGCCGGGGAAGCGAACGGGCAGGGGACGCCATTCCAGAAACTCCTAGCGCCCCCCAGTCCTTCATGCGGTCAGCCTAACCCGTCAGCCCCGACGCCACCAGCCTTTGCGGGGCGCGGCCGGCGGGGTGGAGATTTCCGCCGGATCGGGTTCCTTGACCTTGGCGGCCACGGGTTCCGGCGCGGGCGCCGGTTCCGGAGCCACGACCTCGGCCCCGGGCTCGGCCACGGCCTCTTCGGCGGCGGCTTCCACCGGCGCGGCCTCGGCCTTGGGCTTGCGGGCCCGGGTCTTCTTCACCGGGGCGGCGGGCGCCTCGGCCTCGACGACCGGCTCGGGCTCGGGAAGCGGCGCGGCCGCCTCTTCGATCACCGCGACCGGATCGGGCGCTTCCTCGCGGGCCGGAGCCTCGGCGGCTTCACCCTCTTCGCCGGCGCGACCGCGGCCTCGGCCACGACGCGCACGGGTCTTCTTGGGCTTCTCGTCCAGGGCCGGCAGTTCGACCCACATGTCGTCGCCGCCTTCGACCGCGGGCGCGATCATCGGCGAGCTTTCCTGGACCACGGTCTCGGCGGCCGAGGCGACCGACGCGGCGGCGCTGTCATTGGCCGGCGCCGGGGTGCGGAAGTCTTCCGCCGGATCGTGCCAGACGAAGGGGTCGTCGCCGTAGGGCACCCAGGGACGGGTCCAGGAGAAGGCGTCCTGCGGACGGCTGTCGTCGCGCATCCGGCGACCGCCCCTGCGGCCACGCCGGCGGCGTCGGCCGCCCTGGCCGTCGTCCTCGAACTCACCCTTGGCCTCGACCGGCGCGCGCGGCTCGGCGGCCGGCTGGTCGGGGCGAGGTTCACCGTCGCGACGTCCGCGGCGACGGCGACGGCGACCACGGCCGGCGCGCTCGCCGTCGTCCTCGCCACGTTCCTCGGTGCGGCCCTCGGCCTGGCGGGCCACCACGGGATCGCGGCCGCCCTCGTACTCTTCGTCTTCCTCGGCTTCGAGGATCTCTTCGTCGTCTTCTTCCTCGTCCTCGATGGCGCTGTCATCGAAGTCGTCGTCGTCAGGCACATAGGCCTGCAGCGGCGTGTGATGCACCACCGCGTGCTCGGGCCGCGCCTCGCTGGCCGTGCGCTCGATCTCGTGCTCGGCGTGGGACATGGCGTCGTCGATGACGATGGTGACGAACAGGCCCAGACCTTCGTGGATGCGGGCCAGGTGGCTGCGCTTCTCGTTGAGGATGTAGAGGCCGACGGCGCGCGGAACCTTCAGGGTGGCTTCGCCGCCGCCCTTCAGGGCCTCGCCCTCGACGGTGCGCAGGGCCGACAGGGCGCTGGACTCCACCGAACGGACGCGGCCGGTGCCGGCGCAATGTTCGCAGACGTGGGTGGTGCCTTCCAGCACGCCGGAACGACGGCGCTGGCGGCTGATCTCCATCAGGCCAAAGCTGCTGATCTTGCCCATCTGGACCCGCGCGCGGTCGTCCTTCAGGGAGTCCTTCAGCTTCTTCTCGACCGCCCGGTTGTTCTTCGACTCATCCATGTCGATGAAGTCGATGACGACCAGGCCAGCGAGGTCGCGCAGACGCAGCTGGCGGGCGGTCTCTTCGGCCGCCTCCATGTTGGTCTTCAGCGCGGTGGCCTCGATGTTCCGCTCACGCGTCGCGCGGCCGGAGTTCACGTCGACGGCCACCAGGGCCTCGGTCTGGTTGATCACCAGATAGCCGCCCGAGCGCAGGGGGACGGTGGGGGTGTAGATCTGGGCGAGGTGGTCCTCGACCTTGTGCTTGACGAACAGCGGGGTCGGCTCGCGGTAGGCCTGAACCTTCTTGGCCTGCGAGGGCATCAGCATGCGCATGAAGTCGCGGGCTTCCTTGAACCCGGCCTCGCCCTCGACCCAGACCTCGTCGATGTCCTTGTCGTAGAGGTCGCGGATCGTGCGCTTCACGAGGTCTTCTTCCTCGTAGATCAGCGCCGGGGCGACGGAATGCAGGGTCTTGTCGCGGATGTTCTCCCACAGCCGCAGCAGATACTCGTAGTCCCGCTTGATCTCGGCCTTGGTGCGCTTGGCGCCGGCGGTGCGCACGATCAGGCCCATGCCCTGCGGCACGTCCAGGCTCTGGACCACGCCCTTCAGGCGCTTGCGGTCGGTGGCCGTGGTGATCTTGCGGGAAATGCCGCCGCCACGGGCGGTGTTGGGCATGAGCACGCCGTAGCGGCCGGCCAGCGACAGGTAGGTGGTGAGGGCCGCGCCCTTGTTGCCGCGCTCTTCCTTGACGACCTGGACCAGCATGATCTGCCGGCGGCGGATCACTTCCTGGATCTTGTAGCGACGCATCAGCCGCCGGCGACGCCGGGCGACCTCCTCGTCCATGACGTCGTCGTCGTCGTCGCTGTCGGTGGCGGCGTCTTCCTCGTCGTCATCCTCGGACGTGGGATTGCCCCGGCCGCGAGGCTCGGGGTGGTCGTCTTCGTCCTCGGCCTCTTCGCGCATCAGCGCTTCGCGGTCGGCCACCGGAATCTGGTAGTAGTCCGGGTGGATTTCGTTGAAGGCCAGGAAACCGTGCCGGTTGCCGCCGTATTCGATGAAGGCGGCCTGGAGCGAGGGTTCGACCCGCGTCACCTTGGCGAGGTAGATGTTTCCCCGGAGCTGTTTGCGGTTCTGGCTTTCGAAATCGAATTCTTCAATCCGGGTTCCGTCGACCACCACCACACGCGTCTCTTCTGCGTGAGCGGCGTCGATAAGCATTTTCTTGGACATATAGGCGATCTCCGTGGCGCGCCTGGAGCTCTCGGCTCGGGCGCTGCCGGTTTGTCATGAGGGCGCGCACGCCTTCGCCGGCCGCGTCAGGGACGCGGGCGGTGCAAGGCCGAAAAGGGGCTCGAGCGGCGCTGCCCATAGTGTGTTTCCCAGGCGCGCTTTGATGGAGCGCGGATCGGATTGATGCGTCATGGCCGAGGATTCGGCCGAAGCCGACGCAGGCTTTCGCGCGGAACATGGTCCTGACAGGCAGGACGTCCTCCAGCGCGGCCGCGACATTGCAACACTAAGCTGAAAAAAGAAAGACAATCGGCTTCAGCCTCGGTTCAGCCTGGAGGGGTTAACCGTTTCTCCACGCTGTTAAGGGGTATATGGGGTTCAAATCAGATGCGTGTGGTGTGGGGCCGGATGCTCGCGAAAGTAGGCGGCGTCTTCGAAAAGTTCGGAAAGCGTACCCTGGCGGCGGTCGCCGCGGGCGTGTGCTGTCTCGCCTTCGCGGCCGTGGGCCAGGCCAACGCCTCGGGCGGCGGCGTCCTCAAGGTCCGCCTCGGCGGCGACCAGACTGAAACCCGAATCGTCATCGACCTCGACCGCTCCGCCACCGCCAAGGTGGCGTCCGATGGCCAGGACGACCGCCGCGTCGTCATGAACCTGCCGGGGGTCAATGTGGACCGCACCCTGCAGGGCGCAGGCCAGGGGCTGGTGAAGACCTGGATGCTGGATGGCGGGCCGATGGGCGCGCGCCTGCGGATCGATCTGGCCTCCGACGCGGTGATCAAGCGCCGCTTCCTGCTGCCGCCGGCCGACGGCGCGGCCAACTACCGCTATGTGATCGACCTGGCCGCCGCGACGCCCGGCGCCGCCAACGCCGGCCGGGTGATGATGATCTCGGCGCCCGCCGCCATCCGTCCGCCGCCGCTGTCGCTCAAGAAGACCGTCGTCATCGACGCCGGCCACGGCGGCAAGGATCCCGGCGCCATCGGCGCCATCGGCTCCAACGGCTACGAGAAGGACGTCACCCTGGCCGCGGCCCTGGCGCTGAAGTCGCGCCTGGAGCGCACCGGCCGCTACCGCGTCGTCATGACACGGTCGGCCGACGTCTATGTGCCCCTGGAAACCCGCGTGCCGATCGCCCGCAAGTCGGGGGCCGACCTGTTCATCTCGCTGCACGCCGACTCGGGCCCCACCACCAACACCCGCGGCGCCAGCGTCTACACCCTGGCCGACCGCGCGGTGGCCCGCTCGGCCAAGCTGGTCTCCAAGGACGACTGGTTCATGAAGGCCGGACTGCAGGGGGACCGGGGCGTCTCGGGCATCCTGTTCGACCTGACCCAGCGCTCCACCAAGAACCGCTCGGCCAAGTTCGCCGAGATGCTGCTCGACCGGATTTCCGACGGCGACATGCTGCTGCTGCGCCGCAGCCACCGCGAGGCCGGCCTGGCCGTTCTGCTGGCGCCCGACGTGCCCGCCGTGCTGCTGGAGATGGGCTTTGTGAACAACGCCGAGGACGAGGCGTTCCTCCGTGATCCGGCCGGCCGGGCCAGGCTGATGAACGCCGTCGGCGACTCCATCGACGCCTATTTCGCCCAGGAAACCCGGCTGGCCTCGCGCTAAGTCCGAAGGCCGCGCAAATCCGGCTTTCCCTTTTTCCAAACCCGCTCTAGACGATGGCGATGCGGGAGGAGGGCGCCCGCGGAGGTCTGTCAGTCTTGAACCCCCCGGAAAGATGGGTCGCGATCGCCGGCGTCGCCGTGTTGAGCGCAATCGCGGTGGCTGGGTTCGCCATCGCCATCTATGCGGCCTGGCTGTTCCACGACATGCCCGATGCGGGCGACCTGGTGGACTATCGCCCGCCCACCGCCACCCGAGCCTATGCCTGGGACGGCACCCTGATCGGCGAATTCTCCCGCGAACGCCGCATCTTCGTCCCCTACGACAACATCCCGCCACAGCTGGCCCAGGCCTTCCTGGCGGCCGAGGATCGCAACTTCTTCCAGCACTCGGGCGTGGACGCCATGGGCCTGACCCGGGCGATGATGCGCAACGTGCTCAACGCCGCCCGGGGCAAGCGCCTGGAGGGCGGCTCCACCATCACCCAGCAGGTGGCCAAGAACGTCCTGCTCACCAGCGACGCCACCGTCGGCCGCAAGCTGAAGGAGGCCATCCTGGCGCGGCGTCTGGAGCAGACGCTGAACAAGGAGCAGATCCTCGAGCTCTATCTCAACGAGATCTGGCTGGGGTACCGCTCCTATGGGGTCGGCGCGGCGGCCTACAACTATTTCGGCAAGTCGATTTCCGACCTCAGCCTGGCCGAGTGCGCCTATCTGGCGGCCCTGCCCAAGGGGCCGGACAACTACCATCCGATCCGGCGCAAGGCGAACGCCATCGCTCGCCGCAACTGGATCATCGGCCAGATGGCCGACCTGGGCTGGGTCAGCCGCGCCGACGCCGACAAGGCGCTGAAGGAGGACCTCAAGGTCCAGAACGCCCCCAGCCGCGCCAAGTACCGCGACGCCGACTTCTTCGTCGAGGAGGTGCGCCGCCGGGGCCTGGCCACCCTGGGCCAGAGGCTGAATGAGGGTGGCTACTACATGCGCACCACCCTCGATCCGGAGATGCAGACGGCCGCCCGCGTGGCCCTGATGCATGGCCTGGAGCAGTACGACCGCCGCCACGGCTGGCGCGGCGCCTGGGGCCACGTCACCATCGCGCCCGGCTGGGAAGCGCTCGCCAAGAAGAAGACCCTGCCGGCCGAACGCCGCAGCTGGCGCCCGGCCGTGGTCACCGAGTCCTCCAACAGCAACGTCCGCATCCAGGTGGCCGAGAGCGGCGACACCGGCGCCCTGGTGGGCGAGGACGTCGCCTGGGCCCGCGCCGGCAAGGGCGTGCCCGTGGTGGGCGACCTGATCTTCGTGGAGCCCGTCGAGGGCGGCGGCTACCGCCTGAAGCAGGTGCCCGCGGTCAACGGCGCCCTGGTGGCCATGGAGCCCAACTCCGGGCGCGTCCTGGCCATGGTGGGGGGCTATTCCTTCTCGCTCTCCAACTTCAACCGCTCCACCCAGGCGATGCGTCAGCCGGGTTCGGCCTTCAAGCCCCTGGTCTACGCCACGGCGCTGGAGAACGGCTACACGCCGGCCAGCGTGGTGATGGACAGCGCCATCACCCTGAAAGGCAACGCCGGCGAGGACTGGACGCCGGAGAACTACAACAAGAAGTACTATGGGGCGCTCGCCCTGCGGAAAGGCCTGGAGCTGTCGCGCAACGCCATGACGGTGCGCCTGGCCCAGGGGGTCGGCATGTCGAAGATCCGCGACATGGCCATCAAGCTGGGCGTGGTGCGCGACATGGAGCCGGTGCTGGCCATGGCCCTGGGCGCCGGCGAGACCACCCCGTTCAAGCTGACCGCGGCCTACGCCTCCTTCGTCAATGGCGGGCGCAAGGTCGAGCCGCACCTCATCGAGCTGGTGCAGGACCGCGAGGGCAAGACCATCTTCCGCGCCGACAAGCGCGACTGCGCCCGCTGCGACGCCGGCTTCAACGGCGATGAGAGCCCGCGCATCGCCCCCGGCGGGGCCCAGATGATGGACCCGATCACCGCCTACCAGATCACCTCCATGCTGCAGGGCGTGGTCCAGCGCGGCACCGCCACCTCGGTGGGCGTGCTTGGCCGTCCCGTCGGCGGCAAGACCGGCACCACCAACGAATACCGTAGCGCCTGGTTCGTGGGCTTCACCCCCCAGGTCGTGGCCGGCGTGTTCGTGGGCTTCGACGACAACCGCAGCCTGGGCGAGGGCGAGACCGGCACCGTGGCCGCCGTGCCGATCTTCACCGAGTTCATGATGGAGGCCACCAAGGGCCTGCCCAAGACCGAGTTCAAGGCGCCCAAGAACGCCAAGTTCGTCATGGTCCGCGGCATCCGCGAGGCCTTCAGGCCCGGCACCGAGCCCAAGGTCGCCGTCTCGGCGGGGGCCTATCGCCCCAGCGAGGGCCCGCAGCCCTATCAGCAGGTCTGGCCAGACGGGCAACCCACCGGCGCGCCCGCGCCGCCGGCCCCTCCGAAGAAGCAGGATGACATGAGCGGGTTGTACTAGGGCGGGCAAACCGCTACTGCCCCCGGCTCACGTTTCGAAGGAATTCCCCATGAGAGCGGATGTTGAGGCTGCCAAGGCCGACATCGAGCAGTCGATCGAACTGCTCAGGAGGCGTCTTTGACTGGGAACCTGCGCTTCGAAAACTTCACGAGCTGAACGCCCGGGTCGAGGACCCGACCCTCTGGGATAACGCCGCGGCCGCCCAGGCCATCACCCGCGAACGCAGCCAGTTGGCCGCGAGCGTGGAGTCGGTGCTGTCCATCGAACGCGACCTCGAGGACGCCCTCGGCTATGCCGAACTGGCGGACGAGGAGGGCGACGAGGCGACGCTGGACGAGGCGCGCGCCCAGCTGAAGGCCATCAAGGAGCGCGCCGGTCGGGCCGAACTGGAAGCCCTGCTCTCCGGCGAGGCCGACAGCAACGACGCCTTCATGGAAATCAACTCCGGGGCCGGGGGCACCGAGTCCAACGACTGGGCCGGCATGCTGCTGCGCATGTACACCCGCTGGGCCCAGGCTCACGGCATGACGGTGGACTTCCTGGAGGAGACCGCCGGCGAACAGGCCGGGATCAAGTCGGTGACCCTGCAGATCAAGGGGCACAACGCCTATGGCTGGCTGAAGACCGAGGCCGGGGTGCACCGCCTGGTGCGCATCTCGCCCTTCGATTCGGCCGCCAAGCGCCACACCAGCTTCGCCTCGGTCTGGGTCTATCCGGTGGTGGACGACACCATCGTCATCGACATCAACCCCTCCGACGTGCGCACCGACACCTACCGGGCCTCGGGCTCCGGCGGCCAGCACATCAACAAGACCGACTCCGCCGTGCGCCTGACCCACATCCCCACCGGGGTCGCGGTGGCCTGCCAGGCCGGGCGCTCGCAGCACCAGAACCGGGAAGAGGCCTGGAAGATGCTGCGCGCCCGCCTCTACGAGCTGGAGCTGCAGAAGCGCGAGGCCGAGGCCCAGGCGATGCAGGACCAGAAGACCGATATCGGCTGGGGCCATCAGATCCGCTCCTACGTCCTGCAGCCCTACCAGATGGTCAAGGACCTGCGGACCGAGGTGGAGACCTCCGACACCCAAGGGGTGCTGGACGGCGATCTGGACGCCTTCATGGGGGCGTCCCTGGCCCAGCGGGTCGGCATCACCCGCGAGGGCTAGGCGCGCGACAGCCAGGGAGTCGTCCGATGATCCGTTGCGAGTGGGGGCGTGAGGGGATCGAGGCCCTCAGATCGCAGGTCTCGGTGTTCGTGATCGTCGATGTGCTGTCCTTCTCCACGGCGGTGGACATCGCCGTGGGCCGTGGGGCGAGCATCTATCCCTTTCCCCTGGGCGACCACGCGGCGGCGAAGGCCGCGGCCGAGAAGGTCGGCGCCATGGCGGCCGCGCCCAAGCGCGCCGCGGGCGGCCAGTTCAGCCTGTCGCCCGCCAGCCTGCGCGACCTGAACCCCGGCGACCGCCTGCTGCTGCCCTCGCCAAATGGCTCACGGCTCTCCCTGGCCTGTGGCGACACCCCCGTGCTGGCGGGGTGCCTGCGCAACGCCAAGGCCGTGGCCGCCCGGGCCCGGGCGCTGGCGGGGCAGGGCGACATCGGCCTCATCCCGGCGGGTGAGCGCTGGCCCGGTGACACCCTGCGCCCGGCCATCGAGGACCTGATCGGCGCGGGCGCCATCATCGAGGCGCTGGAGGGGGAGATGACCGCCGAGGCCCGCGTGGCCCGCGACGCTTGGCGTAGCGCCGCGCCCGACCTCGAGGCGCTGATCCGGGACTGCCGGTCGGGCCGCGAGCTCATCGAGCGCGGCTTCGCGATCGATGTGGACCTGGCGCTTGAGCGGGGCGTCAGCGCCGCGGCGCCGATGCTCCGCGACGGCGCCTACGTCACCGTCTGAGTGTCGGGCGCCGGAACGGTGGCCTTCGGATCGGGCCCGAAACGGTTGTCGCCGGGCGTCCCCTCCAGAACCATGAAGATCAGCACCACCAGCTGACCGAGGATCGGGATCACGCCCAGCAGCAGCCACCAAGCCGTCCGGCCGCTGTCGTGCAGCCGGCGGAAGCTCACCGCCAGGGCGGGGACGAAGATGTAGAGGCAGAAGCCGATATAGGCGAGGGCGACGATCGCCGAGGCCGGGGAGCCGAACGGATCATGTTCCAGGTCCCCGCCGACGAACCAGGACAGCACCCTGGCCAGCACCTGCACGATGACGAGGAAGAGGACGAAGAGCCAGTATTCCGAGCGACGGGCGCGGCCGTTGAAGTCGGCGTACTTCCGTAGCGGTTGCAGCATCTGGTCCATGTCGCGCTCCCATACCGGTGGGGAAGCTTAGCCTTTGCGCGCTGGGCCGCAACCTTGCGGTTTGGAGCCGGCGGACCCGCCCTAGACCGGCTTGGGCGCCAGTCCCGGGGTCGGCGCGGGGGCCTGGGCCAGCGGGCTCGGGGCCGGAGTCGGCGGGGTGGCCGGGCGCTGGAATTTCAGGCTGCGGCCCTGGAAGAAGGCGCCGGTCTCCATGGCCAGCTGCTCATGGGTGATGTCGCCGTCGACATAGGCGGTGCCGTAGAGGCGGACCTGCTTGGCGGTGACGGCGCCGATGATGCGGCCGCGGGCCTCGATGGCCTCGGCATAGACGCCGCCCTCGATGTGGCCGGTCTCGCCGACGGTCAGCTTGCCCACCCGCACGTCGCCGCGGACGACGCCGTCGATGTGGACCTCGCCCTCGCCGGTGACATTGCCCTCGATGGTGATGTTCTCGCTGATCAGCGAGGCCGCCCGGGGCGCCTTGCGCTGGGGCTCCGCCGCGAGAGGGGCCGGGGCCGCGTCGAACTTCACGGGAGGCTTGGCGGGGGTCTTAGCTGTCTTGGAGAACATAATCGCCGGCTTTCACGAAACGGTCGGGGTTCTGGGCGCGTCCGTTGACCCAGACCTCGTAATGAAGATGCGGACCGGTGGAGCGGCCGGTCGAACCCATGGCCCCAATCCTCTGACCCACGGCCACGCGCTGCCCGATGCTGACCCCGATGGCCTGCAGGTGGGCGTAGCGCGTCTTGAAGCCGCCCCCATGGTCTATCTCGATGGTGTTGCCATATCCCGAACGCTGGCCGGTGAAGGACACCACGCCGGGCGCCGTCGTGTAGATCGGCACCCCGAACCCGCCCACGAAGTCGAGGCCGGAGTGGAAGGCCGGGCGCCGGGTGAAGGGATCGAAGCGGACGCCGAAGCCGCTGGACTGGCCGGTGTGGTTGGTGGGCCGGGCGAAGGGCAGCTTGGCGGCCGCCTCGGCCAGGGCCGTGGCCTCCGACATGTTCGTGGCCGCATGCTGGATGCGCACCGCGAAGCCCTCATCGACGTCGAGTACGGCGGCGAGCGCGCGCGGGTCCTTGGCCTCGATCAGCGGCCCGCCGAGGGAGCCGCCCTTGGGCGTGTAGGCGGTGGGGGTGAGGCCGGCGAGGCGGAAGGCCAGGCGCAGGCGATCGGCCCGGCTCTTGGCGAAGTTGTCGGCGGCGTCGATCAGCCGCTCCTGGCTGGCGCGGACCAGCTCGATGCGGCGCATGGGGTTGGTCCCGGCCGGGACATGGCTGGCGCGCTGGATCGTGGGGGCGAGCGCCTGGGTCAGGCCCGGCGCGCCCTTGACGTCCGTCAGCAGCATGGCGAGAGCCGCGTGGCGCTTCTCTATCGTCATGGCCAGCTCGTCCACCGAGCCGTTGGACGCGTTGAGCTGGGCGACGGCGCTGTTCAGGCGGGCCTGACGGTCGGCGATCCAGCGTTCGTACTTGGCCTGGGTGCGGGCGATCTCCTGATCGGTCGCCGACAGGGCCATGGCGTTCACCATCATGGCCGCGGTGCAGACCCCCATCCACAGGGCGCAGACCGCCAGGATGGAGGCGAAGGTCAGTTGTTTCCCGGTGGTCAGAACGAAGGCCCGCATCTCTCCGCCGGAGCGGACATAGAGGTGACGTTCGGGGAAAAGCTCTTCCAGCGATCGGCGAAGGCGCGAAAAGCGTGACATACACACCGCGTCGGCTAGGAACTGAAGTTCCGGCGATATGCGATGAGATTTTGGGTACGCGCAAGGGGCTTCGCGCCACGGGGGAGCGCAAGCCGGATCAGCCCAATTCTTAACCCGACTGGTTAACCGCGCGTGAACGGCCGCGCTAGCTTCTCAGACAAATCAAGGGCGTCTCGGAGGCGTAAACCGGCGGCCCGCGACAATTCTACAACAGCCCTGGGACGTGAAGGTTCCACCTGCACGCTGCGCAACGAGCCCCTTGCGGCGAGCGGTCGCAGGGCCGCCGGAGCTTGGCCTTAAAGGCTTTGCGCGGCCTTCAGCACCTCGGCGGCGTGGCCGGGAACCTTCACCTTGCGCCAGATGCGGGCGAGCTTGCCGTCCTTGATCAGGAAGGTGGAGCGTTCGATGCCCATGTACTTGCGCCCGTACATGTTCTTCTCGACCCAGGACCCGTAGCGCTCGATGACCGCGCCCTCCGGATCGGATCCCAGGGGCACGGCCAGATCATATTTCGCCGTAAACTTCGCGTGACTGGCCACCGAGTCCTTGGAGACCCCGATGAGACTCACCCCGGCCTTGGCGAACTCGGGCGCGAGGGCCGAAAACTCCTGGGCCTCCTTGGTGCAGCCGGAGGTGTCGTCCTTCGGATAGAAGTAGAGGACCAGGGCCTTGCCCTTGAAGTCGGACAGCCTCAGTGGCCCGTCCGCGCCGGCCAGTTCGAAGTCGGGGGCAGGGACGCCTTCGGTCACGTCGGTCATGGTCGTTCCTCGGTTGGGAAGGGCGACGACGCCGTCGCCGCCCTTCGAACTTGCCATCAGACCGGCTTGATCAGCACGATCTTCTTCTTGCCGACGGAGAGCTTGATGACGCCCTCCACCAGGTCGGCGCCCGTCAAGGTGCGGTCGCCGTCGGTCTCGGCCGCGTCATTGACCCGCAGGCCGCCGCCCTTGGCCAGGCGACGGGCCTCGCCGCGGGAGGTCGCCAGGCCGGCGTCGGCGGCCAGGGCCGCGAGCACGATCCCCACCTCGAGGTCCGTCATCGGGATCTCGAAGGTGGGCAGGTCCGACGACAGCGCGCCCTCCTCGAAGGCCTTGCGCGCGGCCTCGGCGGCGGTGTGGGCCGCCTGCGCGCCGTGCAGCATGGTGGTGGCGACATTGGCCAGCACCTTCTTGGCCTCGTTGATGTCGGCGCCCTGCATGGCCTCGTAGCGCGCGATCTCCTCCAGCGGCAGGTCGGTGAACAGGCGCATGAAGCGGCCGACGTCGGCGTCCTCGGTGTTGCGCCAGAACTGCCAGTAGTCGTAGGGGCTGCGCATGTCGGCGTTGAGCCAGACGGCCCCGCCCACGGTCTTGCCCATCTTCTGGCCCGACGCGGTGGAGAGCAGGGGCGTGGTGAGGCCGAAGGCCGGCTTCTGGTCGACGCGGCGGATCAGTTCCACGCCGTTGAGGATGTTGCCCCACTGGTCGGAGCCGCCCATCTGCAGGATGCAGCCGAACTTGCGCTCCAGCTCCAGGAAGTCGGTGGCCTGCATCAGCATGTAGTTGAATTCGAGGAAGGTCATCGGCTGCTCACGCTCCAGCCGCAGTTTGACGCTCTCGAAGCTGAGCATGCGGTTGATCGTGAAGTGGACCCCGAACTCCCGCAGGAACTCGACGTAGCCCAGCTTGTCCAGCCAGTCGGCGTTGTCGACCATGACCGCGTCGGTGGGGCCGTCGCCGAAGGTCAGGAACTTGGCGAACACCGTCTTGATATTGTTGATGTTCGACTGGATCTGGGCCTCGGTCAGCAGCGGCCGCGACTGGTCCTTGTCGGTGGGGTCGCCCACCTTGGTGGTGCCACCGCCCATCAGGACGATGGGCTTGTGGCCGGCCTGCTGCAGCCGGCGCAGCATCATGATCTGGATCAGGCTGCCCACGTGCAGGCTGGCCGCCGTGGCGTCGAAGCCGATGTAGCCGGTGATGGCGCCGGCCGACGCCGCCTCGTCCAGCTCCACCGGATGGGTGATCTGGTGGATGTAGCCGCGGGCCTGCATGGTCTTCAGCAGCTCGGACTTGAAGGCGGGTTGGTCGGCGGACATGGATCGTGACTCTTCAAAGGACGCGTGCGGCTCTAGCACGCGCTCATCTGCGATTTCGAGGGACATCTGACAGGGCTCCTGGATGGCGAAAGGCCGGAGACCGTCGATTTGAGGGGAGGGCGCCGACCGGGTTAGGGGTGGCGCGAGAGATCGATCCGCACCTGCTCTAGGGCAGGCGGTAGTAACGTCCGGCGAGGGCGGCGCGGGTGATCATGGGGCTAGCTACCGGTCTCGGGCCTGTCTCGTCAAGCTTGCGGCCGGGCCAGCGAATTGCTCTCCACCTTCGCGGCGCGCCCCGCTAGCATGGTCGCATGCGTCTAGCGTTGGAACGGCACGGCGACTCGCAGGGCGCGGCGGCCACGGGCATCGAGGTCGAGTTCGCCTGGGCCGCGCCCGGAACCCTGGCCCTGACCTATGTCGTGCGCGGCGACATCGCCGCCCTGGCCCTGCCGCCGCCGGCCGCCAGCCTCCGCACCGACGAGCTGTGGCGCCACACCTGCCTGGAGGCCTTCGTCGGAACGGTGGGTGACCCTGGCTACTATGAATTCAACCTCGCGCCGTCGGGCCAGTGGGCCGCCTACCGGTTCGGCGGCTACCGCGAGGGGATGGCCGACGCGGCCGACGCCGTCGACCCGCGGATCGTCACGGAGGCGAGCGCCGAGCGATTCACCCTTCGGGCGGTCCTCGCCCTGGACGCCTTGCCGGACCTGGCGCGCGACGCGGCCTGGCGTCTGGCCCTGTCGGCGGTGATCGAGGGGGCGGACGGCCGCAAGTCCTACTGGGCCCTGGCCCATCCGCCCGGCCGGGCGGACTTCCATCACGCCGATGGCTTTTCCCACGAAATCACCGCAGCAGAGCGCGCATGAAATTTGGCCTCGACCGACTCCTCGCCGATCCCGCCCTGCGCGCGCCGCTCAAGGGCCGCCGCGTGGCCCTGGTGGCCCACCCGGCCTCGGTGACCCAGGACCTGACCCATGCGCTGGACGCGCTCTCGGCCTGCGACGGGATCCAGCTGACGGCCGCCTTCGGGCCGCAGCACGGCCTGCGCGGCGACAAGCAGGACAACATGGTCGAGAGCCCGGACTTCGACGACCCCGTCCTCGGCATCCCGGTGTTCAGCCTGTATGGCGAGGTGCGCCGGCCGACGGGCCAGATGATGAGCACCTTCGACGTGGTGCTGATCGACCTGCAGGACCTCGGCTGCCGCATCTACACCTTCGTCACCACGCTCCGGTACATGCTGGAGGCCGCCGCCCAGCACGGCAAGGAGGTCTGGGTGCTGGACCGTCCCAATCCCGCCGGCCGGCCCATCGAGGGCCTGACCCTGCGCGAGGGGTGGGAGAGCTTCGTCGGCGCCGGACCGATGCCGATGCGCCACGGCCTGACCCTGGGGGAGATGGGTTCCTGGTTCATCAAGACGCTGGATCTGGACGTCGCCTACAAGGTCATCGAGATGGAGGGCTGGGCGCCGGAGGAAGCGCCCGGCCACGGCTGGCCGCTCGGCGAGCGCACCTGGGTCAATCCCAGCCCCAACGCCGCCAACCTCTGGATGGCGCGGGCCTATGCCGGCACGGTGATGCTGGAGGGCGCGACCCTGTCGGAGGGCCGCGGCACCACCCGGCCCCTGGAGCTGTTCGGCGCCCCGGACATCGACGCCCGCGCGGTGCTGGCGGAGATGCGGGGCTTCGCGCCCCAGTGGCTCCAGGGCTGCCTGCTGCGCGAATGCTGGTTCGAGCCCACCTTCCACAAGCATGTGGGCAAGCTCTGCAACGGCGTGCAGATCCACACCGAGGACCCCAGCTACGACCACCAGGCCTTCAAGCCCTGGCGCATCCAGGCCCTGGCGTTCAAGGCGATCCGCCGGCTCTATCCCGACTACCCGCTGTGGCGCGACTTCCCCTACGAGTACGAACTCGGGAAGCTGGCCATCGACGTCATCAACGGCGGCCCGCTGCTGCGGGAATGGGTGGATGATCCGGCCGCGACGGCCGACGACCTGGACGCGATCACCTTGCCCGACGAGCAGGCCTGGCGGATCGCGCGCCGGCCGCACCTGCTCTACTAGGCGGGGCGGAGCCTAGATCGGGTCGGCGGCGATCCGCTTGTCGAGATAGGCGCCGACGCGCTGTTCGACGTCGGGCAGGTTCTCGGCCCAGAAGTGGGTGGCGCCCTCGATCACCTCGTGGTCGATGACGATGCCCTTCTGGGTGCGCAGCTTGGAGACCACGCGCTCCACCTCCACCGGCGGCACCACGGTGTCGGCCCCGCCGTGCAGGATCAGGCCCGAGGCCGGGCAGGGCGCCAGGAAGCTGAAGTCGTACATGTTGGTGGGGGGCGAGACGGAGATGAAGCCGTCGGTCTCCGGGCGGCGCATCAACAGTTGCATGCCGACCCAGGCGCCGAAGGAGTAGCCGGCCACCCAGCACTGGGAGGCGGCGGGATTGGTGGTCTGCAGCCAGTCCAGCGCCGTGGCCGCGTCGGCCAGTTCGCCGATGCCGCTATCGAACTCGCCCTGGCTGCGGCCCACGCCGCGGAAGTTGAAACGCAGGACCGAGAAGCCGCGCTTCATGAACAGGTGGAAGAGCTGCACCGCCACCGGATGGTTCATCTGGCCGCCGGCGCGCGGGTGCGGGTGGAGGATCAGCGCGATCGGCGCCGTCTCGCTCTTCCCCGCCGAGTACCGGCCTTCGATGCGTCCGGCCGCACCGGTCAGAACCACTTCAGGCATGCCATCCTCACGTCGAATAGTTGACTCATGCGCTAGGTCTTCCTAGATCACGCCCATCGGACGAGCTCCTGGGATACGGCCCCGCGCAAGGCGGCGGCTTTAGCACAGGGGCCTCGTAAAACGCTCGAAAATTCGCAATCGGACCTCGCCGCCCATGCGCCTCAGCACCAAAGGCCGATACGCCGTGATGGCCATGGCCGATCTCGCGCGCCGCCAGGGCTGCGGGGATGACGGCGAACGCGCGGTGTCCCTGGCCGAGATCGCCGCTCGCCAGCAGATTTCGCTCTCCTATCTGGAGCAGTTGTTCGCCCGCCTGCGCCGCCGCGGCCTGGTGAAGAGCCTGCGCGGACCCGGCGGCGGCTACCTGCTGGCCCGCACGGCCGAGACCACCAACATCGCCGACATCGTCATGGCGGTGGACGAGCCCCTGCGCGCCACCCGCTGCGCGCCGAAGGGCAAGGGCTGCATGCTGAAGGGCGAGCGGTGCCTGACCCACGATCTCTGGGAGGAGATGGGCCGCCAGATCGAGGGCTATCTGGCCTCGGTCAGCCTGGCCGACGTGGTCACCGGCAAGCTGCGCGCCGCGCGGGAGGCCGCATGACCGGCGTCTATCTCGATTACAACGCCACCGCGCCGGTCCGCCCCGAGACCATCGCGGCCATGACCAGCGCCTTGGAGACCGTGGGCAACCCGTCCTCCGTCCACGCCGCGGGCCGCGCGGCCCGCGCGGTGGTGGAACAGGCCCGCGAATCCGTCGCCGCCTTGATCGGCGGCCCGGCCTCCACCGTGGTGTTCACCGGCTGCGGCACCGAGGCCAATGCGCTCGCCATCGAGAGCGCGGTGGCCACCGGCTCCCGGCGGCTGATCGTCAGCGCCATCGAGCACGAGAGCGTGGTGGAGACCGCCAAGGCCAGCGGGGCGGCGGTGGAGCTGCTGCCCGTCGGCGCCGACGGCCTGGCCGACCTGGTCTGGCTGAAGAGCCGGCTGGCGTCTTGGGACGCCGCCGACGGCAAGCCCTTCGTGGCCCTGATGCTGGCCAACAACGAGACCGGCGTCATCCAGCCGGTGTTCGAGGCCTCAGAGATCGTGCGGGCCGCCGACGGCTGGCTGCACGTCGACGCCATCCAGGCCGCCGGCAAGATCGCCGTCGACAGCCGGGCCCTGGGCGCCGACACCCTGACTATTTCCGGACACAAGTTCGGCGGGCCTCAAGGGGTGGGCGCGCTCACCTTCGGCCCCCGCGCCACCCTGGTGCGCCGCCAGCACGGCGGCGGGCAGGAGCGGGGACGTCGCGCCGGCACGGAGAACGTGGCGGGCGTCGCCGGCCTCGGCGCCGCGGCCCGCGCCGCCCTGCGCGATCTGGAGGCCTTCGCCGCCCAAGCCGCTTGGCGCGACCTCGCCGCCGCCTGCCTGGAGGCCGAGGGGGCGGTGGTGATCGCGCCGGATTCCCCGCGCCTGGCCAACACCCTCTGCATCGCCAGCCCGGGCCATGCCTCGGACTTGCAGGTGATGGGCCTCGATTTGATGGGCGTCATGGTCAGCGCCGGCTCGGCCTGCTCTTCAGGCAAGGTCAAGGCCAGCGCCGTGCTCACGGCCATGGGCCTGACCGACCTCGCCCCCTACGCCATCCGCGTCAGCGGCGGCTGGGGCGCCACCGAGAGCGACTGGGCGGCCTTCGTGGCCGCCTGGAGCGATGTTCATTCCCGTCACGCGGCTCGCCGCCGCGCGCCGGCGGCTTAGGAGTTCCCGTCATGGCCGCCGTCAAGCAGACCATCGAACACGTCGAGGCCCTGGAGAAGTACCAGCACGGCTTCGTCACCGACATCGCCCAGGACTTCGCCCCCAAGGGGCTGAACGCCGATATCGTGCGCTTCATCTCGGCCAAGAAGAACGAGCCGGAGTGGATGCTGCAGTGGCGCCTGGAGGCCTTCGAGCGCTGGCTGGCCATGGACGAGCCGCAATGGGCCAAGGTCCACTTCCCGCGCATCGACTATCAGGACAGCTACTACTACGCGGCCCCCTCCGAGAAGAAGGGCCCCAAGAGCCTGGACGAGGTCGATCCGGAGATCCTGGCCGTCTACGAGAAGCTCGGCATTCCCCTGAAGGAACAGGCGGTCCTGGCCGGGGTCGAGGGCGCGCCGCGCTACGCCGTCGACGCGGTGTTCGACAGCGTGTCGGTGGTGACCACCTTCAAGAAGGAGCTGGCCCAGGTCGGCGTGATCTTCTGCTCCATGAGCGAGGCGATCCGCGAGCATCCCGAGCTGGTGAAGAAATACCTCGGCTCGGTGGTGCCCGTTTCGGACAACTACTACGCCTGCCTGAACGCCGCGGTCTTCTCCGACGGCAGCTTCGTCTATGTGCCCCCGGGCGTCCGCTGTCCCATGGAGCTGTCGACCTATTTCCGCATCAATGCGGAGAACTCCGGCCAGTTCGAGCGCACCCTGATCATCGCCGACAAGGGCGCCTACGTCTCCTACCTGGAGGGCTGCACGGCCCCCATGCGCGACGAGAACCAGCTGCACGCCGCCGTGGTGGAGCTGGTGGTGATGGACGACGCGGAGATCAAGTATTCCACCGTCCAGAACTGGTACCCGGGCGATCCCGTGACCGGGAAGGGCGGCATCTACAACTTCGTCACCAAGCGCGCCGACTGCCGCGGCGACCGCGCCAAGGTGTCCTGGACCCAGGTGGAGACCGGCTCGGCGATCACCTGGAAGTATCCGTCCTGCATCCTGCGCGGTGAGGGTTCGGTGGGCGAGTTCTACTCCATCGCCATCACCAACGGCCGCCAGCAGGCCGACACCGGCACCAAGATGATCCACCTGGGCGCCAACACCCGATCGCGCGTGATCTCCAAGGGCATCAGCGCCGGGAAGTCCTCCAACACCTATCGGGGCCTGGTCTCTGCCCACCCCAAGGCCAAGGGCGCGCGCAACTTCACCCAGTGCGACTCCCTGCTGATCGGCAAGACCAGCGCGGCCCACACCGTGCCCTATATCGAGGCCCGCAACGGCTCCTGCGTCTTCGAGCACGAGGCCACCACCACCAAGCTCTCGGAAGACCAGCTGTTCTACGCCATGCAGCGCGGCCTCTCCCAGGAGGAGGCCGTCCAGCTGCTGGTCAACGGCTTCGTCAAGGATGTGCTGCAGGAGCTGCCCATGGAGTTCGCCGTGGAAGCCCAGAAGCTCGTCGCCATCTCCCTCGAAGGGTCCGTCGGATGACCCTCGCCCCATCGGAACGGATCGCCGCCATGTCCTTCAGGCAAGCCTTTGACGCCGAGCGTCTGAAACGCGACGCCGAACGCCGCGCCCGCGAGGACGCCGAGCGCGCCCGCCAGGAGGCCGACGAGGCCCGTTCGGTGGCTCTTTACGAGATCCTGGCCGCCGATCCCGCCTTCCTGGCCGAGAAGAAGCTGACCCTCGACCGCTCGCGGTACACCGTGATGCTCGAGCATCCGGACTTCCGCCTGCGCGCCTATTTCGAGGACGGCCAGGTCAATGTCACCGCCGCCGACAAGCGCTCGGCCACCACCATCACCGCGGCCCCCACCAAGCAGGAGTATGTCGACACCGTCGAACAGGCCCTGGACGTGCTGGCCCGCTACCTCGCCGACGAGACCATCTGATGCTGCATATCGAGAACCTGCGCGCCGAGGTGGACGGCAAGGAGATCCTCAAGGGTCTGAGCCTGGACGTGCCCGCGGGCGAGGTCCACGCGATCATGGGCCCCAACGGCGCCGGCAAGTCGACCCTCTCCTACGTGCTCACCGGCCGCGAGGGCTATGAGGTCACCGGCGGGACCGCCACCCTGGACGGGGTGGACCTGCTGGCCCTGGATCCCAACGAGCGGGCCGCGAAGGGCGTCTTCCTGTCCTTCCAGTATCCCCTGGAGATCCCCGGCGTCCCGGCCCTGACCTTCATCCGCACGGCCATGAACGCCCAGCGCAAGGCGCGCGGCGAGGCCGAGATCACCGCCCCGGCCTTCCTGAAGCTGGCCCGCGAGCATGCGGCCGCCCTGAAGATCGACTTCGAGATGCTCAAGCGGGCCCTGAACGTCGGCTTCTCCGGCGGCGAGAAGAAGCGGATGGAGATCTTCCAGATGGCCATGCTGGCCCCGCGCTTCCTGATCCTCGACGAGACCGATTCCGGTCTGGACATCGACGCCCTGAAGATCGTGTCGGAAGGCGTCAACGCCATGCGGGCGCCCGACCGCTCCATGCTGGTGATCACCCACTACCAGCGCCTGCTGGACTACATCAAACCCGACAAGGTCCACGTCCTGTCGGCGGGGCGCATCGTCGCCACCGGCGGACCCGACCTGGCGCTCGAGTTGGAGCGCGAAGGCTACGACAAGTACGCGAGGGCCGCTTGAGCCTCGCCACCGCCCTGAAATCCGGCGACGTCACCCTGCTGCCCGGCAAGCGTGACGAGGACTGGAAATGGACCGACCTGCGCGGCCTGCTGCGCGTCCTGCCGGCGGCCTCGCCGGCCAGCGACGCCGCCCTGCCGCCCGGCCCGTTCGGCGACCTGGGGGAGGGCGAGACCGCCCTGGTCAACGGCCGCCTGCGCGGCGACCCCGACCTCCTGACCCTGGCCGCCGGCCAGAGCCGGGTCCTGCGCCTGCGTTTCGTCTCCACCGCCGAGGGCTCCCACGCCGCCCATGTCGTCGTCGAGCTGGGGGAGGGCGCGGCCCTGACCCTGCTGGAGAGCTATGAGGGCCTGGCCGACGGTTACGTGGCCGACGCGGGCCTGGAGATCACCCTGGCCAAGGGCGCCCGCCTGGAGCGCATCGTGGTCGCCGCCGACACCGAGGGCGCGGTGTCGGTCAGCTCGGCCGTGGTGGTCCTGGCTCCCGAGGCCCGCTTCGGCCAGACCTTGCTCACCGACGGCGCCAAGCGCCAGCGGATCGAGACCCGCATCGCCCATCCGGGCGCCTTGGCCGAGGTCCGCCTCGACGGCGCCTATCTGCTGGCCGGCAAGCGCCACGCCGACCTCACCACCGTGGTGGAGCACCAGGGCGTGGACGGAACCACCAGCCAGCTCACCAAGGGGGTGGTCCGCGACCAGTCCCGCGGCGTCTTCCAGGGCCGGATCGTGGTGGAGGAGGGCGCCGACCGCACCGACGCCCGCATGCGCCACAACGCGCTGATCCTGTCGGACCGGGCCGAGGTGGACGCCAAGCCCGAGCTGCTGATCTTCGCCGACGACGTCCAGTGCGCCCACGGCAACACCATCGGGGCCCTGGACGAGGAGGCGCTGTTCTACATGCGCCAGCGCGGCCTGCCGGAGACCGAGGCCCGCGCCCTGCTGATCGAGGCCTTCGTCGGTCAGGTGGTCGAGCGCATCGACCACGAGCCGGCCCGCGAGCTCGCCCGGGCCTGGGCCGCCGACCGGCTGAGGGCCTGACCATGGCCTTCGACGTCGAAGCCGTCCGGGCCGAGTTCCCGATCCTGGCCCGCCAGGTGCACGGCAAGCCCCTGGTCTATCTCGACAGCGCCGCCTCGGCCCAGAAGCCGCGGGCGGTGATCGACGCCATGGTCCACGCCATGGAGCAATCCTATTCCAACGTCCATCGCGGTCTCCACACCCTCGCCAATGAAACTACAGAAGCCTATGAAAAGGCCCGTCAAAGCGTCGCCGACTTCATCCACGCAGACCTGGCCGAAATCGTCTTCACCAAGGGCGGGACGGAGTCCATCAACCTGGTCGCCGCGAGTCTCGGCGCCACGCTGACGGCCGGCGACGAGATCCTGCTCACCGAGATGGAGCACCACGCCAACATCGTGCCGTGGCACTTCCTGCGGGAGCGCCAGGGCGTGGTCCTGAAGTTCATCCCCGTCACCGATGACGGCCGCCTGGACCTGGACGCCATTCCCGACCTGCTGACCGCCAGGACCAGGGTCGTGGCCCTGACCCACATGTCCAACGTCCTGGGCACCGTGAACCCGGTGGCGGAGATCACCCGCCTGGCCCACGCCGCCGGCGCCGTGGTTCTGGTGGACGGCTGTCAGGCCATCGTCCACCAGCCGGTGGAAGTGAAGGCCCTGGACGTCGACTTCTACGTCTTCTCCGGCCACAAGCTCTACGGCCCCACCGGCATCGGCGTCCTCTACGGCAAGGCCGAGCGCCTGGCCGCGCTGCGTCCCTATCAGGGCGGGGGCGAGATGATCGCCTCGGTGGCCCTCGACGAGATCCTGTACGCCGATCCGCCGCACCGCTTCGAGGCCGGCACCCCGCCGATCCTGGAGGCCATCGGCCTGGGCGCGGCCATCGACTGGTTCGTCAAGCTGGACCGGCCCGCCGTCGCCGCCCACGAGCACCGGCTCTATGACCGGGTCCGCCAGGGCCTGGCCGGCGCCAACTGGCTGAAGGTGATCGGCGAGGCGCCGGGCAAGGGCGCCATCCTCACCTTCTCCATCGACGGCGCCCACGCCCACGACGTGGCCCAGATCCTCGACCGCTACGGCGTCGCCGTGCGGGCCGGAACCCACTGCGCGGAACCTCTGATGCGGCGCTTTGGCGTCACCTCGAGCGCCCGCGCCTCCTTCGCCCTATATAATACGGAGCGGGAAGCCGACGCCTTCGTCGACGCCCTGACCCGTACTCAAGCCTTCTTTGCGTAAGAGCCCGGACCCATGGATGACGCCGCCGCCATCACCACACCGCAACTCAGCCAGGCCGAGCTGGACGCGATCACCGATCAGCTCATCGAACAGTTGAAGACGGTGTTCGACCCCGAAATCCCGGTCGACATCTACGAGCTGGGCCTGATCTACAAGGTCGATGTCTCCGACAACAAGGACGTGGCCATCGACATGACCCTGACCGCCCCGGGCTGCCCGGTGGCCGGGGAAATGCCGGGCTGGGTGGAGGATGCGGTCCGGAAAATCCCCGGCATCGGCCAGGTGAAGGTCGATCTCGTCTTCGACCCGCCGTGGGATCCCTCGCGGATGTCCGACGAGGCGAAACTTCAATTGAACATGTTCTGACCCATATAGATGACATGACCGATCTGAACCTCACCCCCGCCGCCCGCGTCCGCCGCCCCCGGCCCAAGGTCGTCACCCTGACCGACGCCGCGGCCGAGCGGGTGCGCGAGATCATGGGCCGGGCCGAGGTTCCCTATGCCGGCCTGCGGGTGGGGGTGAAGAACGGCGGCTGCGCGGGGTCCGAATATGTCATCGAGTATGCCGAGACCGCCGGGCCTCTGGACGAGGTTGTGGAGGACAAGGGCGTCACCATTCTTATCGATCCCAAGGCGGTGCTGTTTCTGATCGGCACCGAGATCGACTACGAGAAGACCAAGCTCTCGGCCAAGTTCACCTTCCGCAATCCCAACCAGACCGACGCCTGCGGCTGCGGCGAGAGCGTGACCATCGAACCGGGCAAGGTCCTGGACGCCTGAGGCGAAGCCGATCTGTGCCATAGCTCAGCTCTATGGTGTAGATCGGAACAATCGATTTCCCCAATCGATCAAAAGGGGTCTTTCTAGCGCCAGTTGAGTTGGTCGCCGGTCCATCATGCTCGGCCGGATCCAAACGCTAGGGAGACAGAGATGGCTGATGACAACGCTCCGGGCCAATGCCCGATGGGTCACGGCGCGACGCGCCGGACCAACCGCGACTGGTGGCCGCAGAATCTGCGCCTGGAGGGCCTGAACCAGCATTCGCCCCGTTCCAACCCCATGGGCGAGGCGTTCGACTACGCCCAGGCGTTCAAGAGCCTCGACCTGGACGCGGTGATCGCCGACCTGCGCGCCCTGATGACGGATTCCCAGGACTGGTGGCCCGCGGACTTCGGGCACTATGGCGGGCTCTTCATCCGCCTGGCCTGGCACAGCGCCGGCACCTATCGCACCTCCGACGGCCGCGGCGGGGCCGGCGGCGGGCAGCAGCGCTTCGCGCCCCTGAACAGCTGGCCCGACAACGCCAACCTGGACAAGGCCCGCCGCCTGCTGTGGCCGATCAAGCAGAAGTACGGCGCTAAAATCTCCTGGGCCGACCTCTACGTCCTGGTGGGTAACGTCGCCCTGGAATCGATGGGCTTCAAGACCTTCGGCTTCGGCGGCGGCAGGGCCGACACCTGGGAGCCGGAGGAGCTGTTCTGGGGCCCCGAGGGGTCTTGGCTGGGGGACGAGCGCTATAGCGGCGAGCGTCAGCTGCACTCGGCCCTGGGCGCCGTGCAGATGGGCCTGATCTACGTCAATCCGGAGGGGCCGGGCGGCAATCCCGACCCTGTCGCCTCGGCGCGGGACATTCGCGACACCTTCGCCCGCATGGCCATGAACGACGAGGAGACCGTGGCCCTGATCGCCGGCGGCCACACCTTCGGCAAGACCCACGGCGCGGGCGATCCGTCCTTCGTCGGACCCGAGCCGGAAGCCGGGGCGATCGAGGACCAGGGTCTCGGCTGGCGCAGCAAGCACGGAACCGGCTTCGGCGCCGACGCCATCACCGGCGGGCCCGAGGTCACCTGGAGCCAGACCCCGACCCAGTGGAGCAACCACTTCTTCGAGAACCTCTTCAAGTTCGAGTGGGAGCTGGAGAAGAGCCCGGCCGGCGCCAAGCAGTGGCGCGCCAAGAACGCCCCGGCCGACGTCCCCGACGCCTTCGACGGCGCGAAGCGGCATGTGCCCAAGATGCTGACCTCGGACCTCGCCCTGCGGTTCGACCCGGAATACGAGAAGATCTCGCGGCGCTTCCTCGCCAATCCCGACCAGTTCGCCGACGCCTTCGCCCGGGCCTGGTTCAAGCTGACCCACCGGGACATGGGTCCGATCGGCCGCTATCTGGGCCCGCTCGTCCCCAGGGAGACGCTGATCTGGCAGGACCCGATTCCCGCCGTCGATCACCCGCTGATCGACGCGGCCGATATCGCCACGCTGAAGGCCAGGATTCTCGGATCGGGCCTCTCGGTTCCGCAGCTGGTCTCCGCGGCCTGGGCCTCGGCCTCCACCTACCGCGGCTCCGACAAGCGGGGCGGGGCCAATGGCGCCCGCGTCCGCCTGGCCCCCCAGAAGGACTGGGAGGTCAACGACCCGGCGAGCCTGGCCAAGGTGCTGTCGAGCCTGGAGGCGATCCAGAGCGACTTCCAGGCCGGGGGCAAGAAGGTGTCGCTCGCCGACCTCATCGTCCTGGCTGGCTCCGCGGCGGTGGAGAAGGCCGCCAGGGACGCCGGTACGGCCGTGACGGTTCCCTTCACGCCGGGCCGCATGGACGCCTCGGCGGACCAGACCGACGCGGCCTCCTTCGCTCCGCTCGAACCCACCTCCGACGGCTTCCGCAACTACCGGCGCGGCGAGCAGTTCATGGCGCCGGAGGAGGCCCTGGTGGACCGGGCGCAGCTGCTGCGGCTGAGCGCGCCGGAGATGACCGTGCTCGTGGGCGGCCTGAGGGTTCTGGGCGCCAATGCGGCCGGCTCAAAGGACGGTGTCTTCACCGACCGCCCGGGCCAGCTGACGACGGACTTCTTCGTCAACCTGCTCGACATGAACACCGAATGGCAGGCGGCGGGCTCGGACAACGCCTTCCGGGGCGTCGACCGCCACACCAAGACGCCGAAATGGACCGCCACCCGCGTGGACCTGATCTTCGGCTCCCACGCGGAGCTGCGGGCCCAGGCGGAGGTCTATGCCTGCGCGGACTCGCAGGAGAAGTTCGTCCACGACTTCGTGGCGGCCTGGACCAAGGTGATGAACGCCGACCGTCTCGACCTCAGCTGACCCCTCGCGGCGGCGTCCAGCCGGACGCCGCCGCTTGACGGCCCGCGCGGCCGGCCCTATTCGCAAACCCACGGTCCGCAGTTCACCGAGGCATCGCCGCCCGCGAGGGTTTGCTAAACCTGCTCCTGAGTTCATCGACTGACACATCTCACCGTGCCAGATCGGAAGGGCGATCACCGTTCATCCCCGGCACGCGAGGGATAGATCATGTCGAGAACCACCGTTTCCCTGCAGACGCAGGACGTCTCCAGCTTCGCTAAGGCCCTGCGCGCCCAGCTGCTGGAACGCACCGCGGCCCCCAGCCACGTCGAACTGCTGAACATGCTGGCCCGCGCCGTCGGCCGCCGCAATTTCCAGGACCTGAGGGCCCAGACCGACGCGCCGCCGCCATCGGCGCCTGAGCCGAAGGAAACCGCCGACCTGGCCGCGGTGGAGCGGGTCGCCCGTTGCTTCGGGCCTGAGGGCCGCCTGACCCGCTGGCCGGCCAAGCGGGGCGACCAGATCCTGGCCCTGTGGGTCCTATGGTCGAAACTCCCCGCCCGCGAGGAGCTCAATGAGAAGCAGATCAGCGACCGCCTCAGGGTGCTCCACGACTTCGGCGACCACGCCTTGTTGCGCCGGGATCTGATCGGGCTGGACCTCTTCTTCCGCACGGACGACTGCCGCGTCTATCGCCGCATCGAACAGGCCCCGCCGGTGACGGCCCTGGCGCTGATCAGCCGGCTCTAGGCCGAGCAGGGACGCTCAGGTCCGGCGGCGGCGGCGTCCGGGCGCCCTCTTCGACCAGCCAGTCTCGGAAGCTGTCGGCGAGAGGATCGCGAAGGTCGCGGCCCCGCACGAACACGCAGGGGCTGGGGGCTTCGATGAAGCCCAGGGGCGCGACCAATGTGCCGGCCTCGATCTCGCTGCGCACGGCGTCCCAGGACCCGATGGTCGCCCCGATGCCGGCGGTGGCGGCGCCCATGGCGTGCAGGTAGCGGTCGAAGACCTGGACCTCGCGGACGGCCGGCAGCGCGATGCCAAACCCCCGCGCCCAGTGTTCCCACTCGTCGGGATAGGTGCGCGCCACCAGGCGCGGCAGGCCCAGGATCTCGGCCAGGTCCGGCGCGGCGGAGAGTTTCGAGGGCGTGGCCACCGGACCGTGGTGTCGAGCCTTGAAAGGAGTCACCTCTGCGGCGTCCGCCGGGGCGTCGTGGCCGAGCTGCAGGGCGACATTGACCTCGGCCGTCGGGCCGTTGGCGTCCACCAGCACCACGGCCACGCCGGTGTTCTGGTCGAGGAACCCGGACAGCCTCGGGATAAGCCAGCGGGTGGCGATGGTGCTGACGCAGGCGACCTCCAGCCGCCGCGCCGCCGGAGCCACCTGGGCCACGGCGCTCTCGAGGCCTTCGAAAAGTGGCGTGAGGGCGAGGGCGAGGCTCCGGCCGGCCTCCGTCAGCCGCATTCCGCTGCGCGGGCCCTCCAGCAGGCGGACGCCGAGGCTGGCCTCCAGCCCCTTGATCTGCCGGCTCACCGCGCCGTGGGTGACGCACAGCTCCTCAGCCGCCAGCGTCATGCGGCCGTGCCGGGCGAACACCTCGAAGGCGCGCAGGCCGTTGAGTGGGGGCAGAGTGCGGAGCGCCATTGTGCGGATTCCTCACAAACAAGCGCAGCTATAATCGATATCCAGGCCCGGACAACCGGCTAGCCTGTCCCGAGGAACTTTGAGGGCGTCGCATGCAGACGGCGGATATCCAGACGGGGCGGCACATCCCCTTCGTCACCTCGGGGGCCTATCCTGTGCGGAGCGGCAACCGGGTTGCGCCGCTGGTGGACGGGACCCCGGCCTTCCGCCGCATCTGCGAGGCCATAGAGGCTGCGCGCCATAGCGTCTGGGTCACCGTCGCCTTCCTCACCGCCGACTTCGAGATGCCGGACGGGCGCGGCTCGCTGTTCGACGTCCTGGACCGGGCCGTGGCGCGGGGTCTTGAGGTCCACGTGATCTTCTGGCGCAACAACGCCGGCAGCCCGTTCTCGGAGGCCGAGGTGTTCTCCGGATTCCCGCATCACCACGCCATGCTGGCGGCGCGGGGATCGCGTTTTCAGGCCCGCTGGGATCGCGCGCAGAAGGCGTATTGCCATCACCAGAAGAGCTGGATCGTCGACGCCGGCCAGCCCGGAGAGATCGCCTTCGTGGGCGGCATCAATCTCAACACCGAGGCCATGGCCGTGCCGGCGCACGGCGGTGCGAATCATCGTCAGGCCCACGACATCTATCTCGAACTTGAGGGACCGGCGGCTACCGACGTGGTCCACAACTTCGTCCAGCGCTGGAACGAGGCCAGCGAACGGCACGCCGATGACGGCCGGTGGGGCGGGACGGAAGACCTGGCCTTTCCCCCTGACAGCGGGTCCGTGTGCGGCGGCGCCGAGGTTCAGGTGCAGAGAACCGTGAGGGCCGGCGCCTACAGCGATGACCATCCCACTCCAGGCGGGACGAGGTTCCCGATCGGCAGCGGTGAACTGACCATTTTCGACCAATATCGTCGGGCGATCGGGGCCGCGCGGCGGAGCATCTATATCGAGAACCAGGCGCTGGGGTCGCCAGAGATCGTCGAGGACCTGCACGCGGCCCTGGGGCGGGGTGTGGAGGTGGTCTGCCTCGTGCCCGCCGACGCCAATGGCTTCATGCGGGAAAGCCGGCGAGATCCAAGGACGCGGCCCTTCTACGAGCGGCTTGGCGCGCTGGGCGCGCACCCGGGCTTCACCCTCGTGGGGATCGCCGCGGTGGGCGAGGATGGGGTGCGCCGCAATGTCTATGTCCACGCCAAGGCCATGCTGGTGGACGACGCCTGGGCGACCATCGGGTCCTGCAACATCGGCGCGCGATCCTTCTTCGGGGACACCGAGCTCAACGTGTCATTCCGCGACCCGCGGGTGGTGCGCGCCCTGCGCTGTGAGTTGCTGGCCGAGCATCTCGACCACGACACCTCGGGCCTCGACGACGTCGCCGCACTGCGCCTCTACCGCGAGATCGCCCAGGAGAACCTGCGCCGGAGATCGGCCGGCGAGCCTGACTGGCGGGGAATCGCCTTCGCCCTCGATCCCGCCACCTACGGCGCGTAGGCGTAGGGTCCGCCTTTTTCCAGCGCCCGCTGGTAGGCCGGGCGGGCGTGGATCTTCTGGAGGAAGGCCGCCAGGTGCGGGCGGCCGACCAGGGCGCCGGCGCGATCGGCGGCGGCTTCGAGGGGGAAGCTCATCATGATGTCGGCGGCGGTGAACTCGGGTCCGGCGAACCACTCGGTGCGGGTCAGGACCTGCTCGAGATAGTCGAACAGGGTCTTGAGCTGCGGATCGACGAAGCCGGCCTGGGCGCGGGCCGCGATGGACCTCACCAGGCCTCGCAGCAGACCCGGGGCGCGGGCGGGTAGGGCGCTGAACACCAGCTTCAGCAGCAGGGGCGGCATGGCCGAGCCCTCGGCGAAGTGCAGCCAGTAGTTCCAGGCCAGGCGCTCGGGCGTGTTGGCCGGCGGGATCAGCCGGCCCTTGCCGTACCGGGCGACGATGTAGTCGACGATGGCGCCGGTCTCGGCGAGGACGCCGCCGTCCACGGTGATCACCGGCGACTTGCCCAGGGGATGGACCGCCTTCAGCTCCGGCGGCGCCAGCATGGTCTGAGGATCGCGCTGGTAGTGCTTGATTTCGTAGGGAGTCCCCAACTCCTCCAGCAACCAGAGCACCCGCTGGGAGCGGGAATTGTTCAGGTGATGGACCGTAAGCATGGGCGCCTCCGAAGGGGGTTCACGATCGGGGGCCGGAGAGGTCGGGGCAAGGCCAAACCTAGGTCCTGCGCCGGCTCCAGACGATGAGGATGAGTCCCACGACCACGGCGATCCCGCCATAGATGGCCCATTTGATATCCCCGGTCATGAAACTGCCCGGCAGGATGTTGAGCCCCTGCAGGACCCAGACCCCGCCCAGCAGCGCCAGCAGGGCGCCGAAGATGGTGACGATCAGTTTCATGGGCGTATTCCCCGTTCAGGCCGGGCGGACGCTGCGCGGACCTACCGGCCCGTGAACGCCGCCGGCCGCTTTTGCAGGAAGGCGACGACCCCTTCCCGAGAGTCTTCGGTCCGGCCGGCCGCCTTCTGGGCCATCCGCTCGGCGTGCAGCTGGTCGGCCCATTCGGCGTCCAGGCTCTCCCAGATCAGCTTGCGGATGGAGCCGAGGGCCCAGGGACCGGTGGCCAGGGCCTTGGCCAGCTCCATTGTGGTCGTCATCAGCTGATCGTCGGGGACGCAGCGGTTGATGAGGCCCCAGTCCAGCGCCGTCTTGGCGGGCAGGCGGTCGCCCAGCAGGGCCATCTCCATGGCCCGCGCCTTGCCGATCAGCCGGGGCAGCAGGTAGGTGGAGCCACCGTCCGGCACCAGGCCGATGCGGCGGAAGGCCTGCAGGAAATAGGCGCTTTCGGCGGCGACGATGAGGTCGCCCATCAGGGCCAGGGAGCAGCCGACGCCGGCGGCCACGCCGTTCACCGCCGTGACGATGGGGACAGGATAGTCGCGCAGGGCCTTCATGAAGGGATTGTAGACGCTCTCCAGCGCCGCCCCGGCGTCGGGGCCCTCGGGATCAGGCGCGGGCGCCTGGGGCCCGCCGCGGCCCGAGAGGTTGGCGCCGGAGCAGAAGCCGCGGCCCTCGCCGGTGAGCACCACGCAGCGGACGCCGGAATCCGGCTTGGCGAAGGCGTCGAAGGCCTGCTGCAGTTCATCCATGAGATCCAGGCCGGCCGCGTTCAGCGTGCCGGGATCGGTCATGGTGATCAGGCCGACACCGTCCTGCACGGACGTCTTGAGCTTGGAATAGGCCATGGTTTCCTCCCGGGCGTCGTTGCGCACGATCTAAGGGAGGATACCCCCGCGTCAGGCTAGGGGAAAAGCGTCCCCGTCCGGAAGCTTATGCCGCCACGGCCACGGACTCGGCCCGGCTGACCCGGTTGCGGCCGCCGCGCTTGGAGGAATAGAGGGCCCCGTCGGCGCGTTCCATGAAGTTGTGGGCGCTTTCGCCGGGCAGCCGTTCGGCCAGGCCGGCCGAGACGGTGATGGTGCCCAGGTCCTCGTTGGTGGAGCGGCGCTTGAGCATGCGCGATGACACTTCCTCGCGGATCTCCTCCAGGGTGGCCAGGGCCAGCTCGCCGCCTTCGCGGGGGAAGATCAGGGCGAACTCCTCGCCGCCGTAGCGGGCCGCGAAGCGGGGCGGGGCGCCGCGGCCGCCGATCACGCTGGCGACATAGCGGATGACCTGGTCGCCGGTCTGGTGGCCCCAGGTGTCGTTGAAGTTCTTGAAGTGGTCGATGTCGATGACCGCCAGGGCCAGGCTCTCGCCCTTGGCGTCGGCCTCGGCGCAGGCCCGCTCCAGCTCGTCGTCGAAGGCCTTGCGGTTGGCCAGGTTGGTGAGGCCGTCGGTGGTGGCGTCGCGGCGGACCTGTTCCAGGTGCTCGCGCAGGCGAGCGACCTCGGCGGTGGAGTCCGTCAGCCGCTTTTCCAGCGACCGGTTTTCCTTCTGCACGCGCTTGGTGGCGGTGGCCAGGGTGTCGATCATCGACTTCACGTGGCCGGCGTCGTCGCGCTCGCTCAGGGACTTCGAGGCGGTGGCCAGGGTCTGGCCGTAGGCGACGCTGGACTTCTGGGCGGTCTCGATGGCTTCGGAGACGTTGGCCAGCTCCTTGGTCAGGGCGTCTCCGGCGTCGCGGATCTGTTCGTTCAGGCGGGCCTTGGGCAGGTAGACCGCCGCCAACTCGTCGCTGAGGTTGTCGGTGAAGGCCTCACCGGTGGAGATGATTCGGGTGATCTCCCGGGCCAGGTCGCCCTCCGGATCGCCGACGCAGTGAGTCCACAGCTCGAAATTGACCGCCGTCGGCCAAATCTGATGCTGCTCCATGGCCGAAAGCGCCTTGCGCGCCAGGATATAGGCATCCGGCCCGCGCAGCTTGACTTCGATCCCACCGCTCATCGTACAGGTTCCCCGATCTCCAGGCCGGACCCGCGCGCATTGCGGTCGACCTGAGCTTGGGAAGGACGATAAGCCGCATAGCCAAACGAGCCGTTAAAGCGACGCTCGTTTGGGACCCCTGCGTCGCTTAATCTTCGCTCGGAGGCCGGGTCGGGGCGATTTTCAAGAACGCCGGCATGTCATTGCCAAAGCCCACCACGCGGTCGCCGTCGTCGCGCTCCTCGCGGCGGGGCCGGTCGCGGTCGCGTTCCCGAGAGGGACGGCCCTCGGTCGGGGCGGCGTCGCGGCGCGGACGATCGTCACGTTCCCGGGGCGCGCGACCCTCGGTGGGCGCGGCGTCGCGGCGAGGCCGGTCCTCGCGTTCCCGGGGCGCGCGCGTCTCGGTCGGCGCCGCGTCGCGGCGGGGACGATCCTCGCGTTCGCGGCGCGGACGTTCGCCACGCTCCGAACGCTCGCTGCGTTCGGGACGCGGGGCGCGATCCTCGACGGGCTGGGCCACGGCTTCCGCCGGGGCGGGGGCGGTGTCCGCCTCGGTGGCGCGGACACGGCCACGGGCGCGACCGCGCGGCTTGGCCTCGGCCTCGGCCTTAGGCGCCTCGGCGACGGGTTCAGGCCTGGGCGCGCGGACGGCTTCGGGATCGGCCACGAAGGGATCGAGGGAGGCTACCTCGCCATGCGGGGTGCGCGGACGCGAGCGCTCGCGATCACGGTCGCCGCGACCCGACGAGCGTTCGCCGCCCCGGCCGCGATCACGGCCGCCGCTGCGGCTGTCGCTGCGCTTCTCGTCCTTGATGGCGGCGAAGTCGACGCCCTCCAGGGTGATCTCCTCGGGCGCCTTGCCGATCAGCTTGAGCACCTTGTCGATGTTCTTGGCGTCGGCCGGGGTGACGATCATGTAGGTCTTGCCGAGCTTGCCCGCCCGGCCCGTGCGGCCGATCCGGTGCACGTAGTCGTCGGCATGGTGCGGCACGTCGTAGTTGAACACGTGGCTGACGTCCGGGACGTCCAGGCCGCGGGCCGCCACGTCGGAGGCGCAGAGCAGCTTGAGCTCGCCCTTCCGGAACGCTTCCAGGGTGCGCATGCGGGTGGTCTGGTCGAGGTCCCCGTGGATCGGCGCGGCGTCGAAGCCGTGCGTCTTCAGAGACTTGGCGACGATATCGACCTCGGACTTGCGATTGCAGAAGACGATGCCGTTGCGCACGTCGTCGGCGCCGATCAGCATGCGCAGCGCCGTGCGCTTGGCCTTGGGATCGGAGGTGGGAAGGCGGACCAGGTACTGGGTGATGGTGTCGGCGGTGGTGGCCGGGCGAGTCGCCTCGATCCGCACCGGATCATTGAGGAACTGCTTGGTCAGCCGGGTGATCTCCGGCGGCATGGTGGCCGAGAAGAACAGGGTCTGCTTCTTGGCCGGGGTCAGCTTGAAGATGCGTTCGATGTCGGGGATGAACCCCATGTCGAGCATCCGGTCGGCCTCGTCGACCACCAGGATCTGCACCCCGGTCATCAGCAGCTTGCCGCGCTCGAAGTGGTCCAGCAGGCGGCCGGGGGTGGCGATCAGGACGTCAACGCCCCGATCGAGCTTGGCTTCCTGGTCCCCGAAGGAGACCCCGCCGATCAGCAGGGCCCAGGAGAGCTTCTGCTTCTGGCCCTTGGCGTATTTCTCGAAGGACAGCGAAACCTGGTCGGCCAGTTCGCGGGTCGGCGCGATGACCAGGGCGCGGGGCATGCGCGCCTTGGACCGGCCGGCGGCCAGTCGATCGATCATCGGCAGTGTGAAGGCGGCGGTCTTGCCCGTGCCGGTCTGGGCGATGCCAAGGACGTCGCGGCCTTGCAGCGCGACGGGGATGGCCTCGGCCTGGATCGGCGTGGCGGTGGTGTAGCCGGTGTCGGCCACGGCCTGGAGCGTAGCGGGCGATAGGCCCAGTTCAGAAAATTCGGTCATCAGTTGCTATTTGGGCGGAAACGCGCCCGGTAAAGAGGCATGCGGAACCGCGGCGGCGCGGACGGCGATCGTTGCGCGCGGCGGAAGATAGGGGCTGCCGCCTTCAAGTCAACGCGTTCCGCGACTTGGGGTTCTGGCGAACCTCGTCTTGGCGACGATTGTGGGTCTTCAGGTCCAGTCGAGGTCGGCGGCGGCGAACTCGGCGTTTTCCTGGATGAAGCGGAAGCGCGACTCCGGCTTGCGGCCCATCAGGGCCTCCACCAGGTCCTCCACGGCCTCCTCGGAGCGGGGCAGGGTGACCCGGGCCAGGATCCGCTTCTTGGGATCCATGGTGGTTTCCTTGAGCTGGGCCGGCATCATCTCGCCCAGGCCCTTGAAGCGGCCGATCTCCGGCTTCTTGCCCTTGAACTCGGTGGCCAGCAGCTCCTCGCGGTGGGCGTCGTCGCGGGCGTAGATGGTCTTGCCCCCGTGGCTCATCCGGTAGAGCGGCGGCAGGGCCAGATAGAGCCGCCCGGCCCGGATCATGTCGGGCATGGTCCGGTAGAAGAAGGTGATCAGCAGGCTGGCGATGTGGGCGCCGTCGACGTCGGCGTCGGTCATGATCACCACGCGCTCGTAGCGCAGGTCCTCTTCCTTGAACCGCGATCCGGCCTGGACGCCGAGGGCCAGCATCAGGTCCGACAGCTCCTTGTTCGCGCCCATCTTGTCGAGGGTGGCCGAGGCGACGTTCAGGATCTTGCCGCGCAGGGGCAGGATGGCCTGGGTGCGGCGATCGCGGGCCTGCTTGGCCGAGCCGCCGGCGGAGTCGCCCTCCACCAGGAAGATCTCGGCCCCGTCGATGGCGTTGGCCGAACAGTCGGCCAGCTTGCCGGGCAGGCGCAGCTTGCGCGTCGCCGAGGCCCGCGCCACGTCCTTGTCGCGCCGGCGCTTCAGCCGTTCCTCGGCCCGCTCGATGACGAATTCCAGCAGGGCGCTGGCGGCCTTGGGCTGGGCGGTGAGCCAGTGGTCGAAGGGGTCGCGGAGCGCGTTTTCCACCAGGCGCTGGGCGTCGCTGGAGGACAGCCGCTCCTTGGTCTGGCCCTGGAACTCGGGGTTGGAGACGAAGACGCTCACCAGGCAGCCGGCCTGGGAGACCACGTCATCGGCGGTGATCACCCCGCCGCGCTTCTCGCCGGTCAGTTCGGCATAGGCCTTCAGGCCGCGGGTCAGGGCCGCGCGCAGGCCGGCCTCGTGGGTCCCGCCCTCGGGGGTCGGCACGGTGTTGCAGTAGGACTGCATGAAGCTGTCGGCCTCGCCGAAGCCGGCTGGGGTCCAGGTGACCGCCCATTCGACCTTGCCGGCCTCGCCCTTGCGCTCGTAGCGCCCGGCGAAGGGTTCGGGGGTGACGGTCTCGATGCCCTTCACTCGCTCGGCCAGGAAGTCGGCCAGGCCGTTGGGGAAGCGGAAGGTGGCCTCCGCCGGGGTCTGGTCCTGGATGCGCGAAGGATCACACCGCCAGCGGATCTCGACCCCGCCGTACAGATAGGCCTTGGAGCGCGCCATCCGGTAGAGGCGGGCCGGCTTGAAGGCCACGCCCTCGCCGAAGATCACCGGGTCGGGGGCGAAGCTGATGTTGGTGCCGTGTTTCTTGGTGGCGCCCAGCTTCTCGATGCCGCCGATCGCCTTGCCCCGGGTGAAGGCCTGGCGCCATTCGAAGCCGTCCTTGAAGGCGGTGACATCGACGCGCTCGGAGAGCGCGTTGACCACGGAGATGCCGACGCCGTGCAGGCCGCCGGAGGTCTCATAGGCCTTGCCGGAGAACTTCCCGCCCGAGTGCAGGACGGTCATGATCACTTCCAGGGCCGACTTGCCCGGATGCTTGGGGTGCGGGTCCACGGGGATGCCGCGACCGTCGTCCTTCACGGTGAGCATGCCGTCGGCGTCGAGGATCACCTCGATCAGTTTGGCGTGGCCGGCGACGGCCTCGTCCATGGCGTTGTCCAGCACCTCGGCGAACAGGTGGTGGAGGGCACGCTCGTCGGTGCCGCCGATATACATGCCGGGGCGCTTGCGGACCGGCTCCAGGCCCTCGAGGACCTCGATGTCCTTGGCTGAGTAGCCGCCGGTGATCGCCGGGTCGGGACGCGGCTCATGGCTCTCGGCCAGCGGCGCGGCCGGGGCGGGATTGAGGGCGTCGTCGAACAGGGAAGCCTGGGGCTTGTCGGGCATGGGCGGAAACTGGATCGATTCGATGGGGGCTCGGTATGAATCGCCCGCCGGTCTAATGCAATGGACGCGCCGCGTTGACGCACCAAGCCTGGGGACAACCCTATGACCAACACGCAGGCGCCGTTGCGCATCGGGATTCTGGGAGCGGCCAAGATCGCGCCGACGGCCATGGTCCTGCCGGCGCGGGCCACCGGGGTGGCCACCGTCGTGGCTGTCGCCGCCCGCGATCCGGCCCGCGCGAAGGCCTTCGCTGACCAGCACGGAATCCCCGAAATCGCCGAGACCTATGAACAGCTGATCGCGCGGCCCGACATCGACGCCATCTACAACGCCCTGACCCCGTCACGGCACGCCGACCTGTCCATCGCCGCCCTGAAGGCCGGCAAGCACGTCCTGTGCGAAAAACCCTTCGCCATGAACGCCGCCGAGGCCCGCGCCATGGTCGCGGCGGGGCAGGCGAGCGGCAAGGTGCTGATGGAGGCCTTCCACTACCGCTACCATCCGCTCTTCGCCCGGGTGCTGGAGATCATCGGCTCCGGCGAATTGGGAGAGGTCCGCGACCTTGCCGCGGTATTCCAGACCAAGCTCGTCGATGACGGGACCGAGATCCGCTACGAGCGCGAGTTGGGCGGCGGTTCGCTGATGGATATCGGGACCTACCCCCTGCACTGGGTGCGCACGGCGGCCTGGGCCGAGCCGACGGTCGTGCGGGCCAGCGGCGTCTTCGGGCGCGGCGGGGTGGATCATTCCACGGAGGCCGAACTGGTGTTTCCCAACGGAGCGACGGCGCGCGTCAGCGGCTCCATGGTGGCGGATGCCCCGATGGCCAGCCTCGAGGTCGGCGGAACCCTGGGCCGCCTGAAGGCAATCAACCCGCTCGCCCCGCAGATGGGCCACCTGCTTGAGGTGACCATCGAGGAGGAGCCGCCGCGCCGCGAGACCTTCAGCCGCGAGCCCACCTATGACTTCCAACTCCGGGCCTTCGTCGATGCGTGCCGGGGCGGACCTTCGCCCCTGACCAGCGGCAAGGACTCCATCGCCCAGATGGTCCTGATCGACGCCGTCAGCGCGGCGAGTCGGGCCTAGGCTCGGCCCGCACGAGGGCGGCGGTCCGCGACAGCCAGTCGGCCGGATCGGCGGCGTGATAGGGATGCTCGGCGGGCTCGATATTGTCGAGGAAGCCGCGATAGACGACCGCCTGCCGCGCCGCGGCGATAGGCGCCAGCAGGGTCAGGGCCCGGGCCGGATCGGAACCGGGAACCGCCTCGCGCCAGCGGGCCAGCCAGACGGCGCGCACAGCGTCCAGCGCCTCGGCCGGCACGCGGTCGAGGAAGGCCGAGGAGTCCAGCAGGGGATGGCCCACCCCGCTGTCGCCCCAGTCCATCAGGGCCAGATGCGCGCCGTCGCCGCGCAGGTTGCCGGGATGGAAGTCGCCGTGGACCAGGGTGTCGGGCAGGCCGCAGGCCGCCAGGTCGGCGAACCGGCGCGGCAGGTCGGCGATGAAGGCGGTCAGGGCCCCGCGGTTCTTGGTGGAGAGCTGGGGCGCGGTCCGCTCGAAGGTGGCGGTGATGGCCTCGGTTAGGGCGGGACCGCGCCAGTCGGGCAGGCCAAGGGCGAAAAGCTCCGCCTCGCGGCCAATCCACTTGGCCTGGATGCCCACCAGCAGATCCACCATCGGGAAGAGTTGGTCGATCTCGACCTCGTGCAGGTCCTTGCCCGGCAATTCGGCCATCAGGATGCGGCCTTGGCCATGGCCCAGCAGCTTCGGCACCGCTTCGCCGGCCAGGGCCTCGATCAGGGGCGCCTCATGGGCGAAGAAGGGCGGGGTGGCCTTCAGCCAGACGGTCTGCCCCTGGACCGGGACCGCCCACAGGCTCGACAGGTTCCAGGTCCGCACCTGCCGCGGCGGGCCGTTCGGGGTCAGGCCCTTCTGCGCCAGCACGGACCTGGCCCAGGCCAGGTCCGCCGCGGGGCCGCCCAGCTTGGCGTAGCTGTTGCGCAGCGGCTGTTCGTCCAGCTCGCCGTCCCACGGCTCGGCGGCGACGACCGGCTCGGCGACCTCGGCCAGGTAGGTCACCTTCACGGACTTCGGATTGGCGGCGATCTCCAGGACCCGCAGGACAGTGACCTCAATCCCGTGCGCCACGCGCACGGCCTCGATCACCGGGGCGATGTCCTGCCACCAGGGCGTGGTGATGGAGAGGGCGGGCAGGGCGCCGACGACGGCGCCGTCCGGGGTGACGAGGACGAGGCGCGCGAAGCGGGGCGGCGGGGTCACGTCTCGGGAAGGTCGCGGAAGTAGGGCTCCACAGGCCCCTGCAGCTTCACCGTCATGGCGTTGCCCTTGCGGTCCACGGTGGCGCCCACCGACAGGCGCACCCAGCCCTCGCTGACGCAGTACTCGTCGACATTGGTCTTATCGACGCCCTTGAAGCGCACGCCCACGCCGCGCTCCAGGACGGCGGCGTCGTAATAGGGGCTGTTGGGGCTGATCGCGAGGCGGTCGGGGGGCGTGTCGGACATGTCTGGGCCTTGAGCTTGGTGGAAGCCGCGGCTCCCTTGAGGCGGGTGATAGCCGCAACCCGCACAAAGCAAAAGGGCCGGAGATCGCTCTCCGGCCCCTGGCTAGGTGTGGCTCAAGCGCCGACTAGCACTTGTAGTACATCTCGAACTCCACCGGGTGCGGGTGGAGGGCGAGGCGCATGACCTCTTCCATCTTCAGCTCGATATAGGCGTCGATGAAGTCGTCGCTCATCACGCCGCCGGCCTTCAGGAAGCCGCGGTCCTTGTCGAGGTTCTCCAGGGCTTCCTTCAGGGAGCCGCAGACTTCCGGGACCTTCTTCTGCTCACGCGGCGGCAGGTCGTAGAGGTTCTTGTCCTGCGGCGCGCCCGGATCGATCTGGTTGATGATGCCGTCGAGGCCGGCCATCAGCAGGGCGGTGAAGGTCAGGTAGGGGTTGCCCATGGGGTCGGGGAAGCGGGCTTCCAGACGCTTGCCCTTGGGGCTGTCCACGTGCGGGATGCGGATCGAGGCCGAGCGGTTGCGGGCCGAATAGGCCAGCTTCACCGGGGCTTCGTAGCCGGGCACCAGACGCTTGTAGCTGTTGGTGGTGGAGTTCGAGAAGGCGTTGATGGCCTTGGCGTGCTTGATGATGCCGCCGATGTACCACAGGCACATCTGCGACAGGCCGGCGTACTTGTCGCCGGCGAACAGCGGCTTGCCTTCGCCCCAGATCGACTGGTGCACGTGCATGCCCGAGCCGTTGTCGCCGAACATCGGCTTGGCCATGAAGGTGGCCGTCTTGCCGTAGGCCGCCGCCACGTTGTGGATGACGTACTTGTAGAGCTGCAGACGGTCGGCCATGACGATCATGGTGTCGAACTTCAGGCCGAGCTCGTGCTGGGCCGGCGCCACTTCGTGGTGGTGCTTCTCGGGCTTCATGCCCAGCTCGCCCATCACCGCCAGCATTTCGCCGCGCAGGTCCTGGGCCGAGTCGATCGGGTTGACCGGGAAGTAGCCGCCCTTCGGACCCGGACGGTGACCCATGTTGCCTTCGGCATATTCCTTGGCGGAATTGCCCGGCAGTTCGATGGAGTCATAGGAATAGCCGGTGTTGTTCGGCTGCACCGACCACTTCACGTCGTCGAAGATGAAGAACTCGGCTTCCGGGCCGAAGAACACCGTGTCGCCGATGCCCGAGGCCTTCACGAAGTTCAGGGCCGCCTTGGCGATGGAGCGCGGGTCGCGGTCGTAGGGGGTGCCGGTGTCGGGGTTCACGACGTCGCAGAACAGGCAGAGCGTCGTCTGCTGGTAGAAGGGGTCGATGTAGGCGCTGTCCAGGTCCGGACGCAGCTTCATGTCGCTTTCGTTGATGGCCTTCCAGCCGGCGATCGACGAGCCGTCGAACATGGTGCCGTCGTTCAGGAATTCATCGTCCACCAGGTCGATGTCGAAGGTGACGTGCTGCATCTTCCCGCGGATGTCGGTGAAGCGCACGTCGACGTATTTCACGTCCTTCTCTTTGATTTCGTTCAGAATGTCCTTGGCGGTCGCCATAGTCGTAATCCCCTTGCAGATGTCTCGATAGGCTAAAGTCTTAGACGGCCGCGGCGCCCGTCTCCCCGGTCCGGATCCGCAGAACGTCGATAATTTCCGACACGAAGATCTTGCCGTCGCCGATGCGCCCCGTGCGCGCGGCGCCGATGATGGATTCGAGCGCGCTCTCGAGCTGGTCGTCAGCGACCACCACCTCGATCTTGATCTTGGGCAGGAAGTCCACGACGTACTCGGCGCCGCGATAGAGCTCGGTCTGGCCCTTCTGGCGGCCGTAGCCCTTGGCTTCGAGCACGGTCATGCCCTGAACGCCGAGTTCCTGAAGGGCTTCCTTCACCTCGTCGAGCTTGAACGGCTTGATGATCGCTTCGATTTTCTTCATGGCCCGACTTGGTACTCAAACAGCGCCGCCCCAGCGGTTGCCGGCTACGAGCACGCTCCGACGTGGGGCGACAAGGGGGCGCCCGCCGAGGGTTGCGCGGTGGCGGATGGGAATTGGCGAATGTCTATTTTCTCAGCATGAGCTGCGCAAGAAATAACCACTGCTGGAATCGCCTTTGTCGGCGGCGATCGGGCGCCTAGGATCGCCGCTCAAGTTCGGGCGGAGGCGTGTGAGATGGACGACAGGACCCCAGTTCTTATCGGAGCGGGCCAATTCACCTATCGGGGCGAGGCCAGCGCATCGCCGTCCCCGACCCAGTTGCTGAAGATTGCGGCGGAACGCGCGGCGGGCGACGCCGGGCTCGGCGTCGAGGCCCTGGCGGCCCTGGATGGCCTGGCCGTTGTGGGCTTCACCATCGACGCGCCGGGGGGCGGACGCCTGGTGCCGCACTCCACCAATCCGCCGGCCACCCTGGCCAAGCGCCTGGGCGCCGATCCGCGCTGGGCGGTCTATTCGCACATGGGCGGCAACAGTCCCCAGCAGCTGATCAACATCGCCTGCGAGCGGATCGCCCGCGGCGACAACGAGATGACCCTGGTGGTGGGCTGCGAGTTCCTGGGCTCGGCCACCAAGCGCCTGACCAAGGGCCTGGGCTTCGCCGACTGGGACGACGCCGAGGAGTTGCCGGAGCCGGAGCGTATCGGCGATCCGCGCCCGGGCTCCACGCCCTACGAGAACCGCCACGGCCTGGGCCGGCCCATCAATGTCTACCCGCTGTTCGAGAACGCCCTGCGCGCCCGCGACGGCCGCTCGATCCCCGACCACCAGAAGCAGATGGGCGACCTGTTCGCCCCCTTCACCAAGGTGGCGGCCAAGAACCCCGAGGCCTGGTTCCCGGTGGAGCGCTCCTCGGAGGAGCTGGTCACGGTCACCGAGCGCAACCGGATGGTGGGCTTCCCCTACACCAAGTACCTGAACGCCATCATGGAGGTGGATCAGGCGGCCGGGGTCCTGGTCTGCAGCCTGAAGAAGGCGCGCGAACTGGGCGTGGCGGAAGACAAGCTGGTCTATCTGCACGGCTGCGCCGACGCCTATGACCTGTGGTTCCCCATCGACCGCCAGAACTACCATTCCAGCCCCGCCATGCGCCTGACGGGCCAGCGCGCCCTGGCGATGGCCGGCGTCTCCCTCGATCAGATCGGCCACATCGATCTCTATTCCTGCTTCCCCGTCGCCGTGGAGATCGGCGCCGAGGAGCTGGGCCTGAAGCTGGACGACCCCCGCGGCCTGACCGTCACCGGCGGGCTGCCCTATATGGGCGGCCCCGGGAACAACTACGCCATGCACTCCATCGCGGTGATGATGCAGCGCCTGCGGGATAATCCCGGCGACTGGGGCCTGGTCACCGCCAACGGCTGGTTCCTCACCAAGCAGTCCACCGGCGTCTATTCCACCCGGGCCCCCGCCAAGCCCTTCGACCGGCAGGACCCCAAGGTGATCCAGGCCCAGATCGACGCCCTGCCGCACCCGGCTGTCATCGAACAGCCGCAAGGCCGCGCCACCATAGAGACGTATACGGTCGTTCATGGCCGGGAGGGCTACATGCTGGGCATCGTCGTCGGCCGGGATTCCGAGGGTCGCCGATTCGTCGCCCAGACCCCCAGCGACGAAGCCACCCTGCGGGACCTGGAATCGCGCGAGGGGGTGGGGCGCACCGGGACCGTCAGCCAGATCGACGACGGCCAGAAGAACCTGTTCATTCCAGACTGAGATCACCCATGTCGCGACTTTACCTGATCCGCCACGGCAAGCCCGCCGCCGTCTGGGGCGAGGCCGATGACGACCCTGGCCTGGACGCCGCCGGCAAGGCCCAGGCCGAGGCCGCCCGCGACGTCCTGCTGGCCCTGCCGGAACATGAGCGGCCCACCAAGGTCGTGAGCTCGCCCCTGCGCCGCTGCCGCGAGACCGCCCAGCCCACCGCCGAGGCCCTCGGCGTCGAGATCGAGATCGACACCTATGTGGGCGAGATTCCCACCCCCAAGGGCCTCACCGCCGAGGAGCGTCCGCCCTGGCTGCGCGAGGTCTTCCAGGGGCGCTGGCAGGACGTGAAGGGCGATCTGGACTACGACGCCTGGCGTCGCGACGTGGCCGCCTCCCTCAAGGGCCGGGCCGGGACCGCGGTGTTCAGCCACTATGTGGCGATCAATGCGGTGATGTCGCAGCTCGCCGGCGACGAGCGCGTTCTGGTGTTCCGTCCCGACCACGCCTCGATCAGCGTGCTGGAGACCGATGGAAACACCTTGCGCCTGGTGGAGCAGGGGCGCGAAGCCTCCACCGGCGTCCTCTAGAGTCCCAGGAGTATGAGCGTGCGGCCGATCCTCACCGTCAGCGAGATGGCCGCCGCCGACGCCGCGGCGATCGCGGCCGGAACCCCGGGCCAGGTCCTGATGGCCCGGGCCGGCGCCGCGGTGGCCGACGCCATCTGCGAGCACTTCACGCCGCGACCAACCGCCGTGCTGTGCGGCCCCGGCAACAATGGCGGCGACGGCTATGTGGCGGCCCGCCTGCTGGCCGAACGCGGCTGGGACGTCTGGGTCGAACGCCTGGCGCCTCCGGTCGCGCCCGACGCCAAGGCCGCCGCGGCGCTGTGGACGGGGGAGACCTTCGAGGCCGGGCAATCGCGCCGCGAGGCCGAACTCTATGTCGACGCCCTGTTCGGCGCCGGCCTGGCCCGCGCCCTGGACGGGGAGGCCGCGCGCCTTTCCCGCCTCTGCGAGCGCATGCCTGAGCGGGTCGTGGCCGTCGACATCCCCAGCGGCCTGTCCGGCGACACCGGCCGCCCCTTGGGCGACACCGCCTTCCGCGCCGCCCTGACGGTCACCTTCCACGCCAAGAAGCCGGTCCACGTGCTGGAGCCGGGCGCCAGCAGCTGCGGCGAGGTGGTGGTGGCCGACATCGGTCTGTCCGGCGGGGGCGGAACCCTGATCGAGAACACCCCCGAGCTCTGGCTCGCGCGGTTCCCCTGGCCGGTGGTCAGCGCCCACAAGCACGCCCGCGGCCGCCTGGTGGTGGTGAGCGGCGACGCCTGGAGCACCGGCGCCGCGCGCCTGGCCGCCCGCGCCGGCCTGCGGATGGGGGCCGGCCTGGTGACCGTGCTGTCGCCCACCGACGCGCTCTCGGTGAACGCCGCCCACCTGGAGGCCGTCATGCTGCGGCCCTTCGACACCGAGGTGGAGCTGGAGCAGATCGCCGCCGACGTCGACGCCGCCGTCATCGGTCCGGCCGCCGGGGTCAACGAGACGACGCTGCTGAACGTGCTGGCGCTTGCGCGCACCGGGGCGGCCCTGGTGATCGACGCCGACGCCATCACCGTCTTCCGCGATGATCCGGAGGAGTTGTTCTCCGTCCTCGATGTCGACGATGTCCTGACGCCGCATCCGGGCGAGTTCGAGCGGCTGTTCCCCGGCCTGCTGAAGAGCGCGCCCGAACGGATCACCGCGGCCCGCCGCGCCGCCGCGAAGGCCGACGCCATCGTCCTGCTCAAGGGGCCCGACACGGTCATCGCCGCCCCCGACGGCCGAGCGGCGGTCAACACCAACGGCTCGCCCTGGCTGGCCACCGCCGGCTCGGGCGACGTCCTGGCCGGGTTCATCGGGTCCCTGATCGCCCAGGGTATGGAGAGCTTCGAGGCCGCCTGCGCCGGCGCCTGGATCCATGCGGAGGCCGCCGACCTGCACGGTCCGGGCCTGATCTCCGAGGACCTGCCGGGCCTGGCCCCCCTGGTGCTGCGCCGGCTCTACGACCTGCGTTAGGCCCGCCTGTGGCCAAGCTTGGCCCTGCATGCTAAGTGCCGACCGTCCCAAAGGATGACCGCACACGTGACCCGCCTTCGCGCCGCACTCCTGGCTACCTGTATCCCGGCCTTCATGGCCGGGCGCGTAGTCCTGCGCGAGGGGAGTGCGATCTAGCTTCGATCGACCCAAACCCCTCCCGACACGGCGAGGGGTTTTTGCGAAGGGTTCGAACGCCCCCCGTCCGTTGTCTGGCGACCTCAAGGAAAGCCGATGACGTCCCTCACTCCCCAACTGCTCGCGGCGCTGGCGCTGTTCGCCTTCGTGTCCTCGATCACCCCTGGACCCAACAACACCATGCTGATGGCCTCGGGGGCCAATTTCGGCTTCCGCGCCACCGTGCCCCACCTCAGCGGCGTGGCGATCGGCTTCGCGGTCATGGTGATCGCCATCGGCCTGGGGCTCGGCGGCCTCTTCGCCGCCTATCCGCCCCTGCACGACATCCTGGCCGTGATCGGCGGCGCCTACATGGTCTGGCTCGCCTGGAAGATCGCCACCGCCAAGGGGATCGCAGGCGGGCAGGGCGGGGGGCGGCCCCAGACCTTCTGGCAGGCCGCGGCCTTCCAGTGGGTCAATCCCAAGGCCTGGGCCATGGCGCTGGGGGCGGTGACCACCTACGCCCCGGCCGAGCACTACACGCTGAATGTCGTGCTGGTCAGCCTGGTCTTCATGGCCATCAACGGCCCCTGCGTGGCGACCTGGACGGGCTTTGGCGTCGCGCTGCGTCGGTTCCTCGACCGCCCGGCGATCCTACGGGGGTTCAATGTGACCATGGCGCTGCTGCTGCTGGCCTCGCTGATTCCCCTGGCCCTGGATCTGGCGGGCCTTGGCGGGGCGGGCGCTAACCCCTAAAGGGGGCCGCGAGTGCGGGCGTGGCGGAATTGGTAGACGCACTGGATTTAGGTTCCAGCGCCGCAAGGCGTGGAGGTTCGAGTCCTCTCGCCCGCACCAAGTTGTCGGTTCGCTCGGCGAGGAGGCGGCCTTGTCCACCGGTTACTATGACGAGAACGCGGACCGGTTCTTCGCCGACACCGCCCATGCCGACATGTCCCAGGCCCGCCGCCGCTTCGTCGAGGCCCTGGCCCCGGGCGCCCGGATCCTGGACGCTGGCTGCGGCTCGGGCCGCGACGCCCTGGCCTTCCGGGAGGCGGGCTTCGAGGTGACCGCCTTCGACGGGTCGGCGCAGATGGCGCGCAGGGCCTCGGCCCACACGGGCCTGGAGGTGCTGCACCTGACCTTCGACCAGGTGACCTGGCGCGAGGCCTTCGACGGACTCTGGTCCTGCGCCTCCCTGCTGCACGTCCCGCGCGCCGAGCTGCCCGGCGTCATGGCCCGTCTGCGCGACGCCCTGGTTCCGGGCGGGGTCTGGGAGATGTCCTTCAAGCTGGGAACCGGCGAACGCCAGGCCTATGGCCGCCATTTCACCGACCTGGACGAGGCCTCGGCCCGGGTCCTGATCGCCGAGGTCGGGGGTCTGGAGACCCTCGACCTCACCCTTGGCCGCGACGTGCGCCCCGGGCGGGAAAACGAGGGCTGGGTCAACCTGCTGGTGCGCCGCGCGGGGTGAGGGGACCTGGCGCCCTCTTTGGGCTTGGAGTGCGCGCCGCGAAATGACATAAGGTCGCCCGCTCGCCGCCAGCCCTGGCGGCGCTTACCTATTCAGCCGAGGCGGACCTGAAAGGCGCGAGACCGCGCCGTGTCCGGGAAATCCAAGAATGTCGATGCAGATCGTTGAGAAGTCTGGTGAAGGCCTGAGCAAGGTCTTTGGTGTGACCGTCCCCATGTCGGACCTGGCGGAACGGATGGAAGCCAAGATCGCCGAGATCACGCCGACCCTCAACATCAAGGGTTTCCGGCCCGGCAAGGTGCCGCAGGCCCACGTCCGCAAGCTCTATGGCAAGGCCATCATGAGCGAGGTGGTCGAGCAGACCCTCAACGAGACCACCCAGAAGGTGCTCGAAGAGAACAAGCTGCGCCCCGCCGGCGACCCCGACCTGACGCCGAACGGCGACATGGCCGAGGTCATCGAGGGCAAGGCCGACCTGGCCTATGACATCGCCATCGAGGTGATGCCGGAGTTCGAGCCCACCGACCTCACCAAGATCTCCCTCAAGCGCCCCGTCTACGAGCCCACCGAGGCCGAGGTGAACGAGGCCGTCGACGAGCTGGCCAAGCAGAACCGCACCTATGAGACCCGCACCGGCAAGTCGGTGAAGGCCAAGGACGGCGACATGGTGGTGATCGACTTCATCGGCCGCGTCGACGGCGTCGCCTTCGAAGGCGGCACGGGCGCCGACACCGAACTGGTGCTGGGTTCGGGCAGCTTCATTCCGGGCTTCGAGGAACAACTTGTCGGCGCCAAGCCCGACGACAAGGTCATGGTCAAGGTGACCTTCCCGGCCGAGTACCAGGCCCCGAACCTCGCCGGCAAGGACGCCGAGTTCGAAACCACGGTCAAGGAAGTGAAGGCTCCGGTGGAGTCCAAGGCCGACGACAGCTTGGCCGAGCGCCTGGGCGTCGAGAGCTTGGAAAAGCTGCGCGAGCTGCTGAAGACCAACCTCGAAAGCCAGTACGCCGGCGCCTCGCGCTTCAAGCTGAAGCGCGCCCTGCTGGACGTGCTCGACGAGAAGCACGACTTCCCGCTGCCGCCCAAGATGGTCGAGGCCGAGTTCGCCCAGATCTGGGGCCAGGTGCAGTCCGACAAGGAACGCGGCACCCTGCCTCCCGAGGACCTGGAGAAGACCGACGAGGTCCTGCAGACCGAATACCGCAAGATCGCCGAGCGCCGCGTGCGCCTGGGTCTGGTCCTGGCCGAGATCGGCCGCGTCAACAACGTCCAGGTCAGCGACCAGGAGCTGGGCGAGGCCATGCGCGCCGAGGCCATGCGCTATGGCCCGCAGGCCCAGCAGATCTTCGACTTCTTCCGCCAGAACCCTGCCGCCCAAGCCCAGCTCCGCGCCCCGATCTTCGAGGACAAGGTGGTCGACCTGATCGTCGAGCAGGCCAAGGTGAAGGATCAGAAGGTGTCCAAGGACGACCTCCTGAAGGAAGACGACATGCCGGCGGGCTACGGCGCCTAAGAGCGTCGGCCCGTTCGCGATCGAGGGCGCCCCACGGGGCGCCCTTTTTCGTTGCGGAACCAACGAGGCGCCCTCGCGTTTCGGTGGATTGCGGGGCGACTTGGTGACGCTGGGACGCGTAGAGCGGACCGGGCGACAAGCCGGGTCGGATTCGGCGGGGGCGCCTTATGTCAATCTTCGGCCCGATCAGAGGCTCGGTCCTGACGCTTTGCACAGGCGCTGCGCTCGGGGTCGCCAATCCAGCCATGGCTGACGCCGCGGACGCCGGGGCTCTCAGCGACCTGTCCCGCCTGTCCCTCGAAGAGCTCGCCGATGTCGAGATCACCTCGGTGTCCAGGCGCCCTGAGGCCCTGAGCGGCGCCCCGGCCGCCATCTATGTGATCAACGCCGACGACATCCGCCTGTCGGGCGCTGACAGCCTGCCCGAGGTTCTGCGGCTGGCCCCTAATCTCCAGGTCGCTCGTCTGAATGCCTCCAGCTACGGGATTTCCGCCCGCGGCTTCAACCACTCCACCGCGACGGCCAACAAGCTGCAGGTGCTGGTGGATGGCCGGAGTGTCTACACGCCGCTGTACTCCGGGGTCTTCTGGGATGCGCGGGGCCTGATGCTGGCCGACATCGAGCGTATCGAGGTAGTCAGTGGCCCGGGCGGGGCGCTTTGGGGCGCCAACGCCGTGAACGGCGTGATCAACGTCATCACCCGCGCGGCCGACGCCACCCAAGGCGGCCTGCTCGATCTGACCTCGGGACCGGAGGACACAGTCGCCAACCTCCGCTTTGGCGGCCGCCTTGGCGGGGCCGGGGCGTTTCGCGTCTATGGCCGGGTCGCCGACTACGGCGCCAGCCGCACCTTATCCGGGGCGGACGGTCACGATTCCTGGGACCAGGCCCAGGCCGGGTTCAGGCTGGACTGGGGCGGGGAGGGCGACGCGTTCAGCTTCCAGGGCGACGCTTACGAGGGCTCCAGCGAGCCGGTCCCCGGGGCGCGGGCCGAGGGTGTGATCGGCGGCGGGAGTCTCTCGGGACGCTGGGTCCACAGCCGCGAGGGCGGCGGCGTCCTGGAGACCAACGCCTACTATGCCCGCGACTATCGGACCGTCACATCGGGGATCAAGGACAGTCTCGACGTCTACAATCTGGATCTCCAGTACGCGCTGGCGCCTCGCGGCCGCCACACCGTCGTGGTCGGTGGCGGCTATCGCCAGAACCGGGACAATTTCCGCGGCGCCTTCCGCACATCCTTCCTCGAACCCGCCAGCCGCACCACCCGGCTGGGCAACGTCTTCGCTCAGGACGAGATCGACCTGAGCGACAACCTGGTCCTGACCCTGGGCCTGAGGTTGGAGCACAACAGCTATACGGGCCTGGAATACATGCCCAACGCGCGGCTCGCCTGGCGGCCCACGGACAGGTCCCTGCTCTGGGGGGCGGTCTCGCGAGGGGTGCGTACGCCATCGCGATTCGACCGTGACCTGATCAATCCGGGGCTGGTGGCCGGTGGGCCCGGCTTCGTCTCGGAAGACCTCATCGCCTATGAGCTGGGCTACCGGGGACAGCCTGCGGCCAATCTCTCGGTCTCGGTGTCGGCCTACTACAACGTCTACGACAACCTGCGGACGGCGGAGGCGAGCACCGCCGCGGTCTTCCCCCTGGTGATCCGCAACGGCATGCGCGGCGAGACCTATGGCCTCGAAGCGTGGGCCGCCTGGCAGGTCCGCGACGGCTGGCGGCTCAGCGCCGGCGCGAGCGCCCTGCGCAAGGACCTGTCGCTTGATGCGGGGAGCCGGGATATCTTCGGAGTCGACTTCGCCGGAAATGACCCGGACTACCAACTTTCCCTCCGGTCCCACATGCGCCTGACGCCGACGGTGGATTTCGATCTCGACCTGCGCAGCATCGACAGCCTGAAAAAGCCCGCGGTTCCCGCCTATACGGAAATGGGCGCGCGCCTGGCCTGGCGGGTGTCGGACCAGGTGGAGTTGGCCGTGGTCGGCGAGAACCTGCTGCACGAGCAGCACCAGGAATTCGTGAGCGGCTCCCTGGCCGGCCGGGCGATCCCCCGCAGTGTGCGTGCCAGCCTGCGCTGGGGCTTCTGAGGTGCGGTTTGCGTGGCGGCTGTTGAGCGCCGCCATCCTTGCGCTTGCGCCGCTCGCCGCCACCGCGGGCAGTCTCGAGGCTCCGGTCAAGGCCACCTATCTCTACAAGTTCGTGCCCTTTGTGGAATGGCCCGCCGCCGCCTTTTCTTCGCCGACCCAGCCGGTGACCCTCTGCATCCTGGGCGGAGACCCGTTCGGTGCGGTCCTAGACCAGGCCGTTCGGGACCAGAGGATCGGGGTTCGTCCGGTCGTCGTCCGCCGCCTGGGCCGGATGGAGAAGGCGACGGGCTGCCATGTCCTCTATCTGTCGGCGCCGCGCGCGCCTGCCGCCGCCGAGGCCCTGCAGAGCGCCCGTGGCGCGCCGGTGCTCACCGTAACCGACGGCGCCGACAACGCCGGGGGGATTGTCAGCTTCGTCCTGCGCGACAATCGCGTCCGCTTCATCATCGATCCCACCGCCGCGGCGACCAACGGCCTGACCATCTCGTCCAAGCTGCTCAGCCTGGCGCTCGACCTCCGGGCGGGGAGGTAGCGATGAGCCTGCTCGCTAGACTTCCGATCCGCTGGAGCCTGGTCCCCGCCATTGCGGCCATCGGCGCCATCCTGCTGGTGCTCTGCGGCGCGGCCATCGGGGTCTATGACGAGCAGAACTATCGCGCCCAGAAGATCCGGGAGGCCACCGCCCAAGGCGAGATCCTGGCCGCCACGGTGACCGCCGCCCTGGCGTTCGACGATCGCCCGGCGGCTCAGGAGTATGTCGACGCGCTGCGGGTCAATCCCCAAGTCGTCTCCGCGGGGGTCTATAACGAGAGCGGCGCCTTGGTGGCGGGCTATGCTCGCGAGGCCGGCGGACGCGCCGATCCGACCGTCAAGCTGCAGGCGCCCGCCTTCGTGGGGCGTCACTTGGTGGTCGTCACCCCGGTGGCGGAGGCCGGCCAGACCCTTGGCGCGGTCGCCCTGCGCATCGACACAGACCCCATCGCGCGGCGTCTGTCCCGCTATCTGGGCCTAGGGCTTCTGCTGGTCATGGCCTTGCTGGTGGTGGGCGTTCTCGCCGCGGCCCATGCGGTGCTGACCCGGACCAACAGCGACCTCGCCGACGCCAACCGGCAGCTCCAGGACGAGATGCATGAGCGGGAGCGGGCCGAGACCGCCCTGCGCCAGGGTCAGCGGATGGAGGCCATGGGGCAGCTAACCGGCGGCGTGGCCCACGACTTCAACAACATCCTGATGATCGCCTCCAGCGGCCTGGACCTGATGGAGCGCACCGACAAGCCGGAGCGCCGCAAGATGCTGATCGACGGAATGCGACAGGCTGTCGATCGAGGCGCCAGCCTCACCCGGCAATTGCTGGCCTTCTCCCGCCGCGCCTCTCTGAGGCCGGAGGTCATCGATCTGACTTCGCAGCTGGAGGGCATGCGCCTGCTGCTGGATCGGTCGCTCGGCGAGGACATCTCGGTGGTGGTGAATCTGCCCGACGGCCTCTGGCGGGTGCAAGTCGATCCCTCGGAACTGGAACTGGCGATCCTGAACCTGGCGGTGAACGCCCGCGACGCCATGCCCGGCGGCGGGACCATCATCATCGGCGGCGAGAATCGGCCGGCGGGCGCCGACGATGCGATTCCCCAGGATCATGTGGCGTTGCGGATCAGCGATACCGGAACGGGCATGGCGCCGGAGATGCTCTCGCGGGTGTTCGAGCCCTTCTTCACCACCAAGGCCGTGGGCAAGGGAACGGGGCTCGGTCTCAGTCAGGTCTACGGCTTCAGCCGCGCCTCGGGCGGCGACGTGCGCATCGAGAGCGAGGTGGGTCTGGGCACCACCATCCTCCTGCTGCTGCCGCGGACCGACGCGCCGCTTCCGGTCCCGGCGACGGACCTGTCGCCTGTCACCCGCCCACCGGGCGGGCAGGGGGATCTGTTGCTGGTGGAGGATGACGAGGGTGTCGCCACCCTGGTCTCAGGAATGCTGATCGAGCTGGGCTACAACGTCACCCGCGTCGATTGCGCGGCGGACGCGGTGGCGGCCCTGGAGGCCAAGTCCGACTTCGAGATCGTGTTTTCCGACCTGGTGATGCCTGGTGAAATGGATGGCATAGCTCTGGCGCGCGAGATTGGCCGACGCTGGCCCAGCCTGCCTGTGCTGCTCACCACGGGGTTCAGCCCCGGTGTCGCGGCCGCGGCCCAGGAGGGGCTGACGCTGCTGACCAAGCCCTACGGAATCGCCGCCCTGGCCGCGGCCCTTGAGTCCACGCGGCCAAACTGAGGCCGCCCGAAACCACTTTCGCCAACTCTTAAGAGCTATCGAGGCTATTGGTCACCTTGCGCATGCCACCTCGGCACGCGATATCGGACGGGTACACGGCTCGCGTTCCAGAGTCGTTCACATCGAGAAGGGCTTCCTCCCAATGTTTGATCCGGCGACGACCGCCCTGAACCTTGTCCCGATGGTGGTCGAGCAGACCAGCCGCGGCGAGCGTGCTTTCGATATCTTCTCGCGCCTCCTGAAGGAGCGCGTGATCTTCCTGAACGGTCCCGTCGAGGACGGGATGTCGGCGCTGATCTGCGCCCAGCTGCTCTATCTTGAGGCCGAGAACCCCAAGAAGGAGATCCAGATGTACATCAACTCGCCGGGCGGCGTGGTGACGTCGGGTCTCGCGATCTACGACACCATGCAGTACATCAAGAGCCCCGTGGTCACGCTCTGCATGGGCATGGCCGCCTCCATGGGCTCATTCCTGCTGATGGCCGGCGAGCCTGGCCAGCGGATCAGCCTGCCCAACGCCCGCATCATGGTGCACCAGCCCTCGGGCGGCTATTCCGGCAAGGCCTCGGACATCGAGCGCCACGCCGAGGACATCATCAAGACCAAGCGCCGCCTGAACGAGATCTACGCCAAGCACACCGGGCGGTCCTATGAAGAGGTCGAGGAAAAGCTCGATCGCGACACTTTCATGACCGCCGAGGAAGCCAAGGAGTGGGGTCTGATCGACCTGGTCCAGGCCAACCGTTCCGAGGACTAATCTCCGTGGCGGCGCACACCCTGGTGGTGGGCGGCACCGGGATGCTTTCCGAACTTTGCGAGGCGCTCGCCGGCGACGGCGGGCGCCTTTCGCTTCTGTCGCGCCACGCCTCCCGAGCCGCCGGGACCGATGGCTTCGACTGCGACTATCACGACGGTGTCGCGTTCGCCGCGGCCCTCGATGCGGCGATCGCGCGCTCGGGTCCGATCGACCGCGCGGTCGCCTGGTTCCACACCCTGAAGATCGAGGCGCCGCGCCTGCTGGCGGCGCGGGTGGAGGGGGCGATGTTCCAGGTGCTGGGCAGCGCCGTGGCCGATCCGGCCCATCCCGAGCGGCTCGAGACAGCCCGCCGGGTGGCCGAGGGCCTGCCGCGCTGCGCCGTGCGGCAGATCGTCCTGGGGTTCAGGGTCGAGGCCGGCCGCGCCCGCTGGCTCACCAACGCCGAGATTTCGCAGGGAGCCCTCGAAGCCATCCGCAGCGACCGGCCCCTGACCGTCATCGGCCAGACCGAGCCCTGGTCGGCTAGGCCCTGAGCCGGGCCCGGGCCGCGGCCAGCATCGCCTCGCCGCTCGCGGTGACGTCGAACCGGTCGAAGTCCTGGCCGGACTCGTCGCGCACGTCGGCGAACAGGCCCTTGGGGTCTTCATGGAAATGCAGGAAGGCGCGGGACTTGAGGTAGAAGACGCCGCGCTTCTTCTCGGTCAGGCCGGGCAGGGCGCGGACGCGGGCCAGCAGGGGCTCCAGCTGGTCCAGGGCGGTCTCGCCGGCGTGCTTCACGGTCTCACCCCGTCAGGGACGTTCCTTGAAGACACGATAGCCGCGGTGATCGGCGATCTTCAACATCTCGCGGTCGCCGCTGGTGTCGCCATAGGCGGCCTTCAGGGTCACGTCGGGGCCGAAGGCGGCGCGCAGACGACGCACCTTCTCCGGACCTCGGCAGTTGGGGCCCAGGAAGGCGCCGGTCACCCGGTCATTGGCGTCGAAGGCCAGCTCCGTGGCGATCAGGGCGTCGGCGCCCAGGCCGCGGGCGAAGGGGGCGACGATCATGTCGGGGGAGGCGCTGACGATCACCAGCTTGGCGTGGCGCTGGCGCCAGCGTCGCCAGGTCTGCAGGGCGTCGGGCCTCAGCAGGCTGGGCGCCGCCGCCTCTGCGAAGGCCCGCGCCTGGGCCTCCAATTCGTCGCGGGTCATGCCCTTGAGGAACTCGCGCACCGCCGCGGCCTTGATGCGGCCGCGGTTGCGGTGGCCCAGATAGCCGACCGCCGCGGGGATCAGCCGCACCATGCCCGACATGTAGCGGCCCTGGTCCACCCGCCACTTCAGGAATTCGGTGAAACTGTCGCGCACCGTGATGGTGCCGTCGAAGTCGAAGGCCACCATGCCGGCGTCCTCGATCTGATCGTCCAGGAGTTCGTGGGAGGGCGCGCCGTTTCCGCGCAAAGTTCGCTTCGCCATGACCATCCCCTCGCGCCCTTGCCGGGGCTTGTCTATTGGGAACAATCGGCAGGTGCGGCGCGTACCTTAGGGGGAGAGGCGTGTCGTCGCGTCCGGGGCCGACGTCTTGTCCCGATCTGGCGCACACCCATCTAGGGATTCGGACGCGCCCGCCATCGGGCGCCCCGGCCGCCAATTGTCGCGATGTCCCCCCAAAGGCTTGTGATCCTTGGACGGATCGGGGAATGTCAAGGATTAGACAACCTGCGGCGCGTATCCTGCATTGATGGCGTCAGGAAACGCCTCCGGGGACGGACGTCTCGGTGAACAGCCGGTCGTCATAGAGTGAGAAACGACCATGACCAAGGCCGCCAGCGGAGACTCCAAGAGCACGCTCTATTGCTCATTCTGCGGCAAGAGCCAGCACGAGGTTCGCAAGTTGATTGCGGGCCCGACCGTGTTCATCTGTGATGAGTGCGTAGAACTGTGCATGGATATCATTCGCGAGGAGCACAAGATCTCCTTCGTGAAGTCCAAGGACGGTGTGCCGACTCCCAAGGAAATCCGCGAAGTCCTCGACGATTACGTGATCGGACAAGATCACGCCAAGAAGGTGCTCGCTGTGGCGGTGCACAACCACTACAAGCGCCTCAACCACGCCTCGAAGAATAACGACGTCGAACTGGGCAAGGCCAACATCCTGCTCATCGGTCCGACCGGCACCGGCAAGACCTTGCTGGCCCAGACCCTGGCCCGAATCATCGACGTGCCCTTCACCGTCGCCGACGCCACCACGCTCACCGAAGCGGGCTATGTGGGCGAGGATGTCGAAAATATCATCCTGAAGCTGCTCCAGGCCGCCGACTACAATGTCGAGCGGGCGCAGCGCGGCATCGTCTATATCGACGAGGTCGACAAGATCAGCCGCAAGTCGGACAACCCGTCCATCACCCGCGACGTGTCGGGCGAGGGCGTGCAGCAGGCCCTGCTGAAGATCATGGAAGGCACGGTCGCCTCCGTGCCGCCGCAGGGCGGGCGAAAGCATCCCCAGCAGGAGTTCCTGCAGGTCGACACCACCAACATCCTGTTCATCTGCGGCGGGGCCTTCGCCGGCCTGGAGAAGATCATCTCCGCCCGCGGCCAGGGCACCTCGATCGGCTTCGGCGCCAAGGTCTCCGACCCGGACGACCGCCGCACCGGCCAGATCTTCCGTCAGGTGGAGCCGGACGACCTGCTGCGCTTTGGCCTGATCCCGGAATTCGTCGGCCGTCTGCCGGTCATCGCGACCCTGGACGACCTGGACGAGCCGGCCCTAGTGAAGATCCTCACCGAGCCGAAGAACGCCTTCGTCAAGCAGTACCAGCGCCTGTTCGACATGGAGAATGTCGGCCTGACCTTCACCGACGACGCCCTCAACGCGGTGGCCCGCAAGGCCATCATCCGCAAGACCGGCGCGCGGGGCCTGCGCTCCATCCTGGAGGGCATCCTGCTCGAGACCATGTACGAGCTGCCGACCTATGACGGCGTCGAGGAAGTGGTGGTCAACGCCGAGGTCGTCGAGGGCCGGGCCCAGCCCCTGGTCATCTACGCCGAGCGCCGCGACAAGGGCGGCGCGGCCTAGAGCCCTCCGCCATGCGCCCGCCTCACTGATCCGGGGAGGGCGTCGACATGACACAGACTCCCTGCGACCGCGGCGTTCTCGCCGCGGTCGTTGCGTATCCGGGGGCCGGCGGCGGCGGCTTGGTGCTGGCCGGGACCGTGCTGGGCTCCAGCCTCGCCTTCATCGACGGCTCGGCGGTCAACCTCACCATCCCGGTGATCCAGCAGCAGCTGGGGGGCGGCGCGGCCGGGGCCCAGTGGGTCATGAACGCCTACCTGCTGTTCCTCAGCGCCCTGGTGCTGGTCGGCGGCGCGGCCGGTGATCGCTACGGCCGCAAGCGGGTCTTCGTCGCCGGCGCCATTCTCTTCACCGCAGCCTCCGTCTGCTGTGGTCTTTCCCCCAACCTGACCCTGCTGATCGCCGCTCGCGCCATCCAGGGGATCGGCGCGGCCCTCCTGGTTCCCGCCAGCCTGGCCATCCTCGGCGCCAGCTTCGACAAGCAGGCGCGGGGCCGCGCCGTCGGCATCTGGGCCGGCGCCGGGGGGCTGACCAGCGCGCTGGGCCCGGTGCTTGGCGGCTGGCTCACCGACGCGGTTTCCTGGCGGGCGGTCTTCCTGATCAATGTGCCGCTGGCGGCGCTCGCCGTCGGCTTCATTCTGATGGGGGCCAAGGAGAGCAAGGCCGACAAGGCCGGCCCGCTGGACTGGCGTGGGGCCCTCACGGTCACCCTTGGCCTGGCCGCCGTCACCTGGGGCCTCACCGAGGCGCCGGAGCGAGGTCTGACAGGGCTGCCGGTCGCCGCCCTGGTGTTCGGCGTCCTGGCGCTGGCTGTCTTCCTGCGCATCGAGCAGACCATCGCCTCGCCGATGGTCCCGCTGCAGCTCTTCAGATCGATCACCTTCTCCGGCGCCAACGGCCTGACCCTGCTGCTCTATGCCGCCTTCAGCGGCGCCCTGTTCCTGCTGCCCTTTGAGTTGATCGGTGTGCACGGCTATCCCGCCGCCAGCGCGGGGGCGGCCCTGCTGCCGCTGTCGGCGGGCCTGGCCGTGCTGTCGCCCCTGGCCGGGGGCTTCTCGGCCAAGGTGGGGCCGAGGGTGATGCTGGGGGGAGGCCCGCTCCTGGTGGCGACGGGGTTCGTCCTGCTGGCCCTGCTGGCCGACCAATCCAGCTACTGGGCCGGCGTCTTCCCCGGCCTGGCGATCGTGGCGGTCGGCATGGGACTCGCCGTCGCGCCGCTCACCGACGCCGTGCTGGGCTCGGTGGAAGACGCCCATGAGGGCGCGGCCGCGGGAATCAACAACGCCGTGGCTCGGGTCGCCGGCCTGCTGGCCGTCGCCCTGGTGGGGTTCGTACTGGTGGGCCCTCCCGGCGCCCCGGCCGCCGGCGTCATCGCCTCAGGCTACCGGACCGCCATGATCGCCGCCGCGGCCCTGGCGGGCCTGGCTGGGGTCATTGGATTCCTGACCGGGCCGGCGCGTCAGGTCACGGCGCCTACCCCTCGCAAGCGCTCGATCTCGCCGGACGAATAGCCGGCCTCCCCAAGGACTTCGGCCGTGCGCTGGCCCAGGCCCGGGGCCGGGCGCCCCGACGCCCTCGGACGCTTGGGAAGGCTCTTGCACCTGTTGCCGCGACGCACCATTTCCTGTGTCTCGGGCGTCACCACTTTCAGACGCATTGTCGCGGACACTCCGGCTCAGCTTGTAGAGGGGGCCAAAGCGTCCACATAAATGGCCGACAATTCGCCCAAGCCGGGCGGACGGGCCGACCGACTCAGACACATCGTCTGGGGGAACCCGGTCGGAATATGGGACGGGCCCTGCTTTGGAAGGGGGCCCACCAGGAGTAGATGCACATGTCTGAGATCAAAACTCTTCCCATCCTCCCGTTGCGGGACATCGTGGTCTTCCCGCACCAGCCGGTGCCGCTCTTCGTGGGCCGTGAAAAGTCCGTTCGAGCGCTTGAGGAGGCCATGAAGGCCCCCGGCAAGCAGATCCTGTTGGCCACCCAGAAGGACAAGGACGACGACGACCCGTCGCCCGAGGCCATCTATGACGTGGGCGTCGTGGCCTCGGTCCTGCAGCTGCTGAAACTGCCCGACGGTACCGTGAAGGTGCTGGTGGAGGGCAAGGCCCGCGCCGGGATTTCCAAGTTCACCGATCAAGCCGAGTTCTACGAAGCCGAGGTCGCCTTCATAACCGAGGACGGCGCGGCCTCGACGGAAGCCGAGGCGCTGTCGCGCGCGGTCGTCGAGCAGTTCGAGAACTATGTGAAGCTCAACAAGAAGGTGCCGCCAGAGGCTCTGGCCTCCATGCCCCAGGTCGACTCGCCCGGCGAGCTGGCCGACCGCATCGCCTCGCACCTGTCGGTCAAGATCTCCGAGAAGCAGAACCTGCTGGAGATCTTCAATGTCGTGAAGCGCCTGGAGAAGGTCTACGCCCTGATGGAGGGCGAGATCAGCGTCATGCAGACGGAAAAGAAGATCCGTAACCGCGTGAAGCGCCAGATGGAGAAGACCCAGCGCGAGTACTATCTCAACGAGCAGATGAAGGCGATCCAGCGCGAGCTGGGCGAGCAGGACGACAGCCGCGACGAGCTGATCGAGCTCGAGAAGCGCATCAAGAAGACCAAGCTCTCCAAGGAGGCGCGCACCAAGGCCGACGCCGAGCTGAAGAAGCTGCGCAACATGAGCCCGATGTCGGCGGAATCCACCGTCGTCCGCAACTATCTCGACTGGCTGCTGTCCATTCCGTGGGGCAAGGCCAAGACCAAGCCGATCGACCTGGTCAAGGCCGAGGAAGTGCTCGAGCATGACCACTACGGCCTGGAAAAGGTCAAGGAACGCATCCTGGAGTACCTGGCCGTCCAGGCCCGGACCGGCGCCCTGAAGGGCCCGATCCTCTGCCTGGTGGGACCGCCCGGCGTGGGCAAGACCTCGCTCGGCAAGTCCATCGCCGAGGCGACGGGCCGCGAGTTCGTGCGCGTGTCCCTGGGCGGCGTCCGTGACGAGGCCGAGATCCGCGGTCACCGCCGGACCTATATCGGCTCCATGCCGGGCAAGATCATCCAGTCGATGAAGAAGGCCAAGTCCACCAACGCCTTCTTCCTGCTCGACGAGATCGACAAGATGGGCTCCGACTATCGCGGCGACCCGTCCTCGGCCCTGCTCGAGGTCCTCGACCCGGCCCAGAACTCCACCTTCGCCGACCACTATCTGGAGGTGGACTACGACCTGTCGCCGGTGATGTTCGTCACCACGGCCAACAGCCTGAACATGCCCCAGCCGTTGCTGGACCGCATGGAGATCATCCGCATCCCCGGCTACACCGAGGACGAGAAGCTGGAGATCGCCAAGCGGCACCTGCTGCCCAAGCTGACCAAGGACCATGGGCTGACGCCGCAGGAGTTCATCGTCCCCGAGGAGGCGATCCGCGACCTGATCCGCTACTACACCCGGGAAGCCGGCGTGCGGTCGCTGGAGCGGGAGCTGGGGAACCTGGCGCGGAAGACGGTGCGCGACCTGGGTCGCGAGAAGATCACCTCGATCACGATCGACGACGCGCGTCTGGCCAAGTACGCCGGGGTCAAGAAGTACCACCACGGCGAGACCGACGAAGAGGATCAGGTCGGCATCATCACCGGCCTGGCCTACACCGACTTCGGCGGCGACATCCTGACCATCGAAGCGATCAAGATGCCGGGCAAGGGCCGTATGTCCATCACGGGCAACCTGAAGGACGTGATGAAGGAGTCGATCACGGCGGCGGCCAGCTATGTCCGCAGCCGCGCGACCGCCTTCGGCCTGGAGCCGCCGATGTTCGACAAGACCGACGTGCACGTGCACGTGCCCGAGGGCGCCACGCCCAAGGACGGTCCGTCGGCCGGCGTCGCCATGGCCGTGGCCATGGTCTCGGTGCTGACCGGCATCCCGATCCGCAAGGATATCGCCATGACCGGCGAGATCACCCTGCGCGGCCGGGTTCTGCCGATCGGCGGCCTGAAGGAGAAGCTGCTCGCGGCCCTGCGCTCCGGCGTCAAGACCGTGCTGATCCCGCAGGAGAACGTGAAGGACCTGGCCGACATCCCCGACAACGTGAAGTCGGCCATCGAGATCATCCCCGTGAAGATGGTCGACGAGGTCCTGGCGCTCGCCCTGACCAAGCCTTTGGTGCCCATCGAGTGGAAGGAACCGGCGACGCCGGCCCTGCCTCTCGCGGTCGATGATGGCGATCCCGAGGCGGTTTTGACGCACTGAACGCCACGTTAACCGCAAAGAATCGCGGATTAACTGCAAATAATTGGGCGGCGCGGGGTCTTCCCGCGCCGCCTTCGTTTGACGCCTGACGCGAGACCGCCATAATCGCGTCACGCGAAGCAGCCTCGCGAACACCGCGGGGGGTCCGCGGACCTATAACGGGCTGGGAGAGACACCAAATGACCAAGGCCGAACTCGTCACGGCGATCGCCGAAAAGGCGGGCCTCAACAAGGCGCAGGCGAAAGACGCGCTGGAAGCCTTCATCGACTCCGTCACAGCCTCTCTGAAGGCCAGTGAAGAAGTCCGGCTCGTCGGTTTCGGCAGTTTCGTGCCGGTGAACCGGGCGGCTGGCACCGCGCGAAATCCGCGCACCGGCGAAACCGTGAAGCGGCCCGCGTCCAAGACCGCGCGCTTCCGGGTCGGCGAAGGCCTGAAGAGCGCGCTGAACTAAGCGCGCCTCAAGCCAGCGAGAATTGGAACGGGGCGGTCGCCGGGGAGGTGGCCGCCCCTTTTCTATGGGGCCTTGGCGGGGCTTCCGGACCGGGGGTAGAACCCGGCTCCGAAGGGCGGCTAGCTCAGCTGGTCAGAGCACCTGGTTTACACCCAGGGGGTCGGGGGTTCGAACCCCTCGCCGCCCACCATCCTGCTTCGCTCCGCGAGCTTCGCAGGACAGGTCCCGCCTATTCCCCCAGCGGCGGTCCGACGATGTCGATGCCGTGGCGGGCGAAGGTGTCGGCGAGGGCGGTGACCATCTCGGCGGTGGGGGCCTGGGCCGCCGGCAGGCCCGGGGCCGTCGCGGGACGTGCGATGTCCCGCACCGCACCCTCGAAGGCCGCGCCGGTCGTGACGGTGATGAACCGCGCGGTGGGGCTCTCGACGATGAAGCTGTGGGGCGCGCCCCGGGGTCCCACCAGGGTCTCGCCGGGGCCGGCGACCTGTTCGACCTCGCCGACGCGGAACCGGACCCGTCCCTCGAGAATGTGGAAGACCTCGTCTTCGTCGCGGTGGACATGGGTCGGCGGGGAGTCGCCCTGGGCCATGAAATGTTCGAGGATCGACAGGCCGTCGGGGCCGGCCGCGGAGGGGCGACGGACCTCGACGCGGCTGTTCAGGAACCAGAGACCGGGCTCCGGGGCGGCGGTGAGATGGGACATTTCGGCGTCATCCTGGTAGGGCGCGGGGGCTCGCGCCGGGCGGGGCCTGACTACCCACGGGAGTCCGCGCCGTGAAATGGAACGATGTTATGGGGGCCATTTGCTGAATGAATTTCGCGGCCTTCGACCTCAACCTCCTGCGGACCTTCGACGCCCTGATGCGCGAGCGCAGCGTGACGCGGGCCGGCGAACAGATCGGCCTGTCCCAGCCGGCGGTGAGCGCCGCGCTCGGACGGCTGCGCGCCCTGCTGGACGACCAGCTCTTCGTGCGGCGAGGCGCCGAGATGGCGCCGACCCCGCGGGCCGAGGCCCTCGCCCCCATCGTCCGCGACGCCCTGGCCGGCCTGGAGCGCGCCCTCCAGGGGGACCGCGCCTTCGATCCGGCCGCCGCCCGGCGCAGCTTCACCCTGCTGGGCGCCGACTTCGTCTCCATGCTGGTGATGCCGCCCCTGTTCGCTTTGACGGCGGCCCAGGCGCCCGGCGTGCGCCTGCGGCTGGTGGACACCGCCTGGGGCGAGGTGGAGCGCCTGTTCCAGGACGACGCCATCGATCTGGCCATCGAGCGCCCCGGCCACGCCTCGGAATGGATCGCCGGGGAGATGCTGTTCCGCTCTCCCTTCGCGATCATCGCCGCCCGCGGCCGGGAGGACATCGCCGCGGCGGGCGTCAAGCCGGGTCAGGTCCTGCCGCTGGATCTGTTCTGCGACCTGCCGCAGGCCCTGCGCTCGGTGGACGGCAGCATCTCGGGTCATGTGGACGACGCCCTGGCCGAAGCCGGCCGCGCGCGGCAGGTGGTCCTGGCCCTGCCGCACTTCTCCGCCGTCGCCTTGGCGGTGGCGCAGAGCCCGCGGCTCATCGCCGCCCTGCCGGCGCAGTTCGCCCGGGCCGTGGCGCCGACCCTGGGCCTGGACATCTTCGAGGCCCCGGTGGATGTGCAGGTCCCGGAGATCCAGATGTACTGGCACAGGCGTCACGACAAGAACCCCGCCCACGTCTGGCTGCGCGATCAGGTGCGCCGCGTGACGGCGGCGTTCTGAGCATGCTCTATCGTCCCCTCGGCGCCACCGGCCTGACGGTGTCGGAGATCGGCCTGGGCTGCGCCAGCTGGTGGGGCCAGAAGGCCTTCGACGAGGGCGAGGCGATCGCTCTGGTCCACGCGGCCCTCGACCGCGGCGTCACCTTCCTCGACACCGGCGCCAGCTATTCCGGGGGGAACGCCGAACCCCGCCTGGGCCGCGCCCTGCGGGGCCGCGATCTGACGGGACTGGTGATCGCCACCAAGGCCGGGACCCGGCACGACGGCCGCCGGGTGGTCCGCGACATGTCGCCGGCGGCGGTGGAGGCCAGTGTCCTGCGCAGCCTGGGTCATCTCGGCCTGGAGACCCTGCCGCTGCTGCAGCTGCACGGCCCCGCGGTGGCCGAGTTGACGGACGAACTGCGGGCGGTCCTGCAGGGCCTGAAGCGCCGCGGCCTGATCCGGACCCTCGGGGTCAACAGCTTCGATCCGGAGGTCATCGACCATGTGATCGGCCTGCCGGACTTCGATGTGGTGATGGTGGACTACAATGTCCTGCGCCCGGAGCGGGGGCCGCTGATCGCGCGGGCCGCCGCGGCGGGGAAGGGGGTGCTGGCGGGCATGCCGCTCGCCATGGGCCACACCGGCGGCCAGGTCCTGAAGCTGCGCGCCCCGCGCGACCTATGGTACGCCCTGCGGGCCGCAAGGAACCACCGGGCCGAGGTGCTCGCCGGCCGGCGGTTCGGCTTCCTGCACCAGCGGTCCGACATGACCGGTCCCCAGGCGGCGCTGGCCTATGTCCTGGCCCATCCCGGCGTCGCCAGCGCGGTGTTCGGCACGACGCGACGGGCGCATCTGGAGGAGAACCTGGCCGCGTCCGGCATGCCGCTCCCGCCGGGCCTGGCCGCCCGCATCGCCGCCGCGCAGGACGCCGGGGGGTGACGTTGGGGCGCCCTTTCGCGCCACGCCAAGAGGCGTATTCTGCCCACAAGAACAACGACAAAGTCAGGGCAGGACACGATGGCGAAGCTCGATCTGGGTGGTCTCGATCAGGCGCTGGAGGCCGCGCATCAGCCGGCCCTGGCCGCCGCCCTGGTGCAGCTCACCGGCGACATCGGCTGGCTGCGGAAGGAGTGGACCCCGACCTACACGCCGCTCTCCCGCGGCGACACCGGGGTGCCCGAGGCCGAGCAGGCCAAGTTCCGAGGCCTGGCCAAGGCGGCCATCCTCGACTGGGTGGCCAAGGGATCGCCCAAGCCGATCACCCCCGACCCCGACGCCCTGCGCCGGATGATGAGCTTCGTGGCCGGGGCCGACATCCCCGAGGACTATGCCGACTTCCTCAATGACGAGCTGGCCATCGGCGGTCAGTCCAGCAAGGACCCGCAGTGGGTCACCCCGGTCCTGAAGGACGCCGCCCGGCGCATGCACGTCCTGGTCATCGGGGCCGGCATGTCGGGTCTGCTCACCGGCATCCGCCTGACCCAGGCCGGGATCGACTTCGAGATCGTCGAGAAGAACGCCGACGTCGGCGGCACCTGGCTGGAGAACACCTATCCCGGCTGCCGGGTGGATAGCTCCAACCACATCTATTCCTATTCCTTCGAACCCAACCACAACTGGCCCCAGCACTTCTCCACCCAGCCGGTCCTGCTCGACTATTTCCGCGGCGTCGCCGACCGCTACGACCTGCGCAAGAAGATCCGCTTCGAGACCAGCGTCGAGCAGATGGTCTGGGACGAGACCCGCGCGGTCTGGAAGGTGACCCTGAAGACCGCCAAGGGGACCGAGCAGGTGGAGGCCAACGCCGTCATCACCGCGGTGGGCCAGCTCAATCGTCCGCGCCTGCCCGACGTGAAGGGCCGCGAGCGCTTCAAGGGCCCGGCCTTCCACTCGGCCCAGTGGCGTCACGACGTGGACCTGACCGGCAAGCGGGTGGCGGTGATCGGCACCGGGGCCAGCGCCTTCCAGTTCGTGCCGGAGATCGCCGGCAAGGTGGCCAGCCTGACGGTCTTCCAGCGCACCCCGCCCTGGTGCTTCCCGACCCCGCACTATCACGAGGACGTGCCGGCCGGGATGAACTGGCTGCTGGAGCACATCCCCACCTACGACAAGTGGTACCGGTTCTTCCTGTTCTGGATGGTCACCGACGGCCTGCTGGCGGGCGTCCGCGCCGACCCCGACTGGAAGGGCGACCCCGGCTCGGTCAGCGAGGCCAACGCCATGTTCCGGGCCATGGTGGCCGAGGCCCTGCGGATGCAGGCGGCCGACCGGCCCGACCTGGCCGAAAAGGTGATCCCCAACTATCCGGTCGGCGGCAAGCGCGCCCTGCTGGACAACGGCGTCTGGATCGAGGCCCTCAAGCGCCCCAATGTCGAGCTGGTCACCGACGCGATCAGCGAGATCACCGAGACCGGCATCGTCACGGACGATGGGACGGCCCGCGAGTTCGACGTGATCATCTACGGCACGGGCTTCTACGCCAGCCGCTTCCTGCATCCGATGAAGATCAAGGGCCGCGGCGGGGCCGACCTGCACGCCACCTGGGACGGTGACGCGCGCGCCTATCTGGGCATGACGACGCCCGGCTTCCCCAACCTTTTCATGATCTACGGCCCCAACACCAATATCGTCGTCAACGGCTCCATCATCTTCTTCTCCGAGTGCAGCGTCCGCTACATCCTCGGCTGCCTGAAACTGCTGGCGGAGACCGGCGCGAAGGCCCTGGAGCCCAAGCCCGAGGTGCATGACGCCTTCAACATCCGCGTCGACGAGGGCAACAGGCTGATGGCCTGGGGCGCGCCTCAGGTCACCAGCTGGTACAAGAACGAGAAGGGCCGGGTCAGCCAGAACTGGCCCTTCGCCCTGGTGGACTACTGGCGCGCCACCCTGGCGCCCAATCCCGACGACTTCGTCCTCAGCAAGGAACGCGAGATGGCGGGGTAGGGCGCGCGGGGCCTATACCCGGGGACACATCCGTTCCCTGGGAGGTCCCATGCCGCTCAAGCTTCACACCATCATCTGCAGCACCCGTCCCACCCGGCTGGGGCCCAAGGTCGCCGCCTGGTTCGACACGATCGCCCAGGCCCATGCGGGGTTCGAGGCGGTGCTGGTGGACCTGGCCGACTTCAACCTGCCGGTCTTCGACGAGCCCAAGCATCCGCGACTGCGGGACTACGTCCACGACCATACCAAGGCCTGGAGCGCCAGCGTCGCGGCCGCCGACGCCTTCGTCTTCGTGACGCCGGAGTACAACTACGGACCGCCGCCCTCCTTCACCAATGCGGTGAACTACCTGGTCCACGAGTGGGCCTATAAGCCCGCGGCCTTCGTCAGCTATGGCGGCGCCTCCGGCGGCCTGCGCTCGGTGCAGATGGAGAAGCTGCTGCTCACCAGCGTGAAGGTCATGCCGATCCCCGAGGGGGTGGCCCTGCCGATGTTCAACCAGCATCTCGGCGAGGACGGCTTCAAGCCGCCGGAGCTGCAGGACAAGGCCGCCGTGGCCATGCTCACCGAGCTGGCCCGCTGGGGCGAGGCCATGAAGGGTCTGCGCGCGCCAAGCTAGGCCATTGCCAGGCGCGCCGGCCCGCTGTTCAACTATGTGTTGAGCCGCGAGGGAGCAGGGCGATGACGGCGGGCGTGGTGGCGGTGAAGAGCCTCAATCTGCGGGACGCCCCCGGCGGCGCCCTGGTGGGCAGCCTCGACCAGGGCGACGGCGTGGAGATGTTGGAGTCCAAGGCGGGCTGGACCCGGATCGCCACCCTCAAGGCCCCGGCGCGGACCGGCTGGGTGGCGAGCCAGTATCTCAGCCAGACGGTGGCGGCGCCCAGCCCGGCGGCCCCGCCGCCCGCCGCCCCACCCATGCCCGACGATCCGGCCCATCCGGTCACCGTCGTCGGCGGCACGGCCATCACCCCGGACGGCCGCGCCTTCGCCTCGGCCAGCAAGGGCGGCTTCTACACCATCGGGTGAACCTCCCTGGCCGGCTGGCTGGCGGGCAATCCGCCGCCGGCGGACCTCACGCCCTCGGCGGTGCGCGTCGTGCGCGCCATCTCGGCCAACGAGGGCCTGCTGGAGGCCATCAACTCCTATGACAACAGCTACATGTCCTTTGGCCTCTTCCAGTGGACCTGCGGCCCGGCCGGCGACGCCGGCGAGCTGCCGGCGCTCCTGGCGCGGCTGAAGGCCACGTCGCCGGCCGCCTTCCAGGACTGCTTTGGCCGCCACGGCCTGGACGTGCAGGTCTCGGGACCCAGCGCCACCACCGGCTATCTGGTGCTGAAGGGCGTGGTGCTGAACACCGCGGCGCGGAAGGTCCAGCTGCGGAGCGCGGCCTGGGCCTATCGATTCTGGCGGGCCGGCCACCACCACGACATGCGCGCCTGCGAGCTCAGCTTCGCCGCCAGCCGCATGGCGCGCTTCCTCGACGCCAAGGCGGCCGGGGTCCCGGTCCGCCGCTGGCTGACCTCGGAGCAGGGGGTGGCCCTGGTGCTGGACGAACACGTCAACCGCCCGGGGCACGTGCCGGGAACCCTGCAGGCCGCCATCGCCAAGCTGGGCGCCCACGATCCGACCCACTGGACCAGCGCCGACGAGGCCCGGCTGGTCGCGGCCTATGTCCTCGCCCGCAAGGCCACCAACATGACCGACCCGCTCAAGCGGGCCGAGCGGATCGCCGAGGCGGTGCACCAGGGCACGCTCTCCGACGCGCGGGGCTCGTTCCAAGCCTGAGTGGCGAGGGTCGCGACTCAGGTCTAACCTCGGGCGGCCGGGGGCTAAGAGACAGACGGAGCAACGAGATGGCCTACAAGTTCGAGATCTCGAAGGACAAGGCGGGCGAGTTCCGCGTGAAGTTCAAGGCCCCCAACGGCGAGGTGATGTTCACCACCGAGGGCTATTCCTCGAAGTCCTCGGCCAAGAACGCCATCGAATCCATGAAGAAGAACGGCCCGACCGCCGAAACCGACGACACCACTGACTGACCTGTCGCCGCCCTTCCTCGCGCGAGCGGGGGAGGGCGCACGGCCGCGCCAGCGCCCTGAACGCGTCAAACCAGCGATGTGGGGGGAAAGTGGCGCGAATGACGGGACTCGAACCCGCGACCTCCGGCGTGACAGGCCGGCGCTCTAACCAACTGAGCTACATCCGCATGTGGGCCATGTGGGCCCGCGAGGGGCGTCTGATAGGTTGCGACCGGAATCGTGTCAACGGGCGAGTTGAATTCGTCGCACAAGGGCCTGTGAATAGATGTGGACCGCGCGCCCTCCTGCGAGGCGTTCGCAGTTCGAACATCGGTCTTTTTCATGGGTGCGACATCAGCGTCACCACGCCGTTTGAACCTGCCGCGATCGTGGTCTAGAAGGGCGCGACTCCTTCGAGGATTCCATGAACGCGTTCCTTCTGCAGTACCTCCCCATCGTGATCTTCCTGGGGATCGCGGCGGCCCTGGGGGTCGTCTTCATCCTCGCCTCGGCGGTTCTCGCCCCCACGGCGCCGGACCCCGAAAAGCTCTCGTCCTACGAGTGCGGCTTCAACGCCTTCGATGATGCGCGGATGAAGTTCGACGTCAGGTTCTACCTGGTCTCGATCCTCTTCATCATCTTCGACCTGGAAGTGGCCTTCCTGTTCCCGTGGGCGGTCTCGCTCATGAAACTGCCGCAGGAGCTGGGCCAGTTCTCCTTCTGGTCGATGATGACCTTCCTGGGCGTGCTGACCGTCGGCTTCATCTACGAATGGAAGAAGGGCGCCCTGGAATGGGAGTGATCGTCCCCTCGGGCTCCGCGCCTGCGCTTTCGGCCGGTCGCTCGACCGTCGAGGGCTATAATCCCAAGCTTCACGACCCCTTCTTCGACGGCGTCTCCACCGAGCTGGCCGACAAGGGATTCATCACGGCCGCCGCCGACGACCTCATCACCTGGGCGCGTACCGGCTCGCTGATGTGGATGACCTTCGGCCTGGCCTGCTGCGCCGTCGAGATGATGCACGCCTCGATGCCGCGCTACGACCTGGAGCGCTACGGCTTCGCCCCGCGCGCCAGCCCGCGCCAGTCCGACGTGATGATCGTCGCCGGCACCCTGTGCAACAAGATGGCCCCGGCCCTGCGCAAGGTCTACGACCAGATGCCGGAGCCCCGCTACGTCATCTCCATGGGCTCCTGCGCCAATGGCGGGGGCTACTACTATTTCAGCTACTCCGTGGTGCGCGGCTGCGACCGGATCGTTCCGGTGGACATCTACGTTCCCGGCTGCCCGCCCACCGCCGAGGCCCTGGTCTACGGCGTGCTGCAGCTGCAGAAGAAGATCCGCCGCACGGGGACCATCGAGAGATGAGCTGGCCCGTCACGACCCAAACCCTCGAGACCCTGGGCCAGCAGGCCGTCGCCGACAGCGCCGGCGCCTTGGCCAGCTACGCCGTCGCCTTTGACGAGCTGACCCTGACGGCCCCGGCCGGCCGCGTGGCCCAGGCCCTGACCCTGCTGCGCGACAAGTTCGGCTTCGCCCAGCTGATCGACCTGTGCGGCGTCGACTACCCGGAGCGCCCGCTGCGCTTCGACGTGGTCTACCACCTGCTGTCGATGACCAAGAACCAGCGCGTCCGCCTGAAGGTCCAGACCGACGAGGACACCGCCGTCCCCACCGCCACGGGGGTCTTCCCCTGCGCCGACTGGTACGAGCGCGAGGCCTTCGACATGTACGGAATCTTCTTCGAGGGCCACCCGGACCTGCGCCGCATCCTCACCGACTACGGCTTCCACGGGCATCCGCTGCGCAAGGACTTCCCGATGACCGGCTATGTCGAGCTGCGCTACGACGACGAGCTCAAGCGCGTGGTCTACGAGCCGGTGAAGTCCGTCGAGTACCGCAACTGGGACTTCCTCTCGCCCTGGGAAGGCGCCGACTACATCCTGCCCGGCGACGAAAAAGTGGAGGCCAAGTGATGGCGGACGACGCCTCCCTGAAGCCGCTCTCGGAAAACGAGACCCCGGTCCGGAAATTCAACATCAACTTTGGCCCGCAGCACCCCGCGGCCCACGGCGTCCTGCGCCTGGTCCTGGAGCTGGACGGCGAGGTCGTGGAGCGGGTCGACCCGCACATCGGCCTGCTGCATCGCGGCACCGAGAAGCTGATGGAGTACCGCACCTACCTCCAGAACATCCCGTACTTCGACCGCCTCGACTACGTGGCGCCGATGAACCAGGAACACGCCTTCTGCCTGGCCATCGAGAAGCTGCTGGGCCTGGAGGTTCCGATGCGCGGCAGCCTGATCCGGGTCATGTACTCGGAAATCGGCCGCGTCCTGAACCACCTGCTCAACGTCACGACCCAGGCCATGGACGTCGGCGCGCTCACCCCGCCTCTGTGGGGCTTCGAGGAGCGCGAGAAGCTGATGGTCTTCTACGAGCGGGCCTGCGGCGCGCGCCTGCACGCCAACTACTTCCGCCCCGGCGGCGTCCACCAGGACCTGCCCGAGGACCTGATCAACGACATCGACGACTGGGCCGTGGCCTTCGCCCGCCCGCTCAGCGACATCGACAAGCTGATCACCGGCAACCGCATCTTCAAGCAGCGCAACGTCAATATCGGCGTGGTGACCCGCCAGGAGGCCATCGACTGGGGCTTCTCCGGCGTCATGGTGCGGGGTTCGGGCATCGCCTGGGACCTGCGTCGCAACCAGCCCTACGAGTGCTATGACGAGCTGGACTTCGAGATCCCGCTCGGCCTGAACGGCGACTGCTACGACCGCTATCTCTGCCGCATGCAGGAAATGCGGGAGTCCATCAAGATCATCCGCCAGTGCGTTGAACGGCTTCGGAAAACGCCGGGTCCGGTGCTGACCGAGGACAACAAGTTCGCGCCGCCGCGCCGGGGCGAGATGAAGCGCTCCATGGAAGCCCTGATCCACCATTTCAAGCTCTACACCGAGGGCTTCCGCACCCCGGAGGGCGAGGTCTACGCCGCCGTCGAGGCGCCCAAGGGCGAGTTCGGCGTCTTCCTGGTGAGCGACGGGACCAACAAGCCCTATCGCTGCAAGATCCGCGCGCCGGGCTATCCGCACCTGGCGGCCATGGACTGGATGGCCAAGGGCCACATGCTGGCCGACGTCTCGGCGATCATCGGGTCCCTGGACATCGTCTTCGGGGAGGTCGACCGGTGAGCGCGCCTGCCTGCATCTCCCCCTTCGACGTCGTGGACGGTCAGTTCGAGGCTTACAACAGCCAGAACCTGTCGACCTTCTGCAGCTTCTACGCCGACGACGCCGTGCTCGCCGACTTCAACGGCGCAATCACCGCGAACGGCATCGAGGCCATCCGCGCGCGGCACGAGAAGCTGTTCGCCGATTTCCCGCAGAACAAGGCCGAGCTGAAGGCGCGGATCGTCATCGGTTCGCGCGTCATCGACCACGAGCTGGTCGCCCGTACGCCCGGCGGCGACACCTTCGAGGTCGCGGCCATCTACACCATCTCGGACGCCAAGATCGTCCGGGTCGATTTCGTGAAGTGAGGCTCAGACCGTGAGCGTTCGACGCCTTTCCCCGAACCAGCCCGCCAGCTTCGCCTTCTCCGCGGAGACGATGAAGCAGGCCCAGTGGTGGATCTCGAAATATCCGGACGGCCGCCAGCAGTCGGCGGTGATCCCGATCCTGTGGCTGGTGCAGAAGCAGGAAGGCTGGGTTTCCGAACCCGCCATCCGCGCCGTCGCCGAGCTGCTGAAGATGGCCACCATCCGCGTCTACGAGGTCGCCACCTTCTATACGATGTTCATGCTGGAGCCGGTCGGCACCCACGCCATCGTCCAGGTCTGCGGCACCACGGCCTGCCAGTCGCGGGGCTCCGAGGCCCTGCTGGAGGTGTGCCGCAAGCGCTTCGGTCCTGACAGCCACCGCTCGGCGGACGGCAAGTTCTACTGGCAGGAAGTCGAGTGCCTGGGGGCCTGCTCCAACGCGCCGATGGCCGCCATCAACGACCGCTACTACGAAGACCTGACCGTCGAGGGGTTCGAGAAGCTGCTGGACGAGTTCGCCGCCGGGCGCACGCCGCCTCCGGGGTCGGAGATCGGCCGCCAGGGCAGCGCCGTCCTGGGCGGCAACACCACCCTCAACGATTCCAAGCTCTATGACGGGTCGGCCGCCAAGCCGATCAAGAAGCTGCCGAACGCCGCCCCCAAGGGTAAGGCCAAGGCGCCTGTCGCATGACCGAGGTGGAGATCGCCAAGCGCCGGTTCACGATCATGGTCGCGGTCTCCGCGGCCAGCGTCTTCGTGGCCATCGCCTCGATCGTCTGCGCCTTTCGATTCAGCCAGACCTGGCTGCTGTACGTCTTCGCTGTCGCGCTCCTGATCGGGTTCGGCGCGCAGATCTGGTTCATCGCGGGCTTCCGGTCCGCGAAAAAGGGAGTGTAGGGGGTCTTGGTCGGCATCCTGGAAGACAAGGACCGCATCTTCACCAACATCTACGGGCTCCAAGACTGGGGCCTGGAAGGTGCGAAGGCGCGCGGCTGCTGGAACGCGACGCGCGAGATGCTGGAACAGAGCCACGAATGGGTCTGCGAGCAGATCCGTGAATCCGGCCTGCGGGGCCGGGGCGGCGGCGGGTTCGTCACCGGCTTCAAGTGGACCCTGATGCCGCAGCAGCTCAGCGAGCGGCCCCACTATCTGGTGGTCAACGCCGACGAGTCCGAGCCCGGCGCCTGCAAGGATCGCGAGATCATCCGCAACGATCCGCACCTGCTGATCGAGGGCTGCATGATCGCCAGCTACGCGATCCGCGCCCACACCGCCTATATCTACATCCGCGGCGAGTACGTGGCCGAGCGCGAGCGCCTGGAGGCGGCGATCAAGCAGGCCTACGCGGCCAAGCTGATCGGCAAGAACAACGTCAACGGCTGGGACTTCGACCTCCACGTCACCCATGGTGGCGGGGCCTATATCTGCGGCGACGAGACCGCGCTGATGGAGAGCCTGGAGGGCAAGAAGGGCCAGCCGCGCCTCAAGCCCCCGTTCCCGGCCGGCGCCGGCATCTATGGCTGCCCCACCACCATCAACAACGTCGAGTCCATCGCCGTCGTCGGCACCATCCTGCGCCGCGGCGCCGGTTGGTTCGCGGGCTTCGGCCGTCCGAAGAACGCCGGCACCAAGCTGATGGCGGCCTCGGGCCACGTGAACAAGCCCAGCGTGGTGGAGGAGGCGATGTCCATCCCCATGCGCCAGCTGATCGAGGAGCACTTCGGCGGCGTGCGCGGCGGCTGGGGCAAGCTCAAGGCGGTGATTCCCGGCGGGGTCTCCATGCCGATGATCACCCGCGAACAGGCCGAGACGGTCCTGATGGACTTCGACGACCTGCCCCGCGTGCAGTCGCGACTGGGCACCGCCACCATGATCCTCTTCGACGAGGACACCGACCTGATCCGCGTGATCGCCCGGGTCTCGCGCTTCTTCAAGCACGAGAGCTGCGGCCAGTGCACGCCGTGCCGCGAAGGCACCGGCTGGATGTGGCGGGTGATGGAGCGGATGGTCACCGGCGAGGCCGAGATGCGCGAGATCGACCTATTGCTCGACGTCGCCTCCCAGGTCGAGGGTCACACCATCTGCGGCCTCGGCGACGCCGCGGCTTGGCCCATCCAGGGCCTGTTCCGCAACTTCCGCCACGAGGTCGAAGAGCGGATCACCAGTTATCGCGCGGGCAAGCCGCATGTTCAGGGCCACGCCCTGCACGCGGCGGAGTGAGCTGAAAGATGCCTAAAGCCAAGGTCAACGGCGTCGAGGTCGAGTTCGAACCCGGCATGACGGTTCTGCAGGTGGCGGAGCTGGCCGGGGAGGAGATCCCGCGCTTCTGCTATCACGAGCGGCTGAGCATCGCCGGCAACTGCCGCATGTGCCTGGTCGAGGTGAAACCCGGCCCGCCCAAGCCGCAGGCCTCCTGCGCCCTGCCGGCCTCCGATGGCCAGGAGATCATCACCAACTCGCCGATGGTCAAGAAGGCCCGCGAGGGGGTGATGGAGTTCCTGCTCATCAACCACCCGCTGGATTGCCCGATCTGCGACCAGGGCGGCGAGTGCGACCTGCAGGACCAGGCCATGGGCTATGGCCGCGACGACAGCCGCTATGGCGAGAACAAGCGCGCGGTCGAAGAGAAGTTCATGGGGCCGTTGATCAAGACGGTCATGACCCGCTGCATCCAGTGCACCCGCTGCGTCCGCTTCATCACCGAAGTGGCCGGCGTGCCCGACATCGGTCTCATCTCCCGCGGCGAAGACGTTGAAATCACGACCTATCTCGACAAGGCCGTGGCCAGCGAACTGTCGGCCAATGTCATCGACCTCTGCCCGGTGGGCGCGCTCACCTCCAAGCCCTACGCCTTCAACGCCCGGCCCTGGGAGCTGAAGAAGACCGAGAGCGTCGACGTCATGGACGCGCTGGGCTCGGCTATCCGCGTCGACAGCCGGGGCCCCGCGGTGCTGCGCGTGCTGCCGCGGCTGAACGAGGACATCAACGAGGAGTGGATCAGCGACAAGACCCGCTACGCCGTCGATGGCCTGTCCCGCCAGCGTCTCGACAAGCCCTTTATCCGTGAAGGCGGCCGCCTGCGGACCGCCACCTGGGCCGAGGCGCTGAGCCTCGTCGCCGCCAAGCTGAAGGCCGCCAGCCCCGACCGCATCGGCGTGATCGCCGGCGACCTGCAGGACGCGGAGTCCATGAAGGCCGCCAAGGACCTCTTCGGATCCCTGGGGGTGAAGAACCTCGACTGCCGCCAGGACGGCATGGCGCTCGGCGCCGGCGCCCGCGAGACCTGGCTGTTCAACTCCACCATCGCCGGCGTCGAGAACGCCGACGTTATCCTGATGGTCGGGACCAATCCGCGCCTGGAGGCGCCGGTGCTCAACGCCCGGTTCCGCAAGCGCTGGGTCGCCGGCGCCCTGGAAGTCGGCGTCATCGGCGACCAGGCCGACCTGACCTACGGCTATGAGTATCTCGGCGCGGGCTCGGCCAGTCTGTCGGGCCTGGCCAAGTCCAAGAGCGAGTTCGTCAAACGCCTGAAGGCGGCCAAGAACCCCGCCATCATCCTCGGCGCCGGCGCGCTCGGCCGCGCCGACGGCGGGGCGATCGCCAAGGCCGCGGCGGAGGTCGCCAAGGCCTTCGGCATGACCTGGAACGTCCTGCACACCGCCGCCAGCCGCGTCGGCGGCCTGGACCTGGGCTTCATCCCCGGCGAGGGCGGCAAGACCGCCGTCCAGATGGTCGCCCCCGGCGCTATGGACGTGCTGTTCCTGATGGGCGCCGACGAGATCGACGCCACCGCCAGCGACGCCTTCACCGTCTATATGGGCACCCACGGCGACGCCGGCGCCCACATGGCCGACGTGATCCTGCCGGGCGCGGCCTATACCGAGAAGGACGGCCTCTATGTGAACACCGAGGGCCGGGTCCAGATGGGCCAGCGCGCGGTGTTCCCCAAGGGCGAGGGCCGCGAGGACTGGTCCATCCTGCGGGCCCTGTCGGATCGCCTGGGCGCCACCTTGCCCTACGACACCCTGGCCCAGCTGCGCGCCAAGCTGTTCGCCGACCATCCGACCTTCGGACGGATCGACTACGCGCCGGGCGCGGCGGCCTCGGCCATCGACCTGTCGGGCATCCCGGCGGCCGGATCGGCCACGGACGCGCCGCTCACCAGCGCGGTGCGCGCCTTCCACCTCACCAACCCCATCGCCCGCGCCAGCGTGACGATGGCCGAGTGCGCGGCCGTGGCGGCCGGCGCCTCCAAGATCGCGGCGGAGTAGGGGATGGATCCGACCATCAATTTCTGGGCCACCCAGCTCGGCTGGACCCTGATCACCGTCGGCAAGATCATGCTGGTGATCCTGCCACTGCTGGTCTGCCTGGCCTTCTTCATGCTGGCCGACCGCAAGATCTGGGCGGGCGTCCAGATGCGCAAGGGCCCCAACGTGGTGGGCCCCTTCGGCCTGCTGCAATCCTTCGCCGACCTGATCAAGTTCGTGCTGAAGGAGCTGGTCATCCCCGACGGCGCCGACAAGGCGGTCTTCCTGCTGGCGCCGGTCCTGACCTTCCTCCTGTCCCTGGTGGGCTGGGCGGTGATCCCCTTCGCGCCGGGCTGGGTGATCTCCAACATCAATGTCGGCGTGCTCTACCTCTTCGCCATCAGCTCGCTGGGCGTCTACGGCATCATCATGGGCGGCTGGGCTTCGAACTCGAAGTACCCCTTCCTGGGCAGCCTGCGCTCGGCGGCCCAGATGGTCAGCTACGAGGTCTCCATCGGCTTCGTGATCATCACCGTCATCCTGCTGAGCGGCAGCATGAACCTGATGACCATCGTCGAGAAGCAGGCGGGCGGGTTCTGGAACTGGAACTTCCTCGGCGGCGGCCTGCACAACTGGCCCATCACCATCGTGATGTTCGCCATGTCGGTGATCTTCTTCATCTCGGCCCTGGCCGAGACCAACCGCCCCCCCTTCGACCTGCCGGAAGCCGAGTCCGAGCTCGTGGCCGGCTATCAGGTGGAATATTCCTCCAGCCCGTTCCTGCTCTTCATGATCGGCGAGCTGGTGAACATCGTGCTGATGTGTTCGCTGATCTCGCTGCTGTTCTTCGGCGGCTGGCAGGCGCCCATCGATTTCGCCTTCGTCCACCAGTGGGGCGACCTGGCGCAGGGCTTCTACGGCCTGATGTGGTTCTTCCTGAAGACCTGCTTCTTCTTCTTCCTGATCGCCATGGCCAAGGCCATCGTGCCCCGCTACCGCTACGACCAGCTGATGCGCCTGGGGTGGAAGGTCTTCCTGCCCACCTCCCTCGTCGCCGTGGTCCTGGTGGCGGCCTGGCGCGTGTTCGGGCCCGTCCCCGCATGAAGATCCTGCTCGCCCTCTCCGCGACCCTGCTCTGCGCCGCCTGCGCCAGCGGCGTGACCCCCAATGGCGGGGTGGCGAGCTATGACGCCTTGAAGACCGCCCGCGCCGAATGCCTGGCCAAGGGCGGCGATCTGAAGCTGGCGAAGGAGGGTGATCCTCAGTCGATCACCGCCTACGTCTGCAAACGAAAGTGACGCCAAGATGATGCAGCGTATCACCCAGGCCGTGAAAGGCGCGGCGCTGATGGACTTCGTCGGCGCCTTCGGGATGGCCATGAAGTACATGGTCCGCCCCAAGGCCACCGTGCTCTATCCCTATGAGCGCGGGCCCCAGTCGCCGCGCTTCCGTGGCGAGCACGCCCTGCGCCGCTATCCCAACGGCGAAGAGCGCTGCATCGCCTGCAAGCTCTGCGAGGCCATCTGCCCGGCCCAGGCCATCACCATCGAGGCCGAGCCCCGCGCCGACGGCAGCCGCCGCACCACCCGCTACGACATCGACATGGTGAAGTGCATCTATTGCGGCCTGTGCCAGGAGGCCTGCCCGGTGGACGCCATCGTCGAGGGGCCCAACATCGAATACGCCGTGGAGACCCGCGAGGAGCTCTATTACGACAAGGAACGCCTGCTCGATAACGGGGACCGTTGGGAGCGGCAGATCGCGAAGAATCTGGAACTGGACGCGCCCTACCGGTAAGACCCGGGCGCGATTCCGAAAGCTAATCACCGCGTCGCCGTCAGGCGCCGGTCACTGAAATTGAGGGGCTGAGACAAGCCGTTATGGCCGTTCAGGCGATCGCATTCTACTTGCTGGCGGCGGTGACCTTGGTCGCCGGGCTCTGCGTGGTCTCGGCCCGCAGTCCCGTGCACTCGGTCCTGTTCCTGATCTTGACGTTCTTCTCCGCCGCGGGGCTCTTCGTGCTCCTTGGGGCCGAGTTCCTCGCCATGCTTCTGGTGGTCGTCTATGTCGGCGCCGTCGCGGTGCTGTTCCTCTTCGTCGTCATGATGCTCGACGTCGACTTCACCGCGCTCCGCCAGGGCTTCGCCCGCTACATGCCCCTGGGCGCGGGCGTCGCCGGCGTCCTGGCCTTCGAGATGATCCTGGTCTCCACCGCGGTCTCCACCGGCGGGGCCGCGCGGCTGAACGACACCCCGGCCGCCTCGGGCGTGGACATCTCCAACGCCGAGACCATCGGGCGGGTGCTCTACACCGACTATGTCTACTTCTTCCAGGCGGCGGGGATGGTTCTGCTGGTGGCCATGATCGGCGCCATCGTGCTGACCCTGCGCCATAAGCCCGGCGTCCGCCGGCAGGTGATCGCCGACCAGGTAGCGCGCGAGCCGAAGACCGGCATGCGGGTCATTTCCATCAAACCCGGCGCGGGGATCGACGAATGAGCATCGGGCTCGCCCATTACCTGGCGGTCGCGGCGATCCTGTTCACCATCGGGGTGTTCGGGATCTTCGTGAACCGCAAGAACATCATCGTCATCCTGATGTCGATCGAGCTGATCCTGCTGGCCGTGAACATCAACCTGGTGGCCTTCTCGGTCTATCTGCACAACGTCACGGGGCAGATCTTCGCCATGTTCGTCCTGACCGTGGCCGCGGCCGAGGCCGCCGTCGGCCTGGCCATCCTGGTCACCTTCTTCCGTAACCGCGGCGACATCGCCGTGGACGACGTCTCCGTGATGAAGGGCTGAGGACCCCGCCATGACCCCTCAGCTTCTCGTCACCATCGCGGTCTTCGCGCCCCTGGTCGCCGCGGCCATCGCGGGCCTGTCGGGCCGCCGCATCGGCAATGTCGCCTCCCAGGCGCTCACCACCGGCGCCCTGTTCCTGTCCTGCGCCATCGCCTGGACCACCTTCTACGGGGTGATCTGGGGCGACTGGCCGGCCCGGTTCACCGTCCACATCCTGCCCTTCATCAATATCGGCGACTTCCAGTCCAACTGGTCGATCCGCATCGACACCCTGTCGGCCGTGATGCTCGTGGTGGTGACCAGCGTCTCCTCGCTCGTGCACCTCTACTCCTGGGGTTACATGGCCGAGGACCCGTCCAAGCCGCGGTTCTTCGCCTATCTGTCGCTGTTCACCTTCGCCATGCTGGCCCTGGTCACCGCCGCCGACTTCATGCAGCTGTTCTTCGGCTGGGAAGGGGTGGGCCTGGCCAGCTACCTGCTGATCGGCTTCTGGTTCCACAAGCCCACCGCCAACGCCGCCTCCATCAAGGCCTTCGTGGTCAACCGGGTGGGGGACTTCGGTTTCGCGCTCGGCATCATGACCGTCTACTGGATGTTCGGCACGGTGCAGTTCGCCGAGATCTTCCCGCGCGTCGCGGAGTTCGCCGACAAGGGCTGGTTCTTCGCCGGCCACTGGTTCCACGCCGTGGACCTGGCCTGCGCCCTGCTGTTCGTCGGCGCCATGGGCAAGTCGGCCCAGTTCTTCCTGCACACCTGGCTGCCGGACGCCATGGAAGGCCCGACCCCGGTCTCGGCCCTGATCCACGCCGCCACCATGGTGACGGCCGGCGTCTACATGGTCTGCCTGCTGTCGCCGATGTTCGAGTACGCGCCGGTCGCCAAGCAGATCGTCACCCTGATCGGCGCGGTGACGGCCCTGTTCGCCGCCACGGTGGGTCTCGCCCAGAACGACATCAAGCGGGTCATCGCCTATTCGACCTGCTCGCAGCTCGGCTACATGTTCTTCGCCGCCGGCGTGGGCGCCTATCAGGCGGCCATGTTCCATCTCTTCACCCACGCCTTCTTCAAGGCGCTGCTGTTCCTGGGCGCGGGCTCGGTGATCCACGGCATGCACCACGAGCAGGACATGCGGAAGATGGGCGGCCTGTGGAAATACCTGCCGGTGACCTATGCGGTCATGACCATCGGGACGCTCGCCATCACCGGCTTCGGCATCCCGGGCGTGGAGCTGGGCTTCGCCGGCTTCTATTCCAAGGACACCATCATCGAGGCCGCCTTCGCCGCGGGCCAGCACAACCCGGTGGCCTTCTTCGCCTTCCTGGTCAGCCTCAGCGCCGCCGGCCTCACGGCCTTCTATTCCTGGCGCCTGGCCTTCATGACCTTCCATGGCACGCCGAAGTGGGCGCATGACGATCACGCCCACGCCGCCGACGACCACGCCAGCCACGCCCAGATCGAGACCCACAGCGAGCCGCTGCCGGACGATCACGACGCCCACGGCCATGGAGACCACAAGCCCCACGAGAGCCCGCTGGTGATGCTGGTCCCGCTGATCGCGCTGGCGGTCGGCGCCGTGGCCGCCGGCTACGTCTTCGTGGAGTCCTTCGTCGGCGAGGAACGCAACGCCTTCTGGCGCGGCGCCATCTTCAATGCGCCCACCAACACCGTCCTGGAACACGCTCACCACTCGCCGGAATGGCTGCTGTGGGCGCCCCTGGTGGTCTCGGTGATCGGTTTCCTGGCGGCCTGGTACTACTACATCGCCAACGAGGGGATGGGCGCGCGGATCGCCGCCAAGAAGGGCCCGCTGTGGAGCTTCCTCTACAACAAGTGGTACTTCGACGAGCTCTATGAGGCGACCTTCGTGCGGGCGGCCAAGTTCCTGGGCGACCTGTTCTGGAAGGGCGGCGACCAGAAGATCATCGACGGCCTGGGTCCGGACGGCGTCTCGGCGGTGTCCTATGACATCGGCCGCCGCGCGGGTCTGCTGCAGACCGGTTATGTCTATCACTACGCCTTCGTCATGCTGTTGGGCGTGCTGGGTCTCCTGACCTTCGCCGTCTTCCAGTGGCAGGCTTGAGCGGGAGCGGGATCATGATCGGCCTTCTCTCCGGCGTCACCTTCGCCCCCCTGCTGGGCGTCGCAGCCATCCTCATCCTGAGGTTCTTCGCGCGCACCGACGACGCCAAGACCGTCAGCGCCGCCAAGTGGATCGCGCTCGTCACCACCCTCGCGACCCTGGCCCTCTCGGTCCTGCTGGTGGCGGAGTACGATCCGGCCAATCCGGGCTTCCAGTTCGTCGAGGACGCCCCCTGGTTCGCGGGCCTGCACTACCGTATGGGCGTGGACGGGATCTCCATCCTGTTCGTCCTGCTCACCGCCTTCCTCATGCCGCTCTGCATCGCGGCCTCCTGGAAGACGATCGAGACGCGCGTGCTGGAATACATGATCGCCTTCCTGGTCCTGGAGACCCTGGTGATCGGCGTGTTCTGCGCGCTGGACCTGGTGCTGTTCTACGCCTTCTTCGAGTTCGGCCTGGTGCCGATGTTCCTGATCATCGGCATCTGGGGCGGCAAGCGCAGGGTCTACGCGGCCTACAAGTTCTTCCTCTACACCCTACTGGGTTCGGTCCTGATGCTGGCGGCCATCCTCGGCATGATCGGGATCGCCCACACCTCCTCGATCCCCGAACTGATGGTCTACAAGTTCGACCCGCACCTGCAGACCTGGCTGTGGCTGGCCTTCTTCGCCTCCTTCGCGGTGAAGATGCCCATGTGGCCGGTCCACACCTGGCTGCCCGACGCCCACGTAGAGGCGCCCACCGCGGGCTCGGTGATCCTGGCCGGCATCCTGCTGAAGATGGGGGGCTACGGCTTCCTGCGCTTCAGCCTGCCGATGTTCCCCCAGGCCTCGGAGTACTTCACGCCCCTGGTGTTCGCGATGAGCGTCATCGCCATCGTCTACACCTCGCTGGTGGCCTTCCGTCAGACCGACATCAAGAAGCTGATCGCCTATTCCTCGGTGGCCCACATGGGCTTCGTGACCATGGGCATCTTCTCCGGCAACGACATCGGCGTGCAGGGGGCCATCTTCCAGATGCTCAGCCACGGGGTGATCTCCGGGGCGCTCTTCCTCTGCGTGGGCGTGGTCTATGACCGCATGCACACCCGCGAGATCGCCTTCTACGGCGGGCTGGTGAACCGCATGCCGTGGTACGCGGCGGTCTTCATGCTCTTCACCATGGGCAATGTCGGCCTGCCGGGCACCTCGGGCTTCGTCGGCGAGATCCTGACCATGACCGGGACCTACGGCGTCTCCACCTGGACGGCCCTGGTGGCAGCCAGCGGGGTGATCCTCTCGGCGGTCTACGCCCTGTCGCTCTATCGTCGGGTGATCTTCGGGGAGCTCACCAATCCGGCCCTGGCCGAGATCGGCGACCTCGACTGGCGCGAGGTGGCGATCTTCGCGCCGCTGATCGCCTCCACCCTCTACCTCGGCATCTATCCGGCCGCCGTCTTCGACCTGACCCAGTCCTCGGTCGACAACCTCGTCGCGGTCTACCGCGCGGCCATCGGCGCCTAGGGGCTCTTATCCATGAACTTCTCCGCCGATATCGCCCTTGCCGGTCCCGAGCTGATCCTGGCCGGCGCCGCCCTCCTGCTCCTGGTGGTCGGGGCCTTCGCGCCGCGGGCCACCAACCTGCTGTCCATCGGCGCCGTCGCCGCCCTCGCGGGCGCCGGCTACGCCGCGGCCTTCGGGGCGCAGGGCAGGGGCTTTTCCGGGGGCCTGGTGGCCGACGCCGCCTCGGCCTTCAGCCAGGTGGCGATCTTTGCCGCCAGCGCCGTGGCCATCCCGCTCGGCCAGAAGTGGTTCGAGCGGCGCGGGGTGCGCAATTTCGAATTCCCGGTCCTGATCCTGCTGGCCGCGCTCGGCATGTCGATGATGGTGGCCGCCGGCGACCTGATCTCGCTCTATGTCGGGGTCGAGCTGCAGTCCCTGGCCCTCTACGTCCTGGCCGCCATGCACCGCGACGACGCCAAGGCCTCGGAAGCCGGCCTGAAGTACTTCGTGCTGGGCGCGCTTTCCTCAGGGCTCCTGCTCTACGGCGCCTCGCTGATCTACGGCTTCGCCGGCTCCACCAAGTTCGTCGACATCGCCGTGGCGGTCCACGCCGGGGCCGGGACGGGCGTGCTGTTCGGCCTGGTCTTCCTGATCTGCGGCCTGGCCTTCAAGGTCTCCGCCGCCCCGTTCCACATGTGGACGCCGGACGTCTATGAGGGCGCGCCGACCCCGGTCGTGGCCTTCTTCGCCGGGGCGCCGAAGCTGGCGGCCATGGTGCTGTTCGCCCGCGCGCTCAGCGAAGGCTTCCAGGGGGCCTCGGCCCAGTGGAGCCAGGTCCTGGTGATCATCGCCCTGGTCTCCATCGCGGTCGGCGCCTTCGCAGGCCTCGCCCAGAGCAACCTCAAGCGCCTGTGGGCCTATTCCTCCATCGCCAATGTCGGCTACGCGGTCCTGGGCCTGGCCTCGGGCAGCGCCGAGGGCGTGCAGTCCATGCTGGTCTTCATGGTCCTCTACATGGTCGACGTGACCGGCTTCTTCGCCTGCCTGGCGGCCCTGTCCCGGGCCGGCAAGCCGATGGAGACCATCGAGGACATGGCCGGCCTGATGAAGGAGCGTCCCGGCATCGCCATCGCCATGACCGTCTTCTCCCTGTCGGCCCTGGGCCTGCCGCCCTTCTCGGGCTTCTGGGCGAAGTTCTACGTCTTCAAGGCGGCCATCAATTCCGGCCTCGGCGTCGCCGCGGTCATCGGTCTGGTGGGCAGTGTCGTGGCGGCCTTCTACTACCTGCGCCTGATCAAGGTCATGTGGTTCGACGGCGGCGTCGGCGGCACGGACGCCCCGCCGGCCGAGGCCCGCACCATCGCCATCGCCGCGGCCCTCTTCTCCTTCCCGCTGGTGCTCGGCGCGCTGGTCTTCATCGACCCGCTGGCCAAGGCCGCCGCGGCCGCCTTCGGCCTGGTCTAGGTGACGCTTCCGCCGATCGAGTCCTACGACGAGATCGATTCCACCAACGCCGAGGCGCGCCGCCGCGCCGAGGCGGGCGAGGTCGGCCCCGTCTGGATCACCGCGCTGACCCAGACCGCCGGCCGCGGTCGGCGAGGCCGTGACTGGCAGACCAGATCCGGCAACCTGGCGGCCACCCTGCTGTTTCCCACCGACAAGCCGGCGGGGGAGGCGGCCCAGATCTCCTTCGTGGCGGCGCTCGCCGCCGCCGACCTGGCGGAGACCTGCCTGGGCGCCGGCGTCGCCACCGTGAAATGGCCCAACGACCTGCTGATCCACGGCCGCAAGGCCGTCGGGATCCTGGTGGAGTCCGGCCCGCTGCCGGACGGTCGCCTGTGGCTGGCGGTGGGGATCGGGATCAACCTGGCCCACGCCCCCCAGGACGTGGAGCGCCCCGCCGCGGACTTCGCCGAGTTCATGAACGGCCCGCCGCCGACGCCGCGCGCGGCCCTGGAGGTGCTCGCCCAGGCCTTCGAGCGCTGGCGCCTGGCCTGGGAGCGGGAGGGCTTCGCCCCCATCGCCAAGGGATGGACCGAGCGCGCCCACGGCCTGGGGCAGCCCTGCGAGGCCCGTCTGCCCAACCAGACCCTGCGGGGGGTGGCCGAGGGCCTGGACCTGGATGGCGCGCTGCGCCTGCGACTGGACGACGGCGCGGTTCTGCGCATAACGGCCGGCGACGTTTTCTTCGGAGGGGCCTGACATGCTGCTCGCCATCGAACAGGGCAACACCAACACGCTGTTCGCCGTCCATGATGGCGGAAGCTGGATCGCCCAGTGGCGCGCGGCCACCGACTCCAGCCGCACCGCCGACGAGTACGCGGTCTGGCTGTCCCAGCTCCTCAACATGGCCGGCCTGCAGTTCGGCGTCCTGGACGCCTGCATCATCTCCAGCGTGGTGCCGCAGTCGATCTTCAACCTGCGCAACCTGTCGCGCCGCTATTTCCACGTGGAGCCCCTGGTGATCGGCGAGAACGCCGAGCTGGGGATTCCGGTGCGCATCACCAAGCCGGCCGAGGCCGGGGCCGACCGTCTTGTGAACGCAATTGGGGCGCATATCGTCTATCCGGGCGACCTCATCGTCATCGACTCCGGCACCGCCACCACCTTCGACGTGGTGGCCGCCGATGGCGGTCTTGAGGGCTGCGCCATCGCGCCAGGGATCAACCTGTCGATGGAGGCGTTGCATACGGCGGCGGCGAAGCTGCCCCGTGTCGCGATCCAGCGGCCCGAGCATGTCGTCGGCAAGGACACCGTGGAAGCGATGCAGGCCGGCGTGTTCTGGGGCTATATCGCCCTCATCGAAGGTCTCGTCGCCCGTATCAAGGCCGAGTGGGGCCGCCCGATGACCGTGATCGGCACGGGCGGCGTCGCCTCTCTCTTCCACGGCGCCACCAGCGCCATCGACCATTTTGATCCCGATCTCACCATCCGTGGGATGCTGGAAATTCACCGCCGAAACCCGGCGAAGGCATAATTCGTGAAACCCAAACCTGACGACGAACTCGTTTTCCTGCCGCTCGGCGGCTCGAACGAGATCGGAATGAACTTCAATCTCTACGGCTACGGTCCCCCGCACGCGCGGAAATGGATCGTGGTCGATCTCGGCATCACCTTCGGCGACCAGACCACGCCCGGGGTGGAGATCATCCTGCCCGACCCGCAGTTCCTCGAGGCGCACAAGAAGGACATCCTCGGGATCGTCCTGACCCACGCCCACGAGGACCATATCGGCGCCGTCGCGCGCCTGTGGCCGCGCCTGGGCGGCGTGCTCTACGCCACGCCCTTCACCGCCTTCCTGCTGCGCGAGAAGCTGCGGGAGAACCCGGCCGCCGCCGGGGCTGAGATCGTCGAGGTGCCCCTGGGGGGCAAGGTGACCCTGGGTCCCTTCGAGATCGACCTGATCACGCTCACCCACTCGATCCCCGAGCCCAACGGCCTGGCGATCCGCACCCCGCTCGGCACCATCCTCCACACCGGCGACTGGAAGATCGATCCCGATCCCGTCCTGGGCTCGGTGACCGACGAGGACGCCATCAAGAAGCTGGGGGACGAAGGTGTCCTGGCCATGGTCTGCGACTCCACCAACGTCTTCGTCGACGGCACGGCCGGCTCCGAGGCCGACGTCCGCGACGCGCTCTCCAGCCTGATCAAGGGGCTGCATCACAAGGTGGCCGTGGCCTGCTTCGCCTCCAACGTGGCGCGCATGGATTCCGTGATCCGCGCCGCCGAGGCCGCCGGCCGCCGGGTCTGCCTGGTGGGCCGCTCGATGCACCGCATGGCGGCCGCCGCCAAGTCGGTGGGCATGATGACCGACCTCAAGGATTTCATCCCCGACAACGAGGCCCGCGACTTCGCCGAGGACCGCATCCTCTATCTGTGCACCGGCAGCCAGGGGGAGGCCCGCGCGGCCCTGTTCCGCATCGCCGACGGCTCCCACCCCTTCGTGAAGCTGGGGCAGGGGGACGCCTGCGTCTTCTCCTCCCGCGTCATTCCCGGCAACGAGGTGCCGATCCGCGCCCTGCAGAACCGCCTCGCCGACCGCGGCGTGCGGCTCTACACCGAGCGCGACCATCCGGGCATCCACGTCTCCGGCCACCCCTGCCGTGACGAGCTGGCGCAGATGTACGCCTGGGCCCGGCCGCAGATCGCCGTGCCCACCCATGGGGAGCGCCGCCACCTGCTGGAGCACGCCGCCTTCGCCAAGGACCTGCAGGTTCCGCAGACCGTCTCGCCCCGCAACGGCGACATGGTCCGCCTGGCGCCCGGCCGCGCCGAGATCATCGACGAGGTTCCCGCCGGCCGCATCTATGTCGACGGCGGCATGCTGACCCCGGAGAACGGCGACGCCCTGCGCGAACGCCGCCACGCCGCCTTCAACGGCATGCTGGCCGTCTCCGTCGCCCTGGACCCCCGCGGCAAGATCGTCTCGGGCCCGCAGGTCCGCGCCCTCGGCCTGCCCGCCGAGGAGGACTATCCGATGGACGAGATGATGGACGACCTCGCCGACGAGGCCGAACGCGCCCTCGACCGCCTCAAGGGTCCCGAGCGGGACGACGACGAGGCCATCGAGAAGGCCATCTCGCGGGCGGTGAAGAAGGCGAGCCAAAGGGTATGGGGCCGCCGTCCCGTGGTGGAGACCACGGTCCTGCGCATCTAACCGACCGACCGGTCGGGCTTGTTTCAAGGCTCGGGTATGGTTTGATGTCCTCCGGCTCGCGGCCCGCGAGCTCCGCGAGGGCGCGCGACACGACGCGCCCCGCACCAGGGAGGGCGCTCGAAATGTCCGCATTCGCCGGCGTGCGCATCGTCGACTTTACGCAGGGGCTTCCCGGTCCCATGGCGGCCATGTTGCTGGGCGACTTCGAGGCCGAGGTCGTCAAGGTCGAGCCGCCCCAGGGCGATCGCATGGCCGGCCATCCCGGCTACCTCACCTGGAACCGCAACAAGCAGCTCCTGACCCTGGACCTCGCCACGCCGGAAGGCCTGGCTCGCGCCCGAGAGCTGATCGCGCTCGCCGACGTCGCCCTCTTCGACCATACGCCGGGCAAGCTGGAGGCCCTGGGCCTCGACGCCCGCACCCTCACCGAGGCCCATCCGTCCCTGATCCACGCCTGGATGCCGCCCTATGGGACCACGGGGTCCTGGAGCCAGCTGCCCTCCCACCACAGCCTGCTGACGGCGCTCAGCGGGGTGGCGTTCCGGCAAGGCGCCTATTCCGACCAGCCCATCCACCTGATCCTGCCCCTCTGCCACTATGGCCAGGGCGTGATGGGCGCCGCGGCCATCGGGGCGGCCCTGCACGAGCGCCACCGGAGCGGCAAGGGCCAGGCCGTCATCGTCAGCGGCCTGCACGGGGTCTCGGAAGTCACCGGCCCGGTCCGGGTCCTGGCCGACCCGCCTCTGCCCCGCGGCGCGCCGCTCGGGGCCTCTCCCAGCTACCGGCTCTATGAGTGCGGCGACGGCCAGTGGTTCTTCCTGGCGACCCTGTTCGTGGCCTTCTACCACCGCGCCATCCAGGCGCTCGGCCTGGCTGACCACTGGGAGACCTTCGCCGCCGATCCCCTGCTGGCCCGCGAGGCCCTGAAGGCGGTGTTCAAGACCCGGCCCCGGGCCGAGTGGCTGACCCTGCTGCAGAGTCACGGGGTCCCCTGCGCCCCGGTGGGCGAGCGCGAGCCCTGGTTCGCCGGAGACGCCATCGCCGCCGGAGAGGCGAGGGTGGTCCTGGATCACCCGCAGCTCGGCCCCGTGGCCATGCCCAATGTCCCCGCGCGCCTGACGGTGACCCCGGGCTCGGTGCGCCACCTGGCCAAGCCCTTGAACGGCAACGCCTGGGGGCCGCGCCCCGGGCTGGAGCCCACCGGCGCCAATGACGGTCCCGCGCCCCTGGCCGGGATCAAGGTGCTCGACCTGGGGACGGTGATCGCCGGGGCCCATGCCGGCGGCGTCCTGGCCAATCTCGGCGCCGACGTCATCAAGATCGAGCCCATCGAGGGCGACCCCTTCCGCAGCAATGGCGGTGGCTTCATGGCCTATAACCGCGGCAAGCGCGGTCTGGGGATCGACCTGAAGCAGCCGGCCGCCCGCGAGATGTTCTTCGACCTGGTGCGCGAGGCCGACGTCATCCTCGACAACTACCGCTTCGGCGTCCGCGAGCGCCTGGGCATCCACTACGCGGCGCTCAAGGCGATCAATCCCAGGATCATCTCCTGCTCGATCAACGCCTATGGCGACAAGGGGCCCCGCGCGCACCTGCCGGGCTTCGATCCCCTGCTGCAGGCCGAGGGCGGGATGATGGCCGCCCAGGGCGGGGACGGCGAGCCGGTCCTGCACACCATCCCGGTCAATGACGTGGCCACCGCCGCCATCGTCGCCTTCTCCATCATCGCCGCCCTCAACGCCCGCCAGACGACCGGGGAGGGGCAGGAGGTGGTCACCAGCCTGATGGCCCAGAGCCTCACTTTCCAGCTGGGGGAGGTCACCACCTATGAGGGCCGGCCGGCCAACGATGTCGGCGACCGCGACTGCCTGGGCGTGCGCGCCTTGCACCGCTACTACAACTGCGCCGACGGCTGGATCGCCATCGTCTGCGAGACCCCCGAACAGGCCGACGCGGTGGGGGGAGTCCTTCGGGTCGCCGTCCCCGCGACGGCGCTCGCCGCCCCCCGCGACGGCCCCCTGGCCCGCGCCCTGGAACTCGCCTTCGCCAGCCGCCTGCGCGACGAGGTGATGGGCGCCCTGCTGGCCCAGGAGGTCCCCTGCGCCCCGGTCCTGCGCGGCTATGAGGCCTTCGAGAGCGACTGGCTGTGGGAGAACGACGTCTTCGAGGTCTGGCGTCATCCGCGCCTGGGGGACATGCTGGGGGTCCGGTCCTATGCGGACTTCGGCCGCGGCGCGGCGGGCTTCCACCGCCCCACCCCGGACCTCGGCCAGCACAGCGGCGAGCTCTTGGAGGAGATGGGCTATTCCCACGCCCACATCGCCGAGCTGCTGGCGGCCGGCGCCATCTTCGGCCCCGCCGCCAACCTGGCCCACCTGCGCGACGGCGGCACGGCCCTGTTCACGCAGTAGCGGCGGGAAGTCGCACAGAGCGTTCCCCTAACCCGGCGGAACTCGTCTATACCCTCGCCCATCATTTGAGGCGGACGGTCCATGATCGGAAAACTGAACCATGTGGGGGTCGCGACCCCCTCCATCGACGAGGCGGTCAAGGTCTATCGCGACCTGCTGGGCGCCACCTCCATCGGCGAGAAGTTCGCCCTGCCCGAACAGGGGGTCTGGGTCTGCTTCGTCGACACTCCCAACAGCCAGATCGAGCTGATCGAGCCCTATGGCGAGGCCTCGCCGATCCACGGCTTCCTGGCCAAGAACCCCTCGGGCGGCCAGCACCACATCTGCTTCGAGGTGCCCGACATCCTGGTGGCCCGCGACGACATGCGGGCCAAGGGCGCCACGGTCCTGGGGACCGGCGAGCCCCGCATCGGCGCCCACGGCGTGCCGGTGATCTTCATCCATCCCAAGAACATGGGCGGCGTCCTGGTCGAGCTCATGGAAACCCCCAAGGGAGCCCACTGATGACCTGGTTCACCGGCGTCGCCATCTATCTGACCATCTGGTGGACGGTGCTGTTCGCCGTCCTGCCGCTGGGGGTCACCAGCCACGCCGAGGCCGGCATCGACAAGGGCGACGGCGGCGATCCGGCCGCGCCGGTGGATCCCAAGATCAAGCAGAAGTTCATCACCACCACCTGGATCTCGGCGATCGTCTTCGCCGTCCTGTGGCTGCTGCTGCACTTCAAGGTGATTCCGCTCCCCAGCCTGCCCTCCGGCCTGGGCTGATTGCCCAAGGACGCGGCGTCGCGTCCCGGGCGCGCTCAAAGTTTGGGCGAAACCCGGGCGGCGGCGGGGCGGGGGCGTAACCCCTTCGGCGGCGGCCGTAACCCAGGTTACCTGATTGGACATCGCGGGCAGCCAAAAGCCGCCCGTGGCGTTTTCCCCGACGATGAGAAGGCCGCCCGCCTCCCTGGGCGGCCTTCTTTTCATCCAGCTTCGTTGCCAAGGTCCATGGGCGACGGCTATCAGGGCCGTTGATCTGAACCTCGTCCGGGAATCTTCGCCAGATGCGTCTTTCGCGTTACTTCATGCCGACGCTTCGGGAAGCCCCCTCCGACGCCCAGGTGGTCAGCCACCAGCTCATGCTGCGCGCCGGCATGATCCGCCAGGAGGCTGCCGGCATCTATGCCTGGCTTCCCCTCGGCCTGCGGGTCCTGAAGAAGATCGAGCAGATCGTCCGCGAGGAGATGGATCGCGCCGGCGCCATCGAGGTGCTGATGCCCACCCTGCAGCTGGCCGACCTGTGGCGCGAGAGCGGCCGCTATGAGGACTATGGCGACGAGATGCTGCGCATCACCGACCGCCACAAGCGCGACCTGCTCTACGGGCCTACGGCGGAGGAGGTGATCACCGAGATCTTCCGCGCCTATGTGAAGAGCTACAAGGACCTGCCCAAGAACTTCTACAACATCCAGTGGAAGTTCCGCGATGAGCGCCGTCCCCGCTTCGGCGTCATGCGCGGCCGCGAGTTCCTGATGAAGGACGCCTATTCCTTCGATGTGGACGAGGCCGCCGCCCGCCGCTCCTACAACCGCATGTTCATCGCCTATCTGAACACCTATGCGCGGATGGGCCTCAATGTGGTGCCCATGAAGGCCGACCCCGGCCCCATCGGCGGGGACCTGTCCCACGAGTTCATCATCCTGGCCGACACCGGCGAGAGCCAGGTCTTCTGCCACAAGGACCTCATCGAGATGGGCGCCCCCGGCGACGTCGATTGGGACGGCGACCTCCAGCCCCTGGTGGAGCAGCGCACCAATCTCTACGCCGCCACCGAGGAGATGCACGACGAGGCCGCCTTCGCCGCCGTCCCCGAGGACAAGCGCCTGTCGGCGCGCGGCATCGAGGTCGGCCACATCTTCTATTTCGGCGAGAAGTACTCCAAGCCCATGAAGGCCGTGGTGGCCGGGCCCGACGGCCAGGACCGCCCCATCCACGGCGGCTCCTACGGGGTTGGGGTCTCGCGCCTGACCGGGGCGATCATCGAGGCCAGCCACGACGAGGCCGGCATCATCTGGCCCGACGCCGTGGCGCCCTTCGGCGTGGCGGTGATCAATCTGCGCCCCGGCGACGCCGCCGTCGATGAGGTGGCCGAGAACGCCTATCAAGCCCTGATCGCGGCGGGCAAGGATCCGCTGCTGGACGACAGCGACCAGCGCCCCGGCGCCAAGTTCGCCGCCATGGACCTGGTGGGCATCCCCTGGCAGCTGGTGGTGGGTCCCAAGGGCGTCGCCGACGGCACGGTGGAGATCAAGCGCCGCGCCACCGGCGAGAAGCAGACCCTGCCCCTGGAGCAGGCCCTGAAGGTGATCACCGCGTGAGCCAGCAGGCCCTGGGGGGACGCGCCCCGCCCTTCGGGGTGTGGGAACGCACGGTGGCCGGCCGCTATCTGCGCGCCAAGAAGAGCCAGGGCGGCGTGGCCCTGATCTCGGTCATCTCCTTCATCGGCATCACCCTGGCCGTCGCCGTCCTGATCATCGTCATGAGCGTGATGAACGGCTTCCGCTCCGAGCTGCTCAGCCGCATCCTCGGCTTCAACGGCCACGTCTATGTCGCCGGCGGCGTCCTCCAGGGTCCCGACCAAGACCCCCTGGTCCACCGCCTGCGCGCCATTCCCGGCGTCACCCAGGCCGCCCCGGTGATCGAGGCCCAGGCCATGGCCCTGGGCATCGGCCAGATCAGCGGCGCCATCGTGCGCGGCATCACCCCAGCCGACCTCAAGGCCACCAAGATCATCTCGGGCAACATCGTCTCCGGCTCCCTGGAGGGCTTCGGCGACGGCGAGTACGGCGGCGACCTGGTGCTGGTGGGCGACGAGCTGGCCCGCAATCTGGGGGTCCAGGCCGGCGACGCCCTGACCCTGATCTCCCCCACCGGCGGGGCCACGGCCTTCGGCGCCACGCCGCAGCGCAAGTCCTACACCGTGGCCGGCACCTTCAAGGTGGGGATGAGCCAGTACGACCAGGCCTTCATCTACATGCCGCTTTCCCAGGCCCAGCTGTTCTTCGGCCGCGACCAGAGCGTCGACTTCGTGGAAATGAAGCTGGCCAATCCCGACGACGCGGTTGGGATGAAGCCGGAGGTGGCCCGCATCGCCGGCCCCGGCGCCGTGGTCACCGACTGGACCCAGAAGAACGCCTCCTACTGGGGCGCCCTTCAGGTGGAGCGGAACGTCATGTTCCTGATCCTGATGATGCTGCTGTTCATCGCGGCCATGAACATCATCTCCGGCCTGGTCATGCTGGTGAAGAACAAGAGCCGCGACATCGCCATCCTGCGCACCATGGGGGCGGGGCAGGGGAGCATCCTGCGCATCTTCTTCATGACCGGCGCCACCATCGGCATCCTGGGCACGGCCACGGGCCTGGCCATCGGCGTGCTCTTCTGCACCTTCATCGGCGAGATCCAGCAGGCGGTGGAGTGGGCGACCGGGACCCAGGTGTTCAATTCCGACGTCTATTTCCTCACCCGCGTGCCGGCCAAGATCGACTGGATCGAGGTCTCCGGCATCGTCGCGGGCGCGCTCGCCATGACCTTCATCGCCAGCCTGCCCTCGGCCTGGCGCGCCTCGCGCCTCGATCCCGTGGAGGCGCTTCGCTATGAGTGACCCCTCCAGCCCCGACCAGGTCCTGGCCATCCGCGGCCTGACCCGGACCTACCAGAGCGGCGACAAAACGCTCACCGTCCTCGACGGCGCCGACCTGGACGTCATGCCGGGCGAGGTCGTGGGCCTGATCGGCCCCTCGGGCTCGGGCAAGTCGTCGCTGCTGCACGCCGCGGGCCTGCTGGAGCGCCCCACCGCCGGCCAGATCTTCATCGAGGGCCGCGACTGCTCCAACCTCAGCGACCGGGTCCGGACGCGGGTGCGCCTGCACACCATCGGCTTCGTCTACCAGGCCCACCACCTACTGCCGGAGTTCTCGGCCCTGGACAACGTGGCCCTGCCCCAGATGATCGCCGGGGTCTCTCGCAAGGCCGCCCGCGAACGCGCCTTCTTCCTGCTGGAGGAGCTCGGCCTGGCCGAACGGGTCAAGCACCAGCCCGCCCAGCTCTCCGGCGGAGAGCAGCAGCGCGTCGCCATCGCCCGGGCCCTCGCCAACTCGCCTCGCCTCTTGCTGGCAGACGAACCCACCGGCAACCTCGATCCGCATACGTCAGCCGCCGTGTTCGAGAACCTCTACGCCCTGGCCCGCGCCACCGGCGTCGCGGCCCTCGTCGCCACCCACAACCTCGAACTCGCGCGGCATATGGACCGGGTCCTGGGGCTCAAGGACGGGAAGCTGGAAGCGCAGACGGGGTTCTAGGACACCGGTCCTCCTCGCCGTCCTCCGGCGCGCCCTATTCGGCCGCGAGAGGGGGGGGCGGGCCTCAGTTGGTCTTCACGGAGGTGATCCGGTTCACGGGGCGGGTGTCGTAGAAGACCGTCACCTGCTGCCCGTCGGCCTTTGTCATGCCCTCAGAGACGAAGGCCTCGAAGGTCATCGGCTTTCCGGCCGCGGGAGTCACCGTGACCGTGTCCGGCAGGTCGCCGTCGCTGACCTCGCCCGCGCCGCTCAGCCGGCCGCTGATCTTCAATAGGCCCGAGACAGACGCCGGCGCCTCATCCCCAAGCACCGAGACGCCCTTGAGCCGGATGTCCCGCAAAGCCGGCTCGTCCTCGCGCGTGTAGCCGACGGCGACTCTCTTGCCCTTCAGGGCCTCAAGGCCGCCAGCCCCGAGGCCCAGGTCCTCGGCATTGGCGGTCAGGTCGTGGCCGGGCTGGCCCGATTGGAACACGATGGTGACGACATACATGGGGTAGCCGCCGTCCTCCACGGCCGTGACTTCGCCGACCCCGCGCAGCTCACCGACCGCCCGTTCCCGCGCGCCGTCGGAGGCTGGGGCGGCTTGAGCTCTCTCCATCGCCGGCCTGTCCTTCGCAACGGGCGCCGTCGAACTCGTCCTGGCCTGGCAGCCCGCCAAGGCGATGGCGGCGAGGAGGGCGATGAGGTGCGAGGTCATAGGGGGCATCCTGGCTCCGATAGGCACGGCGGGCTTCATGGCTGAGCTTAGCCCAGGGTCGGCGCGGCCTCCCACCCCTCGGGGGGCTATTTCCCGCTGCGATGTCCTTGAGATCCACCCCTTGTCATGAGAACAAAACCAGAATAGGAACATACCCGGAACATTCACAGGAGGGGCGTTATGGTTGTTCGTCTGGCGCGGGAATCGCTGGCCTTTGTGTCGGTGGCGGGGTTTGTCGTGATGATGTGTCTGGTCGCCCAACTGGCCGCCTGAGGCCGACAATCTGAGAGTGGAGGACGGCGTGAGCGGGCAGGGCGGAGACGGCGGTTTCGTCCATCTGCGGGTGCGCTCGGCCTATTCGCTGCTGGAGGGCGCCATCAAGGCCGACGCGGTCGGCAAGCTGGCGGCCAAGGCCCACATGCCGGCCGTGGCGCTCACCGACCGGGCCAACCTCTTCGGGGCGCTCGAGTTCTCCGTCGCCACCAAGGAGACCGGGGTCCAGCCCATCGTCGGCGTCGCCCTGCCGGTGCGCGGCATCGGCGAGGGGCCGCCGGAGCGTTGGGCCAAGATCCCCACCATCGTCCTGCTGGCCCAGAGCGAGCAGGGCTATCTGCACCTCTCCGAACTGTCCTCGATGGCCTATCTGGACATCGAGCCCACCGACGAGCCCCAGGTCCCCTGGAGCGCCGTCGTCGAGCGGGCCGAGGGGCTGATCCTGCTGTCGGGGGGCGTCGACGGTCCCGTCGATCCCCTGATGGCCTCGGGCAAGACCGCCGAGGGCCAGGCGGCGCTCGCCGAGATGCACCGCGTGTTCGGCGACCGCTTTTATATCGAGCTGCAGCGCCACGGCATGGCCGCCCAGGCCGCCGCCGAGCCCGAGCTGGTGGCCTATGCCTACGAGTTCGACATCCCCCTGGTGGCCACCAACGACGTCTATTTCGGCCCGGCCGAGCTCTACACCGCCCACGAGGCCCTGCTGTGCATCGCCGACGGCGCCTTCATCAGCCAGGAGGACCGCCGCCGGGTGACGCCGGAGCACTGGTTCAAGCCGGCCGAGGACATGCGCAAGCTGTTCGCCGACCTGCCGGAGGCCTGCGACAACACCCTCGATATCGCCCGGCGCTGCGCCTTCATGGTCAAGAAGCGCGACCCCATCCTGCCGCGCTTCCCCACCGTGGCCGGCCGCACCGAGGCCGAGGAGCTGGCCGAGCAGGCCCGCGAAGGGCTGCGCAGGCGGCTGGAGGGCCACATCCTCTCCGGGACCGAGCAGGACTACTGGGACCGGCTGGAGCGCGAGATCGGCGTCATCCAGGCCATGGGCTTCCCCGGCTACTTCCTGATCGTGTCGGATTTCATGAAGTGGGCCGTGGCCCATGACATTCCCGTCGGGCCGGGACGGGGCTCCGGCGCGGGTTCGCTGGTGGCCTGGTCCCTGCTGATCACCGGCCTCGATCCCCTGCGCTACGGCCTGCTGTTCGAGCGGTTCCTGAACCCCGAGCGGGTCTCCATGCCCGACTTCGACATCGACTTCTGCCAGGAGCGGCGGGAGGAGGTGATCTCCTACGTCCAGCAGCGCTACGGCCGCGATCGCGTCGCCCAGATCATCACCTTCGGCACCCTGCAGGCCCGCGCCGTGCTGCGCGACGTCGGCCGGGTGCTGCAACTCCCCCTGGGCCAGGTGGACCGCCTGGCCAAGATGGTTCCGGCCAACCCCGCCAATCCGGTGACGCTGGCCCGCGCCATCGAGATCGAGCCGCGCCTGCGCCAGGCCAAGGACGACGACGAGGCTGTGGCCCAGCTGCTGGAGACCGCCCTCCAGCTCGAGGGCCTCTATCGCAACGCCTCGACCCATGCCGCAGGCGTGGTGATCTCCGACCGTCCGCTCACCGAGCTGACCCCCCTCTACCGCGATCCGCGCTCGGACCTGCCCGCCACCCAGTTCAACATGAAGTGGGTGGAGAGCGCGGGCCTGGTGAAGTTCGACTTCCTGGGCCTGAAGACCCTGACCGTCATCGACCGGGCGCTGAAATATCTCGACAAGCGCGGCGCCCGCATCGACATCGCCACCCTGCCTCTGGACGACGCCAAGACCTACGAGCTGATGAGCGCGGCCCAGACGGTCGGCGTGTTCCAGCTGGAAGGCCAGGGCATGCGCGACACCCTGCGCCAGCTGCGCCCCAACTCCATCGAGGACGTCACCGCCGTCGGCGCGCTGTACCGGCCCGGGCCCATGGACAACATTCCGTTGTTCATCGACTGCAAGTTCGGCCGCAAACCCGTTGATTACCTTCACCCTTCTCTCGAAGTGGTGCTGAAGGAGACCTACGGCGTCATCGTCTATCAGGAACAGGTGATGCAGATCGCCCAGATCCTGGCGGGCTATTCGCTGGGCGAAGCCGACCTGCTGCGCCGGGCCATGGGCAAGAAGAAGAAGGAGGAGATGGAGCAGCAGCGGGCGCGCTTCATTTCCGGCGCGGCCGAAAAGGGCGTCTCCGCCGAGCAGTCGGGGGGCATCTTCGACCTGGTGGACAAGTTCGCGGGCTACGGCTTCAACAAGAGCCACGCGGCCGCCTACGCCCTGATTTCGTATCAAACCGGCTGGTTGAAGGCCAATGCGCCGGCGGAGTTCTTCGCGGCCTCGATGAGCCTCGACATCTCCAACACCGACAAGCTGGCGGTCTTCTACCAGGACGCCAAGAAGTTCGGGGTCAAGATCCGCGCCCCGGACGTCAACCACTCCGCCGCCGACTTCGACGTCGAGGCCGGCGAGGTGGTCTACGCCCTGGGCGGCATCCGCAATGTCGGCCTGCAGGCCATGGAGCACGTCGTCGCCGTCCGCGCCGAGGGCGGGCCCTTCAAGGACATCTTCGACTTCGTCGAGCGGGTCGATCCCAAGCAGGTCAACAAGCGCGCCTTCGAGACCCTGGCCCGGGCCGGCGCCTTCGACACCATCCACGCCAACCGCGCCCAGATCTTCGCCGCCGCCGACGTCCTGGTGGGCTACGGCCAGTCGGTGGCCGCCGAGCGCGCCTCCTCGCAAGGGTCGCTGTTCGGCGGCGACCAGGTGGAGGCCCAGCGGCCCCGCCTGCCCAAGGCCGACACCTGGTCCTCCACCCAGCGCCTGGACGAGGAGCTGGCCGCCGTCGGCTTCTATCTGTCAGGCCACCCCATGGACGACATGGTGCCCGCCCTGCGCCGCAAGCGCGTCGACCTGCTGGCCGATGTCCTGCCCAAGGCCATCGCCGGCGCCGAGGCCTTCCGCATGGCCGGCGTCGTGCGCCGCAAGCAGGAGCGGGCCTCGGCCTCCAGCGGCGAGAAGTTCGCCTTCGTCACCTTCTCCGACCCCACCGGCGAGTTCGAGGTGCTGTTCCCGCCGGAATCCCTGCGCAACGCCCGCGAACTGCTGGAGCCCGGCAAGTGCGTCGGCCTGCGCATCCGCGCCAAGGCCCGCGACGGCGAGGTGCGCTTCTTCGGCGACGGCTGCGAGCCCATCGACCGGGCCATCGAGAACGCCGTGGCCGGGCTTCGCGTCCACCTCGCCCCCCGAAGCGCCGAGATCGAGGCCCTGAAGAAGCGCCTCGAAGGTTCGGTCAACACCCGCGGCGGCGAGGTGATCCTGGTGGCGGCCATCGAGGGCGGCCGCGAGGTGGAGGTCAAGCTGCCCGGCCGCTTCACCCTGGACAACGCCGTGCGCGGCGCGCTCAAGACCTCTCCCGGCGTGGTCTTCGTCGAGGATCTCTAGGCCGCGTCAGGCGTCAACCGCCGCTGGCTATTGCCTTTTCCGGCGTTACGCCCTACATCCGCGCCCATTCCACACGCAGGCGTTTGGCGGTTGGCGGGGAGACATCCCGCCGGTTTCCATTCCGGTCCTCCATCAGGAGGGTTTGTCTGCGGAGGCTAACCGGAAAAAGAGGACCATACATATGGCGCTTCCCGACTTCTCCATGCGTCAGCTCCTGGAAGCTGGCGCCCACTTCGGCCACCAGACCCACCGCTGGAATCCGAAGATGGACCGCTACATCTTTGGTAGCCGCTCCAACATCCACATCATCGACCTCTCCCAGTCGATCCCCCTCCTGCACCAAGCCCTGGTGAAGGTGCGCGAAATCGCCGCCGGCGGTGGCCGCGTGCTGTTCGTCGGCACCAAGCGTCAGGCCTCCGATCCGGTGGCCACCGCCGCCAAGCGCAGCGCCCAGTACTATGTGAACCACCGCTGGCTGGGCGGCACGCTCACCAACTGGCGCACCGTCTCGGGCTCCATCGCCCGCCTGCGCGAGCTGGAAGGCCTGCTGGAAGGCGGCGCCCAAGGCCGGGCCAAGAAGGAACTGCTGAAGCTGACGCGCGAACGCGACAAGCTCGAGCTGTCCCTCGGCGGCATCAAGGACATGGGCGGCATTCCCGACATCATGTTCGTGATCGACACCAACAAGGAAGCGATCGCGATCCTGGAAGCCCGCAAGCTGAACATCCCGGTCATCGCCATCCTCGACACCAACTGCGATCCGGACGGCATCACCTATCCGATCCCGGGCAACGACGACGCCGCGCGCGCCATCCAGCTCTATTGCGACCTGATGGCCGACTCGATCCTCGACGGCCTGGCCGCCGGCCAATCGGCCGCCGGTGTCGACCTGGGCGCCTCCATCGCCCCGATCGAGCCGACGCTCGCCCGTGAGCTGACCCCGGAACCGGTCGTGACCGAAGCCGAGATGGCCGCCCCGGCGGCCGCTCCGGCCCCGGTCGCCGCCCCCGCGCCCGTGGCGGCTGAACCGGCCCCGGCCGAGGTCGCCCCGGCCGCGGCCGAACCGGAGACCACCGCGGCGGAAGCCCCGGCGGCTGAACCGACCGCGACCCAAGAGTAAGCCGGAGGACGCCCTCCGGCGTCGCCGACACGACTACGACATGGCGGGGTCCTAGATGGGCTCCGCCGACCCAATTGATCTGAAGGAGCTCACCATGGCGGAAATCACCGCTGCGCTGGTCAAGGACCTGCGCGAGAAATCCGGCGCGGGCATGATGGACTGCAAGAAGGCCTTGCAGGAAAACGGCGGCGACGTCGAAGCCTCCATCGACTGGCTGCGCACCAAGGGCCTTTCCAAGGCCGCCAAGAAGTCCGACCGCGCCGCGGCCGAGGGCCTCGTGGCCGGCAAGCTCAGCGACGACGGCAAGACCGGCGTCCTGATCGAGCTGAACGCCGAGACCGACTTCGTGTCCAAGAACGACAAGTTCCAGGACGCGGCGCGCGAGTGCGCGACCGTGGCGCTTGGCATCGACGGCGACGTCGACGCCATCTCCGCGGCCAAGACCTCGACGGGCGAAGTGGTGGGTGACGTGATCACCAACCTGATCGCCACCATCGGCGAGAACATGCGCCTGCGTCGCTCGGCGCGTCTGACCGTGTCGCAAGGCGCCGTGGCCCTCTACCTGCACAATGCGCAGGGCGACGGCGTCGGTCGCCTTGGCGTGCTCGTCGCGCTGGAAGGCGCCGGCGACCAGGCGGTGCTGAAGGATGTGGGCCGCAAGATCGCCCTGCACGTGGCCGGCACCCCGACCCCGCCGCTGGCGCTCACCGAGGCCGACCTCGATCCCGCCGCCGTCGAGAAGGAAAAGAAGTTCCTCACCGACCAGGCTCTGGAATCGGGCAAGCCCATCGGCGTCGTCGAGAAGATGATCGAGGGCCGGATCCGCAAGTGGCAGGAAGAAGTGGTGCTGCTGAAGCAGCCCTTCGTCATGAACCCGGACCAGACCATCGAGGGCCTGCTGGCCGAGACCGGCAAGGAACTCGGCGCTCCGGTGACGGTGAAGGGCTTCGTGCGCTTCGCCCTGGGTGAAGGCGTGGAGAAGAAGGTCGACGATTTCGCCGCCGAAGTGGCGTCGATGACCGGCCAGGCCTAAACCACCACCATAAAAAGACGGCCCAAGGGCGTGGTGCGTTCGACGCGCACCACGCCCTTGGTTTATGTAGATACGCCCAAGATTCTCGAGAGCGCCCCATGTCCGACGCCAAGCCGCGCTACAAGAAGATCCTCTTGAAGATGTCGGGCGAGGTCCTGATGGGCGACGCCATGTTCGGCATCGACACCAAGACCATCGAGGCGGTGGCCGAGGACATCAAGGAAGTGGTCGACGCCGGCGTCGAGCTCTGCCTGGTGGTGGGCGGCGGTAACATCTTCCGCGGCGTCTCCCTGGCCGGCAAGGGCATGGACCGCGCCAACGCCGACTATATGGGCATGCTGGCCACGGTGATGAACGCGCTCGCCCTCCAGGGCGCCCTGGAGAAGGCCGGCGTCTATACCCGCGTCCAGTCGGCCATCCCCATGGAGGCGGTCTGCGAGCCCTATATCCGCCGGCGGGCCCAGCGGCACCTGGAGAAGGGCAGGGTGGTGATCTTCGCCGCCGGCCTCGGCGCCCCCTTCTTCACCACCGACACGCCCGCGGCCCTGCGCGCCGCGGAGATGGGCTGCGACGCCCTCTTCAAGGGCACCAGCGTCGATGGGGTCTACACCGCCGATCCCAAGAAGGATCCGAGCGCCAAGCGCTACGAGACCCTCAGCTACCAGGACGTGCTGGCCCAGGACCTGCGGGTCATGGACGCCTCGGCCATCGCCCTGATGCGCGACAACAACGTACCGATCGTGGTGTTCTCGATCCGCGAACGGGGCAACTTCATGAAGGTGCTGAAGGGCCAAGGCGTCTTCACCACCATCGCCTGACCCGCCGACCACTCTAGACTTAGGGAGATGCACCCATGGCCGATGCAGAAAAGCCGGTGCTTTCGCGCTACCGGGACCGCATGGACAAGGCGATCTCCGCCTTGAAGGAAGAATTCGCCAGCCTGCGCACGGGCCGCGCCTCGGCCGGCCTGCTGGATCAGGTGATGGTGGAGGCCTATGGCTCGACCGTGCCCTTGAACCAGGTGGCCGCCGTCAGCGTGCCGGAGCCGCGTTCGATCACCGTCAGTGTCTGGGACAAGGGCATGGTGGTGTCGGTGGAGAAGGCGATCCGTTCGTCGGGCCTCGGCTTCAACCCGGTCAACGAAGGCACGAACCTGCGCATTCCGATTCCGCCGCTCACCGAGGAGCGCCGCAAGGACCTGGCCAAGATCGCGGGCAAATATGCCGAACAGCAGAAGATCGCCGTCCGCAACGTTCGCCGCGACGCCAATGACGACCTGAAGAAGGCCGAGAAGGGCGGGACGATCAACCAGGACGAACAGAAGCGGATGGAGGCCGAGGTCCAGAAGATGACCGACGAGGCCATCAAGCGCGTGGACGAAGCCTTGAAAATCAAAGAGCAAGAGATCATGCAGGTTTAGTCGTCCAGACTGCCGCCAAGGACGAAACGGAAAACCGCATGGCCTCCGCTCCCCCAGAGCCGCCCGAAAAGGACGCGCCGCTGCACGTGGCGATCGTCATGGACGGCAATGGCCGCTGGGCCAAGCGCCGCGGCCTGCCGCGCAAGCTGGGCCACCCCAAGGGGGTGGAGGCGATTCGCAAGGTGGTGGAGGCCGCCCCGGACCTCGGCGTCCGCTGGCTCACCCTCTACGCCTTCTCCACCGAGAACTGGCGCCGCCCCGCCGGGGAGGTGGCCGAGGTGATGCGGCTGCTGAAGCACTATGTGAACAGCGACCTCGAGAAACTGACCCGCGAGGGGGTGAAGGTCCGCATCCTCGGCCGCCGTGAGGGCCTGCCGCCGGACGTCGCCGAGATCGTCGAGCGGGCCGAGACCCGCACCGCCCACAACGACCGCTTCTTCCTGCAGGTGGCCTTCAACTATGGCGGCCGCGCCGACATCGTCGACGCCGCCCGCGCCCTGGTGGCCGACGCCCTGGCCGGCAAGATCGACGCCGCGGCGGTGACCGACGAGGCCTTCGAACAGAGGCTCTCCACCGGTGGCCTGCCGGCGCCGGACCTGGTGGTGCGCACCAGCGGCGAGCAGCGCCTCTCCAACTTCCTCCTGTGGGAGTCGGCCTATTCGGAGTTCGTCTTCCCCGACGTGCTCTGGCCCGACTTCACCCCCGACCACCTGCAGTCGGCGATCGATGAGTTCCACCGGCGCGAGCGCAGGTACGGCGCCGTCGCGGACGATGTCCTTGCCGCCGGCTAAGCGTTTCAACTGGTCCAATCTGGGCGTTCGGGTGGCGTCAGCCACCGTCCTGGTGCCCACCGCCCTGGCGGCGGTCTGGTTTGACACCGGCCTGGCCGCCGGCGGCTGGCCGTTCCTGGTGCTGATCGCCGTGGCCGTCGCCCTGCTGTCCATCGAATGGGGCGGCATGAGCGCGCCCTATGCGCCGGTGCGGGTCTCCACCGCCGTCACCGTGGCGATCCTGGCCGGGGTCTTCCTGGCCCATCGCGACCACATGTGGCTCGCCTGGGCCGGCCTGCTGCTGGGCGGCATAGCCTCGGCCCTGGTGGCGCGCGGCGTGGCCGAGCGGCCCACCGACGCCGCCTTCGGGGTCTTCTATATCGGCATCGCCTGCATCTGCCTGGTCTGGCTGCGGGCCATGCCCCAGGGCCAGTGGTGGACCCTGATGCTGTTCGCCATCACCTGGACCGCCGACATCGCCGCCTTCGCCGTCGGCAGCGCCCTGAAGGGCCCCAAGCTCTGGCCGCGGTTCTCCCCCAACAAGACCTGGTCGGGCTTCGTCGGCGGCCTGGTCTTCGCCATGGCGGTCGGGGCCTTGATGACCATCATCCCCGCCTTCGAGCTGAACATGGCCGCCGGCGCCCTGGTGGGCCTGCTGGGGGGCCTGGCGACCATGGCCGGGGACCTCTGGGAGTCGGCCTTGAAGCGCCGGTTCGGCGTGAAGGACTCCGGCGATCTGATCCCCGGTCACGGCGGGCTGCTGGACCGCGTGGACGGCCTGCTGTTCGCCGTGGTGGTGATCGCCATCGCCCGGCTGGTCAACCACCTGGGGTGGGGACATTGACCCTGCCGCGCCGCATCAGCGTCCTGGGCTGCACCGGGTCGGTGGGGGTCTCCACGCTCGACCTGCTGGAGAAGTCCGGGGCGGAGGTCGAGATGGTCGCCCTGGCGGCCGGCCGGAATGTCCAGGTCCTGGCCGAGCAGGCGCGCCGCTGGCGCCCGAAGCTCGCCGTGATCGAGGACGAGAGCCGCCTGGCCGAACTGCGCGATCGCCTGGCCGGAACCGGAATCGCCACCGCCGCCGGAGCCCAGGCCGTGGTCGAGGCCGCGGACATGGACGCCCAGTGGGTGATGTCGGCCATTGTCGGCTTCGCGGGGCTGGGCCCCACCCTGGCCGCGGCCCGGTCCGGCGCCATCGTGGCGCTGGCCAACAAGGAGAGCCTGGTCTGCGCCGGGCCCCAGCTGCTGCGCATCGCCAAGCTGGCCGGCGGCGTGGTGATCCCGGTGGATTCCGAGCACTCGGCGATCTTCCAGGTCTTCGACCCCATGGTCGCCCAGCACGTCTCGCGCCTGGTGCTCACCGCCTCGGGCGGGCCCTTCCGGGGCTGGTCGCGGGAGCAGATGCGCCTAGCCAGCGTCGAGCAGGCGGTCAATCACCCCAAGTGGGACATGGGGGTGAAGATCTCCATCGACTCGGCCACCATGATGAACAAGGGCCTGGAGATGGTGGAGGCGGCCTATCTGTTCGCCATGCCGCCGGAGCGGGTCGACGTGATCGTCCATCCGCAGTCCATCGTCCATTCCATGGTGGAATATGTCGACGGCTCCACCCTGGCCCAGCTCGGGGCGCCGGACATGCGCACCCCCATCGCCTGCGCGCTCGCCTGGCCCGACCGCCTGCCCTGGCCGGCGCCCCGGCTGGACCTGGCCCAGATCGGCCAGCTCACCTTCGAGGCGCCCGACTACGAGCGATTCCCCGCGCTGCAGCTGGCCAAGGAGGCCCTGGCGGCCGGCGGCGCGGCGCCGGCGGTGATGAACGCCGCCAATGAGGTCGCCGTGGCCGCATTTCTTGACCGTCGGATAGGCTTTCTCGATATTGCCGCAATCGTGGCCGACACACTCCAACGTGTTGAGGCCGAGGGCCTCGCGGGGGAACCCACCGGCGATGTCCTGCAAACGGCGAAGGCGACAGACACCATGGCGCGCCGCGTCGCGGGCGAGGTCGTGGCCCGGCTCGAGCCGGTCGCGCTGTAAGGAGTAGCCTGCGTCATGCTTCAATTCCTCCATACGGCCGTGACCTACATCGTGCCCTTCGTGCTGGTCCTGACCCTGGTGGTCACGGTCCACGAGCTGGGACACTTCTGGGCGGCCAAGAGCTTCGGCGTGGCCGTCGACCGATTCTCCATCGGTTTTGGCCGCTCCATCGCCGCCTGGACCGACCGGTCCGGCGTCGAATGGCGGATCGGCTGGGCGCCGCTGGGCGGCTATGTGCGCTTCGCCGGCGACGAGAATGTCGCCAGCGTGCCCGACCAGGACGACCTGGAGACCCTGCGCCAGTCCATCGTGGCCCGCGAAGGGCAGGGGGGCCTGGCGCGCTACTACCATTTCAAGCCGATCTGGCAGCGCGCGGTGATCGCCGCCGCCGGGCCGATCGCCAATTTCGCCCTCGCAATCGTCCTGTTCGCCGCCCTGATCTTCGCCCTGGGGGAGATGCTCCTGCCGGCAAAGGTCGCTTCTATCACGCCGGGAAGTCCCGCCGCCCAGGCCGGTTTTCGGGCGGGCGATCTCATCGCCGAGGCAAACGGCCGTCCAGTCAGGAGCTTCGTGGATCTCGCTGAAGTCGCCCAGCTTCGCGTGGATCTACCCACGGTTTTCATCGTGCGTCGCGGGACCGAAGACGTTTCCCTGACCGCCACCTCTAAACTGCAGATGCGCTCGGACGGCCTGGGCGGGCAACGGCTGCAGGGCACCCTTGGGATCGTCCCCGCCCAGGCTCGCGAGGACTATATCCACGTCCGCTACAATCCGATCAAAGCCCTTGGCAAAGGCGTCGAGCGGACATGGCGGGTGCTCAGCACCACGGTCTACTATCTCGGCCGAATGGTGACGGGACAGGTGTCCGCCAACCAGTTGAGCGGTCCGCTGGGAATCGCCCGCGTCTCGGGTCAGGTCGCCCAGACAGGGGCGGAGGGTGCGTCCGACATCGGATCACAAGTCCTCGGCTCGGGCGTCGCCCTCTTGGGCTTGGCCGCCGTGCTTTCGGTGGGGATCGGCTTCATGAACCTGCTGCCGGTGCCCGTGCTGGACGGGGGACACCTGCTGTTCTACGCCTACGAAGCTGTGGCCCGCAGGCCTCTCGCGGCCAAGGTTCAGGCCGTGGGCTATCGCGTGGGCCTTGCGCTGTTGCTGGGATTGATGTTGTTCGCGACCTGGAACGATCTGCAGCAACTGCGTGTGTTCAAAATCCTTGGCGGTCTGCTTTCCTGACCCGCCCTTTTCCGTTGACGGCAGAAACGATGCAAAGAACCCGCGCCCGTAGCGCCGCGCTCGCCTCCGGTCTCGCCCTGCTTTTGGGCTCGACCGCGCTTACCCTGCCGAGCCTTGCGTTGGCCCAGGCCGCCGAACAGGGCGGCGTCGTGCAGAGGATCATTGTCGAGGGCAACGAGCGGATCGAGCAGTCGACCGTGCTCTCCTACCTGCCGATCCAGCCCGGTGAGACCGCCGACCCGGCCAAGCTCGACCTGGCCCTGAAGGCCCTGTTCCGCACCGACCTGTTCTCGGACGTGAAGATCAACCTGGTGAACGGCGACCTGACCATCACGGTCGTGGAGAACCCGATCATCAACAAGGTGGTGTTCGAGGGCAATTCCGGCCTGAAGGAAGAGAAGCTGCGCGACGAGGTCACCGTGCGTCCGCGCGGCATCTTCACCCGCGCCAAGGTCCAGGCCGACGTCCAGCGCATCGTCGAGCTCTATCGCCGCTCGGGCCGCATCTCGGCCACGGTGACGCCGAAGATCGTCGAACTGCCCCAGAAGCGCGTGGACCTGATCTTCGAGATCGACGAGGGCCCCAAGAGCGGGGTGCTGCGGGTCAACTTCCTCGGCAACAAGGAATTCTCCGACAACGACCTGCGCGACGTCGTCGTGACCGAGCAGTCGAGCTGGTACAAGTTCTTCTCGTCCAACGCCAACTACGACCCCGACCGCCTGGAGTACGACAAGGAGCAGCTGCGCAAGCACTACCGCAACCGCGGCTTCTACGACTTCCGTGTGATCTCGGCGGTGGCCGAACTGTCCCCGGACAAGAACGGCTTCGTCATCACCTACACCCTCGACGAAGGTCCCGAATACAAGTTCGGCAAGATTTCCGTGGAGACCGAACTTCAGAAGCTGGACAAGGACCTGCTGCTCCAGCTGGTCCCGATCCACTCGGGCGAGCTCTATCAGGACCAGGTGATCGAGAACGCCACCGACGCCCTGACCTTCGCGGCCGGCGCCGCCGGCTTCGCCTCGGTGGACGTGCGTCCGCGCTACGTGGCCAACAAGGAGACCAAGACCGTCGACGTGGTCTTCCAGGTCCGCGAGGGGCCGCGCGTCTATGTCGATCGCATCGACATCGTCGGCAACAGCCAGACCCTGGACTACGTGATCCGCCGCGAACTGAACCTGGTGGAGGGCGACGCCTACAACCGCGCCCTGGTGGACCGGTCGAAGAACAACATCCGCGCGCTCGGCTTCTTCAAGGACGTCGACATCACCGAGATCCCCGGCTCGGCGCCGGACCGCACCAACCTGCAGGTGAAGGTCGAGGAGCAGCCCACCGGCGAACTCTCCTTCAGCGCCGGCTACTCGTCGGTCGACCAACTCGTGCTGGACCTGGGCATCACCCAGCGCAACTTCCGCGGGCGCGGCCAGGACGTCCGGGCCCGCATCTCCGTGGGCTCCCTGCGCCAGCAGCTCGACTTCTCCTTCACCGAGCCGCGCTTCCTGGGCCGCAACCTGCGGGCCGGGGTGGACCTCTATTCCTACCGCTACGACCTGACCGACTATTCGGCCTACCAGACCAGCACCCTGGGCATGAACCTGCGGGCCGGCTTCCCGCTCACCCTCAACTCGTCGATGACCACCCGCTACGTGATCCGCAGCGACGAGGTGAAGATCGACGACTCCTACTGCAATCCGGCCTCGCCGATCGTGTCGCTGTCGCTCTGCGCCCAGCGCGGCTCCTTCGTGACCTCCCTGGTGGGCTATGGCCTGCACCTGGATCGCCGCAACAACCCGATCAACCCGACCCGCGGCTTCTCCGCCGACCTCAGCCAGGACTTGGCCGGCCTGGGCGGCGACGTGAACTACATCCGCACCGACGTGAGCGGCGCCTGGTACCACGGGTTCAACAAGGACTTCATCCTCAGCGTCACCGGCCAGGGCGGCTACATCGCCGGCTGGAACGGCGACACCATCCGGATCAACGACCGCTCCTATAAGGGCGGCAACAGCTTCCGCGGCTTCGAGACCGCGGGCATCGGGCCGCGTGACACCAACTTCGCCCGCAGCGACGCGCTCGGCGGCCGCGCCTACGCCATCGGCTCGGTGGAGCTGACCATCCCGACCTTCGTGCCCGAGCAGTACGGCATCAAGGCCGCCCTGTTCACCGACTTCGGCACCGTCGGGCTGCTGGATGATGTGGACAAGGAATACCAACCGGGCGCGATTAATCCCGCCACAAATCTTCCCTATCCTGCCGGAACGCGTGACCCGTTGATCTTCGATGATCTGTCGTTGCGCGCCACAGCCGGTCTGTCGGTGTTCTGGAAGTCTCCGATGGGTCCCATCCGCTTCGACTTCAGCCAAGTTTTGGCCAAAGAAGCCTACGACAAGACCGAAACCTTCCGTTTCTCCACTTCAACGAAGTTCTGACCCCCATGACGATCAAAAATCTTGTCGCGGCGACCTGTGTCGCTGCGCTTTCGCTCACCGCGAGCTCGCAGGCCTTCGCCCAGGCCGCCGCTCCGGCCATCACTCACGGACCGGCCATTCCGGGCGTCTGCGTCATGTCGATCGAGGGCGTCATCGGCTCCTCGACCGTGGGCAAGTACGTCCAGACCCGCCTGCAACAGATCGCGACCCAGGTCGGCGCCGAGCTGAAGGCCGAGGAAGCCGCCATCCAGAACGACGCCAAGGCCCTCGACGCCCGCAAGGCCTCGATGGACCAGGGCGCCTTCGAGAAGGCCGCCGCCGACCTGCAGGTCCGGGCCAACGCCTATCAGCGCAAGGCCCAGCTGCGTGAACGCGAGATGCAGGCCACCCAGCAGAAGGCGCTTGGCCGCGTCGGCCAGGAGCTGGACCCGATCATCCGTCAGGTCTACCAGCAGCGTCAGTGCAGCGTGCTGCTGCAGCGGGACGCCCTGGTCATCGCCAACCCGGCCATGGATATCAGCCCGACCATGACCACGGCGCTGAACGCCAAGATCACCCAGTTCGCTTTCGACCGCGAACGCCTGGACCAACCGGCCGCGGCCCCGCAAGCTGCGGCTCCCGTCCGCAAGTAGGACGACTCGGGCTATGCGCGGGTCGAGCTGAGAGTGCTTGATGCCTGACCCGCGCTTTTTCGAAGATCTGGGCCCCGTCTCCCTGACGGAGCTCGCCGAGCTGACCGGGGCCGAGATTTCGGCCCCGGGGGCCGGTGCGTCCCGCGTGGCGCGTGTCGCCATCCTGGCGCGGGCCACCCCCGACAGCATCACCTATTTCTCCGACCGCAAGCTCGCCTCCGACCTGGCCGAGACCCGGGCGGCGGCCTGCTTCGTGGGGGCCCGCGACGTCGACCTGGTTCCCCAGGGCTGCGTGGCCCTGGTCACCCGCCAGCCCACCGCCGCCTACGCCATGTCCGCCCTGCGCCTGCACCGGCCGCGCCACCACCTGGGCGAGGCGGTGTCGCGGGACGCCAAGCTGGAGGCCGGGGTCGTGCTCGGTCCCGGCGTGGTGATCGGACCGGGGGCGGAGATCGGCGCCAACACCGTCATCGGCGCCAACACCGTCATCGGCCCCGGCGTCGCCGTCGGCCGAGACGGCCAGATCGGGCCCAATGTCACCATCCACTGCGCCCTGCTGGGCGACCGGGTGAAGATCCTGGCCGGCGCGGTCATCGGCGAGGCCGGCTTCGGCGCCACCGCCGGCCCCAAGGGGGTCATCGACATCCCCCAGCTGGGCCGGGTCATCCTGCAGGACGGCGTCACCATCGGCGCCAACAGCTGCGTCGACCGCGGGGCCTATGACGACACGGTCCTGGGGGAGAACACCAAGATCGATAACCTGGTGCAGATCGCCCACAATGTCCGCGTCGGCCGCAACTGCGTGATGGCCGCCCACACCGGGATTTCCGGCAGCGTCACCATCGGCGACGGCTCGGCCTTCGGCGGGCGCGCCGGTGTCGCCGACCACGTCATCATCGGCGAGGGGGCCCAGGTGGGCGCCGCGTCCGGCGTGCTGCGGGACATCCCGCCGGGCGCGATCGTGGGCGGCTATCCGGCCATGCCCATGCGACAATGGCTGCGCGAAGTCGCCTGGCTGAGCAAGTCGGCGGCCAAGCGCCGCCGGGAGGAACCTGATCAATGAGCCGCAAGGCCCCCGTCAACGAATCTCCCACCGAGATCGACATCACCGAGATCGTGAAGCGTATCCCGCATCGCTATCCCTTCCTGCTGGTCGATCGCTGCGAGGACTACAAGCCCAGCGAGTCCATCGTCGGCATCAAGTGCGTGACCATCAACGAGCCCTTCTTCCAGGGTCACTTCCCCGACTATCCGGTCATGCCCGGCGTGCTGATCATCGAGGCCCTGGCCCAGACCGGCGCGGTGCTGATGTCCAAGTCCCTTGAGGTGGACGTGGCCGGCAAGACCATCTTCTTCGTCTCGGTGGACAACGGCCGCTTCCGCCAGCCCGTGCGGCCCGGCGACGTCCTGCGCCTGAACGTCAAGGTCATCCGCGCCCGCGGCGACCTCTTCAAGTTCCAGGGTCAGGCCATGGTCGGCGACAAGGTCGCCGCCGAATGCGAGTTCGCCGCCATGGTGGTGGCCACCCAATGACCGCCCAGATCCACCCCAACGCCATCGTCGCCGACGGCGCCGAACTGGGGGAAGGCGTCGTCGTCGGCCCCTTCTGCACCGTGGGCCCCAATGTCCGGCTGGGCGCCAACACCCGGCTCGTCTCCCACATCGTCGTCGACGGCCATACCGAGCTTGGGGAGGACAACACCGTCTATCCCTTCGCCATGCTCGGCGGCCCGCCGCAGCACACCGCCTACAAGGGCGAGCCCACCAAGCTGGTGATCGGCGACCGCAACACCATCCGCGAGCACGCCACCATGAACGTCGGCACGGTCGGCGGCGGCGGGGTCACCAGCGTCGGCTCGGACGGCTTCTACATGATCGAAAGCCACGTGGCCCATGACTGCAAGGTCGGCGACCACGTGATCCTCACCAAGCAGGCCACCCTGGGCGGTCACTGCCAGATCGGCGATTATGTCATCGTCGGCGGCCTGGCGGCCGTGCACCAGTACACCCGGGTCGGGCGCCACGCGATGATCGGCGGCTTGGCGGCCGTGGTGAAGGACGTCATCCCCTACGGCTCGGTCTGGGGCAACCACGCCCACCTCGAGGGCCTGAACCTGGTGGGCTTGAAGCGCCGCGGCTTCAGCCGCGAGACCATCAACACCATGCGCGCGGCCTACCGCATGCTGTTCGCCGACGAAGGCACCTTCCAGGAGCGCCTGGACGACACCGTCGAGACCTATGCCAGCTGCGACGAGGTGCTGGAGATCATCGACTTCATCCGCGCCGACGGCAGCCGTCCCCTGTGCCTGCCCGAGCGCGAGGTCTAGTCCCAGCCATGCGCAAGCTGGGCCTGATCGCCGGCGGCGGCACGCTTCCCCTGGAGATCGCCGAGCATTGCGAACAGGAAGGCCGCCCGGTGTTCGTCGCCCGCCTCAAGGGCTTCGCCGGACCTGAGCTGAACCGCTTCCCCGGCGCCGACGTGGGCCTGGCCGAGGTGGGCAAGACCATCAAGGCGCTCAAGCGCGCCGGGTGCCAGGCGGTCTGCCTGGTGGGCAATGTCAGCCGGCCCGACTTCAAGGCCCTGAAGCCCGACCTGCGCGGCCTGGCCATGCTGCCGGCGGTGATCGCCGCGGCCCGCCATGGCGACGACGCCCTGCTGCGGGTGGTGCTGGACGAGTTCGCCAAGGAGGGCTTCGTCATCGAGGGCGCCCACGAGGCCAAGAGCGACCTGTCCCTGGCCAAGGGACCGCTGGGCAAGGTCGCCCCGGGGCCCGAGCACACGGCCGACATCGAGCGCGCCCTGCTGGTGGCCCGGGAGATCGGCCGCCTGGACGTGGGGCAGGGGGCTGTGGTCTGCGACGGCCTGGTCCTGGCCGTGGAGGCCCAGGAGGGCACCGACGCCATGCTGCGCCGTGTCGCCCATGAGATTCCCACCGCCATCCGCGGGGTCCCCGGCGCCTATCGTGGCGTGCTGGCCAAGGCGCCCAAGCCGATCCAGGAGACCCGCGTCGACCTGCCCACCATCGGCCTGGCCACCGTGCAGCGCGCCGCCGCCGCGGGCCTGGCCGGCATCGTGGGGGAGGCCGGCCGCCTGCTGGTCCTCGACCGCGAGGCGGTGATCGAGATGGCCGACGAACTGGGCCTGTTCATCGTGGGCGTCGAGCCATGACCAAACCCCTCTGCGTGATGCTGGTGGCCACGGAGGCCTCCGGCGACGACCGTGGCGCGGGGCTGGCCAAGTCCCTTCGCGCCCGGCTCGGCGACAAGGTCCGCTTCATCGGCGCCGGTGGGGCCCAGATGGCCGCCCAGGGCGTCGAAAGCCTGTTCGACATCGCCCAGCTCTCCATCCTCGGCGTCGTGGACGCGCTCGCCGTCTATCCCCGCGCCATGAAACTGGTGGACCAGACCGTGGCCCTGGCCGCGCGGGAGAAGCCCGACGTCGTGGTCCTGATCGACTCCTGGGCCTTCAGCCTGCGGGTCGCCAACCGCCTGCGCAAGCTCGACCCCGCCATTCCCCTGGTGAAGTACGTCGCTCCCCAGGTCTGGGCCTGGCGGCGGGGACGGGCCAAGGTCCTGGCCCGTTCGGTGGACCACCTGCTCTCCATCCACACCTTCGACGCCCCCTATTTCGAGGCCGAGGGCCTGCCCACCACCTTCGTCGGCAACGCCGCCCTGAAGGTCGACTTCTCCGCCGCCGATCCGGCCCGTCTGCGCGCCGAGTACAAGATCGCCCCCGAGGCGCCGATCCTGCTGGTCCTGCCCGGCAGCCGGCCCAGCGAGATCAACCGGGTCCTGCCGCCCTTCGCCGAGGCGGCCCTGCTGCTCAAGGCCAGCCGCCCGGACCTGGAGATCGTCATTCCCGCCGCCCCCACCGTCGCCGAGGCGGTGAAGGCCCAGGTGGCCGGCTGGCCGCGCCGCGCCCATGTGGTGGAAGGCGAGCAGGCCAAGCTGGACTCGATGAAGGCCGCCACCGTGGCCATGGCCTGCTCGGGCACGGTGACCATCGAACTGGCCCTGGCCGGATGCCCGATGGTGATCGGCTACCGGATCGACAAGCTGACCTACGCCCTGGTCAACCGCCTGGTGCGCCGGCCCATCACCCTGTTCAACATCGCCGCCGGCGAGATCGTGGCCCCCGAACTGATCCAGGACGATTGCACGCCCCAGGCCCTGGCCCGCGAGATCGCCCTGCGCCTGGAAGACCCGGCGCTCCGCGCCCGCCAGGTGGCGGCTCAGTTCGCCGCCCTGGAGACCATGGGGCGCGGCGGTCCCGACCCCTCCGACGCCGCCGCCGACGCCATCCTCAAGATCCTGGCCGAACGCACGCCGGCCTGACGGCTCGGAGTCGCCAACTGCGCCATCCGGACAAAGAAAATCCGCCGCGCCTGGGGCGCGGCGGATGATCTGTCCTGGCGTTGGAGGCGGGCCTTAGCCGCGCTTGTCGATCGCCGTGTAGTCGCGGAGCGGGGCGCCGGTATAGATTTGGCGCGGACGGCCGATCTTCTGCAACGGATCCTCGATCATTTCCTTCCACTGGGCGATCCAGCCGACGGTGCGGGCCACGGCGAACAGCACGGTGAACATCTCGGGCGGGAAGCCCAGGGCGCGCAGGGTGATGCCGGAATAGAAGTCGACGTTCGGATAGAGCTTGCGCTCGATGAAGTAGGGGTCGGAGAGCGCGATCTTCTCCAGCTCCATGGCGACCTTCAGCAACGGGTCGTCGGAGTGGCCGACTTCGGCCAGGACTTCATGGCAGGTCTTCTGCATGACCGTCGCGCGCGGGTCGTAGTTCTTGTAGACCCGGTGACCGAAGCCCATCAGGCGATAGCGGCGGTCCTTCACGCCCTGGACGTATTCGGGGATGCGATCGACGGTGCCGATCTCCTTGAGCATGTTCAGCGCCTCTTCGTTGGCGCCGCCGTGGCTGGGGCCCCAGAGGCAGGCGATGCCGGCCGCGATGCAGGCGAAGGGGTTGGCGCCCGAGGAGCCGGCCAGACGCACCGTCGAGGTGGAGGCGTTCTGCTCGTGGTCGGCGTGCAGGATGAAGATGCGGTCCATGGCCCGCGTCAGCACCGGGTTCGGGACCCAATCCTCGGCCGGGACCGAGAAGCACATGCGCAGGAAGTTCTCGGCGTAGGACAGGTCGTTGCGCGGATGCACGAAGGGCTGGCCACGGAAGTACTTGAAGGCCCGCGCCGCGATGGTCGGCATCTTGGCGATCAGCCGGTGCGACGAGATCATCCGCTGCTCGGGATCCTCGACGTTGGTGCTGTCATGATAGAAGGCCGACAGGGCGCCGACCGCGCCGACCATGATCGCCATCGGGTGAGCATCCCGGCGGAAGCCCTGGAAAAAGCGATCGAACTGCTCGTGCAGCATGGTGTGGTAGGTGATGGTCTTCTCGAACTGCTCGGCCTCGGCCGCGTTCGGCAGCTCGCCGTGCAGCAGCAGGTAGCAGACCTCCAGGAAGCTCGACTTCTCGGCCAGCTGGTCGATCGGATAACCGCGGTGCAGCAAAACGCCCGCGTCCCCGTCGATGAAGGTGATCTTGCTCTCGCAGCTCGCCGTGGAGGTGAAGCCGGGGTCGTAGGTGAAGACGTCGGCCTCGGCGTAGAGCTTGCGGATATCAACGACGGCCGGGCCGTCGACGCCCTTCAGAATCGGGAGTTCAACGGTCTTTGAGCCGATGCTCATTTTCGCCATGTCGGCCATGCCATCCCCTTCGCATGTCTGGAACAAAACGCCTGTTTGGCGAGCCTTATACCGGCTTACGCAGCGGGCGAAAGGGCATCGTCAAGCCGACCGAGACTTTCCGCTTTTCCGAGGCTTACCAAGGCGCCGGCGAGATCGGGCGCGGGCGACCCGCCCGACAGGACGCCACGTAAGGCTGGGCCGATCTTTCCAAGGCCCACGCCCTCGCTTTCGGCGAAGGCGCGCAGGGCCGCCTCGAGGGCGACGACCTCCCACTCGGCCTGGCCTGCGAGGTTTTGGCGCAGGCGCGCGAAGCGCGCGCGGGTCTCGTCGTTCAGCAGGGCGAGCGTCTTCTCGGGCAGTTCGAGGGGCCGCCGCTTCAGGGCGAAGACCACAGCGTCGGCCAACTCCAGGAGGGTCTTGGCGCCGTCCCGGACCAGCGGAATGGTGCGGTGCAGGATGTCGGTGTCGCCGTCGTGCAGGGTCTCGCCCCGGCTCTTCAGGACGCGCACGGTCAGGTCGGTCAGCCGGCCGATCTCCGCCTGGCGCAGATAGTGGTTGTTGATGTGGTTCAGCTTGGCCCAGTCCAGCCGGGCCGGGGCGCTGACCACGTCGGTGACGTCGAACCAGGCCTGGGCCTGCTCGTCGGAGAAGATCTCGTCGTCCCCGTGGCCCCAGCCGAGCCGCGCCAGGTAGTTGCGCATGGCCTCGGGCAGGTAGCCCATGTCGTCGAACTCGCTCACCGCCTGGGCGCCGTGCCGCTTGGACAGCTTGGCGCCGTCGGGGCCGTGGATCATCGGCAGGTGGGCCCAGACCGGCACTTCCCAGCCCAGGGCCTCGTAGATCAGGGTCTGGCGGGCGGCGTTGTTCAGGTGGTCGTCGCCGCGGATCACGTGGGTGATCCCCATCTCGTGGTCATCGACGATGACCGCGAGGTTGTAGGTCGGCGTGCCGTCGGTCCGCAGGATGATGAGGTCGTCCAGGTCCTTGTTCTTGAAGGTCACGTCGCCCTTCACCAGGTCGTGGATGACTGTCTCACCCTCCTGCGGGCCCTTGAAGCGCACCACGAAGGGACGGTCGTTGAAGTTGGCGTCCTGGTCGCGCCAGGGCGAGCGCACCGCCCGGCCCTCGGCGCGGGCGATCTCGCGCTCTGCGGTCAACTCGTCAGGCGTCATGTAGTCGCGATAGGCCCGGCCGCGGGACAGCAGCTCCTGGGCCGCCAGGACGTGGCGGTCGGCGCGCGCGGCCTGGAAGACCGGCTCCTCGTCAGGCGTCAGCCCCAGCCAGGCCATGCCGTCGAAGATCGCCTGGACGGCGGGCAGGGTGGAGCGCTCGCGGTCGGTGTCCTCGATGCGCAACAGGAACTTGCCGCCCATGCGCTTGGCGTAAAGCCAGTTGAACAGGGCCGTGCGGGCCGTGCCAATATGCATGTAGCCGGTGGGCGAGGGGGCGATACGGGTGACGACGGGACGGTCGGACATCGAGCTCGGGACTATGGGTGAGGCGGCGTCGGCGGAGGCCGACGCGATCGCGGCGCCTATTTACACGCCCGTCCGCAAGCTTCCTAGCGCCGCCGATGCGATGGCGTGGCTGCACGCCCAGGCCGCCGCCCAGGCCGACCGGCTCGGCCTGTGGACGCCAGTGGCCTTCGGATGCGGCGCGGCGGCCTACTTCGCCCTGCCGCGCGAGCCCCTCGCCCTGCTGGCCCTCGCCGTCCTGGGCCTGGCCGGCGGCCTGCTGCTGATCCGCGCGCGATGGGGCGGCAGCCGCGCCCTGGCCGTGGCCCTGACCCTGGCGGCCTTCGCCCTGGCCGGCTTCGCGGCGGGCAAGCTGCGCACCGAGCAGGTCCGCGCCCCCCAGGCGCCCGCCGGCCGGGGGATGGCGACCATCGACGCCTTCGTGGTGGACGTCGCCAGTCCGGGGCAGGGCGGCCCACGTCTGTTGCTGGCGCCGATCCGGGTCGGCGGCCTGGACCCCGAGGCGACCCCGATCCGCGCGCGGGTCACCCTGCAGGCCGACGCGGCCCTGCCGGCTCCGGGAACCGCCGTCCGCCTGCGCGGCATGCTGAACCCGCCGCCGCCGCCGGCCAGCCCCGGCTCCTACGACTTCGCCCGCGACGCCTTCTTCGAGGAAATCGGCGGGGTGGGCTTCACCCTCACCGCGCCTCGCCAGATCTTCGCCGAGCCGCCGCCCTGGCGCCTCGCCCTGGAGATGCGGGTCAACGCCGCCCGCTGGGCCCTGGCGCGCAAGATCGTCGACCAGATGGGGGTGGAGAGCGGCGGCCTGGCCGCGGCCATGGTCACCGGGCATGAGGCCTTCGTGCCCAAGGAACAGGTGGACGCCCTGCGGGCGGCGGGCCTGGCCCACATCATCTCCATTTCCGGCCTGCACATGGCCATCGTCGGCGGCTTCGCCTTCGCCGGGGTACGCCTGCTGATCGCGGCCTGGCCCTGGCTCGCCCTGCGTCTGTCCAGCAAGAAGGCCGCGGCCCTGGCCGGCCTCGCCGCCGTCCTGGCCTATCTGGTGCTCTCGGGCGCGCCGGCGCCGGCCGAGCGGGCCGCCATCACCGCCTGCGCGGCCTTCGGGGCCATCCTGGTGGATCGCCGCGCCATCAGCCTGCACACCCTGGCCGTCGCCGCCCTGGTGATCCTGGCCCTGCAGCCGGAGGCGGTCACCGAGCCGGGCTTCCAGATGTCCTTCGCCGCCACCACGGCCCTCGTCGCCCTGGCCGAGCTCTGGCCGCGGCCGGTGCGGGAGATCAACGCGCCTTGGCCGATCCGCGGCGTCCAGGCGGTGGGGACCTGGCTCGGCGCCAGCCTGGCGGCCAGCTTCGTGGCGGGCCTGGCCACCGGCCCCTTCGCCATGCAGCACTTCAACCGGGTCTCCACCTTCGGCCTGGCCGCCAACCTGCTGGTGGCGCCCATCTCCTCCTTCCTGATGATGCCGGCCCTGGCCCTGGGGGCGGTGCTGGCGCCCCTGGGCCTGGGGGAGGCCCCCCTGCGGGCGGCGGGCCTGGCCATCGAGGCCATGAACCGCATCGCCGCGACGGCGGCGGGCCTGCCCCACGCCCAGATCATCGTGGCCAGCGCGCCGGCCTGGACCCTGCCGGCGGCCTTCCTGGGCATCCTGTGGCTCTGTCTGTGGAAGGGGCCTCTGCGCTGGGCCGGCCTCCCGCTCGCCCTGGCCGTCACCCTGACCCCGCGCCCGCCGCCGCCGGACATCTGGATCGCCGCCGACGGCTCGACCCTGGCGGTGCGGCAGGGCGGGCAGGCGGTTCTGTTCCGCCCCGATGTGAAGCTGTTCGGCGCCGAGCTCTGGGCGCGACGGCGCGGCCTGGAGCCGGCCACGGACGGTCTTGCGGCCCGCGACGCCCTCTATGACTGCGACCGCTGGTCCTGCGCCCCGAGGCCCGGCTCGGGCCCGCGCGTGGCCGCGGTCTTCACCCGGCGCGCCTCCACGATCGAGAAGAAGCTGCCGCTGTTCTGCCAATGGGCGCAGGTGGTGGTGGTGCGTGGCGCGGCGAGCGCCTCCGACTGCCCTGGGGCCCTGTTGCTGACCGAGGACGACTTCGCCCGCGGCGGCTCGGCCGAACTCTATCGCACGGCGCAGGGCTGGAGGATCGTGTGGGCGCAGACCCTGCGGGGCCGGCGCCCTTGGACGAACTAGAGCACGTCAGGCGGAAGTGGATACCGGTTCCGCCGCCCGACGTGCTCTAATATCTTGAATCTAGACCCGTTTTGTCGTTTCAGATGAGTCCGTCTGAAACGGTCAGGGTCTAGTGGTACTTGCGGATCAGGCCGACGAGGCGGCCCTGAACCTGGACCTGGTCGGGTCCGAAGATGCGGGTCTCATAGGCCGGGTTGGCGGCCTCCAGGGCGATGGAGGCCCCCTTCTTGCGCAGGCGTTTGAGGGTGGCTTCCTCGCCCATCACCAGGGCCACGACGATCTCGCCGGAGGTGGCGGTGTCGGTCTTGCGGATCACCACATAGTCGCCGTCCAGGATGCCGGCGTTGATCATGGAGTCGCCCTGCACCTCGAGGGCGAAGTGCTCGCCCGCGCCCAGCATGCTCTCGGGCACGTGCATGCGGTCGCGCTCCTGCTGGATCGCCTCGATGGGGGTGCCGGCGGCGATTTTGCCGAGGATGGAGATCTCGCGGGTGTCGTTGGCCGCCGCCGGCTGCGGGGCGGACGATCCGGCCTCCACCAGCTGCGGCTTGAAGGGTGCGCGGCCCTTGGGCGGGGAGGAGGTGGTGGCCTGCTGCGGCAGCTTCACCACTTCCAGGGCCCGGGCCCGGTGCGGCAGGCGGCGCAGGAAGCCGCGCTCCTCGAGCGCCGTGATCAGGCGGTGGATGCCGGACTTGGACGCCAGGTCGAGCGCCTCCTTCATCTCGTCGAAGGATGGCGAGACGCCGCTCTCCTTGATCCGCTCATGGATGAACATGAGCAATTCGTGCTGTTTGCGGGTGAGCATGGACGTAGAGCCCTTAAAGAACAAAGCAGAAACCTTGCCGATGTTCTCTAGGCGTTCTTCGTTAATGTCAAGTTGACCGCGGGCTAGGCGAGCAGGGCCTTCGCCGCGGCCGCCACGTCGGCCTGACGCATCAGGCTTTCCCCCACCAGCATGGCGCGGGCGCCCGACCGCTCCAGGCGGGCGGCGTCGGCGGGGGTGAAGATGCCGCTTTCCGTGACCAGCAAGGCGTTTGCGGGGGCCAGGGCCGCCAGCCGCTCGGTGATGGCCAGGTCGATCTCGAAGCTGCGCAGGTCGCGGTTGTTGACCCCCACCAGGGTCGCGCCCAGCGCCCCGGCCCGGGCCATCTCGCCCTCGTCGTGGACCTCCACCAGGGCGTCCAGGCCGAATCGGGCGGCCTCCCGCATCAACGCGGCGGCGACGGAATCATCGACCATGGCCAGGATCACCAGGATGGCGTCGGCCCCCAGAGCCCGGGATTCGGCCACCTGCCAGGGGTCCACCAGGAACTCCTTGCGCAGGGCGGGCAGGGCGCAGGCGTCGCGCGCGGCGGTCAGGAAACTGTCGGCGCCCTGGAAGCTGGGCCCGTCGGTCAGCACCGAGAGGCAGGCCGCGCCCCCGGCCTCATAGGCGCGGGCGAGCGCCGGCGGGTCGAAGTCGGCGCGGATCAGCCCCTTGGAGGGCGAGGCCTTCTTGATCTCGGCGATCAGGGCCAGGCGACCCGGCGCGTGGGCGCGTTCCAGGGCGGCGCGGAAGCCCCGCGGCGCGGAGGCCCGGGCCGCGGCGGCCTCCACCTGGGCCACGGTGCGCAGGGCCTTCCGCTCGGCGACCTCGTCACGCTTGTAGGCGGCGATCTTGGCGAGGATGTCGCTCACGGTACGCTCGTGATGGCCACGAGCTGCTCCAGGGCGCGCCTGGCCCGGCCGTCGTCGATGACGGCGCGCGCCAGGTCGATCCCGTCGCGCAGGGTCTCCACCTTCTCCCCCACCAGGAAGGCGGCGGCGGCGTTCAGCAGCACGATGTCGCGATAGGCCCCGGTCTCGCCGTCCAGCAGGGCGCGCAGGGCCACGGCGTTCTCGGCCGGCGTCCCCCCGGTCAGGTCGGCCAGGGCCGCCCGCTTCAGGCCCACGGCCTCAGGGGTGACGGTGAACAGCCGCGACTGGCCCTCGCGCCATTCGGCCACGACCGTTTCCCCCGTGGTGGTCATCTCGTCCATGCCGCCGCCGTGGACGACCCAGGCCCGCTCGGTCCCGAGCGCGCCCAGCACGCGGGCCAGGGGTTCGACCCAGCGTTCGGCGAAGACCCCCATCACCTGGCGCTTGGCGCCGGCCGGATTGGTCAACGGTCCCAAGAGGTTGAACAGGGTTCTGAACCCCAGCTCGGCCCGGATCGGCGAGACGTGGCGCATGGCGCCATGATGGGCCTGGGCGAACATGAAGCAGATGCCGGCCTCGTCCAGCGCCTGCAGCTGGCGCTCGGTGGAGGCCGAGATGTCGACCCCCAGCTCGCTCAGCACGTCGGCCGCGCCGGAGCGTGAGGACAGCGCCCGGTTGCCGTGCTTGGCGACCTTCAGGCCGCCGCCGGCCGCCACGAAGCCCACGGCGGTGGAGATGTTCAGGGTGTGCAGGCCGTCGCCGCCGGTGCCGCAGACGTCGATGACGTCATGGGGGTGGTCCAGGGTCACGGCGGCGCGGCGCATGGCCCGCGCGCAGGCGGTGATCTCGCCGACGGTCTCGCCGCGCAGGCGCATGGCGGTGATGGCCGCGGCCACCTGGGCCGGGGTCGGCTCGCCCCGCAGGCAGGCGGCGAAGAAGTTTCCGGCGTCCTCCTCCGACAGGGTCGCGCCGTCGGCCAGCAGGCCCAGCAGAGGCTTGAAGGCGTCGGACATCAGGCCGGGACGGTCCGCGGCGCGCCGGCCAGGTCCAGGAAATTGGCCAGCAACTGGTGGCCGCCCTCGGTGGCGATGGATTCCGGGTGGAACTGCACCCCGTGGATCGGCCGGGTCCTGTGCTGGAAGCCCATGACCTCGCCGTCGTCGGTCCAGGCGGTGACCTCCAGGACGTCGGGCAGGGTCTCCTTGGCCACCGACAGGCTGTGATAGCGGGTGGCGGTGAAGGGGTTGGGCAGGCCGGCGAACACCCCCTTGCCGGTGTGGTGGATGGGGCTGGTCTTGCCGTGCATGATCGCCTTGGCGCGCACCACCTCGCCGCCGAAGGCCTGGCCGATGGCCTGATGGCCCAGGCAGACCCCCAGGATCGGCAGGTCCTGCGGCGCGCCGGTGATCAGGCCCAGGCAGATGCCGGCCTCGTTGGGGGTGCAGGGGCCCGGCGAGAGCAGGATGCCGTCCGGCTTCAGCCCCAGGGCCCCCGGAACCGTCAGGGCGTCATTGCGATAGACGAGCGTCTCCGCCCCCAGCTCGTTCAGATAGTGGACGAGGTTGTAGGTGAAGCTGTCGTAGTTATCGATGACCAGGATCATGATCGTCCATCTAGGCTGTAGGCGCTCCTGCGCCAAGTCCGCGCATTGCGCCGGGTGCAAGTTGAGCGGAGGCTGTGGCCATGCCGCCCGCTGATTCCGTCCTCGACGCCGACCAGATCGCCCGCGCCCGCCTGTTGCTGGCGACGCCGGCGGCCAAGGAATCGATGTGGCCGGTGCTCTGCGCCGCGGCCTTCGCGGCCTCCACGGCCCTGACCCTGGCCACCGCCATGATCCTGGCGCCGCCGGTGATCACCCAGCACGTCGTGCAGGGCGACCGCTAGGCGCCTCGACTAGACGAAGCGCCAGCTTTCCTCGGCCGCCCGGCGCAGGGCGCGGGCCTTGTGCAGGGTCTCGTCGTACTCGGCGTCGGGATCGCTATCGACCACCACACCGCCGCCGGCCTGGACGTACATCATCCCGTCCTTGAAGCAGGCGGTGCGCAGGACGATGCAGGTGTCCACCGAGCCGTCGGCGCCGAAATAGCCGACGGCGCCCGCATAGGCGATGCCGCGCTTCTCCAGCTCCAGCTCGTCGATGATCTGCATGGCCCGGACCTTGGGCGCGCCCGAGAGCGTGCCGGCGGGCAGGGCGGCCATCAGCACGTCCACGGGATCCAGGCCCTCGGGCGCGTCGCCCTCGACATTGGAGACCAGGTGCATGACGTGGCTGTAGCGCTCCACGAAGAAGCTGGCGGTCACCCGCACGTGCGACCCCTTGGAGGGCGTGGGCGGCTCGTTGGCGCCCGGCTTGTTCAGCATCGCCACCCGGCCCACGTCGTTGCGGCCGAGGTCCAGCAGCATCAGGTGTTCGGCCCGCTCCTTGGGGTCGGCGATCAGCTCGGCCTCCAGGGCCAGGTCCTCCTCCGGCGTCGCGCCGCGGGGACGGGTGCCGGCGATGGGGCGGATGGTGATCTTGCCGTCCCGCAGCCGCACCAGGATCTCGGGGCTTGAGCCGGCGAGCTGGAAGTCGCCGAAGTTCAGATAGAACAGGAAGGGCGAGGGGTTCATCCGCCGGAGCGACCGGTAGAGGGCGAAGGGATCGCGGCTGAAGGGCGCGCGGAACCGGTGGCTGGGCACCACCTGGAAGATGTCGCCGGCGCGGATGTAGTCCTTGGCCCGTTCCACGATGGCCCGATAGTCCTCGCGGCTGACCGGGGTGGTGAAGGCGTCGGGCTCGGCCACGCCGTCGCCGGAGAGCGGCGGGGCGGGCTTGCGGAAGTCGTCCATCACCCCCTCCAGCCGCGCCTGGGCCGCGTCGAAGGCCGCCCGCGCCGACAGCCCGTCGGGCCGCACGGTCGTCACCAGGATGATCTCCTGGGCGATGGCGTCGAAGATGGCGACGATGGAGGGCCGGATCATCAGGCCGTCGGGCAGGTTCAGGGGGTCGGGATTGACGTTGGGCAGCTTCTCCACCAGCCGGATCATGTCGTAGCCGATGGCCCCGAACACGCCGGCCGACATCGGCGGCAGGCCCGCGGGCAGGTCCAGGCGCGATGCGGCCACCAGGTCGCGCAGCGAATCCAGCGCGCCGCCCTTCTGGGTCACGAACTGGCCGGCGGCGATGCCGGCGCCCTGCGCGATCTCGGCCACGTCGCCCCGGCACCGCCAGACGAGATCGGGCTTCATGGCGATCACCGAATAGCGGCCCCTCCAGGCGCCGCCCTCCACGCTCTCGAACAGGAAGGCGTAGGGCCGCCCGTGGGCGATCTTCAGATAGGCCGAGACCGGGGTCTCGAGGTCGTCGATCAGACGGGTCCAGACGACCTGCGGCGCGCCTTGGGCATATTTCTGCTCAAAGTCCGCAAACGCAGGTTCGATCGTCACTTCGCCGTCTCCGTCTTGGCCGCCTTGGCGTCCTTCTTGGTCTCGAGGGGTTCGAGGCCCAGCGCGATGCGCGCATTGTTGGCATTGGTCTTCACCTTCACCAGGGACCGCGCGGCCTTGCGGGCGTCCTCCTGGATCTCGCGGAAGGTCCCCTCGGTCATCTGGGGGCGGCTTTCCTCGGTGATGCGGGCCAGGGTCGGGCCGGTGGGGGCGCGGACCGCCTCCAGCTTGCCGACGATCAGGCCGAAGGTTGTAGCCTCGGCGGTGAACACCTCGCCGGACTTGGCGTTGAAGGCCTTGATCAGGGCGTCGCGGGACAGGATCTTGTTCTGGCCGGCGTTCTGGCGGTCGATTCCGGTGGCGCGGCCCACCTGGCCCCCCACCGTGGCGGCGACGGCCTCCAGGCTCTCACCCTTGCGCACCCGGGCGGCCAGCTCGTCGGCCTTGGCCTGCAGGCGCTTGACCATCTCGCGCATCATCCAGACGCGGGTCAGCTGCGGCTTGACCTCGGCCAGCGGCGGCATGGCCTTGGGGATGATCTTGTCGACGCGGACGGCGTAATACTCGCCCTGGCCGGCTTCCTCGACCTCGCTTTCGCCGCCCTGGGGCAGGCTGAAGGCGCTCTTCAGCAGCTTCTCGTTCACGCCGGGCACGGGCTGGCCCTGCGGGCTGCCGCCCTGTTCGGACACCGGGCCAATGGTCAGGACCGGCACATTGGCCTTCTTGGCGGATTCGGCCAGGTTGGCGCCGCTGTCGTGGGCGTCCGAATAGGCCTGGCTCATGGCGTAGACCTTTTCGGCGGCCGCGTCCTTGCGCAGCTCGGCCTCCAGTTGCGGACGGATCTGGTCGAGGGTGACGGCCTGACCAGGCGTGATCTTGCTGACCGCGATCACCGCGAAGCCGAGGTCGCCCTTCACCGGGGTGATCTGGCCGACGGGCAGGCGGAAGGCGGCTTCCCCGACCTTGGGGTCGGCGATCGCCGTGCGCGGCTTGTCGGCATAGGTGATGGCGTCGACCCCCAGGGACTTGGCGATGGCGGCCGGCGCCTCGCCCTTGGCCAGGCGGGCGGCCACGGTCTGGGCCGCGGCGGCGTCCTTCACCGGAATCTGGATCAGGCTGCGGGTCTCGGGCTTGGAAAGGGTGTCGCGGCGATATTCGAAGCGCTTCTGCAGCTCTGCGGGATCGATCGGCAGATCGGCGCTGACCATGGAGGGGCTGAAGCGGACCACGGTCAGGACGCGGAATTCCGGACGGGTCAGGGCCGCGGCGTTTTCCTGCATCAGGGTGGTGAGTTGGGCGTCGGTGGGCAGGGGCGGCGGGGCCACCGTGCGCGGATCGACGGTGAAGTAGCCGACATCGCGGCTTTCCAGCCCGTAGATGGCGCCCAGGGCGGTATAGGCGCGCGGCACCCGCAGGCCGTTGGCGAAGGCCGAGGCCAGGTGCGCCTCGGCGATCTGGTCGCGCATGATCATCTCGAAGGCTGGCGGGGTCAGGCCGTTCTCGCTCAGGCGCTGGGCGTAGAGGGCCTTGTCGAAGCGGCCGGAGACCTGGTCGAAGAAGGCCGGAATCTTCTGCAGCTCGCGGGTGATCAGCACGTCGGAGGGCCGCACGCCGATCTTCCACAGCATCTCGCCGAAGGCCTCGCGGTTGGCGACGTCGTTCAGCACCCGGGTGTCCAGGCCGTTGGCGGCGGCCACCTCGTTGGTGATCGGCTGGCCCACCTGCTGCTCGGCGCCTTTGCGGAAATTGTCGAACTCCCGCTTGAAGTCGGTGGCCGAGACCTTGCGCGACCCGGCAGTCACCACGGAATTGGAGACCCCGCCCTTGAAGACGTCATGAATGCCGAAGATGGCGAAGCTGACGATCAGCAGGCCGATAAGAACGGCGGCGACCCAGGATTTGGCGAAGGTGCGGACGGCGGCGAGCATGTGGACGGTCTTCCTGGCCCCGCGGGGCGAGCATCGGAACGGGCGGTATAGTGGAGGCCGCTTGGCCCCCGCAAGCGCGTGACAGAAAACACAAGGCGCCTTACTCGCCCAGGGAACACGACAAAAGCGAGGCCTTGATGACCGCCCCCACCCCCCTGATCGCCGGAAACTGGAAGATGAACGGGGATTCCGCGTCCCTTGGGGAGGCGCTGGCCACCGCCGCCGGCCTCGGATCGACCAAGGCCCGCGTCGCCATCTGCCCGCCCGCCACCCTGGTTTCCCGCATGGCCAATGCGCTGAAGGCCACCAATGTGCTGGTGGGTGGCCAGGACTGCCGCGCCGAGGCCGCCGGCGCCTATACCGGCGACATCGCCGCCAGCATGCTGGCCGACGCCGGCGCCGAGCTGGTGATCCTCGGCCACTCCGAACGTCGCAGCGGCTATGGCGAGACCGACGCCCTGGTGGCCGCCAAGACGGTGGCGGCCCTCGCCGCCGGCCTGGAGCCCATCGTCTGCGTCGGCGAGACCCTGGAGCAGCGCAAGGCCGGCAAGGCCCTGGAGGTCGTCACCGGGCAGGTGAGGGGCTCTCTGCCCGCCGACCTGGCCGGCCAGGCCTTCTGCGTCGCCTATGAACCCGTCTGGGCCATCGGCACGGGTCTCACCCCCTCCACCGAGGAGATCGTCGAGGTCCACCGCGCCATCCGCGCCACCCTGACGGACGTCTTTGGCGCCCACGGCGCGACGGTGGCCATCCTCTACGGCGGCTCGGTGAAGCCCTCCAACGCCGCCGAGATCCTCCACGCCGACGAAGTGGGCGGCGCCCTGGTGGGCGGCGCTTCGCTGAAGGCCGCCGACTTCCTGGGAATCATCGGCGCGGTCTGAGGCTGAGGCGGCCCCGGTTCAGCTAAATCACCGCCCGGTCGAACCGCACCCGGAAGAACCGCGTCTCCACGCCCTCGATGCCGAAGTCGTTGTCGTTCACCAGCAGGAGTTCGCGGTCCGACAGCGCGATCATGCCTTCAAGGTCCGGGGCGACCTCCGGAGCCTCGTCGCTGGTGAAGATCAGCTCCTTGTCGAGCACCTCGGCGCCGGTCAGGTCGACCGCGTAGACCTTGCTGGTATGGGTGATGCGCTCCAGCACCAGCAACCGGCCGGAGCCCACGCACAGCAGCTCACCGATCTTCAGGTCGCTGGGCGCCACCGGTCCCGCCGCGAGGTCCCTCAGGAAGCTTTCCGGGGGATCGAGGGGATAGCTGTGCTCGGCCAGCAGCGCGCCGGACACCGCGTCCAGGGTCCATATCCGCGCGGCTCGGGCGTCGTCGCCCTCGAAGGCGCTTTGGAACCCGACATAGAGCCGCGTCTCGTCGTGCGACACCGCCAGGCCTTCGAACCCGCGGTTGAGCCGCCGGCGGCTCGCCATGGACGGCAGGATGTCCCGCCCGCCGGCCGCCACCAGCCCCTCCGGCGTCCAGCGCAGATCCACCACGCCATCGGCCCGCACCTTCATCAGTGATGGCCCGTATTCCTCCGCGACCCAGAACGAGCCGTCGGTCATGGCCACGACCGCCTCGCTGTCGGCGCCGTTCGGATCGGCGCCCAGGGGCCGGCCATCCAGGTCGAACAAAGGCTCCATCGCTGCGGCGTCGCCGCCGGGCAGGGGCAGGCCGGTGATCGGCGCCCCCGAAGCCGCCCGCAGCGGCAATGTCCTCAGCCACTCGACCCGGTTTCCCGTGATCTGCAGTTCCGACAGGCTCGGCCCGAACTCGGGCATCGGCAGAATCTTGGCGCCCGGCACATCGCGCAGGTGGGTGAGCCCCTGCACGCCATAGATATTCCGAGCCTGATCCACCTTCAGGTTGGGGCCCCGGTCTCCCAGCGCCCATAGTCGTCCGGGCCGATCGCCGGGGCGTCGCGTCAGGCCCGAGCCTAGCCCCAGGGTGGCGCGCAGCACCTGGTCGGGCAGCACCACCTCGCCCAGCGAACGATCCTGCCAGGCCAGCCGTTCGACCGTGAAGCGCGGCGGCGTCATGCAAATCCTTCTGAAGCGGCCTGTCGGATTCGATAGCTTGAACCGCGCCTGCGCATCGCGACGATCCTCCGGATCGCAGAGCGTCGCCACACCGGAGTTCGACCATGACCGAAATGACCTCCTATCTCGGCTGGAAGATCGACTACGGCCAGCCCTTGGGGGAGGCGGCCTATCTGCAGCCCGGTTCGGTGCACTGGCGGGTCTACAAGAACCCCATCGCCCTGGCGGTCGGCGGCGTCGCCGCGGTGCTGCTGGAGTTCGCCGACGCCCGCATCTGCTCCGGGGTCTGGGACCATTCCACCTACAAGGCCGACCCCATCGGCCGCTCCAAGCGCACCGGCGTGGCGGCCATGGTGGGGGTCTATGGCCCGCAGAGCGCCGCGCGCCGGGTGATCCAGGGCGTCTCCAACATGCACGCCAGAGTCAAGGGCGCGACGCCCACGGGCGAGGCCTACAAGGCCCTGGATCCGGAACTGCTGGACTGGGTCAGCGCCACGGCGGCCTACGGCTTCCTCAACGCCTATGACCGGTTCGTCTCGCCGGTCTCGGAGGCCGACAAGACCCGCTTCTACGAGGAGGGCGGGCCGATCGCCCGGCTCTACGGCGTGCAGTACGCGCCGAAGTCCACCGCCGACTTCCTGGGCATGATGGACAGGCTCGTCGACCGCTTCGAGCCGCACCCCATCGTCGAGGAGTTCCTGGCCATCATCCAGTCGGGCCAGGCCGCGCCGGGCCTGCCCAAGTTCCTGCACCGGGCCCTGGCCCGCGCCTCGGTCTCCCTGCTGCCGCCCATCGTGCGCGAGAAGCTGGCCCTGGGCCCGGAATACGACCTGACGGGCGCCGACCGCCTGGCCCTGAAGATCGCCGGCAAGCTGGCCGACCGCATCCCGGTCCGCGATTCGGCGCCGTGCCAGGCCAGCAGGCGCCTGGGGCTGCCGGAGAACTTTCTCTATCGCAGCCGGCGCGCGCAGGAACGCCTGCTGGCGGCCCGCGCGACACCCACCCAAAGTGTCATCCCGGTTTCCGCGTAGCGGAAGACCGGGACCCAGAAGCACCGATCCATCCTGCACGCCCCGCGCATCTGGGTCCCGCACTTCCGCGCCTGCGGCGCTCCATGCGGGATGACACAATGGAGCACGGGGTGACACAGTGGAGTGGCCTAAGGCCCCTTCAGCTCCACCGTGTTCCCCTCGGGGTCCTGCAGGTAGATCGACAGGCCGTCGCCGTGGGCCCCGTAGCGGGGGCCCTCCTCGCTGATGGCCACGCCATGGGCGGCCAGATGGGCGCGGATGACGGCGTCGTCGAAGCCCGTGACGGTCAGGCAGAAATGGTCGAGGTTGCGGCCCTCATTGCCCGGCGCAGCGCCGCCCAGGGCGCCCAGCTTCCCGTCGATCGTCACCAGGTCGATCAGGCTGGCCCCGGCCCGTAGATGGGTCAGGCCGAGCTCCGGACGGTCCCAGTCCACGGAACATCCCAGGACGTCGGTGTAGAAGGCGATCATCGAGGCCTTGTCGCGGATGCGCAGGACGATGTGGTCGAAGCCGGCGAGTTGAAGCGGATGGTCGGTCATGGGTCTCAGATAGTCCGTTCAGGTCGCAAGGCTAGAGCAGCAGGCCGAACAGACGGCAGTCGCGGCGGTCGCCGTCGCGCAGGACGTGGCCGCGCAGCAGGCCCTCTTCCTTGAAGCCCAGCTTCTCCAGCAGGGCGTCGGAGCGCCGGTTGCCCAGGTGGGTGCGCGCCGTCAGCCGCCGCAGGCCCGTCGACGCGGCGTAGGCGATGACCGCCCGCATGGCCTCCACGGCGTAGCCTTGTCCCCAGGCGCCGCGTCCCAGCATGAAGCCGACCTCGGCGCGCTTGTGCCAGCGGTCGATGTCCGACAGGTCGCAGCAGCCCAGGAATTGCTCCCCCTGCAGGGTGCGCATGGCCCAGTAGAGCGCCCGGCCCCCCGCCATGTCCTCAACCTGACCGGCGACGATGGCGCGGACCAGGTCGGGATCGTCGATTTCGGGCACGTCCCAGTGGGCCATGACCTCGGCGTCGTTCATCAGGGGAAACAGCAGATCGGCGTCGGAGACCTCGAGGGGACGGAGGTTCAGGCGTTCGGTTTCGAGAATCATTGGTCTTGCCCGCGACGTGCGACGCCCTAGCTATGGCCTTGCGCGCATCTCAGTGGTAGAGCGCGCGCTTCATTTCGGCTCCGCTCCTTCGGCCGAGGCTATCGGACGTACACATGCTGCTTGGCATCCTTCTCACCATCCACATCATCGTCTGTGTCTGCCTCATCGTCGTGGTGCTGATGCAACGCTCGGAAGGTGGAGCGCTCGGCATGGGCGGCGGACCGACCGGTTTCATGAGCGCCCGCGGCGCCGGGGACCTGCTCACCCGCGTCACCTGGATCCTGGGTTCCACCTTCTTCGTGCTCAGCCTGGCGCTCACCCTGCTGTCGGGCCGCCAGGGCGCGGCGGAGTCCGTCGTCGACCGCATGAAGGTCGAGTCCATCGACCCCAACAAGCTGAACCGCGCTCCGCAGCCGCAGCCGGAGAGCCCCAGCGCGGCGCCGGCGCCCCTGACCGCCCCGACCCCGCAGGTGCGCAATCCCTTCACCGGCGAGGCGGAGGGGACGACCCCGGCCGCGCCCGCCCCCGCCAAGCCCTGATCCGATCGCCATGGTCGATCTGGCGTCGGCGCCGCGCACGCGGCGTGATCCCTCATGGGTGGGGCGAGGTGCGGCGTTTGCGCCCGCAAGCAAGTTTCACGAATCACCACAGCGCGCGCGCTGCGAATCACGGCTAATCTGAACGCCCATGACGCGGTACATTTTCATCACCGGCGGCGTGGTCTCCTCCTTGGGGAAGGGTCTGGCCTCCGCGGCGCTCGGCGCGCTCCTGCAGGCTCGGGGCTACAAGGTCCGCCTTCGCAAGCTCGACCCCTATCTCAACGTCGATCCGGGGACGATGAGCCCCTATCAGCACGGCGAGGTCTTCGTCACCGACGACGGCGCCGAGACCGACCTGGACCTGGGCCACTACGAGCGCTTCACCGGGGTGAACGCCACCAAGGCCGACAACATCACCACCGGCCAGATCTACAAGACCATCATCGAGAAGGAGCGGCGCGGCGACTATAACGGCGCCACCGTCCAGGTGATCCCGCACGTCACCGACCAGATCCGCGAGTTCGTGCTGTCGGACCCAGGGGAGGGCGTCGACTTCGTCCTGGTGGAGATCGGCGGCACGGTGGGCGACATCGAGGGCCTGCCGTTCTTCGAGGCGATCCGCCAGCTGGGCCAGGAGCTGCCTCGCGGCCACGCCTGCTACATCCACCTGACCCTGCTGCCCTACATCAAGACCGCCGGCGAGATGAAGACCAAGCCGACCCAGCACTCCGTCAAGGAGCTGCGGTCCATCGGCATCCAGCCCGACATCCTGCTCTGCCGCTGCGAAATGCCCATCCCCCAGGGCGAACGCCGCAAGATCGGCCTGTTCTGCAATGTGCGCGAAAGCGCCGTCATCCAGGCGATGGACAGCGCCAACATCTACCACGTGCCCCTCGACTATCACGAGCAGGGCCTGGACCGGGAGGTGCTCGACGTCTTCGGCATGGCCGAGTCGGCGCCCGCGCCGGACCTGACCCGCTGGAAGGCCATCTCCGCCAGCCTGACCAATCCGGACGGCGAGGTGAACATCGCCATCGTCGGCAAGTACACCGGCCTCACCGACGCCTACAAATCCCTGGTGGAGGCCCTGATCCACGGCGGCGTCGCCCAGAACGTGCGGGTGAGGTTCGACTGGATCGAGGGCGAAGCCTTCGAGCGGGAGGAGGGGCTGATCGCCCAGCGCCTCACCGACGTCCACGGCGTCCTGGTCCCCGGCGCCTTCGGCGAGCGCGGCTCGGAGGGCATGATCCGCGCCGTCCAGTTCGCCCGCGAGCACATGATCCCCTATTTCGGCGTCTGCTTCGGCATGCAGATGGCCATGATCGAGGCGGCCCGGAACCTGGCCGGCATCGAGGGCGCCTCCTCCACGGAGTTCGGCCCCACCGCCGAGCCCATCGTCGGCCTGATGACCGAGTGGACCAAGGGCAATGAGCGCCAGGTCCGCAAGGAGGGCGACGACCTGGGCGGCACCATGCGCCTGGGGGCCTACGAGGCGGTCCTGACGCCCGGCTCCAAGGTTTCGGAGATCTATGGCGGCCTGACCATCAGCGAGCGCCACAGGCACCGCTACGAGGTCAATATCGACTACCGCGACCGCATCGAGCAGACCGGCCTGGCGTTTTCGGGCCTGTCGCCCGACGGCGTCCTGCCGGAAATCTGCGAACGCAGCGACCATCCCTGGTTCATCGGCGTCCAGTTCCACCCTGAGCTCAAGAGCCGTCCCTTCGAGCCCCACCCCCTGTTCGCCAGCTTCATCGGCGCCGCGAAGGACCGCTCGCGGCTGGTCTAGGTCGGGGGTGAAGACGCGATCTCGGTTTCAGGGCCTTCGGCGCTTGAAACGAAGCGGGGTTTGCGTCATACACCCGCGCTCACGTCGGCGGCCCCGGGCCGCCGCTTCCATTTCCACGCCTGAGAGATTCTCCCATGGCCGTTCCGAAACGCAAAACTTCCCCCTCGCGTCGCAACATGCGCCGCAGCCACGACGCCCTGGGCGCCAACTCCTATGTCGAGGACAAGGAAACCGGCGAACTGAAGCGCCCGCACCACGTCGACCTGAAGACCGGCATGTACAAGGGCCGCCAGGTCATCACGCCGAAGGAAGACTAGTCTTCCTCGCCGCCCTCACGGGCGCGCGGCGTCTTCGAGCTTGAAGATCAGAAAGCCACCCGCTGCGGGCTCCGCGGCGGGTGGCTTTGCCTTGGGCGCTCAATAGCCGGCGTAGCGGATTCCGGCCCGGGTCTCGGCGATGGCCGCGTCGGTGGCCGAGATCGCCGCGGCGCGGTGGCCCCCCTTGTCGTTGTTGGCGGCGATCAGGTGCGCGCGCGCGCCCTGCAGGGCGTCCAGCGCCGCCGCCATCTGCGGCTGGGCCGCCGTGGCGCGCCCGATCAGGGCCCCAAGGGCCATGGCGGCGGCGACGCCGGCGATGTTCAGCTTGGTCTTCGGTGTCATCTGGGTCTCCGGGTATGTCTCCCCCCACGGTGACGGTGCGCCCGCCGCCCCAGGCGGGGTACTGGCGAATTTTGGGCCGCCGGCCGCCCTCCGAACCCCCCACAGGATTTGCCCCGCGGCCCGAAGCTGGCTAAGGGTCGCGCGCCTTTTCTCAATGCCCACCCCGGGGACTTCCATGACCGAGATCGTCGACATCACCGCCCGCGAAATCCTCGACAGCCGCGGCAACCCGACGGTCGAGGTGGACGTGGTGCTGGAGGACGGCTCGATTGGCCGCGCCGCCGTGCCGTCGGGCGCCTCCACGGGCGCCCACGAGGCGGTGGAGAAGCGCGACGGCGACAAGAGCCGCTACGGCGGCAAGGGCGTCCTGCAGGCGGTCGACGCCGTCAACGGCGAGATCTACGACGCGCTCTCCGGCTTCGAGGCCGAGGACCAGCGCCGCCTCGACACCCTGCTGATCGAGCTGGACGGCACCCCCAACAAGTCGCGCCTGGGCGCCAACGCCATCCTCGGCGTCAGCCTGGCCGTCGCCAAGGCCGCGGCCACCGCCGCCGACCTGCCGCTCTACAAGTATGTCGGCGGAGTCTCGGCCCGCGTCCTGCCGGTGCCGATGATGAACATCATCAATGGCGGCGCCCACGCCGACAACCCGATCGACATCCAGGAATTCATGATCCTGCCCACCGGGGCGGTCACCTTCGCCGAGGGCCTGCGCATGGGCGCGGAGATCTTCCACGGCCTGAAGAGCGCGCTGAAGGCCGCCGGCCACAACACCAATGTCGGCGACGAGGGCGGCTTCGCCCCCAACATCGCCACGGCGGAAGAGGCGCTCGCCTTCATCGTCAAGTCCGGCGAGGCCGCCGGCTACAAGGCCGGCCGCGACTTCGTGCTGGGTCTGGACGTCGCCTCCACCGAGTTCTTCAAGAACGGCAAGTACGAGATGACCGGGGAGGGCAAGAGCCTCGATCCCTCCGGCATGGTCGACTACCTGGCCAACCTGGTCTCGGCCTTCCCGATCGTCACCATCGAGGACGGCTGCGGCGAGGACGACTTCGAGGGCTGGAAGCTGCTGACCGACAAGCTGGGCGCCAAGGTCCAGCTGGTGGGGGACGACCTCTTCGTCACCAATCCCAAGCGCCTGGCCATGGGCATCGAGAAGGGCCTGGCCAATTCGATCCTGGTGAAGGTCAACCAGATCGGCACCTTGTCGGAGACACTTGACGCCGTGGAGATGGCCCACCGCGCCGGCTACACCTCGGTGATGAGCCACCGCTCCGGCGAGACCGAGGACTCCACCATCGCCGACCTCTCCGTCGCCGCCAATTGCGGGCAGATCAAGACCGGGTCCCTGGCCCGCTCCGACCGCACCGCCAAGTACAACCAGCTGCTGCGCATCGAGGAAGAGCTGGGCGACCAGGCGGTCTATCTCGGCCGCGCCGCCCTCAAGGGCCGCTAGGGCCGGGACTCAGTAGGCCGAACCCCACCCCGTCATCCCGGCTGCAGCGTAGCGGAGAGCCGGGACCCAGGGGCCCAGCGCATGGCCCCTGGGTCCCGGATCGACCTACCGGCCGTCCGGGATGACGCAGAGAATTGGCTAGGGGGTTTGATCGCGGTCGCCCCGACCAAATTCGAAGCCAAATGCCTCAAGCGTCGCTATTGACGCCGGTCAAGGCGGCGCGCGGACCCCTGGGGCATGGCGGACGGGAAAACCGGAGTCCCGCCATGTCCCTTCGCAACACCCGCGCCGCCTATGGCTGGGCGGCCATCGCCCTCCACTGGATCAGCGCGGTCGGCGTCACCGCCCTCTACCTGCTGGGCGAGCAGATGGAGGAGGCGCCGGACCGGGCCGCCAAGATCGCCGCCCAGAACCTGCACGTCTCGGTCGCGGTCCTGCTCTTCACCTTCCTGGCCGCCCGTCTGCTGTGGAGCGTCTCGCAGCCCCATCCCCGGCCTCTGGAGCAGAATGTCTGGCTGCATCGGGCCGCCATGGCGGTGCAGGTCCTGTTCCTGCTGATGATCGCGGTGTTGCTGATCACCGGGCCGCTGGCGGTCTGGTCGGTCGCCCGGCCGATCCAGGTCTTCGATCTCTTCGCCATCCCCAGCCCCTTCCCGGTGCGAATCGGCTGGCTGCACGAAGCCGCCGAGGAGGTGCACGGCGCGGCCAGCAAGCTGTTCTGGCCGCTGATCGCCCTGCACGTGGCCGGCGCCCTGAAGCACCTGGTGATCGATCGCGACGGGACCCTGCAGCGGATCCTGTGGGTCAAGCGCGCCGGATAGGGCTAACCTCGCCCCGCCTTCTTCGCTCCGGCCAGGCCGGCGTCTCAGCCCCAAAGGGTCAGCATGGTTCGATCTCACCGCGAAATGCACCTCATCGAGCGGGTCGGCTGGCTGCGGGCCGCGGTCCTGGGCGCCAATGACGGCATCGTCTCCACCGCCAGCCTGATCGTCGGCGTCGCCGCCGCCGCCCAGGGGCGCAGCGAAATCCTCGTCGCCGGCGTGGCGGGCCTGGTGGCCGGCGCCATGTCCATGGCCGCCGGTGAATATGTCTCGGTCAGTTCGCAGTCCGACACCGAGCGGGCCGATCTCGCCCGGGAGAAGGGCGAACTGGCCACCCAGCCGGAGCTCGAGCTGGCGGAGCTGGCGGGAATCTACGCCGAGCGCGGGGTCGAACCCGGCCTGGCGCGCGAGGTGGCCCGTCAACTGATGGCCAAGGACGCCCTGGGAGCCCATGCCCGCGACGAGCTGGGCATCTCCGAGATGACCACGGCCAAGCCGGTGCAGGCGGCCATCACCTCGGCGCTCACCTTCGCGACCGGGGCGGCCCTGCCGTTGGTCCTGGCCATCGTGACGCCGCTTCCGGCCCTGGTTCCGGCGGTCTCTGCGGCCTCCATCGCCTTCCTGGCCCTGCTGGGCGGGGTGGGGGCGCGGGCCGGCGGCGCGCCGATCTGGAAGGCGGTCGCTCGAGTGACCTTCTGGGGCGCCATGGCCATGGCCCTGACGGCCGGCGTCGGAGCGGTGTTCGGCGTCGCGGCCTAGGGGGCTCAACAGCGCGCCGGCTTGCCAAGACAATTCCGTCATCCCGGACGGCCGTCAGGCCCGGCTCTCCGCTTCGCTGCGGCCGGGATGACGGGAATTTGTCGGAGTGCGACCACGCCTCAGGCCCCGCCCCAATATCCTCAATCCGATGCGACCCTTGGCCCCGCGGCCTCAAGCTTGACCGCAACGCAATATTAAACATGAAGCGTCACCCTGACCGGGTCCTGAAACGCGTTTGATTCCAAGCCAGTGCTCGCACGAATTCGCCCCTATCTGCCGACCGCCGCCCTGGCCTTCCTGATCTTCTATTTCGGGTTCCACGCCTTCACGGGCGATCGCGGCCTGCTGTCGTCGGATCTGCGCGACGCCACCCTGGCCGCCAAGATCGCCGAACTGAACAAGGTGCGCATTGAGAGGCAGGATCTTGAGGCCCGCGCCCGCCTTTTGCGCGACACCAGTCTTTCGGCCGATCTGCTGGAAGAGCGGGCTCGTTCCCTGCTAGGTTTCGCCGACCCGAGAGACTATGTGATCCGGGTGAAGCCGTAGGGCGGATTCGTTCGTTCCAGGGTGCGATGGCCGTGACCGGAGACCGGTCTTTGGCCTTTATCGCGCTCTACAGAAGGTTTGGAGCGTTATAGCTTCGACCCTGAAGCGATGACGCTCCACAGGACGACTGACTCGGGAACGAGGCCCCAGTGGCGAACTCCACGGAGAAACGAATGGCGCGCGGGCAGGCAAGCTCGACTTCCAAGCGGAAGAAGAATGACACCGGTGTCACGGCTGATGGCGCCGGGGGCGCCGCGGAGGGGCCGGTGACCCAGGAAACCTTGCTCAAGTTCTATCGCGACATGCTGCTGATCCGCCGCTTCGAGGAGCGGGCGGGCCAGCTCTACGGCATGGGGCTGATCGGCGGATTCTGCCACCTCTATATCGGCCAGGAAGCCATCGCCGTCGGGGTGCAGTCCATCAAGCAGCCGGGCGACCAGGTGATCACCGGCTACCGCGACCACGGCCACATGCTGGCCTGCGGCATGGATCCCAAGGAGGTCATGGCCGAGCTCACCGGCCGCTTCACCGGCTCCTCCAAGGGCAAGGGCGGGTCGATGCACATGTTCTCGACGCAGGCCGACTTCTACGGCGGCCACGGCATCGTCGGCGCCCAGGTCAGCCTCGGCACGGGACTGGCGCTGGCCAACCGCTACAAGGCCAACAAGAAGGTCGCCTTCACCTATTTCGGCGATGGCGCGGCCAACCAGGGCCAGGTCTATGAGAGCTTCAACATGGCCACGATCTGGAAGCTTCCGGTCGTCTATGTGATCGAGAACAACCAGTACGCCATGGGCACCTCGATCGAGCGGTCGTCCTCCGAGACCCACCTCTACAAGCGCGGCGCCTCCTTCCGGATTCCGGGCGAGGAGGTCGACGGCATGGATGTCCTGGCCGTGCAGGCCGCCGCGCGGAAGGCCGCCGAGCACGCGCGCTCCGGCGAAGGCCCCTACATCCTGGAGATGAAGACCTACCGCTACCGCGGCCACTCCATGAGCGACCCGGCCAAGTACCGCACGCGGGAGGAGGTCGACGAGGTGAGGAAGACCCGCGATCCCATCGATCATCTTCAGGAATTGCTGGAGCAGAAGGGCTGGGCCGACGAGGCCGCGCTGAAGGCCATCGACGCGGAGGTCAAGCGCATCGTCGCCGACGCCGCCGAGTTCGCCCGCACCTCGCCCGAGCCCGAGCTCTCCGAGCTCTATACCGACGTCTATCTGGAGGCCGCCCAGTGACGGACGTCCTGATGCCCGCGCTGTCCCCCACCATGGAGGAGGGCACGCTCGCCAAGTGGCACGTGAAGGTCGGCGATTCCGTCCGCTCCGGCGACGTCATCGCCGAGATCGAGACCGACAAGGCCACCATGGAGGTGGAGGCCGTCGACGAGGGCGTGGTCGAGGCGATCCTGGTTCCGGAAGGGACCGAGGAGGTCAAGGTCAACACCCCCATCGCCCGCCTGTCGGGAGAGGCCGGGGCGGCCGCTCCCGCGCCCAAGGCCGATGCGCCCGCTCCTGAGGCCGAACCGGCCGCCAGCGGGGATCCGGAGAAGCAGGCGCCCGAGGCCGCCAGGCCGCAGCCGGAAGGCGAGGGGGCGACTGCCGTCGTTCCCAGGCCCGCCCTGCGCGATCCGGAGCTCCCCGAGGGGGTGAAGCTGGTCAAGACCACCCTGCGCGACGCCCTGCGCGACGGCATGGCCGAGGAGATGCGCCGCGACGAGACCGTCTTCCTGATGGGGGAGGAGGTCGCCCAGTACCAGGGCGCCTACAAGGTCTCCCGCGGCCTGCTGGAGGAGTTCGGCGACCGCCGGGTCATCGACACCCCGATCACCGAGCACGGCTTCGCCGGCCTGGGGGTCGGCGCCGCCATGGCGGGTCTGAAGCCGATCATCGAGTTCATGACCTTCAACTTCGCCATGCAGGCGATCGACCACATCATCAACTCGGCGGCCAAGACGCTCTACATGTCCGGCGGTCAGATCAAATGCTCGGTCGTGTTCCGCGGACCCAATGGCGCGGCGGCCCGCGTCGGCGCCCAGCACAGCCAGGACTATTCGGCCTGGTACGCCCAGGTGCCGGGCCTGAAGGTGGTGGCGCCCTATGACGCCGCCGACGCCAAGGGGCTGCTCAAGGCCGCCATCCGAGACCCCAACCCCGTGGTCTTCCTCGAGCACGAGATGCTCTACGGGGTGGAGTTCGACGTGCCCGAGGGCGACTGGCTGGTGCCGATCGGCAAGGCCAAGGTCCGCCGTGAGGGGACCGATGTCACCATCACCGCCCACTCTCGCGCCGTGGGCATGGCCCTGGAGGCCGCCGAGCGCCTGGCGGGCGAGGGGATCGAGGCCGAGGTCATCGACCTGCGCACCCTGCGCCCGCTCGATCACGAGACGGTCGTCGAAAGCGTCAAGAAGACCAATCGCCTGGTCACGGTCGAGGAGGGCTGGGGCCCCATGGGCGTCGGCGCCGAGGTGATCGCGCGCGTCCTGGAGCACGCCTTCGACTATCTCGACGCCCCGCCGGCCCGGGTGCATCAGGAAGACGTGCCCATGCCCTACGCGGCCAACCTGGAGGCGTTGTCCCTGCCCTCGGTCGACAAGATCGTGAAGGCGGTGAAGGCGGTCACCTACCGATGAGCGGGGACGGCTTCACCTGGCGCGCCGGCGGCTGCCACTGCGGCGGCGTGCGGTTCGAGGTGGCCTTGCCGGAGGTCGTCGAGGCCCAGAGCTGCAACTGCTCCATGTGCGCCAAGTCCGGCTTCATCCACATCATCGTGCCCGAGAGCCGTTTCCGCGTGACCAAGGGCATGGAGCGGCTGGCCGAGTACAGCTTCAACACCCGGGTGGCCAAGCACCTGTTCTGCGCCGAATGCGGCATCAAGAGCTTCTACCGCCCGCGCTCCAACCCGGACGGCTGGTCGGTCAACGCCCGCTGCCTGGACGAGGCCGCCAGGCTCGATCTGACCGCCTTCGACGGCCAGAACTGGGAGGCCAACGCCGACCAGCTCGCCCACCTGTCGCTGGAGCCGTCATGACCACCCTGGCCGGCCATTGCCATTGCGGCGCGATCCGGGTGGCGTTCGAGCCCGGCCAGCCGCTGGGCGACCTGCCCCTGCGCGCCTGCCAGTGCGGCTTCTGCCGCCGCCACGGCGCGGCCACCACCAGCGATCCCGCCAGCCGCCTGCATATCGAGGCTTCGCCCGGCGCGCTGAACCGCTACCGGTTCGGCCGCCGCCAGGTGGACGCCCTGCTGTGCGGGGAATGCGGCGTCTATGTCGCCTCCGTGCTGGCGGTGGATGGCCACGCCTTCGCCACCTTGAACGTCGCCGGCGTCGCCCTGGCGGGCTTCGAGGGCCGAACCCCCGATCCGATCTCCTATGACGATGAAACCGATGCGGCGAAGCTCGCCCGGCGCCAGGCGCGCTGGACGCCCACCGTCCTCGTCGAAACCAGCCCGAGCGCCTGACCCATGCCCATCGACATCCTGATGCCCGCGCTGTCGCCCACCATGGAGGAGGGGACCCTCGCCAAGTGGCACGTGAGGAAGGGCGACGTGGTGAAGTCCGGCGATGTCATCGCCGAGATCGAGACCGACAAGGCCACCATGGAGGTGGAGGCCGTCGACGAAGGCGTTGTGGACGCCATCCTTGTCCCCGAGGGCACGGAGAACGTGAAGGTCAACGCCCCCATCGCCCGGCTGTCGGGGGAAGGCGAGGCGGCGTCGCCACCCCCTCAGTCGCAGCCTGCGGCTGCGCCAGCTCCCCCGAAGGGGGAGCAAGTGGCTCCGACTCCCGCCGCCAAGGCAGAGACCAATTCCTCCCCCATCGGGGGAGGGGAACCGCGTAGCGGTGGAGGGGGCGCGGCCCTTCCCGCCGCACAGAGTTCCGGCGGCCAACGCGTCTTCGCCTCGCCGCTCGCCCGCCGCATCGCTGCCCAGAAGAACCTCGACCTCACCGCCCTGAAGGGCTCCGGCCCCCACGGCCGCATTATCAAGCGCGACGTCGAGGGCGTGGCTCCCGGCGCCGCCAAGGCTCCGGCGAGGGCCGGCGCAGCGGCCTCGACCACGGCCCCGCGCCAGGTGCTCAGCCTGGCCCAGATGGGCATTCAGGACGGCTCCTACGACCTCGTGCCCCTGGACGGCATGCGCAAGACCGTCGCCCGCCGGTTGACCGACAGCTTCCGGGACGTGCCGCACTTCCCGCTCACCATCGACCTGGAGATCGACGCCCTGCTGGCTGGCCGGACCAAGATCAACGCCATGCTGGAAAAGCAGGGGGTGAAGGTCAGCGTGAACGATCTGGTGATCAAGGCCTGCGCCATCGCCCTGAAGCAGGTGCCCGAAGCCAACGCCTCCTACTCGCCGGAGGGGATCGCGATGCACCACCACGCCGACATCGCCATGGCCGTGGCCATCGACGGCGGCCTGATCACCCCGATCATCCGGGCGGCCGAGACCAAGGGCCTGGCGGCCATCGCCACCGAGGCCAAGGACCTGGCGGCCCGGGCGCGGACCCGCAAGCTGAAGCCCGAGGAGTTCCAGGGCGGCACCTTCTCCGTCTCGAACCTCGGCATGTTCGGAATCAAGGCCTTCGCCTCGATCCTCAATGAGCCCCAGGGCGCCATCCTCTCGGTGGGCGCGGGCGAGCAGCGCCCTGTCGTGAAGAACGGCCAGTTGGCCATAGCCACGGTCATGACCGTGACCCTGACCTGCGATCACCGCGTCGTCGACGGGGCCATCGGCGCCCGCTGGCTGCAGGCCTTCAAGGTGCTGATCGAAGATCCCATCACGATGATCGTCTAGGAGCCGGGCATGAGCATCTATGATTTCAGCGCCCAGACTCTCGACGGCGCCGCTGCGCCGCTGGCCGCCTATCGCGACAAGGTGGTCCTGATCGTCAACACCGCCAGCAAGTGCGGCTTCACCCCGCAATACGAGGGGCTGGAGGAGCTTTATCGCAAGTACAGGGACCGCGGCCTGGTGGTCCTGGGCTTCCCCTGCAACCAGTTCGGCGCCCAGGAGCCGGGAAACCCCGACGAGATCGCCAACTTCTGTTCGCTGACCTACGAGGTGGACTTCCCGATGATGAGCAAGATCGACGTCAACGGGCCCCAGACCCATCCGCTCTACGCCTACCTCAAGAAACAGAAGAAGGGCGTGCTGGGCACGGCCAACGTGAAGTGGAACTTCACCAAGTTCCTCGTCGACCGGAAGGGGGAGGTGGTGGACCGCTTCGCCCCCACCGTGACGCCCAAGTCGCTGGAAAGCGCCATCGAGGCCCTGCTCTGATGGCCGACTCCTTCGATCTCATCGTCATCGGCTCGGGCCCCGGCGGCTATGTCACCGCCATCCGCGCCAGCCAGCTCGGCCTGAAGACCGCCATCATCGAGCGCGAGGCCCTGGGCGGCATCTGCCTCAACTGGGGCTGCATCCCCACCAAGGCCCTGCTCAAGTCGGGCGAGGCCTATGAGAACCTCTCCCACCTGGCCGACTACGGCATCAAGGTGGAGAAGGCCTCCTTCGATTTCACCGGCATCATCAAGCGCTCCCGCAAGGTCGCCGCCCAGCTCAATTCCGGCGTCGCCTTCCTGATGAAGAAGCACAAGATCGAGGTGGTGGAGGGGACCGCCCGGCTGGAGAAGGGCTCCCCCGCCCCCAAGGTGGTGGTGGCGCTGAAGGCCGGCGGCTCGCGCACCCTGACCGCCAAGAACGTCATCCTGGCCACCGGCGCCCGGGCCCGCACCATCCCCGCCGTGGGGCTGGAGCCGGACGGCGACCGCGTCTGGACCTATCGGGAGGCCATGGCCCCCAAGGCCGCGCCCAAGTCCGTCATCGTCATCGGCTCAGGCGCCATCGGCATCGAGTTCGCCAGCTTCTACCGCGCCCTCGGCGCCGAGGTGGTGGTGATTGAAGCCCTGCCGCGAATCCTTCCCGTGGAAGATGAGGAAATCTCCACAACCGCCCGCAAAGCCTTCGAAAAACGCGGCATCAAGTTCCGCGTCGGCGCCCAGGTGGAGAAGGTCGAGAAGCCGAAGTCCGGCGGCGTGCGCGTCACGACCGCCAGCGGTGGAACGTCCGAAATCCTGGAGGCCGAGGTCGCCATCGTCGCTGTCGGCATCGTCGGCAATGTCGAAGACATGGGCCTGGAAGCCCTGGGGGTGGAGATCGACCGCACCCACGTGGTGACCGACGAGCACGGCGGCACGGGCGTGCCCGGCCTCTACGCCATCGGTGATGTCGCCGGCCCGCCCTGGCTCGCCCACAAGGCCAGCCACGAGGGCGTCCACTGCATCGAACACATCGCCGGCCTCGCGCCGTCGAACCTCAACGCTCCGATCCCGGGCTGCACCTATTCGACCCCGCAGATCGCCTCGGTGGGGATCACGGAAGCGGGCGCCAAGGAAAAGGGGATCGCCGTCAAGGTCGGCCGCTTCCCGTTCCGCGTGAACGGCAAGGCCATCGCCTCGGGCGAGACCGAGGGCTTCGTGAAGACCATCTTCGATGAGAAGACCGGGGCCCTGATCGGCGCCCACCTGATCGGCGGCGAGGTCACCGAGATGATCCAGGGCTTCGCCCTGGCCATGACGCTCGAGGCCACCGAGGCCGAGCTGATCGCCACCGTCTTCCCCCACCCGACGATGAGCGAGGCCATGCATGAGGCCTCGCTCGACGCCTATGGTCGGGTCCTACATATCTAGATTCGCTCGATGATCGCCGCCGGGGCCATGCCGCCGGCGGCGCACAGGGTGGCCATGCCGACCGACAGGTCGCGGCGTTCCATCTCGTCCAGCAGGGTGCCCAGGATCATGGCCCCGGTCGCCCCGATCGGGTGACCCAGCGCGATGGCGCCGCCGTTCACATTGACGATGGCCGGATCGACGTTCAGGTCGCGCATGAACTTGATCGGCACCACGGCGAAGGCCTCGTTGATCTCGACGAGCTGGATGTCCTTCATGGTCATGCCGGCCTTGGCCAGCGCCTTGCGGGCCGCCGGGCCGGGGGCGTTCAGCATCAGCTCGGGCGAATCGCCCGCGGTGGAGACCGAACGAATCCGCGCGCGGGGCTTCAGGCCATGCGCCCGGGCGTATTCCGGCGAGGCGATGACCACGGCGCCGGCGCCGTCCACCACGCCCGACGAGTTGCCGGCATGGTGCACGTGGTTGATCTTCAGGTCGGGATAGGTCGCTTCCACCAACTTGCGGAAGGACAGGCCCTCCTCGTCCAGCGGCACGTCATAGAGGGTCGCGAAGGCGGCCTTCAGGGCCGCCAGTCCCTCGGCGGTCGTGCTGGCGCGGGGATATTCCTCCCGATCCAGGGCGACGCTGCCGTCGTCGTTGTAGACGGTGACCAGGCTGCGGTCGAAATAGCCGTTGGCGATGGCGTGGGCCGCGCGGCGTTGGCTTTCCAGCGCCAGCGCATCGACGTCCTCGCGGGTGATGCCCTCAAGGGTGGCCACCACGTCGCCGCAGACGCCCTGGTGCGGCTGGGGGTGGATCGCGCGAAGGTGGGCGTTGCCGGAGTCCAGGGTCGGCCCCACGGGGCGCTTCAGAGTCGAGCCATAGGACATCGACTCAACGCCGCCGGCCACCACCAGGTCCTGGGCGCCGGACATCACGCCCATGGCCGCCAGGTTCACCGCCGTCAGGCCCGAGCCGCAGAAGCGGTCCAGGGACATGCCGGCCGCCTCGTTGGCGTAACCGGCGTCCAGGGCCGCCATGCGGGCGATGCAGGAGCCCTGCTTGCCGAACTGGGTGCCGCACCCGGCGATGACGTCGTCGATGTCGGCCGTATTGAGGTTGTTGCGCTCCGCCAGGGCCTTCAGCACCGTGGACAGGATGCGTTGCGGATGGACGCCCGACAGCGCGCCCTTCTCAGGCTTGCCCACGCCACGGGGGGTGCGGGCGACGTCGATGATCCAGGCCTCGGTCATAGGGTGATCCCCTCAAGCTCAGTTTGCGCGCAAGCGCCGATCGAGGGGCGACCATGGACCCGGCGACCCCACGGCAGCCAAGCGCCGATTTCGTCAGGGCTTCTTGCGCGCCAGGGCGTCGACGCTCCATTCCCCGCCACCGGCCAAGGCCAGGTAGAGGAAGGTGAAGCAGTAGAGCACCGCGGCCTCGCCGCCGTTCAGGGCGGGATAGAATCCCGCCGGGGCGTGGGCCATGAAATAGGCCACGGCCATCTGGCCCGACAGGATGAAGGCCACCGGCCGGGTGAAGAAACCAAGCGCCAGCAGGGCGCCGCCGCCGATCTCCAGGCAGGCCGCCGCCAGCAGCAGGGTGGGGAGGGGATCGGGGGCCCCGGGCTGGGCCGCCGGGAAGTGGAAGATCTTCATCAGCCCGTGCTCCATGAAGAGCAGGGCGGAGACGATGCGCAGCAGGCTCAGGACGCGCGGCGCCCAGACGTCCAGGTTCGGCATGGCTTCCTCCACGCGCCTTCACGGCGCTTGAGCGAAGGAGCCGCCTTCCCCGACCATCCGTCAAGCTAGGCGGCGCGGCGGCCCTCGGCCTCAACCATGCGCTGGATCACCACATAGTCGGTCTTGCCGGTCCCCAGCACGGGCACCTCGGGGACCTTGATGATCTTCTTGGGCACGTTCAGCTCCGAGGCGCCGATGGCCTTGGCGTGGGCCACCAGGGCCGTCGAATCGGCGTCACGGCGGTCGGTTACCAGGATCAGGCGCTCGCCCTTGCGGGCGTCGGGCATGGCGATCACCGCGTGGCGGCTTTCGGGCCAGACGGCGACGGCCAGGTCCTCTGCGGCGGTGAGGGAGACCATCTCGCCGCCGACCTTGGCGAAGCGCTTCACCCGGCCGCGGATCGTCACCCAGTCGTCGTCGGAGATATCGACCACGTCGCCGGTGTCATGCCAGCCGTCGGCCAGGGGCTCCACCGAGCCATCGGGCCTCAGATAGCCGCTCATCACATTGGGGCCGCGAACATAGAAGCGGCCGCCGCCGGGAATGCCCTCCACCGGCTCCAGGCGCGTCTGGATGCCCGGCAGAAGGCCGCCGACGGTGCCACGGCGGTTGTCGATGGGCTTGTTGACCGCGATCACCGGCGCGGCTTCCGTGGCGCCGTAACCCTCGAGGACGGGCACGTCGCCGAACCTGTCCCGGATGAGGTTGTGGGTCTCTTCTCGAACCTTTTCCGCGCCGCAGACGATGAACTTCAGATTCGCCAGCTCGTCATATTCGGCGACCCGTGCGTACTGGTTCAGGAAGGTGTCGGTGGCCAGCAGGATGGAGGCCTTGGAGTCCTTCAGGAGCGGCGGGATGACCTTGGTGTGCAGGGGCGAGGGGTACTGGAACGCCTTCATGCCGGTCAGGATCGGCAGCAGGGCGCCGCCCGTCAGGCCGAAACAGTGGAAGGTGGGCAGGGGATTGAACATCACCCAGTCCGGATCCAGCGGGATGTGGGCGGCGATCTGGTAGACATTGGCCACCAGATTGGCCTGGCTCAACACCACGCCCTTGGGGGCGCCGAAACTGCCCGAGGTGAACAGGATCACCCCCGGATCGCCCGGCTGGGTCTCGGCCACGAAGGGCTTGGGGAAGGCCGCGGCGGTGGCGGCGAACAGCTTGTCGGCCAGGCCGATCTTCTGCCTCACGTCCTCAAGGTAGGTGACGGTGGAGACCTCCTCCAGGGCGTCGATCAGATCGTGAAGCTGGCCCTGCTCGATGAACCGGTTGGCGGTCAGCACCCGCTTGACCCCGGCCAGCTTGCAGGCGGCCTTCAGGTTCCGGATGCCGGCCGTGAAGTTCAGCATGGTGGGCACGCGGCCAAAGGCGTGCAGGGCGAAGAAGGTCACCACGGCGGCCGAACTGGCGGGCAGCATGACGCCCACCCTTTCGCCCTTCTCCGTCATCGCCGCGATCTTGCGGCCGAGCGCGAAGGCGGCCCGGACAAGGTCGGTATAGGACAGCGGATTGCGCTCCTGGTCCTCCAGGATGAGCTTCTTCGCGCCGTACCTGGCGCGAGCGTCGAGCAGAGCGTCGAACAGGGTCCGTTCGCTCTCAAGCGGATCAAATGTACGCGACAAAGGCGAAGACCTCCCCGATCGGATCGCCGTTTCTTGGAACCTAAGCCTATCGTCGGGGGTCGCCATTGCAAGGATACGTTACAAACCGTGAGGTGGTTTCACGGGGTAGGCGGAGAATTTTCCTCGGGAATCGCGGCGGGGACGGGGGTTGCGGCTGCAGGCGGCGCGACTTCCGCGGCGCGTTCGGCGTCGACCTTGGCGGCGATATAGCCGCTCACCTCGTCCATCCAGGGCTGGCGGAAGCGGTCCTGTTCCAGATGCAGGGCCGGCCAGGCGCCGGGAATGGCCACGGAGCGGCAACGGGGAAGGGCCTTGCAGAGAGCCAGGTTGGGGGCCGCCGTGCGCGCCGGCAGCAGCATCAGGACGTCGGCCTTCACCAACCCAACATCGGTCTCCACCGCGCGGCTGGCCGCCTGGTGCGCGCCGCGCCAGCCGAGGCTGGCCGAGGACATGCGCAGGTCGGGATTGGCGGTCTGCCAGGCCTGCTGCACCCGTCCGCGCCAGGCGTCGTGGGTGAGGCCTTGGCCCCGGGCGTCCGGTGACGACCGGCTCCAGGGTCGCCAGTCGGGAGAGGGCAGGCGGCCCAGTCCGGCCCGTCCGGCCAGGGCCTGGGCGGAGTCGGCGCTTACCGCCTTGGGCGCCAGGGCTGGGGAGGAGACGATCACTCCGTCGGCCTTCAGGCCCGTCTCCACGGCCCGCAGGGCGACGATCGCGCCGTCGGCGTGGCCGAGCAGGATCAGGGGCTTGGTGTCCACCGGCCGGATCACCACCCGGACCAGGGCCCGCAGATTGGCGACATCGGGATCGAAGCTGGGAACGAAGCCCAGGTCGCGGGGCAGGGTGTAGCGGGCCGAGCCCCCCTGGCCGGCGCGCTCCAGGATCCAGACGGTGTAGCCTCGGCGGATCAGGTCCGCGGCGGTCTCGAACCAGGCCTCGGCCGACTCCCCATAGCCCGGCAGGATCACGACGGTCGCCCGCGGCGCCCGCCAGCCTGCGGCGACGCCGTAGCGCTGGGCGGGCTTGCCGCCGGTCTCGATCAGGCCCCAGGCCCAGCCCTCGGGCGGATAGAAGCGCGGACTGAGGGACGGCGGGGCCTGGCTTTCCGCGAACGGGCCCATCACATCGCTCCGGCCGCACGCCGCGAGCAACAGGAGCAGAGCGGCGACGGCGAACGCGCGGACCATGCCGTGTTTGACCCCAGATCGCCGCCGTGGCGCAAGGCCGCTCAATCACGGCTTGATCCGGGAGCCTCGAACGCCGATTTAGGGGTCATGGCGACCGTCATCGACACCGTCACCGGCGCAAGGCCGCGACACCCCGAAAAGCAGTCACGGCCCGACACGCCGATGCTGCGCAAGCCCGAGTGGTTGCGCGTGCGCGCGCCGGGCTCCCCGGGCTATGCGGCGACACGGGCGACGGTGAAGGAACACGGCCTCACCACGGTCTGCGAGGAGGCCGCCTGCCCGAACATCGGCGAGTGCTGGTCCATCAACCACGCCACCATGATGATCATGGGCGACACCTGCACGCGGGCCTGCGCCTTCTGCAATGTCATCACCGGCAAGCCCCAACCCCTGGATCCCACCGAACCCGCCCGCGTCGGCGATGCGGTGGCCAAGATGGGGCTGAAGCACGTGGTCATCACCTCTGTCGACCGCGACGACCTAGCCGATGGGGGCGCGGCGCACTTCGCCGCCGTGGTGCGCGCGATCCGCGCGGCGGCGCCTGCCACCACCATCGAGATCCTGACCCCGGACTTCCTGCGCAAGCCAGTGGCGGCGGCGGAGCTGGTGATCGACGCCAAGCCCGACGTCTTCAACCACAACCTTGAGACCGTGCCGCGCCTCTACCTCTCTATCCGTCCCGGCGCGCGATACTTCCACTCCCTGCGCCTGCTGGAGCGGGTGAAGGAGCGCGATCCCGAGCAGTTCACCAAGTCGGGCCTGATGGTCGGCCTAGGGGAGACCAAGGAAGAGGTCATGCAGGTGATGGACGACATGCGTTCGGCCGGCATCGATTTCCTGACCATCGGCCAGTACCTGCAGCCGACCCGCAAGCACGCCGCCATCGATCGCTACGTGACCCCCGACGAGTTCCGCGCCTATGAGGAGATCGCCCGAGCCAAGGGCTTCCTGATGGTCTCGGCCAGCCCGCTGACCCGCTCGTCGCACCACGCCGGCGAGGACTTCGCCAAGCTGCAGGCCGCCCGCCGGGCCAAGGACGCCGCGGCCTAAGCGCTTGCGCCATCACGTCGCCAGGACGCTGCCCTATGCGCCGGAGCAGCTCTTCGCCCTGGTGGGCGACGTCGAGTCCTATCCCCAGTTCGTGCCCTGGGTCACAGGCATGCGGACGTGGAACGCGCGCACCGACAGCCAGGGCCTGAGCTGGGTGGACGCCGAGGCCAGGGTCGGTTTCGCCTTCCTGAAGGAGAGTTTCTCCACCCGGGTGCGGCGCGATCCGGACGGCCGCCAGATCGACGTCGCTCTGTTGTCCGGACCGTTCAAGACCCTGCGCAACCAGTGGCGGTTCGAGCCCGACCCCGCCGGAACCCGCGTCGAGTTCGACATCGAGTTCGCGTTCAAGTCGCGAATGCTGGAGGCCCTGTTGGCCGCCAATTTCGGCCACGCGGTCGACAAGCTGATGGAATGCTTCGAGGCCCGCGCCAAGGCGCTCTACGGCTAGGTCATCCGGTCGCGCAGGGCCTGGAGGGCGGCCTGGACGGCCGCGAGCTGGATCTCCGAACGGGTTTCGTACTGGAAGAATTCCTGGCGGTGCATCAGGCCGTGATTGGTCCGCGCCGTGGCGATGTGGACCGTGCCCACCGGCTTGAACGACGTGCCGCCGTGCGGGCCCGCCACGCCGGTGATGGCCACCGATATGTGGGCGTTCGAGGCCTCCAGGGCGCCCTCCGCCATCATCCGGGCCACCGGCTCGGAGACGGCGCCGAGGTCGGCCAGCAGGTCGCCGGGAATGCCAAGAAGTTCCTGCTTGGCCCGGTTGGTGTAGGTGACGAAGCCGCGCTCGAAGACGTCCGACGCGCCGGAGATCGAGCAGATGGCCCCGGCCACCAATCCCCCGGTGCAGCTCTCCGCTGTGACGATGCGCAGATTGCGCTCGCGGGCCTCGTCGATCAGCAGTCGCGCCAGGGTCTCGATCTCGAGGGAAAACATGCGGCGTGACTCCGACAAAGCTAGGCAAGGGTGAGGCGAGACCACAACATCGCCGCGACCCCGGACACAAGACGATTCGAGACATGACCACGCAGGACGCCGCCGCCAATACCGCCGCGGACCGATCGCCGGCCCTGTTCGCCATCACCGTCTTCGCCAGCGCGGGCCTGGTCTTCCTGGTCGAACCGATGATCGCCAAGCTGGTCTTGCCCTTGCTGGGTGGCGGGCCGTCGATCTGGAACACCAGCCTGGCCTTCTTCCAGGTCGCCCTCCTGGCCGGGTACGGCTACGCCCACCTGCTGCAGCGGGTCCGGTCGATCCGCCTGCAGGCGGGCCTGCATCTGGCCGCCATGGTGCTGGCGGCCCTGGTCTTGCCCCTGCACGTCACAGGGGTGTTCGGCGCGCCCAGTTCCGAGCACCCGGCCCTCTGGCTGCTGGGGGTGATGACCGTCTCCATCGGCGCCCCCTTCGCCGTGCTCTCGGCCACCGCCCCTCTGGCCCAGGCCTGGCACGCCCGCACCCTGCATGCCGCGACCGGGACCGAGCCCTACGCCCTCTACGCCGCCAGCAATCTCGGCAGCCTGCTGGCCCTGCTGGCCTATCCGATCCTGGTGGAGCCGCTGGCGACCCTGCACGGCCAGGCGGTGGGCTGGAGCCTGGGCTACGGGGCGTTCGTCCTGCTGATGGCCGCCCTTATGGTCTTCGTGACCCGCGCGGGGGGCGAGGCGACCCCGGTCGTGGTGGTGGCGGGCGACACCGTCGAGGCGGCGCCCAGCTGGCGCGATCGCCTGACTTGGGTCGTGCTGGCCGCCATCCCCTCCAGCCTGATGATGGGGGTGACGACCCACCTGGCCACGGACGTGGCCTCGGCGCCCTTCCTGTGGGTGATCCCGCTGGCGCTCTATCTGGTCACCTTCATCATCGCGTTTTCCACCAAGCCCGCGATATCGGAGCAGACCACCCTGATCCTTCAGGCCGCGGCGGTGGCCGCCTGCGCCTCGATCCTGCCCTTCAAGGCCAGCAACCTCTTCCTGCAGCTCTTCATCCACCTCTCGGCCTTCTTCCTGACGGCCCTGATGTGCCACCAGGCCCTGGTGGCGCGCCGCCCGGCGCCCGGACACCTGACCGGCTTCTATCTCTGGATGTCCTTCGGCGGCGTGGTGGGCGGCGGGTTCAACGCCTTCCTGGCCCCGGTGATCTTCAACAATGTCTGGGAATATCCCCTGATCCTGGCCCTGGCCTGTCTGGTCCGGCCCTGGGGTGAAGGGCCGGTGGAGCGCTGGCGCTGGGTGACCCTCGCCCTGGGGTGCCTGGCCGCGGCGGGCGCGCCCCTGGCCACCATGGCCGCCTATAGCGGCGAAATCGGCCGGGCCCATCTGATGGGAACCACGGGCCACGACCTGATGCTTCTCCTGGTCAAGGTGTGCCTGGCCGCGGCCGTGGTCTGCGCCTTCCTCGTGCGCCGGCGGGGCATCGTCTTCTTCGGCCTCATCGCGATCATCTCGCTCGCCGCGGAGGGGGCCGGCGACAAGGTTGACGTGCTCAAGAGCTGGCGCAGCTTCTTCGGCGTGGTGCGGCAGTCAGAGCTGAAGCTTCCGGAGATGGGCGGCACGGTGCGCATGCTGTCCCACGGCACCACCTTGCACGGCGCCCAGGCCCAGGACCCGCGCTGGCGCTGCCGTCCCCTGGTCTATTACGCCCCGGAGACGCCGATCGGCCAGGTCTTCACCGAGGTGGAGCGGCGCAAGCCGGCCCTGCGCATCGGCGCCGTGGGCCTGGGGACCGGCGCTGTGGGCGCCTATACGCGCCCGGGCGACCGGCTGACCTTCTTCGAGATCGATCCGCTGGTGATCCGGATTTCCAGCGATCCGGCCCATTTCAGCTACACGACGACCTGCGCCAAGGGGAAGATCGACTATGTGGTGGGCGACGCCCGCCTGACCCTGGCCAAGCAGCCGAGGGACCAGTTCGACATCCTGCTGATCGACGCCTTCTCCTCCGACAGCGTCCCGGCTCACCTGCTGACCGTCGAGGCCATGCGCGGCTACCTGTCCCGCATCAAGCCCGACGGCGTGCTGATCCTGCACCTGTCCAACCGCAACCTCGACCTGCGCAGCCCGGCCATGGCCGTGGCCTACGCCGCCGGCGGCGAGGCGCTGCTGCAGCGGCACGACGCGGCCAAGAGTTCGCCCATGCTGTGGGAGTCCTCCGAGGACGCCCTGATCGTGGCGCGAAACGCCAAGGCGCTGGCGCCCTTCGCGGCGGACCCGCGCTGGAAACCCACCGAGCCCGTGCTCGTGCGCCCCTGGACCGACGACTACACAAACCTGATCGGGGCGCTCTACGGGCGCATGAAGGAACGCTGGGCCTGGCTGCCCTAGAGGGGCGTCTCGACGGTCGCGACCGCCTGGGCCATCAGGCCTTCGCCGCGGCCGGTGAAGCCCATCCCCTCGGTCGTGGTGGCCTTCACGCTGACCCGGTCCAGGGGCAGGCCAAGCAGGTCCGCCAGCCGGGCGCGCATGGCGTCGCGGTGCGGGCGGATCTTGGGACGCTCGCAGATCAGGGTGACGTCGACATTGACGATCAGGCCGCCCTTGGCCGCCACCAGGCCCGCGGCGTGGAGCAGGAAGCGGTCGGAGGATGCGCCCTTCCATTGCGGATCGCTGGGCGGGAAGTGTTCGCCGATATCGCCTTCGCCGATGGCGCCCAGAAGGGCGTCGGTGAGGGCGTGCAGTCCGGCGTCGGCGTCCGAGTGGCCGATCAGGGTCTGATCGTGGTCGATCCTCACCCCGCAGAGCCACACCGCCTCGCCTGGGCCCCAGCGGTGGGCGTCGACCCCGAACCCGGTGCGGGTGATCCGGCGGCCGCCGGCCAGGTGTTCGGCCATGGCGAAGTCCTCCGGATAGGTCAGTTTCATCAGCAGGGGATCGCCGGCGACCAGGGCCACCCTGCCGCCGGCCCGCTCCACCACCGCGGCGTCGTCGGTGGGCTCGGCGTCGGCGGGCCAGGCGGCGTAGGCGTCCAGGAGGGTGCGGTAGCTAAAGGCCTGGGGCGTCTGGGCCCGCCAGAGACCCTCACGGGAGACGGTCTCGACGATCACCTCGGCGCCGCGCTTCAGGGTGTCGGCGACGGGCAGGGCGGGAACGGCGCCGTCGGCGTCCGCTAGGGCCGCCAGCAGGCGTTCGACGTGCGTCGTGGTCACGAAGGGGCGGGCCGCGTCGTGGATCAGCACGGTCTCGTCGTCGGCCGCCGACAGGGCGGCGAGGCCCGCCTGCACCGATTCAGCCCGCGTTGCGCCGCCGGCGACGGCTTTCCAGCCCGTTAGTCCGGCAAGCGCCTCGGTTGCATCCGTCATGCGCTCGCCGGCGGTGACCACGATGATTTCTCGGGCTCCGGCGCGGGCCAGGGCCTCAACCGACCAGCGTAGAATCGGCCGCCCACCCAGACTGCGCCAGGGTTTGGGAACTCCTGGCCCAGCCCTCGTGCTCGAGCCTGCGGCGACAACGACGGCAGAAAAGTTCATGGCGACGTTGTTTAGAGGGCGATCGTGTCCTGTCTAGGCTTTACGGCGCCGCACAATATGCCTAAAAAGACGGCGATGGGGTTGATTACAAAATGAGCAACACGCTCACAGTCGGGGATGTCGAGGTGTCGGGGCGGGCGTGGATCGCGCCCATGACCGGCGTTTCGGACCTTCCGTTCCGCAAGGCCGCAAGCAAGCTTGGGGCCGCCTATGTGGCCACCGAGATGGTGGCCAGCGCCGAGTTCTCCCGCGGCCGGCCTGATGTCGTGCGCCGCGCCGCGGTGGGCGAGGGGCTGCCCCTGATGGTGGTCCAGCTGGTCGGCCGCGATCCGGCGCTCATGGCGCGTGGCGCCGTCATGGCCGCCCAGGCCGGCGCCCAGATCATCGACCTCAACTTCGGTTGTCCCGCGAAAGAGGTCACCGGCGGCGCCCAGTCCGGCTCGGCCCTGATGCGCGAGCCTGACCTGGCCGAGGCGATTGTCGCCGCGACGGTGGACGCCGTCGACGTGCCGGTCACCGTCAAGATGCGCCTGGGCTGGGACGACACCTCGAAGAACGCGCCGGAGATCGCCGCGATGGCGCAGCGTCGCGGGGCCAGGGCGGTCACGATCCACGGCCGCACCCGCAGTCAGTTCTACAAGGGCGTCGCCGACTGGAGCGCCGTCCGCGAGGTGAAGAGCGCAGTCTCCATTCCGGTGATCGTCAACGGCGACATCGTCGACGGCGCCACCGCCCGCGAGGCCCTGGCTCAATCGGGCGCAGACGGGGTGATGATCGGGCGCGGCGTCTATGGCCGCCCCTGGGTCGCAACCCAGATCGAGACCGAATTGAACGGCGGGACCTTCGTCGAACCCGACGCCGAGACCCGTCTGGGCATCGCCCTGGAGCACTTCCGGGACAGCCTGAATTTCTACGGCGACCGCCTGGGCCTGCGGATCTTCCGCAAGCACCTGGCGTCCTATGTCGATAACGCGCCTTGGCCCATGCAGGCCGAGGCCAGGCAGATCGCACGTTCCGCGCTCTGCCGCCTGGAGGATCCCGCCCTGGTCGAGGAAGGCCTGATCGCGCTCTGGCGCGATCCTCAAACGAGATTGGCGGCATGAACAGTCGAACAAGGGCCGCAACCAGCGGCGTGAACATGGACGTCCTGAAGGCCGCGGCCTTCGACCTCTCCCCCGAACCGGCCCTGGTCGTGAACGCCGACGGCGCACTGGTGGCGGTCAACGAGGCCGCCGAGGCCCTGTTCGGCCAGGGGCTCAGCCTGCTGACCCGCGGCCGCTTCGGCGCCGCCCTGCCGGAAGGCTCGGCCCTGGTCTCCCTGCTCAACCGGGCCCTGGAGGAAGATGCTCCGGTCCGCGAGCGCGGGGTGGAGATCAGCCTGTTCGGTCACCCCTCCTTCGAGGCCGACGGCGCGGCCGCGCCCCTGGGGGATGGCTCGGTCCTGCTGACCCTGCACGTCAAGGGCGGGGCCCTGGGCGGCGAGCGCACGGGCGCCGAGGCCGCCGGCCTGCGCACCATCGTGGGCCTGGGCCGCATGCTGGCCCACGAGATCAAGAACCCGCTGATGGGCATCCGCGGCGCGGCCCAGCTGCTGAAGGCCGGCGCCAAGGCCGAGGACACCCCGCTCGCCCAGCTCATCGTCGACGAGACCGACCGCGTCCGTCGCCTGGTGGACCGCATGGAGGCCTTCTCCGACGACGCCCTGCCGGTCTGCACCCCGATCAACATCCACCAGGTTCTGGACCGCGTCCGGGCCCTGGCGGTCAACGGCTTCGCCGACGGCCTGGTGATGAAGGATCTCTACGATCCCTCGCTGCCGCTGACCTATGGCGACGAGGATCAGCTGATCCAGATCTTCCTGAACCTGGTGAAGAACGCGTCCGAAGCCGCCCACAGCCGGGGCGACAATCGGGGCGAGGTCACCATCCATACCGCCTACCGGCACGGCGTCCGGGTTCGGGCCGCCAAGGGTCAGGCCCTGCGCGGGGCGCCCCTGGAAATCCGCATCCAGGACAACGGCCCCGGCATTCCCGCCCACCTGCGCGAAAGCCTGTTCCAGCCCTTCGTCACCACCAAGGTCAATGGGGCGGGCCTCGGCCTGGCCCTGGTCTCCAAGCTGGTCTCCGGACACGGCGGCCTGATCGATTTCGAATCCGAGCCTGGCCGCACGATCTTCCGCGTGCTGCTCCCCATCGCATCTGAAGAGGACGTCTCGGCATGAACGCGATCGCCAACGCCAACAAGAAGATCCTGATCGCCGACGACGACTCCTCGATCCGTCTGGTGCTCAGCCAGGCCTTCACCCGCCTGGGCTATCAAGTCCGCGCCACCGGCAACGCCACCACCCTGCTGAAGTGGGTGTCGGATGGGGAAGGGGACCTGGTCGTCACCGACGTGATGATGCCCGACGAGAACGTCTTCGACGTGCTGCCGCGCATCCGCAAGGACCGCCCCAAGCTGCCGGTCATCGTGATGAGCGCCCAGAACACCCTGCTGACGGCGGTCAACGCCGCCGAGGTGGGCGCCTTCGACTACATCTCCAAGCCCTTCGACCTGGACGACATGACCTCGGCCGCGCGGCGGGCGCTCGCCAAGCCCGCGGACTCCGAGGCCTCCAAGGCCCAGGCCCGCGCCGTGCGCGACGAACGCCTGCCGCTGATCGGCCGCTCGGGTCCGATGCAGGACGTCTACCGCACCATCGCCCGCCTGGTGGGCGCCGACCTGACGGTCCTGATCCTGGGCGAGTCGGGCACCGGCAAGGAGCTGGTGGCCCGGGCCCTGCACGAGATGGGACGCCGCAAGGACGGCAAGTTCGTGGTCATCAACCTGGCCGCCGTGCCCCGCGAGCGGGTGGAGACCGAGCTGTTCGGACGCGAGGACGGCGACCACGGCAAGCTGGTGGAGGCCGACGGCGGCACCCTGTTCCTGGACGAGATCGGCGACATGCCACTGGACGCCCAGACCCGCCTGCTGCGCGTCATCGACGGCTCGGAGCCGGCGCTCAACCCCAAGACCGGCCGCCGGCCCAATGTGCGGATCATCGCCGCCACCAACCGCGACCTGCGCGGCCTGATCCAGCAGGGCCTGTTCCGCGAGGACCTGTTCTTCCGGCTCAATGTCGCCCCTCTGCGCCTGCCGCCGCTGCGCGACCGGGTGGAGGACATCCCCGACCTGGCGCGGGCCTTCCTGCTGCGGGCCAACCGCGAGGGCCTGCCGTCCAAGACCATCGACGCCGCGGCCCTGGAGCGCCTCAAGCTGCACTTCTGGCCGGGCAATGTCCGCGAGCTGGAGAACCTGATCCGCCGCATCTGCGCCCTCTACGCCGAGGAGCTGATCAGCGCCCGCATCGTCGAACGCGAACTGGCCGACCAGCAGCCCCAGGTCCAGGGGCAGGAGGGACCGGTGACCCTGGCCACCCTGGTGGAGCGTCATCTCGGCGGCTACTTCGCCGAGCAGCCGGACGGCCTGCCGCCCGCGGGGCTCTATGACCGGGTGCTGGAGGAGATCGAGCGTCCCCTGATCCAGCTCACCCTGACGGCGACGCGGGGCAACCAGGTCCGCGCCGCCGAGATCCTCGGTCTCAACCGCAACACCCTGCGCAAGAAGATCCAGGACCTCGGGGTGGAGATGGCGCGCGGACGTCGTTGACGGTCGGCTTCCTGACGCGGATGTGAAGCATTCCCGCAACAACCTGTTGAGTTGGGGGCACAGTTCCGCCTAGGGTCGCCGCGTTATGGCGTCCCTGACCCACGACGGCGAGAATCCTCGAGCGCCGGCCGCGCGGCTGTGGCGGGCGATACAGTCACGCTATGTGCTTGGCGGGGGCTATGCGCTGGCCCTGCTGCTGACCGGCGTGGCCATCCTGCTGGCCGCCTCACCTCCCGAAACCGGTCCCCTGGCGCCGGCCAGCAAGAACATCCTGGTGCTGCTGGGCTTCAACCTGGTGCTGATCCTTGGCTTGGCCGGGATCATGGGGGCGCGGCTCGTGGCCCTGCTGGACGCGCGCTCCATGGACGCCGGCGCCCGCCTGCACCTGAGATTCGTGGCCCTGTTCGCCCTGGCCGCCGTGGCGCCGGCCGTGGTGGTGGCGCTGTTCTACGGTGTCCTGGTCAATCGCGGCGTCGAGAACTGGTTCTCCGAGCGGGTGCAGACCGTGGTGGAGAACTCCGCGACGGTGGCGAGGTCCTATGTCGAGGACCAGAAGCGCTATATCGGCGACCACGTGACCCTGATGGCCGTGGACCTGAACCGCGCCGCCCCGGCCCTGCAGTCCAGTCCCATCACCTTCAGCCATTTCCTGGCCTACCAGGCCTCCTATCACGCCTTCCCGGCGGCCTATCTGATCGACCGCGAGGGCCGGGTCCTGGCCCGCGCCGAGGCCGGCGACGCCCCGGCCTATGTCACGCCCCCGGACTCCAGCTTCAAGGCCGCCGACGAGGGCGACATCTCGGTGCCGGCCTTCGATTCGGCCGACCTGATGCGGGCGGTCTACAAGCTGTCGGCCTATCCCGACGCCTATCTCTACGTGGCCCGGCCGGTGGAGAAGGGGATCATCAACCACCTGACCGACGCCGACGCCTCCCTGGTCTCCTATCGCGAGGCCGCTCAGAGCCGGCAGAGGATCCAGGCGGTCTTCGCCCTGTCCTACATGGAGACCGCCCTGCTGGTGCTGGTGGGCGCCGTCTGGCTGGGCATGGCTGCGGCCAACGCGATCTCCGGGCCCGTGGGCCGTCTGGTGCAGGCCGCCGGCCGGGTGGCCAGCGGCGACCTGACGGCCCGGGTAGATGCTGAGAACGATCCTGATGAGATCGCGGTGTTGTCTCGTGCATTCAATAGTATGACCCACGATCTTCAGGCCCAGCAGGCCGCCCTGCAACGCGCTCGGGACGAGGCCGACCAGGACCGCCAGTTCATCGAGACCGTGCTGGCCGAAGTGTCCGCGGGCGTGATCGGCCTGGATTCCGAGGGCCGCATCTCGGCGGCCAACCGCCAGGCCAGTGAGCTGCTGGGCCTGGGCGAGGCGCCGGCGCGCGGCCGCAAGCTGGCGGAGATCGCGCCGGAGTTCGCCACCATCGCCGACAACGCCCGCAAGGCCGGCGAGGCCGAGGAGGAGGTGGATGTCGAGCGCGACCGCGAGACCCGCCGCCTGCGAGTCCGCGCCAGCCGCAGCGAAAGCGGCCTGGTCCTGACCTTCGACGACATCACCCGCCTGGTCTCGGCCCAGCGGAACGCCGCCTGGCGCGACGTCGCCAGGCGCATCGCCCACGAGATCAAGAACCCGCTGACCCCGATCCAGCTCTCGGCCGAGCGCCTGCAACGCAAGTTCCGCAAGGGGGTCGCCGCCGAGGACCTGGAGATCTTCGACCGCTGCACCGACACCATCGTGCGCCAGGTGGGGGACATCGGCCGGATGGTGGACGAGTTCTCCTCCTTCGCCCGCATGCCCGCGCCGAAGTTCGCCGAACAGGACCTTGTGGAGTTGTTGCGGGCCGGGGTCTTCGCCCAGCGGGTGGCCACCCCCGACATCGAGATCGACCTGGTGGAGCCCTTGCCGGCCACCACCCTGATGGCGGATGGCCGCATGCTGGCCCAGGCCCTGACCAATATCCTGAAGAACGCCTCGGAGGCCGTGGCCGCCCGGGTGGCCGAACAGCCCGAGCCCCGGGGCCGGATCGTCGCCGAACTGATCTCAGACGGATCCGGCGTCTGCGTCGCCATCGAGGACAACGGCGTAGGCCTGCCCGAGAAGGACCGGGACCGCCTGACCGAGCCCTATGTGACGACCCGCGAGAAGGGGACGGGCCTTGGTCTGGCCATCGTCAAGCGGATCCTCGAGGACCACGGCGGGGAACTGATTCTGACCGACGCGAAGCGCGGACGCGGCGCGCGCGCGCTCCTGAAACTTCCGACGACGGCGCGGGTGAGCGCCGTCACCGACGATCGCGGCTTAGAGGTGACCAATGGCGGCTGATGTTCTGGTAGTCGACGACGAGGCGGACATCCGCGAGCTGGTGGCCGGCATCCTGTCGGACGAAGGCTACGCCGTGCGCACGGCCAACGACTCGGAGTCGGCGCTCGCCGCCATCCGGGCCCGCAAGCCGGCCCTGCTGATCCTCGACATCTGGATGCAGGGCGGGGGCATGGACGGGTTGGAGCTGCTGGACATGCTCCGCACCCTGGACGCCGACATTCCGGTGATCATGATCTCCGGCCACGGCAATATCGAGACCGCCGTGAGCGCCATCAAGCGCGGCGCCTACGAGTTCCTGGAGAAGCCGTTCAAGTCCGACAAGCTCTTGCTGACCGTCGAGCGGGCCCTGGAGACCACCAGCCTCAAGCGCGAGAACCGCCGGCTGCGGACCCAGGCCATCATGCCCGACGGCCTGGTGGGCAGGTCCATGGCCACCCAGCAGCTCCGCAGCCTGATTCCGAAGCTGGCCGGCGCCAACAGCCGCGTCCTGATCGCCGGTCCCCCCGGCGCCGGCAAGGAAACCGTCGCGCGCATGATCCACGCCGCCAGCGCCCGGGCCAAGGCCGAGTTCGTGGTGATCAGCGCCGCCGGCATGACCCCCGAGCGCATGGACCTGGAGCTGTTCGGCGAGGAGGCGGAGAACGGCCGCCCGGCCAAGATCGGCGTCTTCGAGCGCGCCCACACTGGCACCCTCTATCTGGACGAGGTGGCCGACATGCCCTTCGAGACCCAGAGCCGCATCCTGCGGGTGCTGGTGGAGCAGCGGTTCCGCCGGGTCGGCGGCGACAATGACGTGCAGGTGGACGTCCGGGTGGTCTCATCCACCTCGCGGGACCTGCGCGAGGAGATCGCCGCCGGACGGTTCCGCGAGGACCTGTTCCATCGCCTGAACGTGGTGCCGGTGACGGTGCCGGGTCTGGCCGAGCACCGGGAGGATATTCCGGAGCTGGTGGACTATTTCATCCAGCGCATCTGCGAGGCGACCGGCATGCCGCGCCGCAGGCTCGCCGACGACGCGCTCGCCACCCTGCAGGTCAAGGCCTGGCCCGGGAACCTGCGCCAGCTTCGCAACAATGTGGAGCGCATGCTGATCCTGGCCTCCGGCGATCCCAGCGAGCCGATCAGCGCCGACATGCTGCCGGGAGACTCGTCGCCCTCGGACCAGGGCTCGTCCCTGGGCGCCGACCGGATCATCGCCCTGCCGCTGCGCGAGGCCCGCGAGGTGTTCGAACGGGAGTACCTCAACGCCCAGATGCTGCGGTTCTCCGGCAACATCTCGCGCACCGCGGCCTTCATCGGCATGGAGCGTTCGGCCCTGCATCGCAAACTGAAGTCGCTGGGCCTGTCCGGCGCCCGACCTGTGGAAGAAGAGGACGCCTGATGGGACTGCTACGCCAAGGCTTCGCAGGCCGCATCCCCAATCCTTTGAAGCTCACGAAGGGAGCGAAATAGGATGGGCCGCATCGCCTATGTGAACGGTCGCTTCTCGCGCCATGCCGACGCCGTGGTCCATATCGAGGATCGGGGCTATCAGCTGGCCGACGCGGTCTATGAGGTCTGGTCGCTGTTCGACGGCAAGCTGGCCGATCCGGAGGGGCACTTCGCCCGCCTGGAGCGGAGCCTGGGCGAGTTGAAGATCGCCATGCCCATGAGCCGCCGGGCGCTGACCATGGTCCTGAAGGAGACGGTGCGTCAGAACCGGATCCGCGAGGGCATGGTCTATCTGCAGGTCGGCCGCGGCGTGGCGCCGCGCGACCACGCCTTCCCCCATCCCGACACCCCGCCCAGCATCGTGGTCACGGTGAAGGCGGTGGACCGGGTGGCCACAGAGGCCAAGGCGGCCAAGGGCGTCTCGGTGATCACCCTGCCGGAGAACCGCTGGGGCCGGTGCGACATAAAGACCGTCGGCCTGCTGCCCAACGCCATGGCCAAGCAGGCGGCCAAGGAGCGCGGCGCGGCCGAGGCCTGGTTCGTCGACGAGATGGGTCTGGTGACGGAGGGCGCGTCCTCCAACGCCTGGATCGTCGACGCCGACGGGACCGTCCGCACTCGCGCCACCAACGCAAACATCCTGCGCGGCGTCACCCGCTACAGCCTGCTGGACATCCTGAGGGAGCAGGGGATGAAGGTCGACGAACGGCCCTTCACCCCCGACGAGGCCAAGGCGGCCAAGGAGGCCTTCATCACCGGCGCGGGGGCCCTGGTCCTGCCCGTGGTGGCGGTCGACGGGGCGCCCGTGGGCGACGGAACCGTCGGTCCAGTGGCGATGAAGCTCCGGAGCCTCTATATCGAGCGTGCGCGAGCAACTGCGATCTGAGGCCAACGGGGCGATTGCGCCGGTCACAGAGAGCGGTCTAGCGTCCAACTTGTGTGTGGCGACCGGTTTGCGGACGCCGATCCAAAACAAAGGGCGAAAAGCCATGTCGAACGAAAAGAAACAAAACCTGCAGGACACGTTCCTGAACAGCGTGCGCAAGTCGAAGACGCCGCTGACCATCTTCCTGGTGAACGGCGTCAAGCTGCAGGGCGTGGTGAGCTGGTTCGACAATTTCTGCGTGCTTCTCCGCCGCGATGGCCAGTCGCAACTGGTCTACAAGCACGCCATCTCGACCATCATGCCGGCTCAGCCCGTGCAGCTGTATGAGCCGGCGGAAGACGAGGTCGATTGAGTTCAAAATCCATAGATCGCGAGGCGCCTGCCCAGCAGGCCATCGTCATCCACCCCGCCCGTGATGAGCGGGGCACGTCCCGGACCGCCGAAGGGCGACTGGAGGAGGCCGTCGGCCTGGCCCAGGCCCTGGACCTCGAGATCCACGACGCCTTCGTCGCGCCGTTGCGCAAGCGCGTGCCCGCGACCCTGTTCGGCAAGGGCAAGGTCGAGGAGATCGGCAAGCTCCTGGAGGACGCCGAGGCTGATGTCGCGGTGATCGACGACGCCCTGAGCCCAGTCCAGCAGCGGAACCTGGAGAAGACCTGGAAGGTCAAGGTCATCGACCGGACGGGCCTGATCCTGGAGATCTTCGCCCGCCGGGCGCGAACCCGCGAGGGCCGCCTGCAGGTGGAGCTCGCGCGCCTCTCCTACGAGAAGTCGCGCCTGGTCCGCACCTGGACCCACCTGGAGCGTCAGCGCGGCGGGGCCGGGGTGATGGGCGGGCCTGGGGAGACCCAGATCGAGACCGACCGCCGGCTGATCGCCGACAAGATCGTCAAGCTGAAGAAGGACCTGCTGGAGGTCCGCCGCACCCGGGACCTGCAGCGGGGCGCCCGTCAGCGGCATCCGTACCCGGCCGTGGCCCTCGTGGGCTACACCAACGCCGGCAAGTCGACCCTGTTCAATCGCCTGACCAAGGCCGAGGTTGTGGCCGAGGACATGCTGTTCGCCACCCTGGATCCCACCATCCGGATGCTGGACCTGCCCGACGGGCGGCCCGCCATCCTGTCGGACACCGTCGGCTTCATCTCCGAGCTGCCCCACGAACTGGTGGAAGCGTTCCGCGCCACCCTGGAGGAGGTCAAGGAGGCTGACGTGATCCTGCACGTGCGCGACATCTCCAGCGAGGAGACCGACGCCCAGGCCCAGGACGTCCGCACCGTGCTCTCACGTCTCGGCGTGGACATGGAGGAGCGCCGTCTGATCGAGGTCTGGAACAAGATCGATCTGGTGGAGCCCGAGGCCCGCGAGCGGCTGATCGGCGACGCGCGCCGGGCCCATCCCCCGGCGGTCACGGTCTCGGCCGTCACCGGCGAGGGCTGTGACGAGCTCCTGGCCCTGGTCGCAGAGATGGTGGACGAGGCGCCGGCGGTGGAGATCGTGGCGCCGCCCAGCCAGGGCGCGGCGGTGGCCTGGCTCTATCGCCATGGCCGGGTTCTCGAACGGGCGACCGAGGACGACGGTGGCACGCGGCTTGCTGTCAAACTCAGCGCCCAAGCCCTGGGCCAGTTCGAACAACTCTTCCCGCAGGCCCACCTGCGGGCCTGACCCCGGAGCCGGCCCTTGGACTACATCCCGATTCAGCCTGGCCGGCGGCGCGCGCCGCGGGAGCTGATCCTGATGAGCGGTGTGGAGGGGCTGCTGGCCCTCGTCGCCGGCTGGGTGGCCCTCGCGAGAACGCCTGTCCAGGAGACCGCCGATCACCGCGAGCTCATCGTGGCGGCGGCCGGAAACACCCTGCCGCTGGCCCTGCTGGTCTTCCCGGCCCTGGCCTGGCTCGCCTTTCATCGCCGCGCCGACGGCGCGGTCTGGCCTCTCTTGTGGAGCCCGGCCCTCTGGGCGGTGTTGATGATCGCCGGTTCCTAGAGCCTTTCGGCCGCCTTCGCCGCGTCCCACAGGGCGTCCATCTCGGCCAGGTCGGACTGGTCCGGGGTCTTGCCCCGCGCCTTCAGCGCCGCCTCGATGAAGCGAAAGCGGCGGGCGAACTTGGCGTTGGTGGCGCGGACGGCGTCCTCCGGATCGATCTCGAGGGTGCGCGCGATATTGGCCACGACGAAGAGCACGTCCCCCAGCTCGTCGCGGGCCTTGGCCACGTCGCCGGCCGCGATCTCCGCCTTCAGCTCCGCCACCTCCTCATCCAGCTTCTCCAGCACCTGATCCACCGAGGGCCAGACGAAGCCGACCCCGGCCGCCCGGCGCGACAGCTTCACAGCGCGCGTCAGGCCCGGCAGGCCGACGGGGACGTCGTCCAGCAGGCTCTGGTCGCGTCCCTTGCCGGCGCGCTCCTGGGCCTTGATCACCTCCCAGGCGCGGGTCTGTTCGGCGCTGCTGCGCTGGGCCTCCTGGCCAAAGACGTGGGGATGGCGGCGGATCATCTTCTCGGAGATGGCGGTCGCCACGTCGTCGAAGGAAAAGGCGCCCTGTTCCTGCGCCATGCGGGCGTGGAAGACCACCTGCAGCAGCAGGTCCCCCAGCTCGTCGCGCAGGTCGGTCAGCTCGCCCCGCTCGATGGCGTCGGCCACCTCATAGGCCTCCTCCACCGTATAGGGGGCGATGGTGGCGAAGGTCTGCTCCAGGTCCCACTCGCAGCCGCCGTCCGGGTCCCGCAGGCGGGCCATGATGCCCAGCAGGCGGTCGATCGGGCGCTGGTTGGTGTCGCGCATGGAGATCCTCGGCTAGGTCGCGGTCCGACAGCGGACATCCCTGTGGCGCGGCGGTGATCTGACCGTGGGGGGCTGGCGGAGGCAAGGTGGTTTTGGGTCGGCGGCAGACATCGCGTCGCACCACCAGGGGGTGTAAGGGCGTCGTTAACCAAGTCCGCCACAGGCTCGCCGAACGACCTCTAGAGTCGGTGGAATGGGGGAGGGCGTCATGCGCCTCCGAATATCCAGGGCCATTGGCCTGATTGGCGCGCTGGTGTTCGCCGCCATGCTCGCCAGCGTCGGCGCGAGCTTCTACGCCATCCAGCAGCTTCGGGTCGGCGGGCCGCTCTATGAGCGGATCATCCTGGGCAAGGACCTGGTGGCCGACATCCTGCCGCCGCCGGAATATGTGATCGAGGCCTATCTCGAGGCGCGCCTGGCCATCGACAATCCCGCGGGCGTGGCCCAGTCGAAGGCGCGGCTGAAGCAACTGCACAAGGACTATGACGACCGCCACGCCTACTGGCTGGCCGCGCGCCTGCCCGTGAACCTCAAGCGCGAGATGGTGGAGACCTCCCACGCCCAGGTGCAGAGGTTCTGGCGGCAGGTGGAGGACGACTACATCCCGGCCCTGGAGCGAGGCGACAAGACCGGCGCGCAGGCGTCCCTCGACGAGATCGCCGGCTCCTACGCCGCCCACCGGCTGGTGGTCGACCGCATGGTGGTCGCCAGCAATGCGATGAACGCGGCCGTCGAGGGCCAGGCGGCGCGCCAGCGGACCGTGCTGCTGACCCTGGCCTCCAGCCTGGCCCTGTTCGCCGCCGCGGCCCTGGCCGCCGGACTCTGGGCGATTCGCGCCGGACTGGTGGGGCCGCTGGTGCGCATGACGCGCGTGATGAGCCGCCTGGCCGCCGGCGAGCATGATCAGGAGACCCCCTTCAAGGCCCGGGGCGACGAGGTGGGCGAGATGGCCCGGGCTGTGGAGGTGTTCCGCGCCGCGGCCACGGAGCGCGAGGCGCTGGAGGCCCGTGGGATCCAGGAACGCGCGCGGGCCGATCAGGCGCGTGACCAGAACGCCGCCGAGCGCGAGGCCGCCAGCCTGTCCCGCGAGGGGGTGATGGTGGCCCTGGCCGGCGGTCTGGAACGGCTTGCCCTCGGCGATCTCGACTGCCGCCTACCGGAGGAATTCCCCAGCGAATACGAGGCGCTGCGGGGGAACTTCAACACCGCCATCCTCGAACTCGCCCAGACCCTGGGGGTCATCGCCGGCGCCACGACCCAGGTGCGCACCAGCGCGGCCAGCATCTCCCAGGCGGCCGACGATCTCTCACAGCGGACCGATCAGCAGGCTTCCTCCCTGGAGGAGACCGCCGCGGCCCTGGAGCAGATCACCGCCACCGTCCGCCAGACCGCCGAGGGCGCCGAACAGACTCGCCAAGTGGTGGCCGAGGCCAACGAGGTGGCGGAGCGCTCCGGCGCCATCGTCGGCGAGGCGGTCGGGGCCATGGAGCGCATCGAGCGATCCTCCCGGGAAATCGCCCAGATCGTGGGCGTGATCGACGAGATCGCCTTTCAGACCAATCTGCTGGCCCTGAACGCGGGGGTCGAGGCCGCCCGGGCCGGGGACTCCGGCAAGGGGTTCGCCGTTGTGGCCCAGGAGGTGAGGGGCCTGGCCCAGCGCTCTGCGGAGGCGGCCAAGGAGATCAAGGGTCTGATCGCCATCTCGACCGGCGAGGTGGAGACCGGTGTCGGTCTGGTCAACAGCGCCGGTGAGGCCCTTTCGGCGATCACCGGCAAGGTGGCGCAGATCAACGACCTGGCCCTGGAGATGGCCGCCTCGATCCGCGAGCAGGCCACGGGCCTGGCCCAGGTCAATCTGGCGGTGACCGAGATGGATCGCACGACCCACCACAACGCGACCATGGTGGAGGAGACCACCCGCGCCAGTCACGCCCTGGCCGGTCAGGCCGAGGCGTTGAACGGGATGGTGGCGCGCTTCGGCGCCGGTCATCCGCCGGCGAGCGCGGTTCAGCGGGCGGCGTAGGTCTCGCCACGGCCATAGCGGTAGGCGAAGCGGTCGAAGGCGTAGTTGGCGTCGGCCCAGGTCGGCTTGCGCCAGGCTTCGCGGATGTCGCTCTCGTACCATTGGAAGTGGATGGGCGTGACCTCGCCCTCCACGGAGATGGCCTGGCCATCCACGGTGGCGCCGCCGATGCCGAAGCTTTCATAGGAGAGGCCGGGCTTCTTGCCGAGCTGGCGCATGGTGGGCCGGTTCGGTTTCGCGTCGGTGAGCACCAGTTCCATGCGGCCGCCGGCCAGGACACCGGTGCGTTCCAGCTCGCGCTGGACGTCGCGGCGCAGTTCCGCGGCCAGGCGCTGGACGTCCTTCTCGCCGAGATCCTCGACGGCCTTCTTGTGAAGCTCAGGACCGATCTGGACGTCGACGCTGGCCACGGTGGACAATGGGGCGGCGGTGGCCGATCCCGCGGTCAGGACGGTGATGGCGGAGGCGATGAGCAGGCGCATGGCGGGCTCCGGGTCAGGCGCAAATCCGGGGCGGACCAAGCCGCCCCGCCGCCATGAAGGCCCGCAAGCGTGGCCTTACTGTGGCGGAGCCGTGCTCAGGCGGCGGTGGCCGCCGCGGCGACCTTCGGCTTGGCCTTGGCGCGGGTCTTCTTGACCTTCACGGGCGGGGCCACCGGCTCGGGCTCGGGCTGAGGGTCGAGATCCAGCACGCTGACCGGAATGTTGCCGACGATGACGCGCACGCCCACGAAGCGCATCTGGCCGTCGACGAAGGAAACCTCGTCCAGGCCGACATCGGGGCTGCGCTTGATGAGGGACTCGTCTCGGAAGGTCAGGCGCAGGGCCATGGTCTCGCGCGAAACGCCGTCGGCCTCGCCCTTCGCGACAGCGTCACGAAGATCGTCGATGGTGGGTCCGCGGGTGTTCACCGGTGAGACCTTGTAGGACTTGATCATAGTTCGCCTTTCTTCCCCGATGGGCCCCACAAGGCGCGGGACGCGGTTCGGGCAGGTCGGCGGGGTGGGCGAGTCGCCGGCAGGGCTCCTGCGGGGAGCGAGCTGCAACATAGCACGAACCCGGCCCGCCGGGGGGTCTTTGTCGTAGAACCGACAGACAAAAGAAAACGGGCCGGCGCGAGGCCAGCCCGTCTGACGTTCAGAGCTCCGCTCAGGCGGACGCTCGGTCGGTCTTATGCCGCAGTGAGTTGCCCGGCGGACATCTTGCCGCTGCGCTGGTCACGCTCGAGCTCGTAGCTCAGCTTTTGACCCTCATGGATCGAGCCGAGGGTCGAACGTTCAACGGCCGAAATGTGGACGAACACGTCGCCGCCGCCATTTTCAGGCTCGATGAAGCCGAAGCCCTTTTGGGCGTTGAACCACTTAACAGTTCCGGTAGCCATAGTCGTTTAGTCCTAGCAATAGTGTATTCGGCTGGCAAAGCGCCGCCGCAGAATCAAAGTTCATGATGGTAGGGAGGGTAACTTCGGGGCTCCACCGGGGTGGGCCGAAATCGCTAGCCGCGCCAAATCGAAATTCGATGGGGCGCGTATCCCATGAATAGGTGAGATTAGCAAGGATTCATTGGCGTAATGGCCAAGCATCTGCGCGAAATTCTGTTTCGGGCGAGCGAAATCCTCACATCTTCAGCGGCGAAACATAGCCGGTGAGTTCCAGATAGCCCCGCGCGCCGGGCGCTCGAACCGCCCCTTCCCAATAGACGGGGCCGCCGGTTCGGCGGCTGTCCAGTTCCTGGTCGTCGAACAGCGGGGTCAGACGCCAGCGCCGCTCGCCGGCCGGCGTTCGCACCACCAGCTCCCGCTGCACGGGATAGCGGCCGCCGGTCCGCGGCGATCGCCAGATCCGCTCCGTGGTGAAGCTGACGTCGCTAGGGCCCAGATGCGCCGTCGCCCCGCCCGCGGAGCGCAGGGAGCCCCCGGCCCAAACCGTCTGGCCCGCGGCGTCGCGCACTCGGAACGCCGTCAGAGCGCCGCCGTCGTCCAGGTTGAGCCCCACCCAGTCCCAGCCCACGGCCTTGGGGTCCAGCAGGGTGGATGACCATTCATGGTCGAGCCAGGCTTCGCCGGTGACCTTCACCCGCTTGCCACCCTGGATGACGCTCCCCGTCACCTTCAGGTGCGGCAGACTGTAATAGTGGCTCGCCTGGGAGGGCAGGGGCCCCTTGCGGCTGAACCCGCGGTCGCCCTGCAGCAGGACCGGTTGGGTGGGGGCGAAGGCGAGGTCCAGGGTGAAGTCGTCGGCCTTGGCCCGGGCCTGGAAGCGATTGTCCGGCCCCCGCGCCAGCCGCCAGTCGTCGATGACGATGTCGGCGTCGCCGACCTTGGCCTGCGCCAGGCCCAGTCCCGCCCGCGCCATGCGCCCGTCGTGCTGCAGCCTGCCGAGCTTGGGGTCAGACAGGCCGGCATGGGCGAACAGGATCTGCTTGGGCGCGAAGGCGCTGGGATTGCGCTGGTCCACCGACAGACGGCTGCGGAAGAAGGTGACCTGGAACCCAAGGTCGCGGCCATCCTGCGTCTTCAGCCAGCCGGTGACGTACCACCACTCGGTCCGGTAGTCGGGATGGGCGCCGTGGTCGGCCGGGAAGCTCAGGGCCTGGTCGGGACGGACGGGCGGAAACACCGGCATCACCGGGGCGTCCGGCGCCGCGGCCAGCAACAGGACCGCCAACAGGGCCAGGCCTGCCCGCTTGAGACCTCGGGCCATCACCAATCCTCCCGCACGGCGCGCACCGCGTCGCCCGACAGGGCGCGGCGCCCGGCCAGGACCGCCGTGCCGGCGCCGGCCGCCACCAGGGCCACCGCCAGGCTGGCGAACAGGCCAAGCGGCAACCGGGTCTCCATCGTCCAGTGGAAGGACTGCGGATTGACCACGTGGATCAGCACCTGGCTCATGGCCAGGCCAAGGCCCAGGCCGGCGATCACGCCCACCGCCCCCAGCAGCGCGCCCTCGGCCGCCAGCATGGCCATCACCTGGCGGCGCAGGACGCCGACGTGGCGCAGCATGCCGAACTCCTTGGTGCGCGCCAGGGTCTGGGCCGAGAAGGTGGCCGCCACCCCGGCCAATCCGACGACGATGGCGATGGCCTCCAGGGCGTAGGTCAGGGCGAAACTGGAGTCGAACAGCCGCAGGGCGAGCGCCCGCATCTGCCGGGTCTCGAAGAACTGCACCTGGGCGGCGAGCGGGGCGGGCAACAGGGCCCGCAGGGTCTTGGTCGCCTGGTCCGGGGTGACCCCGGGCGAGAGGTCGAGGGACGCCTCGGTGCGCAGGTCGTCCCCGGTCAGCCGGGTGTAGTCGGCGCCGTCCATGGCGATGGCGCCGGCCTGGCGGGCGTAGTCGCGCCAGATTCCCCCGATGAAGACCTGGGAGCTGCCGCCCCCGAGCGGCAGGATCATGCGTTCGCCGACCTTGCGGCCATAGAGCCGGGCGGCGGGTTCGGAGAGCCAGACCGGCGTCACCCCCGCCGGCGCCTCGACCACGGCGCCGATCATCGGCAGCTTGTCGGCGGGCCGTCGCCGATCCACCGGTCTCACCAGCAGGATCAGGGGCGGCATGTCAGGCGACAGCCTTACCGGCAGGGTCTTCTGGAACAGGGCCGTCTCCACCCCCGGGGCGGCGGCGAGCTTGGCCCGCAGATCGGGATCAAATCCGCCGCTCTCCACCCGGAACAGCAGGTCCGAGGGCAGGATGTCGTTGAGCCAGTCGTCCACCGAGCCGCGCAGGCTGGCCACCATCACGGCCATGGCCACCATTAGGCTGGTGCTGGCCACGATGCCGCACAGCGCCACGGCGGCCTGGGCCGGGGCGCCCCAGAGCCGCTGGATCGCCAGGTCCAGGACCAGGACCCGCCGCGCCGGACCGCGCAGGGGTGACAGCAGCACGCGGGCCAGCCAGGGCATGGCCGCCACGCCGCCCGCCAGCATCAGGCCGATGGAGAGATAGCCGAACAAGGGCAGGCCGCCGAGCGCCGGCAGGAAGGCCGCCAGGGTCCCGGCCGCCAGCAGACCGACGCCCCACCAGGCCGCGGGCCGGGCGTCGGGGTCATTGCGGTCGCCGATGTCCTTCAGCGCTATGCCCGGCTGGGCGCGGGCGGCCTCCATCGCCGGCAACAGGCTGCCGATCAGGGCCGCGGCCAGGCCAAGAGCGAAGAAGATCAGGGCGGGCGTTGGGGTGATCACCAAGTCCGGCGTCGTCCCGCGGAAATAGCCGCCGCCCAGGTCGCCCCCGAGGAATTTCAGCGTGCCGACCGCCACGCCAAGTCCGAGCGCCAGGCCCAGCACCGCGCCAACCCCGCCCACCAGGGCGCCTTCGACGAAGACCTGGGCCAGCAGGCCGCGGCGCTCCAGGCCCAGGACCCGCAGCAGGGCGAATTGCGGCCGGCGGCGCGCCACCGACAGCGACTGGGCCGAATAGACCAGGAATCCGCCGGTCAGCAGGGCCATCAGGGCCAGCATCTCCAGATTGACCCGATAGGCCTTGGTGAGGTTGTCGCCGCGGCGGGCCTCGGACTGGGCGGTGACGATCTGGGCGTCGGCGGGCAGGCGCGCGCGCAGGGCGGCCTGCACCGTCTGGGGGTCAGCGCCGGGGGCGAATTTCAGGTCGATGCGCTGCAGGCGGCCCAGGCTGCCGAAAAGCCACTGGGCGGCGGCGATGTCGATCACCGCGATCTGCTGCTCGGAGGACGCCTGGGACAGGACTCCTGCAACCGCGAAGGTCACGGTCCGGCCCGCGGCGGTAAGGGTGACGGTCTCGCCCACCTTGCGCCCGCTCGCGGCCAGGGCGGCCGGCGACAGGGCGATGGCGCGGGGGTCGAAGACGCTCTCGGGCACGAAACCGCTCGCGCCGTCGGCCGCCTGGACCGCGCCGCGGCCCAGCAGGGTCGGGGTGACCGCGGCGGCCCGGAGGGGGTCGATTCCCAGCAGGGTCAGGCCGCCGCCCTCCAGGGACTGGGACGGCCCCGCGCCGAAGCGGGCGTGCAATTCCACGACCGGACTGGCCGCGGCGATCCCCGGCGCCCGGGCCAGGATGGGATAGAGGTTCTCGTCGAAGCCCAGGGGCGTGGTGGCGTGGACCTGCAGGTCGGCGTCGGCGTTGACGGTCCGCACCGCCCGGGCGAGTTCGTTCTGAGCCGAGCCGTTGATCAGGTGAACCGCGAAGCCCAGGGCAACGCCGATGGCGATGGCGAGCGCGGCTGTGACCACGCGGCCTGGATGGGCGCGCCACTCCCCCACCATCATCCAGGCCAGGGCCGTGCGGCTGAGGGGCCGGCGTTCAGCCGTCATGGCGCGCGACGAGGCCCTCGCGGGTCAGAGTCAGGCCCCGGTCGGCCACCGCCGCGGCCCGCTCGGAATGGGTGACGAGGATCGCCGCGGCGCCGAAGCTGCGCACCTGGGCGACGAAGAGGTCGAGGATGCGCGCGGCGGTCTCCGGGTCGAGATTGCCGGTCGGCTCGTCGGCCAGGACCAGGGCGGGGCGGTGGACCAGCGCGCGGGCCAGAGCCACCCGCTGCAGTTCGCCGCCGGAAAGCTGGGCGGGGCGATCGTTGGCGCGTCCGGTCAGGCCGATGGCGTCCAGCAGCGCGGTCGCCCGCCGGGTCGCCTCGCCGGCCTCCACCGACTGCAGGACCAGGGGCAGGGCGACATTCTGGGCCAGGGTCAGGTGGGGCAGGATGTGGAAGGCCTGGAAGACGAAGCCGATCCGATCGCGCCGCAGTCGTGTGCGGCCGTCGTCGTCGAGGCTCTGCAGCGCCATCCCGTCTATGGCCACCTGGCCGCTGTCGGCCTGATCCAGGCCGGCGATGAGATTGAGCAGGGTCGACTTGCCCACGCCGGACTCACCCATGATGGCGACGATCTCGCCGGGGGCGACCTGGAGGTCCAGCCCCTCGAACAGGATGCGGCCGCCAGGGACCGACTTGCGCAGGGCGGTCAGGGACAGGACCGGGGACGAAGCACTCATGGCGCGCAAACTATCCCGAGCCGGGCGCCGCGCGCGCGGCCTTTCTGGCGGCTTGACGCTGTCTGGCCCGACGCGACACTGAGGCGATGTCGGACAACGCTCCCAGCCGCCTCGGCGCCATCATTCTGACCGGGGGCGCCTCGCGCCGGATGGGAACGGACAAGGCGCTTCTGCCATGGGGCCGCGTCCGCGCCATCGACCGGGTCGTGGCCCTGGCGCGGAGCGCGGGCGCGGTGCGAATCGTGACGGCCGGGGAGGGGGACTTCGGGCTGCCCCGCGCGCCGGACCCCGCACCCTTCAGTGGCCCGGTGGCCGGCGTCCTGGCCGGGTTGGCCCTGCTGGGCGAGGCGCTGGACCGGGTCCTGATCCTCGCGGTTGACGCCCCGACCTTGACCGCCGAGGACCTGGCGCCGCTTCTGGACACCCCAGGGCCGGGGGCGGCCTTCGCGGGATTCCCGGTGCCCATGGTGATCGATCCCGCCGCGGTCCCCGCCGATATCGGCCAGGACTGGCCGCTGCGGCGGCTTGTCGAACGCGCGGCCCTGGCCCAACTCGCCGTGGCCGCCAACGCCGCCGATCGAATCCGCGGCGCCAACACGCCGGCGGAGCGCGCGCGGCTGTTGAAGCTCGCGGGACTGGGCTGAACGCCTAAACCGTGGGCGAGGGGCGCCCGCAAAATAGACGACTTGCGCATGTCATGCCCCGCCGACACAGGCTAAGGCTTGCCGCCGCTCACCCCCAGCTAGAAGCGGCCCATGCGCGTCCTCGTTATTGATCCCGATCCAGCCCGCGCCGCGCTGGTGGCCGAGGGCCTGCAGGGCGTCGATCCCCTGGAGGTCCGGCAGGCGGCGGTCTTCGACGCCGAGGCCCTGGCCGGATTCTCCCCCGACATCATCGTCATCGCCTGCGACAGCGCCGACCGCGATATCCTGGAGAGCTTGCGCGAGGCGGGTGAGACCAATCCCCGCCCCGTGGTGATGTTCGCCGATCGCTCCGAGCCGGGCCTGGCCGAGCAGGCCATACGCGCCGGGGTGGCGGCCTATATCGTCGATGGCCTGGCGCCGGGGCGGGTGCGCTCGATCCTGGAAGTGGCCATGACCCGCTTCTCCTTGATGCAGCAGCTCCGCGGCGACCTGGCCAAGGCCAAGGCCAATCTGGAGTCGCGCAAAGTGGTGGACCGGGCCAAGGGCCTGCTGATGAAGGAGCGCGGCCTGGACGAGGACGGCGCCTACAAGCTGCTGCGGAAGCTCGCCATGGACAAGGGCCGCCCGATCGGCGCGGTGGCCGCCGACCTGCTGACCTTCGCGGGCGTGCTGAAGGGAGACGCCTCGTGAGCGCCCTGACCCTGGGGTTCATCCCCCTGACCGATTGCGCGCCGCTGATCGTGGCCCAGGACCGGGGCCTGTTCGCCGCCGAGGGCCTGGACGTGGCCCTCAGTCGGGAAGCCTCCTGGGCCACCATCCGCGACAAGGTGGCGGTGGGCGCGCTCGACGCCGCCCACATGCTGGCCCCCATGACCCTGGCCGCCACCGCCGGGATCGGCGAGCCGGCCGCGCCCATGCTGGCGCCCCTGGCCCTGGCGGTGAACGGGGCGGGCGTCACCCTCTCCAACCGCCTGATCCACGCCCTGCCCACCGGCGCCGAGACGCCGCAAGAGACCGCGATGGCCCTGGCCGGCTTCATCGCCCAGGGCCGCGCCGCCGGTGAGCCGCCGCTCACCTTCGCCGTCGTCTTCCCCTTCTCGATGCACATGTACGCCCTGCGCTACTGGCTGGCCTCGGCCGGCGTCGATCCGGACCGGGACGTCCGCCTGGTGGTGGTGCCGCCCCCGCGCATGGTGGAGCAACTGCGCACCGGCCAGGTGGATGGCATCTGCGTCGGCGCGCCCTGGAACACGGTGGCCAGCCGTGGCGGCCTGGGTCGGGTGGTGCTGCGCACGTCGCAGTTCTGGCCCGCCGGCCCGGACAAGGTGCTGGGGGTGACGGCGGAGTTCGCCCGGCGCGAGCCGCAACACCTCCAGGCCCTGCTGCGCGCCCTGGTCCGGGCCCAGGCCTGGTGCGACGCCCCGGAAAATCACCGCGACCTCGCCGACCTCCTGAGCCGCCCCGAATATGTGGGCGCGGAGGCCGACGTCATCGCGCCCGCCATCGCCGACGAGCTCGTTTTCCACCGCGACGGCGCCAGCGTGCCGCGCCTGGAGCACGCCCGCTGGTTCCTGGACCAGATGCGCCGGTGGAATCAGATCGGCCCGGAGGTGGACGCGGCCGGCCTGGCCACGGCCGTCTATCGGCCGGACCTGGCGCTGGAGGCGCTACGGGCCACCGGACTCGCCACGCCGATCCTGCCGGCCCCTGGACCGCTGTTCGACGGCAAGACCGCGGGATCCGCCTAGTCTTTCACCAGACCCCATCTTTGGGCGCCTCGAAATTGAGCGGGTAGGGCGAACTTCCCCGCGCGCCCCTCGCCACGCCTGACAGCAGTCATGTTGCAGTGCGTCATGAGCTCAGGCCCACGGACAACGAGGTTCGCGGCTGATCGAGAAGACCGCTCGGATGCGGTCACCCCAACGGCGCCGTCGCCGCTCTCGTTCACCCGAGGTTTGTCCATGTTGAGCCGCTCCTTCCTCAAGTCGGGCCACACGCCGACCCTGTTCGCCGCCTTCCTCTATTTCGACTTCAGCTTCATGGTCTGGGTGCTCCTGGGCCCGCTGGGCGTGGCGATCGCCAAGGAATTCCACCTCGACCCCGCCCAGAAGGGTCTGATGGTCGCCGTGCCGGTGCTGTCGGGCGCCCTGCTGCGCCTGGTGGCTGGGGTCATGGTCGACCGCATCGGTCCCAAGCGCACCGGCCTCATCGGACAGGCGATCGTCCTGACCGGCCTGGCCACCGCCTGGCTGCTGGGGGTCCACAATTATCACCAGGTCCTGGCCCTGGGCGTCCTGCTGGGCGTCGCCGGCGCCTCCTTCGCCGTGGCCCTGCCGCTGGCCTCGCGCTGGTACCCCCAGGAACACCAGGGACTGGCGCTCGGCATCGCCGGGGCCGGCAATTCGGGCACCGCCCTGGCCGCCCTGTTCGCGCCGCTGCTGGCCAAGTCCTTCGGCTGGACCAATGTCATCGGCCTGGCCATGCTGCCGCTGCTGGTGGCCTTCGTGGTCTACCTGCTGTTCGCCAAGGACGCCCCCGAGCAACCCGCGCCCAAGCGGCTCGGCGAGTACCTCGAAGTGCTCAAGGTTCCCGACGCCTGGTGGCTGATGCTGCTCTACAGCGTCACCTTCGGCGGCTTCGTGGGCCTGTCGTCCTCCCTGACCATCTACTTCAACTCCGAATATGGCCTCGACCCGGTGATCGCCGGCTTCTTCACCGCAGGCTGCGTCTTCGCCGGGTCCTTCGTCCGGCCCGTCGGCGGGGCCCTGGCCGACCGCTTCGGCGGGGTACGGACCCTGATCGTGGTGCTGGGTCTCGCCGCCGTGGGCCTGGCCACCGCCAGCTTCCAGATGCCCAGCGCCTGGATGGCCCTGGCGGTGCTGCTGCTGAGCATGGCCGCCCTCGGCGCCGGCAATGGCGCGGTCTTCCAGCTCGCCCCCCAGCGGTTCCGCAAGGAGATCGGGGTGATGACCGGGTTCATCGGCATGACCGGCGGGATCGGCGGCTTCTATCTCGCCTCGACCCTTGGCCTGGCCAAGAAGCTGACCGGCTCCTACCAGCTGGGCTTCCTGGGCTTCGCGGCCCTGGCCCTCTTCGCCCTGGTGGCCCTGACGAGCCTGAAGAACCACTGGCGCGCTGTCTGGCCGACCCTGGCGCCCGCCGACTCCATGCCGGTCCGGGTCTGAGGGGCATCACCATGCAAGCGTTCAAGCAACGACTCGTCGTCATCGGCAACGGCATGGCCGGCTGCCGGGTGGTGGAGGACATCCTCAAGCGCGACCCCGACCGCTACGAGATCAACATCTTCGGGGCCGAGCCGCGGGTGAACTACAACCGCATCATGCTCTCGCCGGTCCTGGCCGGGGAGAAGGCCTTCGAGGACATCGTCATCAATGACGAGGCCTGGTACCGCGACAACGCCATCACCCTGCACGCCGGACGGGCCGTCACCGGCGTCGACCGGGCGACGAAGACGGTCACGGCCGAGGGCGGGCTCGTCGTTCCCTACGACCGGCTGATCCTCGCCAGCGGTTCGGATCCGGTGCGCCTGCCGCTGCCGGGCGCCGACCTGAGGGGCGTGGTCACCTTCCGCGACCTCGACGACGTCGATCAGATGGTGGCCGCCGCCGACGCCGGTGGCGCGGCCGTGGTGATCGGCGGGGGCCTGCTGGGCCTCGAGGCCGCCTACGGCCTGGCCAAGCGCGGCATGAAGGCCACCGTCGTCCACCTGATGGACGTGCTGATGGAGCGCCAGCTCGACAGCGCCGCGGGCTTCCTGCTCACCGAGGCCCTGGCCCAACGCGGGGTGGAGACCGTGCTCTCGGCCCAGTCGGAGGCGATCCTCGGCGAGGACGGCAAGGTCAGCGGGCTGAAGCTGGCCGACGGCCGGGTCCTGCCCTGCTCGATCCTGGTGATGGCCGTGGGGATCCGACCCAATACGGCGCTCGCCCAGGCGGCGGGGCTGGCGGTCGGCCGCGGCGTGGTGGTCGACGACCAGATGCGCACCGACGATCCGGACATCTATGCGGTGGGGGAGTGCGCCGAACACCGGGGCGTCGCCTACGGCCTGGTGGCCCCCATCTGGGACATGTGCAAGACCCTGGCCGCCGCCCTGACCGGCGACGAGGCCAGCGCCTATGGCGGTTCCATGCTCTCGACCCGGCTGAAGGTCTCCGGCGTCGACGTCTTCTCGGCCGGCGCCTTCGCCGGCGGCGAGGCCTGCGAGGACATCGTGTTCCGCGACGCCGGGCGCGGGGTCTACAAGCGGGTGGTGCTGGAGAACGGCAAGGTCGCCGGCGCGGTGCTGTTCGGCGACGCCACGGACGGCGGCTGGTACTTCGACCTGATGCGCCAGGGCGCCGATGTCACCGGCATCCGCGAGACCCTGATCTTCGGTCAGGCCATCACGGAGGGCCTGTCGGGCCTGGACCCTAGTTCGGCCGTTGCGGCCATGTCCGACGACCAGGAGGTCTGCGGCTGCAACGGCGTGTGCAAGGGCCAGATCACCGGCGCCATCACGGGGCAGGGGCTCTCGACCCTCGACGCGGTCCGCGCGGTCACCAAGGCCTCGGCCTCCTGCGGCTCCTGCACGCCGCTGGTGGAGAAGCTTCTGAAGCTGACCCTGGGCGACGGATTCCAGGTCCAGACCGGCCCGGCCCCGATGTGCAAGTGCACGGGCCACACCCACGACGTGGTCCGCCGGGCCATCCTCGAGGGCGAGCTGAAGTCGATGCCGGCCATCCACCAGGCCCTGGAATGGAGCACGCCGGATGGCTGCGCCTCGTGCCGGCCGGCGCTGAACTATTACCTGCTCTGCGCCTGGCCGGGGGCCTATCAGGACGACAAGCAGTCGCGCTTCATCAACGAACGGGTTCACGCCAACATCCAGAAGGATGGCACCTATTCCGTCGTCCCACGGATGTGGGGCGGCATGACCTCGCCGGCCGAGCTCCGCGCCATCGCCGACGTGGCCGACAAGTTCTCGATCCCCGCGGTCAAGGTCACCGGCGGCCAGCGGATCGACCTGCTGGGGGTCAAGAAGGACGACCTGCCGGCCGTCTGGGCCGACCTCAACGCGGCGGGCATGGTCTCCGGCCACGCCTACGCCAAGGGCCTGCGCACGGTGAAGACCTGCGTCGGCTCCGACTGGTGCCGGTTCGGGACCCAGGACTCCACGGGCCTGGGCATCCGGCTGGAGAAGTTCATGTGGGGGTCCTGGACCCCGGCCAAGGTCAAGCTGGCGGTCTCCGGCTGCCCCCGCAACTGCGCCGAGGCCACCTGCAAGGACGTGGGCGTGGTCTGCGTCGACTCCGGCTTCGAGATCCATGTCGGCGGCGCGGCCGGCCTGCACATCCGCGGCACGGAGATCCTCACCAAGGTCGGCACCGAGGACGAGGCCGTCTGGACCATCTGCGCCCTGGTCCAACTCTATCGGGAGCAGGGCTGGTACCTGGAGCGGATCTACAAATGGATGGATCGCGTCGGCCTGGACGCCATCAAGGCGGCGCTCGCCGATCCGGACGACCGCCGGGCGCTCTACGACCGCTTCGCCTATTCCCAGCGCTTCGCCCGCATGGACCCGTGGGCCGAGCGGGTGGCGGGGCGCCACACCGACGAATTCACCCCCCTCAGCCGCCGCCTGGAGTTCGAACCCGCATGAACGCCATCGTCCGAGAACCCGTCTGGATCGATGTCGGCGCCGTCACCGACATTCCCCGCCGCGGCGCGCGCCGCCTGCCCAGTCCCCGGGGCGATGTCGCCATCTTCCGCACCGGCGACGGGGCGGTCTTCGCCCTGATGGACGCCTGCCCGCACAAGGGCGGCCCGCTGAGCCAGGGCATCGTCCATGGCCAGTCGGTGACCTGCCCCCTGCACGGCCGGGTCATCGACCTGGCGACCGGGGAGGGGGTCGGCGCCGACAAGGGCGGGGGCTGCGCGCCGGTCGTCCCCCTGGAGGTGCGCGACGGCCGCCTGCTGCTGCGTCTCGACAGGATCTAGCCATGGCCGACGGCGCCCTGACCCCGGCGACCGCCACCACCTGCCCCTATTGCGGGGTCGGGTGCGGCGTCGAGGCGCGCGCCGAGGGCCGCAGCCTGGCGGTGAGCGGCGACCTGCGTCACCCGGCCAACGCCGGCCGCCTCTGCTCCAAGGGCTCGGCCCTGGGGGCGACGGTGGGTCTGGAGGGCCGGCTGCTCACCCCGATGATTGGCGAGCGCGAGGCCAGCTGGAGCGAGGCCACGGCCCTCGTGGCGCGGCGCTTCAGCCAGACCATCGCCCGGCACGGCCCGGACTCCGTGGCCTTCTATGTCTCCGGCCAGCTGCTGACCGAGGACTACTACGCCGCCAACAAGCTGATGAAGGGCTTCATCGGCTCCGGCAATATCGACACCAATTCCCGGCTCTGCATGGCCTCGGCGGTGGCGGCCCACAAGCAGGCCTTCGGGGCCGACCTGGTGCCCGGCTGCTATGAGGATCTGGATCTCGCCGACCTGGTGGTGTTCAGCGGCCACAACGCCGCCTGGACCCATCCGGTGCTGTTCCGGCGCATGGAGGCCGCGCGGGGCAGGGGGCAGCGGCACGTCGTCATCGATCCGCGCCGCACCGACACCGCCGAGGTGGCCGATCTGCACCTGGCCCTGGCGCCGCAGACCGACGTGCGGCTGTGGAACGGCCTGCTGGCCGACCTGATCCGCCGCGGCGCGATCGACCGGACCTATATCGCCGAGCACGTGAACGGCTTTGCCGCCGTGGAGGCCGCGCTTTGCGAGGCCGACCAGTCCCCGTCGGCCGTCGCCGCCGACTGCGGCCTGGCGCTCGGCGACCTGGAAACCTTCTTCCAGATGTTCGCGGAGACCCCAAAAACCGTCAGCCTGTTCTCCATGGGCGCCAACCAGTCGGCTCAAGGGGTCGCCAAGGGCCTGGCCATCCTCAACGCCCACCTGGCCACCGGCCGGATCGGCAAGCCTGGCGCCTGTCCCTTCTCCATCACCGGCCAGCCCAACGCCATGGGCGGGCGCGAGACCGGCGGCATGGCCAATACGCTGGCCGGCCACATGGACTTCGCCCCCGCCGACGTCGCCCGCGTGGCCCGCTTCTGGGGCGCGCCCGAAACCGCCGCCAAGCCGGGTCTCAAGGCCGTCGACATGTTCGAGGCGGTGCGTGACGGGCGCATCAAGGCCATCTGGATCATGGCCACCAACCCGGCGGTCAGCATGCCCGACGCCACCCGCGTTCGCGAGGCCCTGGCCAACTGCCCCTTCGTGGCGGTCTCCGACTGCATGGCCGACACCGACACCATGGCCTTCGCCCACGTGAAGTTGCCGGCCCTGGCCTGGGGCGAAAAGGACGGCACGGTCACCAATTCCGAGCGCCGCATCTCCCGCCAGCGCGCCCTGTTCCCGGCGCCCGGTCAGGCGCGCCCGGACTGGCGGATCATCGCCGAGGTGGCCGAGGCCATGGGGTTCGGCGACGCCTTCGCCTGGACCAGCCAGGCCAGCGTGTTCCGCGAATGGGCGCGCCTGACCGCCTTCGAGAACACGGACCGCACCCTCGATCTGGCGGGCCTCGTGGGCCTGTCCCGCGATGAGTATGACGACCTTCGCCCCGTCCAGTGGCCGGTGGGCTCCGATCGGGCCGGCACGCCACGCCTGTTCACCGACGGGCGCTTCCAGACCGCCGACGGCCGCGCCAACATGGTCCCGGTCCAGGCCAAGGGGCCGGCGACGGCCTGCGACCCGGCCTATCCACTCTCCCTCAACACCGGCCGCATCCGCGACCAGTGGCACACCCTGACCCGCACAGGCCTGGCGGCCGACCTGTGGCGCCATGCGCCCGAGCCCTTCGTCGAGATTCACCCCGAGGACGCCGCCGCCGTCGGCGTGGGGCAGGGGGCGTTGACCCGCGTGCAGACGGCTCGCGGCGAGGCGGTGGCCATCGCCCGCCTCACCGACCGCCAGCGGCGGGGCGGGGTCTTCATGCCCATGCACTGGACCGACGCCTACGCCCCCTCGGGCCGCTCCAATTCCCTGATCGCCCCCAATATCGATCCCACCTCCGGCCAGCCGGAGTTCAAGCACACCCCGGCCCGGGTGCGGGCCTATCGCGAGACCTGGAAGGGCTTCCTGATCTCCCGCCAGGCCTTCGCGGCCCCCGAAGGCGCCGAGCTGATCTGGCGGCGAATCCCCCAGACCGCCTGCACCCTGCACGAGTTCGCCGGCCGCGGTGACGAGGCGGAGCGCGAGGTCCTGCGCCGCGCCCTGGGCGAGCCGGCCGGGGAACTGCTGACCTACGGCGACCCCGCCACTGGCGCGCGCCGCGAGGCCTGGATCGCCGGCGGCCGCCTGGAGCGGGTGCTGTTCATCGCCACCGGCGGCGCCCTGCCGCCCCGCGATTGGCTGGCGGAGCTGTTCGAGCCCGCGATCCTGCCGGCTGAGGCCCGCGCCACCCTGCTGTTCGGCCGCCCGCCCGGTCCTGTCATCGACAAGGGCCCGATGGTCTGCGCCTGCCTGAAGGTCGCGGCCCGCACCATCGACCAGGCCGCCCTGGCCGGCGCCGCCACCGTCGAGGCCGTTGGCGCAGCCACAGGGGCCGGGACCAACTGCGGGTCCTGCCGGCCCGAGATCGCCCGCCGCCTCGCCGCCTTCACCCCCGTTCGGGAGACCCAGGATGCCGCATGACATGGGATATGACATCGGAGAGGTTCTGCTGGTGGGCGCGGGTCCGGGTCCCGTCGACCTGATGACGGTCCGCGCCCTGCGCGCCGTGGAGAGCGCCCAGGCCCTGCTCTATGACGCCCTGGTGGGGGAGGAGATCCTCACCCTGGCGCCTCAGGGCTGCCTGCGCATCCAGACCGGCAAGCGCGCCGGGCGAACCAGCATGAAGCAGGAGACCATCAACCGCCTGATGCTGCGCCTGGCCCGCCGGGGCCTGCGCGTGGTGCGGCTGAAGGGCGGCGATCCGTCGATCTTCGGCCGGGTGGGGGAGGAGCGCGCCTTCCTGCAGGGCCACGGGGTGCCGGTCCAGATCGTCCCGGGCGTCACCGCGGCCTGCGCGGCGGCGGCCCAGTTCGGTTTTCCCCTGACCCATCGCGGCCAGGCGCGCCGCGTGGTGTTCACGACCGCCCGGCTCGAGGCCGGCAAGCTGGCCCTGGACTGGCGCGCCGCCGCCGATCCGGAGGCGACGCTGGCCATCTATATGGGCGGCGGCGCGGCCCAGGCCCTCAGTGAGGCCCTGATCGCCGCCGGTCGCGCGCCTTCGACCCCGGTCCTGGCGGTGGAGAGCGCCGGCGGCCCGCAGGCGCGCCTCGCCAGCGGCCGGCTGGAGGGCCTCGGGCCCCTGTGCGCGCCGGCCCATGGCGGGCCGGTGCTGATCGTGGTGGGGGAGGTGGCCGCCCTGGCCGACGGCGCCCTCGACAGCTTGGCCCTGGGCGGATCAAGCTTGGAGCGACGCACCGCCTGAGTCCCGGAGCCCGCATGGACATCGCCGCCTATGTCGACCGCTGGCGGACCTCCACCTTCGGGCGCCTGACAGACCCGCCCTGGACCGTGACCCAGGCGGCGGAGGCCCACATCGGCGCCGCCATCGCCGGCCTGGCGGCCCCCTATGTGGTTAATGGCGACGTCGCGATCCACGCCTCGGCCACTGTCGAGGCCGGCGCGCTCGTCAAGGGGCCCGCCATCATCGGTCCGCGCTGTTTCGTGGCCGCCGGCGCCTATCTGCGCGGCGGGACCTTCCTGGACGAGGACTGCATCGTGGGGCCGGGCGCGGAGCTGAAGACCAGCTTCATGTTCAAGGGCTCCAAGCTGGCGCACCTGAACTTCGTCGGCGACTCCATCCTGGGCGCCGGGGTCAATATCGAGGCCGGCGCCATCGTCGCCAACTACCGCAACGAGCTGGAGGACAAGGCCATCCGGATCGTCGTGGACGGTCGGGTGATCGAAACGGGCGTCGACAAGTTCGGCGCGCTGCTGGGGGACGGCGCACGGGTCGGGGCCAATGCGGTGATCGCGCCCGGCGCGGTGATCGCCCGGAACGCCCGCGTGCCCAGGCTGTCCCTGGTGGACCAATATCCGCGCTGAGGGGCACTGGAGAGCCAGGGCGCCCGGGATCGCCGCATCCATTGTCTATGCCGGTTAGAAATGTCGCGCTGGCTGCCATTTAGACATGTCAGGGCAGCGCTCGACGGGGGGAGGGGGTGACTTTCAGAGTGAGCGTCATGCCGGGATGATAGCGGCAGTAGACACGGACCGTGCCGGCCTTTGACAGGCGCACGGTCGCCTCACCCTTAGGCCGCAGGTCTAGGTCGAAGCTAGCGTCGCGGGACGTCGCCGAATGCTGGAAGATGTCCCGATTGCGAAACGTGACCTGGTCCCCAACCCTCAATCCCGCCGGTGCGGGCCCAAATGCCATATTCTGCAGGAGGATCACCTTAGGGGGCGGCGAAGCCGCCCCCAGAACGATTGCGACAACGGCGCAGAGCACAGCATGCGAAGCGAGGCGACGAGACGTCACTTGATTTGACCGGCAAGATGTTCGGCATGAGCCTGGTGCTCGGAGAACAGTTTCAGCCCGGTCTGTAGCAGGCTCTTAAGCTCGCCATTGTTGGCGTTGGGGATAAGGACGTCTGACAGCGCGCCATTCACGGCCCCGTGGTAGGCAATCTCGTTGGCGACATAAGCGCGATCGAAGGCTACGCCGCTCAGCCCCGCGAGTTTCGCCCGCTCGGCAATCGCGGCCTTGACCAGGCCTTGGCTGGTCGAATTGTCCTCTGGCGTTACGCCAAGTTTGCGGACCAGCGCCAGAGCTTGCTCGTTCACCGCAGCGTGGTCGCGAACCATCTCTTCGGCGAAGGCCCTGACAGCTGGGCTCTTGGCCTTGGTGATAGCGAGTTTGCCGACGCTGATGTCGATTTCGCCAGCCGTATAGGCGATGTGGGCAATCTGGGGGTCAGTTGGCGTGGCGGCCGCGATGGCGGTGGCTGGCAAGAGCAAGGCGAGCATAAAGCCGAGCGTGGTGAGGGATTTCATCGAAGGTCTCCGGATCGGGCGCCCTTTGCGCCTCGACCCATTGGATGGCGATCGGCCGCTATGGTTCCCTGGGCCGGCAAACCGCTTGCACGATACGCACTGTCATCGCCTCGCAGGCGGCCCCAGCGAAGGGAAAGGTTCCCGCCAGCGCGGCGCGCATTTCCGGGCCCAAGGCTTCGCGAAGTCGACGGCGCGCTCGCAACCGACGGGTCTTGACCGTTCCGAGGGGGATCTCCAGCAAATCCGCCATCGCCTCGGTGCTGAGGCCCTCGACGTCTCCGAGCACGAAGGCCAGCCGGAAATCCTCTGGAAGGTCGCTTATCGCCGCCTCCAGCAGCCGGCGGATTTGCTCGCGGGCCAGCGCAGCCTCGGGGGTGTCGGCGGTCGATCCGCCAGCCATCTTCGCTTTGTAGACCTCCAGCATCACCACTTGCTCCCCCGCGTTGGCGCGGGCGCGGGCCAGCCGCCGACGCCGTTCCAAAGCCTCGTTGATCAAGATCCGCGTTAGCCAGGTGCTGAGTTGCGAGCCCCCTCGAAACTCAGCCATGGCGGCGAAGCTCTTCAGATAGGCGGACTGCACGGCGTCTTCGGCCTCGGCCCGATCTTTCAGGATCGCCCAGGCGGTTCTGAACAGGCGTTGATTATTGGCCTGCGTGAAGGCGCGGACCGCTTCGGGGTCGCGAGCCTTAAGCCGGTCGGCCAAGACAAGGTCGACATCCACCGGCAGATCGTGGTTGCTCAGCGTCATGCGACCCCCGTCGAGCCGCCATACTCGGCCCCGAACGCCTCTAGGCGCAAGGCGGGGTCGGTCTTGAAGGCGCCTCGCCAGCAGCGGGTCACCATCAGGGCGTTTGGATGGTTTACACCGCGCGTCGTCATACAGGCATGGCGCGCGGCGACGATCACCCCGACACCCTTTGGCTCCAACGCTCCCTCCAGCGTCAGGGCGAGTTGCCGGGTCATGCGCTCTTGGATCTGTAGGCGACGACCGAAAACGTCGACCAGCCGCGCCAGTTTGGAGACGCCGACGACTCGCCCCGCCGGTCGATAGGCGATGTGCACCACGCCTGTAATCGCCGCCATGTGGTGTTCACAGGTCGAGACGAGGGGGATATCGCGCAATACGACGGTGTCGTCATAGCCTTCCGTGTCCTCAAAACTCCGAGCGAGGACAGCGGTTGGATCAAGGTTATAGCCTGCAAACCATTCGTTGTAGGCGCGCACCACGCGCGCAGGAGTCTGGAGAAGGCCCTCACGGTCCGGATTTTCGCCGATACCCAGGATCAAGGTGCGAACCGCAGCCTCCATTTCGGCGGGGGTCGGTCGCTCGGCCAGCGTGGTCAGGGGTTGTGGGCCAAAGTCCATAGTGGGTTCCTCGTGTGGCGTGCTGCGCCCATTGGACGGCGCTGACGCGTTGAGGTTCCCGGCCGCAGATCAAACTGGTGCGGTGAAGCCGCCTCGGTGACGCGACGCAGCTTATCGAAGGTGCGGTCGCGCATGCTGCGGCCCTTGAGGCGGATCGCCAAACGTCCATCGGGAAGGGCCACGATCTCGTCCCTCTGGCCGATACATCCATTTCTCGCCTAAGGAATATTATCGGAAATCGGAAGATGGCGTTGCGGCATGCCGTCGGGTGACCTTTGACGGCCCCAGGCCCGCTGCCTAGGCTTCCCAGCCGCACAGAAGACCAGGAGTTCCGCCGTGAGCCAACTGCCCAAGGCCTGCATCATCGGCGCCGGATGTTCCGGATTCACGACCGCCAAGCGGCTGAAGGACTTCGGCATTCCCTACGACTGCTTCGAGGTGTCCGACGACATCGGCGGAAACTGGTACTTCAAGAATCCCAACGGCATGTCGGCCTGTTACGAGAGCCTGCACATCGACACCTCGAAATGGCGCCTGGCCTTCGAGGATTTCCCGGTCCCGGCCGACTGGCCCGATTTCCCGCATCACGCCCAGCTGCTGCAGTACTTCAAGGACTATGTCGACCACTTCGGCCTGCGGGAGACCATCACCTTCAACACCGGGGTCGAAAAGGCGCGGCGCACGCCGGACGGCCTGTGGTCGGTGACGCTTTCCACAGGTGAAACAAGAACCTACGACGTGCTCTTCGTCTGCAATGGCCACCACTGGAGCCCGCGCATCCCGGAATATCCGGGCGAGTTCGACGGCCCGGCCTTCCACAGCCACGCCTATTCCGACCCCTTCGATCCGGTCGACATGCGCGGCAAGAACGTCGTGGTGGTGGGCATGGGCAATTCGGCCATGGACATCGCCTCGGAGCTCGCCCAGCGGCCCATCGCCAAGAACCTTTGGGTCTCGGCCCGCCGCGGCGTCTGGGTGCTGCCGAAATACATGAACGGCAAGCCGGCGGACAAGTCGGCCATGCCGTCCTGGATGCCCCGCAAGCTGGGCCTGGCCATGGCCCGCAGGGTGATCAAGAAAACCCTTGGAAACATGGAGGACTATGGCCTTCCGAAGCCCGATCACGAGCCCTTGGAAGCTCATCCTTCGGTGAGCGGCGAGTTCCTCACCCGCGCCGGCTGCGGCGACATCAAGTTCAAGCCGGCCATCAAGGCCCTGGAGGGCAAGCGGGTCCGCTTCGCCGACGACAGCGTCGAGGAGGTGGACGCCATCGTCTTCGCCACCGGCTACGACATGCGCTTCCCGTTCTTCGACGATCCGGACCTGGTTCCGGACGCCGATCACCGCCTGCCCCTGTTCAAACGGATGATGAAGCCCGGCGTGCCGAACCTGTTCTACATGGCCCTGGCCCAGCCCCTGCCGACCCTGGTGAACTTCGCCGAGCAGCAGACAAAGCTGGCCGCGGCCTATCTGGCTGGCCGCTACCTGCCGCCCTCGCCCGCCGAGATGGAGACGATCATCGCCAAGGACGAGCAGACCCATCTGGGTCAGTACTACCAGTCCAAGCGCCACACGATTCAGGTCGACTTCGGGACCTATGTCGACGACCTGCACCGGGAGATCGCCCGCGGCGAGAAGCGCGCCCGGGCGGCGGGAAACTCCCTGCCCGTTCCGGCCCGCGCCGGTCTCACGGCGGCCTAGCCGGGAAGAACCAGCCCGCCGGCGGCGATGGCCTGCAGGGTCTCGACGAAGAACAGCGGCTCCAGGGCGGTGATCCTCGCCTCCAGGCTGTCGGCGGTCTCACCCGGGTTCAGGGCCAGGTCCCGGCGCGCCAGGATCGGGCCTCGGTCGTATTCCTCGTCCACCAGGTGGATGGTGACTCCGCTGGCCGGGACGCCGGCGGCGATCACCGCCTCATGCACGCGCCGGCCATACATCCCCTCCCCGCCGAACTCGGGCAGGCGGCCGGGGTGGATGTTGAGGACGCGGTTTCGGTAACGGGCCAGGGTCGCCGGCCCCAGCTTGCGCAGGTAGCCCGACAGCACGATCAGTTCGACCCCGGCGGCCGCCATGGCGTCGCGCAGGGCCAGGTCGGCGGCCTCGGGATCCTTCTCCGTCGGCAGGCAGAGGCTCTCGATCCCGTGGGCCTGGGCGAACTCGAGGGCCGCGGACTTGCGGTTGTTGCTCACCACCAGCCGCGCCTCGGCAGGCAGGGCGCCCGCCGCGATCGCCGCCACCACGGCGCGCATGGACGAGCCGTTGCGGGAAGCGAGAAAGCCCAGCTTAAGAGGCGGTATCATCAAAGAAATCTGCCGCCCAGTTCATGTTCGAACCGCAGGCCGTCATAGGCCGGCTCGACCCCCTCGGGCAACTGCGCCTTCAGGTCTTCGTAGTCCAGGTCGATATGCATGTTGGTGAGGATGGCGCGCCGGGGCCGCAGGCGCTCGATCCAGTGCAGGGTGCGCTCGACATGGGCGTGGGTCGGGTGCGGCCGCCAGCGCAGGGCGTCGACGATCCAGACGTCGAGGTCGCTCAGGGCCTCGAAAGCCGCGTCGTCCAAGTCCACCACGTCGCTGGAATAGGCCACGCCACCGAACCGGTAGCCCACCGAGCGGACCAGGCCGTGGTCCTGGTCGAAGGTGACCACGGGGATCACGCCCGAGGGGCCGTCCACGTGCCAGGGCTCGCCGTGCGGCGGGATCGGCTGCAGGTCGGCGATGGGGGGATAGCCGCCCTCCCCCTCGAAGATGTAGCCGAAGCGGCGACGGGCCGAGATGGCGGTGGCCGCGTCGCTGTGGCAGGGAATCCGCGTCCGCTGGCCCAGGGCGAAGGCGCGGATGTCGTCGATGCCGTGGATCTGGTCGGCGTGGTCGTGGGTCAACAGCACGGCGTCCAGCCGCCGCGCACCGGCGTCGGAAGTCTGCCCCACCAGGTCGGGCGAGGTGTCGACGATCACCGTGGTGGAGCTCTCAGGGCTCTCCCCGGGACGGCGCACCAGCAGGGAGCAGCGGCGGCGGCGGTTCTTCGGATTGCCGGGATCACAGGCGCCCCAGTCGCCGTCGGCCCGCGGCACGCCGCCGGAGGAGCCGCAGCCCAGGATGGTGAACTCCAGCACGCCGCTCACGGGTGGGGAATCCGGTTGAACAGAGCGAAGAAGGCGGCCTCGGTCCGCGCCTCGGCCTCGTCCCGAGACCAGCCGCGAATCTCCGCCAGCTTGACCAGGACATCGGGCAGATAGGCCGGCTCGTTGCGGCGTCCGCGATGGGGAACCGGCGCCAGATAGGGGCAGTCAGTCTCCACGATGATCCGGTCGGCGGGCATGTCGCGCACGACGGAGCGCACGTCCTCTGCGGCCTTGAAGGTGGCGATGCCCGAGACCGAGAACCAGGCGCCCAGGGCCGCGGCCCGTGCCGCGAGTTCCGCGCCGGAGGTGTAGCAGTGCATCAGGATGCGGAAGGCGCCCCTGGCGTGCTCCTCCTCCAGCATGTCCCCCATCACCTGATCGGCCTCGCGCGTGTGGACCACCAGCGGCAGGCCGGTCTCGCGCGCCGCGGCGATGTGCTGCCGAAAGACGGCCGCCTGGATGTCGCGGGGACTGAGGTCATAGTGGAAATCCAGTCCCGTCTCCCCGATCCCCACCACCCGCGGATCGGCGGCGAAGTCGGTCAGGGCCCGGGCGGTCAGGTCGGTATGGTCCTTGGCCTCGTGCGGATGGGCGCCCACCGTGCACCAGATGTCCGGCTGATCGGCCAGGGCTCGAACCGCGGGGAAGTTCGGGATCTTGTCGCAGATGTTGACCATCAACCCGACGCCGGCGGCGCGGGCCCGGGCGATCACCGCCTCGCGGTCCTCGTCGAATTGCGGGGCGTGCAGGTTGACGTGACTATCGATCAGCATGACGGGCTCAGGCGCGCGCGGCGTCACGCAGTTCGGAAAGCGCCGTGAAGAGGGCGTCCGTGCGGTCGAGGTTCACGGCTTCGACGTCGCGCGGCAGGCGCTGCAGCGTCTCCCACGCCGAGGCCCAGCGATCAAGGGCGCCATAGCCCTCATTGGCCTGGGCCAGAACCTGGGCGTGGACCCGCTCGGCCAGGCGCTCGAACAGCAGGTTGAACTGGTTCGCCCCCTCGCCGCCGCGGAACCTGTCGGCCAGGGACAGGGCGGCGGCCTCGTCGATCTTCGGCAGGTCGCGGAGCAGCTCCTTGGCCGCGTCGTCGATGGCCACGGCGCCGGCGTTGGCCAGCGCCCAGGCCCGCCCCGGCGCTCCGCCCGACATCCGCGCCAGGCGGATGGCGTCCTCGGCGTTGGCCTGGGTGTGGGCCTGGACGAAGGCGGCGGTCGCGGCCTCGGGCAGGCCGTGGAAGCCCAGCCTGCGGCAGCGCGAGCGGATGGTGGGCAGCAGACGGCCCGGCGAATGGGAGACCAGCAGCAGCACCCCGCTGGGGGGCGGCTCCTCCAGGGTCTTGAGGACGGCGTTGGCGCTGTTGGCGTTGAGGTCGTCGGCGGCGTCGATGATCGCCACCCGGTGCGGTGCGCTGGCCGGGGACTTGGAGAAGAACTCCGAGAGCTTGCGGGCCTCGTCCACCGGGATGACCTTGCGCGGCTTGCCGTCTTCGCCGACCCGTTCCAGCACCAGGATGTCGGGATGGGAGCGGGCCATCATCTGCCGGCTGACCGGATCTGCGGGATCGGCCCCCAGGATCCCGTAGTCCGGGGCGGGCGCGGCCCCCAGCAGCCGGCGCGCGGCGCGATAGGCGAAGGTGGCCTTGCCCACGCCCTCGGGGCCGGTCAGCAGCCAGGCATGGTGCAGCCGGCCCCGCGCGCGGCTGGCCTCGAAGGCCTCTTCCGCCGCCTCGTGCCCCTGCAGGCGGAAGACGTCGCGGGGATGGGGAATCTCGTCAGCCATGGGGGCGCAACCGATCCGACACCGCCGCCCAGACATCGGTCTCCACCGCCTCGAGGGTTCCGGCGGCGTCCACCAGGACACAGCGCTCCGGCTCGGCCGCCGCGATCTGGCGGAAGGCGGCGCGCAGGCGCTCGTGGAAGGCCAGGCCCTTGGACTCGAACCGCGTCTCGGCGTGGCCGGACGCGGTGGCGTGCATCTCGGCCCGGGCCAGTCCAACCTCCACCGGCAGGTCGAAGACCAGGGTCAGGTCGGGTCGAACCGCGCCCAGCACGTGGGTCTCCAGGGCGGCGATCAGCTCCGGCGCCACGTCGCCCGCCCCGCCCTGATAGGCGCGGGTCGAATCGGCGAAGCGGTCGCAGACCACCCAGGCGCCGCGCTCCAGGGCCGGGGTGATGGTGCGCTCGATGTGGTCGCGGCGCGCGCCGTACATCAGCAGGGTCTCGGTGATCGGGCTCCAGCGATCGGCCGAACCGGTCAGGACCAGCGCGCGAATGGCCTCCGCGCCGGGCGAGCCCCCGGGTTCACGGGTGGCGACCACCTCGACCCCGGCCGCCTCCAGCCGCGCGACAAGGCGCCGGACCTGGGTGGATTTCCCCGCCCCTTCCCCGCCTTCGAACGTGATGAACCTGCCGCGCGCCACCGGCGCAACATGGCGGCTCCGCGCCGTTTGTCCAGAACCCTAGAAGGGACGCAGCACCCGGGCCTCGGCGAAGCCGTAGGACGCGACCTTGTCGCGCAGGCCCCAGGCCTCGCCCTCGTCGGCTCCCCCCTGCAGGACGACGCGATAGAGCGTCACCCCGTCGGCGCGTTGCAGGGGCTCGATGGTGGCCACCCCGGCGCCGGAAAGCTGGTTGGCGACCCGCTGGGCGTTGGCCGGGTCGCTGAAGGCGCCGGCCTGCACCCGGTAGGCGCTGGCCGCCGCGACCTTCGGCGCGCCGCTGAACACGGGCGCCGCGGACGAGACCGGCGGAATCTGGGTGGGGGCGATGGCCGCCCCGGTGATCGGCGGCAGGCTCGCCGAGGCCACCGCCACCGGGGTGGGCGGCGCATAGGCCGGCAGCGGCGGGACATAGGCCGGTAGGGCCGGCGGCGGCGTGGTGTTGCTGGCGTAGCGCATGCCGGTGTCCGGGCCGCCCAGGGTGGCGGGGCCGATATACTTCACCCGCACATTGGCCAGGCCCTTGCGGTCATAACCGAGTTGGCGCGCCGCCTCGTGACTCAGATCGATCACCCGGCCGCCGACGAAGGGGCCGCGATCATTGACCCGCACCTGAATCTTCTTGCCGTTGTCGAGGTTGGTCACCTCGACGATCGACGGCAGCGGCAGGGTCGTGTGCGCAGCCGACACCGCGTGCATGTCGAAGATCTCGCCATTGGCGGTCGGCTTCATGTGGAATTCGTCGCCGTACCAGGAGGCGACCCCGGTGGCGTCGTACTGCGGATCCTCATGGGGGACGTACCAGACGCCCGCCACCTGATAGGGCGATCCCACCTTGTATCGGCCCCCGGCCCCCGAGGGCGCCGTCCCGGGTGTGACGCCGGGCAGCTTGCTGGCCAGGCGCGGGTGGGGCGTGGCGCAGGCCGCGAGCGCGGCGCTGGACATCAGGATGAGGACGAGATTGCGCCCGACGGCGCTGTGGCGATGGGCGAACATGGTCGCAGATCCTTCTTCCCGAGCGCCCCCCAGCGCACGGTTCTTGCCCGCGACCATGCGCGCCAAGGCTTTGAACTGCGGTTAAGGAGGATGGTTAATCCGTTAAGGTTGTGGATCGCGCCTCCTGGGGCCCGAGTCGCCCGTTGCGAGGTCTGCCGATGACGTTCTGGGAATGGCTGCTGAACCCGTCGGGCCTGACCCCGCACGGCTTCTGTCTGAGCTGGGCGCCCGGCCTGGTGGCCCTGCACGCGGGCTCCGACGCGGCTATCGGCCTGGCCTACTTCTCCATCCCCCTGGCCATCGCCGCCTTCGTCGGCCGCCGGCGTGACCTGGAATACGGCTGGGTGGCCTATCTCTTCGTGGCCTTCATCGTCGCCTGCGGCGCAACCCACCTCATGTCGATCCTCACCCTATGGGTCCCGTCCTACGGGATCGAGGGGCTGATCAAGCTGGTGACCGCCCTGCTCTCCATCGCCACGGCCGTGGTGCTCTGGCCGCTGCTGCCCAAGGTGGTCGCCCTGCCCTCCGCCGGCCAGTTGGCCGAGCTGAACCTCCAGCTCGCCGCCACCGTGTCCCAGCAGGGGGAGACCGCCGCCCGTCTGCGGGAGAGCGAGGCCCAGGTGCGGGCGGCCAATCTCGAGCTGGAGCGCCGGGTCGCCGACCGGACCGCCCAACTGCAGGCGGCCAACCTGCAACTTACCGAGGCCCTGGCGAAGCGCTCCCTGGCGGAGCAGGCCCTGGCCCGCAACGAAGCCGAGTACCGGGCCAGTTTCGAGGCCGCCGCGGTGGGGAAGGTCCAGACCGATCCGCTCACCGGCCGCTTCATCCGGGTCAACCGGGCCTTCGCCCATATGCTGGGCTACGAGCCGGAGGACCTGATCGGCCAGGACGGCTGGCGATTCACCTGGCCGGAGGACCTGGAGGACGGCAGGGCGGGCTACGCCCGCCTGCTGGCCGGCGAGATCGACACCTATCACCGCGAGAAGCGCTACCTGCGGCGGGATGGCCAGCCGATCTGGGGCCGGCTGTCGGGATCGATCGTCCGCGACCCCGAGACGGGCGACCCCCTCCTGTCGGTCGGCGTGGTGGAGGATATCGACGAGCGACACAAGGCCCTGGCGGCGCTGGAGGCCGCCAAGCGGGACCTGGAGGCGATGGTGGAGACCCGCACCGCCGCCCTGGCCCAGCGCGACCTGCTGCTGCGCGAGGTCTATCACCGGGTGAAGAACAATCTGCAGGTCATCGACAGCCTGCTGATCATGCAGGCCCGCGAACTCGCCGACCCCGCCGCCCGCGAGGCGGTTCTGGGCCTCCGCAGTCGGGTCTACGCCCTGGGCCTGGTGCATCACCAGCTGATGGGCTCGCCGAACCTCAGCACCTTCGATATCGCCCCCTTCCTGCAGGAATTGTCGGCCAATGTGGTGGAGGGTGGCGCGGCCGGGGGAATCCAGCTCAAGGTTGAGGCCGCCCCGCTGGAGGTTGGCCTCGACTTCGCGATCCCCCTCGGGTTGCTGGTGACCGAACTGGTGACCAACGCCCTCAAACACGCCTTCCCGACGGGGACCGGACGCATCGATGTCCTCCTGGAGCGCAGCGAGGATGGGCAGGTCGCCCTTATCGTGGCCGACAACGGCCAGGGCTATCGCGTCGATGAGTCCGCCGCGCCGGCGGGCCTCGGCGCCCGCATTATCAAGGGCCTGGTGGCCCAACTGGGAGGAACGATGACCGTGCAGGCCGAGAACGGAACGCGCTGCGAGATCCGCGCGCCAGCGCCGGTGGCGCCGTGAGCGACCTGAATGCGTGCGTGTTGATCGTGGAAGACGAGTTCCTGATCGCCGAGGGCCTGCGGCTTCAGGTCGAGGACATGGGTCTGACGGTCTGCGCCGTCGCCGCCACCGCGGAGGACGCCATCAGCCTGGCCCAGGCCCACCGGCCCTATCTGGTGCTGATGGATATGCGCCTGCGGGGGCTGAAGGACGGGGTCGACGCCGCCCTGGCGATCAATGCGACGGTGGGGTCGAAGATGATCTTCGTCACCGGCTCGCGGGAGCCGGCCACCATGGAGCGGATCCAGATGGACCACCCCTCGGCGGTGCTGTTCAAGCCGGTCTCCGACCGCCAGCTGCAGGCGACCATCAACGGTGTCCTGGCTGGCTAGGATGGCGGACGGGGTGGGATTCGAACCCACGGTGGGCTCTCACCCACGGCGGTTTTCAAGACCGCTGCCTTAAACCACTCGGCCACCCGTCCTGGTCCGGACTAGTCCTTGGCGCGTTCCACGTAGGAGCCGTCCTCGGTGAGGATCACAACCCGGGTGCCCGGCGCGATATAGGGCGGGACCATGGTGCGCAGGCCGTTGGACAGCACGGCGGGCTTGTAGGAGGACGAGGCGGTCTGGCCCTTCACCGAGGGCTCGGTGTCGACGATCTCGAAGGTGGCCAGGCGCGGCAGGGACAGGGCGATCGGCACCTCGTTGTGGGTCGAGAGCTGGACGGTCATGCCTTCCTGCAGATAGGGGGCGGCGTCGCCGACGACATCTTCGGTGGCGGTCAGCTGGTCGTAGTTCTCGGGGTTCATGAAGTGGAACCCGTCGCCGTCCTGATAGAGGAAGGTGTGGTCGCGTTCGTCGACGAAGGCCTTCTCCACCTGCTCGGTCGTGCGGTAGCGCTCCGACACCTTCACCCCGTCGGAGATGCGGCGCATGTTGAGCTGGGTCACCGGGGTGCCCTTGCCGGGGTGGATGTTCTCGGCGCTGAGGACCACGTAGAGCTTGCCGTCCATATCGACGACGGAGCCCTTGCGGAGGGAGCTGGCGGCTACTTTCGGCAAGTCATTCGTCCTTTGGTCGCGCGGGCCATCGGCCGGCGCGTTGTGCTAGGTTCCTGCGCTCCTATAGCGATCCGGGCCAGGATCGCCAGCGTCTTGGAGCCGCGACCTTGACCAGCCCCCTGCCCTCGCCCTGGTGGCGGCCCGAGAACCATCAGGACCGGCGGCCCTTCCTGCTGGCCCGCAACGCCATCCAGAGGGCGATCCGGGGCTGGTTCGAGGGCCAGGGGTTCACCGAGGTGGACGCCGCGGCCCTGGCCGTTTCGCCGGGCAACGAGGCCCACCTGCACGCCTTCGCCACCGAGGCGATCACGACGGACGGCCAACGGTCGCAGCTCTATCTGCACACCTCCCCGGAGTTCGCCTGCAAGAAGCTGCTGGCGGCGGGCGAGACGCAGATCTTTGATTTCGCGAAGGTTTGGCGCAACCGGGAGCGCGGGCCCCTGCACCATCCCGAGTTCACGATGCTGGAATGGTACCGCGCCGAGGCGCCCTACGAGACGCTGATGGACGACTGCGGAGCCCTGCTGGCCCTGGCGGCGGAGGCGGTGGGAGCGGAGTCCCTGCGGTTCCGGGGCCATGCCTGCGACCCCTATGCGGAGGCCGAGCGGGTGACGGTGGCGCAGGCCTTCGAGCGGCACGCCGGGATCGACCTCTTCGTGTCGGTCTCCGCGGATGGAACAGTCGACCCCTTGGCGCTAGCGGGCCAAATGGCCGAGCGGGGGATCCGGACGGCGGCCGACGACACCTGGTCCGATATGGTGTCACGGGTTCTGGTGGAGAAGGTCGAGCCGCACCTGGGGATGGGCCGACCGACCATCCTCTACGAGTACCCGACGAAGGAGGCCGCCCTGGCGCGTCCGAAGCCGGGAGACTCCCGAGTTTCCGAGCGATTTGAATTATATGCGTGCGGCGTCGAACTGGCCAACGCGTTTGGCGAACTGACCGACGTTGACCAACAACGTGACCGACTGACCGACGAGATGGACGAGAAGCAGCGGGTCCACGGCGAGCGCTATCCGATCGACGAGGACTTCCTGGCGGCGCTGGCGGTGATGCCGGAGGCCAGCGGCGCGGCCCTGGGCTTCGACCGCCTGGTGATGCTGGCCACCGGGGCGTCGCGCATCGACCAGGTCATCTGGACCCCGGTCCCCTAGGGCTTCATCGCGCAGACCTGCGCCGCCAGCTGCTGGAAGCCGCTGGTGTAGTCGGTCCAGGGGGCGGCCGGGCTCGGCTGGGCGGCGTTGATGAGGCCGCCGCCGAGGGCGTAGTTGGCCCCGCTGAGGAAGGTCGCGGTCCTGGCCTGGCAGTCGAAGGCCACCTGATGGGTCGACCAGGCCACCGGGGTCGGAAGGCCGTTGAAGGGGGTCGGGGTGTCGTAGAGGGTCCCCACCGAGGTGGTCTTCACGGTCCCCTGGGTGCGGACCTCGCCGGAGGTGAAGGACCAGGCGCCGAGGCTGTCGCGGGCCACGCCCTCGTAATAGGGCGCCGCGGCGCTCCCCTGCAGGGCCAGGGCCAGGCCGGCGGTCAGGATCAGGGGCCCCATCATTGCGCCGTCAGGCCGGCGGTCTCCATGACGCCGTCCGGCCCCGGCACGCCGGTGACCGTGACCGACATGGTGCCGCTGCCGCCGCCGTTGTCCTGCACGTTGAAGACCACGATGTTGGGCTGTTTCAGGGTGATGAGCTTGACCCGGGTGAAACCGCCGTCGGTCCCGTTGACCAGGGGCTTGGTGTAGGTGGTGAAGCCGTCGGCGTCGGGCGCCGGGATCTCCGAGGCCGGGCGGCAGCCGAAGAACCGGATGGGACCGGCGGTGGGGTCCACGGCCCAGGCGGCGTCCGCCAGGCACTTGGGGTCCAGGATGATCCCCGCCCCGCCCATGGCCGAGGCGCTGGATCCGGTGGTCAGGGCGAGCAGGGTCGCCGCCAGCAGAAGCCGCTTCATTGTCGTCTCTCCAGGAAGTTCGGGCGGCGGCTCAGGAGGCCGGGGTCAGGCCCAGGGTGATGGTGTAGCGCATCTGCGCCGCGGTCGGATGGCAGCTGGCCACCGGGGCGTCCGACGGGCAGACCCCCTTGGGGGTGCTGTAGTTGACGCTGACGGCCACGGCCTGGGCGGCCTTGCGATAGCCCATGGCCGTGCCGGTGGGGCCGTCGGCGGCGGCGTTGTTGTCCGGCGCCCAGCCGCGCCCCTGCATCATGGCGTCCAGCTTGGCGGCCACCGCCTGGAAGCTGGTCCCGAACACCTTGCCGGACCCGGTGAAGGTGATGGTGCAGCCCGGGGCGTCGGCCTGGCCCGGATAGGAGACCGGCCCCAGGGCGGCGGTGGAGGTGGATGACAGCGTCGCCTCGGCCCCCGACTTGAGCGCCAGGCAGGCGGCCGGGACCGGCGTCGCGGCCTGGGCCGCCAGGGGCGCCAGGGCGACCAGGGCCACGAGCCCCGCCTTACGAAGACCCACCAGACGGCGCATGACCAACCTCCCGCGTTTGGAAAGGAGGGTCCGTCAGGCGCCGGGACCTGACAAGCGAGGGATAACCCGAATTGTGGACACCCCGCCCCGCCGGTCGGGGCCGGGGCCCCTGGGTGGCGATGACTCCTAGTCGTTGCGCCGCGGCTGCCACCAGACGCCGGAGTCGGCGGCCATGGGCGCGTCGAGGGCGTAGCACATGAAGAGGGCGGTCCCGTCCAGGACGTTGCGCGCCTTCTGCTGCTCTCTCAGTTCCGCGACGCGGGCCTCGCAGGCCGGGCGGGTGGCGAAGGGTCCCTCGATCGGACCGTAATAGTGCTCGGTCGGATTGCCGCTTCGGTCGTCGCGGCCGACGACATAGGTGCTGTAGACCACGACGTACTGTCCCGGCCCGTTATAGACCCCGGCCGCCGCGGGGGCGGCGCCTAGGGTCAGGAGCCCCAGGCCCAGGGCGACGCGAAGGTACTGGCGCATGCAAACCTCCAGATCGGACGCGAGGCCGCGCCCCGCGAGGGAGAGGCTAGGCCCTTTCCCGAGGGGCCGCGAGGGCCGGGGCCCTAGTTGGGAGCGACGCAGATATAGTCGCCGTTATTGCCCTTCTTGCAGGTGAAGGTGGGCTCCGTGGTGGCGATGGTGTCGATGATCTGGTGGCCGCTGCCGTCCTGGTGGGCGAACTTATGGTAGTGCCGGTGGGTGTTGAAGCTCGACTTCAGCGCCGCCAGGTCCGCCGTCATGGCGGTCTTCGCGGCCGCCAGGTCCGACTTCACAGCCAGGATGTTCCCAGCGTTGGCGAAGCCGTTGACCGAGGTGGTCTTCAGGCCGCTGTTGAGCCCGGCGATGTCCTTGGCCTGGGCCGCGGTCTGGCCCTGCAGGATCTGCACCTGCTGCTGCAGGGTCGCCACCTGGCCGCGCAGCAGATTGACCTGCTTGAGCAGCTCCATGGGATCGGCGGCGCTGGTCATCGGGCCGTTGGGCATCTGGAGCTGCGGGTTGGTCGAAGGCTGGGCCGGCGCGATGCGGATCGGCGCCATCGGGCGCTGGGCCCAGGCGGCGGGCGCGGCCAGGGCCAGGGCGGCCAGGGAGACCCCCAGCAGGCGGAGCGGCTTGGTCATCGGATGGTCCCCCATTTCGGCCGGTTCATTCGGCGTCCCCGACGCTAGCACAATCGAACACCGGTCGACGAACGTGCATCCGTGAGGCGAGTGGGGGGGCTTGGGTCCTGGCGGTCGGGGCGGGCGGCCCGTGTCGTCTATGTCGATCCCCCTCCGGCGCGAACCTTCGGTCCGCGCCACCTCCCCCACATCGCGCTGCGCGCTGGGGGAGGATCTTGGGCGAAGATGCTCCCCCACTGGGGGAGCTGGCGGCGAAGCCGACTGAGGGGGACTTTGACTCTTGTTAGCCGCGTGTCGACTACGTCGATCCCCCTCCGGCACGGACCTTCGGTCCGCGCCACCTCCCCCACATCGCGCTGACGCGCTGGGGGAGGATCTCTAGGCGGCGTCCTCGATCTTCAGGCTTTCGCGCAGGGCGCGCTTGAGGAACTTGCCCGAGGCGTTGCGCGGGATGGCCTCGTCGAGGAACCAGACGTAGCGGGGGACCTTGTGCTTGGCCATCAGGGCCACGCAGTGGGCCCGCAGCTCGTCGGCGGTGAGGCTGTGGCCGGGGCGGAGCAGGACGGCGGCGCCGACCTCCTCCCCCAGACGCTCGTCGGGGACGCCGAACACGCAGACCTCGGCCACGGCCGGGTGGCGGTAGCAGGTGGCCTCCACCTCGGCGCAATAGACGTTCTCGCCGCCGCGCAGGACCATGTCCTTCTTGCGGTCGACGATAAAGATGAAGCCGTCCTCGTCGATGCGGGCCACGTCGCCGGTGTGCAGCCAGCCGTTGGTGATGCTCTCGGCGGTGGCGTCGGGGCGGTTGAGGTAGCCCTTGATCACCGGTGCGCCCTTGACCCAGAGCTCGCCGACATGGCCCGGCGGCACTGTCTGACCGTCGTCGTCCACGCAGCGGGCCTCGAAGGTGGGCATGGCCGGGCCGCAGCTGTCGGGCTTGTCGACGAAGAAGTCGGCGCTGACCGAGGTGATGATGCCGCAGGTCTCGGTCATGCCGTAGCCGGTGTTGGGCCGGGCGGTGGCGACGGCGGCGTCGATCTTGGCCACCAGGTCGGGCTGCAACTGGGCGCCGCCCCCGCCAAGCGACAGCAGGCTGGAGGTGTCGGTCGTGGCGAAGTCCTGGTGGGTGATGACCTCGCGGGCCATGGTGGGCACGCCGCTCATGGCGGTGATCTTCTCGCGCTCGATCAGCTTGAGGGCCTCGCCCGGATCCCACTTGTACATCAGCACCATCTTGCCCCCGGCCGAGGTCAGGGCGTAGGCGGCGCAGTTGTTGGCGGTGACGTGGAACAGCGGGGTGACGATCAGGCCCGCGGGCACGCCCGGGACCGGGGCGGCGGCCGGGTCGATGCCGTTGGCCCGCATGGTGGCCAGGCCCTGGACCTGGCCGGAGAAGCCCATGTTCATCAGGTTGGCGACGCAGCCGCGATGGGTGAGCTGGGCCCCCTTGGGGAAGCCCGTGGTGCCGGAGGTGTAGAAGATGCAGGCGTCGGCGTCGGGGTCGATCTGGACGTCGGGCATGTCGCCGCCGCGGCGGGTGACTTCGCTGAACGGCAGGACCCCCTCCGGCGGATTGTCCATGCGGGTGACGATCAGGCGGATGCCCTGCGCCATGGCCGGGCGCTCCAGGATGCGGGCCAGGCGCTCCTCGTCGCAGAAGACCACCTTGGGGCTGGAATCCTTGAGCCCATATTCCATCTCGTCGGTGACCCACCAGGCGTTCATGCCCACGCAGGCGACGCCGATGGAGACGCAGGCCCAGTAGATCAGCATCCATTCGGGATAGTTGCGCATGGCCACGGCCACCCGGTCGCCGGGGCGAACGCCCTCGGCCCAGAGCCAGGCGGCGATGGCGTTCACCTTCTCATGGGCCTGGGCGTAGGTGATCCGCTCGTCCTGGTAGACCAGGTAGTCGCGGTCGCCATAGGCGGCGGTGGCGAGCCAGACGGCGCGGATATTGGGCGGGGCGTGCTTGAAGCTGCGGATCGTATTGCCGCGCACCTCGATCTCTTCGATCTCGAAGGGCTGCCCCGGCGCCGTCAGCTCGGCCCAGGCCTGCTTCAGTTCCTTGTAGTGCATGTTCCGTCCCGACGTTTTTTGATTTTTGGCTGAAGCTCCATAGTGTCGGAATTCCGTAGGGTGCGCCAAGCGGGAAACGGGGGAAGCGCCAGATGAAGACCTATCGCGTCGGGGTGATCGGCCTGGGCCAACGGATCGCCCACGTGCTGGCCGCCATGAAGGAGGTCGGCTGGAACCTGGAGGTGGCCGGCCACGTCGACCCCGCGCCGGTGGGGGCGCCGATCCTGGCCGCGGCCGGGATCGATCCGGGGGTCAGCTACCCCTCCCCCGGCGCCCTGCTGCACGACGGGCCCTATGACCTGGTGATGATCGGCACACCCAACCACCTGCACATGCGCCATCTGGGCCTGGCCATGGCGGCGGGCTATCCGATCTTCGCCGAGAAGCCGATCGTGCGCACGGTGGAGGAGACCTACGCCCTGGCCCGCGCCCTGGCCGAGCCCGGCCGCCCGCCGCTGTTCATCGGCCTGGTGATGCGCTCCATGCCCATCGTCCGCGAGGTGATCAGGCGGGTGGACTCGGGCGAGCTGGGGGAGATCATCTCCATCGACGCCACCGAGCACCTGAACGTCGAGCACGGCGCCTATCTGGCGCGCAACTGGCGGCGCAAGCAGGAATGGGGCGGGTCCTACCTGCTGGACAAGGTCTGCCACGACTTCGATATCTTCGGCCGCATCGCCGGGGCGCGGGCCGCCAAGGTGGCGAGTTTCGGCGGGCGGCGGATCTTCACCTCAGAGCGGGCGGGCGCGCCGCGCACCTATGACGACGGCAGCCCGGCCTATGTGGCCACCGATCCCGGCTGGATGGGCGCCAACGACGCCTTCGAGAGCGACATGGACGTCACCGACCACCAGACCGCCATGGTGGAGTACGAGAACGGCGTGCGGCTGTCCTTCCACGCCAACAGCCACGTCAGCCTGCCCGAGCGCCGCTGGTACGTGGCCGGGACCGACGCCACCCTGATCGCCGACCTGGTGCGCAACAAGCTGATGATCCGCCGCACGCTGAGCCGCGAGAAGCCGGAGCGGATCGAGTATGGCGGGGTCACCGCCGACAGCCACAACGGGGCGGACCAGGCGATGGCCCGCGACCTGCTGGCGACCCTGGAGACCGGGGCCGCGTTCCCGGTGACGCCCTATGACGCCATGGAGGCGGGGCTGACGGTGATGGCGATCGACGAGGCGATGGCCGAGGGGACGATGCTGGACTGCGGGGCGATGTGGGCGGGGTTGGATGAGGCGCGGGGGTGAGGGTGCGGGTTTCCTCCACCCGGCGAAGGTCGAGGCAAGGTGGAGGAACCCCGTCCCGCGCTTTACAGATCCCGCGCGGCGTATGACGCTCCCGGTCGGATCCATGGCCTGGGAGGGCGCGATGGCGACGGACATGACGTCGGAGGAGCTGGAGGCCGGCCTGAGAAGCGGGTCTTCCATCGACAGCTTCGAGCACCGCAGCGACGAGAACGAGGACGACTATATCGTCGCCCAGCTCTACCGGACGTCGGACGGGCGGCTGTTCCGCTATGTGGAGAGTTCGGGCATGGACTCGACCTTCTCCGGGGCCGGCGAGTTCGGCCAATGGCTCGAGGCCTCCGAACAGGCGGGCTGGAGCCGGTTCTAGCCGGTGATCTCCGCCAGGGCCGCCCGCAGGCTGTCGGTCTCTTCCTGCGTCCCCACCGTGATCCGCAGATGGTCGGCGATCCTCGGCGCGTCCCAGCGGCGCACCAGGATGGCGCGCTCGCGCAGGGCGGCGGCCAGGGCCGCGCCGCCGTGATCCGGATGCCGTGTGAACACGAAGTTGGCGGCGGACGGGAGGGTCTCGAAGCCGAGGGCGGCGAGGCCCTCCACCAGCTTGGCGCGCGTGGCGATGATCGTCGCCAGGGTCTGTCGGAAATACCCCTCGTCCTGCACCGAGGCGATGGCGCCGGCCTGGGCGGGGCGGCCGAGCGGGTAGGAGTTGAAGCTGTCCTTCACCCGGGTGAGCGCCGCGATCAGGTCGGGATGGCCGAGCGCATAGCCGACGCGGAGGCCGGCGAGCGCGCGGCTTTTGGAGAAGGTGCGGACCACCAGCAGGTTGTCGTGCTTCGCGATCAGGGGGACGGCGGTCTCGGCGCCGAAGTCCACATAGGCCTCGTCGATGACCACGGGGGCGTCCGGATGGTCGGTGAGCAGGGTCTCGATATCGGCCAGCGGCAGGGCCACGCCGGTGGGGGCGTTGGGGTTGGGCAGGATGATGGCGCCGGCCGGCCGGCGGTAGTCGGCGACGCGGACCTGGAAGGCCTCGTCCAGGGGGATGGTCTCCGCCTCGATGCCGAACAAGCGGCTGTAGACCGGATAGAAACTGTAGCTGATGTCGGGGAACAGCAGGGGCGCGTCGTGCTTCAGCAGGGCGGCGAAGGCGTGGGCGAGGACCTCGTCGGAGCCATTGCCGACGAAGACATTGGCGGACTCCAGGCCGTGATAGGCGGCGAGCGCCCGGCGCAGGGCCGTCGCCTCGGGGTCCGGATAGAGCCGCAGGGAATCGCGGGCCTCGGCGGCCACGGCGGCGAGCGCCTTGGGCGAGGGAGGAAGCGGGCTCTCATTGGTGTTGAGCTTGATGAGGCCGGCGATTTGCGGCTGCTCGCCCGGGACATAGGGCGAAAGGGTGCGGGTCAGGTCGCTCCAGAGGCGGCTCATGGAATCTCGCGCTAGGATGGCGGGGCAAGCGGGAGGTCTGTGACATGGAAACCCAGGTTCTGCACCTGTCGGCGGTGGAGATGATCCCCTGGCGCGACCGGGCGCGCGGCGACGCCATCAAGCCGCACTGGTTCGAGGGCCAGGTCGAGGGGCGGCTGGCCAAGCCGCTGGGGATCACCCAGTTCGGGGTGAACCTGGTGACGCTCGCGCCCGGCGCCTATTCGGCCCTGCGCCACTGGCACGCCGCCGAGGACGAGTTCGTCCACGTGCTGGCCGGTGAGCTCGTGCTGATCGACGAGACCGGCGAGCACGTGCTGACCGCCGGGTCGTCGGCGGGGTTTCCGGCCGGCGTCGCCAACGCCGACCACCTGGCCAACCGCTCGGATGCGCCCGCCACCTATCTGGCGGTGGGGTCGCGGCGGCCGGGAGAGGAAGAAATCAGATATCCGGACGACGACTTCGGGCCAGTGACGAAGTAGGCGCCCTGCCCTCTCCAATCACGTCATCCCGGCCGCAGCGCAGCGGAGAGCCGGGACCCAGGGGCGGTGCGCTGGGCCCCTGGGTCCCGGCTCGGCCTAACGGCCGTCCGGGATGACGGGTTGGGCTATCCTCCGGCCCGCGTCTGGCGACGCGGGCGTTCGTTGCGGCGATCGACAAGCCGTTGTCGATCGCATGCGGCTCGCGAGCGCGAGCCGCCGCGCCTCACCCGCCCAGCTTCCACCCTGCCGCCTTGACGAAGGCCTCGTAGAAGGCGGGTTCGTAGGCGGCTTCGGGGTCCTTGCGGACCCATTCATCCAGCAGGTGGGCGTCGTCGCCCACCAGGATGCGCCAGCGTTGCGCCTTCACCCCGTCGAGGATGACGGTGGCGGCGGCCGCGGCGGTCATGGGGGCGTCCTCCAGGAAGCGGCGGGCGGCCTCGGCCACCATGGCCTGGATGGCGGCGTCGGGAACCTGGGCGGCGTCCACCCCGGCGGCGGCCATGCGGGCGCGGGCCACCTCGATCTCCTCGGGGCTCAGGGCGTCGGCCTCGGTCCCGACCTGGACCTTGCGGGAATTGGCGACGATGGAGGTGCCGATGTGGCCGGGCATGACCACGCTGGCCTTCACGTGGGGGGCGGTCAGCCGCAGGTCGGTGATCAGGGCCTCGGTGAAGCCCTTCACCGCGAACTTGGCCGCCGCGTAGGACGTGTGGGAGGTGTTGGGGCCGATGCTGGCCCAGAAGCCGTTGACGCTGGAGGTGTTGACGATGTGGGCCTCCGGCGCGGCGATCAGCATGTCCAGGAAGGTGCGCACCCCCAGATAGACCCCGCCCCAGCAGACATTGAAGGTCCGCTCCCAGGCCGCGCGGCTGTCGGTGACCATGCTGCCGCCGCCGCCGATGCCGGCGTTGTTGAACAGCAGGTGGATGTGATCGGTCTGGTGCTGATCCTCGATCTCCCGGCGGAACCGCTGGAGCTGGGACTCGTCGGAGACGTCGGCCAGGTGGGCGGTGATCCGCACGCCCTGGGGGATGCGGTCGGCCGTCGCGAGCGCGATGGTCTCCTTCATATTGGCCGCCGAGACGTCGCACATGGCGACATGGCAGCCCTGGGCCACCAGCTGGCGGGCCAGTTCGCGGCCCATGCCGGTGCCGCCGCCGGTGACGACGGCGATCTTGCCGGTGAAGTCCTGCATCGCGCTCTCCCTTGAGGCGCTGTTCGCGCGCCCTTGGCGGGAGCTTGAACCCCGGCGGGCGCGGGCGGAAGCGTGACCCTGCGTCAGTGGGGCGGGGTTAAGCGGTATTCACCGTGTTTTTTGGCCGGGTGTTCACGCGGCGAGGGCAGGTTCAGTCCGAACAGGAATGGACGCCATCCCTTTGGATCAGGTCAGCAAAATCGCCAATGCGGGTGGGATCTCCGCCAGGGTGATCCTCGACGCCTTCGACCGCTGGCTCAGCCATCGGGTGGCCGAGGCGCGCGGGGCCGGCATGGACCTCGCCTTCCACGACCGCGAGTTCGACATCGCGCCGGGCCGCGACCCGGCCCTGGTGGGCTGGAGCCACGTCCTGCTGGCGCCGGGCGCCAAGCCGCCGCCGGGCCAGGACTGGACCGTCTACCGCCTGCAGAACCAGGGCCTGACCCACAGCGCCGGCGTCGGCGTGCTGAACCAGGACGCCCTGCGCACGGCGCTGGAGGCCCTGGGTTACGGCGCCTATCTGGGCGATCCCCCCGCCAGCGCCGCCTCGGGCGCCTGACGCCGGATTTGCCGTGGGCGCGTGGGGGTATCAGGATGGGGCAAAGCCCTCCTGATTCAGAAAGTCCGCCGCCCTTGAAACGCGCGCTCTTCGCCGCCGCCGCCCTGCTGCTCAGCAGCGGCGCCGCGCTCGCCCAGTCCGCCGGCCCACAGCCGGTTCCCCTGCCCGCCCCCATCCCCGCGCCGCAGGACAGGCCCTATCCGGGCCTGATCACCCTGTCGGTGGACGCCACCGACCTGGACCGCCGGATCTTCCGGGTGAAGGAGACCATCCCCGTGGCCCAGCCGGGGCCCATGACCCTGCTCTATCCGAGCTGGATCCCCGGCAACCACGCCCCGCGCGGCCCCATCGACAAGCTGGCGGGGCTGGTGATCACCGGCGCCGACAAGCCGCTGGAGTGGACCCGCGACCCCGTCGACGTCTCGGCCTTCCACATCGACGTGCCGGCCGACGTGAAGTTCGTGGAGCTGAACTTCCAGTACGTCTCCCCCACCGATCCCGACCAGGGCCGGGTGGTGGTCACTCCGGAGATGATGAACGTCCAGTGGTTCGCCCTGGCCCTCTATCCCGCCGGCTATTTCACCCGCCAGATCCAGATCCAGCCCCATATCCGCCTGCCCGACGGCTGGTCCTTCGCCACCGCGCTGGAGGACCGCGACAGCGTCCGCGAGATGGTCCGCTTCAAGCCCGTCAGCTTCGAGACCCTGATGGATTCCCCCATGTTCGCGGGGCGTTACGTCAAGAAGCTCGACCTCGATCCCGGCGGCCGCTCGCGGGTGACCCTGAACGTGGTGGCCGACGATCCGAGCCTGCTGGAGATCAAGCCGGCCCAGCTGGCGGCGCACCGGGCCATGGTGGCCCAGGCCGACAAGCTCTATGGCGCGCGCCACTACGACCACTACGACTTCCTGTTCGCCCTGTCCGACCGCATGGGCGGGATCGGGGTGGAGCATCAGCGCTCCAGCGAGAACGGCACGGCGCCGCGCTATTTCCTCGACTGGGACAAGCTGCCGGCCACCCGCGACCTGCTGCCCCACGAATACACCCACAGCTGGAACGGCAAGTACCGCCGCCCGGCCGACCTGTGGACCGCCAACTTCAACACCCCGATGCGCAACAGCCTGCTCTGGGTCTATGAGGGCCAGACCCAGTACTGGGGCTATGTCCTGGCCGCGCGCTCGGGCCTGCTTACCAAGCAGGAGGCGCTGGACGCCATCGCGGCGACGGCGGCGGCCTATGACAACCGGGTGGGCCGGTCCTGGCGGGCCATGGAGGACACCACCAACGACCCGATCATCTCCGCCCGCCGGCCCCAGGCCTGGACCAGCTGGCAGCGCAGCGAGGACTATTATTCCGAGGGCCAGCTGATCTGGCTGGACGCCGACACCCTGATCCGCGAGCAGTCCAAGGGGAAGAAGTCGCTGGACGACTTCGCCAAGGCCTTCTTCGGGGTCAATGACGGCGACTGGGGCCAGCTCACCTACGACTTCGACGAGGTGGTGAAGACCCTCAACGCCGTGCAGCCCCATGACTGGGCGGGGTTCCTGAAGACCCGGCTGGAGGGCCACGGCCCCGGCGCGCCCCTGGATGGGGTGACCCGCGGCGGCTACCGCCTGGTCTATGGCGAGACACCCACCGACTACGCCAAGAGCAACGAGACCCGGCGCAAGATCACCGACCTGACCTATTCGCTGGGCCTGACGCTGGGCAAGGACGGCGAGCTGGCGGCGGTGCAGTGGGAGGGACCGGCCTTCAAGGCGGGCCTGGCCGACGGCATGAAGCTGATCGCGGTGAACGGCCTGGCCTATGACGCCGACCGGTTGAAGGACGCGGTCACCGCCGCCAAGGGGGGCAAGGACCCGCTGGAGCTGCTGGTGAAGTCCGGCGAGCGCTATCGCACCGTGAAGATCGATTACCACGGCGGCCTGCGCTACCCGCGCTTCGAGCGGGTGGCGGGGACCCCTGCCCGGCTGGACGACATCCTGGCGCCGCGGAAATAGCGGTGACGCTCGCCCTGCTGGAGACCAATCTCGCGACGACCTTCGTGACCTCCGAAACCGGGCGGATCGTGTCGGAGGACGAGCCTGGCCTGCCGCCCGGACCGCGCCTCTATCTGGCAGGCTGCCGGTACGGCACGCGGGTCCGTCTGCGCCACGACGTGGACGACGAGACCGCGCGGATCATCGAGGCTCTAGTGGCGCGCGAGGGGCCGTGGGTGGATCCGGCGACCGACCCCGCCTGCCTGGCGGAAATGCTGGCCCGGCTGACGCCGGTGGAGAGCGTCAGCCGGTCGATCCTCTACCGCCTGCCCCACGGCCTGACCCAGGAGGCCGGGGCGACGATCCTGCGCGGGGACACCGCCGAAGGCCGGGCCTGGCTGGCGCGGCTGGCGGAAAGCGGCATGCCGCAGCACCTGCTGGACGCGGGCTTTCTCGGCGCCGGGGACTTCTGGGAGCCCTGGTGCGTGGCCCTGGAGGAGGAGACCATCGCAGCCATGGCCTTCGCCGCGCGGATCGGACAGCAGGCGGCCGAGGTCGGGGTCTACACCTTCCCTGGCTTCCGAGGCCGCGGCCTGGCGGCGGCGGTGACGGCGGCCTGGTCGGGCCTGGCGGAGCTTGTCGACCGGCCGCTGTTCTACAGCACGTCGGTGACCAACCTCTCGTCCCAAAGGGTGGCGGCGCGGCTCGGGCTGCCGGTGTTCGGGGCGGCGATGCGGGTGACGTAGTCGTCCGGTGTCATCCCATTCGTCGGTGCCATCCCGGCCGCAGCGAAGCGGAGGGCCGGGACCCAGAGGCGCGGGGCTTGTCGGAGAAATCGGCGCCTCTGGGTCCCGCACTTCCGCGCCTGCGGCGCTCCATGCGGGATGACACCTTGGATGAAGCGGCGCCGCGCGAGGTCGCGACTCTCAGACGCTGAACCGCACGAACAGCGGATGCCCGGCGCGGGGCGCGACGTTGGGGGCGGCCCAGTCCTTGCCGCCGACGCGGGCGACGAAGGGGGCGCCGGAGGCCTGGTTGGCCGCCACGCCGGTGGGACAGGCGAAGCGCAGCTCCAGGGGCGGTCCGTCCGCGCGGTCGTAGGTGACGATCCCCTCCGAGCCGCGGGCGCCGGCGTTGTCCTGGATCCAGAAGCGGGTGACGTGGCCCCTGGGGATGACGGGGGGCGGCGCCACCACGTAGCGGCCGTGGGCGTCGACGGTGGCGCGGCGGACCAGGTCGGCGGTCCCGCGGGTGTTGTCCACGGTGACATAGGTCGAATAGTCGAGGGTCGGGCCGTAGACGATGCTGTCCTGCGGGGCGGCGTGGTCCTCGATGACATAGGCGCCCGAGGCCTGGGCGGTCACCTGGCGCAGGCGGGCGGTGAGGCTCACGGTGTCCACCTCGATGAAGGTGGGGTGCTTGGTCCCGATGTCGGCGCGGCTGGGGCAGTCGAAGCCGGTGTTCACATAGTTGATGAAGCCGTCCCTCAGGCCCGACCGGGGCTCGTGGGTGTGGCCGAACACCACCAAGTCGGCGCCGGTTTGCAGGGCCAGGCGCTGGGCGAACCAGGGCAGGTAGTGGCCGTCGATATCGGCGGCGGCGGCCTTGGCCGCGGAGATGTCGCCCCCCACTGCGCCCGCCCAGCGGCCCCACAGGCCCTGATAGACCCGCTTCACCTCCCCCAGATTGGTGGTCCGGCCGTCCGGCAGCAGGATGGGTTCGGCCTCGGTGATGCCCGTGACCTTCACCGCGTAGTTCACCGCCGACTCGATCAGCGAGCCGTTGATGGAGCCGGCCAGTTTGGAGAGCTCGATGCCGTTGGGCGCGCCCTGGTCGGGCAGGTCGGCGACGCTGCGCCCCGGCGGCAGGTCGCGCTCCAGCATGAAGGCCACCGAGCGGGTGACGAAATGGCCGAGCGGAATGGGGGCCAGCGGCGTGGCTAGGTCCGGGGCGTTGAACATGGTCCAGCGGTGGCCGTGGGAACAGGCCAGGCGGCGGTCGGGCGCCAGCGGGAAATAGACCTCCTCGTCGCGCAGCTGGATGGGCCAGCCCTCGCGGCTGGCGACAAGGTCCAGGTCGCGCTGGGTGATCCCCATGTCGTGGTTGCCCGGCACATAGGTCACCCGCCCCTTCAGAGCCGACAGCGCCTGGGCGAGCTTGCCGCCGGGACCGAAGATGGCCGGATTGGCCGCGGCGATCTCCCGGAAGCCCGGCGGCCGGCGCCGCGGGGCGTAGGTCCAGAAGTCCACGAAGTCGCCGAGGATGATCAGCTCGCGGATCTCGCCCGCGCCGGCGATCACATAGTCCAGCAGGGCGGCGAGATAGGGCTCGTGGAAGTCGCGCTGGTACCAGACGGTGGGGGAGTTGTCCCCGATGTGGACGTCGCTGAGGAAGACGATCTTGGTCCGGCCGGGCCCGATCGGCGGCAGGGCGGCGGCGGCCTGGCTCGCGAGCGCGCTGGCCGCGGCGCCGGCGACGACCGCGCGACGGTTGATGCGAGGCATTGGCGCGCCCTCCCCCGTGTCCGGAGGCGATTACAGCATGGCCAAGCTGGAGCGTGAACCTGGCGATAAGTGGGGGGAAATTCGCGCCTCAGGGGCGCCGAAGGCCGGAGCCCTCAGCCGCAAACAGGTGTCCCCCGAGCCCGGGCGCCGGTAGGATCGAGGCGGGCAGCGATCGGCGGCGGCATGGCGACGGACTCCAACCTGACAGACGCGCCACCCGTCCCGCGCCGCCGCGCCTGGACAGGGGATGTCGCGGGCTATGGGGCCTCGGCGATCCTCGTCGCCGCGGCCAATCTCATCGCCCACCTGGCGGCCGATCAGCTCACCGGCGCCAACCTGGCCATGCTGTTCCTGGCCAGCGTGCTGCTGAGCGCCTTCTGGTTCGGGTTGGGCCCCGCCCTGCTGGCCGCCTGCGCCGCGGCCCTCAGCTACAACTTCTTCTTCCTGGTGCCGCGCCTGAGTTTCCGGATCGAGCGCCCGGCCGACCTGCTGACCTTCGTGGTGTTCTTCGCCGTGGCGACCTCCACCGGATGGCTGGCGGCCCGGGTGCGCGCCCAGGCCCGCAGCGCCGCGCGCCGGGCCCGGGAACTCGCCGCTCTGTTGGAGGCCAGCAGGGGTCTTTCGGCCGCCGCCAGTCCCGACGAAGCCGCCCGCATCCTGGCGCAACAGGCGGGCCTCGCCGCCGGCCGGGCCGCCATCGTCCTGCTGCCGGAGGCCGACGCCCTGCGGTTGGCCGCGGGCCCCGAGGGCCTGACGGAGCTGGCCGACACCACGCGGATCGCCGCCCGCCAGGCCTGGGAGACCGGCGCCGGCAGCGCCGACCAGGCCGGCTGGAGCCTGCGGCCGCTGCAGGGGCTGCGCGAGCGGGTCGGGGTGATCGGCCTGCGCGGTGCCTCGCCCCTGTCGCCGGAGCAGGAGGGACTGCTCACCGCCCTGTTGCACCAGGGCGCCGTGGCGCTGGAGCGGGCCAACCTGGCGGCCGCCGCGGCGGAGGTGGACGCCCTGCGCAAGGCCGACCATCTGCGGTCGGCCCTGCTCAACTCCATCAGCCACGATTTCCGCACCCCCCTGGCCACGGTGCTGGGCGCCTCGACCACCCTTCTGGACTACGAGGCGAGCCTGAAGCCCGGGGTGCGGCGGGACCTGCTGCAGAGCATCGCCGAGGCGGCGCGGCGGCTGAACCGCTATGTGGGGGACCTGCTGGACATGAGCCGGCTGGAGGGCGGCGCCCTGACGCCGAGGCGCGAGCTCACCGACGTGCGCGCGGTCCTGGCCTCGGCGCTCGCGCGGCTGGAGGCAGGGCTGGAGGGCCGGCGGATCACGCGCGACTTCGCCCCGCAGCTCTCGCCGGTCAGCGCCGACCCGATGCTGCTCGAGCAGGCGGTGCTGAACATCATCGAGAACGCCGCGGCCTACAGTCCGCCGGGCGCGTCGATCGAGCTGGCCGCCCATGAGGATATGGGCCATGTGCTGATCTCCATCGAGGATCAGGGGCCCGGGATTCCGCCGGAGGGATTGGACAAGGTGTTCGACCGATTCCGCCGCTTGGAGCAGCCGACCGACCGGGGGCGCGGCCTGGGGCTGGGGCTGTCCATCGCCAAGGGCTTCGTGGAGGCCATGGGGGGGCGGATCGCCGCCACCAGCCCCGTGGCCGAGGGCCGGGGCACGCGCATCCTGATCGTCCTGCCCAAGCCTCATCCGACGCCGAGGGCGCTGCTGTGACCCTGCGCCCGCGCATCCTGGTGATCGACGACGAGCCGCAGATCCACCGGTTCCTGACCCCGGCCCTGGAGGCGGCGGGCTTCGAGCCCATCCGCGCCGACACCGCCGCCGCCGGCCTGCAGGAGATCGCCCGCCGGGCGCCCGACGCGGTGATCCTCGACCTCGGCCTGCCGGACATGGACGGCAAGACGGCGCTCACCAAGGCGCGGGCCTTCTATGCCGGGCCGATCCTGATCCTGTCGGCCCGTGACCGCGAGGTGGAGAAGATCGACGCCCTGGACCTGGGCGCCGACGACTATGTGGAGAAGCCCTTCGGGGTGGGCGAGCTGCTGGCCCGCCTGCGGGTGGCCCTGCGCCGGGGCCAGCCGGGGGACGCCGCGCCGCGGGCGGTGCGCGCCGGGGCCCTGGAGATCGACCTGGCCATGCACGCGGTGCGCCGCGATGGGGCGGCGGTGCGGCTGTCGCCCAAGGAGTTCGACCTGCTGGCCCGGCTGGTGGAGGGCGGCGGCAAGGTCATAACCCACCGCCAGCTGCTGACGGCCGTCTGGGGTCCCGCCCACGTGGAGGACACCCCGTACCTTCGGGTCTTCGTCGGGCAGCTGCGGCAGAAGCTGGAGCCCGACCCCGCACGGCCCCGCCACATCGTCACCGAACCGGGGGTGGGGTACCGGTTCCTCGCCGGAGACGACGCCTAGGCTGGCGGGATGCGGCCGCGGACGACCGTCCCGCCCCCTTCCGGCGCGCATTGACGGGCGCGGTCCGCCACCGTATTCAAGTAAACACTTAAATATCTCACGGAGCCGAACGTGCCGTCCTCGCCGTCGCTCAGCGACACCTTCTCGGCCCTTGGCGACGAGACCCGGCTGGCGATCCTCAGCCGGTTGGCCAGCGAGGGCGACATGACCGTGCAGGAGATCGCCAGCCCCTTCGCCATGAGCCTGGCGGCGGTGTCGCAGCACCTGAAGGTGCTGGAGCGCGCCGGGCTGATCGCCCGCGGGCGCGACGGCCAGAAGCGCCCCTGCCGCCTGAACGCCGAGCGCCTGGCCGAGACGGCGCGCTGGTTCGATCACACGCGCGCGGCCTGGGAGGGGCGGTTCGACCGGCTGGAGCGCTTCCTCGCGCAATCCCCACACGTCTCGAAAGGAGAAGACAATGAGCCATGACCCCCTCGCGACCTGGGCGCTCGATCGCGAGATCGTGCTGTCGCGCGTGATCGCCGCGCCGCGCGCCAGCGTGTTCCAGGCCTTCACCGATCCGAGCCAGATCACCCGCTGGTTCGGCCCGGAGGGCTTCACGACCGAGACCCTGGAGATCGACATCCGCGAAGGGGGCCGCTGGCGGTTCATCTATACCGGCCCGGACGGAACCCGCTGGGACAACCGCATGGTGTTCCTGCGCGTGGATGCGCCGAGGCTATTGGAGATCGAGCACGGCTCGGACCTGGACGACGATCCCGCGCGGTTCCACACGACCATCACCTTCGATGAGCAGAGCGACGGCAAGTGCGTGCTGACCATGCGCCAGTTGCACCCGACCAAGGCGCAGCGCGACGCCGGCATCGGCTTCGGCGCGGTGGAATACGGCTACCAGACCCTCGACAAGCTCGCGCGGCATCTGGGCGTGGGGTGATCGGACCTTCCAGTCCGCCGGACCGCGCCACCGCGTTCCGGGGACCCCACACCTAGACGGTCACCTGAGCCCCCATCTCCACGACCCGTCCGGGAGGAATCTGGAAGAAATCCGTGGGATTGGCGGCGTTCTTCATCAGATAGATGAAGAGCTTGTCCTGCCAGAGCGGCATGCCCGGGCCACGCCCCGGCAGCACCGAGCGGCGGCCGAGGAAGAAGGACGTCGCCATGATGTCGAACTTCAGCCCCTGGCGGCGGGCCGTCCCCAGGGCCTTGGGCAGGTTGGGCTGCTCCATGAAGCCGTAGCGCACCGTCACCCGGCTGAAGTCGGGGGTGAGGGTCTGGATCGCCACCCGCTCGTCCTCGGGCACGCGGGGCCGGTCGGCGGTCTCCACCGTCAGGATGATGTTCTTCTCGTGCAGCACCTTGTTGTGCTTGAGGTTGTGCATCAGGGCGACGGGAGCGACGTCGGCCTGGGAGGTGAGGAAGATGGCCGTGCCGGGCGTCCGGAACGGCGGGCGCGCGCGCAGGGTCTCCACCAGGTCGGCCAGGGGGATGGAGTCGCGCTGGGTCTTGTCGGCCAGGATCCGCACCCCCTTCAGCCATGTCCAGATCACCAGGACGACGCCGGCCCCGATGACGAGGGGGAACCAGCCGCCCTGGACGATCCGCAGGACGTTGGAGCCCAGGAAGACCAGGTCGATGCAGAGGAAGGGGATGACCAGGGCCAGGCTGGCGGCCAGGGACCACTTCCAGCGCCGGCGCTCGATCACGAACAGCAGCAGGACGGTGACCACCATGGTGGCGGTGACGGCGATGCCATAGGCCGAGGCCAGGTTCGAGGAGTTGCGGAACATCACCAGCAGCCACAGCACCCCGACCATCAGGAAGCCGTTGACGGCCGGCACGTAGATCTGGCCCGCGACGGTCTCGCTGGTGCGCCGGATGTTGATGCGCGGCAGCAGGCCCAGTTGGGTGGCCTGCTGAGTCATGGAGAAGGCGCCGGTGATCACCGCCTGGCTGGCGATCACGGTGGCCGCCGTCACCAGGATCATCACCGGCCAGTAGAGCGCCTGGGGGATCATCCGGAAGAAGGGGCTCTCGGCGGCGGACGGGTCGATCAGCACCAGGGCGCCCTGGCCCAGATAGTTGATCATCAGACAGGGGAAGGCCACCAGCAGCCAGCCCGCGCGGATCGGCCCCTTTCCGAAGTGGCCCATGTCGGCGTAGAGCGCCTCGGCGCCGGTCACCACCAGGAAGACGCTGCCCAGGATGGCGAAGCCCAGCAGCCCGTTCTCCACCAGCAGGCGCACGGCGTAGACCGGGCTCAAGGCCAGCAGGATCTGGGGCGCCTGGACGATGTAGATCAGGCCGAGCGCCGCCAGGACCAGGAACCAGACCAGGGTGATGGGTCCGAAGAAGCGGCCCACGGCCGCTGTCCCGTGCGACTGCGCCAGGAACAGGCCCGTGAGGATCACCGCCGCGGCCGGCAGGGCGTAGGGGGCGAACAGCTGGCCCACCCCCGGCGCCAGGGCCAGGCCCTCGGTGGCCGACAGCACCGAGATGGCCGGCGTGATCAGGCCGTCGCCGTAGAACAGGGCCGCTCCGCAGACCCCGAGGATCAGCACCAGGCGCGAGCGGCGGCCCAGGGCGTTCTGGGCCAGGGCCATCAGGGCCAGGGTGCCGCCCTCCCCCTTGTTGTCGGCCCGCATGACGAGGGCGGTGTATTTGAGGGTGACGATCAGCAGCAGGGCCCAGAAGACCAGGGAGACCACCCCGAACACCGCCAGATCGCTGGCGCCGCCCTTGGCGTGGGCCAGGGCCTCCTTCATGGCGTAGAGCGGGCTGGTGCCGATGTCGCCGAACACCACCCCGATGGAGCCGAGGGTCAGTGTCCAGAAGCGCGCCGGCCCCGCCCCCGTCCCGCCGGGCGAGACCTCGCCCGCCACCTGTTCCGACGCCATGCCGACCTCACGCGCTCACCGCCCCTCAAGGAGGCGGCCCAGGAAGTAGCGCGGGCGCGCATAGGGGGTCGATGCGGGATCGGCCCCCGGGACATAAGGGCCGCATAAGGATCGCCCGGCGCGCCTAGGCGACTTCCCGGCCCGCCCGGCCCTGTTCGGCAGCCAGGACGCAGGCGACGATGGTGTCGATCAGGGCGGTGGCGCGGATCGGCTTGGAGAGGTGCTGGTCGGCCCCCGCCTCGCGGCCGGCGCGGACGTGCTCGTCCATGGCGTTGGCGGTGAGCATGATCACCGGGGTGCGCGGCAGGCCCTGGGCGGCCTCGAACTCCCGCAGCAGGGTGGTGGCCGACAGACCGTCCAGCTCCGGCATCTGCATGTCCATCAGCACCACGTCGTAGCGGCCGGCCCTCAGGCGCTCGATGGCCAGCTGGCCGTTCTCGACGATCTCGGGCTCGACGTTCACCGACTGCAGGATGAGCTGGACCACCTTCTGGTTGGTGGGGTGGTCCTCGGCCAGGAGGATGCGGCAGCCGGAGAGATCAAAGCCCGCCTCGGGCTCCGCGGGGGCGGCGGCGTCCACCGCCTGGGCCGCCTCCAGGGGCAGGACGAAGCTGAACACCGAACCGACGCCGGGGGTGGAGTCGACGCGGACGGCGCCGCCCATCAGCTCCACCAGGGAGCGACTGATGGCCAGGCCCAGGCCGGTGCCGCCGAACCGCCGGCGGATGGAGGCGTCGGCCTGCTCGAAGCGGCGGAACAGGCGGGCCTTCACCTCGTCGTCGAAGCCGATGCCGGTGTCGGTGACCGAGAAGCGGACCTGGCCGTCCTCGGCGCTCACCGCCAGACGGACCGTGCCGGCGGGGGTGAACTTCACGGCGTTGGAGAGCAGGTTGGAGAGCACCTGGGTCAGGCGGACCTGATCGCCGACGAAGGCGCCGCGGACCGCCTCGGCCACGCTCCAGGACAGCTCCAGACCCTTGGACTCCGCCGAGGCCCGGTGCAGCTCGGCGATGCGGCGGACGACGGCCTGCATGTCGAAGCTCTCGTGGGCCAGCTTGATCTCGCCGGCCTCGATCTTGGAGAAGTCGAGGATGTCGGTGAGCACCTGCTCCAGCAGGCGGCCGGAGGAGACGATGAGCTCGGCCAGCTCACGGCTCTGCGGGGTCTTCTGCTGGGCGGCCAGGGTCTCGGAGATGGCGATGACGCCATTCAGCGGCGTGCGCAGCTCGTGGCTCATATTGGCCAGGAAGCGGGACTTCTCGGCGTTGGCCTTCTCCAGGTCGGCGGTGCGGTCGCGGACCCGGTCCTCCAGACTGGCCAGCACCGCCTCGACCTTCTCGCGCTCGCCGCGCAGGGCCTTGGCCAGGACCCCGATCTCGTCGCGGCGGACCTCGACGTCGCTGACGTCGGGCCGGACGCGGATCCCGAAGGCTTCCGGCTCGCAGGAGGCGGCCAGGCGGCTCAGGGGCCAGACGATGGTGCGGCGTGCGAGCGCCACCACCAGCAGGGTCTGGATCAGGGAGGCGATGGCCCCCAGCAGCAGCACCCAGGAGGCCGACTTGGCCGCCGACCAGGCGATGGAGGACTTGGGATAGGTGAGCAGCAGGTACCAGTCGGGCCCGGCCAGGCGGCCATAGGCCACCACCTGGCGGCCGTCGGGGCTGCTGATCACGCCATGGGCCTGGCCGTCCTTGCGGATGGCCTTGACCAGGACCTTGAGGTTCAGCTTGCGCTCGTAGCCGGCGATGGTCGCCTCCGAGGCGCGGCCGGGGGTGGCGAAGCCGGGATAGGCGATCAGCTCGCCCTTCCCCGTCACCACCAGGTTCGAGGCGCCCGGCAGGGTGTTGCGGATGGCGTTGAGGAAGAAGCCGGTGAGCTCGATGGACGAGCCGAAGGAGCCCACATAGCGGCCGTTCACATAGGCCGGGGTCAGGCAGCCGGTCGCCAGGCGCTCGCCCTTCTTGTCCTGGATCAGGCGCTGGAGGTTGGTGCAGCGGGTCACCCGGGCCGGGTCGTTCCGCGGCAGGGTGATCTGGGCCATCTCCTCCTTGGAGACGTCGAGGTTCGCCGGCGCCTCGCGGCGGTAGAACATCAGGTGGTCGGGACGGTCGGGGCCGAACATCACCAGCCGCAGGGGATCGGGCTGGAAGAAGTAGAAGTTGTCGTACTCGCTGCGGGCGGCCTGGCCGAAGTCGGAAACCACGGAGAAGGCGGCCGCCAGGGCGCGGCGATCGGCGAGGCTGGCGGCGTCGGCCTGGCCGATGAAGGCGCCCATGCCATAGATCCAGCGGCCGGAGGCGGTCAGGTGGCCGGTGAACAGCTCGTCGCGGCTGCGGCGCGATCCGTCGCCCTTGGCCGGAAAATAGTCGTCGGTCAGCCGCACGACATTGGCGTCCGACAGGTGGTTCATCCGCCGCTCCAGCTCGACGCCGGCGGCCCTGTGCAGGTTGGTGAGGTTGGTGAAGCGCTTGTCGATGTTGGAGCTGCGCTCGCGCACATAGTCCGACAGATAGCCGATCTGCCGCTTGGACAGTTCCTGCTGGAAGACGACGAAGGCCCCCAGCGATCCCAGGATGGTGACCGCGAGCGACATCAGTCCGACGCTGATCAGGAATCTGCGTGAGAGAGATTTCATCGCTGCGCCGGCCGCCCCCACGGAAAGCGCGAGGCTAAACGCGGAGTCCTTGCGCTCTGGTTTACGCCGGCCGCCGCGCTCAACCTGGAGGACGCCCTCTATTCGCCGCCCTTCGGGCCCCAGAAGATGACCCAGGCGGCGAAGTCGTCGCTGAAGAACTCGAACCGATGCGCGGCGCCGGCCTCCACGAAGATGGCGTCGCCGGGCCCGAACACCCGCTCGTCCCCGTCCTTCACGAAGCGGCCGGCTCCCGAGGTCACGACGTAGAGCTCGTCACGGTCGTGGGGGGACTGGGTGTCGGCGCCCTTCGGCGCATAGAGGCCGATGTCCATGCTCCCGTGGGCGAAGCGGCGCACGTAGCGCATCGCGGCCTCCTCCGGCGGCAGGGCCTCCTCGGCATGCGCCAGGGGGATCAGCCAGTCGTCCTGGATGTCTTCATCGTCGGCCATGTCGTCCTCCGCCAGCGGCTGCGCCTATTCTGGACCCAGCCGTGCGGCGGGGACCACCCGTGCTAGGGGACATCCTGGAGGGACAGCGGCGGCGCCACCTCCTCCAGGGACTTGCGCTCGGCGTCGATCCCCAGGACCAGTTCGACCCCAGCGGCCAGGATCATCAGCCCGCCCCCCAGCAGATAGCCCCAGAGGATCTGGCCGCGCTCGCCGGTGTCGATCAGGGCGCCGAACAGGGCCGGTCCCCCGACCCCGCCCAGCAGGGTCCCGAAGGCGTAGAACAGCGAGATCGTCACCGCCCGGATCTCCAGGGGGAAGCTCTCGCCGACGGTGAGGTAGGCCGCGCTGGCCCCGGCCGAGGCGAAGAAGAAGATCACGCTCCACGCCGCCGTCTGGGCGGTCGCCGAGAGCAGGCCCTGCGCGAACATCCAGCCGGTCAGGCACATCAGCACCCCGGCCAGGCCGTAGGTGGCGGTGATCATCACCCGACGCCCCAGGGTGTCGAACAGGTGGCCCAGTAGCAGCGGCCCCATGAAGTTGCCGAGCGCGAAGGGCAGCATGAACCAGCCGATGGCGCCCGGCGCGATCCCGTAGAACCGCGTCAGGATCAGGGCGTAGGTGAAGAAGATGGCGTTGTAGCAGAAGGCCTGGGTGGCCATCAGCACCACGCCGAGCACCGTGCGCTTTGGGTAGAGCCGGAACAGGGTGGCGGCGATCGTCAGCCAGGAGGTGCGGTGGTCGCCCCGCAGGCGCAGGCTGGGCAGGTGGTGGTGCGGCGGGGTGGGTAGGCCGGTGTGCCGGGCGACCCGGCCCTCGATCTCCTCCACCACGGCGTGGGCCTCGTCGGCGCGGCCGTGGGTCATCAGCCAGCGGGGGCTCTCGGGGATGAAGCGGCGGACATAGATGATCACCAGGGCCAGCAGCCCGCCGATGATGAAGGCCGCCCGCCAGCCCCATTCCTGGGGCACGAGGTTCGGGTCCAGAACGATGATGGAGCCGATGGCCCCCAGGGCCGCGCCGATCCAGAAGCTGCCGTTGATCACCAGATCGGTGAAGCCGCGCCGCCGGGCCGGGATCAGCTCCTGGATCGCCGAATTGACCGCCCCGTACTCCCCGCCGATCCCCGCCCCGGTGAGGAAGCGGAAGACCATGAAGGACCAGAAGTCCCAGGAGAAGCCGGTGGCGATCGTGGCCACCAGATAGACCCCGACCGTGAGGGTGAAGAGCTTGCGCCGCCCGAAGGTGTCGGTGAGCCGGCCGAACACCAGGGCGCCCAGCACCGCCCCCAGGATATAGGCGCTGCCGGTCAGGCCGATCTGGGTGTCGGTGAGGTTGAGGGCGGTGGGGCCGGCGATGGCCGGGGAGAGCGACCCCACCAGGGTGACCTCCAGCCCGTCGAGGATCCAGGTGATCCCCAGGGCGAACACCACCAGCCAGTGGAACCGGGTCCAGGGCAGCCGGTCCAACCGGGCGGGAATATGGGTGGTGAAGGCCTCCGCCATCGCTGCGTCTCCTCGGGCTCGGAGGCTCAACGCATGAAGGCCAAGCTTGGGTTCCGGGGTGGGGTTGGGCTATGGCTCGCCCATGGCCAACGAGATCATCGTCGACGCCCGCGGACACCGGTGCCCGGTCCCTACCCTGCGCCTGCGGCGGGCCCTGGAGGACGCGCCGCCCGGCGCCCTGGTGCGGCTCTACGCCGACGACCCTCTGGCGCGGATCGACGTGCCGCACTTCGCGGCCGGCGCCGGGTTCGAGCTGGTGGACAAGGGCGAGGCGGAGGGAGCCCTCAGCTTCCTGATCCGGAAACCAATCTAGCCTTGTCTCCCCGCAGGTCCGGCAGCAGGGCCGTGCGGTGCTCGTCCATGGCCAGCTCGATCTCGGTGGCCAGCGCGCCGCCGAAGAAGATGGCGTTCACCGTCCAGGACAGCCAGATCAGGAACACCACCACGGCGGCCACCGAGCCGTAGGTGGCGCCCAGATGGGCGATCTGCTCGACATAGAAGGCGCTGGCCCAGGACATGAACAGGCACAGCAGGGCCGCGGCCACCCCGCCGGTGATGGAGGCCTTCCAGGCCACCGGCCGGCTGGACATGGCGAAGCGGTAGATCAGGCTCATGGCGAGCGTGATGCCGAAGCTGGCCCAGGTCCATTCGCTGAACAGCCAGGGCGCGCCCGCCAGGGGCTTGAGGTCGAAGGCCGCGGCGATGAAGCGGAGATAGAAGAACACCGTCGAGAGGAAGCCCAGCAGCACGAAGGCCGCGATCAGCACCAGCAGGGCCATGATGTTGAAGCCCAGGAAGCCGCGGGGGGTCTCCTCGTCATGGATGAAGGACAGGCCCGCCAGCAGGGCCTTGAATCCCCGGTGGGCGGCGTAGGAGCCGATGATCAGGGCCACGCCGCTCTGGGCCGATACCGCCTCCAGGGGCGCGTGGGCCAGGCGGATCAGCTCGCCCTCGAACAGCCCCCGGGCGCCGGGAGGCATCAGGCGGGCCAGCATCTCGGCCTGGTTGGCGGCCTGGCTGGCGTCGGCGAAGAAGGAATAGATTCCCACCATGATGGCCAGGCCCGGGAAGACCGCCAGCAGGACGAAGAAGGATACGCCGCCGACATAGAGCATCACGTCGCGGCCCCAGAGCCGGGTGAGCGCCTTGCCGTTGACCGTCAGGGTGCGCCGCAGCCAGTGCAGCGGATCCCAATCGATGGCTCGCAAACGCTGGATCTGGCCCCGGATCGACATCGCGCGGAAGGTGATCAAGACCGGTCAATTAGGCAAGCCGCGATCTGACGCGGCGTAAAACCCAAAGCGGCGCGCCACCGGAAGGGGTGGCGCGCCGTCGATGGGCGTGTCGTACCATCGGATCGGCCGCCGCTCGAGGGACGGGAATGGGCGACGACCAACCTGGGGACAGATTGACCCCGCGCCGCTGAACCCAGGCTGAACGGCGCTCACGGAACGTGTTCACTTTTCGGCCGCGTCACGCCACTGTCGCATAAGCTTCAAGAAGGGGTGATAGCTGCGCGCTTGAGTTCGATTGGCGCCCATCCCCCAGGCGCCCCCTCTCGGAAACAGGATCCTTCGCCATGAAGACCGCCCTCTACCTCGCCGCCGGCGCGGCCCTCGTCCTCAGCGCCTGCGGGCAGAAGACCGAAGGGGCCAAGGCCCCCAGCGGCGGCGGCGGAACCCGCGCCCAGGTCTGGGCCGCCGGCTCGTCGACCGTCTTCCCCTTCGCCACCCGCGTGGCCGAGAACGTGGCCCGCAGCGGCGGCGGCAAGGCCGCTCGCGTCGAATCGCTGGGCACCGGGGGCGGCTTCAAGCTGTTCTGCGGCGGCACGGGGTCTGACTTCCCCGACATCGCCAACGCCTCGCGGCCGATGAAGAAGTCGGAATACGACAAGTGCGTCGCCGCCGGGGTCACCGACATCGTCGAGATCAAGATCGGCTATGACGGCATCGTGGTGGCCAACGACAAGAAGGGCCCCACCTACGACCTGCACCGCGAGCAGCTCTACCGCGCCCTGGCCGCCGAGGTCCCGTCGGGTTCGGGCTTCGCCCCCAACGCGGCCAAGACCTGGGACGCCGTGGCGCCGGGCCTGCCCAAGGAAGCGATCCTGATCTATGGCCCGCCGCCCACCTCCGGCACCCGCGACGCCTTCACCGAGCTGGCCATGGAGAAGGGCGCCGAATCGGTCCCGGCCCTGGCCGCCCTGAAGAAGGCCAACGAGGACGACTTCAAGGCCAAGTCCCACACCATCCGCTCCGACGGGGTGTGGATCGACTCCGGCGAGAACGACAACGCCATCGTCCAGACCCTGGAGAAGACCCCGCATTCGCTGGGCGTGTTCGGCTATTCGTTCCTCGAGAACAACATGGACAAGGTGAAGGGCGCCAAGATCGAGGGCGTCGCCCCCACCTTCGAGACCATCTCCAGCGGCGCCTATCCCCTGTCCCGCTCGCTCTTCATCTATGTGAAGAAGTCCAATGTCGGGGTCACGCCGGGCCTGCGCGAGTTCCTCGACGGCTTCGTCTCCGACGCCGCCACCGGCAAGGGCGGCTACCTGCAGTCCCGTGGCCTGATCCCGCTGCCGGCGGCCGACCACGACGCCCAGAAGGCGGTGGTCAAGGACCTGAAGGTGATGACCGCCCCTGCGTCCTAGGGCGCTCGACAACAATTCACGTCATCCCGGCCGCAGCCGGGATGACGTGGGTTGCCCCTACCCGTTCATCACGCCGGCCGCCTTGAGCGCGTCGATCTCCCCGGCCGAGAAGCCCCAGTCGGTGAGGGCCTCGCGGTCGTGGGCGCCGGTGGCGGGGGGCGGACCCTGGATGGCGCCGGGCGTGGCCGAGAAGCGCGGCGCGGGCGCCGGCTGGACCACGCCGGCCACCTCCACGAAGGTGTTGCGGGCGACGTTGTGCGCATGCTTGGGCGCCTCGTCGAGATCCAGCACCGGGGCGAAGCAGACGTCGGTGGCGTCCATGATGGCGCACCACTCGGCCTGGGTCTTCTTGCCGATCACCTCCGCCAGCTTGGCGCGCAGGTTGTCCCATTCGCCGCGGTTCATCTGGGCGGCGAAGGCCGGGTCGGTGATGCCGGTCTTCTCCAGCAGCAGGGCGTAGAACTGCGGCTCGATGGAGCCGATGGAGATCCACTTGCCGTCGGCGCACTGGTAGGTGTCGTAGAAGTGGGCGCCGCCGTCGAGCATGTTGGCGCGGCGGTCATTGGTCCAGATCCCGCTGGCCTTCATGCCGTAGAACATGGCCATCAGGGAGGCCGCGCCGTCGCTCATGGCGCAGTCGATCACCTGGCCCTTGCCGGTCTCGCGGGCGCTGATGATCCCGGCCATCAGGCCGAAGGCGAGATAGAGGGCCCCGCCCCCGAAATCCCCCACCAGGTTCAGCGGCGGCACGGGCTTGTCCTTGGTGCCGATGGCGTGGAGCGCGCCGCTGATGGCGATGTAGTTCATGTCGTGGCCGGCGGCGTTGGCGTAGGGCCCGGTCTGGCCCCAGCCGGTCATGCGGCCGTAGACCAGCTTGGGATTGCGCTTGAGAGCCACATCGGGGCCCAGGCCCAGGCGCTCCATGACGCCGGGACGGAAGCCCTCGAACACCGCATCGGCGCCCTCCATCAGCTTCAGGCAGGTCTCGATGGCCTGGGGGTTCTTCAGGTCCAGGCCGACGGAGCGGCGGCCCCGCGCGCTGACATTGGCCGGCGAGGCGCCGCCGGTTCCCTTGCGGTCGATCCTCACCACATCGGCGCCCAGGTCCGACAGCAGCATGCCGCAGAAGGGGCCGGGCCCGATCCCGGCGAACTCGATGATCTTCAGTCCGGTCAGCGGTCCCTGGCGCATCGTCTCAACTCCCATTGGATTTTGCGCCAGCTTAGCGCCAATGACGTGCGGTCAGCCAAGCGGCGCCTATCCCCCGCCCGGCAGGGACTGGCCGTCGTCGATGGTGATCAGGCTGCCGGCGATGGCGCGGGCGGCGGGGCCGGCCAGCATCATGAAGGCGGCGTCCAGGTCCGAGGCCTCCATCAGCCGGCGGCGCGGGAAGCCCTTGAGCTGCTTCTGGCCGCCCTCGGTGGCCCACCAGGACGCATTGATGTCGGTCTCGATATAGCCGGGGGCGAGCGCGTTGACCGCGATGCCGCGCCGCGACCACTCGCGCGCCAGGCTGCGGGTGAGCATGGCCACCGAGGCCTTGGACGCATTGTAGGCCGACAGCCCCGGCAGGGTGGTGTGGCTGGCGATGGAGGCGATGTTGACGATGCGCGCCGCCCCCGCCTCGGCGGTCCCGTTGGCGAACATCAGGCGGGCGGCGGCCTGGGCGGCGAAGAACACCCCCCGCACATTGACGTCGAAGGTGCGGTCCCAGTCCTCGATGGAGAGGTCCAGCGCCAGCCCCTCCCCGCCGACCCCGGCGTTGTTGATCAGGATGGAGACCGGCCCCAGGGCCGCCTCGATCTCGGCGAAGGCGGCGGGAATCGAGGCCGCGTCGGCGACATCCAGCCGCAGGGCCATGGCCTGGCCGCCCGCGCCGGCGATCTCGCCGGCCAGGGCCTCGACCATGTCGAGCCGGCGGGCGGTGACCGCCACGGCGACGCCGGCTCCGGCCAGCAGGCGGGCGAAGTGGGCGCCGAGCCCGCCGGACGCCCCGGTGATGATGGCCGTCTGGCCCGTCAGAACCTTATCCACTGTGTTTGCTCCCCAGCCGCGACGTTCGCGTCCCTGTCGCGGTCGCGCGCCTCTGTATATTCTGTCTCGTCGCGATTCCCCCCTATAAGGGGCGGGTCGGCGCGCGCGTTATTTCAAGGGTTTGAGGAATGGCATTGGGCGTCCATGCGCGGGTTCTGATCGTCGCGCGCGACGACGCCCTGGCGGGACCCCTCGCCGAGGGCCTGGACCGGCTCGGCTGGCGCACGGTCACGGCGCGGGGGCCCTATGCGGCCATCGCCGCCCTGGGGGACCTGCAGGTGGAGGCCGCCATCGTCGACCTGGCCAGCGGCGGCCACGAGGCCCTGACCCTGGCCAAGCGCCTGAAGGCCGCCTGCGCCCCGCGCCGCCTGCCGGTGATCGCCATCGGCGCGCCGGGCCCCGAGCTGGACGGCCACAACTTCGACCTCACCCTGACCGCGCCGGTGCATCCGGCCCAGGTGGTGCTGCGCCTGGAGACCCTGGTGCGCATGGCCATCGCCGAGGAGGAGTTCGAGCTTCGCACCGAGACCTTCAGCGAGCGCGGCCGCCGGCTGGAGACGCCCGAGCCCGATCCCAGCCCCTTCCGGGTGCTGGCCATCGGCGAACCCGCCCCGCAGTTCCTGGCGCTCTCCAACGCGCTCACCGGCTCGGGCGCCGAGGTGGTGGGGGCCTTCACGGCCTATACGGCCTTCGACTATCTGCACGAGCGGCCCTTCGACGCCGTGGTGCTGTGGGCCGGGGACAATAGCCAGGAGGCGCTGTCCATCGCCGCCGGCATGCGCCGCAACACGCGGCTCTATCACACGCCGGCCCTGCTCTACATGAAGCAGGAGAGCTATGTGACCATGTCGGAGGCCTATCACCGGGGCATCTCCGACGTCGCCTCGCCGGAGACCGCCGAGACCGAGACCGCCAAGCGGGTGATCGAGCTGGCCCGCTCCTATCGCCGCCAGACCGCCATCCGCAAGGCCCTGGAGAAGGCCCGCGCCTCGGGCCTGATGGACCCGGCGACGGGCCTCTTCACCCGGGACCTGTTCGCCACCCATCTGGGCCGGCTGGCTCAGGCCTCGCGCCTGCGCAACCGGCCGCTGTCGGTCTGCGTGCTCAAGGTCTCCGAGCGCCCCGACGTCGAGAACGCCCGGCGCGGCGGCTGGCTGGACCGCGCCATTCCACAGATCGGCTCGATGATCGGCCGCCTGGTTCGCGTCGAGGACACCGCCGCCCGCCTGGGGCCGGAGGTCTTCGCCCTCGCCCTGCCCGCCACCCCCCAGGCCTCGGCCCGTGCGGCGGGCGAACGCATCGCCGCGGTGATCGGCTGCACGGCCTTCGAGGCCGGCGAGGGCAAGGCGCCCTTCGTGGTGGAGTTCGACATCGGCGTCGCCGAGGTCAATCTGGCGACGGGGGTGGGCAAGGCGCTGGAGGAGGCGGCGGCGCGGGCGGTGGAGAAGGCGGGCTAACATCCTCTCCGCTCATCCCCGCGAAAGCGGGGACCCAGGCTTTTTCTCCGGTCGAAGTCCTGGCGCGCCTTGAGCCGATCGAACCCAGCAAACCAAAACACCTGGGTCCCCGCTTTCGCGGGGATGAGCGGAGTTGCCGCGGCTAGGCCGCGACCGCCGCCCCGGCCAGCTTGGCCAGCTCGCTCAGCACGCGCTCGGCGGCGTTGAGGCGCTGTTCCGGGGTCTCCCACTCGCCCTTCACCACCACCTTGTGGTCGGGACGGATCTTCCAGGCGACGGGGTTCTTCTGGATGAAGCCCATCAGCCCCATGGGGTTGGGGAAGTCGTCGCCGCGGAAGGTGACCACGGCGCCTTTGGGCCCCACGTCGATCTTGGCGACATTGGCCTCGCGGCAGAGGCCCTTGATGGCCACGACCTTCAGCAGCTGGCCGGCTTCCGGCGGCAGGGGACCGAAGCGGTCGATCATCTCGGCCGCCAGGGCCTCGCGGTCGCCGGACTTCTCGGCGTCGGACAGACGGCGATAGAGGGACAGGCGCACGTGCAGGTCGGGGACATAGTCCTCGGGGATCAGCACGGCCGCGCCGGTGTTGATCTGCGGCGACCAGCCGCGATCGGTGGCCCCCTCCCCCTTGCCGGCCAGTTCCTTCAGGTCGTTGACGGCGTCCTCCAGCATCTGCTGGTAGAGCTCCACGCCGATCTCGCGGATGTGGCCCGACTGCTCCTCGCCCAGCAGGTTGCCGCCGCCGCGCTGGTCCAGGTCGTGGCTGGCCAGCTGGAAGCCGGCGCCCAGGCTGTCGAGGGACTGCAGCACCTTCAGGCGGCGCTCGGCCGAGATGGTGATCTGCTTCTCGGCCGGCGTGGTCATGTAGGCGTAGGCCCGCGCCTTGGCCCGGCCGACCCGGCCGCGCAGCTGGTAGAGCTGGGCCAGGCCGAACATGTCGGCGCGGTGGATGATCAGGGTGTTGGCCGTCGGGATATCCAGGCCGCTCTCGACGATCGTGGTCGACAGCAGGACGTCGTACTGGCCCTCGTAGAAGGCGCTCATCACGTCCTCCAGCTGGGTCGGCGCCATCTGGCCGTGGCCGACCACATAGCGGACCTCCGGCACCTGCTCGCGCAGGAACCGTTCCAGCTCCGTCAGGTCGGAGATGCGGGGCACGACGTAATAGGCCTGGCCGCCGCGGTACTTCTCCCGCAGCAGGGCCTCGCGGATGACGATGGGGTCGAAGGGGGTGACGTAGGTGCGCACCGCCAGGCGGTCCACCGGCGGGGTGGCGATGATCGACATCTCCCGGATGCCCGACAGCGACATCTGCAGGGTGCGCGGGATCGGCGTGGCGGTCAGGGTCAGCATGTGCACGTCGGCGCGAAGCTCCTTGAGCTTCTCCTTGTGCTTGACCCCGAAGTGCTGCTCCTCGTCGACGATCACCAGGCCGAGGTTCTTGAAGCCCACCTGCTTGGAGAGCACGGCGTGGGTGCCGACGATGATCTCCACCTCGCCGTTCTTCAGCGCCTCACGGGTCTCGGCGGCCTCCTTCGGCGGCACCAGGCGCGACAGGCGGGTGACCTTGATGGGCCAGCCCTGGAAGCGCTCGGTGAAGGTCTTGTAGTGCTGGCGCGCCAGCAGGGTCGTCGGCGCGACGATGGCCACCTGCTGGCCGCTCATGGCCACCACGAAGGCCGCGCGCAGGGCCACCTCGGTCTTGCCGAAGCCGACGTCGCCGCAGATCAGGCGGTCCATGGGCTTGCCGGCGGAGAGATCCTCCAGGATGTCGCCGATGGCCGAGAGCTGGTCCTCGGTCTCCTCGTAGGGGAAGCGGGCGCAGAACTCGTCGAACACCCCGTGCGGCGGATCCACCGGGTCGGTGTGGCGGGTGGCGCGGGCCGCGGCGATCTGGATCAGGCCGATGGCCATGTCCCGCAGGCGTTCCTTCGCCTTCGCCTTGCGCGCCTGCCAGGCCGCCCCGCCCAGGCGGTCGAGCTGCACCCCGTCGCCCTCCGACCCATAGCGGGTCAGCAGATCGATGTTCTCGACGGGCAGGTAGAGCTTGGCCTCGGCGCCGTATTGCAGCTCCAGGCAGTCGTGGGGCGCGCCCTGGACCTCGAGGGTCTTGAGTCCCTCATACCGGCCGATGCCATGGTCGATGTGGACCACCAGGTCGCCGGGGCTCAGGGACGAGGCCTCGGCCAGGAAGTTGGCGGCGCGGCGCTTGCGGCGCGGCCGGGCCAGGCGGTCGCCGAGGATGTCGGTCTCGGAGATGACCGCCAGGGTCTCGGTCTCGAAGCCGGACTCGAGCGGCAGGACGACCCGCTGGGGGAACTTCGGGTTGGCGGCCTTGGCCGCGTCCCAATAGGGCGCCTGGGTGACGTTGGTCAGGCCGTGGTCGGCAAGCATGACGCCGAGGCGCTCCGAGGAGCCCTCCGACCAGGAGGCGAACAGCACGCGCTTTCCCGCCGCGGCCAGGGCGCGGGCATGGGCGGCGGTGGCCTCGAACAGGTTCACCGAGTCCTGCTGGCGCTCGGCGACGAAGGTGCGGCCCTGGCGGGCGCCCATGTCGACCACCACCTCGCCCTCGGCCTCCTGGAAGGCGGAGAACCGGCGCGTGGCCCGTTCGGCCAGGCGGGCGCGCCATTCCTCGGCGGTGAGATAGAGCCGGTCCGGCTCCAGGGGATGGTAGTGGACCTTGCGGTCGGCCTGGGCGCGGGCGTCGTAGGCGTCGGCGATCATCGCCAGGCGCTCGTCGCGGGCCTGGGTGGCCAGGTGGTCGATGCCGATCAGGGCCGAGCCCGGCAGGTAGTCGAACAGGGTGGCCATGTCCGGGTAGAACAGGGGCAGCCAGTGCTCCATCCCCGCCCGCCGGCCGCCGCCGCTGACCGTCTCATAGAGCGGATCGCCGCCGGGGGCGCCGAAGGCCTCCACATAGCCGCGGCGGAAGCGGGAGATGGCGTCCTTGTCCAGCAGGGCCTCGCTCACCGGATGGAGGCTGACCTCCTTGAGCTGGCGAGTGGAGCGCTGGGTCTCGGGATCGAAGCCGCGGATGGATTCCAGGGTGTCGCCGAACAGGTCGAGGCGCACGGGCTCCTCGGCGTTGGGCGGAAAGACGTCGATCACCCCGCCGCGGATGGCGAACTCGCCGCGCTCGGAGACGGTGGAGGCCCGCGCATAGCCGTTGACGGCGAAGTAGCGCTCCAGGTCGGCGATCTCCACCACATTGCCGGTGCGGGCCGAATAGGCCGCGCCTTCCACGGAATCCTTGGGCGGGACCCGCTGCATGATGGCCGCCGCCGTGGTGACCAGCAGGCTGGGCTTCTTGGCGTCCACCCCTTGGGCCAGACGGGCGAGCGTGGTCATCCGCTGGGCGGCGACGCCCGGGGACGGGCCGGTGCGGTCGTAAGGGAGGCAGTCCCAGGAGGGGAACTGCAGAATCTCGATGCCCTGGGCGAAGAAGCGGAAGGCGTCGATGAAGGCCGAGAGCCGCGAGCCGTCGCGGGCCACGAACACCGACAGGCCGCCGCGGGCGCGGGCGATATCGGCCATCACCAGGGCGTCGAAGCCCTCGGGCGCGCCGATCAGGTCGAGGCGGCCGGGATCCTGGCTGATGCGCCGCGTGTCGGCCGCGCTCGGCCCGCGCGAGCCGTCAGCCGCCATGACCGTCGCCCCGGACTTCGTGAACCTTGAACCGGAAGGCTTTGATCTTGTTCAGCAAGGTCCCGTCGAATTCCGCCGGAACGTCGGCCCGTTCCATGATCCATTCGTAGAGATCGTGGTCGGGCTGCTCCAGCAGCACCTCGAAGAGGTCGACCTCGTCCGGCGCCAGATCCTGGGCATGGGTGTCCGCGAACGGCCCCAGAATGAGGTCCGCTTCCCTGAAGCCCCTGTGCCACGCACGGAACTTCAGTTTTCGCAGGCGGGTATCGTCAATCGACATGTGGACGGGCCGATATAGGGCGGCCCGTCCCTCGACGCCAGTCTTCTAGGTCAGTCGCCGCCGAACCAGTTGAAGGACAGGTTCTTGAAGGGGGTCTGGCCGATCATCAGGCCGGTGCGCAGGACCGTCTCCTGGGCGCCGGGGCCGGCGGCCCGAGCCCGCTTCAGGGCCGCCATGTCGACGGTCCCGTCCAACTGGACCACGCCGAGGGTGGCGTCCTTGCCGGTGAACCTCAGGTCGCCCCCACCGATCTTGTAGCTGGTGGGCAGGACCCGGATGGTCTTGGCGTAGGTCGTCTGGCCCATTTCGTTCTCGCCGTTGGCGCTGGTGACGTCGACGAAGTCGAACATGATGGGGGCGGAGGGGCCGTCCCGGGCGCCGCCTTCCCAGGCCGTGAAGTCCTCCTCGAGGCCGAAGCTGATGTTCTCCAGTCGCCAGTTCCCGACCTTCACCTCGGTATTGGGGATGTAGTAGCCGAAGACGTCCTCCCCCTTCACGTGGCTGAAGCCGCCCGCCGCCGGGGCCGGGACGGCGGCCGGCGCCGCGGCGGGGGCCGCGGGCGGCTGGAAGCCCGAGCTGGAGGCCTCGGTCTGGCCGCCGGATTGCTGGTTACAGCCGGCCAGCGAGGCGGCCAGGGCCGCGGCGGTCAACAGGTTGCGCATAGGATTCTTCCCCCAAAGGTCGGCGGGAGATCATCATGGGCGGCGGCGGGCGTCCAGCTTCACGCTATGATCGCCCCATGCGGCCCGAGATTCTGTTTCCCCTCTTCGCCCCGGTCACCACGCTGAAGGGCGTGGGCGCCCGCGTGGCGCCGCTGCTGGAGAAGCTGGCCGGGCCCATCGTGCGCGACGTGCTGTTCCTGGCGCCCCACTCGCTGGTCAAGCGCCGCGAGACCACGGTGGTCGACGCCGTCGAGGGCGAGGTCCAGACCTTCCGCGTGGAGATCGACGCCTACCAGGTCCCGCGCAGCGCCCAGCAGCCGTGGAAGATCAAGACCTTCGACGGCACGGGGACCCTGGACCTGATCTTCTTCGGCAGTTTCGGCGGCCAGCTCCAGGCCAAGCACCCGGTGGGCTCCAAGCGCCTGATCTCCGGCAAGGTGGAGCGGTTCGGCCTGACCCTGCAGATCGCCCATCCCGACTACATGCTGCCCCTCGACAAGGCCGACGAGATCCCCGAGGTCGAGGCCATCTATCCGGCCACCGCCGGCCTGCCCGCCCGCACGGTGCGCAAGTTCGCCCTGGAGGCCCTGTCACGCGCCCCCGACCTGCCCGAATGGCAGGACCCGGCCTGGATCAGGCAGGAAGGCTTCCCGAGCTGGAAGGACGCCCTCACCCGGCTGCACGCCCCCTTCACCGAGGCCCACCTGCTGCCCCAGGCCGCCCATATCCGCCGGCTGGCCTTCGACGAGCTGCTGGCCCACCAGCTGGCCATGGCGCAGCGCAAGGCCGACCGCCGCGCCGAACCGGCCGAGAAGATCGCGCCGGGGTCGATGGCCGCGGCCATCGTCGCCGACCTGCCCTTCAAGCTCACCGGCGCCCAGGAACGCGCCCTGGCCGATGTCCGCGCCGACTTCGCCGCCGGCGAGCGGATGAGCCGCCTGCTGCAGGGGGACGTGGGCTCGGGCAAGACCGTGGTCGCGATGCTGGCCATGGCCGACGTGGCCGCGGCCGGCGCCCAGAGCGCCCTGATGGCCCCCACCGAAATCCTCGCCCGGCAGCACTACGAGACCCTGGCGGGCCCGCTGGCCGCCCACGGGATCACCGCCGTCCTGCTGACCGGGCGCGACAAGGGCGCGGCGCGGGCCGAGAAGCTGCGGGCCATCGCCAGCGGCGCGGCCCAGGTGGCCGTCGGCACCCACGCGCTTTTCCAACAAGGGGTGCATTTCCAGGGGCTCCAGTTGGCCGTGGTGGACGAGCAGCACCGGTTCGGCGTGGCCCAGCGCCAGCTGCTGCAGGCCAAGGGCGCCTCGGTCCACCTGCTGGCCATGTCGGCCACGCCCATCCCCCGCACCCTGGAGCTGACGGTCTATGGCGACCTCGACGTCAGCCGCATCGACGAGAAACCGCCCGGCCGCACCCCGGTGGCGACGCGGGCTGCGCCCATGACCCGGGTGGACGAGGTGGAGGCCCGGCTGCGGGAGGCCGTGGCCGGCGGCGCCCAGGCCTTCTGGATCTGCCCCCTGGTCTCGGAGTCCGAACTGGTGGACCTGAAGGCCGCCGAGCAGCGGGCCATCGAGCTGCGGGCCAGGATCGGTCCCGGGGTCGGCCTGGTGCACGGCAAGATGACCGGGCCGGAGAAGGACGCCGTCATGGCCGACTTCGCCGACGACAAGATCAAGGTGCTGGTGGCCACAACCGTGGTGGAGGTGGGGGTCAATGTCCCCAACGCCACCATCATGGTCATCGAGCAGGCCGAGCGCTTCGGCCTGGCCCAGCTTCACCAGCTGCGCGGCCGGGTCGGCCGGGGGCGGCGGGAGAGTTCCTGCGTGCTGCTCTACGACCCGCCCCTGTCGGAGACCGCCCAGAAGCGGCTGGATATCCTGCGGCGCACCGACGACGGATTCCTGATCGCCGAGACCGACCTGGAGCTGCGGGGCGGCGGAGATGCGCTCGGCCTGCGCCAGAGCGGCTTCCCGGCCTATGTCTTCGCCGACCCCTTCGCGCACCGCGACCTGATCGCCGCGGCCGGCGACGACGCCCGCATGATCCTCGCCCGCGATCCGGAGCTCACCAGCGAACGCGGCAAGGCCCTGCGGGTGCTGCAGGAGCTGTTCGACTGGCGGGCGAGCTCGCCGCTGAAGGATGCGGGCTAGGCGCCCGGGACGCAGCGGGTGCTGTCGGGGGCGGCCAGCTCCCGCCTCAACCAACCCGAAATGCGACCCAGGACCTCCTCGATATGCGCGCCGCCGTCAGGGTCGCGCATCTGGTGGTCGTAGCCGGGGAACTCCCAGTAGGTCAGATTGCAGCGACCGGCCTGGCGAACCCCGTCCCGCGCCAGACGCGCCGCGGCGACCGGGGCCGACCTGTCGCGCTCCCCATGCACCACCAGGATCGGGGTCTCCACCGCCAACAGATCGGCCAGCAGATCGTGGTCCAGGATGTCGGCCCACCAGCGATAGGAATTGCCGCCCCAGACCTCGGCGCTCTGCGGGGCGGCCTCAACCCGGGCGAACACCGCCTCGGCCTCGGCCCAGACGGGCGGCGGCACGGCCAGCTTGAAGGTCTTCCGGAACGCCTGGCCTGGGCCCGTCGAGAAGATCACCGTCGCGCTGGGATGGACGCGGGGCGCCAGCAGGGTCACGGCCGCCCCGCCCTCGGAGCCGCCGAACAGGACAAGCTGGCCGTTCCACCAGGGCTCCCTCTCCACCAGGGCCAGGACTCGCTGATAGTCCTCCACGCGCTGGCTGATGGTGTGGTGGGCGTAGAAGGTGGGCGAACAGCCGTCCTGCGTCGCGGCGGGCTTGCTGTGGGGCGCGACGCCGTACTTCTCCACGGTCAAGACGGCGAAGTCCGGCAGGAGGCCCTTGCCGCGCTCGATGTTGGCGTTGTCCAGGACCGACTCGCAGCCCGAGCCCTGGGCGAGCAGCAGGAGACCCTGCTTGGCGCCGCCCGCCCTGCGGTCCAGGGTCCAGTCGATCAGGCTGCCATCGGGTCGCGCTGTCTGACCGGCCCAGGCTGGCCCCGCCAGAAGTGCGGCGGCGGCGGCGAGGCTCAGACAGGTCCGCATCCAGGTCATCGCCTCGCTCCCCCTCTATCCTGAAGGCAGGATCGGGGCGAGCCTGGCTGGAATTGTGGCGGATCAGTCGATCCGGCGCACCGTCGAACCCTTCACCGTCCGCACCTCGGTGATGGGGGGCGCGGGGCGGGCGAAGTCGGGGTTGGAGGTGAGCGCCACGACGCGGGCCTTCGCGTCGGCCTCGAGGTCGCCGTAGAAGAGGTTGTAGCCGGGCGCCTTGCGCTTGTCGGCCCAGGAGCCGGCGCTCTTCAGCATCTTGGGCTTGGGCCGCGAGACCCGCAGGATCCCGCCCTCGCACCTCGCCGAGACCTGGCGGGTGAGGAAGGCGGGCCGCGCGCCCCACTCCAGTCCGGTGGCGTTGGCCGCCCCCTGGTTCAGCTTGGCCGGGGCCTCGGCATTGGTGACCGCTCCCAGCAGCGGATTGAAGCAGAGCGGCGCGCGGCCGGCGAGGTTCTGCAGGTCGCCGCGGGAGTCCCAGACCAGGGAGCGGTCCTTCAGGGCCTGGACGCGTTCGATGTCGCGGTCGAAGGCTGAGGCCCAGGCGGCCAGGCAGCCGGCCTCCCCCGGCCGCAGGCAGGGCGGCAGGGGCGGGTCGTCGGCGGGCACGACGGTCTCGATCAGGTAGGCGGCCGCCAGCCTGGCGCGGACGGCGGGATTGGGGCTGACCTCCTCGGCCAGCAGGCGCGAGGCCATCGTGCCCCCCTGCTCCACCCCGACGATGATGAAGGGGCGGCCCTTGTTGTCGGCGGCCATGTACTGGCGGAAGGCGGCGGCCACGTCGGCATAGGCGAAGCGGCGGGCGTCGCGGGCGTCCTCCCTCAGGGTCAGCAGGGTGTAGAGGCTGGCCTGGCGGTAGCGGGGGGCGAACAGGCGGCCCACCCGGACGAAGGGCCCGGCATAGTTGGGGGCCACCACCCGACGGAAGAACTTGTCGGCCGGCACGTCGTCGATGGGACTGTTCCAGTCCCGGCCGCCGTCGAAGGTGGTGGGGGCGACGAAGAAGACGTCGGCGGGAGGATCGCCCGCGGTCCAGACGTCCGGCTTGGCGGGCAGCAGGGCCCAGGCCGCGCGCTGGGTGTAGTCCGGCGCCGGCGGCGGGCGGTAGGTCTGGAAGGGCTCCTTGGGGTCCAGGGCGTTGCTGGCGATGTCGTCACGCCAGACGAAGGCGGCCATGACCACCAGGGCCAGGAAAGCCACGGCGGCCGCGGACACCAGACGCTTGAAGCCCTTGGGACGCTGCGCCATCGCCTACCTGTAGGGGTCGGGCTGGGCGAGGTAGTTCTGGACGTAGTCGGTGATGCCGTCCTCGAGCGGGGTCATGGGCTGGTTGAAGCCGGCGGCCTTGAGGCGGTCCATCTTGGCCTGGGTGAAGTACTGGTACTTGTCGCGGATGGCCGGCGGCATGGGGGTGTATTCTATTCTGGCGGGCTTGCCGGCGGCGGCGAAGACGGCCTTGGCCATGTCCTCGAAGGTGCGCGCGGTCCCCGAGCCCAGGTTGTAGACCCCGTTGACCTGCTCGGACTTGGCCAGCCAGGCCACCACGTCGGCGACGTCGCGGACATAGACGAAGTCGCGGGTCTGGCCGCCGTCGGCGATCCCCTCGCGGTAGGACTTGAACAGCTGCACGGCCTGGCCGCCCGCGACCTTGGGCCAGATCTGCGAGGCCACCGACTTCATCGAGTGCTTATGCTCCTCGTTGGGGCCGTAGACGTTGAAGAACTTCAGGCCCACCCACTGAGGCGGGGCGTAGTCGCGGGCCGCCTGGCGGGCGGCGAACAGATCAAACAGCGCCTTGGACCAGCCATAGGTGTTGAGCGGACGCAGGGCGGCCAGGGAGGCCAGGTCGTCCTTGTCGTCGAAGTCCGTCGCGTCGCCGTAGGTGGCGGCCGAGGAGGCGTAGACGAAGCGGCGCTGGCGGTCGGCGCACCAGCGGAACAGATCCCGGCTCAGGGTGAAGTTGGCGTGGACGATCTTGTCGGCGTCCGGCTCGGTGGTCGAGGAGACCGCCCCCATGTGGACGACGATCTCGATGTCGCGCCAGCGCTTCTCCAGCCACTCGAACATGGCCTCGGGCGCCACGAAGTCACCGATCGGGTGCTTGGCGATGTTGCGCCACTTGCCGAGGTCGGCCTCCAGCAGCCAGTCGCAGACCACCACGTCCAGGCTGGGGTCTTCCGCCAGCTTGGCCACGATATTGGAGCCGATGAAGCCGGCCCCGCCGGTGACGAAGGCGATGCGGCGGGTCATGTGGTCTCCTTGGCGGTCATGCGGGCGATGGCCGCGGTGGTGGAATAGCCCTCGACGATCTGGGCCAGGCGCACCTCGCCGCCCCAGGCCTTGACGAGGTCGCCCCCCACCACCTGGTCTTCCGAATAGTCGGCGCCCTTGATCAGCACCTCGGGCTGGGCGGCCTCGATCAGCCGGATCGGGGTGTCCTCGTCGAAGGGCACCACCAGGTCGACACAGCCCAGGCCGGCCAGAACCATGGCCCGGCCCTCCAGGTCGTTGACCGGACGGCCCTCCCCCTTCAGCGCCTTGACCGAGCGGTCGGAGTTGAGCCCCACCACCAGGCGGTCGCACCAGGACCGAGCCTGGTTCAGATAGGTGACGTGGCCCCGGTGCAGGATGTCGAAACAGCCGTTGGTGAAGCCCACCCGCAGGCCCTTGGCCCGCCAGCGGGCGATCTCGTCGGCCATCCGCTCGGGCGTGACGATCTTGTGCTCGGCCGGGGCCATGTGGGCGGTGAGCGCGGCCTCGATCAGCTCCTCGGGCAGGACGGTGGCGGTGCCGGCCTTGCCCACGGCCACGCCGGAAGCCAGCATGCCAAAGGCGATGGCCTCGGCCATGGGGGCGTCGGCGGCCAGGGCCAGGCCCAGCGCGGCGAGCGTGGTGTCCCCGGCCCCGGAGGCGTCGAACACCTCGCGGGCCGCGGTGGGGAAATGGACCACCGCCTGGCCGCGGACCGCCAGGCTGATGCCCTTGGCGGCCCGGGTCACCAGGATGGCCTTGGCCTCGCACAGCGACAGGGCGTGGGCGAGCGCCGCCTCGATCTCGGCGTTGGTCGCGGTGGGCAGGCCGGTGGCGTAGGCCAGCTCGGCGGCGTTGGGCTTGATGACGTCCACCGCGCCATAGCGCAGGAAGCTGCGGGCCTTGGAGTCGACGATCACCGGGCAGCCGGCCGCGCGGCAGGCGGCGATCACCGCGTCGGTGACGACCCCCTTGCCATAGTCCGACAGCAGGATGGCCCCGGCTCCCCTGGCCACGTCGGCGATGGTGCGCACCAGGCGCTGCTCCACATCGCCCGTCGCCGGATGGCTGTGCTCCAGGTCGACCCGCAGCAGCTGCTGGCCGCCGGAGACGAAGCGGGTCTTCAAGGTGGTCGGCCGGTCCGGATCGGTGACCAGGAAACCCTCGATGCCGGTCTTGTCGCCGATCAGCCGCAGGGCCTCGTGACGCTCGGCGTCGCCGCCCACCAGGCCGATCAGGGCCACGTCGCCCCCCAGGGCGGCGACGTTGCGCGCCACATTGCCCGCCCCGCCCAGCATCACCAGCTCACGCTCGCGCGCCAGCACCGGGATCGGCGCCTCCGGCGACACCCGCGTCACCGAACCATAGACGAACCGGTCCACCATCAGGTCGCCCACGCAGACCACGCGCTGGCCCGAAAGGCGGCTGAGAAGCTGCTGCAGGGTCGAGAGATCCATGGGTCCGCCTGTGCGGTCTTGCGCCGTCGCGGTCAAGACGCCGCCCCTTATGGCATCAGGAACGCGCCGTATGAATGGCTTTCAAAGCGCGCAGCAGGCCCTCGGCCCGGTCCAGCGGCAGGGTGCTCGGCCCGTCGCAGAGCGCGTCGTCGGGGCTGGGGTGGAATTCCAGGAAGACGCCGTCCGCGCCCGCGGCGACCGCGGCCATGGCGATGGTGGGCACCCCTTCGCGCCGGCCGCCGGTCGAGGCGCCTTGGGTGCGCGGATCGGCGCCCGGGAGTTGGACCGCGTGGGTGGCGTCGATGGTGACCGGGACGCCGAGCTTCTGCATCTCGCCGATGCCCAGCATGTCCACCACCAGGTTGTTGTAGCCGAAGGTGGTGCCGCGCTCGCAAAGGATGCTGATCTGGGCGCCGCCAAGAGCCTCACGGACCTTGTCCACCATCTGCTTGGTGTCCCAGGGGGCCATGTTCTGGGACTTCTTCTGGTGCAGCAGGCCACCCCGGCTGTGGGTCGCCCGCGCCGTGGCGACGACCAGGTCGGTCTGCCGCCCCAGGAAGGCCGGGATCTGTACGATGTCGGCCACCTCGGCCACCGGCTCGGCCTGGCTGACCTCATGCAGGTCGGTGCAGATCGGCACGTCGAATTCGTCCTTGATGGCCTGGAGGATCGCCAGGCCCTTTTCGAGCCCCGGCCCGCGGTAGCTGTGGATCGAGGAGCGGTTGGCCTTGTCGAAGCTGGCCTTGAAGACGAAGGGCAGGCCCAGGTCGCGGGTGATCGCCTTCAGATGCCGGGCGGTGACGCGGGCCAGCTCGAGATCCTCCAGCACGTTGAGGCCGGCGATCACGAACAGCGGCTGGCCTTCGCCGATCGAGATGTTCCACTTGTTCAGGGTCAGGACGGCCATGGACGGGGCTCCGGTCGGTCAGGGGCTTTGCGGTCGGCGCCTAAGTGGCGCGGGGACGGGCTCTTCACAAGCGCCAATTGATGGCCTGCATCCGTGACCCAAACAGGGCCGTAGGTTCAGCAAGGGCCACTCGATTTTTCCCGACGCCAATCCAGTGTTAGTATCCAGTTAAGAGATCGGGAGTTGCGACCATGACCCTGGCGCATGAATCGTCCCTCGTGGCCCTCGCGGCCTCCCCCCGCGCCTTCCGCAGGCTGCCGGCCCTGGCCGACGTGCCGGAGATCTTCCGCACCGCGCTGCGGCTGATGGCGCGCAACTGGATGGCCGGCGAACTCACCTTCGTCATGCCCAACGGCCACGAGCTGAAGCTGGAGGGCGAAGGCGGTCCCCAGGCGCGGATCGTGGTGCGGGATTTCCGGTTCATCCGCCGGGCGCTGGCGGCCGGCGACATCGGCTTCGCCGAGGGCTATGCAGCCGGCGAGTGGGACACCCCCAACCTGACCGCCGTGCTCAGCGTCTTCTCCCTGAACTATGACAACCTGCGGCGGATCACCCAGGGCAACCCGGTCGTGGGCGTGTTCAACTTCATCAATCACGCCCTGCACAGCAACACCCGCCGGGGGTCGAAGCGGAACATCCACGCCCATTACGACCTGGGCAACGACTTCTATTCCCGCTGGCTCGACCCCAGCATGACCTACTCCTCGGCCCGCTTCGACCACGCCGGCCAGAGCTTGGCCGACGCCCAGCGCAACAAGTACGCGACGCTCGCCCAAACCATGGATCTGAAGGCCGGCCACAGCGTGCTCGAGATCGGCTGCGGCTGGGGCGGCTTCGCCGAGTTCGCCGCCAAGGAGGTGGGCGCCAAGGTCACCGGCATCACAATCTCCCAGGCCCAGTACGACTTCGCCCGCAAACGGATGTTCGACCAGGGCCTGGCCGAGAAGGCCGACATCCGGCTGATCGACTATCGCGACGTCGAGGGAACCTTCGACCGGGTGGCCTCCATCGAGATGTTCGAGGCGGTCGGCGAACGCTACTGGCCCACCTATTTCAACAAGATCGCCCAGGTCCTGGCGCCCGGCGGTCGGGCCGGCCTGCAGATCATCACCATCCAGGAGGCGCTGTTCGAGGACTACCGGCGGCGCGCCGACTTCATCCAGAAATACATCTTCCCCGGCGGCATGCTGCCTTCGGAGAGCCGCCTGAAGGCCGAGACCGACAGGGCGGGCCTGTCCTGGACCGGCATCTCCCGCTTCGGCCAGGACTATGCCGACACGCTGGCCCAGTGGGCCGAGCGGTTCGACGCCCGCTGGGACGAGATCAAAGTCTTCGGCTTCGACGAGAAGTTCCGCAAGATCTGGCGGTTCTATCTGAGCTACTGCGACGCCGGTTTCCGCACCGGGCGGACCGACGTGGTGCAGCTTGGCCTGTCAAAGGCCTGACCGCCCCCTGTTCTGGAGCGCCGACGCCCCTTAAGTAGCGGGGATGACCGTCGCACACAGCGTCCTGGACGCCATCGGAAACACGCCGCTCATCCGCCTGGCCCGCGCCAGCGAGGCCACGGGCTGCGAAATTCTCGGCAAGGCCGAGTTCATGAACCCCGGCCAGTCCGTGAAGGACCGGGCGGCGCTCTACATCATCCGCGACGCCGAGCGGCGCGGCCTGCTGAAGCCCGGCGGGCGGATCGTGGAGGGCACGGCGGGCAACACCGGGATCGGCCTGGCCATGGTCGCCGGGGCCAGCGGCTACAAGACCACCATCGTCATCCCCCGCACCCAGAGCCAGGAGAAGAAGGACGCGATCCGCCTCCTGGGCGCCGATCTGGTGGAGGTGGACGCGGTCCCCTACTCCAACCCCGACAACTATGTCCGCTATTCCGGGCGTTTGGCGGAGGAACTTAACGCGAAGGAGGCGGCCGGCGCCGTCTGGGCCAACCAGTTCGACAATGTCGCCAACCGCCAGGCCCACGTCGAGACCACGGGACCGGAGATCTGGGCCCAGACCGGCGGCAAGGTCGACGGCTTCATCTGCGCCGTCGGCTCGGGCGGCACCCTGGCGGGCATCGCCCAGGCCCTGCGCGCCGAAAAGCCCGACGTGGCCATTGGCCTGGCCGACCCGCACGGGGCCTCCCTCTACAGCTGGTTCACCGACGGCGAGCTGAAGTCGGAGGGGACCTCCATCAGCGAGGGCATCGGCCAGGGACGGATCACCGCCAACCTGGAGGGCCTGACCATCGACCACGCCTACCGCATCGGCGACGAGGAGATGCTGCTGGCCATCTACGACATGGTCGAGCACGAGGGCCTGGTGATGGGCGGCTCTACGGGGATCAATGTGGCTGGCGCCATCCGCATGGCCCGGGACCTGGGCCCCGGCCACACCATCGTGACCATCCTGTGCGACCAGGGCGCCCGCTATCAGAGCAAGATCTACAATCCGCAGTTCCTGAAGGAGCGGGGCCTGCCGGTCCCCGGTTGGCTATGACCGATCCCCTCGTCTCCACCGACTGGCTGGCCGCGAATCTGGGGAAAGTCCAAGTGGTGGACGCCACCTGGTTCATGCCCAACGAGGGGCGCGAGGGACATGCCGACTATCTGGCGGCCCACATTCCCGGCGCGGTGTTCTTCGACATCGACGCCATCGCCGACAGGACCGTCGACCTGCCCCACATGCTGCCCACGGCGGAAGACTTCGCCGCGGCCGCGGGCGCCCTTGGCCTGTCGCGGGACGCCACGATCGTGGCCTATGACAGCTTCGGCATCCGCTCGGCGGCGCGGGTCTGGTGGACCCTGAGGGTGATGGGATTTCCGAAGGTGTTCGTCCTGGACGGCGGCCTGAAGAAATGGCTGGCCGAGGGCCGGACGACGGAAGGCGGTCAGGCCGCCCTGCCCCCTACGACCCTGTCGCCCAGCCTTGACGCGGGCCTGGTCCGCGACCTGGGCGCGGTGAAGAACCTGCTGAACTCCAAGGCCGCCCAGTTGGTGGACGCCCGTGGCGCGGCGCGTTTCCGCGGCGAGACGCCCGAGCCCCGCGCCGGCCTGCGCTCGGGCCACATGCCGGGCGCCCGCAACACCCCCTTCGACAGCCTGCTGAACCCCGACGGCACGATGAAGTCCGCCGAGGATCTGAACCCCCTGTTCCGCGCCGCCAAGGTCGATCTCGCCGCCCCCATCGTCACCACCTGCGGCTCGGGCGTCACGGCGTCCGTGGTGGCCCTGGCCCTCGCCCGGCTGGGACGGGAGGACGTGGCCGTCTATGACGGCTCCTGGACCGAATGGGGCGGCCGCAGCGACACGACCGTGGTGACCGGTCCTTGAGGGCCGCCGCCTAGTTCCGCGTCGGGATCCGCACCGGCAGGGTCTCGTAGCCCTTCACGAACACCGAGTGGGTCCGCTGCGGTTCGTCCATCACCTCGACCGTGGGGAAGCGGGCCAGGATCTCCTCCCAGATGATCTGCAGCTGCAGCTCGGCCAGGCGGTTGCCCACGCAGCGGTGGACGCCGAACCCGAAGGACAGGTGCTGACGGGGCCGTTCGCGGTCGATGATGTAGTTGTCGGGATTGGCGATGACCTCGTCGTCGCGGTTGCCCGAGACGTACCACATGGCCACCCGGTCCCCCTTGCGGATGGTCTTGCCGCCGATCTCGTGATCCTCGGTGGCGGTGCGGGCCATGTGGGCCAGCGGGGTCTGCCAGCGGATGGTCTCCGACACCATGGAGGGGATCAGGGCCGGGTTCTCCCGCAGCTTGCGGTACTGGGCCGGGTTCTGGTTCAGGGCGTAGATCGAGCCGGAGATGGTGTTCCGGGTCGTGTCGTTGCCGCCGATGATCAGAAGGGTGACGTTACCGTGGTACTCATGCTCGTCCATGTCCCGCGTGGCCGGGTTGTGGGCCAGCATGGAGATCATGTCGAACTTGGGCTCGGTGGCCTTGATCCGGTCGGCCCAGAGGCCGTCGAAGGCGTCGAAGCAGTTGGTGAGCTCGCTGCGCTTCTGCTCCCAGCTCTCGCAGACCCCGTGGCCGGGCGGGTTGGTCATCATGTCGGACCAGTAGGTCAGCTTGCGACGGTCCTCGAAGGGGAAGTCGAAGAGGGTGGCGAGCGTCATGGCCGTCAGTTCCTTCGAGACCAGGTCCACCCAGTCGAAGGTCTCGCCGATCGGCAGGCCGTCCAGGATGGCGCCGGCCCGCTCGCGGATCACCGGGGCCATCTGCGCCAGGTTGTGGGGCGCGACGGCGGGGCTGACCGCCTTGCGCTGCACGTCGTGCTTGGGCGGGTCCATGGAGATGAAGCTGGGACGGGTCGGACGTCCGGCCGATTCGGCCTTGGATTCCAGGCTCTGCAGGACGATGCCATCGGCCGAGGAGAACACCTGGTGATTGGTGTCGATGGCCATGATGTCGTTGTACTTGGTGATCGACCAGTAGGGGCCGTAGTCGCTCTCGGCGGTGTAGTGGACCGGGCTTTCCCGGCGCAGGCGCTCGAACTGGGCCCACATGGCGTCCTGGCTGAACAGTTCGGCCTGGGCGGGGTTGAGCTGGTCCAGAGGCAGGGCGGCGGCCTGCTCGCGGGCCTCATGGCGGATGTCGACGGACCCGTCGCTCATGGTGGTTCTCCCTGACTGGCGAGGCCTCATGGGCGCACGCTCTCTTGTCGTTGGGTCAATCACGACGAACCGAACACTGTATTGCAAGGGCCATCTGGCGACGGCCGCGCGCCCTACCGCACCGGCGGCGGGTAGTGCAGGCCCGGCTGCGGGGCGTTCCACAGGGCGTTGAGGCCGCGCTCCAGCTTCAGGGCCGAGCCCTGCCCCAGGTTGCGGCGGAAGATCTCGTCGTAGGACCCCACCTGATGGATGGCCTGGAAGCCCCAGTCGGCCTTCAGCCCCAGTCTCTGACCGAGATCGCCCTCCACCCCGAGCAGGCGGCGCACCCGCGGGTCGGGGGAGGAGTCGCGGGCCTTGGCCACGTTGGCCGCGTTGAGCTTCAACTCCTCGCCCAGCATCACGGCGTAGACGCTCCAGCGCACGATGTCGGTCCAGGCCGGGTCGTCCTGGCGCACCACGGGGCCCAGGGGCTCCTTGGAGATCACCGTCGGCAGGATCACGTGGGCGTTGGGGTTGTTCATCAGCGACCGGGCCGAGGCCAGGGCCGAGACGTCGGCGGTGAAGGCGTCGCAGCCCTCGGCCTGGTAGGTGTCGCGGGCCTCGGCTTCGCTGGCCACCACCACGGGCCGGTAGGTCAGGCCACGCAGCTTGAAATAGTCGGCCAGGTTGTCCTGGCTGGCGGTGCCGGCCTGGACGCAAATCCGCGCGCCGTTCAACTCGTCGGCGCTGGCGAGCGCCAGGGCCCGGGGGGCCAGGAAACCCTGGCCGTCGAAATAGGTCACCACGGGGAAATCCAGCCCGCCGGCGTCGCGGGCCAGGGTCCAGGAGGTGTTGCGCGACAGTACATCGATCTTGCCGCTGTTCAGGGCGGCGAAGCGGTCCTGGGCCGGGATTGGCGTGAACCGCACCGCCTTGGAGTCGCCGAGCACCGCGGCGGCCACCACGCGGCAGACATCGACGTCGAAGCCGCGCCAGCCGCCCTTGTCGGCGGCGAAGGCGAAGCCCGCCAGGCCCGGATGGACGCCGCAGGCGAGCCAGCCGCGGGCCTTCACCGCCGCCAGGGTCGGGCTGGCCTTGGCGCGCAGCACCTGGGTGGCGGGATCGGTGGCGGTCACGGCGGTGGCCGCGGGCGCCGTGGTGGACTTCGACCCATCCCCGCAGGCGGCCAGCCAGAGGCAGAGACCCAGCGCCAGGGTTCGTCGTTTCCACATGCGGCGCTCCTTGATCACAGGCCTCCCGAAGGCTCTAAGGGGTTCGAGGCATTGTCGCCCCTGTTCGTTCCGAGCCGTCAACCCGCATGGCCGAAGAAACCCGCCTGATCCGCGCCGGCGCCGCCCCCAAGTCGCTCGCCAAGACCGTGGGTCCGCCGATCCAGAAGGGCTCCACGGTCCTGCTGCCCAACGCCGAGGCCCTCTATGACGACGAGGGATTCATCACCTATGGCCGCCAGGGCCTGGCGGCCCACGACGCCCTGCGCGACGCCCTGTGCGGGATGGAGGGGGCGGAAGGCGTATGCCTCTACCCCTCGGGCCTGGCGGCGCTCACCGGCGCGATGCTGGCGGTGCTGAAGGCCGGCGACGAGGTGCTGGTCACCGACACCATCTACAAGCCCACCCGCCGGTTCTGCGACCATGTGCTGAAGCGGTTCGGGATCGGAGTCCGCTATTTCGATCCGCGCGAGAGCCCCGAGGACCTCGTGGCCGGTGCGGGCGCGGCCACGCGGCTGATCGTCATGGAAAGCCCGGGCTCGCTGTCCTTCGAGATGCAGGACCTGGCCGCGGTGGCGCGACTGGCCCGGGCGCGGGGCATCCTGACCCTCGCCGACAACACCTGGGGCGCGGGCTATCTGATCAAGCCCCTGGCCCAGGGCGTCGACATCAGCGTCCAGGCGCTCACCAAGTATGTGGGCGGCCACTCCGACGTATTCATGGGCTCGGCGGCGGCCTCCGATCCGACCCTGGTGGGCCAGCTGGAGAACGGGATCACCCATCTGGGCTGGGCCGTGGCGCCCGAGGACGCCTACCAGATGCTGCGCGGCCTGCGCACCCTGCCCGTCCGTCTGGCGCGGCAGGGCAAGAGCGGCCTGGCCATCGCCGCCTGGCTGCGGGAGCAGCCGGAGGTGGCGGAAATCCTCCACCCCGCCCTGCCCGGCTGTCCCGACCACGACCTCTGGGCGCGGGACTATGTCGGCGCCTGCGGCCTGTTCGGCTTCGTGTTCAAGCCGGGGGCCGACGGGGCGGTGAACGCCTTCCTCGACGCGCTCGACCTGTTCGGCTTGGGGTTTTCCTGGGGCGGGTTCGAAAGCCTGGCCATCTCGTGCGATCCCCAGCTCCATACCCGCAAGCACCGCCGCGACTATGGCGGCCCGCTGATGAGGCTGCACATCGGCCTGGAGAACGCCGAGGACCTGATCGCCGACCTGCGGAAGGGCCTGGACGCCTTCCGTTCGGCTTAGACCCTGGCGCGCCCTGCAGGACTCGAACCTGCAACCGCCTGCTTAGAAGGCAGGTGCTCTATCCAGTTGAGCTAAGGGCGCTTGGCGGACCTAGTGGGTCCAGGGCTGCTTGCGGTTGAAGGCGAAGTTGTCGGCGTAGGCCTTGATGATGCGCTTGGCCGGCTTGGGATCAAACAGCTGGAAGGCGATGCCGTGGGCCTGGGCGTAGGCCACGGCGTCCTCGGCGGTGTCGAAGGACAGGCGGATCTGGCCGTCGGTGTCCTTGGTCTGGATCCAGCCCATCAGCGGGTCGGCGGCCCGGGCGTCCTCGGGCGCGAACTCCAGCAGCCAGTCCTTGGTCTTGGCCTTGCCGGACTGCATGGCGTTCTTGGCCGGACGGTAGATGCGCGCGAGCATGTGGATTCCTGGCGATGACTTCGTTTGGCCGGTGCTGGTCGGGGCGAGAGGATTCGAACCTCCGACCCTCTGGTCCCAAACCAGATGCGCTACCAGGCTGCGCTACACCCCGAAAAGCACCGGCGGCCGTGGGATATAAGGCTTTGGCCTTTCCCGCAAACGATAGGAGGCCGCAGGCGGCGATGGCTCGACCTTTGCACCCCGCCCCTGCTAGGTCTCGGACCAGGGGTGGAAACAATGCTGAGCGCAAAGCCGAAGTCGAAGCGGTCTCGCCGCATGGAGATGCGCAAGCGCGCCCAGTTCTGGGATCGCAACGCTGAGCGGGTGCGCCTGCTGCTGATCGGCGGCGGCGCCATCGCCCTGGCCAGCCTGGTGGCGAAGATGGCCCTGGGTTAGCCCGGCGCGCGCCGGTGCATCAGCTTGAACACCCCTGAGGCGCGCACCACGTCATGGCCGCCGACATAGGCGCGGCCCTCCACGAAGGCCACGTCCCGGGTCGCGCGGGTGACGCGCGCATCCCCCATCACCCACTCCCCCACCCGCGCCATGTGCAGGAAGTCCACCGACAGGTGGATGGTCACCGAGCGGGTCTGGGTCTCGCGCCAGACGGCGGCGGCCAGCAGGCCGTCCAGGAAGGCGGTCAGCATGCCCCCATGCACCAGGCCAAGGCCGTTGGCGTGGCGCTGCTCGGCGAAGAATGCCTGCTCGGTCAGCTCCCCCTGCTGGGCCCGATGATAGTAGGGGCCGTTGATGGTGGAGAAGTCGCCGCGGCCCTGGGAGCGGATGAAGCCCTCCGGCGGGACGATCTCGGCGGCGGGATCGGGTTTCATGGCGCGGCGGCTTTCACGGGTTTCAGGACGATCTCGTACAGACGGGGCCAGTTCTTGCCGGTCACGAACAGGCGGTCGTGGTCCCGATCATAGGCGATGCCGTTGAGCACCGCGTCGGGACCGCGTCCGGGGCCGGTCTCGGGCAGGCCGCTCATGTCGATCCAGCCCTTCACCGCGCCCGTGCGGGGGTCGATGCGGGCGATGCGGTTGGTCAGCCAGATATTGGCCAGGATCTCGCCCCTCACCCACTCCAGCTCGTTGAGGTTGGGGACCGGGCGACCGTCGGCGGTCACCCGCAGGCGGCCGGTCTCCCTCAGGGTCCTGGGGTCCAGGAACCTCAGGGTCGGGGTCCCATCGCTCATGATTATGCGCTTGCCGTCCTGGGTCAGGGCCCAGCCCTCGCCGGGATAGCGGAAACTGCCCTTCTGGGCGAAGCTCTTCAGGTCCCAGCGGAAGCCGACCCCATCGCGCCAGGTGAGGCTGATCAGTTCGCCGCCCCAGTTGACGATGCCCTCGCCGAAATAGGCCGGCGAGAGGGCCTTGGATTGCAGCACCACCCCGTCCTTCAGCCGCACCTTGCGGATCGAGGATCGGCCCTCGAGGCCGGTGCTCTCGAAGAGGACGCCGTCCAGATAGAACAGGCCCTCGGTGAAGGCGCCGGTGTCGTGCGGATAGGTCGCGCGCACCTCATAGCCCTGAACCGGGACCAGGGCGGCGGCCGGACCGCCGGCCATCACCGCGAAGAGGGCCAGACACAGCGCGGCCAGCGGCCGGAGGATCGAAGACGGCAAACCAGGCTCCCTGGGCGAGGACGGGCCTATCCTTTGCGGGAGCGTCGTGGCGGAGGCAAGGCGCGGCCGGCCTCAGGCCATGCCGATCGACTCCAGTTCGGCCACCACCAGGCCCTTGGGCCCTTCGGCGAAGCGGACCATGACGTCGTCGCCGGGCTGCAGGTCCTCGATGCCCGAGCGGCGCAGGGTCTCGATGTGGACGAAGATGTCGCCCGGCTCGCCGTCGCGCACCACGAAGCCGTAGCCCTTGGCGCGGTTGAACCATTTGACCTTGGCCCGCTCCAGGGGCCCGCGCGCCTGGGGCGTGGGCCGGGGGCTGCGGGCCTGGAAGCCGCTGTTGGGACGGTCGAAGCCGCCGTGGCGGTCGAAGCCGTCGCGGTCGCGCCGGAACCCGTCGTCGCGGTTGCGGCGCTCGGCCGGCGGCGGGGCGGAACTCTCGTCCAGGTCCACCACCTCCGACACCTGCCAGCCCTTGGGCCGGCGGATCACGTCGCAGACGATGATCGCCCCCTCCAGGGCGTTCTCGCGCCCGGAGTTACGCAACGAGGTCACATGCAGGAGAACATCTTTCAGGTCGGTCTGGCCCGGATCGTCAGGAACGATGAAGCCATACCCCTTGCCCGCGTCGAACCACTTGATCCGCCCACTGATCCGCACCGCGTCTTCGTGCGAATCCACACCCTCGTATTCGTAACCAGACATTTGCCCCTCTGGCCCGATCTCCAAATCCCTACGGATACTGGCCAGTCATAACACTGTTCTCGTAACAGGAGAGCCGTCAATGGGGGTTTTTCACCCAAATGCACGCATCTGGTGTGTTTCTCGCGCAATGCGCGATGCTTGGGCGTTCGCCGTCGCCTCAGGGGCGGTTTCGCGTGGCAGTCCCTAGGGGAGTCGAACCCCTCTCTCCAGGTTGAAAACCTGGCGTCCTAACCGATAGACGAAGGGACCGCAGCGGCGAAGGGCGGCTCTATATCTGCGTTCCTGGGGGTGCGCAAGCGCACTGAGCCAGACTTGTCGCAGTTCCCCACAATGGTCGCGCTTCACCCCACCCGGCGCAGGTCGGCGACGTCCTCGATCTCCAGCTCGACGCTGGAACGCCCCTGCCAATCGTCGGGCTTCAGACGGCCGACCACGTGCAGGCCCCCGCCCTCCGCCAGCAGGCGGGCCCCGATCTCTGTGCCCTCCGAGCGCCAGGCCACGGCCTTCAGCTTGCCGCCGGAACGATCGGTCAGGGTGACCCGCACATGGCCACCCTTGAGCGCCATGGCCCGCTCCACGCGGACATCGGACAGGGCGAAGACCGGCTCGGGATTGCCCGGGCCGAAGGGCGCCATCCGCTGGAAGCTCGCATAGAGGGCGCGGTCGGCCCCGCCGGTGGTGATCAGGGCGTCGATGTCCAGGCCGTCCTCGGCCGCGGCGACCTGGCTCTCGTCGGCGAGGCGCTCGCAGAGGAAGGCGCGCAGGTCGGGAATGGTGTCGGGCTTGATGCTGAGTCCCGCGGCCATGGCGTGGCCGCCACCGGCGATCAGCAGGCCCGCCTCATAGGCGGCCTGGACGGCGCGTCCGAGGTTCACGCCGGGCTGGGACCGGCCCGAGCCCTTGCCGACATTGGCCGCCCGGTCGATCCCGATGACCATCACCGGCTTGCGATAGCGCTCCCGCAGGCGTCCGGCCACGATGCCGATCACGCCGGGATGCCAGTCGTCGGCGGCCACCAGCAGCACCGGCAGGTCGGCCTGGTTGCTCTCCCGCTCGATGATCCGCACCGCCTCCTCCAGCACCTCGCGCTCGACTTCCTTGCGTGAGGCGTTCAGGGCGTCGAGCTCGGCGGCCAGGTCCGCCGCCTCGCGGGGGTCGTCGGTGGAGAGCAGGCGCGCGCCCAGGTCGGCGCGGCCGATGCGGCCGCCGGCGTTGATGCGGGGCCCCAGGACGAAGCCCACATGGAAGGCGCTGGCCGGCCCCTGGCTCTTGGCGACCTCCAACAGGGCCTTGAGGCCGGGATTGCGCCAGCCGGACATCACCTTCAGCCCCTGGGAGGCCAGGGCCCGGTTGAAGCCCACCAGCTGGGTCACGTCGCAGATGGCCCCCATGCAGGCCAGGTCCAGCCACTGGCGGATATCGGGCTCGGGGCGCTCGGGGCTGAACAGGCCCTGTTTGCGGGCCTCGCGGTTGAGGGCGGCCAGCAGGACGAAGGTGACGCCCGCGGCGGCCAGCACCCCCTGCCCCGACCCGCAGCCGGGCCGGTTGGGATTGACCAGGGCGGTGGCGGGCGGGACCTCATCGCCGCGCATCAGATGGTGGTCGATCACCACCACCTCCAACCCGATCTCCACGGCGTAGGTGACCGCCTCCATGGCCGCCGCGCCGCAGTCGACGGTGATCACCAGCTCGACGCCTTCGTCCTTCAGGCGGCGAAAGGCGGCCGGCGACGGGCCATAGCCCTCGGTGATACGATCGGGGACGTAGATGCGCAGGGGCGCCCCCATGGCGCGGGTCCACCGCACCAGCTGGGCGGCGCTGGAGGCCCCGTCCACGTCGTAGTCGGCGAACACCGCCATGGGGCGGCCCTTGGCCACGGCGTCCACCAGGATCTGGGCGGCCTTGTCCATGTCCATGAAGCTGGAGGGATCGGGGAACAGGGCCTTGAGGGTCGGGTTCAGATAGTCCTGGCCCCCGCCGTCCTCGACCCCGCGGGAGGCGAGCGCCCGGGCCAGGGGCTCGGGCAGGCCCAGCGCCATCTCATGACGGCGCACGGTCTCGGGGTCCGCGGCCCGCTCGCGCCACAGCCGGCCGCTGAGCGACCTGGTGACGCCCAGATAGCCCGCCGGGGTGGAGCCGTCGGCCATCACACGGGCCGTTTCATCCGCACTTCGCGCACGGTCTGGGTGGCGGAGTTCATGACGATGGTGTGGGTGTGGACGAAGCCGTCCTCATAGTGAACGCCGTCCAGCAGGGCCCCGTTGGTCACACCGGTGGCCGAGAAGATGGCGTCGGCGCGGACCATCTCGTGCAGGTCGTACTTGCGGTCGAAGTCGGTGATGCCGATCCGCCGGGCGCGGGCCTTCTCGTCGGCGTTGCGGAACACCAGGCGGCCCTGGAACTGGCCGCCCACGCACTTCAGCGCCGCGCAGGCCAGCACCCCCTCGGGCGCCCCGCCCTGGCCGACATAGAGGTCGACGCCGGTGGAGGGGTCGGCGGTGTTCATCACCCCGGCCACGTCGCCGTCGGTGATCAGATAGACCCTGGCGCCCACGGAGCGGACGCTGGCGATGAGTTCGGCGTGCCGGGGTCGGTCCAGGATGCAGACGGTGATCTCGGTCGCCTCGACACCCTTGGCCTCGGCGAGGGCCTGGACGTTCTGCGCGGCGCTCTTGTCCAGATCGATGATCCCGGCCGGATAGCCGGGGCCGCAGGCGATCTTGTCCATATAGGTGTCGGGGGCGTTCAGCAGGGTGCCCTTGGGCGCCCAGGCCATCACGGCGAGCGCATTGGCCATCGCCTTGGCCGTCAGGGTGGTGCCTTCCAGCGGGTCGAGGGCGATGTCGATCTTGGGGCCTTTGCCCCGGCCGACCTTCTCGCCGATGTAGAGCATGGGGGCTTCGTCGCGTTCGCCCTCCCCGATCACGATCTCACCGTCGATGTCCAGGTCGTTCAGGGCCGTGCGCATGGCGTCGACAGCCGCCTGGTCCGCTTCCTTCTCGTCGCCCCGGCCCACCAGTTTCCAGGCGGCGATGGCGGCGATCTCGGTCACCCGGACGGCGTCGATGACCAGCCCGCGATCCAGAATTTCGGAACTCATGAACACGTCTCCTGCCGGAATCCGGCATAGCCGGCGACTATCGTGAGATTCTCAGATGCGCGCGATGCGCAACAGCCGTGGCCTCTCCAGCACCGAGGGCAGATTCGCGATGCGGTCGATCGCCGCCGTGAGCACCGATTCGGCCACCGCGTGGGTGGTCAGCACGATGGGCACGCCGTCGGCGTTCTCCACCGGCTTCTGCAGGAAGCTCTCGATGGAGACCCCCGCCTCGGCCAGGGTTTCGGAGACCGCGGCGATGACGCCGGGCTCGTCCTTGACCATGAAACGCAGATAGGCCCGGCCCATGCTCTTGGAGGGGTCGACCGGGGTGAAGGGCTTGAGTTCGCCGGCCGGTTTCTGGAAGACCGGGCGCACCGCGCCGGTCATCACGTCGGCGATGTCGGCGGCCACGGCCGCGGCGGTGGGGCCAGACCCGGCGCCGGGGCCCTGGATATAGATGGTGCCGATCCGGGTTCCCTCGATGAAGAGGGCGTTCAGCGCCCCGCCGGCCTGGGCCAGGGGGTGGTTGATGGGGGCGAGCGAAGGATGCACCCGCACCAGCACGCCGTCCGGGGAACGGTCGGCCGAGGCCACCAGCTTGACCCGGTAGCCCAGGTCGCGGGCCAGCTTGATGTCCATCAGGTCGACGCCGTCGATGCCCTCGATCTCCGCCGCGGCGAAGGTGGGCGCGCAGCCGAAGGCCAGCGCCGCCAGGATGGAGATCTTGTGGGCGGCGTCGAAGCCGCCGACGTCCATGGTGGGGTCGGCCTCGGCGTAGCCCAGGCGCTGGGCCTCGGCCAGCACGTCGGCGAAGGCGCGGCCGCCGGAGTCCATCTCGGTCAGGATGAAGTTGCAGGTGCCGTTGAGGATGCCGGCGACCGACTTGATGTCGTCGCCGACCATGGCCTCGCGCAGCATCTTCACCGCCGGGGTGCCGCCCATGACGGCGGCCTCGAACAACAGGGGCACGCCCTTGGACTCGGCCAGCAGGGCGAGTTCCGCCCCGTGCTCGGCGATCAGGGCCTTGTTGGCGGTGACCACCGGCTTGCCGGCGTTGAGGGCCGCCTCCACCGCGGCCTTGGCCGGGCCGTCGGAGCCGCCGATCAGCTCGACGAACAGGTCGTTGTCCGGCGACCGGGCCAGCTCCACCGGATCGTCGAACCAGGGCAGGTTTGAGATGTCGAAGGGCCGGGGCCGCGAGCGCGAGCGCGCCGAGACCCCGGTCACCACGGCCTGGCCGCCAGCGGGCGCGAAGCCCGGCCGGTCGGACAGGAAGTTCAGCAATCCGCCGCCGACCGTCCCCAGGCCCGCGACGCCGATACGCCAGTTTTTACCACTCATCCGTCCTACGCTCCTTCAGAGCTTCGGAGGATTGATCCTCCATCCACACGGCCATGTCCTCCGCAGCCTCGGCGAAGGACGATCATTGAGCCGCCAGGGTGTTGTGGGCCCGGCCGAGGATTTCCTCGGAATTGGCCAGGAACTTCTTCACGTTGCGCGCGGCCTGACGGATGCGGTGTTCGTTCTCCACCAGGCCGATGCGGACATAGCCCTCGCCGTACTCGCCGAAGGCCACGCCGGGGGCGACGGCGATGCCGGCCTCCTCGATCAGCAGCTTGGCGAACAGCATGGAGCCGGCGTCCTTGTACTGCTCGGGCAGAGGCGCCCAGGCGAACATCGAGGCGGGGGGCGACGGGATGTCCCAGCCGGCCCGCTTCATGGAGGTCACCAGGGTGTCGCGACGGCTCTTGTAGGTGGCGCGGATCTCGTCGACGCAGTCCTGGGGACCGTTCAGGGCCGCGGCGGCGGCCACCTGGATCGGGGTGTAGGCGCCGTAGTCGAGATAGGACTTCACCCGGGCGAGCGCGGCGCACATGCGCTCATTGCCCACCACCATGCCGACCCGCCAGCCGGCCATGGCGTAGGTCTTGGACAGGGAATTGACCTCGACGGCGATGTCCTTGGCCCCGTCCACCTGCAGGATGGAGGGCGGCGGGTTGTCGTCGAAATAGATCTCGGAATAGGCGATGTCGGAGAGCACCAGCAGGTCGTGCTTCTTCGCCAGCGCCACGGCCTCCTTGTAGAAGTCCAGGTCCACCCACTGGGCCGTCGGGTTGGACGGATAGGACAGGATCAGGACGCTGGGGGCCGGGCTGGAGTGGCGCATGGCGGCGCTGACGCCCGACAGGTACTCCTCCGGCGACGGGGCCGGCACGTGACGGATCACCCCGCCGGCCATGATGAAGCCGTAGGCGTGAATCGGATAGGCCGGGTTCGGGCAGAGGATCACGTCGCCGGGGGCGGTGAGCGCCTGGGCCAGGTTGGCGAAGCCCTCCTTCGACCCCAGGGTGGCGATCACCTCAGTGTCGGGGTTCAGGGTCACGCCGAAGCGCTTCTTGTAGTAGCCGGCCATGGCGCGGCGCAGGCCGACGATGCCCTTGGAGGCCGAGTAACGCCCGGCCTTGGGGTCGCGGGCGGTCTCGATCAGCTTGTCGACGATGTGCTTGGGCGTCGGCATGTCGGGATTGCCCATGCCGAAGTCGATGATGTCCACACCCTGGGCGCGCAGTCGCGCCTTGATGCGGTTCACCTCTTCGAAGACGTAGGGCGGAAGGCGTCGGATACGATGGAATTCGGGGGTCATTTTGAGCTCGGGCCGCGTGCCTCGCGGCGGTAGGGAGCTGAAGTCGCACATGGCTGGTCCCCGTACGGGGCCCCGCCAAGCAGGTTCAAATTCGTTCGCCTCCGCGGGCCTATCTGGGCGGCGGAGGCGGTGTAGCTCGCGCCCGCTGCGCCTTGGCGAAGGCTTCGGTCTCCGCCGTGGTGGAAATGGCTTCCGACTCGGGACCGGCCATGTCGCGGGCGCGGCCGGCGAAGGCCTCGGTGCCGGTCAGGGTCCAGGTCGAGGGCGCGGTCTCGCGCATCAGCTGGGCGCCGGCCACCTCAAGCTCGTCGGCGGCGCGGCCGAAGGCTGGCAAGGGGCGCACGTCGGCGGGAACCGGGGGAATGTCGGCGAAGGTGGGATAGGTCGTGCGGGCGCGGGCCGCGCTGGCCACCTGGGCGGCGATCGGTGAGCTCGGATCGACCTTGGCGGTCACGAAGGGGTTGGAGACGGCGCAGCCGCCGAGCAGGCTCGCGCCGCAGACGCAGGCCAACAGCCCGGTCCGAAAGGTTCCGAGGCGACTCATCACGAAAAGTCTAGGCGACGCGTTCATCTAGGCGCTGGTCTTATGCCATGATTGCTTCGGGCGAAAGAGCGCGAGCGCCAAGCCTTGAAGACAACACGGGAGAAGACGGTCATGAGCAAGCAGCCGACCAAGACCAAGGCCGCCAAGGCCAAGTCGTCGGACAAGGCCAAGACCGCCGCCAAGGCCGAGGCCTCCCCCAAGAAGACCAAGACCGCCGAACCCAAGACCAAGGCGCCCAAGGCCAAGCCGGAGGCGGCGCGCGCCGAGGCGCCCCGCGTCGAGCAGCCCCAGGCCGGGGCGCCTCGCCCCGAGGCGCCGCCCAGGGTGAGCCCCGCCGCCGCCGCCGCCTTCGGCGCCACGGTGGACTTCCCGCCCGCCAAGCTGACGCCTGAGCAGCGGGACATGATGGAGAAGCTGTCGGCCAACCTGGCCCGCGCCGCGCTCACCGCCCAGGGCGCCATCGCCGAGGCGGCGCTTCGCCAGGCCGAGCGTCCGGCCGCCCTGCAGCCCGACCCCTTCCACGTGGCCCCCGCCCTCACCGACGTCATGGGCCGGCTGGCCTCCCAGCCCGACCGCCTGGTCCGCGCCCAGGCCGACCTCTTCCAGCGTTATCTGGAGCTCTGGCAGACCGCCGCCCGCCGCGCCGCGGGCGAGACCGTCGATCCCATCGTCACCCCGGCCAAGGGGGACAAGCGCTTCAACGATCCCGACTGGAACGACAATCCGGTCTTCGACGTGATCAAGCAGTCCTACCTGGTCACCTCCAACTGGCTGAACGCCCTGGTCTCCGAGGTCGACGGCGTCGAGCCGATGACCAAGCGCCGGGTCGAGTTCTTCATGAAGATGCTCACCGACGCCTTCTCGCCCTCGAACTTCCTGGTCTCCAACCCGGCCGCCCTGCGCGAGGCCATGTCGACCCAGGGACAGAGCCTGTTGCAGGGCATGGAGAACTTCGCCGCCGACCTGACCCGCGGCGGCGGCCAGCTGGCCATCAGCCAGACCGACTACGACATGTTCAAGATCGGCGAGAACGTCGCCACCGCCCCGGGCAAGGTGGTGTTCCAGAACCAGGTGCTGCAGCTCCTGCAGTTCAACCCGACCACGGAACAGGTCTTCGAGATCCCGCTGGTGATCTTCCCGCCCTGGATCAACAAGTTCTACATCCTGGATCTGCGCCCCGAGAACTCGATGATCCGCTGGCTCACCGACCAGGGAATCACCGTCTTCGTCGCCTCCTGGGTCAATCCGGACGTGGAGATGGCCGCCAAGACCTTCGAAGACTACATGCAGCAGGGCATCTACGAGGGCACGGCGGCGGCCATGAAGCAGGCCGGCGTCAGTCAGGTGAACACCGTCGGCTACTGCATCGGCGGCACCCTGCTCTCGGCGACCCTGGCCCACATGGCGGCCAAGGGCGACAAACGGATCGCCTCGGCCACCTTCTTCGCCGCCCAGCAGGACTTCGCCGAGGCCGGCGACCTGTTGCTGTTCACCAACGAGGACTGGCTGGGCGACCTGGAGAAGCAGATGGACGCCGCCGGAGGCGTGCTGTCAGGCCAGGCCATGGCGGAGACCTTCAACTCCCTGCGGGCCAATGACCTGATCTGGTCGTTCTTCGTGAACAACTACCTGATGGGCAAAGAGCCCAAGCCCTTCGACCTGCTGTTCTGGAACTCCGACCAGACCCGCATGCCCAAGGCCCTGCACCTGTTCTACCTGCGCAAGTTCTACGGCGAGAACGCCTTGGCCAACGGCAGCCTGGTGATGGACAACATCAAGCTGGACCTGTCGAAGGTGAAGACCCCGGTCTATGTCCAGTCGTCCAAGGAAGACCACATCGCCCCGGCCCGATCGGTCTATCGCGGCGCCAAGCTGTTCGGCGGGCCGGTGACCTTCACCCTGGCGGGCTCGGGCCACATCGCCGGCGTGATCAACGCCCCGGTGGCCAACAAGTACCAGTTCTGGTCCAACCCCGAGCTGCCGGCCACCGTCGAGCAATGGATGGAGAAGGCCAAGGAGACCCCCGGCTCCTGGTGGCCCCACTGGGCGGCCTGGCTGAAGGCCAAGTCCGGCGGCATGGTCCCGGCCCGCGACCCCGCCAAGGGGCCCCTCAAGCCCCTGGAGGACGCGCCCGGCTCCTATGTGAAGGTGAAGTCCTAGGGTGACCAAGACCATCGCCGAGCTGCAGCGCGAGATGGCCCAGGCGATGGACCATCAGGAATACGAACTGGCCGCGACGCTGCGCGACCAGATCGCGGCCCTGCAGCCCGGCTCGATGATCAGGATTCAGCAGCCCGGCCAGATGGGAGTGGGCACGGATCAGCAGGCGCTGAAGCCACCGAAGGGCTGGAAGCCGCCGCCGAAGCCCGACCTGATGACCCGAGGCCACAAGCCGCGCGGCGGGAAGCGCTAGTCGGGGATATTCCGCCACCCCGCCACCAGCCCGAAGCTCGCCCGGTCGATCTCGATCCAGCACCCGCCGCCAGGGTGTTGGGGCTTGTCCTGCTCGCCAATCGCCGCGCCCTGCAGGTGGGCCATCAGCAGTTCGCCGACCCCGCCATGGGCCACCACCACGAGGTCGCCGCGGGTCGGCTCGTCGCGGGCCAGGCGGCGCATCGCGGTGACGATGCGGTCCTGGGCGTGGCGGGCGGTCTCCCAGCCGCGCACGCTTTCGTCGGGCTTGCCGAAGAACTGCGCCACCACCTCCCAGAACTCCGGCGGGGCGATGTAGCCGGTGGCCGAGCGATCGTTCTCGCCGAGGTCCGGATCGATGCGGTGCGGCACGCCCAGGCGCGTGGAGATGATCGCCCCGCCGTCCAGGGCCTTCTGCTCACCGCTGGACCAGACCGCCGTGACGCGCCCGTCCGCCAGGCGCTCGGCGAACAGGCCGGCGCGGCGGCGGCCTTCGGGCGTCAGCGGCCAGTGGGGCACCGGGACGGCGGGGTCGATGACCACCTGCGGGTGGGTCAGATAGTAGATGCGTGGCACTCAAACTCTCCAAGGGTGTCATCCCGGAAAGCCTGAAAGGCTTGTCCGGGACCCAGACGCGCGGGGTCCTCAGGAAAGATCGGTGTGTCTGGGTCCCGGCCTTCCGCTGACGCGGAAACCGGGATGACACAGAAGGGGGACCTTCGTCAGCCCGGCACGAACCGCAGCGCCACGCCGTTGTTGCAGTAGCGCAGGCCGGTGGGGCGCGGGCCGTCGTTGAAGACGTGGCCCTGGTGTCCCAGGCACTGGGCGCAGTGGTATTCGGTGCGCAGGATGCCGATGGCGAAGTCGGGCTTCTTGATCAGGCCGCCGCCGATGGAGGTGAAGAAGGAGGGCCAGCCGGTGCCGCTTTCGAACTTCGCCGTGCTCTTGAACAGGGCCCAGCCGCAGCCGGCGCAGACGAAGGTCCCCCTGCGGTGCTCCTTCAGCAGCGGGCTGGTTCCCGGCCGCTCGGTGTCCTCGTGGCGCAGGACGCGATAGGCGTCGCCCGGCAGCCGCGCCTTCCACTGGGCGTCGGTGAGCTTCTTCCACTTTGGATCGGGCGCCGGCAGGGCCGCGGCGAGGGCCGAGGCGCCCGGCGCGAGCGCCAGGGTCAGGGCCGAACAGGCGAGGAAGCGGCGACGGTCGAGGAGCTGGGTCATGTCAGGTCATACGTGGCGGAGCGCGCGAAGGTTTCACGCCCGCCCCTCCCCGTCCACAGCCCCTAGAGCCCGGCGGCCTCATCCAGGCCCAGCATCAGGTTCATGTTCTGCACGCAGGCGCCCGAGGCGCCCTTGCCCAGATTGTCCAGCAGGGCCACCAGGCGGGCCTGGCCCTCGGCCGGGTTGCCGAACACGAACAGCTTCATGCGGTTGGTGCCGTTCAGCCCCTCGGGATCCAGCGTCTTGGTGGCCTGCGCCTCCTCAAGGGAGGCGACCTCCACGAACTGCTCGCCCTCATAGCGCTCGGCCAGGGCCTCCTGGAGGTCGGCCAGGCTCGGCGTCTTGGGCAGGGCCCACAGGTGCAGCGGGATCTCGACGATCATGCCCTGGTGATAGCGGCCCACGGCCGGGGTGAAGATCGGCCTGTGGACCAGGCCGCCGCGGTCGGCGATCTCCGGCACGTGCTTGTGGGAGAGGCCCGTGGCGTAGATCCGGTAGGCGACGGTGGTGTAGTCGGGCGCGCTCTCATCCTCGAACTCGGCGATCATCTGCCGCCCGCCGCCGGAATAGCCGGAGACAGCATTTATGGTGAGAGGCTGCTCGGCCGGCAGCAGGCCAGCGTCCACCAGGGGGCGGATCAGGGCGATGGCCCCCGTCGAGTAGCAGCCGGGATTCGACACCCGCTTGGAGGCCGCGATCGCCGCGCGCTGGCCGACGATGGCCTCGGGGAAGCCATAGGCCCAATCCGGCGCGACCCGGTGGGCGGTGGAGGGATCGACGATCTTCACCGCCGGATTGGTGATCAGGCTGACGGCCTCCTTGGCCGCATCGTCGGGCAGGCACAGGATCACGATGTCCGCGCCGTTCAGCAGCTCGGCGCGGGCGGCGGCGTCCTTGCGCTTGGCCGGATCGATGGAGAGCAGCTGCAGGTCGGCGCGGCCCAGCAGCCGCTCGCGGATCTGCAGGCCCGTGGTGCCGGCCTCGCCGTCGATGAATACCGTGTGGGTCATGACTTGCTCCTGATCGAGCCGAATTCCAGATAGCAGAAGGGGCGCCCCGGTTTCCCGAAGCGCCCCTTTGCAAAACGCGAGTGAACGCGCGCGGGTTTAGCGCTTCGAGAACTGGAAGCTGCGTCGCGCCTTCGCCTTGCCGTACTTCTTCCGCTCGACCACGCGGCTGTCGCGGGTCAGGAAGCCGTGCGGCTTGAGCACCGGGCGCAGGCCCGGCTCATAGTAGGTGAGCGCCTTGGACAGGCCGTGGCGGATCGCGCCGGCCTGGCCCGACAGGCCGGAGCCCTGCACCGAGACGACGACGTCGAACTGGCCGACCCGGTCGGTGACCTGGAAGGGCTGGGCGATCATCATGCGCAGCACGGGACGGGCGAAGTAGATTTCCTGGTCGCGGCCGTTGATCGTGACCACGCCCTTGCCGGGCTTGATCCAGACCTTGGCGATCGCGTTCTTCCGCTTGCCGGTGGCGTAGGCGCGGCCGAACTTGTCGATCTTTTGCACGGCCGGCTCGGCGGCCGGTTGCGAGGAGAGGCTTTGCAGGGCCTCGAAGCCTTGGGGTTCGGACATCTGCTTACGCGCTCCGCACGTTCTTGGCGTTCATCTCTTTGAACGCGATGGTCTCGGGGGCTTGCGCCTCATGCGGATGCTCGGGCGAATTGTAGAGCCGCAGATGGGTCATCTGGGCGCGCGCCAGGGGGCTTTCCTTGGGCAGCATGCGCTCGACAGCCTTTTCCAGGATGCGTTCCGGGAACTTGCCGTCCAGGATCTGGCCGGCGCTGCGCTGCTTGATGCCGCCGGGGTGACCGGTGTGGCGGTAGTAGATCTTGTCGGTCAGCTTCTTGCCGGTGAACTTCACCTTGTCGGCGTTGATCACGACGACATAGTCGCCGCAATCCACGTGCGGGGTGTAGTCAGGGCGGTGCTTGCCGCGAAGACGCATGGCGATGAACGAGGCGAGGCGGCCGACGACGGCGTTCTCGGCATCGATCACGATCCACTTCTTCGTGACGTCGGCGGGCTTCAGAGAAGCCGTCGTCTTCATCATGGGAACGGGTCCGTAATAGAGGTGGGACCAGGAGATCCCGACGAAAGAGGCGCGCTGATACGTCGGCTGGCCCCGCCTGTCAACAGTTCCGATCGGCCGATCGGCGGAAATCCTTACGCCATAAGGGTTTCCGAGATCGGGTATTTGAATACCGCGTCAAACGAACGTCACGCGACTGTGGTGCAAGCTGCGCAAGCGGCGCCGCCACGGCGCCCCAGCCCGGATGCCCCATGTTCACCTCGCGACGCCAGCTGATCCGCGCCACCGCGGCCACCCTCGCCTTCTCCGGCTTCTCCCGCTTCGCCGCCGCCCAGGACAAGGGGGTCGAGGGCTATCGGAGCGAGGTGGCGGGCTATGGTCCCCTGCGCCGCGATCCGGCGGGGCTCTTCGACCTGCCGGAGGGCTTTTCCTACACCGTGGTCTCCAAGGCCGGCGACCCCATGAGCGACGGGCTGGTCACCCCCTTCAAGGCCGACGGCATGGGCTGCTTCGCCCTGGACAACGACCGCGTCGCCCTGGTGCGCAACCACGAGGTCAAGCCCACCGACACCCGCATCACCGCTTTCGGCCCCGACAGGGCCCTGGCCGGCAAGGTCGCGGCCGACCGGATCTATGACCGGGGCGACGACGGCATGCCCTTCGGCGGCGGGACCACCACCCTGGTCTACGATCTGCGCAAGAAGACCCTGGAGCGCGCCCATCTCAGCCTGGCGGGCACCTCCACCAACTGCGCCGGCGGGATCACCCCGTGGGGCTCTTGGCTGTCCTGCGAGGAAACCACCCAGAACAAGGGCCAGGAAGCCCAGAAGGACCACGGCTGGGTCTTCGAGGTCCCGTCGCGGGGCAAGGGTCTGGCCGATCCGATCCCGCTGACGGACATGGGCCGCTTCCGCCATGAGGCCGCCGCGATCGATCCCCGCACGGGCGTCGTCTACATGACCGAGGACATGGGCGACGGGTTCGGCCTCTTCTACCGCTACCTGCCCAAGGACCGCACGAGGCTGGCGGCGGGCGGCCGGCTCCAGGCCCTGTGCCTGCCCGAGGGCGCCGACGCCGATCCGCGCAACTGGGAGACCCCCTACTGGAAGGTCGGCGACTCCAAGGCCGTCCACTGGGTCGACATGGACGGCGTCGATAACCCTTACGAGGACCTGCGCTATCGCGGGCACGCCAAGGGGGCGGCCTGGTTCGCCCGCGGCGAGGGCATCTATTACGGCCAGGGCGAGATCTATTTCGCCTGCACCAGCGGCGGCCCGGCCGGCGGCGGCCAGGTGATGCGCTATGTCCCCAGCCCCCAGGAGGGCCAGGCCGAAGACGCCGGCGGCCGGCTGGAGCTGTTCGCCCAGCCCACCGATATCGCGGTGATGGAGATGTGCGACAACATCGCCGTGGCGCCCTGGGGTCACCTCTTCGTCTGTGAGGACAAGATCGGCGGGGTCAATTTCCTGCGCGCCATCACGCCCCAGGGGAAGATCTACACCATGGCCCGCAACGCCGCCCTGCTGGGGGGCGACACCGCCACCAACGCCGAGCTGGCGGGGGTCTGCTTCTCGCCGGACGGCACGACGATGTTCGTCAATGTCTATTGGCCGGGGATGACCCTGGCCATCACCGGCCCGTGGGCGAGTTTCCGCAGCTAGGGCCGCCGCACCCGCCAGGCGAAGGCGGTGGCGAAGGCCAGCAGCAGGGCCGCGGTGATCTGGTGCAGCAGGCCAAGCCAGAGGGGGACGCCGGCCATCAGGGTGGCGATCCCCAGGCCCGCCTGGATCACGACCACGCCCCCAAGCACCAGGGCCAGGGCCTTGGCGCCGGCCGGCAGGTAGCGGGAACGCTGGGCGGCGACGGCGGACGCCAGGACGACGATCAGCAGCAGATAGGCCATCAGCCGGTGGTGGAGTTGCACCGCCCCCTGGCTGTGGGCCAGGGTCGCCCAGAGACCGGCGCCCGCATAGTCCTTGGGGAACAGGGCGCCGTTCATCAGCGGCCAGTCGTTATAGACCAGCCCCGCGTCGTTGCCGGCCACCAGGGCCCCCAGCAGGATTTGCACATAGATCAGCCCGGCCAGGCCGAAGGCCCGCAGGTTCCAGGGGCTGGGCACGGTCTGGCGCGGCGCGCCGGTCCAGGCGTCGAGCCCCGTCCAGACCAGCCCCGCCAACAGGGCGAAGGCCAGGCCCAGGTGCAGGGTCAGGCGCTCGGGCGCCACCGAGACCCGGTCCGACAGCCCGCTGGCCACCATCCACCAGCCCACCAGGCCCTGCAGCCCGCCCAGGCCGAACAGCACCGCGCAGCGCCAGATCAGCCGCTTGGGGATCTGCCGCCGGATCAGGAAATAGGCGAAGGGCACGGCGAAGGCGGCGCCCACAAGGCGGCCCAGCAGCCGGTGGCTCCATTCCCACCAGTAGATGGCCTTAAAGGCCTCCAGGCTCATGCCCTTGTTGAGCTGCTGGTACTGGGGGATCTCGCGGTAACGCGCGAATTCCTCGTTCCAGTCCCCGGCCGACATCGGCGGGAGGGCGCCGGAGACCGGTTTCCACTGGGTGATGGACAGGCCTGAGTCCGTCAGGCGCGTGGCTCCGCCCACCACGACCATGGCCAGGACCAGGAGGGCGACGGCGAAGAGCCAGATGGCGACCGGCCGCGACCGATCCGAGCGAAGAAAAGACGTCATGGGGGGTGACTAAGAGCCTTTCGAGGCGTTCCTGGGGCGACCCTTACCTTGAGACCCCGGCGCGCGTCCACGCTTGCGCGCGTCATCCGAACCGGGGATGGTCAAAGCAAGCCAGACGGGGGCGTTGAGGCGATTTCATGGACGGCGTCGGGCTGTTTGGCGAGATCCTGATCGGGATGCTGGCGGGGTGGATCGCCGCCCTGGCGCTCGGCCGCCGCCACAGCCTGTTCGTCTACATGGCCGTGGGCCTGGTGGGCGCCATGCTGGGCCGGGTGATCGCTGGGGGTCTGGAGATCCGCCTGGTGGGCTTCATCGGCAGCCTGATCGCCGCCACCGTGGGCTCGATCCTGTTCCTCGCCCCCTTCGCCATCTTCCGCCGGCGTTAGCCGCGCCCTATACCGGCGCCATGAGCGCACGTGTCCGGAAGTTCGTCGGCGGGATAGGCATCCTGGTTTTCCTCGCCGCCTATATCTGGGGGATGAGCACGCTCAGCGAGTACGTGCCCGACCAGTGGGCCCTGAAGCTGGCCTTCTTCGCCGTGGCCGGCATCGGCTGGGGCGTGCCCATCCTGCCGCTGCTGTCCTGGATGAACCGGGGCCGGTAAACGAAAAGGGCGCCCTCTTGCGAGAGCGCCCCTTCGGCCTTCCGATGGTCGGAGCGACAGGATTCGAACCTGCGACCCCTTGACCCCCAGTCAAGTGCGCTACCAGGCTGCGCCACGCTCCGACATCGGCAAGGCGGCCCTTCTAACCTCTTGCGGCGCATGGGCAAGCTGAATTTCCCGCCGCGGCGATCATTGAGGATGAGCATGGCTGAGGTGATGGAACCGATCGAGCTGAGCCTCACCGTCGCGGCCCTGCCCGACCGCGCCTTCGACCTGTTCCAGGCCCGGTTCGGCGCGTGGTGGCCGACCGACTACACCTATTGCGGCCAGGGCGGCCTGACGCCCGACTTCATCGGAATCGGCGATGCCGAGGGCGCGATGTGCTCGGAGATCGGTCCGCACGGCTTCCGCGTCGACTGGGGCCGAACCCTGACGTTCCATCCCGGCCGCCACCTGGCCTTCCTGTGGCAGATCGGCCCGGACTCCACGCCCCAGCCCAATCCCGACCTGGCGAGCATCGTCGAGCTGCTGTTCGTGGCCGATGGCGAAACGACGACGGTCACCCTCACCCACCGCGCCTTCGAGCGCCATGGCGAGGGGGCGGAGGACTATCGGGCCGAAATGGCCAGCGAACGCGGCTGGCCGCTGCTGCTGGCGCGGTACAGGGCCTTCGTGGCGGACAATCCCTAGCGCCTCAACAGGGCGTCCAGGCGTCGCTTGGCGGCCTGCAGGTCGTCGAGGGCGAAGACCAGGCGTTCGCGGCCCTCGGCGTCGAGATGGACGGCCGACAGGCCTAGGACCGGCCCCTCGTCGCGGGCGGGCGGCGGGGACGGCGCGCGCTCCCCGTTGGCGGCGGCCAGCAGGCGCTTGAGTCCCTGCTCCTTGTGCAGGCGCTGGACACCCTTGATGGTGTAGCCATCGTCGTGGAGCAGGGTCTTGACCCCGCGCAGCACCGCGATGTCCTGCGGACGGTAGAAGCGGCGGCCGCCGGCTCGCTTCATCGGGCGGATGAAGGAGAACTTGGTCTCCCAGAATCTCAGCACATGCTGGGGCACGCCCAGCTCGTCGGCCGCTTCCGAAATGGTGCGAAAGGCGTCCGGGCCCTTGGCCACAGGGGCGCCTGGCTACTTTCCGAGGGCGCGGTCTACTCGCGCCTTCATGACCTGCGAGGCGCGGAAGCCGATCACGCGGCGCGGCTCGATGGCCGCGGGCTCCCCCGTCTTGGGATTGCGCCCCATGCGGGCGCGCTTGGCGCGGACCTGGAAGACGCCGAATCCCGAAAGCTTGACCTGCTCGCCACGCTCCAGCGCCTGGGAGGCCAGTTCCAGCGTACGTTCGACCAGTTCGGAACAATCCTGGCGGGTCAGGCCCACTTCTTCGTGAACCGCCTCACACAGGTCGGCTCGCGTCACCGTCGCGCCCTTCATACTCGCCCCTGCCCCTACTGAACCACCACCGACGAGACGCAATCGCAGAAAACGTCGGAGAACCGTCATGACCTGATTGTCGCATCAGGTCAAAGACTTCAAGGCGCAGATTGGGGAATCGGCTGAGGCTTTCGCCTAGAGGCGCACCACGCAGGCGCCCCAGGTCAGGCCCCCGCCCATGGCCTCCATCAGCAGAAGCTGGCCGGGCTTGATGCGGCCGTCGGCCACCCCTTCGGCAAGCGCCAGCGGGATGGAGGCGGCCGAGGTGTTGGCGTGCTTGGCCACCGTGGAGATGACCTTCTTGTCGTCGATGCCCAGCCGGCGGGCCACGCCCTCCAGGATGCGCTGGTTGGCCTGGTGCGGGATGAACCAGTCGACCTCCGACACCTCGATGCCGGCGTCCGCGGCCGCGGCGACCACGGCTTCGGAGATGTTCACCACGGCGTGGCGGAAGACCTGGTTGCCCTGCATCCGCAGGTGGCCGATCTGGCCGTTGGTGGAGACCCCGCCGTCGACATAGAGCAGGTCCTGCTTGGCGCCGTCGGCGCGCAGGGCGAAGCCCAGCAGGCCACGGTCGGCGGTGCCGCCGTCGCCCTCCCCCGGTTCCAGCACCACGGCCCCGGCCCCGTCGCCGAACAGCACGCAGGTGCCGCGGTCGGTCCAGTCCATCAGCCGCGTCATGCTCTCGGCCCCGATCACCAGGGCGCACTTGGACCGGTTACGAGCGACAAAGCCGTCGGCGGTGGAGAGGGCGAAGACGAAGCCCGAGCACACCGCCTGGACGTCGAAGGCGATGCCCACCGGACAGCCCAGCTTGCGCTGGACGATGGTGGCCACCGCCGGGAAGGTCAGGTCGGGCGTGGTGGTGCCCACGATGATCAGGTCGACGTCGGCGGGCGTCTTGCCGGCGGCGGCCAGGGCGCGCCTGGCGGCCTCGACGGCGAGATCGGAGGTCGGCTGGTCCGGCGCGGCGCGGTGGCGCTGGCGGATGCCGGTGCGCTCGATGATCCACTCGTCGCTGGTGTCGACGACCTTGGCCAAATCGGCATTGGTGACGATCTCGTCGGGCAGATAACCCCCGACCCCGGTCACGACGCTACGCAGGACTCTAGTCAACTTTTGCGGCTCCATCGACGGCCGGTGCGCTCGACTCGGCCACGGCGGCGGTGAGCCGCGTCATATTCTTTTCGACCTCGCTGGCGAAGTCGCTTTGCGAAAGGCTGGCGGCCATGGCGATGGCGTCGGCGAAGTCCTGGGCCTTGGCGCCCCCATGGGACTTCACCACCACGCCATTGAGGCCCAAGAGGGGCGCGGCGCGCGGCGGGTTCAGTTTCCGCCCGAACCGGCGCAGGCCTGCCCGCGCCAGCAGGGCGCCCGCCGTAGTGATCAGGGAGCTGGTGAGGGCGGCCCGCAGCTCGGCCTCCACATACCGTCCGGTGCCCTCGGCGGCCTTGAGCATGATGTTGCCGGTGAAGCCGTCGGTGACGGCCACGTCGACGGTGTTCTTCGACAGGTCATCGCCCTCGATGAAGCCGCGATAGTCCAGGTCGAACCTGCCCGAGCGCAGGATGGCGTGCGCCAGGCGCACCTCCTCGTGACCCTTCACGTCCTCGGACCCGACATTGATCAGGCCCACCGTGGGCTTGGCCACCCCGTGGAAGGCGCGGTGGAAGGCCTCGCCCATGATGGCGAACTCCACCAGCCGCTCGGCGTCGCAGTCGATATTGGCGCCGACGTCCAGCACGGTGGTCAGGCCCTTGGCGCCGGGCCAGCTGGCCACCAGGCAGGGGCGGTCGACGTCGACGCTCATGCGCAGGATCAGCTTGGAGATGGCCATCAGGCCGCCGGTATTGCCCGAGGAGACCGCGGCCACGGCCTCGCCGGTCTTCACCGACTCCACCGCGTTCCACATGGAGCTGCCCTTGCCGCGGCGCAGGGCCACGGCGGGCTTCTCGTCCGAGGCGATGACCTTGTCGGTGTGACGGACCTCGACCTGGCTCGCCAGGCCCGGGTGGCGCCCGAGCTCAGGCGCGAGGACGGCCTCGTCGCCGTGCGCCAGGAACCGGGTGGTCGGCGGCATCGCCTTGGCGGCGAGCGCCAGGGCCGGCACGGTCACGGAAGGTCCGTGGTCGCCCCCCATCGCGTCTATGGAAATGACCAGGGTTCGGGTCAAAACGTTGCGTCCAGCCCCCTATTGCGACCGCGCCGGGACGATACAGCCCAGGCCGGACGATGCAAACCGCCCAGGCGGAGCGCGCTCATTCCCCCTCGCCCTTGAGCTTCTTGAGCGCGGCGAAGGGCGAAAGGTCGGTGGTGTCCGGCTGGTAGTCGAAGGTCGCCCCGGGCTTACGGGGAAAGGGATCCATCTCCAGGGCCAGGTGCTCGATGAGGTAGGCCGAAAGGTCGATCTCCTCGTCGGCCAGGACGTCCGGCGGATCGGGGTCGTCGGGGTCGAACTCCAGTTCGACGGTGGCGGCCTCCGACTCAGCCGGGGCGTTGGGGCTGCCGGCCGGGACGACGCGGAACTCGATGTCGGCGCTCAGGGCCTGCTCGAAGGGCTCCAGGCTGACCCCGCAGATCTGCTCCACCACGGCGTCGAACTGGCCGAGGATTTCGGCGCCGTCCAGCCAGGGATGGACCGTGATGTCGGCGGTCAGGGCCGGCAGGCTCTCCAGCCCCACCTCCTTGGCGATCAGGGCGCGGGTCTCGGCGTCGGGCTCCAGGCGCAGCTTCACCGGACCCTTGGACAGCTCGCCCAGGCGAATCGTCTGTCTCCAGGCGCGTTTCATGCGGGGCTCCAGACGGCGTCGCCGGCCAAAAGGGCCTCCAGGGGCTGGGCCGCCAGGGCGGCGCGCTGGGCGATCACATAGTCGGCCAGCCGTGGCAGGGCCGCCGAATCGGTCCCGGCGTAGACGGTGCGGATCAGCAGGGCGTTCAGGGCGGCGGTGTCGGGCAGCGATTCGAAGGCGGTCTCGTAGGACTTCACCCGGCCGTAGAAGGCCTCCCCCAGCTTGCGCATCTTCTTGCCCACCGACAGGTCGCCAACCCCCATCTCGCGCAGGGCGTCGTCCAGGGAGGCGACATAGGTGTCGAACAGGGCCTGGGAGGTGTCGCTGGCCTGCGGCCCCTGGCGGCGCAGGCGATCCAGCAGCAGGAAGACGTGCAGGGTGTAGATCTCGAAGCGTCCCTCCACCGTGTCGGGGGCGCCCAGCACCTCGTACAGGGCCGGCGTCCGGGCCTGGGTCACCACGCCGGCATAGAGGGCGCGACCCGCGGTGAGGGTCGGCTTGGGGCGGAACAAACGGTCCAGAAGCATCTTGGCCTCGATTTCGCCCGAAGGGGCCTTTAAGGGCGGCATTGCAGTAAGGGGCCGCGAGCGATAGGTCAAAGCCCAGGAAAATTGAACGGGTGTGGTCCGCACATGTTTCGCAGTGTCGCTTTCGCCGCTATCGCCGCCGGCCTCATGGCCACGGCCGGTTGCGCGCCGATCACCACCTACTCCGGATTCCAGGCGATCGACGCCAATCCGAAGGACGTCAAGGTAGGGACCGACACCAAGTCGATGGTCCGCGGGCGGCTGGGGTCGCCCTCGGCCACCTCGACCTTCGACCCGAACGTCTGGTTCTATATCGACCAGGTCAAGGAGACCGTGGCCTTCCGCATGCCGAAGACCACGCGGCGCGACGTGACCGCCATCGCCTTCAACAAGGACACCGAGGTGGTGGAGAGCGTCAACCAGTACAGCCTGAAGGACGGCAAGGTCATCGCCTTCAACGGCCGTGAGACCCCGACCCGGGGCCGCGAGCTGACCATCTTCGAACAGCTGATCGGCACCGTCGGCCGCGGCACCATGCTGCCCAACCAGGACGACGGCGTCCCCGGCAACCGCCCGGGCGACCGCCGCTAGACGAGCCGCCGCATCGCACGAAAAACGCCCCGGAGATCGCTCTCCGGGGCGTCGTTCGTTTCGGCTGGAGGGTCGGCTTAGCCGACCACCCCGTGGGCCAGGACCGCCAGCAGCAGCAGAGCCACGATGTTGGTGATCTTGATCATCGGGTTCACGGCGGGACCCGCCGTGTCCTTGTAGGGGTCGCCGACGGTGTCGCCGGTCACCGCGGCCTTGTGGGCCTCGGAGCCCTTGCCGCCGTAGTGGCCTTCCTCGATCAGCTTCTTGGCGTTGTCCCAGGCGCCGCCGCCCGAGGTCATCGAGATGGCCACGAACAGGCCCGTCACGATCACGCCCATCAGCATGGCGCCGAGGGAGGCGAAGGCGTCGACCTTGCCGGCGATGGCCTTGATCACGAAGAACAGGACGATCGGCGAGAAGACCGGCAGCAGGGAGGGCACGATCATCTCCTTGATCGCGGCCTTGGTCAGGATGTCCACGGCGCGGCCGTATTCCGGCTTCACCTCCCCGGTCATGATGCCGGGGTTCTCACGGAACTGACGGCGGACCTCTTCCACCACCGACTCGGCGGCGCGGCCCACGGCGGTCATGGACATGCCGCCGAACAGGAAGGGCAGCAGCCCCCCGAACAGCAGGCCGACCACGACGTAGGGGTTGGACAGGTCGAAGGCCACAGCGCCCAGGCCGTCGAAGAACGAGCCCGGCTCGGCGTTGGCCGCGAAGTACTTCAGGTCCTCGGTATAGGCCGCGAACAGCACCAGGGCGCCGAGACCGGCCGAACCGATCGCATAGCCCTTGGTGACCGCCTTGGTGGTGTTGCCGACGGCGTCCAGGGCGTCGGTGGTGACGCGGACTTCCGGCGGCAGGCCCGCCATCTCGGCGATGCCGCCGGCGTTGTCGGTGACCGGACCGAAGGCGTCCAGGGCGACGATGAAGCCCGCCAGGGACAGCATGGCCGTGGTGGCGATGGCGATGCCGAACAGGCCCGCCAGGCCGTAGGTGACGATGATGCCGACGATGATCACCATGGCCGGGGCCGCGGTGGACTCAAGGCTCATGGCCAGGCCCTGGATCACGTTGGTGCCGTGGCCGGAGACGCTGGCCTTGGCCACCGACTTCACCGGGCGGAAGCCGGTGCCGGTGTAGTACTCGGTGATCACCACGATCAGGGCGGTGACCACCAGGCCGGCGATGCCGCAGTAGAACAGCTCCTGCGGACCGAAGGTCTTGTCGCCCACCGTCAGGGTGGCCGGGACCAGCTTGTTGATGACCCACCAGATGGCGCCGACCGACAGGACGCCGGTGACGATGAGGCCCTGATAGAGGGCGCCCATGATGTTCTGGGACTTGCCCAGGCGCACGGCGAAGGTGCCGATGATCGAGGTGACGATGCAGACGCCGCAGATGGCCAGCGGCAGCAGCATCATGTTGGTGACCACCTCCACGTTGTCGCGGAAGAAGATGGCGGCCAGGACCATGGTGGCGACCGTGGTCACCGCGTAGGTCTCGAACAGGTCGGCGGCCATGCCGGCGCAGTCGCCGACATTGTCGCCCACGTTGTCGGCGATGGTCGCGGCGTTGCGCGGGTCATCTTCCGGAATGCCGGCCTCGACCTTGCCCACCATGTCGCCGCCGACGTCGGCGCCCTTGGTGAAGATCCCGCCGCCGAGGCGGGCGAAGATCGAGATCAGCGAGGCGCCGAAGCCCAGGGCGACCATGGAGTCGACCACGTCGCGGCTGGTGTTCTCCAGGCCCAGGGGACCGGTGAGCACCGCGTAGTAGCCCGCCACGCCGATCAGGGCGAAGCCGGCCACCAGCATGCCGGTGATGGCGCCGGAGCGGAACGCCAGGGACAGGCCCTTGGCCAGGCCTTCCGAGGCCGCCTGGGCGGTGCGGACGTTGGCGCGGACCGAGATGAGCATGCCCACGAAGCCGGCGGCGCCCGACAGGATGGCGCCGGTGGCGAAGCCGATGGCGGCCAGCGGACCGATCAGCAGATAGGCGGCGATCAGGACCACCACGCCGACCATGGCGATGGCGGTGTATTGGCGGCGCAGATAGGCCTGCGCGCCCTCCTGGATCGCCGCGGCGATTTCCTGCATGCGGGCGTTGCCGGGCGAGGCCCGCATCAACGATGCTGTCTGGACGATGCCGTAGAGCACGGCCAGGAAGCCGGCGGCGATCACCAGCTCAAGCGTTAAACTCATAATCTGAAAGCCCCTTTTGCGATTGCGCGGAGGGGGGACGACGGCAGCCTAAGGCGCGCCCGTCGGTATGTTCCCGGCCCCATGGTGTTTCCCCAGTTGGAGCGCCTTTAGGCGACGCTCCTTATTTAAGACCGTGAAAGTGCCAAAACTGCTGCGCCGAAGCAACGGCGCGTTGGAATTGGCCGCTCAGGGCTGGATTTCGGTCCGCGCGCCCCAGGTCTTGGGGTCCGGCAGGCCGGTGCGTTTCTTGGGGGATTGCGAGACGACGATGACGCCCTTGACGTCCTTGGCCCCGCCGATGGCGATGGCTTCCCGCAGCAGGCTGGCCTTCAGCTTGGCCTCGTCGATCTTGGTGTAGTCGCTGTCCAGGGTGAAGGGCGTGCGATGTCCGGCGCGCACCAGGGCGTCACGGAAATAGGGCTCCCGCGTGCGCAGCTTGCCGGTGTTGGCCAGGGTCGAGAGCTGGACCCGCACCGAGACGAAGACGTAGTTCACCAGGACGCCGCGGGCGACCACCGGCAGGGCCACGGGCGCCAGGTCGACATACTGGCCGACATCGGGCTTGCCCTCGCCCTCCTTGGGCTTTTCCGACGCCCGGGCGGACCCGGCGAACAGGCCCAGGGCGGCGGCGGCGAGGAGGGCGCGGCGAAGCATGGGCCCACCTTCGCGCAATATGGTTTCCGGAAGCTTGCGGGCGCCTCAGCCGTGGCGCCAGCCGCCGGGCCCGGCCTCGAGCACCGCCCCGCCGGCTCGGACCTCGACCCCCTCGCCGTCCGTCACCTCGCCGATCACGGTGAGGCCCAGCAGGGCTGGCTGATCCGCCGGCGCGGTGCAGACGATCTCGTAGTCGTCGCCGCCGGTGGCCAGCCGCAGGCGGGCGGCGGCAGGGTCGGACTGGGTCGCCAGCCAGGCCCGCGCCGGGCCCGACAGCGGCATGCGGTCCAGATCGATGCGCATGCCCACGCCGCTGGCCTTGGCGATATGGCCGGCGTCGGCGATCAGCCCGTCGGAGACGTCGGCCGCGGCGCTGGCATAGGCCCGCAGCACCTCGCGCAGGTCCAGCCGGGGCGTCGGCAGGCGATGGCCCTCGGGCAGCCAGCGGCGGTCCAGCTCGCCCCAACCGGGGCCCCAGTCCAGCCAGCCGTCGCCGATCGGGCCGCTCACCAGCACCAGGTCCCCAGGCCTGGCGCCCGCCCGGCGGATCATCTTCCCCGCCGGGACCCAGCCCAGCAGGGTCATGCAGACCGTCAGCGGCCCGGGGGTGGAGACGGTGTCGCCCCCCAGCAGGATGACCCCGAAGGCCCGGCCATCCTCGTCCAGGCCGCGGGCGAAGGCCTGTCGCTGCTCCCAGCCGAAGTCGGCGGGCCAGGCGGTCATCAGCAGATAGCCGTGCGGCTCCGCCCCCTTGGCGGCGAGATCGGAGAGATTGGCCCGCATCAGCCGCCGCGCGATGATGTCGGGCGGGTCGTCGGGTTGGAAATGCACCCCGGCCACCAGGGCGTCCTTGGTGACCACCAGGTCGAAGCCCGGCCGCGAGGGAATGACGGCGGCGTCGTCCAGCAGATCGAAGGCCTCCGCCGCCCCGCGGGTCAGGGGGCGGAACAGCCGGGCGATCTGCTCGAATTCATCCGGCGCGGACATCCTGCGCCACCTTGTCGAGGGCGCCGTTGACGAAGCCCGGCTCGGGCCCTTCGAAGAAGGACTTGGCCAGTTCGACATACTCGTCGATCACCACCTCGACCGGCACGTCGCCGCGGTGGGAAAGCTCGTAGGCGCCCGAACGCAGGATGGCGCGCACCGTGGCGTCCAGCCGGTCCAGCTTCCAGCCGGCGGCCAGGCGCCTGACCACGGCGGCGTCGATCTCGCGCTGGCTCTCCACCACGCCGCGCACCAGCTCGGCGAAGAAGGCCTCGTCGGCGGCGGCCAGGGGGTCGCCCTCCCCGTCGCCCTCGATGCCGCGATCGAAGCGGTGATCGGTGAACTCGCGGATCACCGCCTCCACCCCGACCCCGGAGACTTCCATCTGGTAAAGCGCCTGGACGGCGGCCAGGCGCGCCACCGAGCGGGCCTGCTTGGGCTTGCTCATCGGGCCTGCCCGCCCATCAGCTGGCTCTTCAGGGAGATCATGGTGAGGGCGGCGCGGGCCGCGCCGCCGCCCTTGTCGCCCTCACTGATCTTGGCGCGCGCCCAGGCCTGCGCCTCGTCCTCGACGGTGAGGATGCCGTTACCGATCGCCAGACGCTTGCCGATCGTCAGGTCCATGATTCCGCGGGCTGACTCGTTGGAGACGATCTCGAAGTGATAGGTCTCACCGCGGATCACCGTGCCAAGGGCGACATAGCCGTCGTAGCGAACGCCTGTGGCGCCGCCCTCTTCGGCGAGGGCGATGGCCCCCGGGATCTCCAGAGCGCCAGGCACGGTCACCACATCATATTCCGCACCTTGCGAGGTGATGGCGTCGGCGGCGCCCTGCAGCAGGGCGTCGGCCAGGTCGGAATAGAAGCGCGCCTCGACGATGAGGATGCGGATTTTGTCTTCGAGCATGGGTTCTTTCCGGAGCGCGGCCGAGTTGGCCGCTCCCTTTAGGCTGTTTCTCGCCAGCGGGCGAGATACCGGGCCAGCATGTCGATCTCTAGATTGACCCGGGAGCCCACTTCCAGGGTTCCGAGCGTGGTCACGTCCCAGGTGTGGGGGATCAGATTCACCCCGAAGACGTCGTCCTCCACCTCGTTCACGGTGAGCGAAACGCCCTCGACGGTGATGGAGCCCTTGGGCGCGATGAAGCGATGCAGGGGCCGGGGAACGCGGACCTTCACCCGGTGGCTGCCGCCTTCGCTCTCGATGGAGACCACCTCGCCAATCCCGTCGACATGACCCGAGACGATGTGGCCGCCGAGTTCGTCGCCCACCCGGGCGGCGCGCTCCAGATTGACCGGGCGGCCTTCCTTCCAGTCCGACAGGGTGGTGAGGGACAGCGTCTCGCCGGAGACCTCGACGGCGAACCAGCCGTCGGCCTTCTCGACAACGGTCAGGCAGCAGCCGTCATGGCTGATGGAGGCGCCGATCTCGACGGTGGAGAGATCGAGTTTCGTCTCGATCTCAAGTCTGAGGTCGCGGTTGGTTTCGCGGACGGCGCGGACGCGGCCCACATCGGTGACGATGCCGGTGAACATTCAGATCCTCTCGTAGCGTTCCCACACATCGGGACCCAGCACGTGAAGATCAACCCGCTTAAGCTTCGGCGCGTCGGAAAGCGCCTGGATGGCCAGGGCGCCGATCCCCGGCCGCCCCTCCCCGCCGATGATGATGGGGGCTCGGAACCACTCCAGGGCGTCCACCAGGCCGCAGCGCAGGAAGCTGGCGGCCACATGCCCCCCGCCCTCGACGAACAGGCGGCTCAGCCCCTCGGCGGCCAGGGCGCGGACCACGTCGTGCAGTTCGGGCCGCTCGTCGCCCACGGCATGGACCCGCAGGACGCGGACGCCGGCCTCGGTCAGGCGCGCTTCCGGCGGCGTGGTGGCGATCAGATAGGTCGGGATCTCGCGGGCCGTGGCCACCAGCTTGCAGCCGTCGGCCAGACGCTGGCGGCTGTCGAGCACTACCCGGGCGGGATGGGGGCCGTCATAGCCCGGCAGGCGGACGGTCAGTTCCGGGTCGTCGGCCAGGGCCGTCTCGACGCCGACCACGACCGCGTCATGCTCGGCGCGCAGGCGGTGGACCGTTTCACGCGACTGCGACCCGGTGATCCAGCGGCTCTCGCCGGTGGCGGTGGCGATGCGGCCGTCCAGCGAGGTGGCGAGCTTGAGGGTGACCGGCACGGATCAGGTCTCGTCGTCGACCTGTTCGCTCAGGCCCTCTTCCCCCAGGAAGGTGGCGAACTCGCCGGCCTCGCGGAAGTCGCGATAGACCGAGGCGTAGCGGACATAGGCCACGTCATCGAGGGCCTTGAGCTGCTTCATCACCATCTCACCCACGGCGGAGGACGGCAGCTCGGTCTCGCCCATGCTCTCGAGCTGGCGCACGATGGTGGAGATCATCTTCTCGATCCGCTCGGTCTCGATGGGCCGCTTGCGGGTGGCGATGGCGATGGAGCGCGCCAGCTTGTCGCGTTCGAAGGGCGTGCGCCGGCCCGACCGCTTCAGGATGGTCAGCTCGCGAAGCTGCACCCGCTCGAAGGTGGTGAAGCGGCCCCCGCATTCGGGACACAGCCGGCGGCGCCGGATGGCCGCGCCGTCTTCCGACGGGCGGCTGTCCTTCACCTGGCTTTCGAGATGACCGCAGAACGGGCAGCGCATGATCTAGCCCTTCCGGCCAATCCAACCCCTATTAGAGGGATTAGCTGTAGATCGGGAAGCGTTTCGTCAAGGTCAGGACCTCGGCCTTCACCTTGGCTTCAATGGCGGAATTGTCGCCGCCGGCTGCGACGCCATCCAGAACCTCACCGATCCAGGTCCCCACCTGGCGGAATTCAGCGGGCCCGAAGCCCCGCGTCGTGCCGGCCGGGGTGCCGACCCGCAGGCCCGAGGTCTGCATCGGAGGAAGCGGATCGAAGGGGATGCCGTTCTTGTTGGTGGTGATGCCGGCCCGCTCAAGGGCGATCTCGGCGTCGGCGCCGGAGACGTTCTTGGGCGTCAGGTCCACCAGCATCAGGTGGCTGTCGGTGCCGCCGGAGACGATCTTGAAGCCGGCGATCTGCAGGCTCTCGGCCAGGGCCCGGGCGTTGTCGACCACCTGGCGGGCGTAGAGCTTGAACTCCGGACGCAGGGCCTCGCCGAAGGCCACGGCCTTGCCGGCGATGACGTGCATCAGGGGCCCGCCCTGCAGGCCGGGGAAGACCGCGGAGTCGATCTTCTTGGCCCACTTCTTGGAGTTGGTGAGGATCATGCCGCCGCGGGGGCCGCGCAGGGTCTTGTGGGTGGTGGTGGTGACGATGTGGGCGTGGGGGAACGGGTTGGGATAGGCGCCCCCGGCCACCAGGCCGGCATAGTGGGCGATGTCCACCATCAGCAGGGCGTCCACGCTGTCGGCGATCTCGCGGAACCGGGCGAAGTCGATGGCCCGCGAATAGGCCGAGCCCCCGGCGATGATCACCTTGGGCTTCTCGGCCAGGGCCACCTCGGCGGCCTGGTCGTAGTCGATCAGGTGGTCCTGCTGGCGCACCGCGTAGGCCACGGGGCGGAACCACTTGCCCGACTGGTTGACGCTCTTGCCGTGGGTCAGGTGCCCGCCCGCGGCCAGGTCCATGCCCATGAAGGTGTCGCCGGGGCTCATGGTGGCCATGAACACCGCCTGGTTGGCCTGGCTGCCCGAGTGGGGCTGCACATTGGCGTATTCGCAGCCGAACAGCTGCTTGGCCCGGTCGATGGCGATCTGCTCGACCTCATCCACCACCTCGCAGCCGCCGTAGTAGCGTTTGCCCGGATAGCCCTCGGCGTACTTGTTGGTCAGGACCGAGCCCTGGGCCTGCAGGACGGCGCGGGAGACGATGTTCTCCGACGCGATCAGCTCGATCTGATCCTGCTGGCGCTTCAGCTCCCGGGTCAGGACGCTGGAGACGTCCGGATCGCTCTCGGCGACCGGGGCGGTGAAGAAGGCGTCGATGAAATTGGCGGCTTGGGCGGTCATGGGTGGGCCTTTCGGGAATCTGGGGAGGACGGGCCTGGGCGGCTCTTTAGCGCCTTGGGCGCTGGGGACCAAATGCTGGGAACAAAGTCGGACAGAGGACGTTGTCGCCTCACCGGAGGTGCACGAGCGATCCTGCCCCTGACGGAACAGCTCGGTTTGTACCCAGGGGGCGCGTGATGAGTATCGAGAGGGAAACCGATGAGGGGGCGGGCGAGGAAGTGTTGTCCCTGGCCACCGACATCGTCTCGGCCTTTGTCAGCCGCAACAGCGTGGCGCAGAGTGACCTGCCCGACCTGATCCGTTCGGTGCACCAGGCCCTCTCGGGTCTTGGCCACGCGGCCGTCGCCCTGCCCGAGGAGCGGCCGAAACCCGCGGTTCCCATCAGCAAGTCGGTGCAGCACGACTTCATCGTCTGCCTGGAAGACGGCAAGAAGCTGAAGATGCTCAAGCGCTATCTGCGCTCGCGCTTCGACCTGAGCCCGGATGACTATCGTCGTCGGTGGGGTTTGCCGCCGGACTATCCGATGGTGGCGCCGGCCTATGCGGCGCGGCGCTCGGACTTCGCAAAGCAGATCGGCCTGGGCCGGGGCGTGCGGCGGCGGAGTTGAGGTGGGCGGTCTGGCCGCCCGATCGTTCAGATGAAAAGCGAAGTTGAGGCTTCTCCGAAGCGGTGAGGACCGCTTCGGTATGCGCTCTCAGGGGGAAATTCGCAAGCCGCGCCCCTCACGGCCTGGGCCCCGCCCGCACGGCCGCCGGGACCAGGGCCTCGATCTTCCCGGGCGCCAGGCGCCCCTCCCGGACCATGCGGTCGAGGAAGGTCACGTAGTCCTGGCCTGACTCCAGGAACTTCTCCTGCTTCATCAGCACGTAGATCGCCGCGGCCATGACGTGCAGGCCATCGTCAGCGGCGCGCCAGCGCTCGCCGGCGTCCCCGCCCTTGAAGGCAAAGCCGATCCTCTCGTTGATCACCTGGTCCAGGGCCTGGGTGGAGTCCTCGTCGAACAGGCCCTCGATGGTGTTGTAGCCAAAGGAGGCGTTGTGTCCCTGGAACCGCGCCTGGACGAAGGGATCGGCCCGCGCCACCGCGATGGCCGCCAGCACCCGCGGGTCCTTGGAGTCGAAGGGCGGATGCAGCATCTCGTGCACCGAGGTCCCGCCGACGATCGAGAGCACCCGGTCCTTGGGATAGGTGGGATCGGTCAGGAAGCGGTCGCCGGTGACCCGGATGCCGTGCGGGCGGCAGTAGCGGGCGGCCACCACCTGGATCTCCCCGCTGTCGAGCCTGCGGCCGAGCACCTGCTCCACCAGGGGCATGACGTCGGTCTGCTCCAACTTCGGGGCGATCTCGGCCAGGGCGGCCTTCACCGGCCCCTCGGCGTCGGCGCGCCAATAGGCGGGGAAGTCGATGTCGCGATACCAACGCAGCACCGTCAGAATATCGGGCCGCAGGGCCTCGAATCGCGCCCAGGCCGTGTCGTCCCAGAAGCGGCTGGCCTGCAGCCGCGCCTTCATGGCGGCGGGGTGCTCGGCGGCGGCGATCAGCTCGGGCAGGGTGTCGGCCTCGGCTGCGGAGAAGGTCAGGGCCAGCCAGGCCGAGGCGATGTCGCCCTCGGCCTTGGACCGGGCCGTGATGGCCTTGAAGGCCGCGCGGGCCTGCGGGGTCAGCTTCGCGCCGAGTTCGTCATGCTGCTTCTGATAGTAGGGCACGTAGAAGGGATCGTCGGCCATGACGCCGGCCAGGCAGAGGGCGTCAAAGGTCACCGAGGGCGTGAACTTCCACTGGGTGTGCTGGGCGGCCTGGGCTTGACCGCTGATGAGGGCGGCGCCGAGGGCGAAGCCGAGAAGGGTGCGTTTCATGCCCGCATCCTCCCCTGCCCCGGCGCGGCGATCTTGAACGGGATTAGCGCGCGGCGCGCCGATAGGCCGAGGGTGACAGGCCGCTGAAGGCCCGGAACTCCCGGCTCATATGGGCCTGATCGGCATAGCCATGATCGAGGGCCAGGCCGGACAGCGGCTCTGTCCCCAGGCGCAGGTCCAGGCACAGGCCGATGAGCCGGCGGCGGCGGCGGTAGGCGCCCAGGCTCATTCCCATCCGCGCCCGGAAGGTGCGCGCCAGGTGGTTCGGATGGCGTTGAGCGACGGCCGCCAGCGAGCCCAGGCTCCAGTCGGCGGCGGGCGCATCGTCGAGGGCCTGCAGCACCCGCCCGATGCCCGTCGGATCGTCGGCGACCCGCGGCCGGGTCAGGAGGTCCAGCACCTCGGCCTTCAGGCTGGCGCCGGCGAGCCGGTCCCCCTGCCCGCCCTTGGCGACCTCGGCGGCAAGCTCTTCGATGGCGCGCGCCATGTCCGGCCCGGCGGCTCTCGCCAGGGAATCCGGCGCACTCTCGATGTGAAGGTTCAGGCAGAGCGCGCCGCGCGGCCCGAAGGCGTCGGCATGACGCTGGCCGGCGGGATGGACGATGACCTGGCCCGCCGACCGTTGCGCCTCGCCGCGCGGGTCCTGTTCGCGGAACCCCCCGGCCAGCACGGCGCAGACATAGGCGCTGGCGTGCTCGTGCATCGGCAGGGCGTGGTCGGGGCTGTGGCGGCTGAGGGTCACCCCGGCCACGGGGCCGCAGGCGACCTCGCCATAGGTTTCACCGGCGAGAAGCGATGTCATGGCGCGAGCCTAGCCCGCGCCCCAACCGGCTTCCGAGTGAATTCGCGGTTAGGCCGCGTAGCCGCCGACGCGCTTGATGTTGCAGTGGGCCCACAGCATCTCGAGCGTCCTGGCCAGGTCGTCCATCATGGCGTCGGTGTGGGCCGGCGACGGGGTGAAGCGCAGGCGCTCGGTCCCGCGGGGCACGGTGGGATAGTTGATGGGCTGGACATAGACCCCGTGCTCTTCGAGCAGGATGTCGCTGATCATCTTGCAGTGGTGGGGGTCGCCCACCAGCACCGGGACGATGTGGCTCTCCGAGGGCATGACCGGCAGGCCGGCCTTGGCCAGCTTGGCCTTCAGGGCCGCGGCGCGCTCCTGGTGGGCCACGCGGACCTCGTTGTGATCCTTCAGATAGCGGATCGAGGCCACGGCCCCGGCGGCGAGCGCCGGCGGGATCGAGGTGGTGAAGATGAAGCCGTCGGCGAAGGAGCGGATGGCGTCGACGATCACCGCGTCGGCGGCGATGTAGCCGCCCATCACCCCGAAGCCCTTGGCCAGGGTGCCCTCGATGATGTCGATCTGGTCCATGACGCCGTCGCGCTCGGCCACGCCGGCGCCGCGGGGACCGTACATGCCCACCGCATGGACCTCGTCCAGATAGGTCATGGCGTTGTACTTCTTGGCCAGCGCCACCATCGCCCGCATGTCGGTGATGTCGCCGTCCATGGAATAGACGCTCTCGAAGGCGATCAGCTTGGGGGTCTGCGGCGGGACCTGCGCCAGCAGCTCTTCCAGATGGGCCAGGTCGTTGTGGCGGAACACCCTGCGCTGCTCGCGCTTGCCGGCCCGGATGCCGGAGATCATCGAGTTGTGGTTCAGCTCGTCGGAGAACATCACCAGACCCGGCAGGATCTTGTAGAGGGTCGACAGCGAAGCCTCGTTGGACACATAGCCCGAGGTGAACAGCAGGGCGGCTTCCTTGCCGTGCAGGTCGGCCAGCTCGGCCTCCAGCTCGACATGGTAGTGCGTCGTGCCCGAGATATTGCGGGTGCCGCCCGAGCCCGCCCCGGCCTCGTCGATGGCCTGGTGCATGGCGTCCAGCACCACCGGGTTCTGGCCCTGGCCCAGATAGTCGTTGGAACACCAGACCACGACCTCCGAAGAGGTCCCGTCCTCACGCGTCCAGGTCGCCTTCGGGAACTGACCGCGATGACGCTTCAGGTCGGCGAAGACCCGATAACGTCCCTCGGCATGAATCTGCTCGAGAGCGGTGCGAAACGCGGCCTTGTAATCCATCGACTGAATTCCGGTCGCGCGTTCGACGATCTCGCGCCGCAACCGGTCCCCTTAGCTTCGCCGGGCTTATCGCGCCGCCCGGACCTGTTGTCTACAATCCGTCATGTCGCAATCGCGCACATTTCGTGAGCGTCCGCGCAGGTTTCGTGAAGCGTCACCGTAGGTTCCCCTACGGCATTCGCCCGCGGAACATCTCCAGGATGGCCGAGAAGTCCTTTCCCCCGCCCCCAAGCCGGTCGAACAGGGCGTAGAGCCCCTCGGCCTGGGCGCCCAGGGGAGCGGCCGCGCCGGCCTTGGCGGCGGCCTCCTGGGCCAGCTTCAGGTCCTTGAGCATCATGGCCGTGGCGAAGCCGCCCTCGTAGTCGCGATTCGACGGGGCCGCGGGCACCTGTCCGGGCCAGGGGCTGTAGTTGGACAGCGACCAGCACTGGCCGGAGGACTTTGTGGCGATCTCGAAGAAGCGGTCGGCGTCCAGGCCGAGTTTCTCGGCCAGGGCGAAGGCCTCGCACACCCCGATCATCGAGATCCCCAGCACCATGTTGTTGCAGATCTTGGCCGCCTGCCCCGCCCCGTGATCGCCGGCCCGGATGACCGCGCGGGCCATGGGATCCAGCGCCCCCTCGACGGCGGCGAAATCGCCCTCGTCGCAGCCCACCATGAAGGCCAGGGTCCCGCCCTCGGCCGCCGCCGTGCCGCCGGACACCGGGGCGTCGGCGAACCGGAACCCCTGGGCCTTGGCCTCGGCCGCCACCGCCCGGGCGCTCTCCACGTCGATGGTGGAGCAGTCGATCAGCAGGGCGCTCTTGGGCGCCTTGGACAGGATCTCACCGGCATAGACCGCCCGGACGTGGGGTCCGGCCGGCAGCATGGTGATCACCACCTCGGCGTCGGCCACCGCCTCCCCCGCCGAGCCGGCCGTGCGGCAACCCGCCGCCACGGCCTTCTCCAGCGCCTGGGCCGACAGGTCGAAGGCCGCCACGGCGTGGCCCGCCTTCGCCTGGTTGGCGGCCATGCCGCCGCCCATGTTTCCCAGACCGATGAACGCGATCCGCGTCATGGGCGCGACACTCCTCTAACGACTCGAACGGCCCTATTTGGGCTTGCGGAACTTGTAGATGAACTGGTCGGTGTGGCCGCGCAGGGTGGGGTCGAAGACCATCTTGGTGTGGTCGTCAGTGGTGTTGCGCAGGACGGTGCTTTCGCCCTCGTACTTGAAGCCGGCCGCGGCCAGCTCGCTCTTGACGATGGCCGGGTCGATCCGGTGCAGCTTGTCGGCGGTGTCGAGGGGCGCGCCGTCGGCGGCGACATGGTCGAGGACGATATAGACCCCGCCCGGCTTCAGGGCCGCGAACACCGCCTTGTTCACCTTGGCCACGTCCAGGTTGAAGCGGGCCAGGTGCAGGTCGTGATAGTTCTGCGAGGTCCAGATCACGTCGGCCTGGGTCGGCAGGGCCAGGGTCTCGAAGCTCGCCTGCACCACCTTGATGTTCCCATAGGCCGGGTCGGCGGCCACCGCGAGGATCGGGTTGGGCTTGGCGTCCGGAGCGGGCGTGGCCGGCGGGGCGTTGATCACCGCATAGACCACGCCCTTGGGCCCCACCGCCTTGGCGAAGATGCGGGTGAAGTAGCCGCCGCCAGGCAGGAAGTCGGCCACAGTCTGGCCGGGCTTGATCCCGGCGAATTCGAGCATTTCGGCGGGCTTGCGGTCGGCGTCGCGCTTGGTGTCGGCCTCGGGCCGCGCCTTGTCGGCCACGGCGGCGACCACGGCGGGGGACGGCGCGGCCTGGGCGACGCCCGTCGAAAGCGCCAGCACCGCCACGGCGGCCAGCATCAGGTTACGTCTCATCGGTTTCCTCCGAAGGTTGTTCGTCGAGATAGCATTCGGCGCTCGCCGTCGTCTCGTTACAGTCCAGTTAGGGGCGACCAGGCCTCGTCGGAAGGCAGGGGGGCGAAGATACCGTCCAGCATGGCCTCGGTGACGCCCTCCAGGGTGGCGGGGTTCCACTTGGGGGCGTTGTCCTTCTCGACGATCACCGCCCGCACGCCCTCGATGAAGTCGTGGCGCCGCACCACCCGGGCGCCGATCCGGTATTCCATCTCCATGTTCTGCGCGAAATTCCCGGCCTTGGCCCCGAGGGCCAGTTGCCGGAAGGCGACCTTCAGGGTCTGGGGCGACTTGGTGGCGAGGACCTTGAGCTGTTCGACGGCCCAGTCGGTCCCGGCGGCCTCCAGGGCCGCGACGATGGCCTCGACGCTCTCCAGGCCGAAGATGTGGTCGATCTCGTCCTGGTGCTGGGCCAGGGGCGGGCGGCCGGCGTCGCCCTCGAACTGGGTCAGCAGGGTCTCCACCGCCGCCGGATCGGCCAGCAGGGCGGTCTTGAACGCCTCCACCTCCCCGCTCGGGATGAAGTCGGTGGCGATCCCCACCAGCTCGCAGTCGGCCGCCTTCAGCCGCGCCCCGGTGAGCGCCAGCCACAGGCCGATGTGGCCCGGCATGCGCGGCAGGAACCAGCCGCCGCCCACATCCGGGAACAGGCCGATGCCAGTCTCGGGCATGGCGAAGGTCGTGCGCTCGGTGGCCACCCGGTATTGCGAGGGCGCGGCCAGGCCGACCCCGCCGCCCATGGTCACCCCGTCCATGATCGCCACCACCGGCTTGCGGTAGGAGAACAGCAGGTGGTTGAGGCGGTACTCCTTGAAGAAGAACTCGCGCGCCGCCTTGCCGTCGGCCGCGCCGCTCTCGGCCAGCATGCGGATGTCGCCGCCGGCGCAGAAGCCGCGCTCGCCGGAATGATCCAGCAGCACCAGATCCACGCCCGGATCGTCCCGCCATGCCAGCAGGGCCTCGGTGAGCAGTTCGCACATGTTGGTGGTGAGGGCGTGCAGCGCCTGGGGACGGTTGAGCGTCAGGCGCCCGACGCGGCCCTCGATGCGGACCAGGACTTCACTCATTGGCGCAGCAGCTCCCGGGCGATGATCACCCGCATGATCTCGTTGGTGCCTTCCAGGATCTGGTGGACCCGCAGGTCCCGCACGATCCGCTCCAGCGGGTAGTCTTTAAGATAGCCGTAGCCACCATGCAGTTGCAGGGCCTGGTTGGCGACCTCGAACCCGGCGTCCGTCGCGAAACGCTTGGCCATGGCGCAGTACTGGGTGGCCTTGGGATCGCGGGCGTCCAGGGCCGCGGCGGCCCGGCGCACCATCAGGCGGGCGGCGTCAAGCTCGGTGGCCATGTCCGCCAGCCGGAACTGCAGGGCCTGGAAGTCGGCCAGGGCCTGGCCGAACTGCTTGCGGGTCTGGAGATAGTCCTTGGCCGTATCCAGGGCGAACTGGGCGCCTCCCAGGGAGCAGGAGGCGATGTTGATCCGCCCCCCGTCCAGACCGGCCATGGCGAAGCGGAAGCCCTCCCCCTCTCCGCCCAGGCGGTTGGCCTCCGGCACGCGGACCCCGTCCAGGTTCACCTGGGCTGTGGGCTGGGCGTTCCAGCCCATCTTGCGCTCCTGGGCCCCGAAGGAGACCCCCGGCTGGTCCTTCTCGACGACGAAGGCCGAGACCCCCTTGGCGCCCGCCGCGCCGGTGCGGGCCATGACCAGGTAGATGTCGGAGGTCCCCGCCCCGGAGATGAAGGCCTTGGAGCCGGTCAGGACGTAGTGGTCGCCGTCCTTCTTGGCCGTCGTCGCGAGCGCGGCGGCGTCAGATCCCGAGCTCGGCTCGGTCAGGCAGTAGGAGGCGATCAGCGCCATGCTGGTCAGCTTCGGCAGGTAACGCTGGCGCAGGTCGTCGGAGCCGAACCGGTCGATCATCCACGAGACCATGTTGTGGATCGACAGGAAGGCCGCGGTCGGCACGTCGCCATAGCTGAGCTGTTCGAAGACGATGGAGGCGTCCAGCCGGCTGAGCGCCGAGCCGCCCACGTCCTCCTGGACATAGAGGCCGGCGAAGCCGAGGCCCGCGGCCTTGCGCAGCACGTCGACCGGGAAGTGCTTGTCCTCGTCCCAGCGGGCCGAGTGGGGCGACAGCTCCTCGGCGGCGAAGACGCGGGCGGCGTCCTCGATGGCGCGCTGATCGTCGGTGAGGGTGAAATCCATGGGGGCCTCGAAGCGGTTGGCTTGAGGAACTCGCTCCGCTGGCGCAACCTGTCAACGAGCGGGAGTCGCGGGCATGACGGAACACCTGGGCGGGCGTGACCCGGAGGCGGCGCGAAATCTGGCGCTGATCAACTACGGTCTGCTGTTCGCCTCGATCTTCTTCGCCGGGGTTCCGGCCCTGATCGCGGTGATCATCGCCTATTCGCAGCGCGACGAGTCTCCGCCCTCGGTCCGCTCCCACCACGACTTCCAGATCAAGATCTTCTGGGTGGCCTTCGCCCTGACCATGGCCGCCGGCGCCTGCGGCCTGGGGGCTTTGATCAGCGGGGTGGGCGAGCTGATGGAGTTCACCCGGGTCAACGGCTGGGACGGCTTCTCCACCATCAATATCGACCTGTCGCGCCTGGCCATCGATGGCCGGATCGTCGCCCTGCTGGTGGCCGCGGTGGTCCTGTCCCTGCTGGCCGGGGTCTGGCTGATCGCCGCCCCGGCCATCGGTTTTATCCGCCTGGTCTCGGCGCGAGGGATTGGCCTGACCTCGCCCGCGGCCTAAACACCCCGGCCATGACCAACACCCATCTCGCCGCCTACCCCGCCCTGCGCCTGCGCCGCCTGCGTCAGGCCGACTGGATCCGACGCCTGGTGCGCGAGAGCGTGCTCACCCCGGCCGACCTGATCTGGTCCATGGTGGTGCACGAGGGCGAGGGCGAGATCCCGGTGGGCTCCATGCCCGGCGTGGCGCGCCTGTCGGTCAAGGAGGCCGCCAAGGCCGCCGTCGAGGCCCGCCGGCTGGGCATTCCGGCCATCGCCGTCTTCCCCCACATCGACGGCGCCAAGAAGGACGCCGCCGGCACGCTCGCCCATGACCCCAACGGCCTGGTGGCCACCGCGGTCAAGGCCATGAAGGACGCCGCCCCCGAGGTCGGGATCCTGTGCGACGTGGCTCTGGACCCCTTCACCGACCACGGCCACGACGGCCTGATCGAGAACGGCAAGATCCTCAACGACCCCACGATCGAGACCCTCATCCGGCAGGGGATCATGCAGGCCGAGGCCGGCGCCGACATCCTGGCGCCCTCGGACATGATGGACGGCCGCTGCGGCGCCTTAAGAGGCGCCCTGGAAAGCGCGGGACTCCAGGACGTTATGATCATGTCCTATGCCGCCAAGTACGCCTCGGCCTTCTACGGCCCGTACCGCGAGGCCATCGGCTCGGGCAAGCTCGGGACCGGCTCGGTGGACAACCCCGGCGACAAGAAGACCTACCAGATGGACTTCGCCAATTCCGACGAGGCCCTGCGCGAGGTCGCCCTCGACATCGCCGAGGGCGCCGACATGGTCATGGTCAAGCCGGGCATGCCCTATCTGGATATCGTCCAGCGGGTGGTGGAGACCTTCGCCATGCCCACCTTCGCCTTCCAGGTCTCCGGCGAGTACGCGATGATCAAGGCCGCCACCCAGAACGGCTGGCTGGACGAGGAGCGCGCCATTCTGGAGAGCCTGGGCGGCTTCAAGCGCGCCGGAGCGGCTGGGGTCATCACCTATTTCGCCCCGGTCGCGGCCCGGCTGCTGGGGGCGTGAGCCAGATCTCCATCGTGGCGGCCCTGATCCGCGACGATCAGGGTCTGTTGCTCACCGTCCGCAAGCAGGGGACCAGCGCCTTCATGCTGCCCGGCGGCAAGCGCGATCCCGGGGAGGACGACCTCACCGCCCTGGCCCGCGAACTCGCCGAAGAACTGGGCTGCGTCCTGGTGGATAGCCGCGCGCTCGGCGTCTTCACCGCGCCGGCCGCCAACGAGCCCGACACCCGGGTCGAGGGCGCCATCTATCACGCCACGGTCACCGGCCCCATCGCGGCCCAGGCCGAGATCGCCGAGCTGCTCTGGATCGATCCCGCCGCCCCGCCCGCCGTGCGCCTCGCGCCGCTGCTGGAAACCCAGGTCCTTCCCCGGCTATCCTAGACGCCCGCATCCTGGAGACGATCATGCCGAAGTCCCTGATCCGCACCGCCCTCGCCGCCGGCCTCCTGGCGCTCACGATGGCCGCCTCGGCCTCCGCCAGTTCCGACGACGCCTGGGCGGAGTTCCAGAAGGAGGTCGCCACCCGCTGCAAGGCGGCGGCGACCAAGGACTCCGGCGTCAAGACCTGGGTGGTCTCGGTCTCGGCGTTCGGCAGCCAAAGCTACGGCATGGCGGTCCTGACCGGCAAGGCGCAGGGCGGCGTTCCCGTGAAGTACGCCTGTGTCATGAACAAGCAGACCAAGGCCACCGAGGTCGCCGGCGGCGAGCCCTCCGGCTGGGCGAGCCGCTAGAGCCTTTTAGGGTCAGATGAAATCATCTGACCCGCTCAAAAAGGCTCTGAATCCAAAAAGAGAGAGCGCGTCGGACGGGTTAGCCGGCTTCCACCTAACCCTGACGCGCTCTAGACTTCGGAGACGAAGTAGCGGCTGTCGCCACCGTGGTCCGGCAGGGTGATCATGCCCTCGAACCTCAGGCCGATCTTCTCCAGCACCCGGATCGAGCCGTCGTTGTCCGGCTTGGTGATGGCCACGATGCGCCCCAGGCCCAGGGTCCTGCGCCCATAGTCCAGCACCGCCGCCCCGGCCTCCGAGGCGTAGCCACGCCCTGAGAACCGCGCCAGGAAGGCGTAGCCGATGTCGGGGTCCTCCAGGACGTCGCGCTTGATCAGGCCGCAGATGCCCACCGGCTCGCCGGTGGCCTTCAGGCCCACCCACCACAGGCCGAAGCCCTGCTTGGCGTAGCTCGCGGCCGGCCCGTCGATGACGTAGCGCTGGGCGTCCTCCAGGCTCCGGACCTCGCGGTCGCCGATGTTCTGCAGGAAGCCCGGCTCGTTGAGCAGTTCCAGGATGAAGGCGTCGTCGTCCGGCGTCAGGTGCCGCAGGAACAGCCGATCCGTCTCCAGAACCATCACCGACACGCCACGCTCCTCCTCGCCGCCCTAGGGATGTCGGAATATACCGCCAAGTCGATTCCCACCGACAGAGCGAAGACGCGAACCCCATGGCAGACGACCGCACCCCGCCCGCCAGTGACGACCAGCTCCAGGAACGGATCCTCTCGACCTCCGGCACCATGGTGGGGGTCTGCGCCACCCTGATCGGGCTGGTGAAGGTGGTGGAGCGCGGCGGCGGGCTCAGCCATGTGGACGAGTACGCCGGCTGCGCGGCGGTGATCTTCGTGTTCAGCGCCTTTTTCGCCTATCTGGCCATCCGCGCGCCGCGCCGGGGCAAGATCCACGAGGCTTTCGGGGCCATCGCCGACCTGCTGTTCGTCGCCGGCCTGATCGCGCTGGCCGCAATCTCGGTGATGTTCGCCTATGACCTCATCTAGGACACGGGTTGAACCTGGACCGGGCGGCTGAAGAACAGGGCGAACTCCCCCTCCGACGGCGTGGCGTCATAGAGGGTGAGGTCCAGGCCGGTCAGGGCGAAGCCCAGGGCCTGATAGGCCGCGACGCCGGGCGGGTTGTGGTTGCTGGTCTCCAGCCAGACATGGCGGGCGCCGGCGGCCCGGGCGTGGTCCAGCACGGCGTCCATCAGCCGGCGGCCGAGGCCCTGCCCGCGCCGGCCCGCGTCCACATAGAAGTGCCAGAGCACCAGCCGCCGGTTCCAGGCCTGGAAGCCCACGGCGGCGAACCCGATGATCTGCCCCCCGTCGGCGGCCACCCAGGCGGTGTCCCAGGGACGTTCGGGATCGTCCAGGTCGTCGAGGGGGAACCGCTTGATGACGGTCTGCGGGGCGGAGCGCAGGACGATCCCCTGCGGTCCGGCGCTCGCCGCCAGCACGTTGGTGCTCTGCACGGCGGTGTCGATCGCCGCGATCCCCGCCGCGTCCTGCGGCAGGATCGCGGGCCGGATCAAGGTCACGGTTGTTCCAGTCTGGCCACCAGGCTGGAGGTGTCCCATCGCCGTCCGCCCATCGCCTGGATCTCGCCGTAGAAGCCGTCGATCAGGGCTGTGGCCTCAAGTGTCGCGCCGTTGGCCGCGGCCTCGTCCAGCACCAGGCCCAGGTCCTTGCGCATCCAGTCCACCGCGAAGCCGAAGTCGAACTTCCCCTCGGCCATGGTCTTCCAGCGATTGTCCATCTGCCAGGACTGGGCCGCGCCCTTGGAGATGGCCTCATAGACCTCCAGCGGATCGAGGCCCGCGCGCTTGGCGAAGTGCATGGCCTCGGCCAATCCCTGGACCAGGCCGGCGATGGCGATCTGGTTGACCATCTTGGTGACCTGGCCGGCGCCGGGCTCGCCCATCCGCCGCACGGCCTTGGCGAAGGCCGCGATCACCGGTTCGGCCCGGGCGTAGGCGGCCGCGTCGCCGCCGCACATGACGGTGAGCTGGCCGTTCTCGGCCCCGGCCTGGCCGCCGGACACCGGCGCATCGACGAAGAACCGGCCCTCGCGGCCCGCCAGCTGCGCCATCTCGCGGGCGACCTTGGCCGAGGTGGTGGTGTGGTCGACGATGATCCCGCCCGCCGCCATCGCCGGCAGGGCCTGGGTCACGACGCCGCGGACGTCGTCGTCATTGCCGACGCAGAGGAAGACGATCTCGGCGTCCCTCGCGGCCTCGGCGACGGTCGATCCCGCGCGGCCGCCGTGGCTGCCGACCCAGCGCGACGCCTTCTCCGGGCTGCGGTTGAAGACCGCCACCTCGTGGCCGGCCTTGGCCAGGTGCCCCGCCATGGGGAAGCCCATCACCCCCAAGCCCACGAATGCGACCTTCATGCCTCACGTCCTTCTCACAAACTCAACGCCATCTTAACGAGCCTCACCGCACCTTGCGCTGGAATCAGCGTTAACCGGGTTTGAATCATGGCTGTCGGCGAAGCCCCTATCCTGATCAAGAAAATCAAGAAGGGCGGCGGCCACGCTCACCATGGCGGCGCCTGGAAGGTGGCCTATGCGGACTTCGTGACCGCGATGATGGCCTTCTTCCTGTTGATGTGGCTGATCAACACCACCAGCCCCGAGCAGAAGCGCGGCATCGCCGACTATTTCGCCCCGGCCAGCGTCTCGGAGACCACCTCCGGCTCCGGCGGCATCCTGGGCGGCACGGCGCTCGGGGAAGACGGCGCCAAGAGCGCGGGCTCGATGTCGATCATCGAGGAGATGTCCCCGGAATCGAAGAACCCCGACGACGGCAAGAGCCAGGACGCGGCCAAGGCCGTCGACGCCGAGGCCTCCACCCAGGCCATGAAGGAGGCGCTGGAGAAGCGTGAGGAGGCCGCCTTCGCCTCGGCCGCCCAGTCCCTGCGCCAGTCGCTGCAGGACATGCCGGAACTGGCCGAGCTGTCGAAGAACATCATCATCGACCAGACCCCCGAGGGCCTGCGCATCCAGCTCGTCGACCAGGAGGGCCGCTCGCTGTTCAACGAAGGTCAGGTCCAGCCCAACGACCGCGCCAAGCTGCTGCTGCGGGCCGTCGCCAAGATCGTCAACCAGCTCCCCAACCGCATCAGCATCTCCGGCCACACCTCGGCCAGCATGAACGGGCGCAAGGCCGACACCGACTGGTCGCTGTCCTCCAGCCGCGCCGACGCCTCACGCCGGGTGCTGCAGGGATCCGGGGTGGACGCCGACCGCATCTACCAGGTCTCAGGCAAGGCCAATTCCGAGCCGCTGTACCCGGACGATCCCACCCTGCCCGGCAACCGCCGGATCGCCATCGTGCTGCTTCGCGAGGCGCCGGTCCTGCCGCCGGACCACGGGCTCTAGGCCGTGACGTTCGGAACACTTGCGCAACCCCACGGCATGACGCCTAATCGGGTCAGGCGCAGTGGTTCGAAAGCGATCGCAAGTCCGTGACGCAACATTTTCCGACCCGACAGCTCAGGTTCTTCCTGACGGCGCCGAGCCCCTGTCCGTACCTTCCCGAACGTCATGAGCGGAAGGTCTTCGCCCACCTGCCCCTGTCGGACGGCGCCACGGTCAACGACTCGCTGACCCAGGTCGGCTTCCGCCGCTCCCAGAACATCGCCTACCGCCCGGCCTGCGAGTCCTGCTCGGCCTGCGTCTCGGCCCGCATCCCCACCGCCGACTACGTCTTCTCCCGCTCGGAGCGGAAGACCCTGGCGCGCAACGAGGACATCGAGCGCCATCTGGTGGAGGCCGAGGCGACCATGGAGCAGTTCGACCTGCTCCGCCGCTACCTCCTGACCCGCCACGCCGACGGCGGCATGGCCGAGATGACCTGGCCCGACTATGTGGCCATGGTCGAGGACACCGCGGTCCGCACCCACATCATCGAGTACCGCCTACGCTCCAAGGATGGCGGCCCCGGCGACCTGATCGCCTGCGCCCTCGTGGACCTGATGAGCGACGGCCTGTCCCTGGTCTACAGCTTCTACGACCCGACCCTCGCCCGCCGGAGCCTTGGCTCCTTCGTGATCCTCGACCATGTGATCCAGGCCGGCCTCACCGACATGCCCTATGTCTATCTGGGCTACTGGGTCCGGGGCTCGGAGAAGATGGACTACAAGGTCCGCTTCTCCCCCATCGAGCTCCTGCGTCCCGAAGGCTGGTCCCTGATGTCGGCCCGCGACCGGCACGTCGACAAGGCCTAGGACCGCGGCAGCGCGTAGGCGACCAGGTAGTCGCCCATCTTCGTCCCCAGGCTGCCGTGCCCGCCCGCGGCGGTCAGCACGATCTGACGGCCATCGGCCGTCGCATAGGTCATGGGCGTGGTCTGCGCCCCGGCCGGCAGCCGGGCCTGCCAGAGCTGGCGGCCCGTCGTCACGTCATAGGCGCGGATGTAGCGGTCCAGGGTCCCGGTAAGGAAGGCCACCCCGCCGGCGGTCATGATCGGTCCGCCGAGGCTGGGGACCCCCATCTTGAACGGCAGGGGCACGGGGGAGGAATCCCGCACGGTGCCGTTCCGGTGCATCCAGGCGATCTTGCCCGAGACCAGGTCCACCCCCGCCACATAGCCCCAGGGCGGCGCCTGGCACGGCAGGCCCAGGGGCGATGTCAGGGGATGCAGTTCCACCGCATAGGGGGCGCCGTACATAGGGTTGCCGCCGCCCTCGCTGGAGGCGCCGAGCGGACGCGTTCCGCCGCCCTCCCCGACCCGGCGCGGGATCAACTTGGAGACGAAGGCGAAGTAGTCCGGATTGGCGAAGGCCACCTGGCGCGCCGGATCGACAGCCAGGCCGCCCCAGTCGAACACCCCGAAATTGCCGGGATAGACCAGGGAGCCCTTCACCGACGGCGGCGTGAAGATCCCGTCATAGCGAAGCTCGGCGAAGCGGATGCGGCAGACCAGCTGGTCGAACAGGGTCACCCCCCACATGTCGCGCCCCTCCAGCGGCCGCTTGGGCAGGAAGGTCAGGGCGGAGAAGGGCTGGGTCGGCGAGGTGCGGTCGCCGGGCGCCGCCCCCCGCGGGACCGCACGCTCCACCACCGGAATGATGGGCGCCCCGGTGGCCCGGTCGAGGACGTAGATGTCGCCGCGCTTGGTGGAGGCCACCAGGGCCGGGCGACGCCCCGACGGGGTGTCGATGTCCACCAGGCTGGGCTGGCCGCCGATGTCCATGTCCCACAGGTCGTGATGGACGGTCTGGAACACCCAGCGCAGCTTTCCGGTGGCAACGTCCAGGGCCACGACGGCGCTGTTGAACCGTTCCGGGGTCGGCTGGCGGTGGCCGCCGAACTGGTCGGGGGTCTGGTTGCCCATGGGCAGGTAGATGAGACCGAGGGTCTCGTCGACGCTGGACACGCCCCAGCTGTTGGGGGAGTTGCGGGTGTAGGCATGGCCCGGGCCGATGGGGGCGGTCTGGTCCGGATTTCCGGCATCCCAGTTCCAGACCAGGGCGCCGGTCCGAACGTCATAGGCGCGCACGACGCCGGAGGGCTCGCGGGTCGAATAGTTGTCCGTCACCTCTCCCGCGATGATCACCAGGTCCTTGGTCACGACGGGAGGCGAGGTCGAATAGTAGAAGCCGTGCTGGCGCTCGGGCATGCCGGTCCAGAGATCCACGGCCCCGCCCTGGCCGAACCCCGCGCAGGGCTTGCCGGTGGACGCGTCCAGGGCGATCAGCCGCGCGTCCGCGGTCGGGAGGAAGATGCGCTCGCCGCAGGCGCCGCCCGGAACGGCGTCGCGGTGGTAGGACACCCCGCGGCACGTCAGGTGCTGCAGGTTCTTGGCCACGGCGATCTTGGGGTCATAGCGCCAGAGCGGCTTGCCGGTGGCGGCGTCCAGCGCGATGGCCCAGTCGTGGGGCGTACAGATATAGACTCGGCTCCCCACCTTCAGGGGCGTCAACTCGAAGGTGGTTTCGGTCGGATCGCCCGGTCCCTGCAGATCGCCGGTGCGATAGGTCCAGGCCACCTTCAGGCGACTCGCATTGTCCGGCGTGATCTGGGTCAGGGGCGAGTAGCGATCGCCATGGCCGGTCCGGCCATAGGAGGTCCAGTCCCCCGCGGGGACATCGTCGGCCGCGACAGCGACCGGGCCGCGAGGCCCCGGCAGCCGGCCGGCGACCTCATGCTCGTCGGAGATGAGGGCGGCCACCCCGACCACCGCGGCGAGGCCCAAGGCGCCGGCCAGCGGCGCCCACGCCCGACGACCGCCCAGCGGCCGGGTCACCAGCGGCAGGAGCAGAAGCCCGCCGAGCACGAAGATCACATCGCCCCGCGCCGCCAGAGGCCACCAGTCCAGGCCGATCTCCCACACCGCCCAGACGAGGGTGCCCAGCACGACAGCGGCGAACAGCCAAAGCGCCTCGGCCTTGCGGGCCGCCAGGAGCACCCCGGAGGCCAAGACCGCGAGGCCCGCGATCAGATAGTACCATGAGCCGCCGAGGGCGATCAGCTGGGCGCCCCCCACCCCCATCGCCAGTCCAACGAGCCCGAGCAGCGCGCCCGCCGCCAGCGGCGCGCGAGGGGTGTGTTCAGTCGCCATCACGTCCTCGGGGTTTGGTCTGCTGACCAACGCCCGGAGCGTGGCCTTGGGTCCATCTTGGCGGCAGAAAAGCTCTCGTCCCGCGAGCTTGGAGAACCTATCTGGGTGGGCAGAGGACAGCCCCATGACCGACAAGACCCTCCAGGCCCTGCACCCGGCCCTGCGCGACGACATCGGCGACCTGGTGACCCGTCGCCCCGTCCCGGGCCCGCGCGTGGAACAGGTCGATCCGTTCCTGTTCCTGAACCACCACGGCCCTCAGACCTATCCCGTCAACAATCAAGGCCTGCCCTTCGGCCCCCATCCGCATCGCGGCTTCGAGACGGTGACCTTCATCCTGGAGGGCGACCTGGCCCATCACGACAGCGCCGGCCACGAGAGCATCATCCGGGCCGGGGGCGTGCAGTGGATGACCGCCGGCAGCGGTCTGGTCCACGCCGAGGTCTCCCCCGACGACTTCAAGCGCCGCGGCGGGCCGCTGGAGCTGTTGCAGCTCTGGGTGAACCTGCCGGGCCGCCTGAAGATGAGCCCGCCGCGCTATATCGGCCTGCAGCAGGACGAGATCCCCGCCTGGCGCACACCGGACGGCCTGACCACCGTCCACCTGACCTCCGGAAGCTGGGACGGCCACACTGGGCCAATCACCTCGCTCACCGGCGTCAGCCTCGCCACCGTCGACCTGCGGCCCGGCGGCCGGGTGCGGTTCGCCGATCTCGGCGGCCGCAGCGTCTTCCTCTATGTGGTTCGAGGCCAGGTCGAGATCGGCGGCGCGGCGGCGCCGGCCTTCAACCTGGTGCAGCTCAGCGACGCCGGCGACGCCGTCGAGATCGCCTCGGCGACCGGCGGCCTGGTGCTGTTGGGCCACGCCGAGCCCATCGGCGAGCCCGTCGTCGCCCACGGGCCCTTTGTGATGAACACCCGCGAGGAGATCGTCCAGGCGATCACCGACTACAACGCCGGCAAGTTCGACGCCGCGGTGGGCTGAGCCCCCGCGGCGCCGTCACGGTCTAGAACTCCGCCGACAGGGTGAACTGGATGGTCCGGCGCGGGCCGGGGCGGAAGCTGGCCGGGGTGTTGGTGGTGGTGCTCACCGTGCCCAGATAGTCCTCGTCCAGGATGTTATCGACATTGACCCGGGCCTTGATCTGCTCGAACGGCCCGGCGCCGAACCCGTCGCCCAGGTCGAGATAGGCGTTGTAGATCGTGTAGCCGTCGGTCTCCTCGCTGTTCACGAAGTTGGTGAAGCGCGAGCTGATGTGGCGGGCCGACAGGTTGAACACCGCGCCCTCGACCGGCTCGAAGGTGACCCCGCCGGTCCACAGCCATTCGGGGAAGTCGGGCACCCGCTTCCCGGCGATGGCGAAGGTGGCGAAGTTGTCCTGGAACTCGGCGATATTGTAGCTGAGGTTGGAGTTGAAATAGACCTTCCCGCCCAGGAACTCGGGCTTCCACTGGCCGCTGAATTCCGCCCCGTGCGCCTTCACCGCCCCGACGTTCTGATAGAATGTCTCGGTGGTGGATGACCCCGGCACCACGGCGGCGAAGGCCTGCAGACGGTTCTCGAAGCTGGTCTGATAGGCCACGATCGAGGCGTTGAAGGTCGGCCGGTTGGCGCGGTAGCCGATCTCCCAGTTGGTGGAGGTCTCGGCCTCGGGTCCGGGCGCCGCCGGGCTGGCGGCCGAGAAGATGTCGTCGGCGCCGCGCGGCAGGGCCATGTTCTCCGAATAGGAGGCGAAGATCTGATCGCGGCTGTTGACGTCGAAGACGGCGCCCACCTGCGGCAGGAAGTTGTCCTCCCAGGTCTTCGAGATCGAGGGCCGGCGGCTGGCGATGAAGTCGGCCGGGTTGCGGTAGCCCTGGATATTGTAGTCGACGCTCAGGCTCTTGAAGCCAAGGTCGATGTGCAGGCGCTCGTCCAGCAGGCTGAGGGTGTCCTTGACGAAGAACTCCACCGTGTCGCGGGTCGAGGTGTAGTTGCGCTGCAGGTGGACCGGCTCGTTCAGTAGCGGCGCGCCGTCGGGGCTGCCGCCGACCTGGTTATAGCGCTGCTGAGTGCGGTGGTAGTCGTCGTTCTCCAGCCAGACCCCGGCCGACAGGGCGTGGACGCCGAGGTTCCAGGTCAGCTTGGCGGTGACGCCCTGGCGCGTGCCGTCGACGGTGGACAGGCCGTACTGCAGGCCCTTGGGGGCGAACAGGCCCGGGATGATCAGCCGCTCGTTGTTGTAGTTGGTGAGCGAGGTGGCATAGGCCTCGGGCGAGACGCCGTAGCCTTCCTTGGACTCATAGTAGCCGCCCAGGGTGAGGTTCAGGGCCCCGCCGATCGGGGTTTCATAGGTCAGGCCGTACAGGTGGTCCTGCCGGCTGTTCACCGCCTGCTTGTAGTACTGGTTGTAGGCGGTGTTGGAATAGGTGATCCCCGGGCTGGTCACCGGCAGCACCGGCACATAGCCCAGATAGGCGAAGTCGCGCCCCGAGCGCCCGAACAGGTCGCCGGCCGTCCCGGCGTACTGGGCCTTGGTGATCGACGGTGAGTCGTAGTCGAAATAGTCGTTGTGGACGGTCTGGAAGGTGATGGCCCCCTCCCCGATCTCCCAGCGCAGCTTGCCCTCATAGTGCTTGCGGTCGATGTCGCCCGGGCCCCGCCACAGGTCGCCGTGGATCCAGGAGCCGCTGACATAGCCGGAGAATCCGTTGTGCTCGCCCAGGTCCAGGCGGGCGAAGGTGCGCTGCAGGTTGTCGCTGCCGCGGCTGTAGCTGACCACGCCGCCGAATTCCTTGTCCGGAACCTGGGTCAGGTAGCTGACGATGGGGCCGAGCGAGGCGTAGCTGGGCAGGCCCACGTCGCCCGACCCGGCCGAGGCGGTCACCCGCAGCAGGTTCTCGTTGTCGACATAGCGATAGATCGGGCTGCCGCCGAACTGGTCGCTGCGGCCCATGGGGATGTTGTCCAGCAGGAAGCCGATCTGCTGGAAGTTGAAGGCCCGCACCGAGACCGAGTTGCCGAACTCGTACATCCCGAGCGCGTCATTGGCCTGGACGTTGAAGCCCGGCAGGGACTCCAGCATCTTCAGGCCCGTGACGCCGGCCGGGGCCGAGAGCAGGGCCTCGCGGGTGATGGCGACGGTGGCGGTGGCCTGGTCGGTGCCGATGGCCACCGAGGCCTCGGAGACCCGGCTGCCGGTCACCACCAGCTCATCCACCGTGCCGGCGGTCTGGGCCAGGGCCCAGGTCGGCGCGCCCAGCGCCATCGTCACGGCCGCGCCGCACATCAACGCCCCACGGCGCAGGTTCGAAGTTTTCATCATGCTATCCCCAGCTCCCCCGTTCGGGGTGATGGGGATAGGTGGCGCAAGGGCGACCACCCCTCCAACCGGCCAGGTGTCGGTATGGCGAGGTTTGATGGGATTTGAACCCCAGACGCGCAGTCCGGCCACGCGTCTGCACGCCACGCGGCGCCCGTGGTCTAACGCTCCCGCTCGGCGGTCTCGCCGCGGCGCCGCCGGCCGATCCATCCCCAGTTGCCGACGCTGTCCGCATCGACCCCGCGCGACGCCGCCGCTAAGGTCACCCGGTGACCGCGCCCGCTCGAAGAGACCCCTAGTGCGACAGCTCCGCCTGAGCCTCAGGCGCCCCGTGTCCTATGCGCGCCGCGAGTTCAGCCAGGGGCCCTCCAACGCCCAGGCGATCGCGGCCCTCGACGCCTGGCCCGCCTGGCACGGCGGCTGCCTGGTGCTGGTGGGGGCCGAGGGGTCCGGCAAGACCCACCTGGCCCGGGGCTGGGCCGCCCAGGCCAAGGCCCTGGTCCTGGACCGCACCGCCACCGACGTCTCCGCCGCCAACGGCCGCCCGGTCCTGGTGGAGGATGTCGACCGGGGTATCGACGCCGAGACCCTGTTCCACCTGATCAACATGGCCGGCCATGATGGCGGCAGCCTGCTGCTGACGGCGCGGCTGGCGCCGGCGGCGTGGCCCGCCGAGCTGCCGGACCTGCGGTCGCGCCTTAACGCCCTGCCCGTCGCCCTGATCGAGGAGCCCGACGACCAGGTCCTGGAAGGTGTCTTGAGAAAATTCTTCCGGGAGCGGAGCATTCGCCCGCCCAAGGAGGTGTTTCCCTACCTCCTGCGTCGCATGCCAAGGTCGATCCCGGCCGCCCGTGAAATCGTCAAGCGTCTGGACGAGGCCGCCGACGACGAACAGCGGCCCATTTCGCGGGCGCTTGCACGACAGATTCTTGAAGATGATACGGAGAATCTTGACCTTTTCGAGGGATGACTTGAAGCCTCAAGTGGGTTGGGCCAGAACAGGTCCGATCTCCAGTTCCGGGAATGTCGACCCATGACCTATGCCGCGCCCATGCGATCCGACGGTGTCGAAGTCGCGCGCGAACCCCTGGGTCTGGACACCGAGCTGCTGGCTTCGCCGGCCCGGTTCTTCAACCGCGAACTCTCCTGGCTGGCCTTCAACAAGCGGGTGCTGGGGGAGAGCCAGAACGCCCGCCATCCGCTGCTGGAGCGCCTGCGCTTCCTGTCGATTTCGGCCAACAACCTGGACGAATTCTACATGGTCCGCGTGGCCGGCCTGAAGGCCCAGGTCCGCGAGGGCGTGCGCGTCGTCAGCCAGGACGGCCTCACCCCGGCTGAGCAGCTGGAGCGGGTCAATTCCGAGGCCGCCGACCTGATGGCCGGCCAGCAGACCCGCTGGCGCGAACTCTGCGTCGAGCTCACCGGCGAGGGGCTGCACGTGGTCTCGCCCCAGGAGGTGACCCCGGCGGAGAAGGCGGCCCTCGAGGAGACCTTCGTCAGCCGGCTGTTCCCGGTCCTGACGCCCCTGGCCATCGACCCGGCCCACCCCTTCCCCTTCATCCCGAACCTGGCCTTCTCCCTGGCGCTGAAGCTGCGCCGCCAGTCGGACGGCCGCCTGCTCTACGCCCTGGTCCCGATCCCGGCCCAGGTCGCCCGCTTCTGGCAGCTTCCGGCCACGCCCACGCGACGGCGCAAGCCCGAGCGGCGGTTCATCTCGCTGGAGAACATGGTCTCCATCTTCCTCGACCACCTGTTCCCCGATTGCGAGATCGAGGCCCAGGGCGTCTTCCGCCTGATCCGCGACAGCGACATCGAGATCGAGGAAGAGGCCGAGGACCTGATGCGGGAGTTCGAGGCGCGCCTGAAGCAGCGCCGCCTGGGCTCCGTGGTGCGCGTCGAGATCGAGCAGGCCATGCCCCAGGAGCTGCGGGACTTCATCGTCACCAACCTGCACGCCCGCCAGGACGATATCCTGATGATCGACGGCCTGCTGGGTCTCGACGAGCTGTCGCAGCTCATCCCGCCCGACCGCGCCGACCTGAAGTTCAAGGCCTTCGAGCCCCGCTTCCCCGAGCGCATCCGCGACCACGCCGGCGACTGCTTCGCCGCGATCCGCGAGAAGGACATCCTGGTCCACCACCCCTTCGAGAGCTTCGACGTGGTGGTCCAGTTCCTGCGCCAGGCGGCCCGGGACCCCAATGTCCTGGCCATCAAGCAGACCCTATACCGGACCTCCTCCGACAGCCCCATCGTCGCGGCCCTGATCGAGGCCGCCGAGAACGGCAAGAACGTCACCGCCCTGGTGGAGATCAAGGCCCGCTTCGACGAGGAGGCCAACCTCAAGTGGGCGCGGGATCTGGAGCGCGCCGGGGTCCATGTCGTCTTCGGCTTCGTGGAGTACAAGACCCACGCCAAGCTCTCGATGGTGGTCCGCAAGGAGGGCGACAACCTGCGCACCTACTGCCACTTCGGCACCGGCAACTACCACCCGGTCACGGCGCGTATCTATACCGACCTGTCCCTGTTCACCACCGACCCGGCCCTCGGCCGCGACTCCGCCCGCCTGTTCAACTACATCACCGGCTACGCCACCCCCGACCGGCTGGAGAAGCTCTCCTTCTCGCCCATCACCATGAAGCACGACCTGCTGGCCCTGATCGGCCAGGAGGTCGCCAACGCCCAGGCTGGCAAGCCCGCCGCCATCTGGGCCAAGCTCAACTCCATCGTCGACCCCGTGCTGATCGACCGCCTGTACGAGGCCAGCCAGGCCGGGGTCTCCATCGACCTGGTGGTGCGCGGCATCTGCTGCCTGCGCCCCGGCGTCGTCGGCCTGTCGGAGAACATCCGGGTCAAGTCCATCGTCGGCCGCTTCCTGGAGCACTCCCGCATCGTGGCCTTCGCCAACGGCGCCCCCATGCCCTCGGCGGAGACCCGCGTCTTCATCTCCTCGGCCGACTGGATGCCGCGCAACCTCGACCGCCGGGTGGAGTGCCTGACCCCGGTGGAGAACCCCACGGTTCACCAGCAGGTCCTGCAGCAGATCATGGTCGCCAACCTCAAGGACGAAGCGCAGAGCTGGACGCTGGACGGCGAGGGCCGCTATACCCGCGATCCGTCGTGGGACCACCCGGGCGCCTTCTCCGCGCACGAGTACTTCATGACCAATCCCAGCCTGTCGGGCCGGGGGCAGAAGGTGAAGGACATGCCGCGCGCGATCGATCATGTGGCCACGCACGGATAGTCCCCCCGGTCGCCAGGCCGCCGTCATCGACCTGGGTTCGAATTCCGTCCGTCTCGTCATCTACCGGCTGGAAGGCCGGGCGATCTGGACCGTCTTCAACGAGAAGGCCCTGGCCGGCCTCGGCCGAGACCTGACCGCCACCGGCCGCCTGTCGCCCGAGGGCGTGGAGACCGCCATGGCGGCCATGCGCCGCTTCCGCGCCGTGCTGGACGGCCTCAACGCCTCGGAGATCATGGTGGTGGCCACCGCCGCCGTGCGCGAGGCCGCCGACGGCCGCGACTTCCTGGCCCGCATCCAGGCCGAGACCGGCCTGCGGGTCCGCATCCTGTCCGGCGAGCAGGAGGCCCGCTACGCCGCCCTCGGCGTCACCGCCGGCCAGCCGGACGCCAAGGGCGTGGTGGGGGACCTGGGGGGCTCCAGCCTGGAGCTGATCCGCCTGGACGACGGCCAGTCCGGCGACGGCGTCACCCTGCCGCTCGGCCCCTTCGCCCTGGGCGCCCCCCGCGCCCTGGACGTCGAGCGCACCCGCAAGCGGATCGACGCGGCGCTGGCGCCCCTCCACCAGAAGTTCGCCACCCCGCAGTTCCAGGCCGTCGGCGGGGCCTGGCGCAACCTGGCCCTGCTGCACATGATCATGGCCGACTATCCCCTGCGCGTGGCCCACCAGTACGAGATGACCCGCGCCGACGCCGTGGACGTCGCCCGCTTCGTCAGCCGCCAGTCCCGCGGCTCCCTGGAGCGCATCCAGGGGCTGTCGAAGAAGCGCTTCGACACCCTGCCCTATTCGGCCCTGGTGCTGGACGCCCTGATCGAGCGGCTTGGGGTGGAGAAGGTGGTGATCTCCGCCTATGGCCTGCGCGAGGGCCTGTTGCTGGAGGCGATGGCCCCGGAGACGCGCGCCCGCGATCCCCTGATCGAGGGCTGCGAGGCCCTGACCGCCGTGCGCGGCCTTTCCCACGACCTGGGCCTGGCCCTGGAGACCTGGCTGACCCGGGCCTTCGCCAAGCTGCCGCCGGTGTTCGGCGAGCGCGACGCCATCCTGACGGCGGCGGCCTGCCGCCTGGCCGACCTGGGGGCGCGCCTGCACCCCGACCATCGCGCCGACCTGGCCTTCGACCAGGTGCTGCGGGCGCCCATCGCCGGCATGACCCATGCGGAGCGCGCCTTCCTGGCCTGCGCCGCCTTCGCCCGCCACTCCAGCGCCCCGGTGACCCCCGAGCCCGGGACCATCGCCAAGGTGCTCTCCAACGAGCGTCGCCAGCGGGCCCGGGCCCTGGGCGCCGCCGTGCGCCTGGGCTGCGACCTGTCGGGCCGCAACGCCACCCTGCTGCCCCACGCCAGCCTGGTGATCGACGACACCCGCCTCAGCCTCACCGCCGACGAGGGCTGGCGCGACATGCTGCTGGGGGAACAGACCGCCAAGCGCGCGGCCACCCTGGCCCAAGCCCTGAAACTCAAGCTCGAAATGGCCTGACCCGATGCAGCTCCTCCTCACCGCGGCGGCCTATGAGCGGGTGAAGGCCCGCATCGCCCCCTTCGTCGGCGATCTCGACATCGTCACCCTGACCGGGCCGGAGAGCTTCCAGCGCGATGGCGCCGACATCCCCGCCGAGGAGGTCGATCCCGAGATCGTCTGGACCACCCTGGACGCCTATGGCGGCGGCCAGCTCCCGGCCCTGATGGGCAGGGTCCTGAAGGGCTCCAAGGCCCGGTGGATGCAGACCTTCAACGCCGGCATCGACGCCCCGATCTTCAAGTCGGTGATGGCCAAGGGCGTGCGGCTCTCCAAGAGCAACGCCCAGGCCGTGGCCATCGCCGAATATGTGGTGGCCCACGGCCTGGCCCTGATCGTCCCCATCGACGCCCAGCGCGCGCTGCAGGCGTCCCGCACCTGGAAATCGACCCCCTATCGCGAGGTGAGCCAGACCCGCTGGGCCATCGTGGGAGCGGGCGCCATCGGGGCGGAGATCGCCCGGCGCATCAAGCCCTTCGGCGTCCACCTCACCGTCGTGCGCCGCAGCGACAAGGCCGACCCCCTGGCCGACGCCACCGTCACCATGGCCGGCCTGCCCGATATCCTGCCCCAGACCGACGTCGTCGTCCTGGCCTGCGCCCTCAACGACGAGACGCGCGACATGGCCGACGCCGCCTTCTTCGCCGCCATGAAGCCGGGCGCGATCCTGATCAATATCGGTCGCGGCGGTCTGGTGGACGAGGACGCCCTCAAGGCCGGCCTGGAGGCCGACAAGCCGGGCCACGCGGTGCTGGACGTCTTCCAGACCGAACCCCTGCCGGCCGATCACTGGATGTGGGATCACCCCAAGGTGCGGATCAGCGCCCACACCTCCAATTCCGGCCAGGGGACGCCCGCCCGCGGCGACCAGCTGTTCGTGGACAACCTCAAGCGCTACCTGGCCGGCGAGCCCCTGATCAACGAGGCCGCCCCCAGCGAGGTGGGGCTCTAGCCAAGAGCGCATAGCAAGAGGGCGACACGTCGGTCGCCCGACATGCCGCCCTCTCATCCAGCTCCCTTGCGGGATCTGCGTCTCCAAGGTCGGCCGCCGCGTCGACTTGCAGGTCGCCCTGCGCCTCTTCGCCCTCGGCCGGTGTCCTTCGGTCGGTCGCCGTCGGGTCGCCCCGTCAGTCTCCGGCCTGGAACCTTCCGCCCGCCTGGTGGTCCGGTTTCCCGATCCGCCCGCGCCGCGGTCCCTCTCGACCTCATGACGGTGCGCTCGTCTCCGATTTCCGGCAAGCGGGGTTTCGACGGGCCCGGTGGGCGCGCGGTGGATAGGCGGTGCAGGACCTGGGGACGGCGGCCGGCCGGGCCAACATCGGTCGGGCGCGGGGGATATCCACCGCTTGTTCGCTCACCCCCCAACTGTCATCCCGGAAAGCGCCCAGCGCTTGTCCGGGACCTAGACGCGCGGGGCGCGCCGGAGAGATCGGTGCGTATGGGTCCCGCACTTTCGCGCCTGCGGCGCTGCATGCGGGATGACACCCTGGGCGGCGGCCGTCTCAGACCTCGACGACGGTCTTGCCCACCGGGGCCAGGGAGATGATCGCCAGTTTCACGTTCTGGACCGCAAAAGGGATGCCGATGATGGTCACCGCCTGGGCGACCGCCAGCATCAGGTGGCTGAGCGCCAGGTACCAGCCCCCGAGGATGAACCACACCACGTTCATCAGGAAGCCGACGCCCCCCGTGCCCAGGTCCTCGCGGCCGGTGTGCAGGTCCCGCGCCGCCACCTGCCGCCCGAACGGCCAGGCGCTGAACCCGGCGATCCGGAAGGCGGCGAAGGCCCAGGGCAGGCCGACGACGGTGATGGCCAACAACACTCCGGAGAGCATCCACAGCAGGCCCGAGAGCCAGCCGCCGAAGACGAACCACAGGAGGTTGAGCAGCAGGCGCATCTATTCCGCCGCGCTGACCTTCGGCGCGCGTCGGACCTCGACCACCCGCACCCGCGTGCCGTCCAGCACCAGGGCCAGTTCGCCGCGCTTAAGCTTCAGGGCGTCCTCACCGAAGGCCTCGCGCCGCCAGCCGGTCAGGGCCGGGGTCTTGGCATCGTCGTCATTGGCGATCTGTTCGAGATCCGAGACGGTGGCGATCAGCTTGGAGGCCACCCCCGCGTCCTCGGCTCGCGCCTTGAGCAGCACCTTGAGCAGCTCCACCACGGCGCCGGCGGCCGGCGAGGCGGCGATCTTGCTGCGCTCGATCACCGGCGCATAGGCGTCGGGGTCCTTCAGCGCCTCCTTGATGGCGTCCAGCAGATCCGGTCCGAAACGCGAGCCTGAGAATCCCTTGGGCACCGAGCGCAGGCGGTCGATGGCCCCGGCGTCGGTCGGCGCCTGGGTGGCCAGCTCGTCGATGGCCTCGTCCTTCAGGATGCGGCCACGCGGCTGGTCCCGCTGCTGGGCGGTCCGCTCGCGCCAGGCGGCCACGGCCTTGTAGACCGCCAGGTATTTCGAGGTGTGCCGCCGCGGTTTGAGGCGCTTCCAGGCGTTCTCCGGCTCCACGTCATAGACGGCGGGATCGCAGAGGTTCTGCATCTCGTCGTGGACCCAGGCCAGGCGGCCTTCTTTTTCCAGCCGCGCCTTGAGGATCGGATAGAGCGCCGCCAGGTGGGTCACGTCGGCCAGGGCGTAGGTCAACTGCGCCTCGGTCAGCGGCCGGCGGGCCCAGTCGGTGAAGCGGCTGGACTTGTCCAACTCGATCTTCAGCATCTGTCGAACCAGGGCGTCATAGGCGATCTGCTCGCCATAGCCCGCGGCCATGCCGGCCACCTGGGTGTCGAACAGAGGCTTGGGCATCGCCTTGAGATTGTTGAAGATCTCCACGTCCTGTCGGGCGGCGTGGAACACCTTCTCGATGCTCTCGTCGCGGAGGATCGCCAGGAACGGCTCGAGGTCCAGGCCTTCGGCCAGGGGATCGATAACGGCTTCGGCGTTCGGGGCGGCGGCCTGGATCAGACAGAGCTTGGGCCAGTAGGTCGTCTCGCGCATGAACTCGGTGTCCACGGCGACGAAAGGCTGGCCTTTGATTTTGTCACAGTACGCCGCCAGTTCGGCGGTGGTTGTAATCGGCGTCATCAATTAGCTATAGCCCCGCGCACGCCCGAGTCTGCAACCCCGGCGGCGAATTTCTTGAGGCCTATTTCACCATGACCGACCGTCCGAACGGCCTCACCTATGCTCAAGCTGGCGTGGATATCGACGCGGGCAATGCGCTGATCGAGCGCATCAAGCCCCTGGCCAAGGCCACGCGGCGGCCCGGGGCGGACGCCGCCCTCGGCGGCTTCGGCGCCCTCTTCGACCTCAAGGCGGCCGGCTACGCCGATCCCCTGCTGGTCTCCACCACCGACGGCGTCGGCACCAAGCTGAAGGTGGCCATCGAGACCGGCATGCACGACACGGTCGGCATCGACCTGGTGGCCATGTGCGTGAACGACCTGCTGGCCCAGGGCGCCGAGCCCCTGCTGTTCCTGGACTACTTCGCCACCGGCAAGCTCAATGTCGAGGAAGCCGCCCGCGTGGTGGGGGGTATCGCCGAGGGCTGCCTCCAGGCCGGCGCGGCCCTGGTGGGGGGCGAGACCGCCGAGATGCCCGGCATGTACGGCGAGGGCGACTACGACCTGGCCGGCTTCTCGGTCGGCGCGGTGGAGCGCGGCGCGGTCCTGCCCCGCATGGACGACCAGCAGGCCGGCGACCTGATCATCGGCCTGGCCTCCAGCGGCCCCCACTCCAACGGCTACTCCCTGGTGCGCCGCATCGTCGAGCGTTCGGGCCTGGCCTGGACCGACACCGCGCCCTTCGACGAGAACCTGAGCCTGGCGAAGGCGCTGATGGCGCCCACCCGGATCTACATCAAGAGCGTCCTGCCCCAGATCAAGGCCGGCCGGATCAAGGGCTGCGCCCACATCACCGGCGGCGGCCTGATCGAGAACCCGCCGCGCGCCATCGCCCAGGGGCTGGAGGCGCGGTTCGACTGGAACGCCTGGCCCCTGCCCCCGGTCTTCGCCTGGATGCAGCAGGTGGGCGGGGTCTCCGACCACGAGCTGCGCCGCACCTTCAACTGCGGGGTCGGCCTGATCCTCATCGTCGCCCCGCAGGACGCCCCGGAGGTGCTGGAAGGCCTGCTGGCGGCCGCCGAGGACGCCTTCGTCTGCGGCGAGCTGGTGGCGGCCTGAAGGGCGCAACTTCGCCACAACTGCGACGAATTGCTGCCAAGCTACGGTAAATAAACGAATTTGGCGGAACCTGCCCTCGGTCCCACGCGTAACTCACAACGTGGAATTGAGGCTTGAAATGTCGCGTGACGAACAGATCGACCGGGAGGCCCTAGGCCTCTGGCGCGCCCTGAGGGACGGTCCGCCGCCCTTGGGCGTACACGGCGGCGAGCTGCTGAGCATGCTCATCGGCCAGTCCGGCGCGCCGCCCTATGAGCGCCTGCACTCCCCCCACCTGCGCGACAGCCAGATCACCCGGCCGCCGCCGCGGTCATGAATTGCGGGACCGGCCGGCCGATCGAGGTCAGGTAGTCCATCATGGCGCCGGCCACCTGACGCACCGCCGGCCGCGAGGCCATGGCCTCGCGCCAGGCCAGCAGCAGCGGCGTCTCGCGCCCCATCACCGCCCCCATCCGCTCGCCGAACAGGCTGGCCATGAAGAAACCGATGTCGGCGTAGCTCAGGGTCCCGGCCAGGAAGGCGCGGTCGGCCAGCAGAGCCTCCATCTCGCCATAGAAGGCCGCCGCAGACGCCCGCGCCGCCACGGCGGCCGGATCCTCCGGCGTGGCCTGCAGGCCCATCAGGGCGATGATGTGCGGGAAATAGACCTCGTCGGCCCGATGCTCCAGCAGCCGGGCCGCCGCGCGGGCCTTGGGATCGACGGGCCACAAGGCGGGCTCCGGCGAGAGATGCTCGAAATATTCGAGGATCTGGGTGGAATCGAAGATCTCCAGTTCGCCGTCGATCAACACCGGAACCTGGCGCTTGGGATTGATCCGCACGACATCGGGATGCTTCGGCTCATAGCCCCGCTGCGGATCGTAGGGGACCATGAAGACCTTCACCGGCAGGCCCTTCTCCAGGGCCGCGATCTCCACCTTGGCGCCGAACATGCTCAAGGGACCGGAATAGAGGCGCATGACCAGGCTCCCGCTTATGCACCACGCGGAACATATCACGAACACAGGTTCGTGGCAAGTCGCCGGGCGACTGTCCAAAGCGTAAGTTGACCGGCGCCGAAGCTGAGCCTTAGCTCGCCGACATGACCACCACCTCCCGACGCGCCGTCCTGCTGGCCGGCCTGGCCGCCCCCTTCGCCGCCCACGCCGAGACCCCGACCTCCACGGTCCTCGCCAAGGCCATGGAGGGCACGGCGACGCCGGGCATGGCCGCCCTGCTCCTGCGGGACTTCAAGGCCCGGCCCGAACTGGTGGCCGGGATCCGCCGCCTGGGCCGCCCCGCCCTCGTGCGCCCCGGAGACCGCTGGCACCTGGGCTCCAACGGCAAGGCCATGACCGCCACCCTCATCGCACGCCTGGTGGAGCGCGGCGTGCTGGCTTGGGACAGGCCGCTCGATCAGATGCTGCCCAGCCTGGCGGCCACGATGCGCCCGGAATATCGCGGCGCGACCCTGCCCGACCTCCTGTCGCACCGCGCCGGCCTGCCGGAAAACCACGACGACATGGCCTTCTTCAACCGCTTCTACGCCGACAAGGCGCCGCTGCCGGCCCAGCGCCTGCGCTATCTCACCACCGCCCTGGCCGACGCCCCCGCCGGCCCCCCGCGTGGCGACATGATCTATTCCAACACCGGCCTGCTGACCGCCGCGGCCGTGGCCGAGCAGGCGACCGGCAAGCCCTTCGAAGACCTGATCGTCCAGGAAGTCTTCAAGCCCCTGGGGATGAATTCCATCAGTTTCGACCAGTATGGTGGGGCCAACGAGCCCTACGGCCACGTGGACGGCCGCCCGGCCGACAAGGTCACCGACGTCAATCCGCGCATGTTCGCCCCGGCCGGGGCCATGCGCCTGACCATGGGTGACTGGGGCCGCTTCTGCATCGACCAGATGCGCGGCGAGCACGGCCAGGGGAAGCTGCTGAAGACTGAGACCTACCGCTTCCTGCACACCGGCCAGGGCGACACCCGCTCCGCCCTGGGCTGGGGCGCTTCTCCGCGTCCCATGGGCCTGACCGGCCCGGCCCTCACCCACGCAGGCTCCGACGGCAACTGGTACGCCCTGGTGGTGCTGTTCCCGCAGACGGGATCGGGCGCCCTGGTGATCGCCAACGCCGGCGACAGCATGGGCGGCGACAAGGCGGCGATGGCCGCCACCCGGGCCCTGGCCGCCACGGTGGCCGCCGCTGCGCCTACCGCCCCTTGAAGTCCGGCGACCGCTTCTTATTGAAGGCCGCCACACCCTCGCGCCGGTCCTGCGTGGTGAAGAGGTGGTTGTAGGCCTCCAGCTCAAGGGCCATGGCCCGGTCCAGGGGCAGGACCGCCCCGCCGCGCACGACCCGCTTGAGCGCCCGCACCGACAGGGGCGCCTTGGCCGCGATCAGGGCGGCCCGCTCCAGCACCTGGGGCAGCAGGGCCTCGGGCGGGCAGACCCGGTTGACGATCCCCACCGACAGGGCCTCGGCGGCGTCCACCGGCGCGCCGGACATCAGCATCTCGGCGGCCCGCCGCTCCCCCACCGCCCGGGTGAGCAGCTGGGTGCCCCCCAGGCCCGGTATGATCCCCAGCCCGGCTTCGGGCAGGCCGATCCGCGCGGTCTCCGAGGCCCAGGCGAAGTCGCAGGCCAGCGCCATCTCCGCGCCCCCGCCCATGGCCGCCCCGTTGATCGCCGCGATCAGCGGGAAGGGACAGGCCAGCTGGGCGCGGATCATGTCCTCGAACAGGCGGTGCTGCTCGCCCCAGGCCGCGTCGGTCATGCCGTCGCGCTCCTTCAGGTCGGCCCCGGCGCAGAAGAACCGCCCGGCCCCGGTCAGCACCACGGCGCGCACCTGCTCGTCGTCGGCGATCCGCAGCCATAGGGCCAGCAGCTCGCGGCCCATGGCGGTGTTGAGCGAATTGGCGGCCTCGGGACGCGACAGCGTCACCACCAGCAGGCCGGGGGCGGTCTCTTCAACGGCGATGGTCTGGTTCATTTGCCCTCCGGTCCGGCGACGATCCTGGCGTCGTGCAGCTTGGCGATCTCGCCGCCCGACATCTTCAGCAGCTGCGACAGGACCTCGTCGGTGTGCTGGCCGAGCTTGGGGGCCGGAAGAACCTCACCCCGCAAGTCCTGCGGAATGGTCGCCATGGCGCCGGGCGCCGGATAGCTCAGGCCGCTGGGGTGGCGGATATCCTGGAACACCGGATTGGCCTTGAAGAGGCGCGGATCCTCCAGCGCCGCCTCCAGGGTCTGGTAGGCGCCCCAGGTCACCCCGCCGGCGTCGAAGGCGGGCGTCAGCTCGGCGGCGGTGCGGCCGGCGAAGGCCCGCTCGAACAGCGGATAGAGCCGCGCCCGATGGATGAACCTCAGGCCCTCGTCCGTGGCGAAGGACACACCGAGTTCGGCCTCCACCGTCGCGACCTCGGCCACGATGCCCAGGGTCTCCAGGGCCTTGCTCCACTGTTTCGGGGTGATGGCCAGCAGCATCAGCTTCACCCCATCCCTGGTGGTGAAATCGCGGCCGAAGGCGCCGTAGATGTCATTGCCCATCCGTGGCCGCTGATGGCCCGCCAGCAGGGTCTCGGCGGTGAAGCCGAGGTTGGCCATGGTCGCCGCCCCGATGTCCGACAGCGGCGCGCGGATCTCCCGGCCGCCCTGCCCGCGCGTCCGCGCCAGGAGGGCGGACACCAAGGCGAAGGCGCAGTAGGCGCCGGTCAGCAGGTCCCAGGCCGCCAGCACGTGGTTCACGGGGCGCTCGTCCCCCACCGGCCCGGTCATCAGCGGCAGTCCCAGGGCCGAGTTGATGGTGTAATCCATGCCCTGGGACCCGTCGGCCCAGCCCATCACCCGCACGCAGATCAGGTCGGACCGGATCGCGCTGAGCTTCTCGTAGGACAGGAAGCCGTCGACCGGGAAGTTGGTCACGAACAGACCGCCGTCCTCGCCGGGCGCGGCCGCCAGCCGCTGCGCCAGCTCGCGCCCCTCGGGCCGTGCCAGGTCCAGGGCCACCGACTTCTTGCCCTTGTTCAGTCCCTCCCAATAGAGGCTGTCGCCTTCGGGCGAGAGCGGCCAGCGTCGGAAGTCGGGTCCGCCGCCGATATTGTCGAAGCGGATCACCTCGGCGCCCATCTGGGCCAGGTAAAGCCCGCAGGTCGGCCCCGCCACGAAGGCCGAACCCTCCACCACCCTCAGGCCCTTGAGCAGGTCGTACATGCTGACCTCAGAACGACTTGGGCATGCCGAGCACGTGGGTGCCCACATGGCTCAGGATCAGGTTGGTGGAGATGGGAGCCACTTGATAGAGCCGCGTCTCGCGGAACTTGCGCTCGATGTCGTACTCCTCGGCGAAGCCAAAGCCGCCGTGGGTCTGCAGGCAGGTGTCGGCGGCGTACCAGGAGGCCTCCGAGGCCACCATCTTCGCCATGTTGGCCTCGGTGCCGCAGGGCTCGCCGGCGTCGAACATCGTCGCGGCCTTGTCCACCATCAGCGAGGCCGCGGTCATCTGGACATAGGCCCGGGCGATGGGGAACTGCACCCCCTGGTTCTGGCCGATGGGCCGGCCGAACACCTCGCGCTCGGTGGCGTAGGCGCTGGCCCGGTCGATGAAGAACTTGGCGTCCCCGACACACTCCGCGGCGATCAGTATTCGCTCGGCGTTCATGCCGTCCAGGATGTAGCCGAAGCCCTTGCCCTCCTCGCCGATCAGGTTGGCGGCGGGCACCTCCATGTTGTCGAAGAACAGTTCGGTGGTGGCGTGGTTGAGCATGGTCCGGACCGGCTTGATGGTCAGGCCGTTCCCCACCGCGGCGCGCATGTCCACCAGCAGGACGCTCATCCCGGCGGTCGGCTTGGCCGCGTCCTCCCGCGCGGTGGTGCGGCAGAGCAGGATCATCAGGTCGGAGTGCTCCGCCCGGCTGATCCACAGCTTCTGGCCATTCACGATGTACTTGTCGCCTTCGCGCCGGGCGAAGGTGGAGATGCGGGTGGTGTCGGTGCCGGCGGTGGGTTCGGTGACCCCGAAGGCCTGCAGGCGCAGCTCGCCGCTGGCGATCTTCGGCAGGTAGGCCCGCTTCTGCGCCTCGCCGCCGTGCCGCAGCAGGGCGCCCATGGTGTACATCTGGGCGTGACAGGCGCCGCCGTTGCAGCCCGAGCGGTGGATCTCCTCCAGCACCGCCGTGGCCGCGCCCAGGCCCAGGCCCGACCCGCCATAGGCCTCGGGGATCAGCACCGACAGGAAGCCGGCCTCCGTCAGGGCGGTGACGAACGCCGTGGGATAGGTGCGGTCGCGGTCCAGGGCCCGCCAATAGGCGCCCGGGAACTGCGCGCAGAGCCGGCGCACCGCCTCGCGGATCTCGGGGAAGGTCTCACCCGCTGCTGCGCCCACGAAAAAGCCCTCCCTGCGACCAGCCTCAGCTAGCGCATGGAGGGCTCCTTGGAAACGGTGACGCGGCGTCGTCCTGAGGGACGGCGCTCTCGCCCTTAGCCGACGATGTCTTCGTCCTTGAAGAACTGGGCGATCTCGATCTTGGCGTTCTCGACGCTGTCCGAACCGTGCACCGAGTTCTCGCCGACGTTCAGGGCGAACAGCTTGCGGATGGTGCCGGGGGCGGCCTGCTCGGGGTTGGTGGCGCCCATGACTTCGCGATAGCGGGCCATGGCGTTGTCGCCTTCCAGGACCTGCACGACCACGGGGGCCGAGGTCATGGTCTCCACCAGTTCGCCGTAGAAGGGACGCTCGGCGTGCACTTCGTAGAACTTCTTGGCTTGGGCTTCGGTCATCTTGATCCGGCGCTGGGCGACGATGCGCAGGCCCGCGTCTTCGATCACCGCGTTGATCTTGCCGGTGAGGTTCCGCTTGGTGGCGTCCGGCTTGATGATCGAGAAGGTGCGTTCAGTCATGGTCTTGGCTTGTTCTTTGTATCTGAGGCGCGGCCGTCCGCGCCGAAGGGTGCGGGCTTATAGCCGCACCGGGTGACAGCGCCAAGGCAGGTTGCGCGCGACGCGGGCCCCGACCTCTGATATGGAGCCCCCGTCATCGGAGAGACGGTTGATGCGACCCTAGTCAACGCCGCGAGCGAAGACGTCCAGCGGACGGCCACCGGGCCGGCCGTTCACTCAACCTGTTTTGTAAGTCCGATCCCATGCTGCAGATCCATGAACTCGTCTTCGACTCCTGGGGCCGTCGTTTCTTCGACGAGGCCACCATCAGCCTGCCCGTGGGGTCCAAGGTGGGCCTGGTGGGCCGCAACGGCGTCGGCAAGTCCACCCTGTTCAAGCTGATCCTGGGCCAGCTGCACCAGGGCTCGGGGGAGATCGGCTACCCCAAGGCCGCCCGCATCGCCTCGGTGGATCAGGAACATCCGGCCACCCCGGTGACCCTGCTGGACACGGTGCTGGCCGCCGACGTCGAGCGCGAGACCCTGATGGCCTCCCTGGACACCGCCGAGCCGGAGCACCTGGGGGAGATCTACGCCCGCCTCAGCGACATCGGCGCCGACCGCGCCCCCAGCCGGGCGGCGGAAATCCTTTCCGGCCTCGGCTTCTCCCACGCCGACCTGGCGCGGCCGATGGCGGAATTCTCCGGCGGCTGGCGGATGCGCGTGGCCCTGGCCGCGGCCCTGTTCGCCGAGCCCGACCTGCTGCTGCTGGACGAACCCACCAACTATCTCGACCTCGAAGGGGCGCTCTGGCTGGAGGCGCGCCTGAAGAAATATCCCAACAGCGCCATCATCATCAGCCACGACCGCGAGATCCTGAACAACTCGGTGGACCACATCCTCCACCTGCATTCGGGCAAGCTCGACCTCTATCCCGGCAACTACGACAACTTCGAGGTCCAGCGCGCCGAGCGGGCCCGTCTGCTGGAATCCAACAAGTCCAAGATCGACGCCCAGCGCGCCCACCTCCAGGCCTTCGTCGATCGCTTCCGCGCCACGGCGTCCAAGGCGACCCAGGCCCAGTCGCGCCTGAAGCAGCTGGCCAAGCTGCCGCCGGTCTCCATCGTCGCGGCCGAGCGCACCGCCCCCTTCATCCTGCCCTCGCCGGAGCGGCCGGTGGCCCCGCCGCTGATCCGCCTGGAGGGCGCCTCGGTGGGCTATGACGGCTCGCCGATCCTGCGCAATCTGGACCTGCGCCTGGACCTGGACGACCGCATCGGCCTGCTGGGCGTCAACGGGGCCGGCAAGTCGACCTTCGCCAAGCTGGTGGCCGGCGCCCTGACGGTCATGCACGGCGACCTGCGCCGCGACCGCCGCCTGAAGGTGGGCTGGTTCCACCAGCACCAGATCGAGGCGCTCGATCCCTCCGACACCCCGCTGGAGATCATCCGCCGCGCCATGCCCGAGGCCAGCGACGCGGCCCGCCGCTCGCGCCTGGCCCAGTTCGGCATGGGCGTCCAGAAGGTGGAGACCACGGTCGCCAACCTGTCCGGCGGCGAGCGCGCGCGCCTGCTGCTGAACATGGTGGCCATGGAGGCCCCCCACCTCCTGATCCTCGACGAGCCCACCAACCACCTGGACATCGACAGCCGCCGGGCCCTGCTGGACGCCCTGAACGAATACGCCGGCGCCGTCATCCTGATCACCCACGACCGTTCGCTGATGGAGCTGGTGGCCGACCGCCTCTGGCTGGCCGCCGACGGCACCATCGCCCCCTTCAACGGCGACATGGACGACTACGCCAAGCTGGTGATCGATCGCGCCCGCCAGGCCGCCAAGGGCCCGTCCCAGGTCCCCCAGGCCGCCGCCCCGCCGCCGCCGCCCAAGCCCGTCCTCAAGGCCAAGGTCCCCACCGGCACCGCGCGCCGCCGCGCCGAGCAGGCCGAGGCGGCCCTGGCCCGCGCCACCGCGTCGGTCGCCGAGATCGACAAGGCCCTGACCGACCCCAACATCTTCACCAAGGATCCCGCCAAGGCCGCCCGCCTGGGCGCCGACCGGGTCAAGGCCCAGGCCGCCCTCGACGCCGCCGAGCAGGAGTGGATCGAGGCTGTCGAGGCCTATGAGGCCCTGAAGACCGACGCCTGACCTGGGGCGGTTACGCCTTCACAGGCCCGCCCGATCCACTCTAGGCTGTGGCGTTCGTCGCGCTGAGGCTGTGGTCATGTCTGAACTGGACGAGCTGCGCGCCTCGAATGCGGCCCTGCAGGCCCGTGTCCAGGCCCTGGAGGCGGCCCTGGCGGCCAAGCCCCAGATGGAGCGGGCGCCGATGTTCGCCCTGCTCCGGGCCATGCCGCTGCAGATCGCGGTGGTGGACGGGCAAGGGATCTGCGTCTTCGCCACCGCCAATTTCCACCCCTGGCTGGCGGACGATGGGATGCCGGTCCACGGGCGGCCCTTCCTCGAGGCCCTGGTTCCAGCCCTGCGCCCGATCGCCGCCGAGCTCCTGGCCACGGCCGCCGGCGGCCCCCAGCGACGCGATCTCACCCTCACCGACCGCCAGGGCCAGCCCCGCGACCTCCAGGTCACGGTGAGCCCCCGCCAGATCGGCCCCGACAAGGTCGACGGCGCCGTCTGGATCGCGCAGGACCTGACCCATCACCGCCTGGCCGACGAGGCCCTGCGGCTCAGCGAGCGCCGCCTCAGCCTGGCCACCGAGGCCGCCGGCCTGGGAGTCTGGGACTGGGACCTGGCCACCGGCGAGGTGATCTATTCCGACCAGGCCAAGGCCATCTTCGGCTTTCCCGTCGACCAGCCGGTAAGCTTCGAGATGGTCCGCGAGCTTGTCCACCCGGACGATGAGGCGGTCACCGAGGCCATGGCGCGACGCGCCACCGATCCGGACCTGCGTGAAAAGGTCTCCTACGACTGCCGCATCGTGCGGCCCGACGGCGCCGAGCGCTGGCTGCTGGCCCACGGCGAGGCCCTGTTCGAGGACACCCCGGAGGGTCCGCGCGCGGTCCGCTACGTCGGCGCCATCCAGGACATCACCGAGCGGGCCCGCGCCGCCGAGCGCCGGCAGTTCCTGATCAACGAGCTGAACCACCGGGTGAAGAACACCCTGGCCACCGTCCAATCCATCGCCCGCCAGACCCTGCGCACCGGCCAGAGCCCCGGCGAGGCCCGCGGCCTGCTCACCGCCCGGCTGATCGCCCTCTCCGGCGCCCACGACATCCTGACCCGCGAGAACTGGGAGACCGCCGACCTGCGCGACATCGCCGCCCAGGCGCTCGGCCCCTTCGAGCCTGAGGCGGGCGCGCGGTTCGAGGTCCAGGGACCTTCCGTGCGCATCGCGCCGCGGGCGGCTGTCGCCCTGGCCATGGCCCTGCACGAGCTGGCCACCAACGCGGCCAAGTATGGCGCGCTCTCCACCGAGACGGGCCGGGTCTCGGTGACCTGGAGCCTGGCCGCCGGGGACGGCCAGTCCCGGCTGGTGCTGGACTGGCGCGAGCGGGCCGGCCCGCCGGTGACCCCGCCGTCGCGCAAGGGTTTCGGCTCCCGCCTGCTGTTGCAGGGACTGACCGCCGACCTCGGGGCGGCGGCGCAAATTCGTTACGAACCGGGCGGTCTCACCTGCCGCATCGACGCCTCGCTGATCGCCGCCACCGCCTTCGAACCGGCCTGAGCCCGCGATCCGACCAATTAAGGTTTACAATCGCACACCCTCTTTATTCGCCGTATTGCAAGAGGCCCCCACCCATAACCCCCTGACAGTTCGACGCTATTAGCACCAGGGGTGGGGCATGAGGCTCGTTACAATCGGCAGCTTGGGGGCCTCGGTCGCCCTGGGTCTGGGGGCCATCATCGTGGCCCGCGTGGCCCTGCCGGACACCGGCAAGGTCCAGGCCGCCCCCGCCGCGGTCTCCCCCATGGCCAACGCCGTCTCCGTGGTGGTCGCCGCCCGCGATATCGCCTATGGCGCGCGGCTCGACGCCGGACAGCTCAAGCTGATCCAGGTGCCCCGCGACGCCGCGCCGGCCAACGCCTTCAGCTCGGTGGCCCAGGTCCTGGCCCAGGATCACGGCGGCGCCCCGGTGGCCCTGACCCTGATCGCCGCCCGCGAACCCCTGCTGCCGGCCAAGCTCAGCGGTCCGGGCGCCCGCCCGTCAGTCGCCGCCGAGATCGCGCCGGGCATGCGCGCCTACGCCATCGGCGTCACCGACATCTCCGGCGTCGGCGGTCACGCCCTGCCCGGCGACCACGTCGATGTGGTGATGATGCGCAACCTCACCCCCGACGGCCCGCACAAGGTCCTGCAGTCCCAGCTGGTGGTCCAGAACGTCCGCGTCCTCGGGGTCGACCTTAACGCTGATCCGACCTCCACCAAGGCCGAGAAGCCGTCGACCACCACCCTGGAGGTCAGCGTCAAGGACGCCCAGAAGCTGGCCATCGCCGCGGAGATGGGAACCCTTTCGCTCGCCCTGCGCCCCCTCGGCTCATCCGACGTCGAGCCGGTCGCCGAGGTGGCCTCGGCCGCGCCACGCAGCCCGGGCCACGTCCGCCGCGCCCGCTCCGCCGGCGCCCCCTCGGGCGGCCACATCACCATCGTCGAAGGCGAAAACAGCGCCGCCCCGGCCGCCCCGGCCGCCAGCCCCAAGCCCGCGGCCTAAGGAACATCCCCCCAATGCTCCGCTCCACCCTTCTCGGCGCCCTGGCCGCCACCTTGGCCATCGCCACGGCCCTGCCCGCCGCCGCCGAACAGTTCTCCAGCGAGGCCGCCCGCTCGCGGGTCATCACTGTGCCCCGCAACAAGTCCGCCTCCTTCCGGCTGGACGCCCCCGCCAGCAAGATCGTGGTGGCCCAGCCCGAGACCGCCCAGATAGTCGCCACCACCGACCGCAGCTTCTATGTGCGCGGCAAGCAGCTCGGCTCCACCAACCTGCTGATCTACGGCGCCGGCGGCGCCCTGCAGGAGGTGGTGGACGTCCGGGTCGGCTACGACGCCGACGCCCTCCAGGCCGACCTGGCCGCGGCCCTGCCCGGCGAGATGATCGAGGTGCGCAACCTCGGCGAAGGCCTGCTGCTGGCCGGCGACGTCTCCACCACCGCCGCGGCCGCCAAGGCCAAGGCCCTGGCCGAGAAGTTCGCCCCCGACTCCGTCACCTCGGCCCTCACCGTGCGGGCCTCGCAGCAGGTGATCCTGGAGGTCCGCGTGCTGGAGGCCAGCCGCTCCTCGCTCAAGGACATCGGCTTCAACATCAACGCCAGCAACAACACCACCTTCGCCCTGCAGACCGGCTCGGGCCTGATCGGCAACTCCGCCCCGCAGGGTGCGCTCAGCATCGGCGGCTCCATCGGCACGGCGCGCATCGACCTGGTTCTGCGCGCCCTGGAGGAGAAGGGCGTCATCCGCACCCTGGCCAAGCCCAACCTGGTGGCCCTGTCCGGCGAGAAGGCCAGCTTCCTGGCCGGGGGCGAGTTCCCCTTCCCCGTCCCCAACGGCCGCGACACCGTCACCATCGAGTTCCGGCCCTTCGGCGTCACCCTCAACTTCCAGCCGACGGTGCAGGACAATGGCCTGATCCGGCTGCAGGTGGCCCCCGAGGTCAGCCAGCTCGACAGCCGCACCTCCCTGAAGCTGAACGGCATCGAGATCCCCAGCCTGATCGTGCGCCGCGCCAACACCACCGTGGAGCTGCGCTCGGGCGAGAGCTTCGCCATCGCCGGTCTGTTCCAGCAGGACTACTCCAACTCGGTCCGCCAGCTCCCCGGCGCTGGCGAGGTGCCGGTCCTGGGCGCCCTGTTCCGCTCCTCGCGGTGGAAGAAGGCCGAGACCGAGCTCGTCATCATCGTCACCCCCCGCATGGCCGGCGCCGACGACTACAAGGCCGACCCTGCGGTCCTGGCCGGAAACGAGGCCACCGCCATCGACCTGATCCTCAACGGCCTGTCCCTCGACAAGCCGCTGTCCAAGGTCGACGGCCGCACCAAGAGCGGATCGCCCTCATGAGCAACTGGAGCCTCCTGGGCCGCCGGGTCCTGGCCATCGGCGACAGCCTGGCCCCCCTCTCGCGCGGCCCCCTGTTCGGGGCGGCCATGGAGGTCGCGGGCCTCGATCGCCTCGCCGACCTGCGGCCGGGCATGACCGACCTGATCCTCATCGACGCCGACAGCGCCGAGCCGGCCGCCCTGGCCGCCGCGGTGGCGACCCTGGCCGACATCCCGGCCCTGCCCCCGACCCTGTTCCTCGGCGGCCATCTGCCGGTGGGTCTGGTCCGCGCCCTGATGCGCCTGCCCCACGCCGACGTGGTGGAGGCGCCCTACACCAACGAGCAGCTGCAGAACGCCATCTACGCCCTGCTGGACCAGGCCGCGGCCCAGGCGCCGGTGGCCTCGGGCCACCAGTCGCGCTGCTGGACCGTGCTGGGCGCGGTCGGCGGCGCCGGCGCCACCATGCTCTCCATTGAGATCGCCAGCGCCCTGGCCGCCAAGTCGCCGCGGGACTCCAGCGTCTGCCTCATCGACCTGCACCTGGCCGACGGCGCCTGCGCCGCCTATCTCGGCGCCACCCCGGCCATGGGCCTGGCCCAGTTCGGGCCCGCCGCCGAACGCATGGACGCCGCCCTGCTGGCCGCCTTCGCCAGCCCCGTGAGCAAGGGCCTGGACCTGCTGGCCTGCCCCCGCGATCCCACCGCCTTCTCCGCCATCTCCCGCGAGGCGGTGCTGCGCATCCTGGAGATCGCCTGCGACTCCTATGACCACGTCGTCCTCGACATGCCCCGCCACCGCCATGGCTGGACCCTGGAGGCGCTCTCCGGCTCCGACGAGGTGCTGGTGGTCTCCGAACTGACGGTGCCGGCCCTGCTGGCCGCCCGCGCCCTCTCCGACGAGGTGGAGGCCGCCGCCGCCCTTCGCCCCCGCATCGTGCTCAATCGCCTGGCCAGCCGCATGTTCGGCCCAGCCCCCTCCACCGCCGAGGCGGAGAAGGCCCTGCAGCGCAAGGCCGACGGCGCCATCTCCTCCGACTGGGAGGCCGCCGCGGCCTCGGTCAATCTGGGGGGCGCCATCAGCCAGCACCGGCCCAAGTCCAAGATCGTCCGTGACGTCGGGGGCCTGGTGGATCGCCTGCTGGCCGAACGCGGCCGCCGCGCGCCCCTGGCGGTTCCCGCCGCGTCGCGAGCCGCCTGATGGGACGCTTCAGCCCCGCCAAACCGGTGGTCCTCGAGGTCGTCGAGACCGAGGCTCCCGCGCCCGCCCCGACCCCGGAGCGCGTCGCCGCCGTCGCCGCCGCGGCGTCCGCCGCCTCCACGGCGCTCGCCGAAAGCCAGATGCTCGACATCAAGCTGAAGTTGCATGCGCAACTCATTGAGGAGCTTGACCTTTCGAAACTCGAGAAGGTCGGTGAAAAGGAAATCCGTCGCCAGGTCATGGCCCTGATCGGCGACTTCGCCCGCGCCGAGCGCCTGGCGCTCAACACCGCCGAACTCGAGGAGCTGGGCTCGTCGGTCTATGACGAGATGATGGGCCTGGGGCCGCTGGAGCCCCTGCTCAAGGATGACAGCATCAATGACATCCTGATCAACGGCCCCTTCCAGGTCTATGTGGAGCGGCGCGGCGAGCTGGAGCCCACCGCCGTGCGCTTCCGCGACAACGACCACCTGTTGCGCATCGTCAACCGCATCGTCGCCGGGGTGGGCCGCCGGATCGACGAGAGCCAGCCCATGGTCGACGCCCGCCTGCCCGACGGCAGCCGGGTCAACGCCGCCATCGCCCCCATCGCCATCGACGGGGCCTGCGTCTCGATCCGCAAGTTCTCCAAGAAGCCGTACACCCTGGAGAAGCTGGTGGACGTGGGCGCCATGCCCCAGTGCGTCGCCGACTTCCTGCACGGCGCCATCAAGGCCCGGGTCTCCACCGTGATCTCCGGGGGCACCGGCTCGGGCAAGACCACCCTGCTCAACGCGCTCTCGGCCGCCATCAGCCACAAGGAGCGGCTGATCACCATCGAGGACGCCGCCGAGCTGCAGATGCAGCAGCCGCACATCGTGCGCCTGGAGACCCGTCCCCCCAATATCGAGGGCAAGGGCGAGATACGGCAGCGGGAACTGGTGAAGAACGCCCTGCGGATGCGTCCCGACCGGGTGATCCTGGGGGAGGTCCGGGGCGAGGAGGCCTTCGACATGCTCCAGGCCATGAACACCGGCCACGAGGGCTCGATGGCCACCATCCACGCCAACACCCCGCGCGACGCCATCACCCGCCTGGAGCAGATGGTGGCCATGTCGGGCATGAAGCTGAGCCCCGAGGCCGTGCGCGGCCAGATCGCCTCGGCGGTGGGGCTGATCATCCAGATCATGCGTCTGTCGGACGGCAAGCGGAAGCTGATGAGCGTCACCGAGATCACCGGCATGGAGGGCCAGGTGGTGCAGATGCAGGAGATCTTCTTCTTCAACCGCCTGCACACCTCCGCCGACGGCGCCGTGCACGGGGAGTTCCGCGCCAGCGGCCTGCGCGCCCGCTGCCTGGACGAGATGACCCGCCGCGGCATCGCCTACGACACCGCCAACTTCGACCCCTCGAAGGTGCTGGGATGAGCTTCGACGCCTCCAGCGCCTATCTGGTCCTGGTCTTCGCGGCGGTCTTCGCCGCCTGCCAGGCCGCCTTCGGCCTGTTCAGCACCGCCAAGGTCAAGCGCAAGGTCAACCAGAGGCTCAAGGTCTCCGAGCGCATCGGCGGCATCCAGGAGCTGGTGGTGGAGCTGCGCAAGCAGCGCGGCCTCACCGCCGCCGGCGACCTGCGGGCCGGGGTGAAGTGGCTGGCCGAACTGATCGTCCGCTCCGGCGTGCCCTATGATCCTCGCAAGTGGCTGATGGCGGTGATCGCCGCGGCCGTGGCCGGCGCGATCCTGATCGTCGTGGTCAGCCACAGCCTGCTGATGGCGCCGGTGGGCGCCCTGCTGGTGGGCGGCGCCGGCCCCGTCTTCTTCCTGAAGTTCATGGCCGCCCGCCGGTCCAAGGCCCTGGGCCACCAGCTGCCCCAGGGGCTGGAGATCATCGTCCGCAGCCTGGAGGCCGGTCACCCGGTCCCCACCGCCATCCAGCTCGTCGGCCGCGAGATGGCCGACCCTATCGGCTCGGAATTCGGCATGGCCGCCGACGAGATCGCCTATGGCGCCACCCTGGAACAGGCCATCGGCCGCATGTCCCAGCGCTGCCAGCACCCCGACGTCGACCTCTTCGCCGCCACCGTGCGCCTGCAGGAGCGGGCCGGCGGCAACCTCACCGGCCTGCTGAAGCTCAACGCCGCCACCGTGCGCGAACGCCACCGCATGCGCCTGAAGATCAAGGCCGCCTCGGCCGAGGGCCGGATCTCGGCCATCATCCTCACCGCCGCCCCCTTCATCGCCGGCGGCGCCATCAGCCTGATGTCGCCCGACTTCTACGGCGAGGTCATCGGCGAACCCTTCATCCAGACCGGTCTCCTGGCCATGTTCATCTGGGTGGCCATCGGCAACCTGATCATGCGCCGCATGGTCGACATGCGGATCTGAGCCCATGGACCTCCAGACCCTGATCCTCTGGTTCGGCCTGGCCATGGTGGCCGGCGGCCTGCTGGGCGGCGGCGTCCTGGCCGCCGGTGAGCTGCGTGTGCGAGCCCTGCGCAAGGCCCGCTTCCAGGACCCGGCGGCGCCCCCGATGGGCGAGGCCCGCGGCGAGGTCCGCATCCTTGGCCAGGTGACCGCCAGCGTGCGCCGCCTGGGCCAGCAGGCCGCCGTCCGCGACCCCTCCAAAGTCTCCGACGTGCGCATGCGCCTGGTTCGCGCCGGCTTCTTCGGCCGCGAGGCGCCGATCTACTATCTGGGCGCGCGGGCCGCCGCCCTGGCCCTGGCCACCCTGGGGACCATCATCCTGCTGCCCTTCGCCCTGCAGCCGGGCCGGGGCATGGCGCCGGTGCTGCTGGCCGCCATCCTGGCCCTGCTGGCGCTGCTCGGCCCCGACCAGGTGCTCTCCATGCGCCAGAAGGAGCGCGAACGGGAATATGCCGACGGCTTCCCCGACCTGCTGGACCTGCTGGTGGCCTCGGTGGAGGCGGGCCTGTCCCTGGACGCCGCCGTCGGCCGGGTCACCGACGAACTGGTCCGCCGCTATCCGCGCCTGACCGTCCACCTGCGGATGCTGACCCTGGAGCTACGGGCCGGCAAGTCGCGCAAGGAGGCCTGGACCGCCTTCGCCGACCGCCTGGGCATCGACGACGCGCGCGCCTTCGCCACCATGCTGCGCCAGGCCGAGGACATGGGCACCAGCCTCGGCGAGACCCTCTCGGTCTTCTCCCAGGACATGCGCCAGAAGCGGATGCTGCGGGCCGAGGAGAAGGCGCTCGCCCTGCCGGTGAAGCTCACCGTCCCGCTCATCCTGTTCATCTTCCCCTGCCTGCTGGGGGTCCTGCTGCTGCCGGCCGCCTACCGGCTGATGCACGTCTTCAACTAGGGTCGGACACGGTCGCCGCCTCCTCCAGCAGCCAGTCGCGGAAGGCCGCGGCGGCGGGCTTGGCCGGGCCCGGCGGCAGGATCAGGTAGAACTGGGCCGGCGTCCGCACGAACCCGACCGGGGCGGCCAGCCGCCCGGCCTCGATGTCGGCGGCCACATAGACAAAGGGGCTCAGGCCCACCCCCAGCCCCGCCACCGCCGCCTCCAGCATGTAGAACAGGTGCTCGAACTCCCGGTTCTGCGCCGCCTCCGGCAGGGCGATGCCGGTGTGAGACTCCCACTCGGCCCAGGCCTGCAGGTGCGGCCGGGTGTGCAGCCGCGGCAGGCTGGCGAAGGCCTTCACCCCTGGTGTTCCCCCCGTCAGCTGCGGCGCGGCGACGGGCCCGTGGAAGTTGTCCAGGAAGCCGATGGCCTCCCCGCCGTGGGCCGGGACGTGCTCGGTCAGGCGGATGGCGGCGTCGTAGCGCTCGCGGGCGAAGTCGGCCGGGGCGAAGCTCTCGGTCACCCGCACCCTCAGGCCCGGATGCTGGTCGTGGAACGACCCCAGGCGGGGGATCAGCCAGCGCATGGCGAAGGTGCCCAGGCAGGAGAGGTGCAGCTCGGCGGCGTCCGCCGACTTCAGCTCGGCCAGGGTTCGCTCCACCCGGTCGAAGGCCCCCGACAGCGAGGCCGCCAGCCGCTCGCCGGCGTCGGTCAGCTTCAGCCGGTGCCGCGGCCCCTCGGTGAGCGGCAGGCCCACGGCCAGCTCCAGGCTGCGGATCTGCCGGCTGACCGCCCCGTGGGTGACGCAGAGTTCGTCGGCCGCCGTGGTCATCTTGCCCAGCCGGGCGAAGGCCTCGAAGGCGCGCAGGGCGGTCAGGGGCGGAAGCGAACGCTTGGTCATCGCCGTCTCATGTGAGGCCAGATCACAAGAACAACACGGTTATATCGTTTGTTGCGCTGCATCAAATTCGCTCATCTTCCGGTCGAGCCGAAACGCTCGCGACCGAGGGGATTGGTCATGACCGACACCGCCGTCCTGGGCTCCGCGCCCTTCCGACCTGCCGCGCCCGAACAGCCAGAGGACTGGCGGCCCACCTGGCGGGTCTTCGTCGACAGGGAGGCCCAGAACCCGCTGAACGGCTGGCCCAAGGAGGCCTTCGAGCACCACCATCACGCCCGCCGCGTCTTCCACCTGCGCTACCACTTCATCAGCGATCCCGACGCCATCAAGAAGGTGCTGCTGGACCGGGTCGCCGACTACCCCAAGCCCGGCCTGGTGAAGAAGATGCTGGCCCCGGCCATGGGCGAGAGCCTGCTGACCACCGAGGGCGTGGCCTGGCGCGAGCAGCGCCGGATGATGGCGCCGGTCTTCACGCCGTCCATGGTCACCGAGTTCACCCCGATCTTCGGCCAGATCGCCGCCCGCACCGCCGACCGCTGGGCCACCGCCGACAGCGATGTCATCGACGTGGCGGCCGAGTGCCTGCGCACCACCTTCGACATCATCAACGCCACCCTCTTCTCCTCCGAGGCCGGCCTCTCGGTGGAGGAGTCGGCCGGCCACATCGCCGCGGTGATGGCCGCCACCGGCCAGTATCGCCTGGGGGTGGTGCTGGGCGCGCCCTGGCTGGACCAGAACCCCGTCCAGTGGCGCGGCGCCGCCGGCCGTCGCTTCATCATCGGCCGGCTGGCGGCGTTCATCGCCCGGCGCCAGGCCGATCCCGCCCCGCCCCAGGACTTCATGACCCGGGTGATCGACGCCTTCGCCCAGAGCCACCCGCCCCGGGAGGCCGCCCAGCTGGCCCTGGACAACGCCGTCACCTTCCTGGGCGCCGGCCACGAGACCACCGCCAACGGCCTGACCTGGGCCCTCTACCTGCTCAGCCGCGACCGCCAAGCCCAGGAATGGGCCGGCGAGGAAGCCCGCGAGGCCTGGGACGCCGGCGGAACCCCGGAGGAGATCCTGGCCCGCCTGCCCTATCTGAAGATGGTCTGGGAGGAGACCCTGCGCCTCTATCCCCCCGCCCTCCGCATCGACCGCGAGGCCGCGGTGGAGGACGAGCTCTGCGGCCACGCCGTGCGCAAGGGCGACCAGATCTCCATCTGGCCCTGGATCGTCCACCGCCACCGCGCCCTCTGGGACCAGCCGGAGCTGTTCAACCCGGAGAACTTCCACCCCGAGGCCAAGGCCGGCCACCACCGCTTCCAGTACATCCCCTTCGGCGCCGGCCCCCGGGTCTGCATCGGGGCGGCCTTCGCCCAGGCCGAGGGCCTGCTGGTGCTCTCCCACTGGCTGGCCCGGTTCCGCTTCCGCCCCGCCGCCGGCCACACCGTCGAGCCCACCGGCGACATCGCCATCCGCCCCAAGGGCGGCCTGCCCCTGATCGTGGAGCGGGCGGGATAGGTTCGGGGCGAGGGCGAACAAACATGTGTCATCCCGGAAAGCGCGAAGCGCTTGTCCGGGACCCAGACGCGCAGGGTTTTCAGGATAGATCGGTGCATCTGGGTCCCGCACTTCCGCGCCTGCGGCGCTCCATGCGGGATGACACCCGTTGTTGTTCGCGAGGTTCGTGGTTCAGGGGCCGGCCCTCAGCTTCTGCCCACCCACGCCCGCCAGCCGACACAATTCCGTCCTGAAACAACATTCCGGGTCCATACCCGGCATTCGACCTAGTCCTTTCGCCTGCTGGCGCGTTAAGGACATCGGCGATGCTGAAAACACCCTCTCCCCCCGTCGGCGTCTCCGAGACGCGTGCGCCCTCCGGGGCGCTCGATCAGCCGCCCCTGCGCATAGCCTTCCTCTCCTATCGCTCCGATCCGCGGGTCGGCGGCCAGGGGGTCTATCTCAGCCAGGCCGCAGCGGCCCTGGCCGCCCGGGGCCACAGCGTCGACATCCTCTCGGGCCCGCCCTATCCGGACGTCCCAGCCGGCGTGCGCCTCATCAAGCTGCCGTCGCTGGACCTCTACAACCAGCCGCACAACGGCCACCGCGCCCTGCGCTGGAAACACCTGCTGAGCTGGACCGACACCGCCGAATATCTCGGCCACTGGGCCGGCAAGTTCATGGAGCCCTGGAGCTTCGGCCGCCGCGCGGCCAAATACCTGCGCGCCCACCGCCGCGACTACGACGTGGTGCTGGACAACCAGTCCCTCAGCCTGGGCCTGCTGGAGATCGAGCGGGCCGGCCTGCCGGTGGTCGGCGTCGTCCACCACCCGATCCGCCGCGACCTGGAGCTGGCGCTCGCCGCCGAGCCCAAGTGGGGCATGCGCCTGCTGATCGCCCAGTGGTACTCGTTCCTGAAGATGCAGGAGAAGGTCGCCCCCCGGCTCGACGAGGTGATCCTGGTCTCCGAGGCCGCCGCCCGCGATGTGGCGCTCTGCCTGGACGTCGACCCCCGGGTGATGAGCGTCATCCACCTCGGCATCGACCAGGACATCTACAAGCCCCAGCCGGACATCCGCCGCCGGGACAACCGCATCCTCACCACCGCCAGCGCCGACGTGCCGCTGAAGGGCCTCAAGCACCTCATCGAGGCCTATTCCACCCTGCTGGAGACCTATCCGCGCCTGGAGCTGGTGGTCATCGGCAAGCTGCGCGAGGGGCCCACCGCGCAGATGCTGGACGACCTCAACCTGCTGGACCGGGTCAGCTTCATCCACGACCTCAGCAACGAGGAGGTGGCCGAGCAATATGCCCGCGCCACGATCTGCGTGACCCCCTCCCTCTATGAAGGCTTCGGCCTGCCCGCCGCCGAGGCCATGAGCTGCGGCGCCCCGGTGGTGGTCACCGACGGCGGGGCCCTGCCCGAAGTCGTCGGCGACGCCGGCGTCGTCGTGCCACGGGGCGACAGCGCCGCACTCGCCCGCGCCATCGCCGCCCTGCTGGAGGATCCCGCCCGCCGCGCCGACCTGGGCGCCGCCGCCCGCCAGCGGGCCCGCACCGCCTTCTCCTGGACCCGGGTCGCCGCCGCCTACGAGACCGTCCTGCGCCGGGCCGTGGCCCGCAAATGCTGACCGTCCGCCTTGAGACCCTGGACCTGAAGGCCGGTGACTGGGTCCTGGACCTGGGCTGCGGCGAAGGCCGCCACGTCCACGGCTTGCACATGATCCCCGGCGTCAATGTGGTGGGCCTGGACCTCGACATCCCCAGCCTCATCAAGGCCCGCGACGGCCTCGACCATCTTCCGCCGATCGCGGCCGAGGGGGCTGCATCCTTCCTCTCCGGCGACGCCTACCGCCTGCCCTTCGCCGACGCCGCCTTCGACGTGGTGATCTGCTCGGAGGTGCTGGAGCACCTGCATGAATACGACAGGGCGCTCGCTGAGATCCGCCGCGTGCTGAAGCCCGGCGGCCGCTTCGTCCCCACCGTGCCCCGCGCCTGGCCCGAGCGCATCTGCTGGGCCCTGGCCCCCGGCGCCGGGGGCTATGCCGACCAGCCCGGCGGCCATGTCCGCATCTTCCACGAGCCGGACCTTCGCAAGTCCATCAGCGACCTCGGCTTCGCCTATCGCGGCAAGCACTACGCCCACGCCCTCCACGCCCCCTACTGGTGGCTGAAGTGCGCCTTCTGGGACCGCCGCGACGACCATCCCCTGGTGAAGCTCTACCACCGCTTCCTGGTCTGGGACCTGATGGACCGCCCGGCCTTCACCCGCATCCTCGAGGCGGTGACCGCGCCCCTCATGGGCAAGAGCGTGGCGCTGTACTTCCGCAAGGCCCCGGCATGAGCCTGGCCTTCGACCGGGTCGGCGGCCCGCTCGCCCCCTACGGCGGCGCCCTGGACGTCATCCTGGTCCAGCAACAGGCCAACGGGGCCATCCCCTGGTTCGACAAGGGGCCCTGGGATCCGTGGAACCATGCCGAATGCCTGATGGCCCTGGGCGCCATGGGCGAGTTCGACGCCGCCGACCGGGGCTTCGAATACCTGGCCTGGTCGCAGGAGCAGTCCGGCGCCTGGCTCGGCGAGTACGGCAACACCCTGCCCATGGCCGACCGCCTGCATATGGCCCGCACCCCCGCCGCCGCCTTCCGGGACTCCAACTTCGCCGCCTACCCCGCCGTGGCCCTGTGGCACCGCTACAGGCTCGACAACGATCTGGCCTTCGCCCGCCGCTACTGGCCCATGATCAGGTCGGCCATCGACTTCGTGCTGACCCTGCAGCATCCAGACGGCGATATCTCCTGGAGCCAGGAGGCTTTCGGCACGGGCGCCGACGACGCGGTCCTGGCCGGCAACGCCTCGATCCACAAGAGCCTCGACTGCGCCCTGAAGCTCGCCGACCTGGTGGGTGACCCGCAGCCGGCCTGGCGCTTGGCCAAGGATCGCCTCAGCCACGCCATCCGCAACGCGCCCCACCGCTTCGACCGCCTGCAGGACCGCTCCGACTTCGCCATGGACTGGTACTATCCGGCCCTGGCCGGGGTGCTGTCGCCCGGCGCCTCCTTCGCCAGGCTCGAGGCCCGCGCCCCGCGCTTCGCGGTCCTGGGGCGCGGCTGCCGCTGCGTGGCCAGCGAGCCCTGGGTGACGGTGGCCGAGTCCTGCGAGCTGGCCATGGCCCTGCTCGGCCTCGGCGCCCGGGCCGCCGCCTGCGCCCTGCTGGACTCCCAGCTCAATCACCGCGACGAAGACGGCGCCTTCTGGATGGGCTGGCAGTTCGCCGAACAGATCGTCTGGCCCCGCGAACGCCCCACCTGGACCCAGGCCGCCGCCATCCTGGCCTTCGACGCAAGGCTGGGCGCCTCGGCGGCCCATGATGTCCTGACCGGGCGATAGGCCTTGACCCGAACCTAAGGTCCGGGTGCAGCTTGACCGTCGACCGAAGCCTCGGACGACGGAGACCCCATGAATTCAGATCGTCGAAGCCTGCTCCGGCGCGCCACCGGCCTGGGCCTCAGCCTGGCGGCGTCGCGCTCAGCGGCTGCGACGGTGTCGGTGCTGGAGGTGCGCGCCCGGGGCCTGGTCGGCCGCTTCTACACCCTGCCAGGCGCCAGGCGCCGCCCGGGTGTCCTGATGCTGAACGGTTCTGATGGCGGCCTGCCCGCCGAGAAGGACGCTCTAGACCTCGCCGCCTCGGGCTACCCGACCCTGGCTCTCGCCTATTTCAAGAACTGGAGCGGCCAGCCGGCCGGACTCCCCGACAGCCTCAACGAAATCCCGCTGGAATATCTCTTCCGGGGGCTCGAGTGGCTGCGCGCCCGGCGCGAGGTCGGGCCCGTGGCGGTGATGGGCCTCTCGCGCGGCGGGGAGCTGGCCCTGCTGCTGGGCGCCCTGCGCCCCGACGTGGCCGGGGTGATCGCCTTTTCCCCCAGCAGCCGCGTCTGGAGCGGACTGCCGCCAAGGAGCGGCCCGCCCTCCGCGCCGAAGCCGGCCTGGACCCTCAAGGGCAGGCCCGTCGCCTTCCAGGTCGCCGCCGCGGCGGCTGGAACGTCGATGCGCCGGTGGTTCGAACAAGCGCGCCCGCTGGACGCCGCGGTGATCCCGGTGGAGCGCATCCGCGGCCCCGTCCTCCTGGTCTCCTCCCGCGCCGACACCATCTGGCCGGCCGCCGTCTATGCCGACGAAATCGAGGCGCGGCTCCGGTCGCGCAATTTCCGCCATTCTGTGACCAATCTGCAGTTCGACAAGGCCAGCCACCTGCTGATGGGGCCCGGCCCTGGCCTCACGACGATGGAGATACCGGGCGGTGGGTTCAGCTTCGCCTTCGGTGGAGACGCCCAGGGAACCGAACGCGCTCGCGACGCCGGATGGACCGCGGCCAAGTCTCTCCTCGACGGCCTTGATCCCCAGACCCGCCGGCGCTGAGGCGCGTCACTGATGCGGCCGGGAGAGTTCAAGCCGATCGAGATCGCCCGGCGCACCGGCGTCACCATTCGCGCCCTGCGCCTCTATGAGCAGCACGGCCTGCTGAAGCCCCGCCGCGACGCCAAGGGCTGGCGGATCTACGACGTCGAGGTCATCGCCCGCCTGCACCAGATCCTGTCCTTGAAGCGGCTGGGCCTGGCCCTCGCCCAGATCGGCGAGCTTCTCGGCCGCCGGGGCATCGATCTTGCCGCCACCCTCGAGGTGCAGGAGGCCGCCCTGCGCGCGCAGCAGGGGCAGCTGGACTCCGCCCTGGCCGCGATCCGCGGCGCCCGGTCCCGGCTGGCCGCGGGGGACGCCCTGGCGATCGATCTCCTCATCGACCTGACCCGCCAGGCCGCCCAGCCCAACCCGGAGCATTGGGGCGAGGCCTTCGCGCCCCTGATGCGCCAGCACCTGCGGCCTGAACAGATCGAAGACCTGGCCGCCCGCGACGCCTTTACCGCCGACGCAGCCAATGGCCGGCTGTGGGAGGGTCTGGTGGCCGAGGCCCGGGCCCTGATCGGCAGCGATCCCTCCGCGCCGGCCGCCCTGGACCTCGCCCGGCGGTGGCGGACCGCCCAGGCGCGGTTCACCGGCGGCGACCCCGCCCTTACCGCGGGCCTGCGGGCGGTCTGGCGCCAGGCGGTCTCCGACCCGGCCCTGGCCCCCAACGTCCCCATCGACGCGGAGATCTTCGACTTCGTCCTCGCCGCCGGCCTGATGCTGAAGGCGCGCGAAGAACCCTAGAGGGTTTCAGACCGCTCCGGCGTCGGTCAGGGCCCTCGGGCGTCGAGAAGTAGCTGACGAAATGGATCGCGATGAACGAAGCGATGAGGATCGGGACGGCGATCTGGACCCAGCGATTGCGCACGAAGATCGCCACCAGGCACAGACCGACGCTGGGCATGGCCCTGGCGAAGGTCGCCCATTCGAAGTGGCCAGACAGCAGGGTCATATTGATGATCGCGCCGCGGATGAGATAGCCGATCAACGCGGCGATGTAGCGGCGTCGGTTCTCCAGATGGAAGGCCCACGGGTCGACCGGAGCGTCGGAGGACGTCGCGGGCGCTGACAGCACCGCGGCGTAGAAGAGCGATGTCGGCCCGCTGAGCACCACCAGCAGCGACACCAGGCTCCAGGCCGGCGCGTCGCGCAGCATCCATAGGCTGCCCCACAGATCGATGTGGCAGGCCAGGATGATGACCAAGGTCGGCGACCAGCGCACACCGCCAGCCGAGTTCCAGGTGGCGACAGAACGCCAGCGTCGCTCAGAGCCCCTACGCTACGACGACCGCTTTGCCTTGCGAGGGTGGATCGTGTCACCTCGGCTCAGCATGCTCACCAGCTCGGCGATCTTGGCGGCGCGCTTCTCCGGGGTCTTGGCCTGCTGCACCCGGTAGAGGATCGCGAAACGGTTGGCGGAATCCAGCGCGTCGAACAGGTCTCGCGCCGCGGGTTCGGCGTGCAGCGCGGCCATCAGGTCGGCGTCCGGCTCGGCCTTGCTCTGGGCCGGATAGGCCGCCGCCCAGCGCCCGTCCGCCTTGGCCTCGTCGACCTGCGCTCGTCCGCGGGGATGCATGAGGCCTGCCTGCTCCAGCCTTTCGACTCGCTCGCGGTTGATCTGCGACCAGGCGCTCCGGGGCCGCCGTGGCGTGAAGCGGGTCTTGAAATAATGGGCGTCGATGCTGCCGAGTTGGCCGTCCACCCAGCCATGGGCCAGGGCGCAATCTATGGCGTCCGACTTGCTCACCGTCGGCTCCGGCGCGCCCTGCTTGGCGAACCGCAGCCAGGCGCCGGGCGACGTCTCCCCCTGCGCCGACAGCCACTCGCGCAGCGCCTCCGCATCGGCGAAGGTCAGAAGAGGCAGATCATCCTTAGGCACGCCGCAGCACCCGCAGGCTCTTCACCGCCCCCACCTCTTCGAACAGGTCCGAGGCCAGGGCCCGCTGGTAGATCTCGAACGGCGGTCGCCCCCCGTCCGCCGGATCGGGAAACACGTCGTGGATCGCCAGGGTCCCGCCCGCCATCAGGTGCGGCGTCCAGTGACGCCAGTCCCCGAGCGCCGCCTCCATCGTGTGGCCGCCGTCGATGAACAGGAAACTGAGCGGCGTCGCCCAGGCCTTGGCGATCAGGGCCGAGCGGCCCACCACCGGGAACACCACCTCCTCCAGCCCCGCGCGCCGCAGGGTCGTGCGCAGGAACGGCAGGGTGTCCATGGCGCCGGCCGCCGCATCCCACAGCTCGGCGTCGTGATACTCCCAGCCCGGCTGGTTCTCCTCCGAGCCGCGATGGTGATCCACCGAGAACAGCACCCCGCCCGCCGCCTGGCAGGCCGTCCCCAGATAGACCGCCGACTTGCCGCAATAGGCGCCGATCTCCAGGCATGGTCCGCGCGGCGCGCAGGCCAGGGCCGCCTCGTAGAGGGCCGCCCCCTCCGCCGGGTCCATGAAGCCTTTGACGCTGTCGATATCGATGGGGAGTTTCATGGGGCCTCACTAGCAGAGGCGGTTCGCAAGCGCGCGTCCGTGGCGTAACAGTCAGGACAGATTTGCGAAGGTCCCCCATGCGCCCCATCCTGCTGACCGCCCTCCTCGCCTTCCCCCTGCTCACCGCCGCGGCCAAGCCGCAGCCCGAACTGGTCCAGATCGCCAAGGCGGTCCAGCAGGATCGGTTGAAGGCCACCATCACCCGGCTGGTGGGCTTCGGCACCCGCCACACCCTGTCGGACCGCGCCTCGCCTACCCGCGGCATCGGCGCCGCCGAACGCTGGACCGCCGCCGAGTTCGAAGCGATTTCAAAGGACTGCGGCGGTTGCCTTACCGTCGCGGTTCCGAAGCAGACCTTCACCGGCAAGCGCGTGCCCAATCCGACCGAGATCGGCGCCATCCTCGCCATCCAGAAGGGGACCACCGATCCAGACCGGGTGATCGTCATCTCCGGCCACATCGACAGCCGCGTCACCGACGTCATGAACGCCACAGCCGACGCGCCCGGCGCCAATGACGACGGCTCCGGCACGGCCGCCGTCATCGAGGCCGCCCGTGTGCTGTCGAAGCACAGGTTCCCGGCCACCCTGGTCTTCGCGGTCCTGGAGGGGGAGGAACAGGGCCTCTATGGCGGCAAGGTCCTGGCCGCCTACGCCAAGGACCACGGCTGGAGGGTCGAGGCCGACCTCAACAACGACATCGTCGGCAACACCCATGGCGCCAGCGGCGTCCACAACGACCGCCAGGTCCGCGTCTTCTCCGAGGGCACCAAGGCCGTCGAGACCCCCGACCAGGCCAATGGCCGCCGCTACAACGGCGGCGAGGTCGACTCCCCCTCGCGCAACCTCGCCCGCTTCGCCGACGGCCTGGCCGAGACCTATCTGAAGGGCCTCGACGTGGTGATGGTCTACCGCACCGACCGTTATGGCCGCGGCGGCGACCAGGTGGAGATGCTCAACGCCGGCTTCCCCGCCATCCGGGTCACCGAGGCCGCCGAGCACTACGACCGCCAGCACCAGGACCTGCGCACCGAGAACGGCCGCCCCTACGGCGACACCATCGAGGGCGTCGACTTCCCCTATCTGGCCAAGGTCACCCAGCTCAACGTCGTGATGATGGCCGCCCTGGCCAGGGCCCCGGCGCCGCCCGAGGACGTCAAGATCGAGGGCGCCGTCTCCCCCGACACCAAGGTCGCCTGGTCCGCCAGCCCCGGCGCGGCGGGCTACCGGGTCCACTGGCGCGCCACCACCGCCCCCCGCTGGGAGCATGCCAAGGACACCACCGCCACGGCCGAAACCCTCAAGGGGGTGGTGATCGACGACTGGTTCTTCGGGGTCTCGGCCATCTCCGCCGACGGCTATGAGAGTCCGGTGGTCTTCCCCGGCGCGGCGGGGTCCTTCAGCGTCGCCAAGTAGCAACCTTCAGCGGCCCTAGGGGTTAAGTCGCCTGACCGACACCCTAGGGAGACACCCCATGCGCAAGCTCTTCGCGCCCACCGCCCTGATCGCCACCGCCATCGCCATGGCGTCCATGCCCGTCGCCGCCGACGCCCGCACCCGCACCCACAAGGTCTGGGTCTGCGAGAAGAACGTTCGCCACGCCGCCAACACCGGCACGGTGGTCGGCGCCGTCGGCGGGGCCCTGCTGGGCAGCGCCGTCGCCGGTCACGGCGCCAAGACCGAGGGCGCCGTCATCGGCGCGGGTCTCGGCGGCCTCACCGGCCACCAGCTGGCCAAGAAGAACGCCAAGAAGAACTGCCACTACGTCTATCGCCGCTACTAGGAGCGTATGCCCTCAGGGGGCATAGCTGGAGCGCGCCTTCACACCCCAGTGGCCGTTCTCCAGCGTGATCACATAGATTGAATCGAACCCGCCAATCACGCTGCCGTCCTTGCGGTAGCGGGTGAAGCGGGTGTCGATGTGCACCTTGTCGGCGCCCGCGTGGATCACGTCCCGCCGCTCCCAGGCCGAATGGTCCCACTCCGCCAGCGCGCCCTTGTCGAACATGCCGGGCTTGTGGTCGCCGGCCTGCAGGATCACCAGGGTCCCCGAGGCCAGGCGCACGCTCGGGAAGTTGAAGGTGGCGTCCCAGCGCGCCACGTCCCGCGCGTTGAACCCCGCCATGAACTCGTCCAGCACGCCCTGCGCGGCGGCGATCTCGGCTGCGAACTGCGCCATCGTCTTCTCCCTCTTTGCTGCTAGCATCGCGGCCAAATCCAGGGAGGCAAGCATGAACAAGCTGATCATCGGCGGCGCGGCGGCGCTCATCGCGCTGGGCGCGCTGACCACCACCGCGGTCGTCGCCAAGGAACGCTCCAAGATGACCTTCTTCATCACCAGCGTCGGCCCCGGCAAGGGCGGCGACCTGGGCGGGCTGAAGGGGGCCGACGCCTGGTGCCAGAAGCTGGCGACGGAGGCCGGCGCCGGCGACCACCCATGGCGCGCCTATCTCTCGGCGACGGACTCCAAGGGCAAGGCCATCAACGCCCGCGACCGCATCGGCAAGGGTCCCTGGTTCAACGCCAAGGGCGTGCAGATCGCCGCCAGCCTCGACCAACTGCACAGCGAGGCGGCGCTCACCGGCAAGGCCAATTCCCTCGACGAGAAGGGAAATCCCGTTAAGGGCCGCGGCGACAGCCCCAACCAGCACGACATGATGACCGGCTCGCTCGCCGACGGTCGCCTGGCCCCGCCGGTGGCCTCCCCCCTGCCCGCCAACGCCCCGGCCGGGACCCCCGCGCCGGTCGCGCCGCCGAACCTGACCTGCAACAACTGGACCTCCTCGAGCGCCAGCCGGACCATGCTGGGCCACCACGACCGCCAGGGCGGCGGCCAGAACCCCACCTCCTGGAACGCCGCTCACCAGAGCCGCAGCTGCTCGCAGCCCGACCTGGTGGCCACCGGCGGGAACGGCCTCTTCTACTGCTTCGCGATCAAGTAGCGGGGAGCGAGGCGAGGAAGGCCTTCAAGTCGGCCACGGACTTGTCGGGGATCTGCTCCATCGGCACGTGGCCGACGCCGGGATAGGTGATCAGCTTGGCGCCGGGGATGGCGCCGGCCAGGCCGCGCCCGGCGGCGACATCGATCACCGTGTCGGCCTCGCCGTGCATCACCAGGGTGGACGTCTTGATGGTCTTGAACACCGCGTTGTCGATCCGCCGCTGCGGGCCGTCGCGGCCGGAGGTCAGGATCGCCCGGTGCCCTGGCGCCAGCGCCAACTCCACATAGCGGTCCACCAGGGCCGGCGTGACGATCTTCTCGTCCACATAGGCCGACCTCAGCCCCTTGGCCGCCAAGGGCCGGGGATTGATGTTGCGCAGGAAGGCGCGGCCCACCGGGTTGCCCAGCAGCTTGAAGACCACCGGCGGCTTTTCCTTGCCCTTTTCCTCGCGAGGCCAGCCGGCGGCGTCCACCAGCACCAGGCCGCGCAACCGCTCGGGATGGGCGAGCGCATAGGCCCAGGCCACCCCACCGCCCATGGAATTGCCGACGATGACGAAGCGGTCGGCCTTGAGGTTGCGGGTCAGTTCGTCAACCACCGCCACATTGGTCGCCTGGGCCGCCACATAGCCCTCGGGCGCCCGCGTCAGGCCGTGGCCCGGCAGATCCAGGCTGATCACCCGGTAGTCCGGCGCGAGCCGCGCCACCCAGGGCTCCCAGGTGTGCAGGGAGGCCGCGAACCCGTGCACCAGCACCACGGTGGGTCCGTCGGCCCTGCCCTGGTCGCGGTAGTGGACCCGCAGGTCGCCCGGCAGGTCCATATAGTGCGACGCCGGCCCGCCGTACTTGGCTTCCAGGGTGGCGTAGGGGATGTCCTTGGCGGTGATCCCGCATCCGGCCAGGACCAGGCTCGCGCCCAGCACCGCCAACAGTCCAATCACCCTCTGCATGCCCGTCCCCCGTTTGGGGCATGAGCGCAGACTGACCCTTGGTCAGGTCAACCGCCTAGCCGCACTTCACCTCTTTCACGATCCCGGTCTGGGCGTCGTAGAAGAAGTTCAGCCGCCGGGGATTGTAGTCCATGGTCACCGGGCAGGTGGTGCAGGCCACCCGCTGCAGGGCCGGCAGCACCGGGATCGGGATCTCGGTCCGCGAGCGGCCGACATATTTCTGGGCCTCGGCCGCGCCGCACTGGTCGGCCGGCGGGGGCGGCGACGGCGCGGGGCGGTAGGGCGCCGGCGGAGGCGGCGCGGGCTGCGGCGCGTCGCTGGCGCAGGCGGCCATCAGCAGGGCCAGGCCTGCGCCCGCCAGGATCTTGAGTTTCATGCCTGTTTCTCCCAACCGCGTCCCTGCTGCTTCCAATAGGAGGCGGGCAGGCCCTTGGCCTTCACCGCGCTCCACTGGCGGCGGGCGAGCGCCACCGCCGCCTCGTCCCCGCCATCGAACAAGATCACGCACCGGGCGTAGTCGCCAAGCTCCCCGGGCTCGGCCCCGTCCACCAGGAACAGGGCGTCGGCCCCGTTGGGGTTCTCGGTCCCCGTGGTGAGCAGGATCGGTTGCCGCGCCGCCCCCGGCTCCTCGGCCGGGGCGTGGGGCAGGAAGCTCTCGTCGCGATAGGCCCACAGCCAGCCGTCCAGATGCTCCACCCGCTGCGGCCCGACGGCCCGGACAATGGCCTTCCAGCCCCGCGCCAGGGTCTTTTCCAGCAGTTCCGGCAGGGCCTGGTCCAGGCCCGTCCGCTCCAGGTGGTAGAACCACACCTCGCAGGCCATGCTCAGCCCCGCACCAGGTTGATCAGGGCCGCGGCCACCTCGGCCGGATGGGTCATCATCGCCAGGTGATGCCGGTCCAGTCTCAGGGTGGCGATGCCGTGGGCGCGGGCGACGGCCGCCTCGTCCTCATAGGCCTTGGAGAGCCGCAGATAGGCCCAGCCCACGTCGTCGGGCAGGTCGAGTTCGGGCTCGGCCTCCTCCAGATAGGCCATGGGGGTCGGCGTCAGCTCGGCGAGGAAGGCCTCGCGCCCCGCGCCCTCCGGCAGGGTGGCGGCCAGGGCGCCGGCCGGGAACCACTGGTCCCAGGGCGGGGCGCAGCCGTCGCGGGCGGCCTCCCTCAGAGTCCGCCCCAGGGCCTCGCCGGCGGTCTCGAACCAGCAGCGGCCGGGATTGGGCAGGATGGCGTCGAGGAAGATCACCTGGCTTACCGTCCCCTGCGCCGCCGCGGTCACCGATGTGGCCAGGGCCCCGGCGCCGGAATGCGCCACCAGCACCACCGGGTCCATGGGGGCGATCTGCGCCGCCACGCTCCGGGCCAGGGCCGGGAAATAGGGCGGGCTTACCCCGGCGAGGGCCGGCAGCCTGGGCGCGGCGGCCCAGACCCCCAGGTCGGCGAAGGCGTCGATCGCCGGCCGCCAGCAGCTGGCGCCCACCAGGGGGCTATGCAGCAGGGCGAAGCGCAAGGCGGGCGATCAGCCTTCGTACTTGTCGGCCACCATGCGGTTCAGCAGCCGCACGCCGAAGCCGGTGGCCCCGTCGGGGATGGTGGGGACGGTCGAGGGCTTCTTCCAGGCGGTGCCGGCGATGTCCAGGTGGGCCCACGGCACGCCGTTGACGAAGCGCTGGATGAACATCGCCGCGGTGATCGAGCCGCCGGGACGGCCCCCGGTGTTCTTCATGTCGGCGATCATCGAGTCGATGTTCTTGTCGTAGTGGGCCGGCAGCGGCATGCGCCACAGGGGCTCGCCCTCCGCGCCCGACGCGGCCATAAGATTCCCGGACAACTCGTCGTTATTGCTGAACAACCCGCCCACATCGTCGCCCAGCGCGATGATGATCGCGCCGGTCAGGGTGGCGAGGTCGACCATGAACTTCGGCTTGAACCGCTGCTGGCAGTACCAGACGGCGTCGGCCAGGACGAGGCGGCCCTCGGCGTCGGTGTTGATGATCTCGATGGTCTGGCCCGACATGGAGGTCACCACGTCACCCGGACGCTGGGCGTTGCCGTCGGGCATGTTCTCCACCAGGCCCAGGATGCCCACGGCGTTGACCTTGGCCTTGCGGCCGGCCAGCACGTGCATCAGGCCCGAGACGGCCGCCGCGCCGCCCATGTCGGTCTTCATGTGCTCCATGTTGTCGGCGGGCTTGATGCTGATGCCGCCGGTGTCGAAGCAGACGCCCTTGCCGACGAAGGCGATGGGCTGGGCCTTCTTGTCGTCGGCGCCGTTCCACTTGAGGATGGCCAGCTGGCTCTCGCGGATGCTCCCCTGCCCGACCCCCAGCAGCGAGCCCATGCCCAGCTTCATCATCTCGGCCTCGCCGAGGATCTCGACCTCCAGGCCCAGCTCCTCCAGCTGCTTCACGCGCTTGGCGAACTCGGCGGGATAGAGGACGTTCGGCGGCTCGGAGACCAGGTCGCGGGCGAAGCTGATGGCGTCGGCCAGGGCCGCCAGGTCGGCGAAGGCGGTGACGGCGGCGTCCGCCTCGGCGGTCACGACCTCGGTCTTGACGATGGAGGGCTTCTTCTCGGCCGCCTCCTTGGTGCGGTACTTGTCGAAGCGGTAGGCCGCCAGCCGCACCCCGAAGGCGGCCCGGGCCGCCTTGGCCGCGTCGGCGCCCGGCAGCACCACCCGCAGGGTGGTCAGGCCCGAGGTCTTCACCGCGGCATAGGCCGAGGCGGCCGCGGTCTCGGCGGCCATGGCGTCGAAGTCGCCGGCCTTGCCGGCGCCCACCAGCACCACGCGGGCGGCGTCCGAGCCGGAGGGCGCGAGCACGTCCAGGGTCTGGCCCTTGCCGCCGGTGAAACGGGCCCCGGCCAGGGCCTTGGCGAAGGCGCCGCCCTGGGCGGAGGCGGCCTCGCCCTCGAACACGACGATCGCCAGGGCGCTCTTTTCACCAAGCGCGGCGTCAGCCGCGACGAACTGGATATCCATGAATTTCTCTCAAACGTCTCAACCCGGCGCAGCGTGCGCCCTGAATCCTTCCCAGCCTCGCCGTTCGTGCGGCGGTTGTGTGGCGGGGCGACGCATGGTTTAGAGCAGCTTCCCGTTCCGGGCGCGGCAAATATCTTGGCCTGCCCTATATTTCTTGCCGATGCGCCTGATCGATCGATACCTGCTTCGTCAGCTCTTGGGACCGACCGTCTTCGCGACGCTCGCGCTGACGGCTGTCGCCCTGTTGTCCACCAGCCTGTCGCAGCTCGACATCATCGTCAGCCAGCGCCAGAGCGCCCTGGTCTTCCTGGAGGTGACCCTGCTGGCCATGCCGCAGCTCATCAACATGGTGATGCCCATCGCCCTGCTGGTGGCCGCCCTGGTGGCGCTCAACCGCCTGCACGTGGAGCAGGAGATCGTGGTCTGCTTCGCGGGCGGCATGAGCCGCTGGCGGGTGATCGCGCCGGCCCTGCGCCTGGCCGGCGTCGTCACCCTCATCGCGCTGTTCATGAACCTCTGGGTCCAGCCCGCCGCCTCGCGCCAGATGCGCGAGACCCTGTTCCAGGTGCGCACGGACCTGGCCTCCACCCTGGTCCGGGAGGGCGAGTTCACCGAGCCGGCCCCCGGACTGACCGTCTACGCCCAGTCGGTGGACAATGGCGGCCTGATCCACAACCTCTTCATCCACCAGACCAAGAGCGACGGCGGGGCCACCACCTACACCGCCGACGAGGGCCGCGTGGTCAAGCGCGGCGACAAGCCGGTGCTGCTGATGCGCAAGGGCTCCAACCAGGAGTTCAGCCGCACCGGGGTGCTGAACTTCCTGTCCTTCGACGAATACGTCTTCGACCTGTCGCGCTACCTGCAGTCCGACGAGATGGTCCACTACAAGCCGTCTGACCGCTACCTGCACGAACTGCTGTTCCCCGACCTGCAGCAGGTCTGGGAGAAGCAGAACCGCAACAAGCTGCTGGCCGAGGGCGCCGCGCGCCTGTCGACCCCGCTCTACAACCTCACCTTCATGAGCTTCGCCCTGCTGGCCATCATCGGCGGCGGCTTCTCGCGCCTGGGCTATGGCCGGCGCATCGCCACCGTCGCCGGCCTGGCCGTCGCCGTCCGCATCCTGGGCTTCGTCGTCCAGGCCGGCAGCGAGTCCGAGCCCTGGCTGAACCTGGCCCAGTTCATCGTGCCCCTGGGGGCCATGGCCCTCGCCCTGCGCGGCATCTTCAAGCAGCGGGTCAGCCGCTTCATCGACGTGCGCCTGCGCCCGGCCCGTATCGCCCAGGCCGCCGCATGATCGGGACCGGCCGCCTCGAACGCTACGTCCTGGTCCGCACCTTCACCGGCGTCGGCGCGGCGCTCGCCGTCATCTCGGCGGTGATCCTGCTGGTGCAGTTCGTCGACCTGTCGCGCTCGGTGGGCGTGCGCGCCGATGTCGGGGTCGCCCAGCTGTTCGGCCTGACCCTGCTCAAGGCGCCGGCCCTGATCCTGCTGCTGCTGCCCTTCGTCTTCCTGGCCGGCGGCATCAGCGCCTATGTGGGCCTCAACCGCTCCAGCGAACTGGTGGCCATGCGGGCCGCCGGCATCTCGGCCTGGCGCTTCATCCTGCCCTCGGGGGTGGCGGCCTTCCTGGCCGGCGTCGTGGCGGTCACCGCCTTCAATCCCCTGGCCTCGGCCTTCAGCGCCCGCTTCGAGGCCGACCGCGCCAGCCTGATGGAGAACTACCTCACCGACGCCCCCAAGGAGGTCTGGCTGCGCCAGGGGGACGACCGCAACCAGATCGTCATCCACGCCAAGGCCCGCGACGTCGTGGCCGGGCGGGTGCGGCTCAAGGGGGTCTCGCTCTTCGTCTACCAGAAGAACAAGGCCGGCCTGCCCGAGTTCAAGCGCCGGCTGGAGGCCGCCCAGGCCGAGCTGCTGCCGGGCTTCTGGAAGCTCACCGACGTGCGCGAGGCCACCGCCGGCGAAAGCTCGGTGCGCTCCGACTCGCTGTCGATCCGCTCCACCTTGGATTCCGAATCGGCCATGGAGCGGTTCGCCTCGCCCGAGGCCATCGCCTTCTGGCGGCTGCCCGCCGCCATCCGCCTGACCGAACAGGCCGGCTTCTCCGCCGACGGCTATCGGCTGCGCTTCCAGCAGCTCCTGGCCACGCCCCTGCTGTTTGCGGCCATGTCGGTGCTGGCGGCGGCCTTTTCCCTGCGCCTGGCCCGTTTGGGCGGCCTGGCGAGCCTCGCAGGCGCCGGCGTGGCCATCGGTTTCATCTTCTTTTTCTTCAACGAATTCTCCGGCGCCCTGGCCGATGCGGAGATCATCCCGCTCTACGCGGCCGCCTGGGCGCCGCCCTTGGTCGCGCTCCTGTCCGGGCTGACTTTGCTCTGCTACACCGAAGACGGTTGAATCGTTGGCGTTCCCGGCTATCAGTCCGCCAACAACCGCCTGGAGGGGGTTTCCTAGCTTCATGAGTCGTGGTCGCCGTTCCGTCTCCGTAAAGCGCGGCCTGCTGGCGAGCGTCGCGGTCATCGTCGTGGCGATGTCCGCGCAGGCCCACGCCCAGGCGCCGGTCGGCAAGGCCCCCGTCGACGGGCTCGAGCCCGGTCAGCTCTACATGGAAGCCGACCTCGTCATCCGCGACGACAAGAACAAGATCACCACCGCCCGCGGCCAGGCCGAGGTCCGCTACGAGGGTCGCACCCTCCGGGCTGACGAACTCATCTATGACGAGGTCCGCGGCGTGATGACCGCCAAGGGCCAGGTCCAGATCATCAACGCCGACGGCAGCATCGAATATGCCGACGAGCTGGTGCTGGACGACGCCATGAAGGCCGGGGTCGCCACGGGCTTCGCCGCCCGCCTGGCCCCCAGCATCAAGCTGGCCGCCGCCACCGCCGTCCGGCGCAGCGAGCGGGTCAACGAACTGAACCGCGCGATCTACACCCCCTGCGAGATCTGCGCCGCCGACGGCTCGCCCAAGACCCCCACCTGGTCCATCAAGGCCGACAAGGTGGTGCAGGACCGCGACCGGCAGCTGATCTACTACCGCAACGCCGTGATCCGCATCTTCGGCGCCCCGGTGCTCTATCTGCCGCTGTTCTGGCACCCCGACCCGCAGGCGGTCCGCAAGTCCGGCTTCCTGCCGCCCAAGCTCGGGGCCTCGAACCGCCGGGGTCTCAGCTATGAGCAGCCCTATCTGCAGGTTCTCTCGCCGTCTTCGGATATCACGCTAAGCCCTCAAATTAACACGAAAGTTAATCCGTTCTTCAACGGGCATTACCGCAAGCGGTTCTACTCCGGGGCCGTCGACGCGCGGTTCGGCTACACCTACGACGAGGACTTCGACGGCAAGGGTAACCGCTTCGGCGACGCCACCAGCCGCAGCTACGTGCTGGCCGCGGGCCAGTTCGCCATCGACGAGCGCTGGAACTGGGGCTTCACCGCCGAGCGCACCTCCGACGACCTGCTGTTCGACAAGTACGAGATCGGCGACGTCTACACCGCCCGCGGCCCCTATGTGGCCGACGACCGCCGGCTGATCTCCCAGATCTACGCCACCCGCCAGGACCAGCGGTCCTACTTCTCGGCCGCGGCCTTCTCCATCCAGGGTTTGCGCCCCGGCGACAACGACCGCACCTTCCCCATCGTCGGTCCGCTGATCGAGGCCCGGTGGGAGCCCGAGACCAATATCGCCGGCGGCCGCCTGCGCCTGCTGGGATCGGCCGTGGCCCTGACCCGCGATCAGTCGCCGGTCGGCGCCCCGCCCCTGCACCTGGCGGGCCTCGACAGCCGCCGCGTGACCGGCGAGGCCGACTGGCGCGCCACCTACACCGCCCCCGCCGGCATAAGGGTTTCGCCCTTCCTGAACCTGCGCGGCGACGCCTACAGCCTCGACGACCTGAACGCCGTCAAGGGCGCGTCCAAGACCCTGTCGCGGGGCCTGGCCGTGGCCGGCGCCGACATCAGCTGGCCCTTCGTGCGCCGGTTCTCCGACTCCACCGTGATCCTGGAGCCCATCGTCCAGATCGCCGCCTCCCCCAACGCCCGTCAGGTGGTGGTGGGTACCAGCGCCACCGGCGCGCCGGTCTATCTCAACGAGGATTCCGTCGCCTTCGAGTTCGACGAGACCAACCTCTTCCGGGCCAACAAATTCCCCGGCTACGACCTCTACGAGGACGGCGTGCGGGTGAACGCCGGCGGCCGGGCCTCGGTGTTCTGGGACGACGGGCGCCGCGCCAGCCTGCTGGTGGGCCGCAGCTTCCGCAACCAGAGCAACGACGTCTTCTCCACCCAGAGCGGGCTGCGCCAGACCAGCTCCGACTGGATCGTCGCCGCCGACGCCCAGCCCATCAAGGGTCTCTCATTCTTCGCCCGTACGCGATTGGATTCAGACGACTTTACGGTCCAGCGGGCCGAGGCCGGCGCCAACATCTCGATGAAGCGGGCCAACGGCTATTTCCGCTACCTGCGCGACCGCGCCAACGCCAACGGCGTCAAGGTCGAGAACCTCGATCTCGGCGGCGACCTCTACCTCACCAAGCACTGGGGCCTGACCGCCTACGGCAACCGCGACCTGGTCCAGGACGCCTGGGTGATCCGCGATCTCGGCGTCACCTACCGCGACGACTGCACCCGCGTGGACATCATCTATCGGCGTGAAGACACCGTGGTCGGCCGCCTTGGCCCCACCGAGTCCATCGCCATACGCCTCACCCTCGCCACATTGGGCGGACCGTTGTATGCGAACTGAAATTCGCCACCGAAATGGCCCTTCGCACCGACCTGCCCATGGCCATCCGCTCCAAGGAAACTCCTCACCCATGATGCGTGCGCGTAATGTCACGGGCCTTTCGGCGCGCGGCGCCGCCATGGCGATCGCCCTGGCCACGACAGCGATTCCCTCGGTCCTCTGGGCCCAGGAGGCGCCGCCGGCGGCCACCGCTCCGGTCGAGACCGCCGCCCCGGCCGCCCCGGTCCAGCCGGCGGGGATCAACGAGTCCGTCGCCGCCGTCGTCAATGACGACATCATCTCGACCTACGACCTGGCCCAGCGGATGCGCCTGCTGATCGCCACCTCGGGGGTCCAGCCGACGGCTCAGAACCTGCCCCAGTTCCAGCGCGAGGCCCTGGTGGGCCTGGTGGACGAGCGCCTCCAGCTCCAGGAACTGCGCCGCGTCGAGCGCGACCAGAAGATGGAGATCATCGCCACCGACGACGAGGTCACCGAGGAACTGGCCGACATGGCCAAGGGCAACAACATGTCGCTCGAGCAGTTCCTGGGCAATCTCAAGGCCCAGGGCATCGGCGAGGAGACCCTGCGCCAGGAGGTCCGCGCCAACACCAGCTGGCAGCGCTGGATCCGCGGCCGCTACGGCTCGCGCCTGCGCATCGGCGACGACCAGGTGAAGGCGGTCCAGCAGCGTCTCGCCGCCGCGGCCTCCAAGCCCCAGTACCAGATCAGCGAAGTCTTCATCGACGCCAACCGCGTCGGCGGCATGGACACCGCCATGACCGGCGCCGGCCAGCTCATCACCCAGATGCAGCAGGGCGCGCCCTTCCCCGCCGTCGCCCGCCAGTTCTCCGCAGCCGCCACCGCCGCGGCCGGCGGCGACGCCGGCTGGATCACCGCCGGCGAAATGGCCCCCGAGGTCGACGCGGCCCTGGAGCAGATGCGCCCCGGTCAGCTCTCGCGCCCGATCCAGGTCAAGGACGGCGTCTACATCATCTACCTGCGCGACAAGCGGGCCGGCGCCGGCGGCATGATGGTCAGCCTCAAGCAGGCCGCCGTCGGCCTGCCCCAGACCGCCGACCCGAGCGCCGTGGCGGCCGCCAACGCCAAGCTGGTGGCCCTACGCGCCCAGGTGACCGGCTGCGGCGACCTGGAGGCCCAGGCCGCCAAGGTGCCCGGCGTCGTCGCCGGCGACCTCGGCGAGGCCGAGATCAAGGACCTGGCGCCCGCCTTCCGCGAGGCCGCCGAAGGCCTCGAGGCCGGGCAACTGTCCCAGCCGATCCGCACCAGCGCCGGCCTACACCTGCTGGCCGTCTGCGCCAAGCGCGCCAGCGGCGGCGAGGGCCAGTCCAAGGAGCAGATCGAGAACCGCCTGTTCGGTCAGCAACTGAGCATGATCGCCCGGCGTTACATGCGTGACCTTAGGAATTCGGCGACCATCGAGACCAAGTGAAGACAGGCCCACTCGCCCTGACGCTCGGCGATCCCGCCGGCATCGGACCGGAGATCATCGTCAAGGCTTGGGCGCAGCTGCGTCAGTCGGGGCCAGCCTTCCTTGTGGTCGGCGACAGCCAGTCCCTGGCCTCGGCCTCCGGCTCGGGCGCGGCCATCGTGCGCCGGGTGATCTCGCCGGACGAGGCCGCCAGGGTCTTCCCCGACGCCATTCCCGTCCTCGACATTCCCCTGCGCGCGCCGGTGGTCTCGGGCCAGCCCACCGCGGCGGCGGCCAAGTCGGTGATCCAGTGGATCGAGACCGGGGTCGGCCTGGCGCTCTCCGGCCAGGTCTGCGGCCTGGTCACCGCCCCCATCGCCAAGGCCCCCCTCTACGAGGCCGGTTTCGCCTTCCCCGGCCATACCGAGTTCCTGGGGGAGCTCACCCAGTCCACCCGCTATGACGGGGCCCGCGGCCCCATCATGATGCTGGCCGTGCCCGGCCTGCGCACCACCCTGGTCACCGTCCACGAGCCCGTCGCCAAGGTGTCGGCGGCGCTCACCATCGAGAAGGTGGTGAACGCCGGCCTGGTGACGGCCCAGGCCCTGCGCCGCGACTTCGGGATCGAGGTCCCCCGCCTGGCCGTGGCCGGCCTCAATCCCCACGCCGGCGAGAGCGGGACCATCGGCCGCGAGGAGCACGACATCATCGAACCCGCCGTCCGCGCCCTGCGCGACCTCGGCGTCGACGCCGTCGGCCCCACCCCGGCCGACAGCCTGTTCCCGGAAGAGATGCGCGCCCGCTATGACGCAGCGCTGTGCATGTATCACGATCAGGCGCTTATCCCCGTGAAGATGCTCGACTTCTGGGGCGGCGTTAATGTGACCCTGGGCCTGCCGATCGTGCGCACCTCGCCCGATCACGGCACCGCCTTCGACATCGCCGGGCGCGGCCTGGCCCGCGCCGACAGCCTGGTGGCCGCCATCCGCATGGCCGACGAGATCGCCACTCGCCGCGCGGCCTGATAGGCAGGGCCATGACCCTCGACGACCTCCCGCCCCTGCGCGACACCCTCGACGCGCACGGCCTGATCGCCAAGAAGAGCTTCGGCCAGCACTTCCTCTTCGACCTCAACATCACCCGCAAGATCGCCCGCCTGGCGGGCGTCGGCGCCGGCGACCACGTCATCGAGGTGGGGCCGGGCCCTGGCGGCCTGACGCGGGCCCTGCTGGAGACCGGCGCGCGGGTCACCGCCATCGAGAAAGACCCCCGTTTCCTGCCCTTGCTGCAGGAGCTGGCGGAGGTGAGCGGCGGCGCCCTGACCGTCCTGCTGGAGGACGCCCTCACCGCCGACGAGGCCGCCCTCGCCGCCGGCCGGCCGACGGCGGTGGTCTCCAACCTGCCCTACAACGTCGGCACCCCCCTGCTCATCAAGTGGCTGACCGGCCCCTTCACCCCGGCCTCCCTGACCCTGATGTTCCAGAAGGAGGTGGCCGAGCGGATCGTGGCCGCCCCGGGCTCGGACGCCTATGGCCGCCTGGCGGTGATCGCCCAGGCCACCGCCGACGCCAAGCTGGTGATGGAGGTCTCGCCCCGGGCCTTCACCCCGCCGCCCAAGGTCACCTCGGCCGTGGTCCACCTGGTCCCGCACGCGACGCGCCTGGACCAGGCACTGCTGAACGCCCTGCAGACGGTCACCGCCGCAGCCTTCGGCCAGCGCCGCAAGATGCTCCGCTCCAGCCTCAAGCAGCTGGGCGGCGAGAGCCTCTGTGAGAAGGCCGGCATCGATCCCTCACGCCGGGCCGAGACCCTCGACGTCGCGGAATTCCTGAACCTGGCCCGCGCGATCTAGCGGGGGGCGAGGCGCGGCGCGCCCAGCCCGCAGGCCTCCGGGCCACGCCCGCGGCCGTCATGCCAGCTCGGGCCGCGACGCCCCGCGCAGGCGGTCTCCGGGTCGGTCGCCGCGCCGCTGGAGGAATAGGACAGGCCGATGGACTGGCGGTCGCCGGCCCCATAGCCGCCATAGCCGTCATAGCCGCCATAGCCCCCGTATCCGTAGCCGCCGAACCGCGCGTTGCGGCTCTCGCTGACGGCGATGGCCAGGGTTCCGGTCTCGCCGATGGGGATCAGGCTCATCGCGTAGGCGCTGCGATAGCCGCCGGTGCCGACCGCGATCCCCACCTCGCCGTGGACCTGGCGCTTGCCCTCCCCGGGCGTGATCCCGTCCACGCCCTCGTCCTCGAGGCTGGGGGTCGGCGTGGACCTGATGAACTGCTCGATCTGGGCCGCGGTGGAGAGCTCCGCCGCCGGCGCCGGGGTGGCCGAGGCCGTGGCGACCGCCTCCTCCGCCCGCGCGCCGCTCGCCGCCAGCAGGGCCGAAAGCGCCAGGCCGGCGGTCCAGGATCGTGGCGTCATGGGAAAAGCTCCTTCGTCCCCAAGCTCGTCCGCGATTGCGGCGCGCTGAGGGCCCGACGGTTTCAGTCCTATCGCAAAAGCGAGATCGCGCCATCCCAGGCGAGCTTGCCCCCCACCCCGATCAGCAGCAGGTAGATCACCCGGTAGAAGGCGGCGCCCGGCACGCGCCGGACCAGCCAAACCCCGGCCCAGGTCGAGGCGATGGCCAGCGGCAGCAGGGCGACCGAGGTGGCCAGGCTCTGGTGGGTGAACTGCCCCAAGGCCAGATAGGCCGGGACCTTCATCCAGTTGACCACCGCGAAGAAGATGGCGCTGGTGCCGATGAACACATCGCGCTCCAGCTTCTTCGGCAGGACGTACATCTGGAAGGGCGGACCGCCGGCGTGGCTGATCTGGCTGGTGAAGCCCGCGGCGATCCCCGCCAGCACGCCGCGCCAGGGCAGGCCCTCGGGCCGCGCCGCCACCACCGGCGCCGCCGCCCGCTCCAGCCACAGCCGCTGCAGGGCGAAGACCACGCTCACCGCCCCCACCGCCAGCTCCACCGCCCCGGGCTTGACGAAGGCCGCGAGCGCGAAGCCCGCGAAGATCCCCACCGCCGCGCTGGGCAGCATCAGGATCAGAATCCCCCGGTCCCAGGTCTTCCGGAACGCCCAGACGCTGACCACGTCCTGGACGATCAGGATCGGCAGGGTGATGGAGGCCGCCAGCACCGGCGAAACCGCGAGCGCCATCAGCGGCACCGCGATCACCCCGATTCCGGCGAACCCGCCCTTGGCCAGGCCCAGGATGATCACCGCCGGAACCGCCAGGACGTAGAACCACGGGTCGGTGATCATCGGCGCCGGCCGCTCTGGTCCGAGCCGGTCGCGACATCGGTCCCCGGCCCGCCGTCGCGGATGGTCTTGTCGCGATAGATCACCGCCCCGATCAGGTTGGGCGTCCGGCCGATCGCGGCGCAGAAGTCGTCCCAGTGCTCGCTGGGCACCCACAGGCAGGGGCTGCGCGGATCCTCGTCGATGGCCAGGTCCACCAGGTCGCGGATCCCCATCATCCCAATGCGGCCACGCGGGCGGCGAGCGCGGTGTTCACCGCCTCATAGGCCGGCACGAAGTCGCGGGCGATCTGGGCCTTGGAAAACGTCATGGGGATCAGGCCCCGCAGGTCCTCGCCGTGCAGGAGCCGCGTGCCGCCGGCCTCCGGCGACAGGGTGAAGTGATGCCGGCCCCTGAACAGCAGGGGGACCGTCCCGGCCCAGGCCAGGGTCCGGCCCGGCTCGCAGGCCACCAGGGTCACGGTCTGGGAGATCGTCGCCCCGGGCGTCTTGGAGGCCAGGTTGCGGAACACCATCTTGACCTTCGCCCCGGGCGCCGCCTCCCCGTGGGCCTCCAGGTTGAGCGGGTTCCACGCGCCATAGCGTTCGAAATCGGCCAGCACCGACCACACCGCCTCCGGCGCCGCGGCGATCAGGGCCTCGGTGCGGATCAGGTGGGCCATCAGCGCTTCTTGCCCAGCTCGACGGCGATGTCCTTCACCATCATGCCGACCTTGCGATAGGCGCTGATGATCTGGTCGTGGGTCACCCCCCAGCGCTTGGCCCAGTATTCCACCTGGTGGCGCTCCTTGGGATCGAGCCGCGGCGAGTCGCGGAAGTCCCGCTTGCCCTTGGGTTCGGCCATGTCAGCTCCTTGAATCCGAGCCCCTGGATTGTCACCGTCCCCGGCCTTGGGCAAGTCCCGCCGCGAGGCTTGCCGCTGGGCCATGCCCAGGGTCTAGACTGGCGGGGGGGCCCGAGCTCGGAGGAGAGGCCCGCCATGGTCGCACCTGGACTCATCGCGGCCCTGCTGATCGCTGGCGCCGCGCCCCCCACCCCGGTCGGCGTCTGGCAGGACACCAACCAGCGCACCCGGGTGGAGATCGCCCCCTGCGGCGACCGGCTGTGCGGCGAGATCGTCTGGTTCCAGTGGCCCAACAACGCCCAGGGCCTGCCCCTGGTGGACCGCAAGAATCCCGACCCGGCCCTGCGCGGCCGCCCCCTGCTGGGCCTGCAGATCCTCTACGGCCTGCGCAGCGTCGACGGGCGCACCTGGAAGGACGGCCGCATCTACAATCCCGACGACGGCGTGAACTACCGGGCCACCATGACCCTCGACGACGACGGCGCCCTGCGGGTGCGGGCCTATGTACTGCATCCCCTGCTGGGCAAGACCCGGGTCTTCCTCCGCGCCCCCGACGCGTCCGAGGGGCCGCCGGCCCCCTGACGCTCAGGCCGCCGGGCAGGCCAGGCCCAGGCGCACGCCCTTCAGATAGCCGCGCCGCGCCGTGGCCGCCAGGATCGCCAGCCGCAGCTCGCGGTCCAGCTTGCCGGCCTGGGTCATCAGGCGCAGCACCCAGCGATAGGGGATGGCGCCGCGCACCGCGCCCACGATCGCCCGGTCAGCCGCCCGGCCCATGGCGCCCGAGCGGGTCTCGACCGCCGCCAGCACATCGACGTCGGGCCCCAGCAGATCGTCCAGCTGCAGGATCTCCCGGGCCAGGGCGGCGCAGTCGGGGGGCGTGGCCAGGGCGTAGGGCGCCAGCGCCACCGCCTTCAGCTCCGGCGGCGTCACCGCCCCGGAAATCCCCAGGCCGCTCTCCCCGCCCCGCGCCATGGCGCTGGAACGCTGGGCGGCCGACGCGCGCTCGGTCGGCGGGGCCTTGGTGGAGGCGCAGCCCCCCGTCGCCAGGCCAAGGGCCAGGATGGGGACGAGGACGGCGCGGGAGAAGGTCTTGGTCATGGCGGTCACGGTCTCAACCCAGGGTGCGTGCGAGCTTGGCCGTGCAGGACGCTCCGCGACCTGATTCAGATCAAGGCCCCGCAAGGTTCTGGGTCGAGGATCGCCCCCGCCCTTGACCGCCGAGGGCCCGTGCCGCCTGACTGCGGCCGATGGAGACGCCTATCGAAAACGATCTTCTGCTCCGCCTGGGCCTGGCCCTGGCCATCGGCCTCATCGTCGGCATCGAGCGCGGCTGGCGCTGGCGCGACGCGCCCGAGGGCGCCCGCACGGCCGGGGTGCGCACCTTCACCCTCATCGGCCTGCTGGGGGGCCTCTGCGGCGCCCTGTCGATCCTGGCGGGCAGCTTCGTCCCCTGGGTCGCGGGCCTGGCCGTCCTCACCGCCGCCTTCGCCGTCTTCAGCTACCGGGAGAGCACCTTCGAGGCCGACTTCAGCGTCACCAATGTGGTGGCGGCCATGACCGTCTTCGTGCTGGGGGTCCTGGCGGCCATGGGCGACATCCGCGCCGCCGCCGCCGGCGGGGTGGCCACCGCCGGCCTGCTGGCCAGCCGCGAGACCCTGCACCGCGCCGTCGCCCGCCTCAGCTGGATCGAGCTGCGCTCGGCCCTGCTGCTGCTGGCCATGACCGTGGTGATCCTGCCCCTGCTGCCCAACCGCACGGTCGACCCGCTGAACGCCCTCAATCCCCACGAGCTCTGGCTGCTGACGATCCTGATCGCGGCGGTCTCCTACAGCGGCTACATCGCCCAGAAGGTGGCCGGCCCCGACCGCGGACCGCCGCTCGCGGGCCTGCTGGGGGGCCTGGCCTCCTCCACCGCCACGACGCTGGCCATGGCCCGCCTGAGCCGCCAGGCCGACGACGCCCGCGGCCTCGGCTCCGGGGTCTGCCTGGCGGCCATGGTCTCCCTGATCCGCGCCACCGTCCTGGCCGGGGTCCTGCAGCCGGCCCTGGTCCCCCTGGTGGCCATTCCCGCCGCCGCCGGCGCCCTGGTCTTCGCCGCCGCCGGCCTCCTGCCCCTGCTGCGCCCGGCGCTCGGCGCCCCGGCCCGCCCCGACACCGTGCCCTTCGAGCTCTCGGCCGTCCTCGGCTTCGGCCTGCTGCTGATCGTCGTCACCTTCCTCGGCGCCTGGGTGACCCGGGAGGCGGGCGTCACCGGCGGCTACCTGTTCGCCGTGGTCTCGGGCCTGGTGGACGTCGACGCCATCACCCTTTCCACCGCCCGATCGGTAGCCCGTGGCGTCAGCCTCGACTTCGCCGCCGGCGCCATCCTGGCCGCCTTCGCCGCCAACGCCGTCCAGCGCGCCGTCTTCGCCCACCTGTTCGGCAGCCGCCCCTTCGCCCTGCGCTTCACCCTGGTCTCCGCCCTGGCGCTGGCCGCCGGCGCCACGGCCTGGGGGGTGCGGGCGGCGCTGTAGCGCGACGCAGACTCCTCCTCTCCCCTTTCAAGGGGAGAGGTTGGGTGAGGGGGTGAGGAACTCCGGCTCGCGCTTGCGAGCCGGTTGAGATCGACAACGATTTGTCGATCTCAGTGACGAACGCCTTCGCGCAGCGAAGGCTCGTGCCGACGCGCACCGCCCAGCCGAATCGCCCCCCTCACCCCACCCTCACCCCCCGAAGAGGCGGGGGGAGAGGACCTCTCGCAACCGGCGACCACACCCCCTAAGCTGCCCCCATGTCCACCAAACGCCCCGGCGTCCTCCTCGCCATCGCCTCGGCCGTCCTGTTCGGCGCCAGCACCCCCTTCGCCAAGCTGCTCCTGGGAGGCGGGGTCAGCCCCTGGCTGCTGGCCGGCCTGCTCTATCTCGGCTCGGGCCTGGGGCTCACCGTCGTCCACCTGGCGAGGGGCGCCCTGGGGGTCCCGGCCGCCGAGGCGCCCCTGCGCCGCGCCGACCTGCCCTGGCTGGCCCTGGTGGTGCTGAGCGGCGGGGTCGTGGGTCCGGTCCTGCTGATGGTGGGTCTGGCCACCACCGCGGCCTCCAGCGCCGCCCTGCTGCTCAACCTCGAGGGCCTGGCCACCATGGCCATCGCCTGGATCGTGTTCCGCGAGAACGTCGACCGCCGCCTGCTGCTGGGCGCCGCCGCCATCCTGGCCGGCGCCGTCATCCTCTCCTGGCAGGGCGGTCCCGCGGGCCTCGGCCTCGGCGCGCTCGCCATCGCCGGCGCCTGCCTGGCCTGGGGCATCGACAACAACCTGACCCGCAAGCTCAGCGCCGCGGACCCCGTCCAGATCGCCCTCATCAAGGGCCTGGCCGCCGGCGCGGTGAACCTCGGCCTGGCGCTCACCCTGGGCGCCCATCTGCCGCCCCTGACCCAGACCCTGGGCGCGGGCCTGGTGGGCCTGCTGGGCTACGGCGTAAGCCTGGTCATGTTCGTGCTCGCCCTGCGCCACCTCGGCGCGGCCCGCACCGGCGCCTACTTCTCCACCGCCCCCTTCATCGGAGCGGTCCTGGCCATCGCCATGTTCGGCGAGCCCGTCACCCTGCAGCTCGTCGCCGCCTCCGCCCTGATGCTGATCGGCGTGGCCCTGCACCTGATGGAAGCCCACGAGCACCCCCACACCCACGAGGCGATGAACCACGAACACCGCCACGTCCACGACGCCCACCACCAGCACGAGCACGGGCCCGACGACCCGCCCGGCGAACCCCACAGCCACCCCCACCGCCACACCCCCCTGACCCACACACACGCGCACTACCCGGACCTGCATCACCGGCACGGGCACGGAGCGGGGTAGGCGAGGCCGCAGGCTCATCTCCTCTCCCCTTTCAAGGGGAGAGGGTAGGGTGAGGGGGTGAGGAACTCCGGCTCGCGCTTGCGAGCCGGTTGAGATCGACAACGATTTGTCGATCTCAGTGACGAACGCCTTCGCGCAGCGAAGGCTCGTGCCGACGCTCACCACCCGGCCGGACCGCTCCCCTTCACCCAAGCTCTCCCCCCGGAAGAAGGGGGGAGAGGAGGACCTACCCCTCCACCACCTTCGCCGCCTCGCCCCGGTTCAACCCCGGCAACCTCGGCGGGATCGGGTTCAGCGCCGACACCTCCGGCAGGCTCATCCCCGCCGCCGTGACCATCGCCCTCAGCTTCTCCACCTCGTCCTCCAGGCAGAAGTCGCGGACCTGCACATTGATCACCGGCGCCTCCGGCTCCAGGTCCCGCTCCACCCGCGCCCCATAGACCCGCGGCGCCAGCTTGGCCGCCTGCCATTTCAGGGTGTCGATCCGCAGTTTCGGCACCGCCACCGACTTGACCGTGGCCGCCTTGGCGATGGCGCGGGCCTCGTCGAACATCCGGTGCGCCTGGACCTGCCGGGCCTGCCCATAGCGCGTCGCGAACTCCGGATAGTCCGCCAGCCAGCGATAGACCGTGGCCGAGGACGGCAGGTCGGGCGCCGCGCACACCGCCTCCAGCCCCTGCGACCCCGCCGCCAGCCGCTCGCACACCGCCGCCGCCAGGGCCTCGTCGAACGCCACCGGCCGCACCCGGATCACCAGGGGCCGCGCCGCCATCACCACCGCGCCCTTGGCTCGGGCCGCGTCCACCCGGGCCTTCAGGTCCGGATACCGCTTCAGCCAGCCCCGCAGAGTGGTCTCCTGCGGCATCTCCTCATCGCGGCACACCACGGCCAGCGGGTCGCCGGCCTCCAGCCGCAGGCACACCTCCTCCACCACCGGGGCGACCTCGCCCCAGACCCGCTTCCGGCTCATGGGAATATCCTGAAATTGTAGGGATCACGGCCCCCGGACGCGCCACGCGCAGTCCTCACCGATGGCGCAAATCTACCAAACTTGCGCGAAACCGCAAGAACATTTAGCGAACATCTTGCTTCTCTCTCCTGAGCAGAAAGGATACGGTGACGAAACCACGCCGGTAGTGTGCACTTGGCCAGTTGTTCGATTTAGTTCGCGGGGAGACCCCAATTCCATGGCCGGACCGCTAAATCCCTACACCGGCGCGCTTGAGCTTCCGGAGGTCGCTGAAGGAATGGCAGCCGCGGCAACAAATGCTGCTCGGCTCCTCGCGGATGCCGAGCTGCTCTTCGAACACGAACGATATCCGGCCGCTGCCTCGCTAGCGATCCTCTCGATTGAGGAGCGTGGAAAGATCCAAATTCTCAAAGAATTCGCCATTCTGCCAGACGACCATTGGACTAAGACTTGGCGAGCTTACCGTAACCACCGCCACAAGAACGTCGGGTGGATATTGTTTGATCTGGTGCGCCGTGGTGCACGGAAGTTGGGGGAACTCAGCCAAGCTGTTGATCCAAAGGGGGATCACACCGCTACGTTGGACGCTGTGAAGCAGATCGCTATTTACTCGGACTGCTTTGGCGCGCGGCATTGGAGCCTGCCTGCCGAGGTGATCGGCCGGGAAACGGCCGCGTCGATGCTCGCGGTGGCGAGGAGCATGTGGCCAGCGCGGACAATGAGCGTGCGTGAACTGGAGCTCTGGCGCGAACATGTTCGGCCGCATTACGGGACACTTGGGATGAGCGGCGCAATGATCCGCCTCCAGACCGCGTTGTACGCAGAGGGGCTTACAACGACGACGCCCGAAGAACTTGGAGCGTTCATGGTCGGGGTGTGACCCTCCGGGTCTCAACCCTCCGCCAGCAACCCCTCCACGAACTCCGGCAGCCACGTGTTCCGCCCCGGCTTCAGCCGCTCGGCCCGGTAGATGTGGCTCAGGTCCGCATAGGCGCGGTCGAAGTTCTTGTTCACGATCACATAGTCATAGGCGCCCCAGTGGGCGATCTCGTCCTTGCCCAGCAGCAGGCGGCTGTTGATCACCGCCTCGGAGTCCTGGGCGCGGGCGTGCAGGCGGCGCGACAGGTCCTCCCAGGAGGGCGGCAGGATGAAGACCCGCACGCTGTCGGCGGACGCCGCCTCGGCGATCTGCTTGGCGCCCTGCCAGTCGATGTCGAACAGCACGTCCTTGCCGGCGTCCAACGCGGCCATCACCGCGGCCTTCGGGGTGCCGTAGAGATTGCCGTTCACCTCGGCCCATTCCAGGAAATGGCCCTGGGCGATCATCGCCTCGAACCCCGGGCGGTCGACGAAGAAGTACTCGCGCCCCTCCTCCTCGCCGGGCCGCGGGTCCCGGGTGGTGGCCGAGATCGACAGCGTCATGTCGGCGTTGTCCGACACCAGCCGCCGCGACAGCGAGGTCTTGCCTGCGCCCGCCGGGCTGGAGACCAGCAGCAGCAGGCCGCGCCGGGTGGTTTCCCAGGGCTTGGAATGGTCGTCGGTCATCGGGGGCTATTCCACATTCTGCACCTGCTCGCGGAACTGCTCGATGGTGGCCTTCAGGTCCAGCCCCACCGTGGTCAGGCCCGGCAGGGCAGATTTCGAGCATAGGGTGTTGGCCTCGCGCATGAATTCCTGGGTCAGGAAGTCCAGCCGCCGTCCGGCCGGGCCCTCGCCGGCCATCAGGGTCCGGGCGGCCTCCACATGGCCGGCCAGCCGGTCCAGCTCCTCGCGGACGTCGGCCTTCACGGCGAGCGCCGCGGCCTCCACCACGATCCGCTCGGCCACGCCCGGCGCGTCGGGCGCCAGCTCGTTCATCCGCCGCTCGAAACGTTCCTTGATCGCCGCCGTCTGGCCCGCCGCCTCGCTCTCGGCCTGGACCACCAGGGCGGCGATGCGGTCGATCTGCCCGGCCAGGACGACGGCGAGGGACGCGCCTTCCTCCCGGCGGTTGGCCAGCAGGGCGTCCAGGGCGGCGTTCAGGCTCGCGGCCATGGCCGCCTCCACCTGGGCCAGGGTCTCGGGATCGTCCACGGCCTCGCCGGCCTCGATCACCCCGCGCAGGGCCAGCAACCCGTCAAGGCTGGGCGTCGCCGCCCGCCCCTCGGCGACATAGGGCGCGCCCGCCGCCAGATAGCGTTCCAGCTGCTCCAGGTTGATGCTGACCTTGCCGGCCACGTCGCTGCGCTTGCCGGTGATCCCGATGGTGACGTTGCCCCGCTGGAACCGCGCCTGGGCGGCGTCGCGGGCGGTGCGGTCCAGGGCCTCGAACCCGGGGACCCCGCGATAGCGGATCTCCAGGTTGCGCCCGTTCACCGAACGCGCCTCCACCGACCAGCTCCAGTCGTGGCTGGCGCCCTCCGCGCGGCCGAAGCCCGTCATGCCGGAGAGGGGCATCAGCAAGCCCTCAGGAAAGAGGAGCCACGAACCTCGCGAACACCACGAACATGAACCCGGCGGCGCTTCCCCAGAGTGTCATCCCGGTTTCCGCGCAGCGGAAGACCGGGACCCAGAAGCACCGATCCATCCTGCAAGCCCCCGCGCATCTGGGTCCCGGACAAGCCCTGCGGGCTTTCCGGGATGACACGGGTTTGCTTGTTCGTGTGGTTCGTGGACAATCTCATGGGCGCTCCCGCGCACACGGCGGCGCTCACCCTACGGCTCCACGGTCACGCCGGGCGCGTCCACGGGCGCTCCGGCCAGGTCGGAGGTCTCATTCGCCGTCGCCGCGCCTTTGGAGCGCTCGATGGCGCGCCACTTGGCGACATTGGCGTTGTGCTCCTCCAGGGTGGAGGCGAAGACGTGCCCCCCCGTCCCGTCGGCCACGAAATAGAGCTCGGTGGTCTTGGGCGGGTCCAGCACCGCGGCGATCGCCGCCCGGCCCGGATTGGCGATCGGCGTCGGCGGCAGGCCGTTGATGGCGTAGGTGTTGTAGGGCGTGGCCGCCGCCAGCTCCGAGGCGCGGATGCCGCGCCCGAGCGGCTCGCCCTGGGTCAGGCCGTAGATGATGGTGGGGTCGCTCTGCAGGCGGATGCCCTGGCGCAGGCGGTTGATGAACACCGCCGCCACCCGCGGCCGCTCACTGGCCTTGCCGGTCTCCTTCTCCACGATGGAGGCGAGCGTCACCGCCTCCTCCGGGGTGGCGAAGGGCAGGCCCGGCTGGCGCTTGGCCCATAGGCTGGCCAGCAGTTCGTCGCGGGCGTCCATCATCCGGCGCAGCACCGCCGAGCGGTCCTCGCCCCGCTCGTACTGATAGGTCTCGGGCAGGATCGAGCCCTCCGGCGGAGCCGCGGCCACCCCGGTCAGGTCGGTCTTGGCGGCCAGCGCGGCCACCACCATGGCGCTGGTGCGGCCCTCGGGGATGGTGATCTGGTGGCGGACGATCTTGCCGTCGCGGATGTCGGCCAGGACGCTGGCCATGGAGGCGCGGCTCGCGAACTCGTACTCGCCGGCCTTCAGGGCCCGCGCCGCCCCGGTGACCTGGGCGGCGGCCACGAAGACCGGGGCCGAGCGGATGACGCCCTCATGGGACAGGGTGGAGGCGATCTCGGGCAGGCTGGCGCCATGGCGCAGCATCACCGTGGTGGCGTCGCCCGACCTGGCCGCGGGCCCCGGTCCCTGGAAGGACCAGACCACCCAGACGGCCACCAGCATCGCGGCCACCGCCAGGGTGGCCGCCGCGCTCAGCAGCATGATGACCAGCCTGCGCAAGGGGGTGATGCCGCCGTTCCGTTTGGGGGATCGCGGCCTCTGGCTCACGTGACCTTCTTGAACACGACCGAGGCGTTGGTGCCGCCGAAGCCGAAGCTATTGGACAGGGCGTACTCGATGGCCATCGGCTTCGCCTTGTGCGGGATGAGGTCGATGACCGTATCCACCGAGGGGTTGTCCAGGTTGAGGGTCGGAGGGGCGATCTGGTCGCGGATCGCCAGGCAGGAGAAGGCCGCCTCGATGGCCCCGGCGGCGCCCAGCAGGTGGCCGGTGGCCGACTTGGTGGACGACATCGAGATGTCCTTGGCGTGGTCGCCCATCAGACGGGTGACGGCGCCCAGCTCGATCTCGTCGCCCATGGGGGTCGAGGTGCCGTGGGCGTTCACATAGTCGATGTCGTCGGGCGTGACGCCGGCGTCCTTGAGGGCCATCTTCATGGCCCGGAAGCCGCCGTCGCCGTCCTCGGCCGGGGAGGTGATGTGGTAGGCGTCGCCGGCCAGGCCGTAGCCCACGACCTCGGCGTAGATCTTCGCGCCGCGGGCCTTGGCGTGCTCGTATTCCTCCAGGACCAGGATGCCGGCGCCCTCGCCCATCACGAAGCCGTCGCGGTCCTTGTCATAGGGACGGCTGGCCTTGGTGGGCTGGTCGTTGAAGTTGGTCGACATGGCGCGCGCGGCGATGAAGCCGGCCATGCCCACCGGGCAGATGGCGGCCTCGGCCCCGCCGGCGATCATGATGTCGGCGTCGCCGTACTTGATCAGCCGGGCGCCGTCGCCGATGGCGTGGGCCCCGGTGGCGCAGGCCGTCACCACCGAGTGGTTGGGGCCCTTGAAGCCGTAGCGGATGGAGACCTGGCCCGAGGCCAGGTTGATCAGGGCCGACGGAATGAAGAACGGCCCGATGCGGCGCGGCCCCTTCAGGTGCAGCTCCACGGCGTTCTTCTCGATGGTGGCAAGGCCGCCGATCCCCGAGCCGATGATGACCCCGGTGCGTTCCTTGTCCTCGTCGGTCTCCGGGACCCAGCCCGAATCCTTCACCGCCTCGTCGGCCGCGGCCATGGCGTAGAGGATGAAGTCGTCCACCCGGCGCTGGTCGCGCGGGCTCATGGTCTGGTCGGGGTCGAAGGAGCCCGGAACGTCCGGGCCGCCGCCGCCGCGCCCGTCGACGCGCGGGACCTCGAAGGCCACCTGACAGCCATAGTCGGTCGGATCGAAGGTCGTGACCCGACCCGCCCCGGACTTGCCCGCAAGCAGGGCCTGCCAGCTCAACTCGGTTCCCTGGCCCAGGGGGGTCAGAAGACCGATGCCGGTGACCACAACTCGACGCATGGTGGAGCTCCAAAACGCAGACCGCCGCGGCTCATGTGAGCGTCGCGGCGGTCAAATCTTGAACGAACTCTGGGCCTTAGGCGCCCAGACGCTCTCCGATGAACTTCACCGCGTCGCCGACGGTCTGGATGTGCTCCGCCGCGTCGTCGGGGATCTCGATATCGAATTCTTCTTCGAAGGCCATCACCAGTTCGACGTTGTCGAGGCTGTCGGCGCCCAGATCGTCGATGAAGCTCGCCTTCTCGGTGACCTTCTCCGGATCGGCGTCGAGGTGTTCGATGACGATCTTACGCACGCGCTCGAGGATGTCGGACATCAGGTTTAGTTCCTCAATTAGTCACTTGATCCATCCGTGACCGCCGACATGTTGTCAACCGTAACGGAGCTTCGATTTCGGCCTTCGCCCAACCGCTTCGGGCGTGGCCGTAGCATGTTCGCTTGGCCTAGGCCAACAGTTCAGATCATCGCCATGCCGCCGTTCACATGCAGGGTCTGCCCCGTCATGTAAGCGGCTTCATCGCTGGCCAGATAAACGCACGCCGCGGCCACATCGCTCCCGAGGCCCAGGCGGCCGGCGGGGATGGTGGCCAGGATCTGGGCCTTCTGGGCCTCGTTCAGGGCGTCGGTCATGGGGCTCTCGATGAAGCCCGGGGCCACGCAGTTGACGGTGATGCCGCGGGTGGCGACTTCCTGGGCCAGGGCCTTGGAAAACCCGATCATTCCGGCCTTGGAGGCCGCGTAATTGGCCTGGCCGGGATTGCCCATGACCCCCACCACAGAGGTGATTCCGATGATCCGCCCGGCCCGGCGCTTCATCATCCCGCGCATCGCCGCGCGGCTGAGGCGGAAATAGCTTTCCAGGTTGATCTTCAGGACGGACTCCCAGTCCTCGTCCTTCATGCGCATCAGCAGGCCGTCCTTGGTGATGCCGGCGTTGGCCACCAGGATGTCCAGGGGATGGCCGGAGACCTCCTCGGCCTTGGCGATCAGCCCGTCCACCGATTCGGCGTCGGCCAGGTTGGCGGGCGCGATGGAGGTGCGATCCCCCAGTTCCTTGGCCAGCTCGGCCAGCACGGCCTCACGGGTGCCCGAAAGCACCACATGGGCGCCCTGGGCGTGCATGGCGCGGGCGATATGGGCGCCGATGCCGCCCGTGGCCCCGGTGACGAGGGCGGTCTTTCCGGTGAGGTCGAACATCAGAGGCTGCTCGCGAAGGATTCGAGGTCTGCGGGGGTGTTCAGGGGCGTGGCTTCGGCGTCGGGCGCGATGCGCTTGGCCATGCCCGACAGCACCTTGCCCGAACCGGCCTCGGCGAAGCGGGTCACCCCGCCCTCCTCCACCAGCCAGATCATGCTCTCGCGCCAGCGGACGCGGCCGGTGACCTGCTCCACCAGCAGCCGGCGGATCTCCTCGGGGTCGAGGGTCGGGCGGGCGGTGACGTTGGCCACCAGGGGCGCGCGGGGCGCCAGGATGGTGGCCGAACCGAGGGCCTTTGCCATCTCGTCGGCGGCGGGCTGCATCAGCGGGCAGTGGAAGGGTGCCGAGACGTTGAGCGGAATGGCGCGCGCGCCCAGCTCCTTGGCCTTCTCGATGGCCGCGTCGACGGCGGCCTTGGCCCCGGAGATCACCACATTGCCGTTGTTGTTGTCATTGGCCACCACGCAGACCCCGAAGGCCGAACCCGCCTTGGCGGCCTCCTCGGCCAGGGCCACGTCGCTCTTGGGCCCGATCAGGGAGGCCATGGCCCCCTCGCCCACCGGCACGGCCCGTTGCATGGCCTGGCCGCGCAGCTTCAGCAGGCGGGCGGTGTCGGCCAGGCTGATGGCGCCGGCGGCGGCCAGGGCGGAGTACTCACCCAGGGAGTGGCCGGCCACGAAGGCGGCCTTGTCGATCCCGATCTTGAATTCCTTTTCCAGGGTCCGGCTCACCGCCAGGCTGACCGCCATCAGGGCGGGCTGCGCGTTCTCGGTGAGGGTGAGCTGGTCCTCCGGCCCCTCCTTCATCAGCTTGAACAGCTTCTGGCCAAGGGCGTCGTCCACCTCCTGGAACACTTCGCGCGCGCTGGCGAAGGCTTCGGCGAGGTCGGCGCCCATGCCCACGGCCTGGCTGCCCTGACCGGGAAAGAGAAAGGCGAGGCTCATCTGGGGCTCCCTTCGGCGCGCGTTGGCGCCACTTCGATTCAAGGGCGGAGGGTTAGGGGATTGCGTCCCGCCGGGCAAGGCGGGCGGCGCTTCCGCTACGACAGGCTGGAATTCCCGACGGTCCGCCCGCAAGCTGGCGAAAACACCCGGGAGGCCTCCATGCGCGCCGTCATCCGCCGTAACAAGCAGCTGGTCTGCGATGAAATCCCCGAGCTGACCCCCGGTCCCGGCCAGGTGCTGGTCAAGACGCTGGCCTGCGGCATCTGCGGGTCGGACCTGCACGCCCTGCACCACATGGAACACATGATCGAGACCTCGCGCCGCGCCGGCGGCGGCGGGGACGCCATGGGCGGCGGCTTCAACCCGTCCGCCGACACCGTCTTCGGCCACGAGTTCTGCGCCGAGATCCTGGAGCATGGCCCCGGGACCACCGGCGCCCTGAAGGCCGGGACCCGGGTGGTCAGCGTGCCCGCCACCCTCACCGGGACCGGGGTGGAGCTGCTGGGCTATTCCAACGCCCTGCCCGGCGGCTTCGCCGAACGGATGATCCTGTCGGAGATGATGCTGCTGGAGGTGAAGAACGGCCTGCCCACCGACCAGGCCGCGCTCACCGAGCCCTTCGCCGTCGGCGCCCACGCCGTAGCCAAGGCCCGTCTGGACAAGGACAGCGTCAGCCTGGTGATCGGCTGCGGCCCGGTGGGCCTGGCGGTGATCGCCGGCCTCAAGGCCAAGGGCCACGGTCCGGTCATCGCCGCCGACTATTCGCCGCGCCGCCGCGCCGCCGCCGAGATGCTGGGCGCCGACCTGGTGATCGACCCGGCCACCGAGAGCCCGCACGCGCGCTGGGAAGCCTTCGGCGTGCCCACCGCCCGTGCGGCCCAGAACATGGCCCGGATGATGGGCAAGACCTTCGGCCAGCCGGTGGTCTTCGAATGCGTCGGCTCTCCCGGCATCCTGCAGCACCTGATCGAGGCCTCGCCGGCCGGCAGCCAGATCGTGGTGGCCGGGGTCTGCATGGAGACCGACAAGATCGAGCCGGCCATCGCCATCACCAAGGAGATCGAGCTGACCTTCGTCTTCGGCTACTCGCCGGAGGAGTTCGCCCAGACCCTGCACCAGATCTCCGAGGGCGTGATCGATGTCAGCGGGGTGGTCACCGGCAAGGTCGGCCTGTCGGAGGTCGCCCAGGCGTTCGTCACCCTCGGGGACCCGGAATCCCATGTGAAGATCCTCGTCGAGCCAGGGCGCTGATGCCCCGCCTCTTCGGGCTGGCCTTCGCCGCCCTGATGCTGGCCGCCGGCCCCGCCAGCGCCCAGACGACCCTGCGCGATCTCTGCCCCGACCGGCCGGGCAAGGGCAGCCCGCCCTGTATCCTTGATGTCGGCCACCTCCAGGCCGAGATAGGCCTGGCCGACTTGCAGCGCGACCGCCAGTCGGGCGTGACCACCGACAGTCTCGCCTATGGCGACCTGGAGCTGCGCGCCGGCCTGACGCCCCGCCTGGAGGCTCAGCTGGCCTGGTCGCCGCTGCTGTCCGTCCGCCAGAAGGCGGCGGGACTCAGCACCCGCGAGACCGGCGTCGGCGACCTGACCCTGGCCCTGCGCGCCTCGCTGAGGAACCCGGACGGCCAGGGCCTGTCCATCGCCCTCCAGCCCTATGTCAGCGCGCCCACCGCCACCCACGGCTTTGGGGCGGGCGGTTGGGAGGGCGGGTTGATCGTCCCCATGTCCCTGCCCCTGACGCCGGACCTGGCCCTGGCCTTCTCGCCCGAGCTCGATCTGGTGCGCGACAGCGGGGGCCGGGGAACCCACCTGGCCTGGAGCGCCGCGGCCGGGGTGGGCCACGGCTTCGGTCCGGTCCAGGTCGGGATCGAGCTTTGGGCCGGCCGCGACGACGACCCTTCCGGCGCCGTCACCCAGGCCAGCCTCGACCTGATGGCCGCCTGGAGCCCCAGCGGCGACCTTCAGCTTGACCTGGGCCTCAACGCGGGGCTGAACCGCGACACGCCCGATATCGAAATCTATGCCGGCCTGGCGCGGCGCTTCTAGGATGCCGCCCATGAGAACCTCCTTCGTCAGCTTCCCCACCTCCGCCGGCCTGCAGGTCGCGGGCCTGCTGCGCACCCCGCGCGAGGCCACCGCCCCGGTCGGCGCCGTGCTGATCTGCCATGGCTCCGACGGGGTGGACGGGCGCGGCGAGTACTATGCCGGCGCCCTCAACGCCGCGGGCCTCGCCACCCTGGAGATCGACATGTGGGCCGCGCGGAGCACCTCGCGGGGCGCGGCGGGCCGGCCGCGTTCGCCCATGGAGACCCTGCCCGACGCCTTCGGCGCGTTGAAGCTGCTGGGGGAGCAGCCGGAGATCGACCCGGCCCGAATCGGCGTCCTGGGCTTCTCCTGGGGCGGGGTGGTCACCCTGCTGAGCGCCACCCGCGGCCGGGCAGATCCCCTGCGCGGGGCGCTGGCCGGGTTCAAGGCCCACGCCGCACACTATCCAGTCTGCTACGCCTACGCCGCCGACCCCCGCATGGCGCTCACCGACCTCACCGGCGCACCAATCCTGATCCAGACCGGGGACATCGACACCTACGACCACCCCGACGCGGGGGCGAAGCTGGCCGCCGCCCTCAGCGCCCAGGGGACGGCGGAGGTGCGCAACATCACCTATGCCGGAGCCACCCACGGCTTCGACCGCGACCTGCCGGCCCAGACCATCAACGACCCCTTCGCCCACAACGGCGCCGGCGGGCCGGTGCTGATGGAATTCAACAGGACGGCGGCGGAGGCCGCGCGCGCCGAGGTGGTGAGCTTCTTCACCAGCGCGCTCTAGGCAACACAGCGCCGCCTGGCGCGTTCACCCCTTCGGATTTCTCGGAGGGTCAAATGGCGGCGCGTCCAACCTGGCAGGGTCACCTGCGCCTCTCGCTCGTCTCCTGTCCGGTGGCGCTCTACACCGCCACCAGCCGGACCGGCGACGTGTCCTTCAACATGCTGCACAAGACCACCCACAACCGCATCCGGATGATCCCCACCGATCCGGAGACCGGGCCGGTGGAGCGCGCCGACATCGTCAAGGGCTACGAAATCGAGAAGGACCACTACGTGGTGGTCACGCCCGAGGAGATCGACAGCGTCCGGCTGGAGAGCACGCGGACCATCGACATCGACAAGTTCGTCGACGCCGAGGAGATCGACCGCCTCTACTGGAACGACCCCTATTTCCTGGTCCCGGACGGCAAGGTGGCGGTGGAGGCCTTCACCGTCATCCGCGAGGCCATGGAGAAGGCCGGCAAGATCGCGCTGGGGCGCCTGGTCATGCACCAGCGCGAGCGGATGCTGGCCATGGAGCCCCGCGGCAAGGGGCTGGTGGCCTACACCCTGCGCACCTTCGACGAGGTCAAGGCGCCCGAGGCCTTCTTCGACGACATTCCGGAGGCCAAGGCCGACAAGAACATGATCGCCATCGCCGAGAAGATCATCGAGCAGCAGGAGGGCGACTTCGACCCCCGCGAGTTCAAGGACCACTACGAGGAGGCCCTGCGCGCCCTGATCAAGGAGAAGGAGAAGGGCGCCGGCCGCAAGGTCACCGTCGAGGCGCCGCAGGGCGCTGAGGTCATCGACCTGATGGAAGCCCTGCGCCGCAGCCTGGCCGGCGACAAGAAGGGCGCGGCGAAGGCGACCAAGCCCCCCGCCAAGAAAGCCGCCGCCAAACACCCGCCGGCCAAGAAGCGCGCGTAATCCCCTCCGCGTCATCCCGGACGCCGACAGGCGATCCGGGACCCAGGGGCCGCGCGCTGCGGCCGGGATGACGGCCAGTGGCTACACCTTCCCCAGCCGCTTGATCGCCGCCGCCAGGGGCCGCTCGGAGTCGAAGTAGTCGGCCCAGGCCGTCAGCTTGGGCAGCAGGCCCGGCACGGTGCGGATCGTGTACTTGGCCGGGTCGAGCCCCTTCTTCACCTGGCTCCAGGTCAGCGGCATGGAGACCGGCGCGCCGTCCCGGCCGCGAGGCGAGAACGGCGCCACCGCCGTCGCCATCCGGTCGTTGCGCAGATAGTCGAGGAAGATCCGCCCGCCGCGGTCCTTCTTGGCCATGGTGATCAGGAACCGCTCGGGGTCGTCGGCCGCCATGGCCTTGCACACGTCCCGGGCGAAGGCCTTGGCGGTGGGCCAGTCGATCTTCCCGGCCTTCAGGGGTGTGACCACGTGCAGGCCCTTGCCGCCGGTGGTCTTGCAGAAGCTGACGAGACCCAGGTCCTCCAGCCGGTCGCGGACCTCGCGCGCCGCCTCGATCACCGCCTCGAACGGCACGTCCGGCGCGGGATCGAGGTCGAAGACCAGCCGCCCCGGGACCTCGGGCTTGAAGGGCTCGCAGTTCCAGGGGTGCAGTTCCACCGCGCCGATCTGGGCCGCGGCGATCAGGGCCTGCGGCCGGTCGATCTGCAGGTAGGGCTTGCGGTCGCCGAACACTTCCACCTCGGTGAACAGGGACGACGAGCCCCGCGAGGCGTGGCGCTGGAAGAAGGTCTCACCGCCCGTGATCCCGTCCGGCATGCGGATGATCGAGCAGGGCCGGCCCTTGATGTGGGGCAGGATCGCCTCGGCCACGGCCTCGTAGTAGTGGGCGAGGTCCAGCTTGGTCACCGGCTGGCCATCGTGGGCGTCGGGCCAGAGCGCCTTGCCGGAGCTGGAGATCGTCACCCCCATGACCACCGCTGAGCCCTTCGGCGAAACGGTCTTCGAAACCACCGTCTTCGGCGCCGGATCGGCCAGGTCGGCGCTCTCGGCCGGCGCCGGAACCTCGGCCTCCACCTCCTGGGCGGGCTTGTCCTCCCGCAGGCCCTTGAAGGCCGCCTGCCGGATCGAGCCGTCGCCGGTGAAGCCCGCATATTCGATCTCGGCCACCAGGTCGGGCTTCACCCAATGGACCCCGGCGGCCTTCTTCGGCGCGCCCTTGCCGGTGAAGGGGCTCTTGTCGCTCTCCAGGGCCCGCAGCTTGGGCAGCAGGCGATCGACCTTGTCGCGGCCGAAACCGGTGCCGATCCGCCCCACATGCACCAGGTCCCCGTCGCGATAGACCCCGGCGATCAGCGAGCGGAAGGCGTCCCCCGTGGTGCTCCAGCCGCCGATCACCACCTCATGGCCCTGGCGGCACTTGGACTTGGCCCAGGTCTCGCTGCGGCCCGACCGGTAGGCCGCGTCGGCCCGCTTGGAGATGATCCCCTCCAGGTCCATGCGGCAGGCCGACTGCAGCACCGCGTCGCCGGCGGTGGTGAAGTGGTCGACATAGCGGATGTTGGGTGGGGCCTTGGCGGTCAGGGCCTGCAGCCGCGCCTTGCGCTCGGTGAGCGGCAGGCCGCGCAGGTCCGCGGTCCCCTCGAACAGCAGGTCGAAGACGAAGAAGATCAGGTCGTCGGTCCTGCCCGCCGAGATCGCCGCCTGCAGGGCCGCGAAATCCGGCGCGCCGGTGTGGTCCAGCGCCACCACCTCGCCGTCGATCAGGTTGTCGGGCAGGCGTGCGCCGGCCGCCACGATGGCCGGGAACTTGGCCGACCAGTCCAGGCCCTTGCGGGTCTTCAGGCTCGCCGCGCCGCCGGCGGTCCGCAACTGCATGCGGTAGCCGTCGAACTTGATCTCATGCACCCAGCCGGGCCCCTGGGGCGGCCTTTCCAGCGTCTTGCACAGCTGGGGGGCCACGAAGTCGGGCAAGGCGGCGACGGTCTTGGGATTGGCGGAGGATTTCGGACCGGCCCGCGCCACCTTCGGCGAGGCCGCGGCGGTGGAGTGGGCGTTCTCGCGGCTCTGCCAGACGGCGTCGGCGGCGGCCCCCTTGGCGGTCATGAAGGGGCTGGCGGGCGCGCCCTCCCCCGCGGCGATCTGGGTCATGGTGCGGCCCGAGGCGATGGAGCGGTCCTCGGCGGCCAGGGCCCCGCCCTCCCCCTCCACGGCGGCGTCGTCTCGGTGCTTGATCAGCAACCAGTTGTTGCGCTTGGACTTGGCGTCCGGCCGCAGCCGCACCAGCACCCAGGAGCCGTGCAGCCGTCCGCCCTCCATGACGAACTTCAGCTCGCCCTTCTTCAGGGCCTTGTCGATGTCCTCCATCCCCGGCTCGGGCGCCCAGTAGCCCCGGTCCCAGAGTTGGACCGTGCCGCCGCCGTACTGGCCCTTGGGGATGGCGCCCTCGAAGTCGCCATAGTCCAGGGGGTGGTCCTCCACCTCCACGGCCAGGCGCTTGTCATGCGGATCCAGGGACGGCCCGCGGGTCACCGCCCAGGACTTGAACACCCCGTCGTGCTCCAGCCACAGATCGAAGTGCAGGCGGGTGGCGGCGTGCTTCTGGATGACGAACCGCAGGCGGTTGGACTTGACCACCTTGGCGTCGCGGCCCGACGGCTCGGCCGTCTGCCCGAAGTCCCGCATCTTCTGGTAGCGGGCAAGTTTCTCTGCCGCCATGGCCGCCTCCGATCCCGGTTAGATTGCCGAAACGATTGAGGCCGATACTCGATCCAGACGGGCCGCGAAGATGAACGGCAGATAACAGAAAACCATAGCTAAGCCTTTGAAACCTGCGGGAAAACGTCGCAACGCGGGCTTCCTGGTTGCCGGGGCCGCCGTCGCCCCGTACGGAGGTTTGAAGTTGGGGAGCTTGTAGTGTGGTGACCGTCCCATGGCCATGACCTCTTCCGGCGACCCCATCGGCGCCAGCTTCGCCCTGGAGGGCGACACCTCCCCCCAATCCTACCTCAACGCCGACGCCCGCGGCGGCACGGCGGGAGGCAAACAGAGCTTCACCGTCGCCGAGGCCGCCAACCGCCTGGTGGGCGGCGAGCCCGGCTGGTCCAGCGCCCTGGGGGTCGGCTTCACGGTGACCTACGGCTTCCGGGCCGACGCGCCGGCCACCATGCCCGACGACGCCACCGGCTTCTCGCGGTTCAATTCCGCCCAGATCCATCAGGCCGAGCTGGCCCTGGCGGGCTGGTCCGACGCAGGCAATATCAGCTTCGTTCGCGTGGGCTCCGGCGCCTCCGGGGAGGCGGCCTACTCGAACGCCGCCAGCATCCTGTTCTCGAACTATTCGGGGGGGGTGTCTGGCGCCTCGGCCTTCAGCTTCTTCCCCCGCAACACCGCCTTTTCCGCCCAGTCGGGGGATGTCTGGACCAACAGCACGCTCAGCTACAACGTCAATCCGACGGTCGGGAACTATGGCGGATCGGTCCTGGTCCACGAGATCGGCCACGCCATCGGCCTGGGCCATCCCAGCAACTATGACGCCAGCGACACCACGGCGCCCACCTACGCCACCAGCGCCGACTACGCCGAGGACAGCCGCCAGTACACGGTGATGAGCTACTTCAGCGAGACCAACACCGGCGGCAGCTTCGGCGGGACCTATTCGGCCGCGCCGATGCTGGACGACATCGCCGCGGTGCAGCTGGAGTACGGCGCCAACACCACCACCCGCCTGGGCGACAACACCTATGGCTTCAATTCCAACGCCGGCCGGCCCTGGTTCGAGGCGAGCTCGGGGGGCTCGCGCCTGGTCTTCGCGGTGTGGGACGCCGGCGGTAACGACACCTTCGACTTCTCCGGCTTCAGCCAGAACCAGGTCATCGACCTGCGCCAGGGCTTCTTCTCCAATGTCGGGGGCCTGGTGGGCAACGTCGCCGTGGCCGTAGGCGCCACGATCGAGAACGCCCTGGGCGGCTCGGGCTCCGACCAGATCAACGGCAACAGCGCCGCCAACCAGATCCTCGGCGGCCTGGGAAACGACACCATCGATGGCGGCGAGGCCAACGACTACCTGCGCGGCAACGAGGGCGACGACAGCCTGGTTGGCGGCAGCGGCTTCGACGACATGCTGGGCAACCAGGGGTATGACACCCTGCGCGGCGGCGACGGCCCCGACTGGGTGGTGGGCGGCCAGGCCGACGACCGGCTGTTCGGCGAGGCCGGCGACGACGTCGTCTACGGCAACCTGGGCGCCGACACCCAGGACGGCGGCGACGGCCGCGACTGGGTCCGGGGCGGCCAGGCCAATGACAGCCTCTCCGGCGGCGCCGGCGACGACTGGCTGTCCGGCGACCTCGGCGACGACACCCTCTCGGGCGGCGCGGGCGCCGACATTTTCCACAGCTGGGGTGCGGCCGGGATCGACCGTGTCACCGACTTCAGCCGCGCCGAGGGCGACCGTATCCAGGTCGATGTCGGCACGACCTGGACCCTGGCCCAGGTCGGCGGCGACGCCGTCGTCTCCATGGCCGGCGGCGGTCAGGTCATTCTGGTGGGCGTCCAGACCACGGCGCTCACCGGCGACTGGATCTTCGCGGCCTGAGACTGAGCGACCGGCCTAGAGCGCGTCAGGATTAGTTGGAAGCCGGTGAGCCCGTCCGACGCGCGCTCTCTACTTTGAGTTAGAGCCCCGGGCCGGATGATTCCATCCGACCCTGAAAGGCTCTAGGCGGCCCGTCGCCGGGGACGCGCCTCGATGGCCACCGCGCCGACGCGGAAGCGTCCGGCCGAGGTGGCGAGGTTCTCGGCCTCGGAGGACAGGCTGTGGCTGGCGGCGGTGGACTGCTCCACCATGGCCGCGTTCTGCTGGGTCACCTGGTCCATCTGATTGACCGCGGTATTGACCTGGGCCAGGCCGTTGGACTGCTCCTGGGCGCTGGCGGCGATCTCCCCCACCAGGGCGTCGATCTCGGCCACGCGGCCGACGATCCGCTGCAGGACCTCGCCGGTCTGCCCCACCAGCAGCACCCCCGACCCCACCTGTTGGCTGGAGGCCGAGATCAGCGACTTGATCTCCTTGGCCGCCTCGGCCGAACGCTGGGCGAGGGCGCGGACTTCCGACGCCACCACGGCGAAGCCGCGGCCGGCCTCGCCGGCGCGCGCGGCCTCGACCCCGGCGTTCAGGGCCAGCAGGTTGGTCTGGAAGGCGATTTCGTCGATCACCCCGATGATCTGGCTGATCTCGGAGGCGGATTTCTCGATGCCGCTCATGGCCGCGACGGCCTGCTGTACGACCTCGCCGCTGGCCTGGGCGTCGCCGCGGGCGGCCAGCACCACGTCGGCGGCGGCCTTCGCCCCGCCCGCGGTCTTGCGGACCGTGGCGGTGATCTCGTCCAGGGCCGCGGCGGTCTCCTCCAGGCCGGCGGCCTGGCGTTCGGTGCGGCGCGACAGGTCGTCGGCGGCGCCGGAGATCTCCGAGGCGCCGTTGCGGATGATCTGGGCCGAGGCGACCATGCCGGCCAGGGTCTGCTCCAGCCGCTCGGAGGCGACGTTGAAGTCCAGGCGCAGGGTCTCGTACTTGGCGGGGAAGGCCTGGGAGATACGGGCGGTCAGGTCGCCCTCGGACAGTTGCTTCAGGCCGCGCGCCAGGCCGTCCACCACCACCACGGCCTCGTCCTCGACGGTCTTCTGGTAGACCTCACGGTCCCGCGCCGCGGTTCCCTCGGCCAGGCGGGCGGACTCGACCTGCTGGACGGAGGCCTCGGCCACCTGCCGGGCCTGGGCGGCCTCGGTCAGCGCGGCGCCGGACCGGGCGAACATGCTCGAAATGTTGAAGGTGGCCCACATCAGCACGGCGGCCTCGGCCACCAGGATCACGGCGTGGACGACGACGCGGCCCAGGTCCCCGCCTCCGGGGAAGACCACGGCCGGCGCCACGAAGCTCAGCAGCAGGTGGTGGACCGCCACCACTCCGGCGCCGATGGCGATCGCCCGCCAGTCGCAGGAGACGATCAGCACGGCCAGGGCCGCGAAATAGGCCATGTGCATGTCGACCTGCCAGGGCTTGCCGGCGAAGGCCGCCACCAGCAGGGACACCGAGCCCATCAGGGCGGCGGCGCCGGCCATGCGCACGGCCGCGCCGTGCGGGGCGAGGCGCCAGAAGACGGTGACCGCGCCCGCCAGCCCCGCCGAGGCCAGGCCAAAGCCGATCCACGGCGCCTTCAGCACGGCGGCGGTGGCCGCGATGATCGGAACCAGCAGCCAGAGCATGGTCACCACGAGTCGGTCGGCGAACCGGCGCTGATCTTCAATGGACTGGAACATGGTGGCTCCTAGGCGGCGCAGGGGGCGACCCGGCCGGGATCGATGGAAAACAGCGCGCCCGCGGCCCGCAGCCGCGCGGGGGCGTCGGCGTGGGGGGTGCGGACGATGACGATGAAGGGAAGGGTTCCGACCGCCAGGACGGCGCCGGCGTCGGAAGCCGCCAGCAGGCTGGCCTCGCGGCCCCACCAGGGCGGGAACACGCCGGCCGCTTCGTGGGGATCGAGGGGGCGCGCGCCGAGCACGGTGGCGCCGGCCACGCTGGCGACCGCGATCAGCCCGATGAAGATCAAGCTCGAGAGCGGCAGGCGCTCGGATGACGGCTTGTCGAACATGCTACCCGATTGCGGGCGACATGCTTTCTGAAGGCTTAACTTCAGGGGGGTGCGACAAATTTCCCCTGAAAAATCAGGGGCGAGGTTGCGTTTTTGGGCGCCGCGCTATCCTGGGATGCGCTTAGGACTCGTCGTCGTCCTCATCGGCGTCCTCGACGAGGACGGCGGTCTTCTTGGCGCGCGCCTTGGCCGGCGCCTTGGGCGGGACCCGGGTCAGGCGTTCGGCCAGCTCGGCGTCGATCAGCGGCAGCAGGGCCGAGGCCTGTTCGGCCTGGCGGGCGACGCTCGAGGTCTCGAGGCGCTGGGCGTTGGCGCGCAGGTTGGCGAGGCCTTCGTTGTCGAGCGTGGGGATCAGGTCGGCCATGGCCATGAGCAGCTCCCGTCAGCGCGAACGCCGCGCAAATAAGATCGGGGCCGGCGCGAGGATCGCGCCGGCCCCTTTTCGTCTTAGGCCGACTTCAGATTGACGGCGCTTTCCTTGCCGGAACGCTGATCGCGCTCCAGCTCGTAGGACACCGTGTCGCCTTCGTTCAGACCATTGAGGTCCGAGCGCTCGACGGCGGAGATGTGGACGAAGACGTCCTTGCCGCCGTCAGCCGGCTGGATGAAGCCGAAGCCCTTGGTGGAATTGAACCATTTGACAGTACCGGTCGCCATGACAGCCTCCGAGAAGTGCGTAGGCGCGCCGGAACAGCCCGGCGGCCATCGAGGTCTGAGAGGGTCGGCTTCGAAAGTTCCGCGCGCTGAGCGAGAGGGCTTAAGAGCGTTGCGCGGCAGAGATCGACGCAGGCCTTATGCGCCTAATGGCCGACATAGGCCAGACAATCCGCTGAACCCCGCGTTGCCCGCGATGACATGGGCGTGATAGGCCGCCCCCATGACTGACACCCCAGAGCCCACGCCCGAGGAATTGAAGGCCGAGCAACGCCGGAAATGGTTCGGCCGCATCCTGTTGATCGGCTTCGGCCTCCTGGTGCTGGCGCAGGTCATCCCGCTCATCCTGCGGTCCGGCGAGCTCGGCTGATCCCGCGCCGAACATTCGTTTGACAGGCCGCGCCGGCGCTCCGGTAAGATGTCCTCAATGACGCTGCGTAAGGCGTCGCGGAGGAACCTGCATGCGCCTGACCCAACCTCGGATCGCCCCGGTCGACCTGGATAAGCTGGACGAGGCTCAGGCCGAGATCCTGGCGCCGATGGTCGCCACCGGGCGCGTGCTCAACATCTTCCGCACCATGGTCAACGCCCCCAAGGCCGCCAAGGGCTTCCTGGCCTGGGGCAACTACGTCCTGTCGCGCCGCAACGACCTGCCCGGCCGCGAGCGGGAGATCGTCGTCCTGCGCATCGGCTATCTCTGCAAGGCCGGCTACGAGTGGACCCAGCACGTGCCCATCGGCCAGCGCGAGGGCCTCACCGCCGAGGAGTGCGAGCGCATCAAGGCCGGGGCCGAGGCCCCCGGCTGGAGCGCCGCCGACGCCGCCCTGCTCCGCGCCACCGACGAACTCCACAACGACCAGTTCATCACCAACGCCACCTGGGCCCAGCTGAAGGCCCATTTCACCGACAAGCAGTGCATGGACGTGGTCTTCACCGCCGGCCAGTACACCCAGGTCTCGATGATCCTGAACTCGTTCGGCGTGCAGCTCGACGAGGGCCAGACCCTCGACCCCGATCTGAAGGGGTTCTGAGTATGGCCGACCGCCTGCAGGGCAAGACCGCGATCATCGTCGGCGCCGGCCAGACGCCGGGCGAGACCATCGGCAACGGCCGGGCCATGGCCATCCTCTTCGCCCGCGAGGGCGCGCAGGTTCTCTGTGTCGACCGCCTCGGCGAGCGCGCCGAGGAGACCGCCGCCATGATCACGTCGGAAGGCGGCAAGGCCACGGCCTTCACGGCCAACGTCACCTCGGCGGCCGACTGCGACGCCATGATCCAGACGGGCAAGGCGCGCCTGGGGCGCATCGACATCCTGGTGAACAATGTCGGGATCGGCGGCGGCGACGGTCCCGCCCACCGGGTCGAGGAGGCCGCCTTCGACCGCATCCTCAGCGTGAACCTCAAGGGCATGTGGCTGACCATCAAGGCCGCCATCCCGGTGATGCGCGACCAGGGCGGCGGCGCCATCGTCAACATCTCGTCCCTGGCGGGGATCGCCGGGGGCAATCAGGTGGCCTACGAGGTCTCCAAGGCCGCGGTGAACCGCCTGACCACCAGCGTCGCCCAGTCCAACGCGGCGAAGGGCATACGCTGCAACGCCATCATGCCGGGCCTGATGGACACCCCCATGGCCGTGGCCGGCATCGCCCAGGCCAGCGGCCAGGAGCAGGAGGCCGTCCGCGCCGCCCGCAACGCCCGCGTCCCGCTCGGCGGCAAGATGGGCGACGCCTGGGACACCGCCTATGCGGCCCTGTTCCTGGCCTCCGACGAGGCCGACTTCATCACCGGGGCGATCCTGCCCGTGGACGGCGGCATGGGGAGCCGGATCGGATGATCCTCCAACGCAGAACCTTCCTGGCCGGGGCCGCGAGCCTCGCCGCCTCCCCCGCCCTGGCCGCGCCGGGGGTGGTCTATGTGAAGCTCACCACCCCGGACGGGGCGATCGTGCTGGCGCTGGACCAGGCCAAGGCCCCGATCACCGTGGCCAACTTCCTGCGCTATACCGACACCAAGCGCTATGACGGGGCCACCTTCTACCGGGCCTCGCGACCCAAGGGCTACACCGCCGACGACTACGGCTCGATCCAGGGCGGGCTGCAGAACGACCCGGCCAAGGTGATGAAGCCCATCGCCCACGAGCCCACCACCAGGACGGGCCTCTCCCATACCGACGGGGCCATCTCCATGGGCCGCTTCGCCCCGGGCAGCGCCACCTCGGACTTCTTCATCTGCGTCGGCGACAACACCTATCTGGACGCCAACCCCAAGGCCAAGGGCGACAACCTCGGCTTCGCCGCCTTCGGCCACGTGGTCCAGGGCATGGAGGTGGTGCGCAAGATCCTCGTCAAGCCGCGCTCCCCCACGGCGGGCGTGGGGGTGATGAAGGGCGAGATGCTGAAACCGCCGGTGCCGATCCTCAGCGCGCGCCGCACCACGGCGCCCGTCCCGAAGGTCGAGACGCCGCCGGTGGAGGCCGCGCCGACAGCGCCGGTTGCGACACCGGCGCCCGTCGGGCCTACGCCTTCGCCGGAGGCGGCGGCGCCCCAGGGCTGAGCCGCCGCTGGGCCAGCGCCGCGCAGGAGGCCTGGCCGATCGGCCCCTGCTCGTCATAGAGCCAGCATTCGCCGATCGCCACGCCGTCGGTGGCGTGATGGTCGGCGACCTCGAACCCGATCCACTCGGTGGCCGGCAGGCGGTGCAGATAGACCGTCACGTCGGAGTTGATGTAGCCCAGCCCCTCGGTGCTGGAATTGGCGAAGGGGCTGGAGAAGTCGGCCGCCAGGGACACCCGCTGGAAGGGCGTGAGCGGAACCCCCTCCACCATCTCGCGGACCTCGCTCATCCAGGTCTTGCGCGGGCCCGGCTGGCCAAAGCCGCCGGTGATCGGCCGCATGGCCCACATGCCGCCCATGCCCTGGCGCCCATCGGTCGGGGCCGGGATATCGGCCGGCCTGGGCGCGTCCCAGTCGGGGCGATGCCAGGACTCGCCCGGCGAATTCTCGGTGCGCTTCAGGAACTGCACCGAGGCGCGCGCCATGCTGACCCCGCCGGAGATGAACTCGGCGTCGACGACCCGGATGCGGTTGCCGTCGCGGATCACCGTGGTCTTGATCTCGATCGGATCGAAATTGGGCAGCCGGTACATGTCCACCGTCAGGCGGGCCGGCATGAAATCAGGGCTGCCGTGCTTGGCCTCGATCTCGAAGCCGAGCAGGCCGACGATGACGCGCCCGTGCAGGGACTGAGGATTCCAGGGGCCGCGGCAGGACGGTTGCGGGACGTAAAATTGACCGTCCCTTTTGAAAAAAGGTTCGTTTTGCATGGAGCGGGACCATGACGGATTCCCCCCGCGCGCGCGACTCCCGGTTCCCGTACCCCGGCCCAGAAATTCTAGGCCGGAACGTAGCTGGCCAGGTTGCGCCGGATGCGCTCCAGGATCGGGACGTCGGAGGGCGGCGCCTCGAAGGCCTGGCCGGTGATGGTCTCGAAGGCGCGGATATAGACCCGGGCCGTCTCGTCGATCATCTGCGCCGGTATCTCCGGGATCGGGTCCGTGTAGGGGTCGCATCGCTCGGCCACCCAGGAGCGCACGAAGTCCTTGTCGAAGCTCTCGGGCCGCTCGCCCTTGGCGAACAGCGCCGGATAGCTCTCCGCGAACCAGTAGCGGCTGGAGTCCGGGGTGTGAATCTCGTCGGCCAGGATGATGGTCCCGGCCTTGTCGACGCCGAACTCGTACTTGGTGTCCACCAGGATCAGGCCGCGGTCCGCCGCCATCGCCTGGCCGCGGGCGAACAGGGCCAGGGCGTACTGGCTCAGGGTCTCCCACTGCGGGGCGCTCAGCAGCCCCTGCTCGACGATCTGCGCCGGGGTCAGGGGGGCGTCGTGCTCGCCGTCGTTGGCCTTGGAGGTCGGCGTGATGATCGGGGTCGGCAGCACCTGGTTGTCGGCCATCCCGTCCGGCAGCCGGTGGCCGTACATCTCCCTCTGGCCCTGCTTGTAGAGGGTCAGGATCGAGGTCCCCGTGGTCCCGGCCAGATAGCCGCGCACCACGATCTCCACCGGCAGGATCTCCAGCCGCGTCCCCACCACCACATTGGGGTCGGGATAGGCCAGCACGTGGTTGGGGCAGATGTCCTTGGTGGCCTCGAACCAGAACTTCGCCGTCTGGGTCAGGACCTGGCCCTTGTAGGGGATCACCGCCAGGATGGTGTCGAAGGCCGACAGCCGGTCGCTGGAGATCAGCACCATGCGCCCGTCGCCCAGATCGTAGGTGTCGCGCACCTTGCCCCGATAGTGGTTGGGCAGTTCGGGAAGGATGGCGTCGGCCAGCACCTGGTCGGGGCGGGCGGGAAGCTGCGGTGTCATTGTCTGCCTATGCTGCGAAGACAAAGCGCCGTCCAGTTCGTATGATCATCGAACCCCGGAGGAACACCCCATGAAACGCCTGATCGCCCTCGCCGTCCTGGCCGCTGTCGCCGCCGCCACGCCCGCCCTCGCCGATCTCGCGGTGGGCGCCAAGGCCCCCGACTTCACCGCCCCGGCCTATCTGGCGGGCAAGCCCTTCACCTTCGACATGGCCGCGGCGCGCAAGAAGGGGCCAGTCGTGCTCTACTTCTTCCCCTCGGCCTTCACCGGCGGCTGCAATCTCGAGGCCCACCTGTTCTCCGAGGCCGCCGACGACTTCAAGGCCCAGGGCGCGACCCTGATCGGGGTCACCGCGGGCAAGGTCGAGCGCCTGGCCGAATTCTCCGCCGACACCACCACCTGCGGCGGCAAGTTCGCCGTGGCCGCCGATCCGGGCGCCAAGATCGCCAAGGCCTATGATTCGCCCATGAAGATGGCCGGCATGAAGGCCCCGGTGGACCTCTCGGCCCGCACCTCCTACGTCATCGCCCCCGACGGGACGGTCCTGCTGGCCTACGACAACATGAAGGCCGACGACCACGTCAACCAGACCCTCACCGCCCTGAAAGCCTGGAAGGCCAAGCAGAAGAAGTAGGCGCGAGGCGCGGGAAGGCTTGCGAAACAAGCGGTTTTCCCGTATCTGCCCGCCTCTTCACGGACGGCGGTCTCAAGTCGGAACGTAAAAGGCGCGGGAGCCTCCCGCGCGCCGCATTGAGATCCATCGTTTTCGCCGGGCTTCCGCCGTCGACAGCGCCGCCTCCACAACGGAAGAAGGAAAACATGGCGCTCTACGAGCACGTCGTTATCTCGCGGCAGGATATCTCGCCGCAACAAGCCGAAGCCCTCAATGACCAGATCAAGGCCCTCATCGAAGAGGGTGGCGGCGTGGTCGCGAAGATCGAGTACTGGGGCCTTCGCAACCTGACCTACCGGATCAAGAAGAACCGCAAGGGTCACTATTCCCTGATCTCCATCGACGCCCCGCCCCCGGCGGTGAAGGAAATGGAGCGCCAGCTGTCTCTCAATGAAGACGTGCTGCGCCACCTGACGGTCCGCGTCGAGGAGCTCGACCTCGAGCTCTCGCCGGTCCTGGCCCGTCGTGACCGCGATCGTGAGCGCGAACCGCGCCGCGAAGACAGCTTCCAAGCCTAAGAAAGGGAGGATCATCACATGACCGACGAAACCTCCGAAGCCACCACCGCCGGCGCGCCTGCCGCGGGTGGCCAGCGCCGCCCCTTCTTCCGTCGCCGCAAGGTCTGCCCGTTCTCGGGCGCCGGCGCGCCGAAGATCGACTACAAGGACGTGAAGCTGCTGCAGCGCTACGTCTCCGAACGCGGCAAGATCGTGCCCTCGCGCATCACCGCGGTGTCGGCCAAGAAGCAACGTGAGCTGGCCAAGGCCATCAAGCGCGCCCGCTTCCTGGCCCTCCTCCCTTACGTCGTGAAGTAGGGAGACAGGCACATGAAAGTCATTCTGCTCGAACGCGTCGAAGGCAAGGGCGCCCTGGGCGATGTGGTCACCGTAAAGGACGGCTACGCGCGCAACTTCCTGCTTCCGCGCAACAAGGCGCTCCGCGCCAACGCCGCCAACGTCAAGGTCTTCGAGGCCCAGCGCGCCGACATCGAGGCTCGCAACCAGAAGGCCAAGGAACAGGCCGCCAAGACCGGCGAAGGTCTGGACGGCACGTCCTACATCCTGATCCGTCAGGCGGGCGAAAGCGGCCAGCTCTACGGTTCGGTCTCCGGCCGTGACGTCGCCGACATCGTCAACGCGGCCGGCGGCAAGCTGGAACGCTCGATGGTGGCCCTCGACAAGCCGATCAAGACCCTGGGTCTCCACCCGGTGAAGGTCGTCCTGCACGCCGAAGTCGTCGTGACGGTGACCCTCAACATCGCCCGCAGCCAGGACGAGGCCGAGCGCCAAGCCCGCGGCGAGGACGTGATCAACGCTCAATTCGAGGAAGATCGCGTCGCGGCCGAGGAAGCCGCCCAGGACATGCTGGCCGGCGGCGCCGGTTCGCACGAAGGCGACTACGTCGAGAGCTGATCTTCGGATCGGACAATTCAAGATTGAAGACGGCGCGGGACACTCGGTCCCGCGCCGTTTTTCATGCCCGCCGTTGCAGAAATGTCATTTTCACGAGCAGCGGCGCCCCCTAGCTAGGCAGTCATAAGGGCCAAGCTAGAGCTTCGGGACCTCCCGGAGCAGAGGGGATAATATGCGCTACCGTACACTCCTGATCACCACGGCGTCCGCCGTAAGCCTCTGGGCCAGCCTCGCCGCCGCCCAGACCGCCCCCAAGACCCAGACCGAGGTCGAGGAGTTCGTCGTCACCGGCACCCGCGCGGTGGGCCGCACGCGGCTCGAGACCCTGGCCCCCGTCGACGTCATCACCACCGAGACCCTGCAGCAGCGCGGCACCACCGAGCTGGCCACGGCCTTGGCGACCACGGTGCCCTCCATCAACTTCCCGCGGCCGTCCAACACCGACGGCACCGACACCATCCGCCCGGCCACCCTGCGCGGCCAGGGCCCCGACCAGACCCTGGTCCTGGTGAACGGCACGCGCCGCCACGCCACGGCCCTGGTGAACACCAACGGCTCGGTGGGCCGCGGCTCGGCCGCCGTCGACCTCAACGCCATTCCCTCCACCGCGATCGAGCGCATCGAGGTCCTGCGGGACGGCGCCTCGGCCCAGTACGGCTCCGACGCCATCGCCGGGGTCATCAACATGCGCCTGCGCGAAGCCAGCAGCGGCGGCGGCCTGTCGGTCACCACCGGCGAGTACGTCACCAGCTTCGACGGCTTCTACGGCGGCAAGCGCGACCTCACCGACGGCCGAACCACCACGGTCTCCGGCTGGCAGGGCCTGACCCTGTTGGGCGACGGCTTCCTGACCCTCTCGGCGGAATACCGCACGCGCCAGAACACCAACCGCAGCGACGTCGATCCGCGCGTCACCCCGGTGCGCGTCACCTCGCGCTTCGGCGACGGCGACGCCGACGACCTGTCCTTCTACGCCAACGCCGGCAAGCCGCTGGGCGACACCTGGAACCTCTACGGCTGGTACGGCTACGAGCACCGCGACGCCTCGTCGGCGGCCACCTACCGCCTGCCCACCGACGCCACCCAGAACATCCCGTCGGTCTATCCCAACGGCTACCTGCCGCTGATCACCACCGACACCGAGGACAACAGCGCCGGCCTCGGCATCAAGGGCGAGTGGGCCGGCTTCAACGTCGACGTGAACCTGGTCTACGGCAAGAACGACATCGACTTCGGGGTACAGCACACCCTCAACCCGTCGCTGGGTCCGACCTCGCCCACCTCGTTCCAGGCCGGCGGCCTGACCTATGACCAGACCGTCTTCGGCGCCGACTTCAGCCGCGAGGTCGAGGTCGGGCTGGTGAAGCCGCTCAACGTGGCCTTCGGCCTCGAGGCCCGCCGCGAGAACTACAAGATCAACCCGGGCGAGCCCGGCTCCTACATCCGCGGACCCTTCACGACGCTGGCCCTGGGCTCGCGCGGCTTCACCGGCTTCACCCCCTCCAACATCGTCGACGTCGATCGCGACGCCGTCGGGGTCTATCTGGATCTCGAGGGCAACCTGACCGAGAAGCTCTCGGCCTCGGCGGCCGTGCGCTACGAGGACTATTCGGACTTCGGCGGCAACACGACGGGCAAGCTCTCGGCGCGTTACGACTTCACGCCGGAATTCGCGATCCGCGGTTCGGTCTCCACCGGCTTCCGGGCCCCGGCCCTGCAGCAGCAGTACTACACCGCCACCTCGATCCTCTACATCAACGGCGTGCCCTTCGAGACCGGCACCTATCCCTCGGTCAGTCCGGTGGGCCGCGCCCTGGGGGGCAAGCCCCTGGAGCCGGAGACCTCGGACAACTACGCCCTGGGCTTCGTCTTCCGGAAGGGCGCCTTCGAGCTGACGGTGGACGCCTATCAGATCAAGGTGAAGGACCGCATCGTCCTGTCGGAGACCCTCACCGGCAGCGCCACCGCCGCCCCCGGGACCAACGCCCGGATCATCTATGACCTGCTGTCGCCCTACGGCGCCTCGGCCGCCCGCTTCTTCATCAACGGCGTGGACACCGACACCAAGGGCGTCGACATCGTCGCCCACTACAAGATCGTCGACGACCAGGCCGGCACGTTCGACCTGACCGCGGCGGGCAACGTCAACGACTTCAGCGTCACCAAGACCCCCACCACCTCGGCCACCATCCTGCCGACCCCGGTCTCGCTCTTCGCCCGCCAGGCGACGCTGCGGTTCGAGGACGGCGCGCCCAAGCACAAGCTGACCCTGCAGGGCGACTGGAAGAAGGAGGGCTGGGGCGCCACCCTGCGCACCACCTTCTACGGCGACGTCCTGTCGCCGGGCACCCTGGCCGACGGCAGCGGTGACAGCCACACCGGCTCCGAGGGCATCGTCGACCTGGAGGGTCGCTACACCTTCCCGATGGGGGTGACCGTCTCGGTGGGCGCCGACAACCTCTTCGACGGCTACCCGCTGCAGATCGCGCCGAACCTCAACACCTCGGGCGCGGCGCCTTTCTCCTCCTTCTCGCCTTTCGGCTTCGGCGGGCGGTTCGTCTACGGCCGCCTGTCCTACAAGTGGTAGGACCAAGCCAACTCTGAGAAATGGAGCGGCGCGGAACCCCGGTTCCGCGCCGTTTCTCTTTTGTTCCAGATCTGCTAGGCTCCCGCGGTACCCAAAGTGAGGTCATCCACAGGCTGGGCCGTTACCTGTGAGTAGGGCTTCTCGCCGCACTGTTCCGGCCCCCTCGTTAAGCTATCAGTAACCCATGGCCCTCGTTCCCGCGCTCGACCTCCGCCCCGCCCACAACGACACGGCGATCCCCCACGCCCCGGCCAATATCGAGGCTGAACAGGCCCTGCTGGGCGCCGTCCTCTATGACAACGCCACCTTTGAGCGGATCGGCGACTACCTGCAGGCTCGACACTTCTACGAGCCCTTCCACGCCCGCCTCTACGCCGCCATCGAGACCCACGTCCGCAAGGGCCAGCTGGCCGAGCCGATCCTGCTGGCCGAGCAGTTCAGCCGCGACCCGGCCTTCGAGGAGCTGGGCGGCATCCGCTACCTGGCCGACCTGGTGGACCGCGCCCCGCCCGGCGCCAACGCCCCGGACTATTCCCGCGTCATCTATGACCTGGCCCTGCGCCGCGACCTGATCCGCATCGGCGGCGACATCGCCCAGGCGGCCACCGCGCCCGAGGACGACCTTTCGGCCCGCGACCAGATCGAGGCGGCCGAGCAGCAGCTCTACGCCCTGGCCGAGAGCGGCGGCCAGAGCCAGGGCTTCGTGCCCCTGTCGGAGGCCCTGCACGGCGCCGTCACCATGGCCGCCGAGGCCCACAGCAGAGACGGCGGCCTGGCCGGCCTCTCCACCGGCCTGATCGACCTGGACCAGAAGCTGGGGGGCCTGCATCCCTCCGACCTGCTGATCCTCGCGGCCCGCCCCTCCATGGGCAAGAGCGCGCTCGCCGTGAACATCGCCTTCCATGTGGCGCGCAACTACGCCTGGGAGCCGCAGCCGGACGGCACCAAGAAGACCGTCAGCGGCGGGGTGGTGGCCTTCTTCCAGCTCGAAATGTCCGCCGACCAGCTGGCCATGCGTATGCTGGCCGACGTCTCCGGGGTGTCCGGCGACCGCCTGCGCAAGGGCGAGATCGACGCCGTGGAGTTCGGCCGGGTGCGCGACGCGGCCCTCGAGATCCAGGACGCCCCCCTCTATATCGACGACACCGGCGGCATCACCATGGCCAAGCTGGCCGCCCGCGCCCGGCGCCTGAAGCGCATGGTGGGCCTGGACCTGATCGTGGTGGACTACCTCCAGCTGGTCACCATCGGGCCCGGCAGCAAGGTGGACAACCGGGTGCAGGAGGTCAGCGCCATCACCCAGGGGCTCAAGACCCTGGCCAAGGAGCTCTCCGTCCCGGTCATCGCCCTCGCCCAGCTCTCCCGTCAGGTGGAGAACCGCGAGGACAAGAAGCCCCAGCTCTCCGACCTGCGGGAATCCGGCTCCATCGAGCAGGACGCCGACTGTGTGATGTTCATCTACCGGGAGGAATACTACCTCTCCCGCACCGAGCCCCGGGAAGGCACGCCCGAACACCTCACCTGGCAGGACCAGATGGACCAGGTGGCCGGCCTGGCCGAGGTGATCATCGGCAAGCAGCGTCACGGCCCCATCGGCACGGTGAAACTGTCCTTCAACTCCGACCTCACCAAGTTCGGCAACCTGGCCCGCGACCACAGCCGCTACGACCAGCAGCAGCGCGACTGAGCCTTTCCCTTCCGCCTGCCAGCCTCTAAGGGAGCGCCAATGGCACTCCCCTCCTCCGCGCGTCTGACCATCGACCTCGACGCCCTGGCCCACAACTACGGCGTCCTGCGCGCCCAGGCCCCCGGCGCGGAAGCCGCTCCGGTGGTCAAGGGCGACGGCTATGGCCTGGGCGCCGGCCCCATCGGCCGCCGGCTGTGGGCCGAGGGCGCCCGCAGCTTCTTCGTCGCCCGCCTCACCGAGGGCGAGGCCCTGCGCGCGGCCCTGGGCCCGGAGCGCCGGGCGACCATCTATGTCCTGGACGGCATGACCAGCGGCACGGCCCCACGCCTGTTGGCCGCCGACCTGACCCCGTCCCTCACCAGCGTGCCGCAGATCGAGGCGGCCGGCAGCTTCGCCTCGGGCCTGGGCCGGCCCCTGGCCGTGGCCCTGCACGTCGACACCGGCATGAACCGCCAGGGGATCACCCCGGACCAGGCCGTGGCGCTCGCCCAGTCCCGCGACCGCCTGGCCCACCTCGACGTCGGCCTGGTGATGAGCCACCTGGGCTCGGCGCCCGAACCCCAGAGCCCGCGCAACGCCCGCCAGCTCGAACGCTTCGCCGCGGTCCGCAAGCTGTTCCCCGACGCCCGCGCCAGCTTCGCCGCCTCGGCCGGCATCTTCCTCGGCGAGGCCTACCGGTTCGAGATGGTCCGTCCCGGCGTCAGCCTCTATGGCGGCGGCCCCGAGGAGCGCCCCGATGCGCGCCTGAAGGCGGTGGCCACCCTGGAGGCCCCCATCCTCGACATCCGCAACATCGAGGCCGGCGAGACCGTCGGCTACGGCTCCAGCCGCGTCGTCGACCGCCCCACCCGGGTGGCGGTGGTGGCCGCGGGCTACGCCGACGGCCTGGTGCGCGCCGCCAAGGCGACGGGCCACGGCTGGTACGCTGGCGCGCCGCGCCCCTTCCTCATCGTCACCATGGACCTGATCCTGGTGGAGATCGGCGACACCCCCGCCGGCCTGGGGGACATGGTCGAACTCATGGGCCCCAACGCCCACATCGACGACCTGGCCGCCGCCGCCGGCACCGTGGCCCACGAATGCCTGGTCCGCCTCAGCCCCCGGGCCGAACGGGTCTATCTCGGGGAAACCTGAGCCGCGGCCCCAGCCACACGTCCCAGCCAACATGCCGCGTTAACTCTACCTAAGGTTTGACCAACTGATTCGCGTTAGCTAGTTGTTAAGCTTGCGTGCCTGGTAGGGGCCGCCGCGTGGGGGGCGTTCCGGGTCATGACTGACTTTTCCGGTACAAGCGGCAACGACACCTTCACGGGCGGGCTTGTTGAAAACACCGCTTCAGGCGGGGCCGGAAACGACCAACTGACCGGAGGCGGCTACGGCGACGTCCTGGCAGGCGGCTCGGGAGCCGACACCCTCGATGGCGGCGCGGGGGTAGACTGGCTGTACAGCGGCGACGCCTCGCCAGGCTTCCAGTTCCCCTACTACGGCAACGCCTATGTTCTCCCACAACTCGATACCGGCGTCGAGGTCGACAGTCTGCAGGGTGGCGATTTCGGCGACATGCTGTTTGCGGGTTATGGCGACAACGTCGACGGGGGGGCCGGGGAAGACGCCCTATTCATCAGCTTCCAGGGCGCACCCGCCGGTGTGGCTTTTGAAGCTGGCCCCGGCATCCATGTGGTCGGCGGCGGCGTCATCAAGAACATCGAGATTACGCGCTACATTCAGGGCAGCCAGTTCGGGGATAATCTGAGCCATCAGAACGCTACGGGATCTGGCCTTTTCATTTCTGGAATGGACGGCGACGATACGCTCACCGCCGGATACTATTCTTCAGGCTTGTTTGGAGACTCCGGCAACGACCTGGTCGATGGGCGACAAAGTCAGTATCTCCAGTTCGTAGACGGCGGAGACGGTAACGACACGCTATACGGAACCTATCTCACCGGTGCGCAGGCAGTCGGCGGCGCAGGCGACGACCTGATCTATGCCGCGCAGGCCTACGGGGGGGCCGGCAACGACGTCATCGACATGCAAAGGCCGAACTTCGCCGGCTGGGCGTCCGGCGACGAGGGCGACGACAGGATCACGGGCGCCAACGTCGGAAATAGGATCGCGGGCGGTATTGGCGCTGATGTGCTGACTGGCGGCGATGGCGAGGACTTCCTGTTCTCCGCCAATTTCTCGGGCGTCTACAACGACCCCGCCGACGACATGGGGCTGGAGCACGACCAGATTTCGGCCGGCGGCGGCAATGACGTCCTGGCCATCGGGTTCGGCGACGACGCCGATGGCGGCGGCGGGACCGACACGCTGCGGCTGTCCTTCGGCGGCCTGGGCTACGGCGTCACCTTCAACACCGCCGGCATCGCCGCCGGCAGCCCGTACACCATCGGCGGCGGCGTCATCCAGAACGTGGAGAGCCTGGTCTATCTGCGCGGCACCGACTTCGCCGACAACCTGAACCTGGCGACCCAGAGCGTGATGCTCACCGTGAACGCCGGCGGCGGCGATGACGTCATCACCTCCAATTCCAGCTCCGCGTCCGTGATGGGCGGCGATGGGGACGATCGCCTCGTCAGCGGGCCGGCCGGCGACTATTTCAACGGCGGCGCCGGGCGCGACACCATCGACTACAGCGGCGTTGGGTCGGCGATCAGCGTCAGCCTCAGGACCGGCGTCGGGGTCGGGGGCGACAGCCTGATCAGCGTCGAAGGGATTATCGGCGCCAGCTTCAACGACACCCTGACAGGGACGGCCACCGGCAGTTCGCTGTCGGGTGGCGCCGGGAACGACCGGTTCGAGATCGGCGCCCAGGACTCCGCGTCGCTGGGGACCGGCGCCGACCTGGTCTATGTGACGGCGGGAACCCACTCCGCGAGCGCCCAGGCCAATGTGGTGACCGTCACCGGCTGGTCCGCCGACGACCAGCTGCAGTTCGGCGCCGCCACCGGCGCCTATACCGAGACGACCGCCACCACCTATGCCGGCGCCGTCCAGGCCGCCGAGGCCCAGGCCGCGGCGGGGTACAACTTCGTCTCCGTCCAGGTCGGCTCCGACGTCTACGTCTTCGGCCAGCCCACCAGTGGCCGCCTCCATTTCGACGACGCCGTGCGGCTGGTGGGGACGGACCTGAATGCGGTCTCCGCCGCCAATGTGGGCCTGCCGGGCCCCTTGGAGACGCCCCTTCCCCCGCCCGCCCCGCCGACGACTCCGCCCCCGCCGACCACCCCGACCACCCCCACGTCGCCATCCTCCGGCGACCCGGCCCTTCCGGCCGCGCCCTCGGCGGGCGTCGGCGGCGCCAGCGGGACCATCGCCGGCGACATGGACCACATGCACCTGACCTATGTGCTGGACGCCATCATCACGGACGGTTCGAACAGCTTCGTCACGGCGAGCCTGGGCGACATCTCCCTGCGCCTGACCGGGTTCAACTTCGCCCTCGACAACAACGGCCAGTTGGCTGGCGGCATCGCCACCTCGATGTCCTATTCCTACGGCGCGGCCCACGGCGGACCCTTCTCCCTGTCCCTGGCGACCCCCCAGGTGGCGCTCACCACCCTTGCGGCCTGGTCTCTCACCGACGCCACCTCGACCTTCTTCAACACGGTCCTGGCGGGCGGCGACCGCGTCGGCGGCGGCGTGGGGGCGGACCTGCTGCGCGGCTATGGCGGTAACGACCTGCTCTACGGAAACGGCGGGTCTGACACCCTTTGGGGCGGCACGGGGAACGACGTCCTCTATGCCGGCGGATCGTCCGGCGGCGCGACGGGGCCCCTCGGCTCGACCTACCTGCGCGGCGAGGAGGGGAACGACTACATCCTCGGCGGCGCCGGCTTCGACGACATCAACGGCAACCAGGGCGACGACGTGCTCTCCGGCGGCCAGGGCGACGACTGGGTGGTGGGCGGCAAGGACAACGACCTGCTGTTCGGCGACGCGGGCGGGGACGTCGTCTACGGCAACCTGGGCAATGACACCCAGTTCGGCGGCGACGGCTTCGACTGGGTGCGCGGCGGCCAGGGCGATGACAGCCTGAACGGCGGGGCCGGCGACGACTGGATCTGGGGCGATCGCGGCGACGACACCGTGGCCGGCGGCGCCGGCGCCGACACCTTCCACATCTTCACCGGCGGCGGCCTCGATCGGGTCACCGACTTCAACGCCGCCGAGGGCGACCGGGTGGTCATCGACTACGGGACCTACGCGGTTTCGCAGGTCGGGTCCGACACCGTCATCGACCTCGGCGGCGGCGATCGGATGGTGCTGGTGGGCGTCACCGCGTCGGCCCTGCCCACGGGATGGCTCACCGCCCTCTGAGATCGCGCGAACGGCGGCGGGCCCGAGCCCCGCGTTGACTCGCATACATGCGTCAGATATTTCTGACACATGAAATGGAATTGCCGGATCGTTCGGCGTCTCCAGCCTGTCGAGAACGCCATGACCGCCCGCACCCTTGAGACCCACCCCAACCTCTATGCCCGGCTGGCCGGCGCCATCTACCTGCTGGTGATCCTGTTCGGCGGCTTCTCGGAGGGGTTCGTCATGAGCAGCCTGGTGGTCTCCGGAGACCCTGCGGCGACGGCCCACAACATCCTCGCCTCGCCGGACCTCTGGACCCTCAGCGTGGCGGGCAACCTCATCGTGCCGCTGATCGCGGTGGCCCAGCTCTGGATCGAGTACCTGCTGCTGCGGCCGGTGAGCCGGAACCTCGCCCTGCTGTTCCTGCTGTTCAACCTGGTCTCCCTGGCCGTGGAGTGCGTCAGCAAGCTGTTCCTGCTGATGGTGGTCCCGATCCTGCGCCGCGCGGACGGCGCCTTCGATCCCGGCCAGATCCAGGCCCTGGCCGGCCTGGCCCTCACCGCCCACGACATCGCCTTCCACATCACCCTGATCTTCTTCGGCTGCGCCTGCCTGGTCAGCGGCTTGCTGATCTTCCGCTCGGGCTACCTGCCCCGCCTCGTGGGCCTGCTGATGCAGGCGGCCGGCGCCAGCTACCTGATCGCCGCCTTCGCCCAGCTGTTCGCCCCGGCCTTCGCCGCCCAGATCACCCCGGCCATCCTGCTGCCGGCCCTGGTGGGCGAATCCTCGCTCTGCCTGTGGCTGCTGCTGAAGGGCGTGAACCTCCGGGCCTGGACCGCGCGGCTCGCCCAGAACGCCTAGGGCCTCGGGACGTCGCGCTCGGCGACGACCGCCTTCCCGCGACGGGGTTTGTTCCCTATATGTACCGGCGCGCCGCCGATCCGCCGCCGCCTCGCGGCGTTTCGGGTTAGTCTGCGCCGACCCCGAATCAGGAGACCCCATGGCCCGCGACGGCGCCGTCTATGTCTGCCAGACCTGCGGCGCGACCCAGTCCAAGTGGGCGGGCCAGTGCCCGGCCTGCCTGGCGTGGAACTCGCTGGTGGAGGAGGTCCAGAGCCGCCCCCCCGGCGCGCTGGCCCCCAGCCGCGGCAGCCTGCGCGGCAAGGGCCTGCCCTTCCAGGGCCTGCAGGAACACACCCCGGCCCCGCCCCGCATCCTCACCGGGGTCGGGGAGTTCGACCGCGTCTGCGGCGGCGGGGTGGTGCCCGGCTCGGCCATCCTGGTGGGGGGCGACCCCGGGGTGGGCAAGTCCACCCTGCTGCTGCAGGTGGCCGCCTTCGCCGCCCGCCGCGGGTCCAACTGCGCCTACATCTCCGGCGAGGAGGCCGTGGAGCAGGTCCGCAGCCGCGCCCAGCGCATGGGCCTGGCCGACGCCCCGGTCCGCCTGGCGGCCGAGACCTCCCTGCGCGACATCGTCGAGGGCCTGAAGCGCGAGAAGTTCGACCTGGTGGTGATCGACTCCATCCAGACCCTGTGGAGCGACGCCCACGAGGCCGGCCCCGGCTCCGTCACCCAGGTCCGCGCCGCCACCGGCGAACTGGTGCGTCTGGCCAAGAAACAAGGCGTGGCGGTCATCCTGGTGGGCCACGTCACCAAGGAGGGGACCATCGCCGGCCCCCGGGTGATCGAGCACATGGTGGACGCCGTCCTCGCCTTCGAGGGCGAGCGCGGCTACCCGTTCCGCATCCTGCGCGGGGTCAAGAACCGCTTCGGGGCCACCGACGAGATCGGGGTCTTCGAGATGGGCGACGCCGGCCTGGCGGAGGTGAAGAACCCCTCGGCCCTGTTCCTCGACACCTCCGGCGAGCGGGCGGCCGGCGCGGCGGTCTTCGCCGGCATCGAGGGCTCCCGGCCCGTCCTGGTGGAGTTCCAGGCCCTGGTCGCCCCTTCGGCTTACGGCACGCCTCGCCGGGCGGTGGTGGGCTGGGACACGGGCCGGCTGAACATGGTCCTGGCGGTGCTGGAGGCGCGCTGCGGCCTGGGCCTCGGCAATCGCGACGTCTATCTCAACGTGGCCGGCGGTCTGCGCATCAGCGAGCCGGCGGCCGATCTGGCGGCGGCGGCGGCGCTCGCCTCCTCGGCCCTGGACGTCGCTTTGCCCCAGGACTGCGTGGTGTTCGGCGAGGTCAGCCTGTCGGGGGACGTGCGTCCTGTCAGCCGCATGGATTCCCGTCTGAAAGAAGCCGCAAAGCTCGGTTTTAAAAGGGCTTTCGGGCCCTCCGACGTCGATGGCGGGCCTCTGAGGATGACCGGCGTGGCCCGCCTGGGCGACGCCATCCGCCGCATCGGCGACGGCGATTGGGATTAGACGGCTTGCCCTGGTTCGACATCGTCGTGCTGTCCATCCTGCTGGCCTCGGCGGGGATCGGATTCTACCAGGGCGCGGCCCGCGAGATGGTCGCGGTGCTGTCCTTCCTGATCGCCGCCGTGGTGGCGGTCTATGGCCTGCGCTTCACCGGCCCCCTGGGCCGGGCGATGGTCGATCCCGACTGGGCGGGCATGGCCGGCGCCATCGTGGCCACCTTCGTCCTGGTCTACGGCGCCCTGCGGCTTACGGGCGCAGGGCTTGCGCGACGCATCCAGGAGACTCAGATCCTGGGTCTGCTGGACCGGACCGTCGGCCTCGGCTTCGGACTGATCCGCGCCTTCGTGGTGCTGGGAGCATTCAACCTGGCCTTCAACGCCGCCACCCCGCCGGAACTTCGGCCCAAATGGATGACCGGCGCGGTCTTCTATCCGATGACCACGGCGGCCGGTCAGCTTCTGAAGGCCTTCGCGCCGCGCGGCCTGGACATGGCCAACAAGCTCAAGCCCGCGGTTTCCGAGGCGGTTCGTGACGGTTCGGCGAAGGCCCCGCGTGACTCTGGCGACGGTCGCGGCTATGACGCCCGCGATCGCGGCAGTATCGACGATCTAGTGGAGAAATCCCGATGAGCCAGACTTCGGATCGATGGCGACAGGTTTCCCGCGATCCGGATGATGACACGCCCCGCCTGGAGTGCGGCGTGTTCGGCGTCTTCGACACCGAGGGCGCCTCGGCCATCACGGCGCTGGGGCTGCACGCCCTGCAGCATCGCGGGCAGGAAGCCTGCGGCATCGCCAGCTTCGACGGCCTGGGCTTCCACACCGAGCGCCATATGGGCCATGTCGGCGACGCCTTCGCCGGCGGCGACCTCATGGACCGCCTGCCCGGCGTCTCGGCCATCGGCCACACCCGCTATTCCACCGCCGGCGGCAGTTTCATCCGCAACGTCCAGCCGATGTTCGCCGACCTCGAGGCCGGCGGCCTGGCCATCGCCCACAACGGCAACCTCACCAACTTCCTGACCCTGCGCCAGCAGCTGGTGGCCGAGGGCGCGATCTTCCAGTCCACCTCGGACTCCGAGGTCATCCTCCACCTCATCGCCCGCTCGCGCCGCGCCCGTCTGGTGGACAAGTTCATCGACGCCCTGTCGCGCATCGAGGGCGGCTACGCCCTGGTGGCGCTGTCCAACAAGAAGCTGATCGGGGTGCGCGATCCCCTCGGCATCCGCCCCCTGGTTCTCGGCGACCTGGACGGCAAGCCCGTCCTGGCGTCCGAGACCTGCGCCCTCGACATGATCGGCGCCACCTTCGTCCGCGACGTCGAACACGGCGAGATGGTGGTCATCGACCACGACGGCATCGAGTCCCTGCGCCCCTTCCCGGCCGCAAAGGCCCGTCCCTGCATCTTCGAATACGTCTATTTCGCCCGCCCCGACTCGGTCGTGAACGGCCGCTCGGTCTATGAAGTGCGCAAGCGCATGGGCCGCAGGCTGGCCATGGAGAGCCACGTGCCGGTGGACGTCATCGTCCCCGTCCCCGACTCCGGCGTCCCCGCCGCCCTGGGCTACGCTCAAGAGGTCGGCATTCCCTTCGAGATGGGGATCATCCGCAATCACTATGTCGGCCGGACCTTCATCCAGCCGACCCAGGGCGCCCGCGAGAACGGGGTGCGCATGAAGCTCTCCCCCAACCGCTCGGTCCTGGCCGGCAAGCGGGTGATGCTGATCGACGACTCCATCGTCCGCGGCACCAACTCCGTCCGCGTCGCCCGCATGGTCCGCGAGGCCGGCGCCGCCGAGGTCCACCTGCGCTCGGCCTCGCCGCCGATCATGTGGCCCGACTACTACGGCATCGACATGCCCGACCGCGACAAGCTGCTGGCCGCCAACCATACCGTCGAGGAGATCGCCAAGATCCTCGAGGTCGACTCCATGGGCTACCTATCGGTGGACGGCCTCTACTGGGCCATGGAATCGGCCCCGCGCAATCCCGACGAGCCGCAGTTCACCGACCACTACTTCACCGGCGACTATCCGACCCGCCTGCTGGATCGCGAGATCGCCGAGGGCCGCAACGAGACGGCCGAGCGCCAGCTGTCGTTCCTGGTCGACGCGTGAGTCCAGGACTCAGATCCTCCCCCAGCGCGCAGCGCGGATTGGGGGAGGTGGCGCGCGTCGGCAGACGCGTGACGGAGGGGGCCGACGCCCACAAACGAGAGTCAGAGTCCCCCTCAGGCGCTTCGCGCCAGCTCCCCCAAAGGGGGAGCATCTAGGGTGGTGGGGCTTCTCCGCCGCCTGAAGCCGGACTGGTACATCATCCTGATCGTCAGCATGGTGGTGCTGGCCTCGATCCTGCCCGCCCGCGGCGCGGCGGCCCCGGCCTTCGGCCTGGCCACCAAGATCGCCATCGCCCTGGTCTTCTTCCTGCACGGCGCCAAGCTGTCGCGGGAGGCGGTGATCAAGGGCGTCACCCACTGGCGGCTGCACCTGCTGGTCCTGGCCGCCACCTTCATCCTCTTCCCCCTCCTCTGCCTGGGCCTGGCCGCCCTGCCCGGCGCGATCACCCCGGCGGCCCTCGCCCCGGGCCTGATCTTCCTGGGCTGCCTGCCCTCCACCATCCAGTCCTCCATCGGCTTCACCGCCGTGGCGCGGGGCAATGTGGCGGCCACCGTCGCCTCGGCGACGGCCTCGAACCTGCTGGGCATAGCCCTGACGCCCTTGCTGGCGGCGATGCTGATGCACACCCAGGGCGGCTTCTCCCTGCACTCGGCCCAGTCGATCGTCCTGCAGCTGCTGCTGCCCTTCATCGCCGGCCAGGTCCTGCGCCCCTGGGTCGGCCCCTGGATCATCGCCCGGGCCAAGGCGGTGGGCTATGTGGACCGCGGCTCCATCCTGCTGGTGGTCTATTCGGCCTTCTCCGAGGCCGTGGTCCAGGGCATCTGGACCAAGGTCAGCGCGCTCGACCTGGTGCGCCTGCTGATCCTCTGCGTCGTCCTGCTGGCCGCCGTCCTGCTGGCCACCCTGTTCGCGGCGCGGGCCTTCAAGTTCAACAAGGAGGACGAGATCACCATCGTCTTCTGCGGCTCCAAGAAGAGCCTGGCCAGCGGCGTGCCCATGGCCGGGGTGCTGTTCCCCGGCGCGACGCTCGGCCTGATCCTGCTGCCGATCATGGTCTTCCACCAGATCCAGCTGATGGCCTGCGCGGTGATCGCCGGCGCCTATGCAAAGCGGGCGGACAGCGACGCCCAGACCAGCTAGAAGCCCCGCCATGACTGACCAGAATCTCCCCCTCGCCGGCAAGATCGCCCTCGTCACCGGCGCCTCCCGCGGCATCGGCCGCGCCAGCGCCCTGGCGCTCGCCAAGGCCGGCGCCCACGTCATCGCCGTGGCCCGCACCACCGGCGGCCTGGAGGAGCTCGACGACGAGATCCGCGCCGCCACCGGCCAGCCCGCCACCCTGGTCCCCATGGACATCTCCCAGGTCGAGGGCCTGGACCAGCTGGGCCTGGCCATCCATGAGCGCCACGGCCGTCTGGACATCCTGGTGCACGCCGCCGCCATCCTGGGCGCCATCACCCCGGTCAGCCACATCGAACCGGCCCTCTGGGACAAGGTGATGGCCACCAACCTGACGGCCACCTACCGCCTGATCCGCACCACCGAGCGCCTGCTGCGGGCCTCCGACGCCGGTCGGGCCATCTTCCTGACCACCGGCCGCGTGCAGCGCCCCAAGGCCTTCTGGGGCGTCTACGGCGTCTCCAAGGCGGCCATGGAGCACCTGGTCCAGACCTGGGCCGACGAGCTGGAGAACACCACCATCCGCGCCGCCCTGGTGGATCCGGGCGTCATGCGCACCAAGATGCGCGCCGAGGCCATGCCGGGCGAGGATCCCATGACCCTGCCCGAGCCCTCGGAGATCGGGCCGATGATCGTGGAGCTGGCCCAGGCGGACCTGGGCCTGCCGAAATCTAGCGTTTTGTTTTCGGACTGGAAGCGGACGTCCGGCTCGCCCGCTTCGGCTTGACCCCCGGGCGGGCCAGCTTCTGGGTCCGCCCCTTGGGATTGCCCACCTGCTTGGGCTTGGCGACATAGGCGCGCTTCGGCTTGGCCGCAGCCCCCGCCTTGGCCTTGGCCGAGGCCGCCGCCTTGGTCTTGGCGCGCAGGCCCGTCGAGGGCCCTGAAGCCGCCTTGCTGGCCGCCTTGGCCGCGAAGCCCGCGGCCGGGCCGCTCTTGGCCTCGCCCTCGGCGAAGGGGTTCTTGTTCGACTTCACCGTCAGCCGCATGGGCACGCCGGGCAGGTCGAAGCTCTCCCGCAACGAGTTGATCAGATAGCGGCGATAATGGTCCGGCAACTGGTCGGCGCGGCTGGCGAACAGCACGAAGGTCGGCGGCCGGGCCTTGGTCTGGGCCATGTATTTCGGCTTGATCCGGCGACCGCCCACCGAGGGGGGCGGATGACGCTGGGTGGCCATGGAGAGCCAGTCGTTCAGGTCGCGGGTCTTGACCTTGGTGGACCAGTCGGCGTGCACCTTGAAGACCGCGGGCATCAGCTTGTCGAGGCCGCGGCCGGTCTCGGCCGACAGGGCCACCACCGGCGTGCCGCGAAGCTGCGGCAGCAGGCGCGCGGCCTCCTCGTTGAACATGGCGAGCGTCGCGCGCTGGTCCTCCACCAGGTCCCACTTGGCCAGGCAGAAGACCAGTCCCCGGCCTTCCCGCTCGACAAGGTCGGCGATCTGCAGGTCCTGGACCTCGAAGGGGTGGGTGGCGTCCATCACCAGGATGACCACCTCGGCATAGGTGATGGCGCGGATGGAGTCCTGGCCCGACAGCTTCTCCAGCTTCTCCTCGACCCTCGCCTTGCGGCGCAGGCCGGCGGTGTCCACCAGGCGGATGGCCCGGTCGTCCCAAGTCCAGTCGACGGGAATCGCGTCGCGGGTGATGCCGGCCTCGGGGCCGGTCAGCAGCCGGTCCTCGCCGATCAGCTTGTTCACCAGGGTCGACTTGCCGGCGTTGGGACGCCCGACGATGGCGATCTGCACCGGCTTCTCGACGGCCTCGCCGTCCTCGAATTCGTGCTCGACCGAATAGGGGGCGATCGCCTGATAGAGATCGGCCATGCCCTCGCCGTGCTCGGCGGAGATGGGGATCGGCTCCCCGAGACCCAGGCTGAAGGCGTCGTTGATGCCGGCGTCGCCGCGTTTGCCCTCGGCCTTGTTGGCCAGCAGGATCACCGGCTTGTCCCGGCGGCGCAGGATCTCGCCGAACACCCGGTCCATCGGGGTGATGCCGTCGCGCGAATCCACCACGAACAGGGCCACGTCGGCCTCGTCGATGGCGAGCTCGGTCTGGGCGCGCATCCGCGCCTCCAGGCTCTCGTCGGTGACGTCCTCGAATCCGGCGGTGTCGATCAGCTCCAGATCGATGTCGCCGATGGTCCCGACGCCGAAGCGCCGGTCGCGGGTGACCCCGGGCCGGTCATCGACGATGGCGAGCTTCTTGCCCGCCAGCCGATTGAACAGGGTCGATTTGCCGACGTTCGGACGCCCTACGATCGCAAGCCTGAGCGGCATGGGGTCCTGGTCTTCTCTGGCTTAGCGCAGCGCGATGAGTTGAGCCTCATCGGTCGCGATATAGATGACGCCATTAACGGCGATCGGGCCCAGCAGCACGCTGGAACCGAGGTTCATGGTCTTCTCCACCACGCCGGTCTTGGCGTTGAGCGCCACCAGCTCGCCCTGGTTGGACACGGTGATCAGCTTGCCGGAGGCCAGCAACGGGCTCGACCAGATCGGCTTGGAGACATATTTCTTGCGGCCCAGGCTGATACCCATCAGGCCGCCCTTGGCCTTGCCGCGGCCCACGCCGAGGTCGCGGATCCAGTAGATCTGGCCGCTGTCGCGGGCCACGCAGATCACCTGGCCGCCCTTGTCGATGACATAGACCACGTCCCCCGCCGGCCAGGGGGTGGTGATGCCGGTGATCGGCAGGCTCCAGCGCGCCTGACCGGTGCGCAGGTCGGTGGCCGCGAAGACGCCGGAGTGGCTCACCGCGAACACGTCGCCCTGATAGATGACCGGGCGGCCGGGAATGTCGCGGATCTCGGAGAGCGCGTTGTTGCGGCTGGCCCGCGACAGGGCCTCGTTCCACAGGTCGTTGCCGTTGGCGGCGCGCAGGGCCACCAGCTCGCCGGACCCGAAGGCGGCCACCACGGTGTCGCCCGACACCGCCGGCGTCGAGGCGCCCAGGATGCGCGAGGATTCCGACAGGGCCTGATAGGTCCAGCTGGGGGTCCCGTCGGCGGTGTTGTAGGTCAGCAGGGTGTTGTCCACCGCCACCACGAACAGGCGGCCGCCGGACACGGTGGGGGCCGCGTGGATCGGTTGCTCGGTCTTCACCTTCCAGCCGACCGCGCCGGTGTCGGCGTTGAGCTGGGCGACGAACCGATAGCCGGAGGCGACGTAGAGCTTGCCGTCGGCGATGGCGATGCCGCCGCCGAAGGATTCCTTGTCGCGCTTGCCGTCCGGACGCAGGTCGACCTTCCACACCTCGGCGCCCGACTGGGCGTCATGGGCCGAGACCGTGGCCTCGCCGTCCATCACATAGATCTTGCCGTTGACGGCCACCGGCGGGGCGGTGACGTGGGCGCCGCGGTCGGAGCCCTTGCCGAAGCCGCGCTTCCAGGCGACCGACAGGTCGCCGCCGGCGGCGACATGCTCGACCGAGTTCTCCAGCGTGCCCCCCGGCAGGGACCACTGGGTCACCTGGACGGGGTCGGGCAGGAAGAAGTCGGCGCCCTTCAGGGCCTCGGCGGCCTCCACCTTCTGGTCGAAGGCGACGATGGCGATGCGCTCGCCCTCGCTGGCGACCTCGCCGGGGGCTTCCTTCTTGGGGAAGGGATTGAGGCGGCTAAGGGTCGAGCACCCGCTCGCGGCCAGGGCGGCCGTCAGGAGCAGGGCAAGTCCGGTGCGGCTGCGAAGCGTCATTTGGCGTCCGGGGTTTGTTGCGTCGGAGCGGAAGGGCCGGCGGCGGCCCCCGGTTGGAGAAGGCTCTGCGGCGGCAGGGCCGCGGCGGCGCGAGCGGCGGCGGCCACGTTCTTGGCCGAGCCGGAGTCGATGAGGTCCATGGCGGCCTTGGCGCGGTTGCGCGCGCCTTCCGAGGCGTCGGCCAGCAGCGAGATCACCACGAAGTCGCCCCGCGCGCCGGCCAGGTCGCCGGCCATGATCTTGGCGAACGCCAGGGCTTCGCGCGCCTCGGTGCGATAGGGCCGACCTTCTTTGAGCATCGGCGTCAGGCGCGCCTCCAAGTCCTTGTAAGGAGCCGTGTCCAGCAAGGCGAAGGCGGATTTGAGGCGGGCGGCGTCACCGATGATGTCGTTCGGCGCGGCCTCCGCGGCCTGGTCGAAATACTTCACCGCCTCGGCGGTCTTGCCGGCGGCCAGCTTCACCCCGCCCTGATGCTGCAGGGCCAGGGACTTGTAGGCCTTGGAGCCCGACTTCGCGACCTCGGTCCACAGCCGGTCGGCCTCGTCGGCGCGGCCGGCGTTGAAGGCGTCCAGGGCCTGGCTGTACTGCTCCGAGGCCTTCGACGTGGTCTTGGTCTGATAGGTCTCGTAGCCCCAGATCGCGAGGGCCACCACCAGGGCGGCGACCAGGACGGCGCCGACCCAGGGCAGGGCTTTCAGCGCAAGCGCCTTGTAGCGGTCGGTGCGGAGCTGCTCCTCGACCTCTTCAAAGACATCAACCACGTCGGGAAACTCCGCACGAAAGGCGCAAGGGAATAGAGCGGCGGAACCTATAGCGGCAGCTTGGCCGCCGCAACGGTTCGGCTCTCCGCCCGACTTAACCTGCCCCGAGCTTCGACGCCATGAAAGTCTCGAAGGCGGCCATGTAGTCCGGATCCCAGCGCGACAGGGCCGATCGATTGAGGATCAGATCGTCGGCGGCCCAGCGGATGCGCTTCTCGTCGGTCTCGCGGGTGACGTCGTTGTCCGGGCACAGGATGTAGAAGTCCCCCTTCCCCATCGCCGCGATCATGAAATCGGCCACCTGCTCGGCGCTCCAGGCGCCGGGCGGCTTCTCCGTGGCCCGCGCCGTCATGCCGGTGAAGGTGAAGCCGGGAATCAGCAGGTGAGCGCTCACCTGGCCGCCCTCGACGTTGCGCAGCTGGTGCGCCAGGCCCTCGGTCAGGGCCTTCACCGCCGCCTTGCTGGTGTTGTAGGCCACGTCCCCCGGCGGATTGGTGATCCCCTGCTTGGAGCCGGTGTTGACGATGGCGCAGGGGGTCTGCTGGTCGATCATCAGCTGGGTGAAGGCCTGCAGGCCGTTGATCACGCCCCACAGATTGACCTCCAGCAGCCGGCGCCAGCGGTCCGGATGCTCCCAGGCCCCGGCCCCGCCGCCGACCCCGGCATTGTTCATCAGCACCCCCACCTCGCCGAACCGCTCGTAGGCGGCGTCCCGCAGGCGGTTGACCGCCTCGGCGTCGGAGACGTCGGTGGGGACGCCGAACACCTGGTCGGGCGCGGCCGCCACGGCGGCGACCGCCTTCACCGCGGCCTTCAGGGCCTCGGCGTTCTGATCGGCCAGGCAGACCTTCATCCCCAGGGCGGCGAACCGCTTGGCGGCCGCCAGGCCGATGCCGCTGGCGGCGCCGGCCACCACCGCGGCGCGGCCGGAGGTCAGGGCGGGGTGGGTCATGGTCGTCTCCGGGATGTCAGGGCGCGGCGGCGTCGAAGCCGGAGAGATACGGCCAACCCGCGCCGCGATATAGTGATCACCACATTGAATCGGTCACGCCATCCAGGGAGTACGCGCATGAAGACCCGTCAACTGGGGGCCAAGGGCCCGACCGTCTCGGCCATGGGCCTGGGCTGCATGACCATGACCGCCGTCTATGGCGCCCCCTCCGACAAGGCCGAGAGCCTGGCCACCCTGGACCGCGCCCTGGAGCTGGGGATCAACTTCTGGGACACCGCGGACATCTACGGCCCCTATGAGAACGAGGAGCTGCTGGGCGAGGCCCTGGCCGGCCGCCGGGACAAGGTGTTCCTGGCCACCAAGTTCGGCATCGTCCGCAAGGGCGACGCCACCGGGGTGGACGGCAGCCCGGCCTATGTCCGCTCGGCTTGCGACGCCAGCCTGAAGCGCCTGAAGACCGACGTCATCGACCTCTACTATCTGCACCGCGTCGACCGCGACACGCCCATCGAGGAGACGGTCGGCGCCATGGCCGAGCTGGTGAAGGCCGGCAAGGTCCGCCACGTCGGCCTGTCGGAAACCTCGGCCGAGACCCTGGAGCGCGCCTGCAAGGTCCACCAGATCACCGCCCTGCAGAGCGAATACTCCCTCTGGACCCGCGATCCGGAGACCGGCCCCCTGGCCGCCTGCGAGCGCCTCGGCGTCGGCTTCGTGCCCTACAGTCCGCTGGGTCGCGGCTTCCTCACCGGCGAGATCAGGACCCCCGACGACTTCGGCGCCGCCGACTGGCGCCGCTCCAACCCCCGCTTCCAGGGCGAGAACTTCGCCCGCAACCTGGCCATCGTCGACAAGGTGAAGGCGCTGGCCGGGGCCAAGGGCGTCACCGCCTCGCAGCTGGCGCTCGCCTGGGTGATGTCCAAGGGCGAGCACGTCGTCCCGATCCCGGGCACCCGCCGCATCAAGTATCTGGAAGACAACGCCGGCGCCGTCGACGTGGTGCTCACCGCCGCCGACCTCGCCGAGATCAACGCCGCCTTCCCGCCGGACATCTCCGTCGGCGACCGCTACGCCGCCGGGATGATGGGCTCGCTGAACGGCTAGAAGGTGACCGCCTGGAGTGGGAACCGGTTCATGCGACCGTCACGTTCCCACTTCAAGACTCAATGTTACTTCCGGCCCCGGCGGAACGGCTCGGGGTCGGCCTCGTGCTCGTCGAAGCCGAAGCGGGCGAAGCCCTCCTTCATCTCCGGACTCAGGGGCGCCTCCAGCACCAGGGTTCCGCTGGAGGGGTGGGGCAGGCTCAGGCGCCGGGCGTGCAGCTGCAGCTTCAGCGGCCCCGACAGCTCCTTGGAGGCCGGGGTGTTGTACTTGGGGTCCCCGAGGATCGGGTGACCCATGGCCAGCATGTGGGCCCGCAGCTGGTGGGTCCGGCCGGTGTGGGGCCGCAGGGCCATCCAGGCGGCCCGGGGCCCGGCGCGGCTGATGGTGACGAACTCGGTCTCGGCGGGCTCGGCGCCCGGCTCCTTGGGCTGGGCCGGGACCACCATCTCGCGGTCGCCGACCCCCTTCTTCACCAGGGGCAGTTCGAGAACCCCCTCCCCCGGCTTGGGGAAGCCGATGACGATGGCCCAGTAGGTCTTGTGCGCCTTGCGCCGGGCGAAGGCGCCGGCCAGCTTGGCCGCCGCGCCGGGCGTCTTGCCCAGCACCAGGACGCCGGAGGTGTCGCGGTCCAGGCGGTGGACCAGGCGCGGCCGCTCCAGCCCCTCGCCCCAGGCGCTCAGCAGCCGGTCGATATGCTTGTGGGTCTTGGTGCCCCCCTGGACCGCCAGGCCCGCGGGCTTGTTCAGCACCAGCACCTCTTCGTCCTCGTAGAGCACCAGGCTCTTGGCGTAGGCCGCCTCGCGGGCGTCGATGCCCTTGTCGCGGGTCCCCGGCTCCGGGGCGTCGGGCAGCGGCGGCACGCGGATCTGGGCGCCGGCCGACAGCCGCGAGTCCGGCTTGGCCCGGCCGCCGTCGACGCGGATCTGGCCCGAGCGGGTCAGTTTCTGGATCTGGATATGGTTCAGGTGCGGCCAGCGGCGCTTGAACCAGCGGTCCAGCCGGACCCCGTCCTCGCCGGCGTCCACGAACAGGGTGCGGACCTCCTTCATGCGAACATCCGCCGCGCCAGCAGCAGGCCCGCGAACAGGGCGGTGATGGAGAGCAGGACCGAGGCGGTGGCGTAGGAGGCGGCCACGCCATAGGCGCGCCGCTCGATCATCAGGGCCGTCTCCAGGGAGAAGGCCGAGAAGGTGGTGAAGCCCCCCAGCACCCCCACCCCCAGCAGCAGCCGCAGCCGCTCCTGGTCGGCCCCGCCGCGATGGGCCAGGAACCCGGCCAGCATGCCCATCAGCAGCCCCCCGAGGATGTTGGCGAGGAAGGTCCCGAACGGCCAGGCCGGGCCGAACAGCCGCATCGCCTGGAGTCCCAGGCCGTAGCGCGCCATCGCGCCGGTCGCCCCGCCGGCGGCCACCAGAAGCAGTTTTTCCATGGCCCCTTATGCGACGGTGCGCCGCCGCCGTCGAGAAGCCGCGCTCGGTAACCCTGGGCCGCAACGCCTAGTTAAGGGCTGGGCGGGATTATGCTCGTCCAAGTTCCTGAACCCGGCCCCGCAACGTGTCCCCCGGCGAGCCCAAGAGTATCGAGCGTCTCACCGCCGGCGGCGCCGCCGCGGCGCTCGAGCGGCTGGCCGCGACCGACCTGGTGGAACGGGGCTGTGTCACCATCATCAGCGTCGAGGCCATCCGTCAGCGCTCCGGGGACCGCTGGACGCGCAAGCGGGACGCGGTCTGGGCCTATGTCGGCAAGAAGTGCGACGAACACCTGGCCTACCAGGACATCCGCCACCGCGTCGGCGAGACCGATTTCCTGATCGCCATGACCTCGGAGGAAGGCGTCGCGGCCCAGGCCGTCAGCCTGAAGATCCTCGAGGAGGTGCTGCTGTTCTTCCTCGGCGTCGCCGACCGCGCCGACATGAAGATCCGGGCGGTCAGCGCCATCGACGGCGACGAGCTCTCCTGCTCGGAGATCGACCTGACCCGCATCGCCGCCCCGCGCGCCGCGCCGCCCGAGGAGGTGATCGCCGTCTCGCCCTACCACGCCGGCGTCGACCCGGCCGAGGAGCGCCGACGCAATCCGATCTCCTTCGTCACCGCCTCGGGCCAGAACCTGCGGATCGACTTCGCCCTGCAGGAGGTGGTGAGCCTGCGCCACAAGGTGACCGCCGCCCTGCGGGTCGATCCCACCGTGACCCACATCGCCAGCGGCCGGCTGATCCCGGCCCGGGCCTTCGGCAAGCTGTCGGACGACGACATCGCCTTCATCGACCGCTCGGCCCTGGACTTCGCCGCCCTGTTCGCCGGCGTCGAGGGCCGCCCCGCGCCGCCGCTGATCCTGCCGCTGTCCTTCCGCACCATGTCGGCGCGCAAGGGCCGTCAGGCCTTGATCTCGGTCCCCGGCCTCACCCCCGCCCGCATGAAGACCGGCATGATGGTGGAGTTGATCGATGTCGACCGCGGCACGCCCGAGGCGCGCCTGCTGGAGGTCACCGGCCTGGTGGGTCAGGTCTGCAAGGGGGTGCTGGCCCGCATCCAGCCGGTGCGCGACCCCGTCGGCGCGGTGCGGGGCGCGCGGCTCCAGGGCCTGACGGTGGACGCCGGCGATCTCGTTGGCGGGGATTCCCAGGTCGCGAGCCAGATGATCGCCCTGGCCGCCCAGGCCCGCGGCCGGGCCCCCGCCCTGATGATCCACGGCCTGACCTCCGAGGGCTTCCTGGACGTGGCCGGCGTCGCGGGCTTCACCCACGCCTCGATGAAGGTCGTCCGGCCCGCCCAGCAGCAACAGCAGCCGGCGGCCTAGACCCGCGGCCCGATGGTCGCGCGCAGCTGATGGGCGTCATAGACGTCGCCGCCCGGGGGCTTGGCGCCCTTGCCCATCACCACCTCGATCGTCTGGGCCAGGGCCGGGCCGCCGCCCAGATTGAAGCTGGTCCCCAGCCCGATCCCCACGCCGCCGCCCCGGCCATAGCTGCCGCCGCCCGTGCCCAGGGAGACCCGCGGTCCGTTGTCGGGACCGGCCTGGCGCATCACCCGGTCGGCCACCCGGAACCAGTCATAGCCGTCGGCGAGCGCGATATCGGCGGCCCGCAGCAGGGCGTAGTCGGCCACCTGCTCAGGCGGCGCGCCGGGGCCGCCGCGGAAGGTCACCCGGTAGCGGCCCGGTTCGATCCGGTAGTCGGAGAACCCGACGGCCTGGGGCCCGTTGGCGGCGGTGAAGACGGTGGGCGCGCTGGCGCAGGCCGCCAGGCTGGCGCAGAGGGCGGCGGTGAGGATCAGGCGTTTCATCGGGCGGTCTCGGTCTGGCGGAAAGTCGTTTGACTTCCAAGGCTTGCCGGACAGAACGGCCAAGCCCCGCCCCCGTTCCCCCTTACGGCTCCAGGCCGATGGCCGCCAGGATCGCCGCCATGTCCGGGGGCGTCGGCGCCTCGATGCGCTTGGTCCCGCCTTCGGGATGCGGGAACGACAGGGCCCCGGCGTGCAGCATCAGGCGGGGAACCGGTTGCCCCCCGACGGCCAGGGCGCCGCCATAGCGAACGTCCCCGGCGATGGGCCGGCCGATGGAGGCGAGGTGGACCCGCAGCTGGTGCATGCGGCCGGTGTCCGGCGACAGCTCCAGCAGGGCCGCGACGCCATTGGACGACAGGGTCTTGTACCGCGTCTTGGCGCTCTCGGCGTCGGGGTGATCGGGCGGGCAGACGCGCATGAAGGCTTCACGCCCCGCCTCGTCCCGGCGCAGGGGGACCTCGATGGTCCCGCCACTGGGATCGGGGGCGCCGGGCGTGACGATGGACCGGTAGGTCTTGGAAAACCTTCGTCCCATCATGGCCTTGCCGAGGAATCCTGCGGCGGGCTTGGTCTTGGCCGTCAGGATCACCCCGGAGGTGTCGCGGTCCAGGCGGTGGATCAGGCGGGGTCTGGCCTTGCCCGGCTTGGCGAAGGCCCAGAGCATCTCGTCGAGCGTATGGACCTGGCCGCGCCCGCCCTGGCTGGACAGACCCGCCGGCTTGTTGAGCGCCAGGATGTGCGGGTCCTCATAGATCACCAGCCCGCGGACCAGGGCGATCTCGTCAGGGGTCAGGACCACCGGCGCGGGCTCGGCCTTGCGCTTCGGCGCCGGCCTCACTTGCCGTCCCGTTCGGCGCGGATCGCCGCCCAGCGCGCCAGGCGCTCCTTGATGCGCGCCTCCGAGCCCTGGTCCTTGGGCTGGTAGAAGCTGGGCCGCGCCATGCCGTCCGGGAAGTAGTTCTGGCCCGAGAATCCCTCCTCGGCGTCGTGGTCGTAGGCGTAGCCCTTGCCGTAGCCGAGGTCCTTCATCAGCTTGGTGGGGGCGTTGCGGATATGGGCCGGCGGCATCAGGGAGCCGGTCTCCTTGGCCGAGCGCATCGCCGCCCCGAAGGCCTTGTAGACCGCGTTGGACTTGGGCGCGGCGGCCAGGTGGACCACCAGCTGCGCCAGCGCCAGGTCCCCCTCCGGCGAGCCCAGGAAGTCGTAGGTGTCCTTGGCGGCGTTCGCCAGGACCAGGGACATGGGATCGGCCTCGCCGATGTCCTCCATGGCCGCGCGGATCAGCCGGCGCGCGATGAACAGCGGGTCCTCCCCCCCGGTCAGCATGCGCGCCAGCCAGTAGAGGGCCGCGTCCGGGTCGGAGCCGCGGATCGACTTATGCAGGGCCGAGATGAGGTTGTAGTGCTCCTCCCGGTCCTTGTCGTAGGCCGGGCTGCGCTTCTGGAGGATCTCCCCCAGAGCCTTGATCGACAGGGGCTTGGCGGCGCCGATGTTGAGCAGGGTCTCGGCCAGGGTCAGCAGGTAGCGGCCGTCGCCGTCGGCCAGGGCCACCAGGGCGTCGCGGGCCTCGGGCTCCAGCGGCAGGGCGCGGGCCTCGTGGATCTCGGCCTTCTCCAGCAGCATCTTCAGGGCCTCGTCGTCCAGGCGCTTGAGCACATAGACCTGGGAGCGCGACAGCAGCGCTCCGTTCAGCTCGAAGGACGGGTTCTCGGTGGTGGCCCCCACCAGGGTGACGATCCCCTCCTCCACGAAGGGCAGGAAGCCGTCCTGCTGGGCGCGGTTGAAGCGGTGGATCTCGTCGACGAACAGCAGGGTCGATTGCCCGGCCGAACGCCGCATCTTCGCCTGTTCGAAGGCCTTCTTCAGGTCGGCGACCCCGGAGAACACCGCCGAGAGCTGCTGGAACTCGTAGCCCGCCTCCTTGGCCAGCAGCCGGGCGATGGTGGTCTTGCCGGTGCCCGGCGGCCCCCACAGGATCATCGACGACAGCCGCTTGGCCTCGGCCATCCGCCGGATCGGCCCCTCGGGGCCCAGCAGGTGATCCTGCCCCACCACCTCGTCGAGCTTCTGCGGCCGCAGGCGGTCCGCCAGCGGTGAGGGAGCATGCGGCGTCAGACCCGCGGCTTCGAAGAGGTCGGCCATGGGAGGGGTTCTAGCAAATGGAACGCGCGCGCGTCAGGGCGGATAGCTCCAAACCCCCTCCGTCACGCGCGCAAGCGCGCACCACCTCCCCCGATACGGCCTGCGGCCTGGGGGAGGAAATTCGAGCCTCCAGTTCCTCCCCCAGCGCGAAGCGCGATCCGGGGGAGGTGGATCGGCGCTTGCGCCGAGACGGAGGGGGCTAGGCCCTCCCCGTCCCTAGGTCCGGAAGGTCGCCGAGATCTCCTGCCCGCCGCGGACGATGGTCACCTGCCATTGGCCGGCGCCCGTCCCCACCACGGCCATCAGGTCGCGCACCGTGCCGATGTCGCGGCCGTTGACCCGGCGGATCAGGTCGCCGGGACGCAGGCCGGCGTTCATGGCGAAGCCGCGGCCCATCTTGGTCACCAGCACCCCCTTGCCGGAGAAGGGATCCAGGCCCAGCTCGTCGGCCACCGCCGGCGAGAGGTTCACCACCGTCGCCCCGTCGAAGGGGTGGCGGCCGCTCAGGGCCTGTTCGTCGCGGGCGGGCGTCGCGGGCGGCGCCTCGGCCTTGAGGTTCAGGGTCAGGTTGGCGCCGCCGCGCAGGACGCCGAGCTTCAGCACCTCGCCAGGACGGCTGGAGCCCAGGGCGTAGCTCACCCCGGCCGGGTCGGCCACCGGCTTGCCGTCCACCGACAGGATCACGTCCTCGGGCTTGAGGCCCGCGCGGGCCGCGGGGCCGCCGGGCCAGATCTCGGCCACCAGGGCGCCCGACGGGATGGTCATGCCCAGGCTGTGGGCGATGTCGCCGGTCACCGGCTGGGTGCGCGCGCCGAGCCAGGGGCGGACCACCACATGGCCGCCGCCGGCCGCGGTCTCGACGATGCGCTTGACCATCGCGCCGGGGATGGCGAAGCCGACGCCGGACGAGGTGCCCGAGCGCGAGAGGATGAAGCTGTTCACCCCGATCAGGTCGCCGTCCATGTCCACCAGGGCGCCGCCGGAATTGCCCGGATTGATGGCCGCGTCGGTCTGGATATAGGCGTTGGCCGCGTCGCCATTGGGGTCGGCGGTGCGGTTCAGGGCCGAGATGATGCCGTTGGTCACCGTCTGGCCGACGCCGAAGGGGTCGCCGATGGCCAGCACCAGGTCGCCCACCTGGGCTTCCCCGGTGTCGTCGATGGGCAGGACCGGCAGGCGCTCGGCGCCCACGTCGATCTTCAGCACCGCCAGGTCCGTGCGCGGGTCGGCCAGCAGCACCTTGGCGGGGAATTCGCGGCGGTCGGCCAGGGCCACGGTGATCTCCTGGCCGCCTTCCACCACGTGGTTGTTGGTGATGATCACCCCGTCGCTGCGGACGATCACGCCCGAGCCGAGGGAGCCCTCCACCCGGTCGCGGGGGGCGCCCATGCCGAACATCTGCCAGAAGGGATCGGCCTGGGTGCGGACCATGCGCTTGGACGAGATGTTCACCACCGCGGGCGCGGCGCGCTTCACCACCGGGGCGAAGGACATCTTCATGGTCATGGAGTCGCCGGGCGCGGCCCGGGTGGGCTGGGCGAGCGGCGGAATCTGCGCCTTGGACCTCGCGGTGGGATCGGAACAGGCGGCCAAGAGGGCCAGGATGGGGATCAGGACGCGATGGGCTCGCATGGGCTCTCCGAGCGGGGAAACGTCGCCGGACTCTGACGAGGTTTCAGGCGCAATGATGGCGAGGATTTAGGGCGTCTTTGTCCCACTTGGAACAGGCCGCGCGAAGACCAGGACAAGTATCCAGGCGATCAGGCTCAGAACGCCCCCCACCAGGATGGTCAGGCCCGACCAGGCCGGTCCCCAGGTCAGGGTCGCGGCGAACACCTGGGTCACCGCGATGGGGGCGGTGATGCTGGTCAGGCTGGCGATGGAGCCCATCGCGCCCTGCAGCCGCCCCTGCTCGTCCTCGCCGACCCTGGCGCTCATCAGGGACTGCAGGGCCGGCGTCGCCATGCTGCCCAGCACGACGGGCAGGTGGGCGATCCAGAACCACGGGCCGGTCGGCGCCAGGCCCACCCCCGCGAACCCCGCCACCTCCAGCGCGAGCCCCAGCAGCACGGTGCGCCGGTCTCCCAGCGCCTTGGCGATCCGCCCCGTCAGGCCGGTCTGCACCGCGATGCTGGCCACCGCCAGGGCGCTGCAGAACACGCCGAAGTCCAGCGGGCTCCAGCCGTAGCGGTGGGCCGTATAGAGGACCAGCAGGTTGTCCTTGGCCTGGAAGGCCAGCCAGATCAGCAGCAGGGCCGCGCCGAGGATCAGCAGGCCCTTGCGCTGGACCAACAGGTCCACCGCGCCCCACGGATTGGCCTTGGCCCAGCGCAGGGGCGCGCGCTTCGCCCTGGGCAGGGATTCCGGCAGGACGAACAGGCCGTAGATCCCGCCCAGGCCCGCGAAACCCGCCGCCACCCAGAACGGCGTCCGCAGGTCGTGGGCCGCCAGCAGGCCGCCCAGGGCCGGGCCGAGTATGATGGCGCTCCACATCGCCGCGCTCATCCAGCCATAGGCCCGTGTGCGGTCTTCGGGCGGAGTCACGTCGGCCACATAGGCCATGGCCGCGGCCTGGGCCCCGCAGGTCAGGCCGCACAGGATGCGCGCGGCCATCAGCCATCCGACCGTGGGCGCCAAGGCTCCCATCACCAGCTCGGCGCCGACCCCGAACACCGAGATCAGGATCACCGGCCTTCGCCCGAACCGGTCCGACAGCATCCCCAGCAGGGGGGCGGCCAGGAACTGCGGGATCGCCCAGCCCACCTCCAGGAAGCCCGTCCAGCGGGCGGCGCTGGCGGCGTCGCCCCCCAGCAGCTGCTGGGCCAGGCGGGGCAGGATCGGGAAGGAGATGGATTGGGCGGCGTAGTCCAGGAAGATGGTGACCGCGACGAAGGCGAGCGCCGCGCGGCGGGGGTTGCGAGGGTTCATGAAGGTCTCGAGGTTCCGGCGCCTGCCGGCATGACGAAGGGCCCGGCCCGGGGGCCGGATGCGAGGACTGCGGCGCCGGAGGCTCGGCCTCCGCGCGCGTCCTAGGCCCTGGTCTTCTCGAAGGCGTTCATGCTCTCGAGCCTAGCCGTCACGCGTGGCTTGGCAACCCGCCTTCGGTCTTGGCCTCCGGCGGCACATCCCTCGCGAAGGCCACCGACAGTCCCCAGGCCACCAGGGTCAGGGCCGCGCCGGCCAGGATGGTCAGCCCCGACCAGCCGGGTCCCCTGCCCGCCGCGACGGCCAGGGCGAAGACCTGGGTGAAGGCGATGGGACCGAACAGGCCCGTCAGGCTGCCGACGCTCATCATCGCCCCTTGCAGCCGGCCTTGCTCGTCCGGCTCGACCTTGGCGGTCATCATGGCCTGGAGGGCGGGACCGGCGATGTTGGAGAGCGCCATGGGCAGGTTGGCGATCCAGAACCAGACCCCCGTCGGCGACAGGCCCACCGCCGTGAAGCCGATCACCTGCAGCCCCAGGCCCGCGATCAGCACCTTGCGCTCGCCCAGCCATTTCACGGAACGTCCGGTGAGCTGGCTGGTGACCACGATGTTCACCGCCCCCAGCGCGCTGCAGAAGATCCCCAGCGCCATCGGGTCCCACTGGTAGCGGTAGGCGGTGTAGAGGACGAAGACGCTGTTCATGGCGTGCATGGCGAACCACAGCAGCAGCAGGATCAGTGCCAGGATCGGCAGGCCGGGCCTGGAGAACACCAGGCTCAGCGACCCCATGGGATTGGCGCTGGCCCAGCGCAGGGGCGCGCGGCGGTCGGCCGGCAGGGATTCCGGCAGCACGATCAGGCCATAGACCCCGTTGGCCAGGGCCACGGCGGCGGCGGCCCAGAAGGGCGCGCGCGGGTCCATCGCCCCCAGCAGGCCGCCCACCGCCGGCCCCAGGATCACCCCGGTCCAGGCCGCGGCGTTCAGCCAGCCATAGCTCTTGGCGCGCTCCTCCTGCGGGGTGATGTCGGCCACATAGGCCATGGCCGCGCCCTGGGCGCCGGCGGTGAGCCCACACAGGACGCGCCCCAGCAGCAGCCACCCGAGGGTGGGGGCGAGCGCCATGATCGCCAGGTCGATGGAAAGCCCGAAGATCGAGATCAGGATCACCGGCCTGCGCCCGAACCGGTCGCTCAGCATGCCGATCACCGGGGCGGCGAAGAACTGGGCCACCGACCAGGCGGCCACCAGCACCCCGACCCAGCGGGCGGCCGACGACACCTGCCCGCCCACCAGCTCCTCCACCAGGCGCGGCAGGACCGGGAACACCATGGTGTGGCTGACCACGTCCAGGCAGATGGTGATGGCGATGAACGGCAGGCCGGCCTTGCGGGCGGCGCTGCGCGCGGGCGGCCCCGAAGGGGGGCTGGGATCGATGGACGGGGTCATGGCGTATCTCGATGCGCCGGCCGCCGGGGCGGTCGGGGGAAGACGGTGGCGAGGCGAGGCAGGTCCGGCGCGCGGCCGGCCGCCGCCTAGGCCCTCATCGTCTCTGTCCGCGTCGTCGTCATGATCGCCTCAGGGTAGAGACGCCTCCCGTTTCGTCAAGCGGTCGCGGGCGCCGCCGCCGGCGCATGGGCCACCCGGACCCCGAGCGCCAAGGCCATCAGCAGCAGGAGGGCGGCCAGATAGATGGCCAGGCCCGGAGCGTGCAGGACGGCGTCGTGGCGGATCGACCATGCGAAGATGGTGCCGAACATCATCGGCCCCAGCACCGAGGCGATGCCCTGCAGGCTCTGGTTGGCGCCCTGGAGCTGTCCCTGGTGGGTGGGCCCCACCCGCCGGGTCATCAATCCCTGCAGACCCGGCTGCAGGAAGTTCATCACCGCGAACACCGGGGCCGAGGCGATGTAGAACCAGCCGGTCGGCGCGAACCCGTAGAGGGCGAACCCGACACAGCCGCCCGCCGCCCCCAGCAGCAGGGCGCCGCGCTCGCCGATCCGGGCCACCACGGGCCCCACCAGCAGGGTCTGGACCATCACCCCCAGCAGGCCCGTGGCCATCATGGTCAGGCCGATGATCCCGGGGCTCCAGCCGTAGCGGTAGCCGGAATAGAGCACGAAGATCGAGGGCAGCACCGTGTGGGCGAGCTGGAACAGGAAGCCGACGCCGGCCAGGCCCAGCAGGTCGCCGTGCGCCCGCAGGAAGGCCAGCGATCCGAGGGGATTGGCCCGCTTCCAGTCGAAGCTGGTGGTGCGTTTCTCCGCCGGCAGGGACTCGGGCAGCACGAAGTAGCCGTAGAGCCAGTTGATGGCCGTCAGGCCGCCGGCCACCAGGAAGGGCAGCCTCAGGTCGAAATCGGCCAGGAACCCCCCGAGCGCCGGGCCCACCAGGAAGCCGAAGGAGAAGGCCGAGCCCATCCAGCCGAAGGCCTTGGCCCGCTCCTGGGGCGGGGTGACGTCGGCCACATAGGCGTTGGCGGTGGAGAAGCTGGCCGCCGTCAGTCCGTTCAGCACCCGGCCGACGAACAGCCAGGCGAGGTTTGGGGCGAACGCCATGAACATGAAGTCGACGGCCAGGCCAAACAGCGAGATCAGCAGCACCGGCCGCCGTCCGATCCGGTCGCTCAGCATCCCCAGCACCGGCCCGCAGAACAGCTGCATGAGCCCCCAGACCGTGGCGAACAGCACGTTCCACTGCGCGGCCTCGGCGGTGTCGCCGCCGGTGAAGCTCTTGATCAGGTTGGGCAGGACCGGGATCATGATCCCGAAGGAGACCGCGTTCATCACCGCGCAGGCGAAGATGAAGCCGAAGGCGGCCTTCCGGCGGGCGGCCGTGGGCGTGGAAGATCCGTCGGTCATGGTCTCAATTCCCCCTCGCACCGAGCTTGAAACAAAACAAGAACTCACGCAACCGCGTTATGCCGTCCGCGCGTAGCTGGCCAGCAGCGCCTGCCACCATTCGGCCAGCCGCATCAGCAGGACCTGGTCGGGGAAGCCGTGGCGGGCGGCGCTGTCGGCCGGAACCTGGTGGAAGCCGCGATGCTCGATACTGACCCGCGTCTCCGCCCCGACCGCCTCGAACCGCACCTCCACCTCCGTCTTAAGCTCCGGCGGGAAGTTCGCCTGCCGCCAGGAGAATTCCAGCCGGTGCGGCGGCTCCCAGGCGGTGATGCGCCCGATCTCGAACACCTTGCCGTTGGCCAGGGTCTCGATCAGCCGCCCGCCCGCCCCGGGCTCGAAGGCCAGGACACCCGGCGGCCGCGGCGTGGTCTGGAAGAGGCCGTTGGGCTTCCACCAGGCGCCGATCTCGCCGACGAAGATCTCGAAGGCCCGCTCCGGCGTCGCCTTCACCCGCAGGGCGACGAAGACCTTCGAGGTCACGGCGCCTTCTCGACATGGGCCTTGAAGGCCAGCAGCTGTTCGCTCCACAGCCGCTCGCTCTCCTCCAGCCAGCGTATCAGGTGGGTCATGGGTTCGGGCCTCAGGGCGTAGATGCGCACGCGCGCGTCGAAGGGCGGATGGGACTCCTCCACCAGGCCGCTCTCGCGCAGGGTGCGCAGGTGGCGGCTCATGGCGGGCGCCGGCAGGCCAAGCTCGCGGGCCAGGTCGCCCGCCGGCCGCGGCCCCCGGCTCAGCAGATCCACCACCCGGCGCCGGTGCGGATCGGCCAGCGCGGCGAGCGTCCTGTCGAGCTGGGCCTGGGGCAAGGTCAGACCCAGCCCGTGATCTTCAGCCCGCTGGCGGCCTCGGCCTCCTCCCGGCTCACCACGGCCACGGTCTGGGCGACGTTCCAGATGTGCCCCTCCGGATCGCGGCAGCGATAGGTGCGGTCGCCATAGAACTGGGTCTGCGGCTCGGCATAGATCTCCGCCCCGGCGGCGCGGGCCCGCGCGCAGTGGGCGTCGATATCGTCGTCGATCTGCAGGCTGACCGTCTGGGTGTTCTTGCCGCCGATGGACCTGGGGCTCTTGTGGTCCTCCGACCACTCCGAGCCGACCATCACCATGCTGTCGCCGAAGCTGAGCTGGGAGTGGGCGACATTGCCGTCGGCGTCCTCCAACAGCATGGTCAGCTCCAGCCCGAAGGCCTTCTGCAGCCAGTCGATGGCCGCCCTGGGGTCCTGGTAGACCAGGGCCGAACTCATCCGCGCCATGGGTCTGCTCCTTGGAGTGAGGTTGCGATGTCGTGGCCGGTGGCCTTGGCCACCTGGTCCTGGGTCAGGGCCTGGACCGTCTGTCCGAAGGACCAGGGATGATCCTCTGGATCGAGGCAGGTGTAGACGCGATCGCCATAGGCCTGGGTCTCCGGCTCCCGCTCGATGCGGGCCCCGGCCGCGCGGGCCCGTTCGCAATGGGCGTCGAGCCCCTCGGCCAGTTGCACGTGAACCGACTGGGTCGCGCGGCCGCCGAAGGCCAAGGGGCTGACGGCGTGGCCGCGGGGCGGCCCCACCACCATCACCACCCCGCCCTCGATCATGGTCTCGGAATGGATGATCCCGCCGGCCCCGTCGTCCACCACCAGGGTGGTCTCGAAACCGAAGGCCGTCTCCAGCCAGGCCAGCGCCGCGCGGGGGTCGCGGTACCAGATCACGGGACTGACGGCGGGGCGGGCCATGGGCGGCATCCGGATTATGTTCTCAATTCCGGAATATTTCTATCTTTTGATAATTATCTGTCAAGAGCCCTTTCGAGCCCCGAGAGCTTCCCGTCTCCAGGCTCGCCCCGGATTCCCAGTAGCCGGGCCACCAGGGGATAGACGTCCACATTGTTCACGGTGCGCAGCCGGACGCCCCGGCGGATGTGGGGCCCCTGGGCCACGAACACCGCCGCCATCTCGGGCGCATAGGGATCGTATCCGTGCGCCCCGCCCTCGATCGGCGTCTTGGCCGCCGCCGCCCGCGTGGTGATCTCCCAACCGGTCTGCGGCAGGCAGAAGATCGGCGGGACGCGCCGGTGGGTTCCGAAATGGTAGCGGGCCGGGATCTCGCCCTTGCGCCAGCAGGTCATGTGGGGGTGGCCGCCTAGCAGCGCCTTCTCCACCTCCGGAGTGCGCCCCGGCGCAGGGATCACGGTCATGAAGGCCCCCATGGCCACCCGCCGCGCTGCGCTGTCGGCCAGGAGGTCCTCGACATAGATGGCGCGCTCGGGCGCGACCGCCGCCATGCCGTGGTCGGCGGTGATCACCAGGTCGGCGGCCAGCCCCCGCGCCTTCAGGCCCGCGGTCAGACGCCCGATGGCCGCGTCGGTGTGGGCCACGGCGGCGTTCAGGGCCGCGCTATCGGGTCCGTCATGGTGGCCGGCGGTGTCGGTCTCGTCGAAATAGAGGCTCACGAAGCCGGGCCGACGATCGGCCGGCAGGTCGAGCCAGGCCAGAACCTGGTCCACCCGGGCCTCGGCGCTCACGCTCTGGTCGTAGGTCAGCCAGTAGGTCGGCTGCGCGCCCTGGATCGCCGTCTCCGAGCCGGGCCAGAAAACGCTGGCCGACCGCACCCCCTGGCGTTCGGCGGTGACCCACAGCGGGGTGGCGTCGTTCCACCAGCGGGGATCCTTCACCGTCGCCCGGTCCCCCAGGCTGAAGGTGACCCCGGGGATCAGGGGATCGATCATCACGTTGTCCACCAGGCCGTGGTGGTCGGGCCGCAGCCCGGTCACCAGGGTGTAGTGGTTGGGATAGGTCTTGGAGGGGAAGGACGGTCGCACCGCCCCCCGCGCACCCTCCGCCGCCAGCCGCGACAGGTTCGGGGTGATCCCCCGGTCCAGATAGTCGGCGCGGAAGCCGTCCATGGAGATCAGGATCACCAGGGGCCTTTCGGCCGCGGCCGCCGGCAGGGCGACGAGCCAGAGGGCGGCGATCAGGCGAAGGAGCAGGGTGCGCATCGGCCCTCTCTAGCCGAGGTCCGTGACAGGCCCGAGGCCGAAAGCCTCAGCCGCCCGACAGATCCTTCACGCAGGCCGCCCTCTGCGCGGCGCTGAGGTCCGGAAGCACCGAGACCACCTGCAGATCGAAGCTCGCCTTGCCCTGCGGCAGGTACCGGATCAGCCGCAGCGCGCCGTCGGACCCGGCCACGCGGTAGCCGATGGGAACCCGGCTGTCGCCCTCCTTGCCCCCTTCCCGGCCCAGGCGCTTCATCCCGTCCCGCAGGCCCGCGGCATAGGCCGGCCCCGCCGGATCGACGCCGGTGATGATCCCGGTCTGGCCGCTCTTGGCGCCGTCGAAGCCCCGGTCGAACACCGGAACCTGCTGGCTGGAGATCGCCAGGCAGGCTCCGAACGCGCCGGGCTGGAGGCGGACGGTCTCGCCCCGGGTCACGTGGCGTTCCAGATCCGCCCGCACGGGGATCTCGGGCGCGACGGCGGTCAGCATGTCCGGGAACAGGGCCGCCCCCGTCCCCTTGGCCGTCCCCGCCCGCACCGCGTCCCGCTGCCGGCGCATCACGTCGTCCAGGGACAGCCGCCCGCCGCTGGCCTCGCGAACCGCCCGGTCCCAGGTCAGCGCCAGCAGGCGGCCGCGGTCATAGGGGGACTGCTGGGCGTCCTGGTCACTCCAGAACACCGCCATCACCTGGTCGGCGGTGAAGTTGCGGGCCGGGGAGCCGTCGTACCGGGTCAGGACCTCGTTGTAGCGAGCGACGTAGTCCTCCAGCGACCAGATCCCCGAGGCCAGCAGCACGCGGGTCGCGTAGAAGTCGGTGAAGCCCTCGCTGAACCAGTAGTCCCGCGCCTCGTCCGTCTCCGGCAGGCCGCCCAGCTGGTTGGCGATCCAGCTGTGCATGTATTCGTGGGCCAGGAAGTGGGGGTCCTGGGCCGGATCGCGGTTGGTGGTGGACTCGATGGCGAAGGCGTCCCCCTTCCCCGAGCCCGTCGAGGAATAGGATCCGCCCTCCCCGCCGGCCAGGGGCGTCACCGTGATCAGGAAGGGCCTGGGTTGGTCTCGCCACAGCGCGTGCTCGGCGAGCATGATCCTGGCGGCCATGTCCGCCAGCCGCTCCGGGGGCGAGGGCCAGGAACCCAGCACGGCCACCCGCAGGGGCGCGCGGCCCAGCCGGCGCTCGACCACCTTCAGCTCGGTCGCGCCCACCACCACGCTTTCGGCGACGTCGGAAACCCGCCCCGGACGGCGCGCCAGGTGATCGAGGTCCGAGACCAGGGCCCAGCCGGCGGGACGCGGGCCCCAGGCGAACCGGGCTAGCGCCGCCTGGCGTCCGGCCGGGGCGGCGAAGATCGCCTCGCCGTGGGCCATGAACCAGGTGGGGCGCACCACGGGCTCGCCCTTCAGGTGGTCGCGGCCGGGTTCGCCGGTCACCGCGAACCGGTAGGAGACCCGGATCGGCGCACCAGGCCTATGGCGCAGCACGCGCGCGGAGCCTGCACCGGGCTCCAGGGTGGCCCCCTGGACCTGCAGCTGGGTGACCAGCCGCGACAGGTCCTCCCCCTCGGCCCAGTGATCGGGCAAGTCCAGGCGGGTCTCGCCGTCGGCGTCGCCCCGGAAGGCCACCTCCACCGCCAGGGCGTTCAGCGCGCCCGCCTGCATCACCGGCGACACCCGATAGGCCACCGGCGCGTCCGCCGCCCGCGCCCCGCTGGCCGCCAACACCGCCGCCGCCGCCAAACCCCAAGCCCGCATGACCCCTCCTGTGCTCCGCGGAAGCTTAGCCATGCTGCCTCAATCGGGGGAAGACCGCCGAGACGGGATTTCCCTGGGTGTCATCCCGCATGCAGCGGCGAAGCCGCGGAAGTGCGGGACCCATACTCGCCGATCCCTCCTGAAGACCCCGCGCGTCTGGGTCCCGGACAACGCTGCGCGTTTCCGGGATGACACCGGTGGTTTGCGGGTCTTCGGCGGCCAAGGCCCGCAACCCCAAACGCAAAAACCCCGGACATCGCTGTCCGGGGCTTCTGAACTTGAATGGGCCGTTCGGCTCAGTCCTCGGTGAAGGAGGCGTCCTGAGCGGGGCCGGAGTCCTTGCCCTTTTCGGCCGGGTCACGGTCGACGAACTCGATCACGGCCAGGGCCGCGTTGTCGCCGTAGCGGAAGCCGGCCTTCAGGACGCGGATATAGCCGCCGTTGCGGGCCTTGTAGCGCGGACCGATGACGGCGAAGAGCTTGCCGACCTGTTCGACGTCGCGGACCTTGCTGATGGCCTGGCGACGGGCGTGCAGGTCGCCGCGCTTGGCGAGCGTCACCAGCTTCTCCACCACGGGGCGGAGTTCCTTGGCCTTCGGCAGGGTGGTCACGATCTGCTCGTGCTTGATCAGGCTCGCCGCCATATTGGCGAACATGGCGGTACGGTGGGCGGAGGTCCGACCCAGTTTGCGGTGGGCGTTACCGTGGCGCATCTCATATCTCCTGGACCGTCTGGTCCGCTTGGACGCTCCCGATCTCCGGAAGGTCGTCCTACCTGATCAATCCCAGCCTGCTCCCGCCTGGGTCACCACGAAGCGCCGGGACCCTCCACCGCTGGTGCGGCTTCAGTGGGCCCGGACCGCCGAGGCGGTCCGGAGCCGGCGCGGTCTTCTTACATCTGGTCTTCGAACTTCTTGGCCAGCTCTTCGATGTTTTCCGGCGGCCAGTTGGGCACGTCCATGCCGAGATGCAGGTTCATGCCCGCGAGCACTTCCTTGATCTCGTTCAGCGACTTGCGGCCGAAGTTCGGGGTGCGGAGCATTTCCGCCTCCGTCTTCTGGATCAGGTCGCCGATGTAGACGATGTTGTCGTTCTTCAGGCAGTTGGCCGAACGGACCGAGAGCTCGAGCTCGTCGACCTTCTTCAGCAGCGCCGGGTTGAACGGCAGTTCCGGCTTGGCCTCGCCTTCGACCTTCTTCTTCGGCTCTTCGAAGGTGATGAAGATCTGCAGCTGGTCTTGCAGGATGCGGGCGGCGTAGGCCACCGCGTCCACCGGCGAGATGGCGCCGTTGGTTTCCACTTCCATGATCAGCTTGTCGTAGTCGAGGCTCTGGCCCTGACGGGTCGGCTCGACACGATAGGCGACGCGCTTGACCGGCGAATAGAGGCTGTCCACGGCGATCAGGCCGATGGGGGCGTCTTCCGGACGGTTCTGGTCGGCCGGGACGTAGCCCTTGCCGTTGTGCACGGTGAACTCCATGCGCACCTGGGCGCCGTCGTCCAGGGTGCAGAGCACGTGGTCAGGGTTGAGGATCTCGATGTCCGAGCCGGCCTCGATCTGACCAGCGGTCACCGTGCCGGGGCCGGTGGCGCGCAGGGTCATGCGCTTGGGGCCCTCGGCGTGCATGCGCAGGGCCAGTTGCTTGATGTTCAGGACGATGTCGACCACGTCTTCCCGCACGCCTTCCAGCGAGGAGAATTCATGCACGACGCCGTCGATCTGCACGGCCGTCACAGCGGCGCCTTGCAGCGAGGATAGAAGAACGCGGCGCAGGCTGTTGCCCAGCGTCACACCGAAGCCGCGCTCGAGAGGTTCGGCCACCAGACGCGCCTTGCGGTTCGCGTCGGCGCCGGTCTCGATCATCGGCTTCTCGGGACGGATGAGCTCGTTCCAGTTTCTTTCGATCACGGATAGGTGTCCCTCGAACGCAGGATCGCCGGACGCGGCTTACGCGGTCCGGCGAAGGGGGATAGCAGTACTTCGGTACTCAGACTCGCCGGCGCTTGGGCGGCCGGCAGCCGTTGTGCGGAATGGGGGTCACGTCGCGGATGGTGGTGATCGTCATGCCCACCGACTGCAGAGCGCGAAGCGCCGATTCCCGCCCGGAACCCGGGCCGGAGACGTTCACTTCGAGGGTCTTCACGCCGTGCTCGGCGGCCTTCTTGCCCGCGTCCTCGGCCGCCATCTGGGCGGCGTAGGGCGTGGACTTCCGGGAGCCCTTGAAACCCATCATCCCGGCGGAAGACCAGGAGATGGTGTTCCCCTGGGCGTCGGTGATGGTGATCATGGTGTTGTTGAACGAGGCGTTCACGTGCGCCACGCCCGAGGTGATGTTCTTGCGTTCGCGACGTTTGACGCGCGCCGGTTCCTTGGCCATCGACTAGCTTTCTTACTTCTTCTTGCCGGCGATCGGCTTGGCCGGGCCCTTGCGGGTCCGAGCGTTCGTGTGGGTGCGCTGGCCGCGGACCGGCAGGCCCTTGCGGTGACGCAGGCCGCGATAGCAGGCCAGGTCCATCAGACGCTTGATGTTGACCGCCGTCTCGCGACGCAGGTCGCCTTCCACCGTGTAGTCACGGTCGATGGCTTCACGGATCTGCAGCACCTCGGCGTCCGTCAGCTGGTTGACGCGACGAGCGTCTTCGATGCCAACCTTCTGGACGATCTCGGCGGCTTTCGCCTGGCCGATGCCATGGATGTACTGAAGCGCGATGACGACGCGCTTGTTAGTCGGGATGTTTACGCCGGCGATGCGGGCCACTTGGGGTATTCTCCTGGTCACGCAGAGAAGCGCGAACAACGCCCCGGCCCAAGTTGGGAGGCCGGCACGTCCCTCGCGCGTTTCGCGGAAGCGGCCCGTTATAGGGACAGTTGCGTTTCCGTCAATGCCGGAAGCGCCGGAAAATGACCTTCTTTGGGCTCTTGCGCGCACGGCCCGCCCTCCCCTGGGGTCCAGGCGGGGGCTTGGCACGATCATCGCGCGACTTTCACGGCGAAAACAAGTCCCCGGGCCGGGCGCCACGGCCCGGCGCGGCGTTTCGAATCGATTCCGCGACGCGGAAGGGGGATACGCGGCGACCGCCCGCCCCCGGGCTTGGCCAGGTTCATCAGCTCGGAGAGGCGCGGTGCGAACGCAAGACGCCGCCGGCGCCTGTCGGGCGCGGCGGCGGTCCTGGAGCCCCGGGACGAGCCCGGGAGCTGCGTGACGATGAAGCGGGTCCCCGCCCCTAGCGCGGGGCGTCCAGGGCCTTGTCGATGGCCGCGGCGACGGTGTCGATCGACCCCATGCCGTCGACCTGCGCCAGCTTCTTCTGGCCCTCGTAATAGGGCAGCAGCGGCGCGGTGTTGTCGTTATAGGCCGACAGCCGGACCTTGAAGCTTTCCGGGTTGTCGTCGGGGCGGCCGGATTCGGCGAAGCGGCCGGCGATGCGCTCGATCAGGGCCGCGTCGTCCACCTTCAGGCGGACGACCAGGTCGATCTTCTTGCCGCGCTTGGCCAGCATCTCGTCGAGGGCCTTGGCCTGGGCCAGGGTGCGGGGGAAGCCGTCGAAGATGGCGCCGCCGGCGGCCTCGGTCTCCGGCAGGCGTTCCTCGATCAGGGCGATGACGATCTCGTCGGTCACCAGCTCGCCGCGCTCCATGACGCCCGCCACCTTCTTGCCGAGCTCGGAGCCCGAGGCGATGGCGGCGCGCAGCATGTCGCCGGTGGATAGCTGGACCATGTTTCGGCCATCCACCAGCCGCTTGGCCTGGGTGCCCTTGCCGGCGGCCGGCGGTCCGAACAGAATCAAATTCATGACTTAAATATCCCCTCCCCGCCGGCCATCCCCATGACCGGCGTCAAATTTGGTGGCGCGGCGTCTAGCGACCGCGTCCGCCCCGCAGCTTCGACTTCTTGATCAGGCCCTCATATTGGTGGGCCAGAAGATGCGACTGGATCTGGGTCACGGTGTCCATGGTCACGCTCACCACGATGAGGATCGAGGTGCCGCCCAGATAGAAGGGCGCGTTGTAGAAGGCGATCAGCGCCTCCGGCAGCAGGCAGACCACGGTGATATAGGCCGCGCCGACGACGGTCAGGCGGGTCAGGACGAAGTCCAGATACTCCGCCGTGCGCTTGCCGGGCCGGATGCCGGGCAGGAAGCCGCCGTACTTGCGGAGGTTCTCGGCGGTGTCCTCCGGATTGAAGACGACCGAGGTGTAGAAGAAGCAGAAGAACACGATCAGGGCGCCGTACAGCACCATGAAGGCCGGGCGGCCGTGCTGGAGCTGACCCACCACGGTGGGCATCCACTGCAGGTAGCTGGGCAGGTCGGCGTTGGCCAGGAAGCTCATAGCCGTGGCCGGCAGCAGCAGCAGGGACGAGGCGAAGATCGGCGGGATCACGCCCGAGGTGTTGATCTTCAGCGGCAGGAACGAGGTGTCGCCGCCGAACATGCGGTTGCCCTGCTGGCGCTTGGGATATTGCACCAAAAGCCGGCGCTGGGAGCGCTCCATGAAGACGATGACCAGCACCACGCCGATGGCCAGCGCGGTGATCAGGAACAGGGCCGCGGCCGGCAGGGCCCCGGTCCGGGTCATGGAGAACATCTGGAAGATGCCGCGCGGCAGGACCGCGACGATACCGGCGAAGATGATCAGCGAGACGCCGTTGCCGACCCCGCGGCTGGTGATCTGCTCGCCCAGCCACATCAGGAACAGGGTGCCGCCGGTGAGCGTCACGACCGTGGAGACCAGGAAGAAGACGCCGGGATTGTTCACCAGGCCCTGGCTGTTCTGCAGCCCGATGGCGATCCCGAAGGACTGCAGCAGGGCCAGGACGACCGTCAGGTAGCGGGTGTACTGGTTCAGGGTCTTGCGGCCCGCCTCCCCGCCTTCCTTCCGCAGCTTCTCCCAGGGCGGATAGACCGTCCCCAGCAGCTGCACGATGATCGAGGCCGAGATGTAGGGGCCGACATTGAGGGCGAAGATCGCCATCCGCTGCACGGCGCCGCCCGAGAACATGTTGAACATGCCCAGGATGCCCTGCGACTGGCCCTGGAAGGCCTGCTCGAAGGCGGCGATGTCGATGCCGGGGATCGGGATGTAGGTCCCGAGCCGGTAGACCACCATCGCCATGATGGTGAAGGTGATACGCTTGTGAAGCTCGGTCGCCTTGGAGAAGGCGCCGAAGTTCATGTTGGCGGCGAGCTGTTCGGCGGCCGAAGCCATAGGGTACCCCGAAGCTTTGAGACCGGTCGTACATAGGGCGTCCGACCGGCGGTGTCATCTGACGCCCGCCATCCCTCCCCGTTTGCGGGAAGGGACGGACGGAGGGTCTTAGGCTTCGGCCGATTCGGCGGCGACGGGCGCGGTCGTGGTGACCTTGCCGCCGGCCTTCTCGACAGCGGCCTTGGCCGCGGCCGAGGCCGAATGGACGGTGATGTCGATCTTGGAGCTCAGGACGCCCTTGCCCAGCAGGCGCACGCCGTCCAGTTCGCGGCGCACGATGCCGGAGGCCACCAGGACCTTGGCGTCGATGGGCTTCTTGGCGTCGAGCTTGCCGGCGGCGATCGCCTGCTCGAGACGCCAGAAGTTCACTTCGGCGAACTTCAGCGCGTTGGGATTGTTGAACCCGCGCTTGGGCATGCGCATGTGCAGCGGCATCTGGCCGCCTTCGAAGCCGGCGATGGCGACGCCGGAGCGCGCCTTCTGGCCCTTGACGCCGCGGCCGCCGGTCTTGCCCTTGCCGGAACCTTCACCGCGGCCAACGCGCATGCGGTTCTTGGTGGAGCCTTCGCGCGGCTTCAGTTCATTGAGCTTGGTCATGTGACGCCTCTCCTTGGAGATCAATCGCCGGGCTCGCGCCCGACTCGGCTGATGGAAATGTCAGAAGGGCGGCGCAAGCGCCGCCCTTCGAAGTCTTGTGCAGGCCTTTAGGCCTTGGTCTCGACCACTTCAAGCATGTGGGCGACCTTGGCGATCATGCCGCGCACCGAGGGGGTGTCCTCCAGGGTGGAGACACGGCCCATCTTGTTCAGGCCCAGGCCCACGAGCGTGGCGCGCTGATCCTTGGTGCGGCGGAGCGGGCTGCCGGTCTGACGAACAGTGACAGTAGCCATGGTTCTTATTCTCCGTCGGCGGCGGCGCTGGCGCCGTCGGCGCGGCGGCCGATCACGTCAGCGACCTTCTTGCCGCGCTTGGCGGCGACCTGACGGGGCGAAGACTGAGCCTTCAGCGCCTCGAAGGTCGCGCGCACCATGTTGTAGGGGTTGGACGAACCGACCGACTTGCCGACCACGTCCTGGACGCCCAGGGTTTCGAGCACGGCGCGCATCGGACCGCCGGCGATGACGCCGGTGCCCGGAGGGGCCGAGCGGACCATGACCTTGCCGGCGCCCCAACGGCCATTGCCGTCGTGGTGCAGGGTGCGGCTCTCGCGGAGCGGCACGCGGATCATCGTCTTCTTGGCTTCCTCGGTGGCCTTGCGGATGGCTTCGGGCACTTCACGCGCCTTGCCATGCCCAAAGCCCACGCGGCCCTTCTGGTCGCCGACGATCATGAGGGCGGCGAACGAGAAACGACGGCCCCCCTTCACGGTGGCGGCGACGCGGTTGATGTGCACCAGCTTCTCGACGATGTCGGAATCGGCGCGCTCTTCAGCGGGGTTGCCGCGGTTGCGATCGCGGCGATTGTCGCCGCCGCCGCCTTGTGAGTTTCCACGAGCCATCTGCGTACCCCTAGAAGTTCAGGCCGGCTTCGCGCGCGGCGTCGGCGAGGGCCTTGACCCGGCCGTGGTAAATGTAGCCACCGCGATCGAAGACGACGTCCTTGACGCCCTTTTCGATGGCGCGCTGGGCGACCAGGGCGCCGACGCGGGCGGCGGCGTCCTTGTCCGAGCCCTTGGCCTTCTTGTCGTCGCCTTCCAGCGAGGACGCGGCGGCCAGGGTCACGCCGCGAGCATCGTCGATGATCTGGGCGTAGATGTTCTTGGACGAGCGGAAGACCGACAGGCGCGGACGCCCGTTGGCCAGCGACCGCAGGCGGATGCGCGTGCGCTCAGCGCGGCGCTTGGCGGTGTCACGAGGAGTAAGAGCCATGACCTACTTCTTCTTGCCTTCCTTGCGACGGACCACTTCGCCCGCATAGCGGACGCCCTTGCCCTTGTAGGGCTCGGGGGGCCGGAGCCGGCGGATCTGCGAGGCGATCTCGCCAACGACCTGCTTGTCGATGCCGCTGATCTTGATTTCGGTTTGCTTGGGCACCGCGAAGGTGATCCCGCTGGGCGGGGGCACATCCACGTCATGGCTGAAGCCGAGCTGCATGGAGAGCGCTTCGCCCTTCATCGCGGCCCGATAACCGACGCCGACCAGCTCGAGAGTCTTCTCGAAACCGGTGGTGACGCCGATGACCATGTTGCCGACCAGGGTCCGCGAGAGGCCCCACATGGCTTGCGCCCGGGTGTTCTCGACCGACTTGGTCAGGTTGAGCTCGGCGCCCTCGTGCTTGACCACGATCTCTTCGGGCAGGGTCCAGGAGAGTTGGCCCTTGGGCCCCTTCACCTCGATGGTCTGACCGGAGATGGTGACCGTGACCCCGGAGGGGACGGCGACCGCCTTCTTTCCGATACGGGACATTCTAGTAGACCCTGCAGAGGACTTCGCCGCCCACGTTCGCGTCGCGAGCGGCCGTGTCGGACATGACGCCCTTGGGCGTCGACAGGATCGAGATCCCAAGACCGTTCTTCACGGGCTTCAGATCAGAGATCGACGAATAGACGCGACGGCCAGGCTTCGAAATCCGGCGGATTTCCACGATGACCGGCTGGCCATCGAAGTACTTCAGCTCGATTTCGAATTCCGGGAAGGCGCCGGGCTGCTGCACCAGGTGGTAGCCGCGGATGTAGCCTTCGTCGGCCAGGACGTCGAGGACGCGCGCGCGCATCTTCGAGGCCGGGCACATGACTTTCGCACGGCCGCGCGTGGCGGCGTTCTTGATGCGGGCGATCATATCGCCAACGGGGTCGTTCACCATGAGACCCTCCTCACCAGCTCGACTTCACGAGGCCAGGAATCTGGCCACTCGATCCCAGATCGCGCAGGGCGATCCGGCTCATACGGAGCTTGCGGTAATAGGCCCGCGGACGCCCGGTGACTTCGCATCGATTGCGGATGCGGGTCTTGGACGAGTTGCGCGGCAGCTCGGCAAGCTTGAGGCGAGCCTCGAAGCGTTCTTCGAGGGGCAGGCTCTCGTTGTTCGCAACCGCCTTCAGCGCATCGCGCTTGCTGGCGTATTGCTTGACGAGCTTCTTGACCATCTCGTTGCGGTTTACGGCGCTTTTCTTAGCCATCTGTTCTTTCCTTCCCGCCGGTTACGCTTGAACGAACGGGAATTGGAATTCCTTGAGAAGCGCGCGCGCTTCGTCATCGGTCTTCGCTGTCGTGGCGACGATGATGTCCATGCCCCACATTTGGTCGATTTGGTCGTAGTTGATCTCCGGGAACACGATGTGCTCCTTCAGACCCATGGCGTAGTTGCCACGACCGTCGAACGAGGTCGGCTTCAGGCCCCGGAAGTCCTTCACCCGCGGCAGAGCGATGGTGATCAGACGGTCCAGGAACTCGTACATGCGGTCGGCGCGCAGGGTGACCTTCGCCCCGACGACCATGCCTTCGCGCAGCTTGAAGCCGGCGATGGAGTTACGGGCCTTGGTGGGCAGCGGCTTCTGGCCGGCGATCTTGGCCAGGTCCGCGATGGCCGCATTGACCTTCTTGGAGTCGGCCACGGCCTCGCCGATACCCATGTTCAGGACGATCTTGTCCAGCTTGGGGATCTGCATCTCGTTGGTATAGCCGAACTGTTCCTTCATCACCGCGCGGATGCGCTGGCGATATTCGGACTTCAGCCGCGGCTCGTAAGCTTGCTCAGCCATTGATCACCTCACCGGTCGTCTTGGCGACGCGGACCTTCTTGTCGCCATCGACACGGAAACCGACGCGGGTCGGCTTGCCCTTGGAGTCCACGATCGCGACGTTCGAGACGTGCAGCGCGGCTTCCTTGCTCTTGATACCGCCCTGGGGATCGGCTTGGGTCGGGCGGGTGTGACGCTGAACCAGGTTCAGGCCTTCCACCACGACACGCTCTTCCTTGGGCATGACCTTCAGGACGGCGCCTTGGCGGCCCTTGTCCTTGCCGGCGAGGATCACGACGCGATCCCCCTTCTTGATCTTCGCGGCCATCACAGCACCTCAGGCGCGAGGGAAATGATCTTCATGTGGTTCTTGGCGCGCAGTTCACGGGGAACCGGGCCGAAGATCCGCGTGCCGATCGGCTCGCTTTGCTTGTTCACGATCACGGCCGCGTTCTTGTCGAACCGGATCACCGAGCCGTCCTTGCGCTTGATGGCGGAGGACGTGCGCACGACGATGGCCTGAAGGACGTCGCCCTTCTTCACGCGACCGCGCGGGATGGCTTCCTTGACGGAGACGACGATCTTGTCGCCCACGCCGGCGTAACGACGGCCAGCGCCGCCGAGCACCTTGATGCACATCACACGACGGGCGCCGGAATTGTCGGCGACTTCGAGGTTAGTCTGCATCTGGATCATGGGATCAGACTTTCCTTACGAGCCCTGGACAGCGGCGGCCTTAGGCAGCGCTTCCCAGGTCTTGGTTTTCGATTTCGGCGCGCATTCGATGATGCGGACGATCTCGCCGGCCTTGTAGACGTTGGCCTCGTCATGGGCGTGGTACTTCTTGGACCGACGGACGGTCTTCTTCAGCACCGGGTGCAGGAAGGTCCGTTCGACCTTCACCACGAGCGTCTTGTCACCCTTGTCGGAGACGACGACGCCTTCGAGAATTCGCTTGGGCATGTGTCGTTCTCCTTAAGCCGCAGCCTGCTTGGCGCGCAGGATGGTCTTGATCCGCGCGATGTCCTTGCGGACTTCGTTCGAGCGGTGGGTCTTCTCGACCTGGCCCGTGGCGGCCTGGAAGCGCAGGTTGAACTGCTCCTTCTTCAGGTTCAGCAGGGACTCGGCCAATTGATCGGGGGTCATGCCCCGGACGTCTGCAATCTTCATCACGCGGCCTCCGCCGTGACGGTTTCGATCCGCGTGACGATGCGGGTCTTCACCGGGAGCTTGGCCGCGCCGAGGCGCAGGGCTTCACGGGCCACATCGTCCGGCACGCCGTCGATTTCGAACATGATCCGGCCCGGCGCGACGCGCGCGGCCCAGTACTCGACCGCGCCCTTGCCCTTGCCCATCCGGACTTCGGCGGGCTTGTCGGTGACGGGAACGTCCGGGAAGATCCGGATCCAGACCCGACCTTGACGCTTCATCTGGCGAGTGATCGCGCGACGGGCGGCTTCGATCTGGCGGGCGGTGATCCGCTCGGGCTCAATGGTCTTCAGACCGTAGGAGCCGAAGTTCAGCGTGAAGCCGCCCTTCGAGTTCCCGTGGATCTTGCCCTTGAACTGCTTGCGGTACTTGGTTTTCTTCGGTGACAGCATAGCTCTGGATCCTACGCTCCGGCCTGGTCGCGACGGTCACGGCGCGGCCCACGGTCCGGACGGTCGCCCGAACGGTCACGTCCGCCGCCTTCGCCGGCCGGGCCGGATTCGGTGGCCAGACGCTTGTCCAGCGCCATCGGGTCATGGTCGAGGACTTCGCCTTTGAAGACCCAGACCTTCACGCCGATGATGCCGTAGGTGGTCTTGGCTTCGGTGACGCCGTAGTCGATGTCGGCCCGCAGGGTGTGACGCGGAACGCGGCCCTCGTGATAGCTCTCGGTCCGCGCGATTTCGGCCCCGCCGAGGCGGCCGGCCACTTCGACCCGCATCCCCTTGGCGCCCAGACGCAGCGCGCTTTGCAGCGAGCGCTTCATGGCGCGGCGGAAGGCGATCCGGCGTTCCAGCTGCTGGGCGATGTTCTCGGCCACCAGTTGAGCGTCGGTCTCGGGCTTGCGGATCTCGACGATGTTCAGGTGAACCTCGCCGTCGGTGATGGTGTTGACGTCCTTGCGGAGCTTGTCGATGTCCGCACCCTTCTTGCCGATGATCACGCCAGGGCGCGCGGCATAGATGGTGATGCGGCACTTCTTGTGCGGACGCTCGATGATGATGCGCGAGACGCCGGCCTGATAGAGACGCTTCTTCAGCATCTTACGGACCTTGATGTCTTCGTGCAGCAGCTTGCCGTACTCCGGACCGTCGGCGAACCAACGGCTGTCCCAGGTACGGTTGATGCCGAGGCGAAGCCCGACCGGATTTACTTTCTGACCCATCAGGCAGCCTCACCCAGTTCGCGGACCACGATGGTGATCTCGCTGAACGGCTTTTCAATGCGCGACGCACGGCCGCGAGCGCGGGCGGCGAAACGCTTCATCACCAGGTTCTTGCCCACGAAGGCCTCGGCGACGACGAGCGAGTCGATGTCGAGGTTGTGGTTGTTCTCGGCGTTGGAGATCGCCGAATAGAGCGCCTTGCGGACGTCCTGGGCGATGCGCTTGGGGCTGAACTCGAGTTCGTTCAGGGCCCGCTGCACCTTCAGGCCGCGGATCGACTGGGCCACGAGGTTCAGCTTCTGAGCCGAGGTGCGCAGGGTGCGCACCTTGGCCATGGCTTCAGCGGCCTCGAGCCGACGGGGTTTCGCTTGCTTGGACATGCTACTTCCTCTTCGCCTTCTTGTCGGCGGCGTGGCCGGGGAAGTACCGGGTGGGCGCGAACTCACCGAGCTTCATGCCGACCATGTCTTCGCTGACCAGCACGGGGACGTGCTTCTGGCCGTTGTGCACGCCGAACGTCAGACCGACGAACTGCGGCATGATGGTGGAGCGGCGCGACCAGGTCTTGATCACGTCCTTGCGGCCGGACCCTTGGGCGGTCTCGGCCTTCTTGAGCAGGTATCCGTCGACGAACGGACCTTTCCAGACGGAACGGGTCATGGATTAACGAGCCTTCCGAGCATGGCGCGAACGGATGATGTACTTGTCCGTCGTCTTGTTGGTGCGGGTCTTGGAGCCCTTGGTCGGCTTGCCCCAAGGCGTGACCGGGTGACGACCGCCCGAGGTGCGGCCTTCGCCGCCGCCGTGGGGGTGGTCGACCGGGTTCATGACGACGCCGCGGACGTGCGGGCGGAAGCCCATGTGACGCGTGCGGCCGGCCTTACCCAGGACCTGGTTCATGTGGTCCTGGTTGGACACCGCGCCGACCGTGGCCATGCAGGTGTCCTGGACCATCCGAAGCTCGCCCGAACCCAGACGGATCTGGGCGTAGCCGGCGTCGCGGCCGACCAGCTGGGCGTAGGCGCCGGCGGACCGGGCGACCTGGCCGCCCTTGAGGGGCTTCAGCTCGATGTTGTGGATGATCGTGCCGATGGGCATGCCACGAAGCGGCATGGCGTTGCCCGGCTTCACGTCGGCCTTCTCGGAGGCGATCACCTGGTCGCCGACCTTGAGGCGCTGCGGAGCCAGGATGTAGGACAGCTCGCCGTCCTCATACTTGATCAGCGCGATCCAGGCGGTGCGGTTGGGGTCGTATTCCAGGCGCTCGACGGTCGCGGGCATGTCCCACTTCCGGCGCTTGAAGTCGACCATCCGATAGAGGCGCTTGGCGCCGCCGCCGCGGAAGCGAACGGCGATACGACCACCGCCGCCACGACCGCCGGACTTGGTCAGGCCCTGAACCAGGGACTTGACCGGCCCGCCCTTGTGGAGCTCGGAACGGTCGACCAGCACCAGGCTACGACGGCCCGGCGAAGTCGGATTGTAATGCTTCAGAGCCATCGGCTTAGAGCCCCGTGGTGATGTCGATCGACTGGCCTTCGGCCAGGGTCACGACAGCTTTCTTGACGTCCGAGCGACGGCCCGGACGGCCCCGGAAGCGCTTGGTCTTGCCCTTGACCACCAGGGTGTTGACCTTGGTGACCGTGACCTTGAACAGCGCTTCGACGGCTGCGGAGATTTCGTCCTTGGTCGCGTCCATGGCCACGCGGAAGACGACCTTGTTCTGCTCGGAGAGCAGGGTGGCCTTCTCGGTGATCACGGGCGACAGGATCGCGTCGTAGTGGCGGGCGACGGGGTTAGCCATCACGCGGCCTCCTTCTCAGCGAAACGGGCGTTGATCGCATCCACCGCGTCCTTGGTCAGGACCAGCGTATGGCGACGCAGCACGTCATAGACGTTGAGGCCGGCGTTCGGCAGCACATCCACGTTGGGAATGTTGCGAGCGGCCAGGGCGAAGTTGTTGTCCACTTCGGCGCCGGCGATGATCAGCGCGTTCTTCAGGCCCATGGTGTCGAACTGGGCGCGAAGGGCGGCGGTCTTCGGATCGGTCAGCACCGCGGCGTCCAGGACGACCAGCGAGCCGGTCTTGACCTTGGAGGACAGCGCATGGCGCAGGGCCAGGGCGCGGAACTTCTTGGGCAGGTCGAAGGCGTGGCTGCGGACCACGGGACCGTGGGCCTTGGCGCCGCCGACGAACTGAGCCGCACGGCGCGAACCGTGACGGGCGCCGCCGGAGCCCTTCTGCTTGTACATCTTCTTGCCCGTACGAGAGACCTCGTTGCGGACCTGGATCTTGTGGGTCCCGGCGCGGCGCTTGGCGAGTTGCCAGGTCACCATGCGCTGAAGGATGTCGCCACGGATCTCGTCGATGCCGAACACGGCGTCGGACAGTTCGATCGAACCACCCTTGGCGCCGTCAAGTTTGATGACGTCGAGTTTCATTATTCTGCGCCCTCGGCTGCGGGGGCTTCGGCCGGAGCCTCGTCCACCGGCGCCGCGTCAGCGGCGGGAGCGACCTGGCCAGCCTTGCGGAAGCCGCCGGGGACCGGGGCTTCAGCCGGACGGGCCGACTTGATGGCGTCGCGGATCTTTACGTAGGTGCCCTCGGTGCCGGGGACCGCGCCCTTGATCAGGATCAGGCCGCGCTCGACGTCGATGCGCCAGACCGAGACGTTCAGGGTGGTGACGGTTTCCTGGCCGAGGTGGCCGGCCATCTTCTTGCCCTTGAAGGTCTTGCCCGGATCCTGCCGTTGACCGGTGGAGCCGTGCGCCCGGTGGGAGACCGACACGCCGTGGGTGGCGCGCATGCCGCCGAAGTTCCAGCGCTTCATGGCGCCCTGGAAGCCCTTACCGACCGTCTTGGCCGTCACGTCGACCTTCTGGCCGGGGACGAAGTGGTCGGCAGTGAGCTCGGCGCCCACGTCGATGAGGTTGTCCGCGGTGACGCGGAACTCGGCCAGCTCGTGCTTGGGCTCGACTTCGCTCTTGGCGAAGTGACCACGCATGGCCTTGGAGGTGTTCTTGGCCTTCTTGACGCCGGCTCCGAGCTGGAGGGCGACATAGCCGTCTTTATCCTGGGTCCGATGAGCGGTGACCTGGCAGCCTTCGAGGCTGAGGACGGTCACCGGCACATGGGTTCCCGCTTCATCGAAGAAGCGCGCCATGCCCAGTTTCTTGGCGATCACGCCGGTACGCATCGACCGATCCCCTCTAGAGCTTGATCTCGACGTCCACGCCGGCGGACAGGTCGAGCTTCATCAGCGCGTCCACGGTCTGCGGGGTGGGGTCGACGATATCGAGCACGCGCTTGTGCGTGCGGATTTCGAACTGCTCGCGCGACTTCTTGTCGATGTGCGGCGAGCGGTTGACGGTGAATTTTTCGATGTGCGTCGGCAGGGGGATGGGCCCCCGGACGGTCGCGCCGGTGCGCTTGGCCGTATTGACGATCTCACGCGTGGAATGATCCAGCACGCGGTGATCGAAGGCCTTGAGCCGGATGCGGATGTTCTGACGATCCATATCGCTCTTCAATTTCCCCTACAGACGACGGTCCGTCCGCGTGACTTTGACCATTTCAAAGACCAACCCAAACGCCCCCCAAGGGAGACGCTCGTACGCGTAAGTCCGCTAAAAACGACATAGGCCCGCGCGAAAGGTTTCCGCGAGGGCCCCGCCCGGTCGCCCGATTTCTCAGGGTTCCGGGTCGTTCTGCGAACCGCGTCTGCGCCTCAAATCACTTCGAAGCGCACAGCCGATCCAACAAGAGGCGCGTCTATACGTGTGCGACTCGGCCTCGTCAAGGCCAGCAACGGCCCCGGTTCAGGAAGTTTCGGAGGCTCGGTTCAGTAGCAGGCCAGGCCCGCGCAGAACTTCTTGCCCTTGGGTCGGCCCCACCGGACATTGCCGTCCCCGTCATAGGCCACCTTCGCCTGTCCGGCGAGCAGGCGCACCGTGATCAGGCCCGATCCGCGCATCTCGGCGTCCAGCATGCCGACGGTTCCCCGGTCGTCGATGCGGCCGTCGCCCTTCATGATCAGCTTGGCGGTGGAGGTGACCCCCTGCCCCACCACGATGGTCCCGGAGCCGTCCACGGTCGCCTTCAGGGCGCCGTCCACGTGGCTGGCGATCACCTGGCCAGGTCCGGTCTGGGTCACGGTCAGGCCGCTGGAGAGGGGCGCCAGCCGCCAGGTCCCGCAACCGGTCGCCGAGAGCTTCAGGGACCGGCCGGCGCCGGCCTGGCCGAACACCGCGCCGCGGGTGGTGATGTCGGCGTCCAGGGGAACCCGCGCGGTCAGGGTGGGCAGGTCCTTGAGGGCGATGGCCCGCCCCCAGCGGCTGACGCCGGCGGCGGTGCAGCGATAGCCGAACACCCAGGGCAGGGTCTGCTCCAGCCAGGAGCTGGCCCCGGTGACCCGGGCGCCGCCGCCGGCCACGGGATGGATGGCCAGCCGCGGGTCGGCGGTGAGCGCCATGTCGGGCCGCGCCTCGGGGATGACCACCAGGCGGGCCGCCGGCGCCTCCAGGGTCAGGGCCGGCGCGGCCAGGGCCAGGGCCGGCGCCCCCAGGGCGATCGTGAGACTGAACAGGAACTTCATGGCCTGACCAGACCAGAGAAGTTTACATCTGTAAATCCCAAGCCCCCCGGGCGCACCACTTCATCAACCGCCAATTCAGCCGATGCTCACATTGCCCGAGCCGACGATGGCCTTGGATACAGCACCGGTCACCGACTTGACGTGGACGTCGCCGGACCCTGCGATCTTCGCCGTCAGGCTGCCCGCCACGCCGTTGAAGTCGACATTGCCCGAGCCGGCGATGGAGGTGGTCACCTGGCTGGCGTGGCCGCCGGAGATCTTCACGTCCCCGGAGCCGGCGATCTTGACGTTCAGCGGACCCGAGATCGAGGCCACGTCCACGTCGCCCGACCCGGCCACGGACACCTCCAGCGCCCCGGCCACGGCCTGGGTGCGGACGTCCCCGGACCCGGCCACCCGCAGGTTCGCCTCCCCGGCCGAGCCGGTGCTGGTGTCGCCCGAGCCGGCGACGTTGATGTTCATCTTCCCGGCCACATTGCCCACCGTCCAGTCGCCGCAGCCGGCGTTGGAGAGCTCCAGGCTGGCGGTCTTGCCCACCGAGCCGAACACCGCCCCGCCGGCCTCGACCTTGGCGTCCTTGGGGGTGCGGATCACAATCTGGGGCATGTCCTCATAGGCCACGTCGCCGATTCCCGAGACAAAGACCCGGGTCCGACCGCCGCTGCTGTTGCAGCTCTTGATCTTCCGATCGAGATCGCCGTCGACGATGGTCTTGCCGCCCATGCTGCGGACCTGCAGCGGCAGGCTGGGATTGGTGGTCAGGAACTCCACCTTGATGTCGCCCCGGTCCTCGGGGATCACCACCACCCGGGCGACGGCGTCCTTGACCTCGACGGTGGCGGCGTTGGCGGCGGACGCGGCGCCGGCCATCAGGGCCAGGGCCGACGCGGCGGTGAGAATGGTCGGAAGACGCATGGGGTCCCCTCCTCTTGATGGATCAATCTTGAGGCGACGGTAGACGGCGCTGCAGGCCAAGGCAGCTTAATTCGAGGTCATGACAGCCCGGTCATCTGGCCCCCGCCTCGAAGGCCGCCAGCAGCCGTTCGTGGCGCCACTGCTCTCGGGCCTTGTCGCTGCCGGCCACCAGGGCCGCGCAGGGGCCCGGCCTCGGCTCGACCTGGCCGATCTGACCGGCGCAGGCCTTGGCCGGCCGCCGATAGGTCCCCGGATCGGACCACAACCCCTCCCCGCTCAAGAAGGAATAGGCGATGGCGTTGCGCGCCGAGGCCTTCAGGTCGCCGTAGCTCGCCCCCTCGTCGGCGGCCCGGGCGTATTCGTGGGAGAGGTCGATCCGCAGGATGCCGGCGTCGTCGGTGGAGAGGCTCACCGGCACCCGGCGCTGGCGCAGCCAGGCATAGGGATGGGCCTTGCCGGACACCTCCAGGATCTTGTCGTTGGACGTGAGGTTCACCTCCACCAGGATTCCCTGGGCGGCCATCTCCGCGGCCAGGCCCTCGGCGTCGGTCTCCAGGGGCAGGTCGACCCCGTGCCCGATGCGGCGCGCGCCGGCCACCCGCACCGCCTGCGCGATGTGGAAGCGCAACGCCTCAGGCGTGGCGTACTTGAAGGAAAGCTCGCCGGCGTGCAGGGCCGCCTTGGCGGTCCGGCCATGGTCGGTCAGATAGTCCACCATCCTCATGTGCAGGCTGTAATTGGCCAGGGCCTGGGGATGGTCCTCCGGGGCCACCAGCTGCAACCCGACCCAGCGCCGGTCGGCGGCGATCAGCGCCACTCCGAGCTGGAGCTGGGCGAACGTCTGCTCCGGCGGCCCGACACGCCCGGCCTGGACCAGGTAGCGCACGGTCACCTGGCAGCCCGGCGCGGCCTCCGGCGTCCCGCACTTCATCACCGCCCGCGCCCGCGCCTCCAGGGCGTCGGTCTCGGCCATGGCGGCCGGAACCAGCGCCTCGAGGCCCGCGGCGCTGTTGGCCGCCTTCTGGGCCGCCAGATCCCCGCCTTTCCAGCCGACCTTCGCCCCCAGGATCCGCGACGACGCGCCTTGAGGCGTCACCATGGCCTCGAGATAGAAGGTGTTCTGCCGGGCCAGGCCGTCCATCACCAGGGCCAGACTATCCCCGCCCCGCTTGGCGCCCACCGCCCCGAAGCGTCCGAAGGCGCCGAAGAACTGGTCGTGGCCCGAGCGGTCCAGGAAGTCGGGACGCCGCACCGACAGGCTGTCGATCATCGCCGTGCGCAGCAGGTCGTCGCCGGCCAGGACCGCGGCCAGCTTGAGATCCTCCCCCGGCTGGCAGGGCGGGGTCAGGGCCAGGGTCTTGAGGTTGACGCAGAGGCCGTCCTCCGCCGCCCAGGCCAGCAGGGTCTCGGGGAAGATCGCGCCGGCGATGTGGTTGTGCAGTTCGCCGCCCTTGGGCATCTGCCGCGTGAAGGCGGTCAGCTCGCCGCCGGTCATCCTGGCCAGGTCCGGCGCGGCCTGCGCCCCGCCCGCCGCCAGGGCCAGAACCAGCCCCGCCGCCGCCCAGAATCTCCTCGCCATGATCCCCGCTCCTTTGCCGCAGGCGGCCCGAGGCGGACGGGGGAGTCAAGAGCTTGACCGGGAAGTCTAACTCTCGTCCCGCGCCCGCGAAAATTAACGATCCGAGATTTGACAGCGGCCCCCTGGCCGCCTCGATCCTGTCTCCATCCTGGGGAGGATCATCATGCCACGCCTCAAGCTGCTCGCGCTGACCGTCCTGGCGCTCCTGGCGCCACGCCCGGCCGACGCCGAGGCTCCCAAGCCCGCCGCCCAGGCCGTCGCCCCCGGCGTCTGGCTGATCCCAGGGGGCATCCCACCGCGCCGCCAGCCCGACGGCAATACGGTGATCTTCACCGGCCCCAAGGGCCTGGTGGTGATGGACACCGGGCGCCACGCCTGGCAGCGCCAGGCCATCCTCGACTTCGCGACGGCGCAGGGCCGCCCCATCGCCGCCATCGTCAATTCCCACTGGCACCTGGACCACGTGAGCGGAAACCCCGACCTGAGGCGCGCCTACCCGGCCGCGAGGGTCTATGCCAGTTCCGCCATCGACAAGGCCTTGACCGGCTTCCTGGCCAAGAGCGCGGAAGATGGTCGGGCCTATCTGAAGGCGGGCGAGCTGCCCCGGGAGACCCTGGAGGACATCGCCGGCGACATCGCCACCGTCGAGGCCGGCGCGGCCCTCCGCCCCGACGTGGTGGTCACCGGCTCCGAAGCCCGGAAGCTCGCGGGCCTGCGGCTAGCGGTGAACCTGGCGCCCAACGCGGCGACGGCCGGCGATGTCTGGCTCTACGATCCCGCCAGTCGCGTGGCGGCGGTGGGCGACCTGGTCACCCTCCCCGCCCCCTTCCTCGACACCGCCTGTCCCGCGGGCTGGCGCAGGGCCCTGGATCAGGTCTGGGCGACGCCCTTCACCATCCTGGTCCCCGGCCATGGCGCACCCATGACACGGGCGCAGTTCGGACTCTACCGCCAGGCCTTCGCCGCCGTGATCGACTGCGCCGCCTCCGCCGAGACCAAGGCGGCCTGCGCGGCGGCCTGGACCCGCACGGTCCAGCCTCTGCTGGGGCGGGATCCCGCCGACCTCAGGCGAGCCCAGGGCATGACGGAGTACTATGTCGGCGATGTCCTGCGGGCTCCTGGCGAGAAGGCGGCCTGCCAGACCGCCTAGAAGCTCGGCCTTTTCGCCGCTCCAGCGTCGCCATAGGGTGGAGGCAGGGACGGTTCTCAATCGGAGTGGGCTATGAAGATCAAGACATGGGCCGCAGGCGCGGCCGCCGTCGCGAGCGTGGCGGCCTTGGGAGTCGCGGCGCCGGGCAGCGCCCAGCCGCAGGGTTACGCGCCGCCGCCGGGAAGCTATTGGCAGTCTTGTCAGAAGGTGCGGGTGACCGACAGTGGTCGCCTGACCCTGTGGGCGGAGTGCCGCGACTATAACGGCCGTTACCGGGCGACCAGTCTCGACTTCGAGGGTTGCCGCGGCGAGATCACCAACGAAAACGGCCAGTTGAGTTGCCGAATGGCCGGGCCCTATGGCGGCCAAGGCGGCTATGGCGGCTATGGCGGCTACGGCAGCGGCGGCTGGGGCTCCAGTGGCGGATATAACGGAGGTTACAATGGCGGCGGCTATAGCGGCGGCGGCTACGGCAACGGCGGCTATAGCGGCGGCGGCTACGGAAACCAGGGCGGCTATGGCGGCCAAGGCGGCTATGGCGGCCAAGGCGGCTACAACGGCGGCTACGAGCGCCCTCGGGCCCGGGGCGGCTCCATCACCCTCTATGACGGCCTGAACTTCACGGGCGGGGCCTACGCCACCAGCACCGAGATCACCAATCTGCCCAAGCAGAACAACGACCGCACCCTCAGCATCAAGATCGGCCGGGGCGCGTGGGAGGTCTGCACGGACAAGGACTTCGGCGGCCGCTGCCTGATCCTGGATAAGGACGTGGCGGACCTGAACCGGATCGGCCTGGCCTACGCCATCACCTCTCTGCGGCAGGTCCGATAGCGCCATAGGAAAAGGGCCGCCCGGGTTTCCCCGGACGGCCCTGATCTGGGTCGAAGGTCGCTTAGGCCGAAAGGCCTACTCGACGATCTTGGAGACCACGCCGGCGCCGACGGTGCGGCCGCCTTCGCGGATGGCGAAACGCAGGCCCTGGTCCATGGCGATCGGGGTGATCAGCTCCACGTCCAGCTCGGCGTTGTCGCCCGGCATGATCATTTCCACGCCTTCCTTCAGCTTGATGATCCCGGTCACGTCGGTGGTCCGGAAGTAGAACTGAGGACGGTAGTTGGTGAAGAACGGGGTGTGACGGCCGCCCTCTTCCTTGGTCAGGATATAGGCTTCGGCCACGAACTTGGTGTGCGGGGTGATCGAGCCGGGCTTGCAGAGAACCTGGCCGCGCTCGACGTCTTCACGCTTGGTGCCGCGCAGCAGCACGCCCACGTTGTCGCCGGCCTGGCCCTGGTCCAGCAGCTTGCGGAACATTTCCACGCCCGTGCAGATGGTCTTCTGGACGGGGCGGATGCCGACGATCTCGACTTCCTCGCCGACCTTGACGATGCCCTTTTCGATCCGGCCGGTCACAACCGTGCCGCGGCCCGAGATCGAGAACACGTCTTCCACCGGCATCAGGAACGGCAGGTCCACCGGACGCTCCGGCTGCGGGATGTAGGCGTCCACCGTCTCCATCAGCTTCAGGATCGACTTCTCACCGATTTCCGGATCGCCGCCGTCCAGCGCCACCTTGGCCGAACCCATGGTGATCGGGATGTCGTCGCCCGGGAACTGGTACGACGACAGGAGCTCGCGCACCTCCATCTCCACCAGTTCCAGCAGCTCGGCGTCGTCCACCAGGTCGACCTTGTTCATGTAGACCACCAGGGCGGGCACGCCCACCTGACGGGCCAGCAGGATGTGCTCGCGGGTCTGCGGCATCGGGCCGTCGGCGGCCGACACCACCAGGATCGCGCCGTCCATCTGCGCCGCGCCGGTGATCATGTTCTTCACATAGTCGGCGTGGCCGGGGCAGTCGACGTGGGCGTAGTGACGGTTGGCCGTCTCATATTCCACGTGCGCGGTGTTGATCGTGATCCCGCGCGCCTTCTCCTCCGGAGCCGCGTCGATGTCGGCATAGGCCATCGCCTTGGCCCCACCGGCCTTGGCCAGCGTCATCGTGATCGCGGCCGTCAACGTCGTCTTGCCATGGTCAACGTGACCAATCGTGCCGATGTTGCAGTGCGGCTTAGTGCGTTCGAACTTTTCTTTAGCCATTTCAAGCTCCAGCCCTGTCCGGGCTCGTCCTCTAAACTAGGGTTGGGGTTAGGCGAACTTCTTGATCACTTCGTCGGCCACGGCCTGCGGCACCGTCTCGTAGTGATCGTAGGTCATGGAGAAGTTGGCGCGTCCTTGGGAGAACGAGCGCAGGGTGTTGATGTAGCCGAACATGTTGGCCAGCGGCACGAAGGCCGTGACCACCTGGGCGTTACCCCGGGTTTCGGTGCCCTGGATCTGGCCGCGGCGGCTGTTCAGGTCGCCGATGACGTCGCCCATATATTCGTCGGGCGTCACCACTTCGACCTTCATGACCGGCTCGAGCAGCTTGGGAGCGCCCTTCTCGCGAAGTTCGCGGAAGGCGGCGCGGGCGGCGATTTCGAAGGCCAGGACCGAGGAGTCGACGTCGTGGTAGTTGCCGTCATACAGCGTGGCCTTGAAGTCGATCAGCGGGAAGCCGGCTAGCAGGCCATTTTCCTTGGAGGTGTCGAGACCCTTCTGAACGCCGGGAATGAACTCCTTCGGGATCGAGCCGCCGACGACGGTGTTCTCGAAGACGAAGCCCGACCCGGGCTCGCCCGGCTCGAAGAGAATCTTGACGCGGGCGAACTGGCCCGTACCGCCGGTCTGCTTCTTGTGGGTGTAGTCGATGTCGGCCTTGCGGCCGAGGCTCTCGCGATAGGCCACCTGCGGCGCGCCGATATTGGCGTCGACCTTGTAGGTACGACGCAGGATGTCGACCTTGATGTCGAGGTGAAGCTCGCCCATGCCCTTCATGACCGTCTGGCCCGACTCCTGGTCGGTGAAGACCGTGAAGGACGGATCCTCGGCGACCATCTTGGCCAGGGCGACGCCCAGCTTTTCCTGGTCGGCCTTGGATTTCGGCTCGATGGCGATCTCGATCACCGGCGCCGGGAAGTCCATCTTCTCGAGGATGACGGGCGACTTCAGGGGGTCGCAAAGGGTGTCCCCAGTGCGGGTGTCCTTGAGGCCGGCCAGGGCGACGATGTCGCCGGCGAAGGCTTCCTTGATGTCCTCGCGGTTGTTGGAGTGCATCAGCAGCATGCGGCCGACGCGTTCCTTCTTGTCGCGGGAGGAGTTCAGCAGGCCCATGCCGGTTTCGAGCTTGCCCGAATAGATGCGGCAGAAGGTCAGCGAGCCCACGAAGGGGTCGTCCATGATCTTGAAGGCCAGGACCGACAGCGGCTCCTCGTCGGAGGCCTTGCGGACCACCGGCTCTTCCGTCTTGAAGTCGATGCCCGGGGTCGGCGGAATGTCGATCGGCGAAGGCAGGTAATCGACCACGGCGTCGAGCAGGGGCTGGACGCCCTTGTTCTTGAAGGCCGAGCCGGCGAGGATCGGATAGAAGGCGCCGGTCAGAACCGCCTTGCGCAGGCACTTCTTGATGACCTCGACCGACGGCTCTTCGCCGCCGAGGTAGGCTTCCATCGCCTCATCGTCGAGTTCGACCGCGTTCTCGATCAGGTAGTGGCGGGCTTCTTCAGCCTTGGCCTGCATGTCGGCCGGGATTTCCTCGTCGCGATAGGTCGCGCCCAGGCCGTCATTGTCCCAGACCACGGCCTTCATGCGGACCAGGTCGACGATGCCCTTCAGCGAGGCTTCCGAGCCGATCGGCAGTTGGATCGGTACGGCCTTCACGCCCAGGCGATCACGGATCGTCTTCAGGCACATTTCGAAGTCGGCGCCGATCTTGTCCATCTTGTTGACGAACACGATGCGCGGAACGTTGTAGCGGTCGGCTTGGCGCCAGACGGTCTCCGTCTGGGGCTCCACGCCCTGGTTGCCGTCCAGCACCGCGACGGCGCCGTCGAGCACGCGCAGCGAGCGTTCGACTTCAATCGTGAAGTCCACGTGGCCGGGGGTGTCGATGATGTTCAGGCGGTGACCGTTCCAGATGGCGGTCGTCGCGGCTGACGTGATCGTGATGCCGCGTTCCTGCTCCTGCTCCATCCAGTCCATGGTGGCGGCGCCATCGTGGACCTCACCGATCTTATGGCTCTTGCCGGTGTAGTAGAGGATCCGCTCCGTGGTCGTGGTCTTCCCGGCATCGATGTGGGCCATGATGCCGAAGTTACGGTAGTCAGCGATTTTGTGCGCGCGGGCCATAGCGGATAGCTCTGCTGGAAAAGGCGTTCGGGATAGGCTGAACGAACAGCGCGGGCGGTTTAGCTCAAACCGCCCGCGCCGAAAAGGGATGGTTCGTGCTGGTTACCAGCGGTAGTGCGAGAAGGCCCGGTTGGCTTCGGCCATCTTGTGGGTGTCTTCCCGCTTCTTGACGGCGGAACCCCGGTTCGAGGAGGCGTCCAGCAACTCGCCGGCCAGCTTCTCGGTCATGGTGTTCTCACCGCGCTTGCGGGCGGCGGTCACCAGCCAGCGGATGGCCAGGGCCTTCCGACGGTCGGGACGCACTTCGACGGGCACCTGATAGGTGGCGCCGCCGACCCGGCGGGAGCGGACTTCGATGCCCGGCGCGACGTTTTCCAACGCGGCGTGGAAGGTTTCCAGGGGACCCTGGTCCTTGCGCTTGGCTTCGAGGATGTCGAAGGCGCCGTAGAGGATATTCTCGGCGACGGCTTTCTTGCCTTCGTACATCACGTAATTCATGAACTTGGTGACCGTCAGGTCCCCGAACTTCGGGTCGGGCAGGACTTGACGTTTCTCGGCGCGACGGCGGCGGGACATTCTTCTTATTCCTTACTTAGGACGCTTGGCGCCGTAGAGCGAACGACGCTGCTTGCGATCCTTGACCCCTTGGGTGTCGAGCACGCCGCGCAGGATGTGGTAACGGACGCCAGGAAGGTCCTTAACCCGGCCGCCGCGGATGAGCACGACGGAGTGCTCCTGCAGATTGTGGCCTTCGCCCGGGATGTAGCACACCGCTTCGATGCCGGTGGTCAGACGCACCTTGGCGACCTTACGAAGCGCGGAGTTCGGCTTCTTCGGGGTCGTCGTATAGACGCGGGTGCAAACGCCACGGCGCTGAGGGCAGCCCTTGAGGGCCGGCACCTTGTTGCGCACCGGCTTATTCTGCCGGGGCTTGCGGATGAGCTGATTGACTGTTGGCATCTATTCTCTGCTCTGGAGGCGTGTGCCGTTGGGCCGTGGCGCCTCAGTTGGGGTCCGTATTCAAAAGCTCCGAAACCGGCTCGCTGAACGCAAAAACTCGCCGGCGCGCTTTGGGTCGCGTTCCGGCGGGTCTGGCTGTCCGTTTCGGGACTTGCCGTTCAACGGGGCGAAGGGAAGAATCCCCGGCCTCGAAAGGAGCGCGGTTCATACTCGCCAAGCCCCTCGGCGTCAACGTTTGCGAAAGCGCGCGCGCCTCGCCCGCTTTCGGACATGAATTCGCCCCGCCCGTCCTCGCCCTATGGCGAAGGTTGCAGGAACGGGACTGGGCATGCGGAACGGGAGGCGCTGGCGACTGGGAGCCCTCGCGGCGGCGTCCCTCGTCGGCCATGTGGCCGTGCTGTCGGTCCTGGCGGTCAACCACGCCAAACCGGCGCGCTACGAGCCCGCCCCGGTGTTCGAGGTCACCATCGCGCCCCGCATCGTCGAATCGGTTCCCCAGACCTCGCCCCGGCCGCGGCAGCAGTTGCGCCCCCGTCCCTCGCGCCTGCGCCCGGACGATCTCTCCGTCACGCCGTTGTTCGTCCCCGAGGCGCCGCCGCCGGCCGCCCCGGCGCCCACGCCTCCAAGCCTGACGCCCCAGCTCTCGGCCACGCTGCGCCGCAGCCTCGGCTGCGCCAATATCGGTGGCTCAGGCCTGAGCCAGGCCGAGCGGGACGCCTGCATGGAGCGCCTGGGCGAGGGGGCGAAGGACGCCGCCTATATCCCGCCCGGCCTCAGCCGGCCCAAGCAGGCCCTGCTGGACGAGGCTGCGGCCAAGCGGAAGGCCTATCGCGACTATCGCGACGCCCCGACGCCGCCAGGCCTATCCACCTCCGACGCCGCCGGCGGCCTGACCGGCCTCGGCGAGGCCGCGCCACACAAGACCACCAAGCCCTTCTAGCCCCGCAACGCAGAACGGCCCGGGGTCACCCCCGGGCCGCCTGCAGAGCGCGATGAGGTCCTAGGCGGCGATCACCTCGTCGCCCCGCATCAGGGGGGCCTCCAGGGTGGCCCAGTCGATCTGGCCGTCGTGCTTGAGGTTCTCGAACTGCAGGACGCCCAGGGCCTCGAACTTGGGACGGATCTTCTCGGTCAGCAGGCCGATCCGCTTGAGGTTGGGGATCATCCGTTCGAACAGGAAGGTGCGGAAGGCCCGGCCGCCCTGGGTGGCGTTGTTGATCTCGATCGCCTCGGCCTCGGTGAAGCCGAACTCCTGGGCCACGTTGGTGGAGACCAGGCGGTCGCGCATGACCAGGCAGGCCTCGTAGGCGAACTGGGCGCGCTCCTCGATCTGGTCCTCCGGCAGGGCCCGGATCCAGTCCTCCAGATAGTTCACCCCGAAGGCCACGTGCCGGCCCTCATCGCGCATCACCAGGCCCACAACGTCGCGCAGCAGCGGGTCCTCGGTGGTCTGGTGGATGGTCTGGAAGGCGGCCAGGGCCAGGCCCTCGATGAGGATCTGCATGCCGATGAACTTCAGGTCCCAGCGCGGGTCGGTGAGCACTTTGTCCAGCAGGAACTTGAGGCTCGGATTGATCGGGTAGATCATCCGGCAGCGCTCCATCAGGTACTTGTGGAACACCTCCACGTGGCGCGCCTCGTCGAAGGTCTGGGAGGCGGCGTAGAGCTTGGCGTCATGGGTCGGCGCGCAGCTCACCAGCTGGGAGGCCACCATCAGGGCCCCCTGCTCCCCGTGCAGGAATTGCGACAGCGTCTGGGCGTTGGAGCGGTGGGAGAACTCGCGCTTCTGTTCGGCCGTCAGGGCCTCCCACTTGGGATGGCCGGCGAACCCCTCGGGCCCCTCCCCGGCCGCCACGTCGCGAGGCGGCGGCGGCGCCTGGGTCCAGTCGATGTCGAGCTCGGTGTTCCAGTTGAACCGCTTGCCCAGCTCGTAGAGCCGCCGGATCTTGGAATTGGCCGTCTCGTAGTCCCAGTTATAGGAGCCGGTCAGCGGCGTGTTGAAAATCTCTCGGATCACCTCGACGTCGTGGTCCGACAGGCGGGCGGCAAGGTCCTCGGAATCGAAGGTCTGGACCTCGGTGGGCGGTCCGTCGACGAGCGTCACGTGCAGCATGGCTGGCTCCCTTTCGCCCGGTCACGCGCCGGGCTCTAGGGACGACGATAAAGATGACGCCGGCGTCATCTTTGATCCAGATCAAGAATGACGCCCAAACGAAACGGCCCGGGATCGCTCCCGGGCCGCTCGTTACGCGCACTGACTGGACGGTTTGGGCCTAGCCTTCGACCTTCTCGGCCTCGGCGTCGGCCGCGATGATGTCCGGCAGGGGCTCCATCGCCTCTTCGCGGCTGGCCGAGAGGGCCTCGTCGCGCTTGGTGGCGATGCGCTGCAGGTTGCGCAGGTACGAGCCCGTGCCCGCCGGGATCAGGCGGCCCACGATCACGTTTTCCTTCAGCCCTTCGAGGGTGTCGGTCTTGCCCTGCACCGAGGCTTCGGTCAGCACGCGGGTCGTTTCCTGGAACGAGGCCGCGGAGATGAAGCTGCGGGTCTGCAGCGAGGCCTTGGTGATGCCCAGCAGGACCGGCTGGGTGATCGCCGGGCGGCCGCCGCGGGCTTGCGCCTTGGCGTTCTCCTCGTTGACTTCCGTCATGTCGAGGTGGTCGCCCTTGAGCAGGCCGGTGTCGCCGGGCTCGAGGATCTCGCCCTTCTGCAGCATCTGACGGACGATGGTCTCGATGTGCTTGTCGTTAATCGGCACGCCCTGCAGACGGTAGACTTCCTGGATTTCGTCCACGAGGAACTCGGCCAGGGCCTCGATGCCCAGGATGCGCAGGATGTCGTGCGGATCCGGGTTGCCGTCGATCAGGTACTCACCGCGGCGGATCACGTCACCGTCGTGGACGGCGATGTGCTTGCCCTTGGGGATCAGGAACTCGACCGCTTCGCCACCATCTTCCGGGGTGATCTTGATGCGGCGCTTGTTCTTGTAGTCGCGGCCGAATTCGACGCGGCCGTCCATCTCGGCGATGACCGCGCAGTCCTTGGGACGACGGGCTTCGAAGAGTTCGGCCACGCGGGGCAGACCCCCGGTGATGTCCCGGGTCTTGGCGCCTTCCGTCGACATCCGGGCGATGACTTCACCCGGCTTGATCTCGTCGCCGTCGCCCACCGAGAGGATCGCGCCCACCGGCAGGAGGTAACGGGCCTCGCCGCCGTTGGAGATCCGCATATAGGCGCCGTCGGCGTCCAGGACCGCCATGGCCGGACGCAGGTCCGAGCCCTTGGTGGAGGTGCGCCAGTCGATGACCACGCGGTTGGAGATGCCGGTGGCTTCGTCGGCCTCCTCGCGGACGGAGAAGTTCTCCACCAGGTCCTCGAAGCGGATCTTGCCGCCGACTTCGGTGATGATCGGGATCGAGTAGGGGTCCCACTCGGCCAGACGCTGGCCGCGCTTGACCTTCTCGCCGTCACGGACCTTCAGGCGCGCGCCGTAGGGCGGCTTGTAGGTCTCGCGATCCTTGCCGTCGACCTGCACGCTCATCTGCAGGTTCCGGGAAAGGCAGATCAGCTCGCCGTCGGGAGCGATGACGGTGTTGCCCCCGGCCAGCTTCACGGTGCCGGTGTTGGTGCTCTCGTAGAACGACTGCTCGGCCACCTGGGCGGTGCCGCCGATGTGGAAGGTCCGCATCGTCAGCTGGGTGCCGGGTTCGCCGATGGACTGGGCGGCGATGACGCCGACCGCTTCACCGATGTTCACCGGGGTGCCGCGGGCCAGGTCGCGGCCGTAGCAGGTCGCGCAGACGCCGTTGGCGGCCTCGCAGGTCAGGACCGAGCGCACCTTCACCGACGGGACGCCGGCGTTGTCGATCAGGTCGCAGATGTTCTCGTCCATATAGGTGTCGGCCGGAACGATGACCTCGCCGGTGCCCGGATCCTTGATGTCCTCGGCGGTGGAACGGCCCAGGATGCGCAGCCCCAGCGAGACCAGGACGTCGCCGCCCTCGATGACCGCGCGCAGGGTGATGCCCCGCGTGGTGCCGCAGTCTTCCTCGTTGATGATGCAGTCCTGCGCCACGTCCACCAGACGACGGGTCAGGTAGCCGGAGTTGGCGGTCTTCAGGGCGGTGTCGGCCAGGCCCTTACGGGCGCCGTGGGTGGAGTTGAAGTACTCCTGGACGGTCAGGCCTTCCTTGAAGTTCGAGATGATCGGCGTCTCGATGATCTCGCCGGAGGGCTTGGCCATCAGGCCGCGCATCCCGCCGAGCTGCTTCATCTGGGCCTGCGAACCGCGGGCGCCGGAGTTGGCCATCATGAAGATCGAGTTGATCTCCAGCTCGCGGCCGTTCTCGTCCTTCGGCTGGGTCGAGATTTCGGCCATCATCTCGTCGGCGACGCGGTCGGTGGCTTTCGCCCAGGCGTCGACGACCTTGTTGTACTTCTCGCCCTTGGTGATCAGGCCGTCGGCGTATTGCTGCTCGTACTCTTCCACCAGCTTGCGCGTCTGGGTGACGATGGGCTTCTTCCGCTCGGGGATGATGATGTCATCCTTGCCGAAGGAGATGCCGGCCTTGGCCGCTTCCTTGAAGCCCAGCCCCATGATCTGGTCGGCGAAGATGACCGTCGCCTTCTGACCGCAGTGGCGGTAGACGATGTCGATCAGGTTGCCGATTTCCTTCTTGGTGAGGTTCTTCTCCAGGAGCCGGTGACCGACCGCCGGGTGGTGCGGGAACAGGGCCGAGATCTTCATCCGGCCCGGCGTCGTATCGATCAGCTTGCGCTCCAGCACGCCGTCGGCGTTCATCTCGCTGTGGCGGGCCTTGATCTTGGAGTGGATGCTCACCACGCCGTGGTCGAGCGCGGCTTCGATCTCGCCCAGGTCGGAGAAGATCTTGCCCTCGCCCGGCTCGCCCTCGCGGGCCAGGGACAGGTAGTAGAGCCCCAGCACGATGTCCTGCGACGGCACGATGATCGGTCGGCCGTTGGCCGGCGACAGGATGTTGTTCGTGCTCATCATCAGCACGCGGGCCTCCAGCTGGGCTTCCAGCGAAAGCGGCACGTGGACGGCCATCTGGTCGCCGTCGAAGTCGGCGTTGAAGGCCGCGCAGACCAGCGGGTGAAGCTGGATGGCCTTGCCCTCGATCAGCTTGGGTTCGAAGGCCTGGATGCCCAGACGGTGCAGGGTGGGCGCGCGGTTCAGCAGAACCGGGTGCTCGCGGATCACCTCGTCCAGGATGTCCCAGACGGCGGGCTGCTCGCGTTCCACCATGCGCTTGGACTGCTTGACGGTGCCCGACAGGCCCTTGGCGTCGAGGCGCGCATAGATGAAGGGCTTGAAGAGTTCGAGCGCCATCTTCTTGGGCAGGCCGCACTCGTGCAGCTTCAGTTCCGGACCCACGACGATGACCGAACGGCCGGAATAGTCGACGCGCTTGCCGAGCAGGTTCTGGCGGAACCGGCCCTGCTTGCCCTTCAGCATGTCGGCCAGCGACTTCAGGGGCCGCTTGTTGGCGCCCGTGATGACCCGGCCGCGACGGCCGTTGTCGAACAGGGCGTCGACGGCTTCCTGCAGCATACGCTTTTCGTTGCGGATGATGATGTCGGGCGCGCGCAGCTCGATCAGGCGCTTCAGGCGGTTGTTGCGGTTGATGACCCGGCGATAGAGGTCGTTCAGGTCGGAGGTGGCGAAGCGGCCGCCGTCCAGCGGCACCAGGGGACGCAGTTCCGGCGGGATCACGGGGACCACCGACAGGATCATCCATTCCGGCTTGTTGCCGCTTTCGATGAAGCTCTCGATCAGCTTCAGACGCTTGGACGTCTTCTTGAGCTTCATTTCCGAGGTGGTGGTGAGGAGGTCCTCACGCAGCCGGTCGGCTTCCTTGGGCAGGTCGATGGCGCGCAGCAGGCCCTGGACGGCTTCGGCGCCGATCTCGGCAGTGAAGCTGTCGTCCCCGAACTCCTCCTGGTAGCGCATGTACTCGTCTTCCGAGAGCAGCTGATGCTGCTTCAGCGGGGTCAGGCCCGGCTCGGTGACGATGTAGTGCTCGAAATAGAGCACGCGCTCGATGTCCTTCAGGGCCATGTCCAGCATCATCGAGATGCGGCTGGGCAGGGACTTCAGGAACCAGATGTGGGCGACGGGCGACGCCAGTTCGATGTGGCCCATCCGCTCGCGCCGGACGCGGGCCAGGGTGACCTCGACGCCGCACTTCTCGCAGATGATGCCCTTGTACTTCATGCGCTTGTACTTGCCGCACAGGCACTCGTAGTCCTTGGTCGGGCCAAAGATCCGCGCGCAGAACAGGCCGTCACGTTCCGGCTTGAACGTCCGGTAGTTGATGGTCTCGGGCTTCTTGATCTCGCCGAAGGACCACGAGCGGATCTTCTCAGGCGAAGCCAGGGCGATGCGGATACGGTCGAAGGTCGGAACGGCCTGGACCGGGTTGAAGATATTCAGGACTTCCTGGTTCATCAGAATTCCAGTTCGTCAGCAGTTTCAGTGGCGAAGCGGGAGGAGCTGACGGGCCCCTCCCCTCGCATTGACGATGGCGTGCGACGCCGGCGTTAGCCGTTCTCGAGCTCGACGTTCAGGCCCAGGGAACGCATTTCCTTGACCAGCACGTTGAAGCTTTCCGGGATCCCGGCCTCGAAGGTGTCGTCGCCGCGGACGATGGACTCGTAGACCTTGGTCCGGCCGGCCACGTCGTCGGACTTCACCGTCAGCATTTCCTGCAGGGTGTAGGCCGCGCCGTAGGCTTCCAGAGCCCAGACCTCCATCTCCCCGAACCGCTGACCGCCGAACTGGGCCTTGCCGCCCAGGGGCTGCTGAGTGACCAGGCTGTAGGGGCCGATGGAACGGGCGTGGATCTTGTCGTCCACCAGGTGGTGCAGCTTCAGCATGTAGATGTAGCCGACCGTGACCGGGCGCTTGAACTGCTCGCCGGTCTGACCATCGTAGAGGATGGATTGGCCGGAACGGGCCAGGCCCGCCTTCTCGAGCAGGTTCTCGATGTCGTCGATGTGGGCGCCGTCGAAGACCGGGGTCGCGAAGGGCACGCCCTTCGACAGGTTCTTGCAGAGCTCGATCAGTTCCTCCTCGGTGTCGGGGAGTTCCTGGTCCTTGCCGTAGATGCTCTGCAGGTGGTCGATCAGAGCCTTCTTCTGGCCGCCGTTCTGCCAGGCTTCCAGCAGTTCGGCGATCTGACGGCCGAGGCCGGCGGCGGCCCAGCCCAGGTGGGTCTCGAAGATCTGGCCGACGTTCATGCGCGACGGCACGCCCAGCGGGTTCAGCACGATGTCCACGTTCTGGCCGTTGGCCAGGTAGGGCATGTCCTCGATCGGCAGGATCTTGGAGATGACCCCCTTGTTGCCGTGACGGCCGGCCATCTTGTCGCCGGGCTGAAGCTTGCGCTTCACGGCCACGAAGACCTTGACCATCTTCATCACGCCGGGGGGCAGTTCGTCCCCGCGCTGCAGCTTGTCGACCTTGTCCTCGAAGCGGCGGTCCAGACGCTTGCGGGCCTCGTCGAACTGGCGGCGCATGGCCTCCAGCTCGCCCATGGCCTTTTCGTCGTCCAGGGCGATCTGCCACCACAGGCCGGGCGCGATCTCTTCCAGCTTCTCGGCGGTGACTTCGCCGCGGCCCAGGCCCTTGGGGCCGGAGATGGCGGTCTTGCCGGTGAGCAGGTCGCGAAGGCGCGAGGTCATGTTGCGGTTCAGGATCGCGAACTCGTCGTCGCGGTCCTTGCCCAGGCGGTCGATCTCGGCGCGCTCGATGGCCATGGCGCGCTCGTCCTTGTCCACGCCGTGACGGTTGAACACGCGGACTTCCACGATGGTCCCGGCGACGCCCGGGGGCAGGCGCAGGGAGGTGTCGCGGACGTCGGAGGCCTTTTCGCCGAAGATGGCGCGCAGGAGCTTTTCTTCCGGCGTCATCGGGCTCTCGCCCTTGGGCGTGACCTTGCCCACCAGGATGTCGCCCGGCAGGACCTCGGCGCCGATCGCCACGATGCCCGCTTCGTCGAGGTTGCGCAGGGCTTCCTCGCCGACGTTGGGGATGTCGCGGGTGATCTCTTCCGGACCCAGCTTGGTGTCGCGGGCCATGACCTCGAACTCCTCGATGTGGATCGAGGTGAAGACGTCATCGCGCACGATGCGCTCGGAGATCAGGATGGAGTCTTCGAAGTTGTAGCCATTCCAGGGCATGAAGGCGACGAGGGTGTTCCGGCCCAGGGCCAGTTCGCCCAGGTCCGTCGACGGGCCGTCGGCGATGACGTCGCCGGTGTTGACCCGGTCGCCCACCCGCACCAGCGGACGCTGGTTGATGCAGGTCGACGTGTTGGAACGCTGGAACTTCTGCAGGCGGTAGATGTCGACGCCGGCCTTGGTCGGGTCGTTCTCTTCGGTGGCGCGGATGACGATCCGGGTGCCGTCGATCTGCTCGACGACGCCGGCTCGGCGTGCCACCACGACGGCGCCGGAGTCCACGGCCACGATGGCTTCCATGCCGGTGCCGACCAGGGGCGCATCCGACTGGATGAGCGGCACGGCCTGCTTCTGCATGTTCGAGCCCATCAGGGCGCGGTTGGCGTCATCGTTTTCCAGGAACGGGATCAGCGAGGCGGCGACGGAGACCACCTGCTTGGGCGAGACGTCCATCAGGTCGACGGTGTCGCGCGGCAGCAGGCCCGGCTCGCCATTGACCCGTCCGGCCACCAGCTCCTCGACGATCACGCCGTCCTTCAGGGTGATGTTGGCCTGGGCGATGACGTGCTTGGCCTCTTCCATGGCCGACATGTAGACCACCTCGTCGGTGGTCTTGCCGTCCTTGATCCGGCGGTAGGGGCTCTCGATGAAGCCGTACTTGTTCACCACAGCGTGCGTGGCGAGCGAGTTGATCAGGCCGATGTTCGGGCCTTCCGGCGTCTCGATGGGGCAGATCCGGCCGTAGTGGGTCGGGTGCACGTCGCGGACTTCGAAGCCCGCCCGCTCGCGGGTCAGACCGCCCGGGCCAAGCGCCGAGAGGCGGCGCTTGTGGGTGATTTCCGACAGCGGGTTGGTCTGGTCCATGAACTGCGAGAGCTGCGACGAGCCGAAGAACTCGCGCACGGCCGCGGCGGCCGGCTTCGCATTGATCAGGTCGTGGGGCATGACCGTGTCGATATCGACGCTGGACATGCGCTCCTTGATCGCCCGCTCCATCCGCAGCAGGCCGACCCGGTACTGGTTCTCCAGCAGCTCGCCGACCGAACGCACCCGGCGGTTGCCGAGGTTGTCGATGTCGTCGATCTCGCCGCGGCCGTCGCGCAGGCCCACCAGGGTCTTGAGGACCGCCAGCACGTCTTCCTTGCGCAGGATGCGCACGTCGTCGGGGCAGTCGAGCTCCAGGCGGATGTTCATCTTCACGCGGCCGACCGAGGACAGGTCGTAGCGCTCGCCGTCGAAGAACAGCGACTTGAACATGGCCTCGGCGGCTTCCACCGTGGGCGGCTCGCCGGGACGCATGACGCGATAGATGTCGAAGAGGGCGTCTTCGCGGGCCGAGTTCTTGTCCACGCGCAGGGTGTTGCGCATGTAGGCGCCCATGGTCACCTCGTCGATGTCCAGGGTGTCCAGGGTGGTGAAGCCCTGCTCTTCCAGCGCCGTGATCAGCGGCTGGTCCAGCTCGTCGCCGGCTTCGGCGTAGATCTCACCGGTCTGATGGTTCACCAGGTCGCGCGCCAGGTAACGGCCCACCAGGGCCTCCGGCGGCAGCAGCAGGGTCTTGAGACCCGCGTCGGCGAACTTCTTGGCGTTGCGGGCCGAGATCTTCTGGCCGGCCGGCGCGATCTCTTCGCCCGTCTCGCCGTCCACCAGAGGATACTCCGGCTTGGTCCCGCGCCAGCGCTCGGGCTTGTAGGGGGTGGCCCAGCCGGCCGCGCCCTTCTTGCCCTCCAGGCGCTTCTCGTAGGGCACCGCGTCGTAGAAGGTGGAGAGGATCTCCTCCCCGTCCATGCCCAGCGCCATCAGGAAGGTGGTGGCCGGCAGCTTGCGGCGACGGTCGATGCGGACAAAGACCACGTCCTTGGCGTCGAACTCGAAGTCGAGCCAGGAGCCGCGATAGGGGATCACCCGGGCGGCGAACAGCAGCTTGCCCGAGGAGTGCGTCTTGCCCTTGTCGTGGTCGAAGAACACGCCCGGCGAACGGTGCATCTGCGAGACGATGACCCGCTGCGTGCCGTTGACGATGAAGGTGCCCTTCTCGGTCATGAGCGGGATATCGCCCATGTAGACGTCCTGCTCCTTGATGTCCTTCACGGAGCGGGCGCCGGTTTCCTCGTCGGTCTCGAAGACGATCAGGCGAAGCTTGACCTTCAGCGGAGCCGCATAGGTCATGTCGCGCTGGACGCACTCTTCGACGTCGTACTTGGGTTCCTCGAACTCGTAGGTGACGTATTCGAGCACCGCGCGTTCGTTGAAGTCCTTGATCGGGAAGACGGACTTGAAGACCGCCTCCACGCCCTCGTCACGACGCTCGCCGGCGCGGGTCTCGCGCTGCAGGAACTGTTCGTAGGAGGAGCGCTGAACCTCGATCAGGTTCGGCATCTGCACGGCTTCAGGGATGCGGCCGAACGAGTGACGGATCCGCTTTTTACCGGTGAAGGATTGCGCCATTTTATTCCCTTGAGCGACGCCCGGAACGGTTTCCAGGCGTCAGGTCTTTTATCCCGCGTCCACCCTCGAACGCCCTTGCGGGCGCCGGACGCTGGAGCCCCTGTATCGCCAGGGGCGTTCCCTCGCATGGCCGGAGGGCGGTGGGCCATGCCTCGGAACATAGGCGCGCGACAGAATCGCGTGTGACACGAATCGTATTTTGCGAAGGAGCCGAGATAATCGCTCTCGCGCGGGATGTGAAGCCCTTATCGCGAATTAGTTCGTCGCGTCGTCCATCGCGGAACGAAAACGGGCCCCGGAGATCGCTCTCCGGGGCCCGCTCTAGACATGCGGCGAACCGCGCGTCAGTCTTACTTCACGGTGACGGTCGCGCCGGCTTCGGTCAGCTTCTTGGCGACGTCGTCGGCCACTTGCTTGGACACGTTCTCGACGACGTTCTGCGGAGCGCCTTCGACCAGGTCCTTGGCTTCCTTCAGGCCGAGGTCCGGACGGACGCCGCGGACTTCCTTGATCACGTTGATCTTCTTGTCGCCACCGGCGGTCAGGACAACGGTGAACTCGGTTTGCTCTTCGGCGGCTTCAACCGGAGCAGCGGCGCCGGCGGCGGCGGCCACGGCCACCGGAGCGGCGGCGGAGACGCCCCACTTTTCTTCCAGCAGCTTGGACAGCTCGGAGGCTTCCAGGACGGTCAGGGCGGACAGGTCATCGACCAGTTTTTCAAGCTTCGACATTTGGATAGTTCCTTAGGGAGTGGGTGTTGTCGGGGAAAATGACGATCAGGCGGCGTCTTTGGCGGCGTAGGCCGACATGACGCGGGCAAGCTGAGCGGCCGGGGCCTGCAGGACGCCGGCGATCTTGGTCGCGGGCGCTTGCAGAAGGCCGATGATCTTGCCACGGAGCTGGTCCAGCGACGGCAGGGTGGCGAGAGCGCTCACCGCCGACTTGTCCAGCACCTCTTGACCCATGAGCCCGCCGATCACGGTGAACTTGTCGTTCTCCTTGGCGAACTGGGTCGCGACCTTGGCGGCGGAGACAGCGTCCGGCGCATAGGCGATGGCGACAGGGCCGGTGAAGAGGGCGTCGCCCGCCTCGCCGACCGAACCGTCCAGGGCCTTCTGAGCCAGGGTGTTCTTCACCACCTTCAGGTGAGCGCCTTCCTTGCGGAGGCGGCCACGCAGATCGGTCATTTCCGCAACGGTCAGACCCAGATTGTGGGTCACGACCACGGCGCCGGCGTCGGCGAAGACGCCCTTGAGCGTCTCGATCGTCACCTGCTTTTGAGCGCGGTCCATTGCGGTCTCCATACTCAGGTCCAGCCGCCGGACGATTCCGGCGACCGCATAGATGATCGTTGCGTGAGGAAACCCCACGCGGCCGATCAGCCTGTCCGAGAGAAGCCGCAGCCTGCGCGCCCATTCGAAGCGAATGGTCGATGAGGCGTCATCTTCCCGTCTCCCCGCGGCTGAGGAAGGGCTCTTCCTCGCGTTATGGTCTCCGGTGACCCCGGAAACCCCGCAGTTCATGGACAGGATCGAGACCCGAAGGCCTCGAGCCCACCTCCCCTTGTCCGGGAGGCGAAACTTTAGAGGGGCGGGCTCTACACGAGCCCGGCCCGCCCGTCAAACCCGACGGGGAAAAGGAAACGGGCGGGCCCCGTGAAGGACCCGCCCGCCATATCCGACTTCAGCTCGATCCGAGCTTCAGACGCCGACCGAAGTGGTGTCGACGCGGAAGCCCGGGCCCATGGTGGACGAGAGGCTGATGCGCTTGATGTAGATGCCCTTGGCGCCCGAGGGCTTGGCCTTGTTCAGGGCGTCGACCAGGGCGCGCACGTTGGCCAGCAGGGCGTCTTCGGTGAAGCTCGCCTTGCCGATGCCGGCGTGGATGATCCCGGTCTTCTCGGTGCGGAACTCGATGGCGCCGCCCTTGGCGTCCTTCACGGCCTGACCGACGTTGGGGGTCACCGTGCCGACGCGCGGGTTCGGCATCAGGCCGCGGGGGCCCAGCACCTTACCCAGACGGCCGACGAGGGCCATCATGTCCGGCGTGGCGATCACGCGGTCGAACTCCATGAAGCCGCCCTGGATGCGTTCCACCAGCTCTTCGGCGCCGACGATGTCGGCCCCGGCGGCTTCGGCTTCGGCGGCCTTGGCGTCCTTGGCGATGACGCAGACGCGGACGTCGCGGCCGGTCCCGGAGGGCAGGCTGACGACGCCACGGACCTGCTGGTCGGCGTGGCGGGGATCGACGCCGAGGTTGACGGCGATCTCGATGCTTTCGTCGAACTTGGCGGTGGCGTTGGCCTTGACCAGTTTCACGGCGTCGGCGACGGCGTGGTTGGCGAGGCGGTCACCGGTCCAGGCTTGGACGCGTTTGGCTTGCTTGGGCATCTCTTAGGCCTCCACGATCTCAAGACCCATCGAACGGGCGGAGCCCTCGATGATCTTGGCGGCGGCTTCAACGTCGTTGGCGTTGAGGTCCTTCATCTTCTTCTCGGCGATGTCGCGCAGCTGGGTGCGCGAGATCGAGCCGGCCACGTCGCGGCCGGGCAGCTTGGAGCCGGACTTCAGGCCAAGCGCTTCCTTGATGAAGTGGGTCGCCGGCGGGGTCTTGGTGATGAAGGTGAAGGACTTGTCCTGGTAGACGGTGATCACCGTCGGCAGGGGTGTGCCCTTGGTTTCCTTCTCGGTGCGGGCGTTGAACTCCTTGCAGAAGCCCATGATGTTGACGCCGCGCTGACCCAGCGCCGGCCCGATGGGCGGCGAAGGCGTCGCGGAGCCCGCGGGCACCTGCAGCTTGATATAGCCCAGAATTTTCTTGGCCATGTTCTCCTCTGTGACCGGACGTCCGGTCTGTTGAGCCGTGGTCCGGCCCTGGCTGGGCCTCCCACGGATTTAAAAGCCCCTCCCCGCGGATGCGGAGAAAGGCGGCGCCAGTCAGGTCGTCTTTTCGACCTGGCTGTATTCGAGCTCGACCGGCGTGGCGCGTCCGAAGATGGACACCGTCACGCGCAGGCGGGCGCGTTCCTCGTCGACCTGTTCCACCGAGCCGTTGAAGCTGGCGAACGGACCATCGGTGACGCGGACCTGTTCCCCGATCTCGAACTGGATCGTGGGCTTGGGCCGCTCGACGCCTTCTTCGATGGCGCCGATGATGCGGGCGACTTCCTTTTCCGAGACCGGCTGCGGCTTGTTCTGGCTGCCCAGGAAACCGGTGACCTTCGGGGTGTTCTTGATGAGGTGGTAGGCCTCGTCGGTGAGCTCCATCTTCACCAGGACGTAGCCCGGGAAGAACTTGCGCTCGGCGTTGACCTTCCGGCCGCGGCGGATCTCCACCACGTCCTCGGTGGGCACCAGGATGTCGGAGAAGTTGTCCTCCAGACCCTGGCTGCGGGCCTGTTCGCGGATCGACTCGGCCACCTTCTTCTCGAAGTTCGAGTAGGCGTGGACGATGTACCACTTGTGGCGGGGATTGGCGGCGACGGTGGCGGGAGCTTCAGCGTTCATTTCGACTATCCCGCATTCGCGAGCTTGAGGAGGAAGGCCATGGCGAGGGTCAGGGCCCCATCCACCAGGGAGAAGAAGGTCGCGGCCAGCACCACCATGATCCCCACCATCACCGAGGTGATCCAGGTCTCCTTGCGGGTCGTCCAGGTGATCTTGCGCGCCTCGGCGCGGACTTCCCGGAAGAACTGGGCGGGGCTGGTCTTCTTCTTCGGCGCGGCCTGCGCCAGGGCCGATGCAGGCGCGATCACCGCGGCCGTCTTGGCGGCGCGGTTCTTCATCGCTTGCGGCGTGGAACCCGGTTTCCTGGCCATCTAGGCGCTCGACACTCTCTTATAGGCGGGCGGCGGACCTCCGCGCCCTGGTCTACGTACATATAGGTTGGCAGGAGTGGAGGGACTCGAACCCACGACCCTCGGTTTTGGAGACCGATGCTCTACCAGCTGAGCTACACTCCTACGACCCTCGCCCTTGCGGACGCGGCCTCTGAACAATGAACAGCGCGCCGGAAAGCCTTCCGGCGCGCGCTCATCGCTAGAGCCGGGTCGTTTAGCAGTGGCCGCCCCCCCAAGCAATAGTCGCGGCGCGCGGATCGAACCGGCCGGCGCCTGCGTTTGTCCGGGGTCCCGCCAGATCAGGAAATCCCATGCCAGACCGCGACCCCAACGCCGCCAAGACCCGCGACGAGGACATGAAGCCGGCCTCCCCGCCCCGCCCGGCCACCGAGCCCGCCGGGGGCAAGGATTCGAGCCGCAACGCCAAGACCCTGACCAATCCCTCCACCGGCGAGCCCGAGCCCGGCGCGCCGAAGCCCGCCTGACGCGCAGAAAAAAAGGCCTCCGGATCGCTCCGGAGGCCTGATCTTGTCTTCCTGCCCCCAAGAGGGAGCGGGTGGTGCCTACTCGACGATCTTGGAGACCACGCCGGCGCCGACGGTGCGGCCGCCTTCGCGGATGGCGAAACGCAGGCCCTGGTCCATGGCGATCGGGGTGATCAGCTCCACGTCCAGCTCGGCGTTGTCGCCCGGCATGATCATTTCCACGCCTTCCTTCAGCTTGATGATCCCGGTCACGTCGGTGGTCCGGAAGTAGAACTGAGGACGGTAGTTGGTGAAGAACGGGGTGTGACGGCCGCCCTCTTCCTTGGTCAGGATGTAGGCCTCGGCCACGAACTTGGTGTGCGGGGTGATCGAGCCCGGCTTGCAGAGAACCTGGCCGCGCTCGACGTCTTCACGCTTGGTGCCGCGCAGCAGCACGCCCACGTTGTCGCCGGCCTGGCCCTGGTCCAGCAGCTTGCGGAACATTTCCACGCCCGTGCAGATGGTCTTCTGGACGGGGCGGATGCCGACGATCTCGACTTCCTCGCCGACCTTGACGATGCCCTTTTCGATCCGGCCGGTCACAACCGTGCCGCGGCCCGAGATCGAGAACACGTCTTCCACCGGCATCAGGAACGGCAGGTCCACCGGACGCTCCGGCTGCGGGATGTAGGCGTCCACCGTCTCCATCAGCTTCAGGATCGACTTCTCACCGATTTCCGGATCGCCGCCGTCCAGCGCAACCTTGGCCGAACCCATGGTGATCGGGATGTCGTCGCCCGGGAACTGGTACGACGACAGGAGCTCGCGCACCTCCATCTCCACCAGTTCCAGCAGCTCGGCGTCGTCCACCAGGTCGACCTTGTTCATGTAGACCACCAGGGCGGGCACGCCCACCTGACGGGCCAGCAGGATGTGCTCGCGGGTCTGCGGCATCGGGCCGTCGGCGGCCGACACCACCAGGATCGCGCCGTCCATCTGCGCCGCGCCGGTGATCATGTTCTTCACATAGTCGGCGTGGCCGGGGCAGTCGACGTGGGCGTAGTGACGGTTGGCCGTCTCATATTCCACGTGCGCGGTGTTGATCGTGATCCCGCGCGCCTTCTCCTCCGGAGCCGCGTCGATGTCGGCATAGGCCATCGCCTTGGCCCCACCGGCCTTGGCCAGCGTCATCGTGATCGCGGCCGTCAACGTCGTCTTGCCATGGTCAACGTGACCAATCGTGCCGATGTTGCAGTGCGGCTTAGTGCGTTCGAACTTTTCCTTGGCCATGGGATCCTACGGGCGTTTGAGAGATGGAGCGGGTAGCGGGAATCGAACCCGCGTATTCAGCTTGGAAGGCTGCTGCACTACCATTGTGCTATACCCGCCGAGGTGGGTGCTCGTGTGCGAGCCTCCATAGAGTTTCGCTCCGGCGCGTGGTGGGGGAAGTAGGACTCGAACCTACGAAGGCGTACGCCAGGGGATTTACAGTCCCCCCCCTTTGCCACTCGGGACATTCCCCCAGCGCGCTCGGAGCCACACCGAGGTCCGAACAAAAAGCCTCCGCCGATCGGTGCGTCCGGTGCTAAAGCCGGTCGCGAGCGGCGGGAAATCTGTCCGGTTCCCGATTTGGAGTGCGCCTTATAGTGTCGTCACACAGCGAACGCAACGCGCCCTGGAAGGGTTCTAAGAAGGGGCCCCACGGAAGGCATTCCGGACGGCGGGACGCGGTTTCCGACGACTGGCTCTGGGGTTGGCACGCCGTGAGCGCCGCCCTGGCCAATCCAGCCCGCGAACCGGCCGACCGCCTGCTGGCCACCGCCGACCGCGCCAAGGAGCTCACGGCGCGATTCGGACGCAACCCGGCGCTGGAGATCGTCGAGCCCGGCGTCATCAGCCACAACCTGCCCAGCGGCGCGGTCCACCAGGGCCTGGCCCTGCAGGTCGCCCTGCTGGAGCCGGTGGCCCTGGAGGAATTCGAGGCCAGGCCGGGCGCGGTGGTGCTGATGCTCGACCAGGTCACCGACCCGCAGAACGTCGGCGCCATCCTGCGCTCGGCCGCAGCCTTCGGGGCGGCGGGAGTCATCCTGCAGGACCGCCACGCGCCGAAGCTGACCGGGGCGCTCGCCAAGGCCGCCGCCGGCGCCGTGGACCAGATCCCCACCGCCCACGTGGTGAACCTGTCGCGGGCCCTGGAGACCCTGGCCGACCTCGGCTGGCGGGCCGTGGGCCTGGACGGGACCGCCGACCAGTCCCTGGAGCAGGCGCTGGACGGAACCCCCACCGTCCTGGTGCTGGGATCGGAGGGCGAAGGCATCCGCCGGCTGGTGGCCGAACACTGCGACGCCCTCGGAAAGATCCCCATGCCGGGCGGTTTCGAGAGCCTGAATGTCTCGGCCGCCGCCGCGGTGGCGCTTTACGAGGCTTCCCGCACTCGCGCTTGAGGGGAATTGAATACCCGCCACGCGATTCCCCCTTTTGATTTCCGGCCCAGAGCGTGATCTGTTGCGTGACTGTTAAGGTTTAGGGCCAGTGTGCGGCTCGGATCTCGACATGGGATGGGGGCCCCAATGGCGAATATGTTGACCAAGTGGATGTTGCGCGGCGCAGCCGCGACCGTGCTGTTAACCGTCGCTGGCTGCAGCGGCCCCACCTCCCACGAGGTCGCCCCTCCCCCGGACGCCTACACCCAGGCCCCGCCGCCCGAGCTGATGGGCGCCGCGCCCGGCGCCGCCGATGACACCGGCCTGATGGGCGGACCCGGCGGCGCTCGGCAGATCGCCCCGGCCTCGCGGCCGGCTTCGCGCTACGCCGACCGCCTGGTCACCTACCGCCGCGCCGACGGCGTCCTGGTCACGGCCATGCGGCCGGTGCCCAACCCCGAGGACATGTCGGCCCGCGAGCGCCGCCTGGTCTATGGCGGCCGCTACGCGCCCCGGGCCCATGTGAGCTCCGGAACCCGCGCCCGCCATGCGGAGGTCGCCCAGGCCTATTACGCCCCGGCCAAGCCGCGCCCGGCGGTCGCCGCCAAGCCGGCGGTCGCGGCCGCCCGGCCCGCGCCCGTCGCCAAGCCCGTCATCGCCGCCAAGCCCGTGGTCGCCGCCGCGCCCAAGGTCGTGGAGCAGGCCAAGCCGGCGCCCGCGCCGAAGCCCGTCCCCGTCCTGGCCAAGGCGCCCCAGCCCAGCTTCCCGGCCACCGGCCTGGCGGTCCCCGCCGATCCCAAGCTCGCCAAGCTGCAGACCGCCGTCGGCGGCGAGGTGGCCTCCGGCTCCAAGCTCACCGTTCCCGAGGCCGTCACCAAGGGCCAGGCCGGCCAGGTGTCCCTGTCCCTGCCCCAGACCCTGCTGGCGACGATCCAGCGCGAGGCGGCCAAGCTCGGCCTGACCAAGGCCGCCAAGAAGGCCGAGGTCACCGCCACCCTCTCGGGAACCGGCTACGAAATCACCCCCAACGGTCCGCAGACCGCCAAGCTGAAGACCGGCGAAGCCGCCGCCTTCAACTGGCAGGTCAAGCCGGGCGCCGGGGAGCGTGGCCCCCTGAAGGCCGACGTCGACGCCCGCCTCACCGGGATCAAGCCGCCGATGAGCTTCTCCCTGGCCAGCATCGAACAGGCCCTGGCCGCGCTGATGCCGGAGGCCCCCGCCAAGAAGAAGGGCTTCGACCTCTCCGGCCTGCTCAGCAAGCTGACCATCCCGGGGATGAAGGACGTCGCCGTGCCCGGCGTCGGCCGCGTGCCCTCCAACAAGGTCGTCGCCGGCGCCCTGGTTCTGGCGGCTCTGGCCCTGCTGATCGCGCTGGCCCGCGGCGCCTCGGAGAACCGTCGCCGCGCCGAGCGTCGCCGCAAGTTCCGCACCATGACCGACACCGGGACCTCCCACGTCGAGCCGGAAGAGCATCATGGCGGCCTGGCCGCGCCCCTGGCGGCGGCCGCGGCCGGCGCCGCGGTGGCCGGGGCCATCGCCTCGCACCATCATGACGAGGGGCATGGCGACACCCACGGCGACCATGGCCACGACGCCCACGCGGCGCATGACGATCACGGCCACGCCGCCGCGCACGACGATCATGGCCATGCGGCCCATGACGACCATGGTCACGGCGACGCCCATGCCGCCCATGACGACCATGGCCATGCGGCGGCGCATGATGATCACGGCCATGCGGCCCATGACGACCATGGTCACGCCGCGCACGACGACCATGGCCATGACGCCCACCACAAAGAGCCCGAACACGCGCACTAGACCGTAAAATCCCTCCCCCGCGTAGGGAGGGATGCGGCTTGCCCTGTCAGGCGCGGCGCCGCATTGAGGGACCATGTCCCTTGCTCTGCACTTGCCCGCCGCCGGCGCGGTCGCCGCCTTCTTCCAAGTCGTGATGATCGATCTGGCGCTGGCCGGCGACAACGCCGTCGCCGTGGGCCTGTCGGCCGCCGGCCTGCCGGAAAAGCAGCGCCGCAAGGCCATCATCCTGGGTCTGGCCGGCGCGGTGGTGATGCTGATCGGGTTCGCCCTGATCACCGTCCAGCTGCTGAACGTGGTGGGCCTGCTGCTGGCCGGCGGCTTCCTGCTGCTCTGGGTCTGCTGGAAGATGTGGCACGAGCTGGCCGAGCAAGGCCGCGAGGCCTCGGCCGAGGGCGAGTTCGCCCTGGAAGAGGCCACCGGGGTCGCCATCGGCGCCCATCCCAAGCATGCCGCCAAGGCCAAGACCCTGGGCGCGGCCCTGCTGCAGATCCTCATCGCCGACCTGACCATGAGCCTGGACAATGTCCTGGCCGTCGCCGGGGCGGCGCGCGAACACCCCAAGGTGCTGATCGCCGGCCTGATGATCTCCATCACCTTGATGGGGGTGGCGGCCAGCTGGATCGCCAAGCTGCTGCACCGCTTCCGCTGGCTGGGCTATCTGGGCCTGGCCATCGTCCTCTATGTCGCCCTGCACATGATCTGGGAGGGCCACCGCAGCGTCCTGATCGATCTGGGCAAGGTGGAGGCCTATAACGCCGCCATGCCCGGCGCCCTGGACATCACTCCCGACGAGGTCGCGGCCCACGCCGCGCAGAAGAAGCGCTAGCCATGGGTGATCTGCTGGAGGTTGGCGTCTGGGGGGCCTTCGTCGCCTTTCTGCAGGTGATGCTCATCGACCTGGTCCTGGCCGGCGACAACGCCGTGGCCGTGGGCTTGGCGGCCGGGGGCCTGCCGGCCGAACAACGCCGCAAGGTGATCCTCTGGGGCCTGGCCGCCGCCGTGGTCATGCGGATCGGCTTCGCCCTGATCACCACCCAGCTGCTGGGGATCATCGGCCTGATGCTGGGGGGCGGCCTGCTGCTGCTCTGGGTCTGCTGGAAGATGTGGCGCGAGCTGCGCGAGCAGGCCACCCACGCCCAGGCCGACGCCCTGGCCGAGCACGCGCCGGTCAAGCCCGCCAAGAGCTTCCGGGCCGCCTTCCTGCAGATCCTCGCCGCCGACCTCTCCATGAGCCTGGACAACGTCCTGGCGGTGGCCGGCGCGGCCCGGGAGCACCCGATGGTGCTGGTCTTCGGCCTGATCTTCTCCATCGCCCTGATGGGGGTGGCCGCCAACTGGATCGCCGGCCTGCTGCACCGCCACCGCTGGATCGGATATCTGGGCCTGCTGATCGTGCTCTACGTCGCCCTGCACATGATCTGGGAGGGCCACCGCGACGCCGTCCACCGCCTGGGCCACGCGCCCACCTACAATGCGGTGATGCCCGGCCCGCTGGAGATCAAGCCCCGCTGAAAGCAGAACGGCGCGCCAAGCCCGGGAGGGGGTCTGGCGCGCCGGGGACCGGTCGTCGCGTTGAGGGACGGGAAATGACGTCCGGCCTTGGGATGAACAATGCCGCCCCCGGCTTGAACCCGCGCTGAACGGGGTCCGGCGCCGCCTGTTCATCTTCGATTGGAACAAAGCTTGGCCTTGGCTCGTTCCCCGATTGGCGACGAGCCCCAACCTCCAGTCGCCAAGGCCGGAGAGTCCCCGTTCCATGTCCCCCGGGGACTCTCCGGCTGTGGCCGCGCGAGGGTCAGGTCTTGAGGTCGGGCCGCGAGGCCAGGAAGGCCGCCTTCTCGGCGGCGGTCAGCACCTTGCCGGGTTTCAGCCGGGCGACCTTGGGGGTCGGCGGCGCATAGATGCGGGGCTGGCCCTTGGCTGGCGGTTTCATGTCGAGGCCCCTGAGTTGGACTCCCACCATCGCACACTCCGGCGTCCCTGAGGCGACAGATTGACGACGCCGGCCGCCGCCTCGGCTAAAGACGGCCCATGAACGAGACGATAGCGGTGATCGGCGGCGGGCCGGCGGGCCTGATGGCCGCCGAGGTGCTGAGCGGCGCCGGGCGGACGGTCACCGTCTATGAGCGCATGCCGAGCCTGGGGCGCAAGTTCCTGATGGCCGGTCGCGGCGGCCTGAACCTCACCCACTCCGAGGACTTCCGCGCCTTCGTCGGCCGCTACGGCCCGGCGGCCGAGCATCTTCGCCGTCGGCTGGAGGCCTTCACCCCCGCCGACCTGACGGCCTGGGCCGAAGGTCTGGGCCAGCCCACCTTCGTGGGCTCCAGCGGCCGAGTGTTTCCCAGGACCCTCAAGGCCTCTCCCCTGCTCCGCGCCTGGCTGGCGCGACTGGACCGCCAGGGGGTGACCTTCCGCACCCGCATGGACTGGCGCGGCTGGAACGCGGCCGGCGAGCTGGTGTTCGCCGGCGGCGAGACCGCGCGGCCCGACGTCACGATCCTGGCGCTGGGGGGCGCGAGTTGGGCCAAGCTCGGCTCGGACGGCGCCTGGGCCCAGACCCTGGCCGAGGAGGGGGTGGCCCTGGCGCCCTTCGAGCCGGCCAATGGCGGCTTCACCGTCGACTGGAGTCCGATGTTCCGAGAGCGGTTCGCGGGCCAGCCGCTGAAGGCCATCGCCCTGTCCCACGGCCGGCGCACCCTGCGCGGCGAGGCGGTGGTGGCGGCCTACGGGATCGAGGGCGGCGCGGTCTACGCCCTGTCGGCCGACCTGCGCGCGGCGATCGCCCAGGCGGGGTCGGCGACCGTGGAGATCGACCTGCGGCCCGGCCTGACCCGCGAGCAGCTCGCCGCCCGGCTGGACCGGCCCCGGGGCGGGCAGTCGACGGCCACCTTCCTGCGCAAGGCCGCCAAGCTCTCGCCCCTGGAGATCGGCCTCCTACGGGAGGCCCACGGCGTCGCCCTGCCCGCCGACCTGGCCGCCGCCATCAAGCGGGTTCCGATCCGGCTGACCGGGACCCAAGGGTTGGCGCGGGCCATCTCCACCGCCGGCGGGGTGCGCTTCGACGCGGTGGACGAGAATCTGATGCTGAAGGCCCGGCCGGGCGTCTATGTGGCCGGAGAGATGCTGGACTGGGAGGCCCCCACCGGCGGCTACCTGCTGCAGGCCTGTTTCGCCACCGGCGCGGCGGCGGCCCGGGCCATTCTGGCTAGACAGCCAGGTGGGGAATGATCCAGCGGCGGGGATATTTCCATCCCAGGGCGCGCACCTGACCGTCGGCCAGGCCCAGGGTCTTCATCAGGCTGGCCGGAACCTGGCTGATGGCCTGGACCGGCTCTAGGCCCGCCACCGGGCTGGAGGCCACGATTCCGGCCTTGAGCGCATGGTCGACGCCGGTCCACTCGGCCTTGGCGCGGTCCTCGTGACCCACGGCGAAGTAGTGGCGCAGGAAGGCCTTCTCCTCCGGAGCCTGCACCATCACGCCGATCAGCCAACCGCCCGCCATCCGGATCCCATAGGACCGTTCCGGCGGGCGGCCAAGGCGGGATGAGGAAAAGTGGAAACCGGTTTTCCGCCCGCATCCCGCCCAAGCAAAAGAGCTAGAACCTAGAACTCGGCCGAGCCGCCGTCGCAGGGCACGGTGGTCCCCGTCGTGTAGGCGCTGGCGCGCGAGGACAGGAAGATGGCCACCCCGGCGATGTCCTGCGGCGTGCCGATGCGGCCGCGCGGATTGGCCTTGGCGATGGCGTCGCCGGCCCGGGCCAGGGTGGCGGCCATCATGTGGCTGGGGAAGGGCCCGGGCGCGATGGCGTTGACCAGGATGTTCTCCGGCGCCAGGCGCTTGGCCAGGTGGCGGGTCAGCATGATGCAGCCGGCCTTGGAGGTGGAATAGGAATAGGTCTCCAGGCCGGGAGGCTCGATGCCGTTCACCGAGGCGATGTTGATCACCCGAGAGGGGGCCTCGTGGGTGGCGGCGGCGCGCAGTTGCGGCAGCAGCTTCTGGGTCAGGAAGAACACCGACTTGGTGTTGAGGTCCACCACCTTGTCCCAGCCGCTCTCGGGGAACTCGTCGATCGGCGCGCCCCAGGTGGCGCCGGCGTTGTTGACCAGCACGTCCAGCTTGGGCTCCCGCTCGGCGATGGCCGCGGCCAGGCCCTCGATGCCGGCCATGGCGCCCAGGTCGAAGGGCAGAGAGATGCAGGTCCCGAACTCCGACAACTCCTCGGCCACCCGGTCGCAGACCTCGGCCTTGCGCGAGGAGATGTAGACCTTGGCTCCGTTCTCCACATAGCCGCGGGCGATCATCTCGCCGATGCCGCGGCTGCCGCCGGTGACCAGAACGACCTTGCCTTCAACGCTGAACAGATTGCGCAATGGGTTTCCTCGCAAACAAAGAGCTGGCGTCGCTGCGCCGTTGAAAGCGGGCTTTATGGCGAGGCCCGGCCCGGGTGGCGAGGGCTTTCCGCCGGGTCAGGGCAAGTTTTCGAGTATCAGGTATGGCCCGGCCCCGCGCGTGGGCGCGTCGGCGATACCCTCCCTGGCGCGGCGCGGATTTCCGACCTAGCGTATTCGAGAGATGGGTGAATTCGATATCAATCACATACGCCGGATGGACGGCGGCCTGCTGCTGGTGTTCCGCGAGCTGTTGCGGCGCCGGCGCGCCTCCGAGGTGGCCGCCCGCCTGGGCCTCTCCCCCTCGGCGGTGAGCCACGCCCTGACCCGCCTGCGCGACCTGTTCGACGACCCGCTGTTCATCCGCCGGCCCCACGGCTTCGATCCCACCGCGCGCGCCCTGCAACTGGGACCGGAGGTCGAGGCCTTGCTGGAGCTGGCGGGGTCCCTGGGGCGTCAGGGTGGGTTCGACCCCGCCCAGACCGACCGCCTGTTTCGCATCAGCGCCCCGGAGTTCGTCACCGCCCTGATGGGCGCGCGCCTGATCGAGCGCCTGAACGGCGCGGCGCCGGGGGCGGGCTTCGAGGTGGCCTTCCTGGCCCAGGACCGCGCCGCCGACGCCCTTCGCCAGGGCCGGCTGGACCTGGCCATCGGCCGCTTCGGCCAGCCCCGCCCCGGCTTCACCCACGAGCTCCTGTACGAGGACCGCTATTGTGTGGTGGCGCGGCGGGGACATCCGGTGATCGACGGGCAGATCGACTTCGAGACCTATCGCGACATCGGCCACGTGCTGAGCTTCTCCCGCAGCGAGGCGCCCCAGGAAGAGGCCGTGGAGAGCCGCGCCCAGATCGCCGAATGGCGCCAGAGGACCGTGGCCATGGTGCCTCACTGGCTGACGGCGCTGGCCCTGGTGGCCGGCAGCGACGCCATCGCCACCCCGCCCCGCCGGCTGGCCGAACGTCAGGCGCCCCTGCTGGGCTTGCAGATCCTCGATCCCCCCTTCAAACCCCACGAGTTCGCCGTCAGCGCCCTGCGCCGCGCCGGCGGGGAGGACGCCGGGCTCGACTGGTTCCTCGACCAGGTGCGCGCGGCGGTGGAGCCATGAGCGAGATTTCCGACGTCGCCTACGACGCCCAGGTCCTGGCTGAGATGGCCGCCTGGCGCGAGCGTGTGCTCAAGCCCGCCGGGCCCTTCGACAAGGCCGCGCGCAATGTGCAGGACAGGATCAACAACCTGATCCCGGAGAAGCTGCACGACGTCATCACCGCGGCCATGGAGCAGATGACCCGGGCGATCCTCACCGGCGCCGACTACACCAGCCCGCCGCCGGTGGAGGGCGCGACCCTTCGGGCCCGCGAGGCCCAGGCCCGCGACAAGATCATGGCCTGGCGCACCACCGCGGCGGCCGAGGGCGGGGTGGCCGGCGCCGGCGGCTTCCTGCTGGCGGCGGCGGACTTCCCGGTGCTGATCGGGCTGAAGATCAAGCTGCTGTTCGACCTGGCCGCCATCTACGGCCACTCCGGCGACGACCTGGCCGAGCGGCTCTACATCCTGAGGATCTTCAGCCTGGCCTTCTCCAGCGCCTCGCGCCGGCCCGAGGCCTACGCCGCGTTGGCCGATTGGGACAGCGCCCGGGCCATGGCCGATGGGGGGCTGGAGAGCCTCGACTGGCGCCGCTTCCAGCAGGAGTACCGGGACTATATCGACCTGGCCAAGCTGGCCCAGCTCATCCCGGTGATCGGCGCGCCGGTGGGCGCCTTCGTCAACTACCGCCTGCTGGACCGCCTCGGCGAGACGGCGATCAACGCCTATCGGATGCGCTGGTTCAACCGACCGGCAGACGAAGCCTCGGCCTGAAGGCCAGCATGTCGTCGAAGGCGCAGTAGTCGGGGGCGCCAAGCTCCAGCACCTGGCCGGCGAGCCGTTCGCGCCAGGCTTCGAACGCCGCCTCGAAATCTGCCTGCTCATCGGCCGTGAAGGGCTCCAGCAGGTAGCCGACCTGGGTATGGAAGCCGTAGCTGTCGTGGCCCGGCTTGCGAACTCCCGTCGCCGCCGACAGGCGGTCGCGCAGGTCGCGCAGCCGCCGCTCTTCGTCGGCGTCGACCAGGGTGAGCTCGAAGCGGAAGGGTTGGATCGGCTTGGCCAGATCGACCCGCAGGCGATAGGGCGGCGCACAGGTCACGCCCTTCAGTCGCTCACCGACGACCTCGTCGCAGACCGGCATCGGCGCGTCCAGCGGGACCCCCTTCGGCCACAGGCCGGGGGTCCGATGCTGGTCGTCGGCGCCGCCGAAGACGGTCATGTGGTAGCTGGCGACGGGCAACAGGGCGAGCTTGCCTGCGAAACTCGCCCGCGCCGCCTCAGCCCTGACCTCGGCCAGGCTCCGCGCCAGCCAGCCGTCCGGCGGCAGGTGAGCGATCACCGTGTTCCCCGCGAAGGGCTTGGCGCGCCCGTCGCGATGGAACTTGGGGTGGCTCAAGCCCTAAGCCTCCGCCTCGACCGGCTCCGGGCCGCCGAAGCGTTCGAGCCAGGCGGCGACCTGATCGTTCTCGATCTTCTTGAACAGAACGTCGGGCGCGGCGACCTTGCGGCCGGCCGGCAGGACGTCGAGCAGGGCGGCGCCCTCCCCCGTCGGCCACTGGCCCGGGAAGGCCTCCCCCACCCCGCCGGCGATCTTCTCGGCGGCGAAGGGGATGAAGGGCTCGGAGACCTTGGCGAACAGGGCCACCAGGTTCAGGCCGGTGCGCACGGCCACCGCTGCCCGCAGCGGATCGGTCTTGATGGCGGTCCAGGGGGCGGCCTCGGTGAGGTACTGGTTCCCCAGCACCCAGAGCTGCCGCAGGGCCTGCGTCGCCTTGCGGAAGTCGATGGCCTCCATCTGCTCGTTCAGCTCGGCCAGCTTGGCGGTGACCTCGGCGTGGAGCTTCTCCTCCAGCGGGCCGGGGTCGCCACCCTCGGGGACGACGCCCTCGAAACGGGTCTCGGTGAACTTCAGGATGCGGTTGACGAAGTTGCCCAGCACGTCGGCCAGGTCGGCGTTCACCTGGGCCTGGAACTGCTCCCAGGTGAACATGGTGTCGCTGCTCTCCGGCGCATTGGCCATGATCCACCAGCGCCAGTAGTCGGCGGGCAGGATCTCGAGCGCGGCGTCGATGAACACCCCCCGCTGGTGCGTGGTGGAGAAGCGGCCACCGTAATAGTTGAGCCAGTTGAAGCCCTTCAGCGTGTCCACCAGCTTCCAGGGCGCGTTGGACGAGGGCCGCCAGGAGCCATCGGCGGTCTTCCTCTCGTTGGAGCCGAACAGGGTGCAGGGGAAGCCCACGGTGTGGAAGGGCACGTTATCCTTGCCCATGAACTCCACATAGCTGACGTCGGCGGCCGCGAGGCCTCGCCACCAGCTCTCGTACTCGGTCTCGCTGGCCGGATCGGCGCCGGGCTTGGCGGCCGACCATTCCCAGGTGGCGCCGATATATTCGATGGGGGCGTCGAACCAGACATAGAAGACCTTGCCCGCCAGGCCCGCCACGTCGGGGCGCTCGCCCGCCGGGTTGGGGCCCCAGTCGGCGGCGTTGACCGGCACGCCCCATTCCAGGTCCCGCGTGATGCCGCGGTCCTGCAGGCCCTCGTCGAGCCACTTCAGCGCCGTGGAGGTGACCAGCACCGGCCACTTGCCCTTCTTGCTGGTGATCCACTCGCGCAGCTTTCCGTCGAAGGCGGTCTGCTTGAGGAACAGGTGCAGGGAGTCGCGGATCTCGATGTCGTCCGAGCCCGAGACCGACGAGCGCGGATGGATCAGGTCGACGGGGTCGAGCTGGCGGGTGCAGTTGTCGCACTGGTCGCCCCGGGCGGCGTTGTAGCCGCAGTGCGGACAGGTGCCGACCACGTAGCGGTCGGGCAGGAAGCGCTTGTCGGCGTTGGAATAGACCTGCTGGGTCACCCGCCCCTCGATGAAGCCGGCCTCCCACAGCCCCTGCGCGAAGCGCTGGGTCAGGGTGCGGTTCTGGAGCGAGGACGAGCGGCCGAAGTGGTCGAAGCTGATGCCGAAGCCGGCATAGAGGTCGCGCTGGATCTGGTGCTGGTCGTCGCAATAGGACCGCACGTCCTGGCCCAGCGCCGCGGCGCCCAGCTCGGCCGGCGTGCCGTGCTCGTCGGTGGCGCAGATGTAGAGCGTCTCCTTGCCCCGCGCCCGCTGGAACCGGGCGTAGACGTCGGCCGGCAGCATGGAGCCCGCCAGGTTCCCCAGGTGCTTGATCCCGTTGATGTAGGGCAAGGCCGAGGTGATGAGGATGCGGGACATGGGCGGACTCGAAATGAGGAGTTGCGGGAAGCGCGGCTTATAGGGCGCCCCACATGGGAATCCAAAGCCGCCTTGGCCAGCGGCGGCCGTCAATGAATGGCGTTGCCAAGCCCGACTCTAATTATCATGATAATTAGAGTTATCTGGGAGGGTGGCGATGGGTTATCTCGTTCGCGCAGGATGCGCGGTGCTGGCCGGGGTCATGCTGGCGGCGGCGCATCGTCTGGCGCCTGTCTGGCCCCTGGCCTGGATCGCGCCCGTCTTCCTGTTGATCGCGGCGTTCAAGGCGGGGCCGCGCGAAGCCCTTCTGCTGGCCTTCGTGGCGGGCGCGCTCCAGGCCACCGGCGCCTATGCCTACTATGACCTGGTGACCGGTCCGGTCGTGGCGAGCGCGCTGGTGGTCTTGTTCGGGCTGCTGTGGGTCGGGGTGATCGGCCTCACCCGGCGTTTTGTCCTGCAGATGCCCGGCCCCCTGGCGGCCTTCGCCTATCCCACCGTCTGGGCCGCGATGGACCTGGCCTTCAGCCTGCTGTCGCCCCACGGCAGCATGGGGAGCATCGCCTACAGTCAGATGCCCGCCCTCCCGGTGATCCAGGTGGCGGCCCTGGGGGGTACGGCGGCCATCGCCTTCCTCATCTCCCTGCCCGCCTCGGCCCTGGCGGTGACGCTCCATCGCGGGTTCGCCCGCCCCGGCGTCAGCCTGGGCGTCCTCGCGCCCCCGCTGCTGGTTTGCGGGGCAGGCCTGGCGTTTGGCCTGGTGCAACTCCGCACGCCGGAGCCCACAGGGCGGCTGGCGGTGGGGTTGGCGGTGGTCGACCGCGACATTGATCCCCAGGCGCTCTTCACGGGGCAGGCCTCCCCCACCTGGCCCGCCTATAGGACCGCCCTCGACAGGCTGGCTGGCGCCCGCCTGCTGGTGCTGCCCGAGGCCGCCCACCAACCCACGGAGGCCCGAGCCGCCCAGCTCGCCGCCAGCCTCGGGCGCGAAGCCGCGACGCGAAACGCCTATCTGCTGGCCGGCATCGTCGCCCCGGAAGGCGGCAAGCCGTTCAATCGCGCCTGGGTCTTCGCCCCCGACGGCCGCCGGGTCGTCGACTACAGGAAACATCATCCGGCGCCGGGCGAGGTCGGCCTGATCATCCCCGGCGATGGCTATTCCACCTTCGACCTGGAGGGACGCCGGATCGGGGTGGCGATCTGCAAGGACCTCGACTTCGCCGCCCTGCCCCGCCGGTATGCCCGCATGGGGGTGCAGGCCCTGGTGGTTCCCGCCTCGGACTTCCGGGTCGACGGCCTGTTCCATGCCCGCATGGCGGTGTTGCGCGGCGTCGAGGGCGGCTTCACGGTCATCCGCGCCGCCGAGCATGGCGTGCTGACGGTCAGCGATCCCCAGGGTCGAATCCTTTCCCAGACCGCCAGCCGGTCGGGACCGGGCGCCATCCTGCGTTTCGACGCCCCGATTGGGCCGGCCAGGCCGACGGTCTACGCCGCGGTCGGGGACCTGTTCGGCTGGACCTGCCTGGTCCTAGTGGTCCTCGGACGTCTGGTGCTCGGGCGGCGGGCCAGTCCGAAGGCGCGGTCATGACGGCCCGCACGCCCCGCGGCTTGAAGCGCGCCGACCTGATGGTCGATCAGATCAAACGCTGGATCGTCGATGGCCAGGCCGGCCCCGGCGACCGCCTGCCCAACGAGGCCGAACTTCAGCGCCTGTTCGGCATGAGCAAAGGCACGGTTCGCGAGGCCCTGAAGTCCCTGGAAATCCAGGGACTGGTGCGGCTGAGGGCGGGACCGGGCGGCGGGGCGACGATCACCGAGGTGGGGTTCGATCGCGCGTTCCAGCTGCTGCAGAACCACTTCTTCTTCCAGCCGGTGGACATGGTGCAGATCTACCAGATGCGGCGCCTGCTGGAGCCGGAACTGGCCGCCATCGCCTGCCAGGCCCTGAGCGACGCCCAGCTCCACGGCCTGGAGGACAGCCTTGAGGCCTGCGGTCACGACCATGACGCACCGGCCGGACGGGTCGCCCAGGGGGCGGAGGACCTGGACTTCCATGACATGCTGGCACACGCCTGTCCCAACGCCCTGATGCGGTTCCAGGCCCTGGCCATCAACGAGATGCTGCGCCGGGTGGTGATCGTCGGCGGCGACCTGGAGGGCTTGGCGGCCCTGAACCACGCCAATGGCCAGGCGCACCGGGCCATCCTCACCGCCCTGCGGGCGCGGGACGCCGAGGCGGTCCGGGCCGCCATGCGCGCCCACATTGACGAGGCGGCCGGGCATGTCGCCGCGATGGGCGCCAGCTATTGGCAACGCCTAGTGCTGGATGAAGACGTCTTCGCCGACCTGAGGCTTTCCGGCGTCGCGCCCCTCGCCACCGCGCCTCCTCTTCCCCTCCGCAAAGCGTCAGCATAACGTCGGTATGAACGCGGGCGTCAGCCCCGCGCGGGCGCAAGGGAAGCGACAATGTTCAAGAACATCAACTGGATCGCCGTGATCATCGCCGTGGTGCTGCTCGAGGTGTTGGGCTACCTCTGGTACGGCCCGATGCTGGGCGCAGCCTGGACCGACGCCTACCGCGACGCCATCGGCCGCGAGCCGGACATGTCCAATATCGTGGTCACCCAGAGCCTGGGGGTGGTGAACACGCTGATCCTGGTGCTGGGCCTGGCCTGGGTGTTCGCCCGCATGGGCATCAATTCCCTGGCCGGCATCGGGGCCGCGGCGGCGGTGTGGTTCTTCTTCAACTTCACCACCATGTCGATCGAGTACCTCTATATGGGCCTGCTGCCGAACCTGGTGATCATCAACATGGGCTACCAGTTGGTGGCCTATCTGGTGGCCGGGGCGGTCCTGGGCCTCATGCCGAGCCGATCGAAGGCGGCCTAGGCCTTCGCCGCCGCGCTCCGCGCCGCGAACCACGGGATCAGGCGGTCGATGGCGGTCTGGATCTCCGGCGTCGAGACCGCGAAGCTCATGCGGATGAAGTGGCCGCCCTCGACGGGATCGAAGTCCAGGCCCGGCGCGGTCGCCACGCCGGTTTCCCGCAGCAGGTCCTTGCAGAAGGACAGGCTGTCCTGGGTCAGGTGCCCGATGTCGGCGTATATGTAGAAGGCCCCGTCCGGCGGCGCGATCTGGGTGAGGCCGAGCCTGGGCAAGGCCGCCAGCAGCAGGTCGCGGTTGGCGCGGTAGACCGCCACGTGCCCCTCGAGCTCGTCGCGCTCGTCCATGGCCGCCAGGGCCACGTGCTGGCTGAGCGTCGGGGCGGTGAGGAACAGGTTGCCGATATAGGCCCGCGCCCGGGCGAGGTCCCGCTGCGGCGCCAGCAGCCAGCCAAGACGCCAGCCCACCATGCTGAAATACTTGGAGAAGCTGTTCACCACCAGGGTGTCGGGCTCGAACTCCAGCATCGACCGCGCCGGGCCCACATAGCTGAGGCCGTGATAGATCTCGTCCGAAACGATGCGGATACCGCGGTCCCGGCAGACCCCGGCGATGGCCTCCAGTTCGGCGGCCTCGATGATGGTGCCGGTGGGGTTTGCGGGGCTGGCGACGATCACCCCGGCCGGCGCGGGGTCCAGGGCCGCCAGGTGGGCGGCGGTGAGCTGGAACCGGCTCTCCGCCCCGCAGGCGATCTCCACCGGCTCCAGGTGCAGGGCCTTGAGCGTGTTGCGGTAGGCGACATAGCCCGGCCGCGCCAGGGCCACCCGGTCCCCGGGATTGAAGGTGGAGGCGAGCGCCAGGACCAGGGCCGGCGAGGCCCCGCAGGTCAGGATCACCCCTTCGGGGGCGACGCTGACGCCATAGGTCTCCTGATAGTGCCGGGCGATGCGCGCGCGCAGGGCCGGGCTTTCCCAGTAGCCGCCGCGGTCGGTGTCCAGCATCTCGTGGGCGACGGCGATGGCCGCCTTCGGCGCGCCCGTCGAGGGCTGGCCGAACTCCATGTGGATGATCGAGGCCCCCTCGGCCTTCAGGCGGTGGGCGAGCGTGCTGATGCCGATGGCGTGGAAGGGATCGATCTGGGCGGGCATCTAGAGCGGTCCCTTGAAGACGAAGAAGGCCCCGGCGGCGATCAGCAGGAACCCGATGCCGTGATTCCAGGTGAACCGCTCCCCCAGATAGGTCACCGAGAAGATGGCGAAGATCACCAGGGTGATCACCTCCTGCATCGCCTTCAGCTCCATGGGATCATAGACGCCGCGCCCGATCCGGTTGGCCGGGACCGCCAGGCAGTATTCGAAGAAGGCGATCCCCCAGCTGGCCACGATCAGCAGCCAGATCGGCCGGTGCTCGACCTTCAGGTGCCCATACCAGGCGAAGGTCATGAAGACGTTGGAGGCGATCAGCAGGAGGATCGGGGCGATGGCCGCCGTGGTCATGGGCATGCAGGGGCTCCGGGCGCGGGTATCGATGATTTCGCACTTAACGCGGCGGTTCGCAGCCCTATAACCTTGCGGGACGCATGGGGGAGAACGCGATGGCGGATTGGGGCAAGCGGCTGGGCATGGCCGTGGTCGGGATGATGGCGCTGGTCCTGGCCTCCTGCGGCCAGGGCGGCCCTGGAACGCTGCACATCTACAACTGGTCGGACTATATCGACCCGGCGATCCTGAAGGACTTCACCAAGGAGACCGGCGTCAAGGTCGTCTACGATACCTTTGATTCCAATGAAGTTCTGGAGACCAAGGTGTTGCAGGGCAACACCGGCTACGACCTGGTCGTCCCCTCCAACCACAACGTCCCCCGCTACATCGCCGCCGGCGCCATCCAGCCCCTGGACAAGTCCAAGCTGACCGGCCTGGCCAACCTGTGGCCTGACATCATGGCCTATATGGAGCCCTTCGATCCGGGGGCGAAGTACAGCATCCCCTACATGTGGGGCACCATCGGCATCGGCTACAACAAGGACGCCATCGCCAAGCGTCTGCCCGGCGTGGCCATCGACAGCTGGGACATCGTCTTCAAGCCCGAGAACCTGGCCAAGCTGAAGGACTGCGGAGTCTATTGGCTGGACGCCTCGGAGGACATGTACGCCGTGGCCCTGAACTATCTGGGCAAGGACCCCAACTCCAAGGCGCTGGAGGACTATCAGGCGGCCACCGAGATGTTCCTCAAGGCCCGGCCCTATGTCCGCAAGTTCCACTCCTCGGAGTCCATCGAGGCGCTGGCCAACGGCGACATCTGCGTCGCCATCGGCTATTCCGGCGACATGCTGCAGGCCAAGAGCCGCGCCGAGGAAGCCGGCGACAAGGTGCACCTGGACTATGTGGTGCCCAAGGAAGGCAGCCAGGTCTGGTTCGACGTCTTCACCATCCCCAAGGACGCCCCGAACCCGGCCGCGGCCTACAAGTTCCTCGACTACATGCTGCGCCCGGAGGTGATCGCCCGGGCCTCGACCTTCACCGAGTACGCCAACGCCAACAAGGCGGCCACCGCCCTGGTGGCCCCCGACGTGCGGGACAACCCCAACGTCTATCCGACCCCCGACCAGCTGCTGACCCTGTTCGTCACCTCCTCCAAGGACCAGAGCCTGCTGCGCGAGGTGAACCGTCAGTGGACGCGGGTGCAGACCGGACGATGACCACCACGCGCCGGCCGCGCCTGAACATCGGCGCCGTCCGTTCCAGCTTCGCCCCCTGGACCGATCCGACCCTGGAGCCCCTGGTGCGGTTCGAGGGGGTCACCAAGCGTTTCGGGGCCGAGACGGCGGTGAACGACGTCTCGCTGTCGATCTATGAGAGCGAGTTCTTCGCCCTTCTGGGACCGTCGGGCTGCGGCAAGACCACCCTGATGCGCCTGCTGGCCGGGTTCGAGACCCCGGACGCCGGACGTATCACCCTGGCCGGCGAGGACCTGGCCGGCCGGCCGCCGCACCAGCGGCCGGTGAACATGATGTTCCAGTCCTACGCCCTCTTCCCCCACCTCTCGGTGGAGCAGAACATCGCCTTCGGCCTCAAGCAGCAGGGAACGCCGAAGGGCGAGGTCGCCGACCGGGTGACCGAGATGCTGGCCCTGGTGCGCCTGGAGGGCCTGGCGCGGCGCAAGCCCCACCAGCTCTCCGGCGGCCAGCGGCAGCGGGTGGCGCTGGCCCGCGCCATCGCCCCCAACCCCAAGATGCTGCTGCTGGACGAACCCCTCGCGGCCCTGGACAAGAAGCTGCGCGAGGAGACCCAGTTCGAGCTGATCGCCCTGCAGCAGCGGCTGGGCATGACCTTCCTGATCGTCACCCACGACCAGGAAGAGGCCATGGTCACCGCCGACCGGATCGCGGTGATGCGCGAGGGCCAGATCGTGCAGATCGGCCGCCCGGCCGAGGTCTACGAGACCCCCAACTCCCGCTACGTGGCCGACTTCATCGGCGACGTGAACCTGTTCGAGGGCGCGGTGACCGCCACCGATGGCAAGCGCGTGACGCTCGCCACCCCCGATTGCCCGGCGGGCTTCGAGGCCCTGGAGGACGTCCCGCTGGCCGTGGGCTCCACCGCCTGGCTGGGGGTGCGGCCCGAGAAGATCCAGCTGCACCTCGACCCGCCCAGGGAGGGTCCCAACCGCATGGCCGGCAAGGTCGCCGACTACGGCTATCTCGGCGACTGGACCACCTATGTGGTGGAGCTGGAGAGCGGCCGCACGGTGCGCGCCGCCCGCGCCAACGCCTCGCGCCTGGTGGCCCGGCCCATCGCCTGCGACGATCCCTGCTGGCTGACCTTCGCCCCGGACGCCGCCGTGGTGCTGACCCGATGAAGGGTCGCCCCAGGACCGGTCTGGCGGCCCTGGCCCCCTTCCTGTGGCTGGGGGTCTTCTTCCTGTTTCCGTTCCTGCTGGTGGCCAAGCTGTCCCTGTCGGACACCGCGCTCGCCATGCCGCCCTATGCGCCGAGACTGGACTGGAGCGCCGGCTGGGCCGGGGTGCGGGCCTTCTTCGCCGCCCTGGACTTCGAGACCTACGCCCGGCTGACCAACGACAGCCTGTACATCGCCTCCTACCTCTCCAGCCTGAAGTTCGCCGCCGTGGCCACGGGGATCCTGCTGCTGATCGGCTATCCCATCGCCTACGGCATGTCGCGGTTCGAAGCCTCGACGCGCCAAGCTCTGCTGATGGCGGTGATCCTGCCGTTCTGGACCAGCTTCCTGATCCGGGTTTACGCCTGGATCGCGGTGCTGAAGCCCGAGGGCCTGCTCAACACGTTTCTCTCCCAGTTCGGCCTGCCCGAGCTCAACCTGCTCAACACCGACACCGCGGTCTATATCGGCCTGGTCTACGCCTACCTGCCCTTCATGGTGCTGCCGCTCTACGCGGTGCTGGAGAAGCAGGACCAGAGCCTGCTGGAGGCCGCCGCCGACCTGGGCTGCACGCGGACCCAGGCCTTCTGGCGGGTGACCTTCCCCCTCTCCCTGCCGGGCGTCGCCGCCGGCGCCCTGCTCTGCCTCATCCCCATGGTGGGCGAGTTCGTGATCCCCGACCTGCTGGGGGGTTCGGGCACCCTGATGCTGGGCAAGACCATCTGGACGGAGTTCTTCGCCAACCGCGACTGGCCGGCCGCCTCGGCCGTGGCCATCGCCATGCTGGCCACCCTGGTGATCCCCATCGTCCTCTATCAGCGCCAGCAGACGAAGATGATCGAGGCCGGGCGATGAAACGCGGCGCCTCGGCGTTCAACCGGGTGGCGGTGACGGTGGGTCTGGCCTTCCTCTACCTGCCCATCGTCCTGCTGGTGGTCTATTCCTTCAACGCCAGCCGGCTGGTGACGGTGTGGGGCGGGTTCTCCACCAAGTGGTACGGCGCCCTGCTGCGGGACGACCAGCTGCTGGCCGCCATCGGGGTGACCCTGCGGGTCGGGCTGATCTCGGCCAGCCTCGCCACGGTGCTGGGAACCCTGGCGGCCGTGGCCCTGGTGCGCTCGGGGCGGTTCAGGGGCCGGCTGCTGTTCTCGGGCATGATCTATGCGCCCCTGGTGATGCCCGAGGTGATCCTGGGCCTGTCCCTGCTGCTGCTGTTCGTGGCCTTCGGCCTGCCGCGCGGCTTCTGGACGGTGACGGTGAGCCACGCCACCGTGACCCTCTGCTACGTGACGGTGGTGGTCCAGGCCCGGCTGATCAGCTTCGACAAGGCCCTGGAGGAAGCCGCCCGCGACCTGGGCTGCACGCCGCTGCGGGCCTTCTTCGCCGTCACCCTGCCCAATATCGCTCCGGCGGTGGCGGCGGCCTGGATGCTGGCCTTCACCCTCTCCCTGGACGACTTGGTGATCGCCAGCTTCACCTCGGGCCCCGGCGCCACGACCCTGCCGATGCGGATCTACAGCCAGGTGCGCCTTGGGGTCAGCCCGGAGATCAACGCGGTCTCCACCCTGCTGGTGGGGCTGGTGGCCACCGGAGTGATCGGCGCCTACCTGTTCCAGCAGCGGCGGGGCCGCCGCGAAGCCTAGATCGGGGCGACGCGGTCGAACCAGGGCTTGGCCGTCTCCAGTTGCCCGGCGAGGCGGAACAGGGTCGCCTCATCGGCCATGCGGCCCACGAACTGCAGGCCGATGGGCAGGCCCCCCGCCGACCAGGCCAGGGGCACGGTCATGGCCGGCTGGCCGGTGTTGTTGAAGGCCTGGGTGTTGGGCATGAACTTGAAGAGCCGCTCGGTGAAGGCCCGCAGGTCCTCCGTCAGGTGGCCGATGGGGATCGCCGGGCTGCCCAGGGTCGAGAGCAGCAGGACATCGTAGGTGGAAAACAGGCCCGCCACCGCCCGGCCGTAGGCGTGGATGGCCGCCAGGCCGCGGACATAGGTGGCCCCGCTGACCCCGGTCCCGCGCCGGTACATGCCCCAGGTGAGCATCTCCACCTCGTCCTCGCTGACCGGGCGGCCGCGCCGCTCGGCCTCCGCCTCGAAGGTGGCCGCGACGCCGGCGGCGATCACGTCGCCGGCGCCCTGCTGCATGGCCGCCAGGTTTCCCGGCACGGTCACCTCCTCCACCGTGTGGCCCAGGCTCTCGCAGAGCCGGGCGGCGTCCAGCACCGCCTGGACGCATTCAGGGTCCAGGGCGTCGGAGGCCAGAGCGGCGGTGGTGAAGCCGATCCGCAGCTTGCCGGGCGCGCGGCCCACCTCCTGGGCGTAGGGGGTGGCCGGCGCGTCCAGATAGTAGGGGTCACCGGGCTGCGGCCGACAGGCGATGTCCAGCAGGACGGCCGAGTCGCGGACCGAGCGGGTGACGGCGTGCTGGATCGAGGCCCCGCCCCAGCCCTCCCCCAGGGGCGAGAAGGAGACCCGGCCGCGAGAGGGCTTCAAGCCGAACAGGCCGCAGGCCGAGGCGGGTGTGCGGATGGAGCCGCCGCCGTCGCTGGCGTGGGCCGCCGGCACGATGCCGGCCGCCACCGCCGAGGCCGCCCCGCCCGAGGAGCCGCCGGGCGTGCGCGAGACGTCCCAGGGGTTGCGGCAGGGGCCCAGGAAGGTGCTCTCCGTGATGGGCATCAGGCCGTATTCGGGGGTGTTGGTCTTGCCGAAGATCACCAGGCCCGCCTGGCGGTAGGCGGTGGTGAGCGCGCTGTCGGCGGCGGCCACATTGTCCTTCAGCAGGGCCGAGCCCGAGGAGGTCACCGTCCCGGCCAGGGTCGCCCCCAGGTCCTTGAGCAGGAAGGGCACGCCGGCCAGGGGCCCGCTGGGCGGCTTGGCGGCTTCCTTCCGGCCCCAGTCGGCCAGGTCCAGGGTCACGGCGTTGAGGGCCGGATTGACCTGGCCCATGCGGGCGACCGCGGTCTCCAGCAATTCGGCGGCGGAGACCTCGCACTTGGCCACCAGGCTCGCCAGGCCCACGGCGTCGTGGCTGCGATAATCCTCGAACTTCATGGCGCTCTCCCCTGGATACTTCCGCCAGAGGATCACAGGGCGCTTGGCCGGCGCGACCCGGAAATTCGCATGAAGCGCATTTTTCTTGGGAACACTCTCCCGGCCCGCGAATTGATAGGGGGCGACGGCAAATCGCCCCCCCGACTTGAGCCGTCGCCCTGGCCCCGGGCTCCTTCACAGGAGCGCCGGGGCTTTCTCTTTCCCCCTGCGACACCAGGCCGGTTTGCGGTCGGCGCGAGTCTTGGGCATAACCCGGTCAGGTTTTTGGAGACTGGCGCTCAGTGAGCGACGGTCGACCTGTCGGGGGACAGGTGATGGCGCTTCCGGCTTGGCCGGGAGCGCCTTTTCCTTGCGCGTCTTCAGCGTCCCACGCGCTTGCCGCCCGCCGCTCAGGCCGACATAACCGCCCAAGCTATGGAGTCGCGCATGGTCGCCGAAGTCTATGTCCCGCCCATCAACTATGACGAGGAACGGCTCCGCTCGGCCAACATCTTCCGCGACACCTTCGGCCACCTGACGGACGGCCAGTGGCTGGCGACGCTCCGGGCCTCGGTCACCGATCAAACCATCGAGGGCGTCGTGTTCCCGGGCTTCCCGGACCCCGACCTGCAGTCCCGCGTGCACGGGAGTTCAGGGGTGGACGCGATCCACGAGGCCTTCATGTTCTACCTGTTCGTGAAGGGCAATCTGCAGGGATCCCTCCGCCTCGATCCCGACGCCCGCCTGCTCGACTTCGGGTGCGGCTGGGGGCGGATGATGCGCCCCTACATGCGTCACTATGATCTGGCGAACATCTACGGGTTCGAACCGTCGACCCTCTTCTCCAAGATCGCCCGCGGCCTGAATCCCTACGCCTGCATCCTGACGGGGGAATATCTGCCCAATCGGCGGATCCCGCGCGACAGCTTCGACCTCGTGATCGGCTATTCGGTCTTCTCCCACCTGTCGCCGCACTCGGCGGCCCTGTGGCTGCGCGAGACCGCCGAGGTCCTGAGACCGGGGGGGTTCGCGGCCTTCACCACCTGGGGCGGCCGATTCCTGGCGGAACTCGCCAACCAGAAGGCGCGCGCCGAGGCCGGCGAGGAGGTCCACTGGTTTTACACCTTCGTGCTGAGCAAGATCGGCGACACCGCCGACGCCCTGCGGCGGTACGAGGCCGGGGAGTTCATCTGGCACGACACGGGTCTGGGCCCGCTCTATGGCGAGGCCTATTTCGGCCCCGAACCGCTCCGGAAGATCATCGAGGACAACCTCCTGCCCCTGGAGCTGGTGCTGTTCGACACCAACAGCCTGCCGCAGGACACCTTCATCCTGCGTCGAACCTGATCGGCGCCGGCCGCGGCTAGTAGGCGACCTCCACGCCCACCAGATCGCGGTAGGCGTCGCGGGTGGCCTTGAAGGCCTCGAAGGGGAACTTGATGGGAACCCCGGCCAGGGCGCAGGCCAGCATCTCCAGGTGCGCCGCCCAGCCGGCGGCCGAGCGCCCGGCGTCCTCGTCGGGGGGCAGCTTCAGGGTCAGGGTCAGGTCGACGGCCGCCCCGCGCGGGGCGATCTCCCAGCGGACGGGCCGCTGAGGCTCGCCGGGGCCGCTCCAGGAGTATTCCAGCAGGCGGCCGGGCTCCACGGCGCTGACCGTCGAGTCGACCACCACGCCGCTGTCGCCGAAGTCGAGCCGCACCGCGCCGCCGGGCCGCAACTCGATCGTTCCGGGCGCCAGCCACTGCGGGAGCAGTTCAGGCGCGGTTAGGGCGGTCCAGACGGCTTGCGGGTCGGCCGCGATCTCGCGGCTCAGGGTCGCCACCACCATCGGGCCCTCGCGGAAGAAGGTCGCGGGGCCAAGTTGAGCGTCTGACATGGGTCACCTCCTGATCCCGACCCTAGGGGGCCGCGCGGCGAGGCTCGTTGACCCACGTCAAAGCGCGTTCCCGTCCCAGGCGGAAGCGGTTGCCCCCCTCGCCGCGAAGCAGCTAAGGAATGGCGACCCGGCCCCAGCCCCGGGGCCACCACAGACGCCGGATTAGCTCAGCTGGTAGAGCAGCGGTTTTGTAAACCGAAGGTCACGGGTTCGAGTCCTGTATCCGGCACCACTTCGAACCACCTATCCGGCGCGGAACTGCGCCGCCTCGCCGCATTCCGCCGGCGAAAGGCGAAGCTTAGAAAAATTTAGCATCCTTGGCCTATGAGCTTGGCCCATGTCTGAAGCCGCCTGGATTGATCGTCGTGTAGAACCTCGCGCCCCCGTCAGCGATCGGGTGCGGGTCTTCTATGGTCCCAACCTCGGATCCTGGTGGGACGCCACCATGCGCGACGTCAGCGCCAGCGGGCTGAAGCTGGAGATTCCGGCCCTGGTGCCCCTGCCCAAGGCGCTCACCGTCCTGCATGTTCCTGACGGTCAGGTGTTCATCGTGCGGGCCAAGTGGCGCAACCACGACATGGTGGGCTGCAAGATCAACCAGAAGCACAGCCTGGAAACCGAGACCGACCCCGCCTTCGCCCAGATCAAGGCCGCCTGGCAGTCGCTGAAGACCTAGGGCCTAGGTCAGCCCCGTCGCATTGCCAGCCCCGGGGCGTTTGGAGTTCTCGCAAGGATAGGCGCTGAGCGGCTTGGCCCGTTCCTCGGCGAGAAGCTGTTCGATGACCCGACGTTGATCGGGCTCACGCTCCGACAACAGCAGTCGTTCGAAATGGGCGACGTTCAGAGCTCGCAAGACTTCCGGCGCCATGAGAACCTCCAGTCCAAGACATGGGGGATACTAAGTATTTAATCATGCGCTTCTTTTGTTCGCCTGTCACGCGCCTTGCTTCAACCTTAGGGCGATTTGCCGCGCGACCGACGGCGTCGGTTTAATCCAGATCAAGGCGGCCGGTCCCGCACGGCCGATGCTGCCGCATGGCCCGCCGCTCCGTCCCGCCCCCGAGCGCTCACCCGGACGCCGAATGGAGCCGCCCGGCGGAGGCCGTCCTGGCGGCCCTGGGCGCCAGCCGCGACGGGCTGAGCCCGAGCGCGGCGGCCGAGCGCCTGCGGCGGACCGGTCCCAACATCGTGCGCGACGAAGGCCACCAGGGCGTCCTCGGTCTGGCCCTGCGTCAGGTCCAGAACCCCCTGGTGCTGATCCTGGTCTTCGCCGCCCTGATCGCGGGAGTGATGCAGGAGTGGCTGGAAGCGGCCATCATCCTGAGCATCGTCCTGGGGAGCTCCGCCCTCGGCTTCACCCAGGAGTACCGGGCCTCCAACGCCGTGGCCCAGCTCCGCCAGCGGCTGTCCCTGATGGCCAAGGTGCGGCGGGGCGGCCAGGCGCTCGCCGTCCCCTTCAGCGAGATCGTGCCCGGCGACATCGTGCTGCTGTCGGCCGGCGCCATCGTGCCCGCCGACGCGATCGTCCTGGAGGCCCAAGACCTGCTGGTGAGCGAGGCCGCCCTGACCGGGGAGTCCTTCCCCGTGGAGAAGCGCCCGGGCCTGGCCGCGGCCGACGCCCCCCTGGCCGAGCGGACCAACATGGTCTTCCTGGGCGCCTCGGTGCGCAGCGGCATGGCCGAGGTCCTGGTGATCCGCACCGGCCAGGCCACCCAGTACGGCGCCATCGCCGAGCGCCTGAAGACCAAGCCCGTGGAGACAGACTTCGCCCGCGGGGTGCGCCAGTTCGGCGGCCTGCTGATCCGGGTGATGGTGGCGGTGGTGATCTTCGTCCTGGTGGTGAACCAGCTCCTGGGACGCCCCTTCATCGAGTCCCTGCTGTTCGCCGTCGCCCTGGGGGTCGGGCTGTCGCCGGAGCTGCTGCCGGCGATCATCAGCGTCACCCTGGCGGCGGGTGCCCGGGACCTGGCCAAGCGGGGTGTGCTGGTCCGCCAACTGGACGCCATCGAGAACCTGGGCGGGATGACGGTGTTCTGCACCGACAAGACCGGCACCCTCACCGAGGGCCAGATCGTTCTGGAAGCCGCCACCGACCCCCAGGGCCAGGCCTCGCCGGAGGTGGCGCGCCTGGCCTTCCTGAACGCGGCCTTCGAGACCGGCATCGCCAATCCCCTGGACGAGGCCCTGATGGCGGCAGGGGCCGCCGCGGGCCTCGACACCGCGGGCTGGCTGAAGGTCGACGAGATCCCCTACGACTTCACCCGCAAGCGCCTGACCATCGTCGTCCAGGCGCCGGCCGCGCCGCAGGCGCGCCTGCTGATCACCAAGGGCGCCTTCAGCAACGTGCTGGACCTCTGCGTCACCTGGCGGGACGGCGATCGCGAGACGCCCCTGACGGCGGCGGCGAGGACCCGCCTGGAGGCCTATTTCCAGGCGCGCGGCGAGGAGGGGTTCCGGGTCCTGGCCCTGGCCACACGGAGCATGGAGGTCCGCCCCGACTACGTGCTGGCCGATGAGAGCGAGATGTGTTTCCAGGGCTTCCTGGTCTTCATGGACCCGCCCAAGCCCGAGGCGGCGGCCGCCATCGCCGCCCTGGCGGCGCTCGGGGTCTCGGTGAAGGTGCTGAGCGGCGACAACCGCCACGTGGTCGGTCACGTGGCGCGCAGCCTGGGCCTGGACACCGACACCCTGCTGACGGGCGCGCAGGTCGCCGCCCTGAAGGACGAGGCGCTGTGGAACCTCGCCCAGCGCACCACCGTCTTCGCCGAGGTCGATCCGCAACAGAAGGAGCGAATCGTGCGCGCCCTGCAGCGGATGGGGCACTGCGTCGGCTATCTGGGGGACGGCATCAACGATGCGCCGTCCCTGTTCACCGCCGATGTCGGGGTCTCGGTGGAAGGCGCCGTCGACGTGGCCCGTCAGAGCGCCGACGTGGTCCTGACCCGCCGCGACCTCGGGGTGCTGCGCGACGGGGTGGTGGGGGGGCGGCGGACCTTCGCCAACACCCTGAAATACATCTGCATCACCACCAGCGCCAATTTCGGCAACATGGTGAGCATGGCCCTGGCCGCGCCCTTCCTGCCGTTCCTGCCCATGGCGGCCAGCCAGATCCTGCTGAACAACTTCCTGTCCGACCTGCCCTCCATCGCCATCTCCACCGACGCCGTGGAGGCCAGTCAGCTGGGCTCGGCCCAGCGGCTCGGGGTCGCCGACATCCGGCGCTTCATGATCGTCTTTGGCCTGGTGAGCTCGGCGTTCGACCTGCTGACCTTCGCCGTGCTGCTGCGCCTGTTCCGGGCCCATGAGGCCACCTTCCAGACCGCCTGGTTCGTGGTCTCCCTGCTGACCGAGTTGGCGGTGGTCATGGTGCTGCGCACCCGGCTGCCGGCCTGGCGCAGCCGTCCCGGGACCCTGCTGGCCGCGACCACGGCGGGGGTGGCGATCCTGGCCATGGCCACGCCCTATCTGGGAAAGCTCTCGGCTCTGTTTGGCCTCACCCCCCTGTCGGCCGCCCTGATGGCCACCCTGGTGGCCATCGTCCTGGCCTATATCGCGGCCACCGAGGCGGTGAAGCTGTGGTTCTTCCGGCCTCAGACATAGCGCGGGATCGGCCCGACCTGCGGGGTCATGTCGTCGGTCAGGTCCAGGAACACCTCGTCCACATAGCACCAGCCCCAGCCCTCAGGCGGATCGTAGCCCTCGATCACCGGATGGGCGGTGGCCTGGAAGTGGGCGGTGGCGTGCCGGTGCGGGGACTGGTCGCAGCAGCCGACGTGCCCGCAGGTGCGGCACAGGCGCAGATGGACCCACTTCGAGCCGATCTTCAGGCAGTCCTCGCAACCCTTGGCGCTGGGGGTCACGGGGCGGATGGCGTCGCCGTGGGCGCAGGTGTCAGGCATGGCTGGGCTCCCGATTGGGCAAGGGACCGGTGTCGGCCAAGTAGGCGTGCAGGGCGGCCACCACCTGCGCGCCCTCTCCCACCCCGGCGGCGACCCGCTTGACCGAGCCGGCGCGCACATCGCCGATGGCGAAGACCCCGGGGCGGCTGGTCTGCATCGGCCGGGGCAGCACGCCGGCACGCAGGTCGAGGTCCAGGCCGGTGGGGATGAAGCCCTTGGCGTCCACCACCACCTCCGACCCGGCCAGCCAGTCGGTATTGGGATCGGCCCCGATGAACAGGAACAGGTGGCCGATCTCGCGGGCGGTCTCGGCCCCGCTGCGCGGATCGCGCCAACGCACGGCGCGCAGGACGCCCCCCTCCCCCTCCAGGGCGCTGATCTCGGCGGGCGTCACAACCTCCACATTGGGCTGGGCGCGGATGCGGTCGATCAGGTAGCGGGACATGGTGGCCTCCAGCGGCCGACGCGCCAGCATCCAGACCTTCTTTACCTGGGTGGACAGATAGACCACCGCCTGGCCGGCCGAGTTGCCGCCGCCCACCAGCACCACCTCCTGGCCCGCGCAGAGCCGGCCCTCCAGGGGCGAGGCCCAGTAGTGGACGCTGGCGCCCTCGAAATCCGAATGGCCGGCGATGTCGAGGCGTCGGTAGCGGGCCCCGGTCGCCACGACCACGGCCCGGGCCCGGGCCCGCTGGTCGCCGCCAAGTTCGAGGGTGAAGGGCGCGCCGGTCTCCGAGGGGGGCAGGCGCACCGCCTCGTCGGGGATGGCCATCTCCACCCCGAACTTCTGGGCCTGATTGTAGGCTCGCGCCATCAAGGCCATGCCGCTGATCCCCGTCGGGAAGCCGAGATAGTTCTCGATGCGCGAGGAGGCCCCGGCTTGGCCGCCGAAGGCGCGGCAGTCCAGCACCAGGACCGAGAGCCCCTCGGACCCCGCATAGACCGCCGCGGCGAGTCCCGAGGGCCCGGCGCCGACGATGGCGACGTCATAGATCCGGTCGGGATCGATGGGCCCCACCATGCCGATGCAGCGGGCGAGCTGCCCCTCGGTGGGATTGCGCAGCAGTTGGCCGCCGGGACACAGCACGATGGGCAACTGGCCCGGCTCGACGCTGAAGCGGTCCACCAGGGCGCGGGCCTCGGGATCGGTCTGCGGGTCCAGGGTCTGGTGCGGATGGCCGTTGCGCGACAGGAAGCCTACCAGCCGCAGGACGTCCGGATCGCCGATGTGGCCGACGATCACCGGGCCGGCGGCGCCGCGCTCGATGAGGCCGACCCGGCGCAGGATCAGGGCGCGCATGATCGTCTCGCCCATCTCCGCCTCGGCCACCAGCAGGGCGCGCAGGCGTTCGGGCGGCAGGACCACGGCCTCGACGTCGCTGACGGCGGTGGCGTCCACCAGGCTGGGGCGGCCGCTGAGCTGGGCCAGCTCGCCCATGAAGGCGCCGGGCCCATGGGTGACGATCAGCTCCGGCGCCCCACCCTCCCCGCGCCCGACGATGTCCACCGCGCCGGACAGAATCAGGGTCAGGCCGTGGCCGGCCTCCCCGGCTCGGACGATGGCGGCGCCGGCGGGATAGGTCCGCGCCTCGCCGAAGCGCCGGGCGCGGGCGGTTTCGGCGGCGCTCAGGGTCGGAAACCTCTGGTCGTGGCGGGCGTCGTCGAGAGGGGGCTGGGGTGCGGCCATGGCCTATCCTTCCACCCGCGCCGCGGGGATGAAAAGCCATGCGATGACGCAAAGAGGCAGGCGCCCGATCTTGCGGCGCCCCTGTCGTTTTTCCGTGGATGGCGCTAGGGACGCCTCATGACCCACAAGCCCATCGAGATCTTCATCGACGCCGACGCCTGCCCGGTGAAGGACGAGATCTACAAGGTCGCCCAGCGCTACGGCCTGAAGACCTGGGTGGTCTCCAACGCCTTCATGATGATCCCGAAGTCCTCGATGATCGAGCGGGTGATCGTCGACGCCGGCCCCGACGTGGCCGACGACTGGATCGCCGAGCACGTGACCCCCGGCGACGTGGTGGTGACCAACGACATCCCCCTGGCCGAGCGCGTGCTGCAGGCCCAGGGCCACGCGGTGACTCCCAACGGCAAGCCCTTCACCGCCAACTCCATCGGCCAGGCCATCGCCAACCGCGCCCTGATGGAGCAGCTGCGCTCCACCGGCGACATTCTGGGCGGCCCCAAGCCCTTCGACCGCAACGACCGGTCGCGGTTCCTTCAGGCCCTGGACGAGATCATCCAGAAGGAGCGGCGCAAGCGGGGTTGAGGCGCTTGCCAACGGTGCGGCTTGGAGTAGCTTGCCGCCCGTCCTGACTGGAGAGATTTCCCATGCGCCGCCTCGCCCTGACGCTCGTCGCCACCGTTTGCCTCGCCGGCCTGTCGGCCTGCGGCAAGACCGCCGAGAAGGGCGAGAAGGGCGAGGAGCACGCCGAGGCCGCCGCCCCGGCCGCCGCCGTGGCCGAGCCCACCGACGAGGAGAAGCACGAGCTGCTGGAGAGCCTGCCGGCCCCCTACAACACCGGCGACCTGGCCAACGGCAAGAAGGTGTTCGCCGTCTGCAAGTCCTGCCACACCATCGTGCCCGGCGGCGCCAACATGACCGGCCCGAACCTCTACGGGATGTTCGGCCGCAAGCCCGGCTCGGCCGCGGACTTCAACTATTCCGACGCCGTGAAGGCTGCGACCTTCACCTGGGACGCCGAGCACCTCGACCAGTGGCTCACCAGCCCCAAGACCTTCCTGCCGGGCACCAAGATGACCTTCATCGGGGTCAAGGACGCCAAGGACCGGGTCGACCTGATCGCCTATCTGAAGGTCGAGACCGGTTACAAGCCGCACGAGGCCAACGAAGCGCACTAGGGCCGATCGTCGTGACCTCGGATCGACTCAATTCCAGGTCATCGCCCCCGGCGCGCCGCCACCGCAGAGCGGCCGGTTTCAACCGCACATCACAGGCTCGCTCGGAAAACGTGTGGTGACGTGCAGGCAACCTTGACGCGCATGTCGGGCGCCGTCACCATAATGGGGTCGGGTCTGGTCGAGCATCTCAGCCGCGACAATTCCACCCCGCCCGTCTCCCCCCTGGTGAGGGCGGGTCTAGGGGCGTGGCCTCCCCCGCTGGGGTCATGCCGGCGCCGGCTGTGCGACGCCCCCGTCGCCGCCGGCGCAACCATCCCATAGACGCACTTCCCTCCCCGCCTCGGCGGGGAGGGCTCTTGCCTATTCGGCGGCGTTGGCCGCGCGGGTCTGCTCGGCCTCCTCGAAGGCCTCGATGCGGCGCGAGGTGGCGAGCGGCGACTTCGTGAAGCGGGCCAGCAGGTTGTAGAAGATCGGCACGATGAACAGGGTCAGCAGGGTCGTGAAGATGGCCCCGAAGAAGATCACCACCCCGATGGTCTTGCGGCTTTCGCCGCCGGCCCCGCCCCAGACGATCAGCGGGATGGAGCCCGCCGCCGCCGAGATGGAGGTCATGATGATGGGCCGCAGGCGCAGGGAGGCGCTCTCGATCACCGCTTCGCGGATCGACAGGCCGTCGTCGCGCAGCTGGTTCGCGAACTCCACGATCAGGATGCCGTTCTTGGCGGCGATGCCTACCAGGATGATCAACCCGATCTGGCTGTAGGTATTGATGGTGGAGCCGGCCACCAGCAGGCCGAACAGGCCCCCCAGCACCGCCACCGGCACGGTGAGCATGATCACCGCCGGGTGGATCCAGCTCTCGAACTGGGCGGCCAGCACCAGGAAGACCAGCAGCAGGGCCATGCCGAAGGCCAGGCCCACGGCGCCGCCGGCCTCGAGGTAGTCGCGGGCCGTGCCGCCCCACTTCACCGTGGTGCCGGGATGTTTGGCCACCTCGGCCTGCAGGAAGGTCACCGCCTCGCCCACCGTGTAGCCGGGATTGAGCTGGACCGAGAGGGTGATGGCCCGCAGGCGATCGACCCGGGAGCGGTCGGGGGTGTCGCCGCGCACATGGGTGGTGACCACCGAGGAGAGCGGGACGGTGGCGCCGGAGTTGGTGCGCACATAGAGGTTGGCCAGGTTGCTCTCGTTCTGGCGGTTGGCGCGGTCGGTCTGCAGGATGACGTCGTATTCCTGACCGTCGCGGATATAGGTGGTGACCTTGCGCGAGCCGAACATGGTCTCCAGCGCCCGGCCCACCGACTGGGCCGAGACCCCGAGGGTGGCGGCCTTGTCGCGGTCGAGGTCCACCAGCAGTCGCGGCGAGGTGGGCTCATAGTCCAGGCGCGGCCGGGCCATGCCGGGATTGGCCTGGACCGCGGTCATCAGCGGCCGGATGAGGCGCTCGATCTCGGGATACTCGTTGCCCACCACGATCAGGTCGACATTGCCCCCGCCGCCGCCGCCCCGCTGCAGGCTCGGGCGGACCGAGGCGATGGCGCGGATGGCGGTGATCTTGGAGAAGTCCTTGTTGAGCTGAGCGGCGAGGTCCTGGGAGCTGATCTTGTGCTTGGCGTCGTCCGGCAGGGCGGCGTTGGCGTTGCCCGTGTTGAACTGGTTCTGGCCGAAGCGCGGAACGCCCAGGGTGTAGCGGCTGATGGTCCCGTCCTTCAGCAGGGCCTGAAGGCGGGCCTCCACCTGCTTGGCGGCCGGCAGGGTATAGTCGTAGCCGGCGCCCTCGGGACCCTGGATGTTGATGTCGACGCGGCCGCGGTCCTCGTTGGGGACCAGCTCCCGCGGCAGGGTATTGAAGAGGACGAAGGCCAGGCCCGCCAGCACCACCACCAGGCCCACCGCGGAGACCGAGGCCGCGCGCCGGCCCAGCAGGGCGTCGAGGGAGGCGTGGTAGGAGGCCCGCAGCTTGCCCATGCCGGAGTCGACGTGGCGGGCGATGAAGCCCTCGCCCTGGGCCGGGCGCAGCAGCTTGGAGGCCAGCATCGGCGACAGGCTGAGCGCCAGCAGGGCCGAGAAGGCCACCGCCGCGGTGATGGCCACGGCCAGCTCCACGAACAGCTTGCCGATATAGCCCGGCAGGAACATCAGCGGCGCGAAGACCGAGATCAGCACGACGGTGGTGGCCACCACGGCGAAGAACACCTGGCGGGCGCCGCGCTGAGCGGCCACCACCGGGGGTTCGCCCTCGTCCACCCGGCGCTGGATGTTCTCCACCACCACGATGGCGTCATCCACCACCAGGCCGATGGCCAGCACCAGGGCCAGCAGGGTCAGCAGGTTGATGGAGAAGCCCAGGGGGGCGAGCACGATGAAGGTGGAGAGGATGCAGATCGGGGCCACCACGGAGGGGATGACCGCCGCCCGCCAGGTGCCCAGGAAGACGAAGTTCACCAGCGCCACCAGGGCCAGCGAGATAGCCATGGTGATCCAGACCTCCTGGATCGCGTGCTTGGTGAAGACGGTGAAGTCCACCGCGATCTCCAGCTTGGTGCCGGGCGGCAGGGACTTGTTGATCTCCGGCAGCTGGTCGGCGACCCCCTTGGAGATCTCCAGGTCGTTGGCCTGGCTCTGGCGGGTGATGGCGATGCCCACCATGTCGCGGCCGTTGGAGCGGAAGGTGCGGCGACGCTCGTCGGCCCCTTCCTCGATGCGGGCGATATCCCCCAGCCGGGTGACATAGGCGTTGGACCCCGCGTCGCTGGCCGAGGCCGCGCCGCCGGCGGCGGCGCTGGACCCCAGGGCCCCGCCCTCGCCGGCCACGCTGGCGGAGGTGGTCGCCGCGGTGCGCGAGGCGGTCACCGGCAGCTCGCGGAACTGTTCGGGCGTGGAATAGCCGCGGGCGACGCGGATCGTGAAGTCCTTGGCGGGGGCCTCCAGGGCGCCGGCCGGGAGTTCGAGGTTCTGGGCGTTCAGCGCGGTCTCGACATCGTCGACGGTGATGCCGCGCGAGGCCATGGCCTGGGGATCGAGCCAGATGCGCATCGAATAGAGCTGGCTGCCGCCGAGGTTCACCTGGGCGACGCCGGGAATCGTGGAGATCCGCTCCACCAGGTAGCGGTTGGCGTAGTCGGAGAGCTGCAGCCGGTTCAGCTTGTCGGACGAGAACGCCAGGAACATGATCGGCGAGGCGTCGGCGTTGGCCTTGGCGATCTGCGGCGGGTCGGCCTGCTCGGGAAGCTGCGAGGTGACCCGGCTGACGGCGTCGCGCACGTCGTTGGCCGCGGTGTCGAGATCGCGGTCCAGCTTGAAGGAGACGCTGATCCGCGAGGTGCCGTCCCGCGAGGAGGAATTGACCCGGTCGATGCCCTGGATGCCGGCGACCTGGCGCTCGATCACCTCGGTGATCCGCTCCTCCACCACCTCGGCCGAGGCGCCGCGATAGGTGGTGCTGACCGAGACCACGGGCGGATCGACGCTGGGAAGTTCGCGGACCGACAGCGAGGTGAAGCAGGCCAGCCCCACCACGCACAGGATGATCGCCGCCACCGCGGCGAGCACCGGGCGGCGGACGGAAATGTCGGACAGCATCATGCCGCGGGCCGGGCGCCGCCCGCTCCCTGGCGCTGGCCGCCCTGGCCGGCCGGACGAACGGCCTGGCCGGGCTGAACCTTGTTGAGACCGTCGCCGACCACGCGGTCGCCGGCGGCGACCCCGTCCTTCAGCTCCACGAAGCCGTCCTGGCGCACCCCGGTGACCACCGGGCGCTGCTCGGCCACCGTCTTGTCGCCCTGCTTGGCCAGCACATAGACGAAGGCGTTGTCGCCCTGGACCGAGACCGCCGATTCCGGGGCCGACAGCGCGACGCGCGTGCCCTGGGCGATGGCCACCCGCATCATCATGCCGGGCTTCAGCCGGCGGTCGGGATTGGGGAATTCGGCGCGGGCGGTGAGCGCCCGGGTCTTCTCGTCGATGCGGGTGTCCAGCAGGGCGATACGACCGCTGATCTGCTCGCCGGGATAGGCGTCGACCGTGGCGGTGACCGGCTGGCCCTGGCGGACCGAGGCGATGTAGCGGTCGGGCACCTGGAAATCGACCCGGATGGCGCTGGTGTCGTCGAGGGTGACGATGGCCGCGCCCGGATTGATCAGAGCGCCCGGCGCGATGTCCGACAGGCCGACGACGCCGGAGAAGGGCGCGCGGATCAGCCGGTCGCCCTGGCGGGCCTGGGCGGCGGCGACATTGGCCTTGGCCGAGAGATAGTTGGCCTCGTACTGGTCGATCATGGCCTTCGAGGCGAAGCCCTGCTGGCCGAGGGCCTTGTAGCGGTCATAGGCGCGCTGGGCCTGGACCATGCTGGCCCGGGCCTGGGCGAGGCCGGCGTCCTGCTCGGTGGCCTTCAGCTCCACCAGCACGGCGCCCTTGCCGACCGCCTGGCCGGGGGAGAAGCGCACCCGCTCCACCAGCTGGGTGGCGGCCGCGGTCAGGGTGACCGACTGGCGGCCCTTGGCCACGCCGATCACGTCGATGGTGTCGGTGAAGGGCCGGGCCTGGATGGCGACCACCGAGACCTCCGCGGGACCTCCCATGCCGCCCATGCCGCCGGGACGTCCAGCGCCGCCCTGCCGGCCGGCCTGGCCGCCGCCGGGCCCTTGGGCCATGGCCGCGGGGGGGCCGCCCGGGCTCGCCTTCTTACCGAGGGTCAGCTTGTACGCGCCCGCGATCAACATGAGGATCAGCACAAGGACCGCGCCGGCGAGGAAGAAATGGCGTCGTAGCAAGCGGGGGGACTCCGTCGCCTCGATAATGCGGGCGGCAATGGGGTTCAATTATCGCGCGGTCTTATGGTCAGTACGTAGCGCCCGTCCAGTGACAGAACGATGGCTGTACGTGTCTGGCCGGAAATAGGACGCAGACAGACCGCCCAATCGCCGTAATTGGCGGGGGCGAGCCTTGTAATCAATCGGTTAGCGCCAAGAAAACGGGCGCCCCGTCAGGAGCGCCCGCAGACTGTTGTTATGCCAAAATCATCCGTGCGCGGTCAGGCGTCGTAGCCCGGCAGCTCCCGATCGAGTCGGCGCAGGGCGCCCGGCCAGGCGAGCTTGCCGCCGATGCCGCGCATGACCTGGCCCTTGACCTCGGTCTGGGCGGCCTCGGGCGCGAACAGCACGTTCTCGCGGCCGGCCGACAGGGCCATGACCTGCATCTGGCAGGCGCGCTCCAGGTAGTACATGCCGGTCCAGCAGTCGGCGGCGCTTTCCCCCACCGACAGGGTGCCGTGGTTGCGCAGCAGCATCAGGGTCTTGTCGCCGATGTCGGCCACCAGGCGCTCGCGCTCGTCCAGGTTCAGGGCGATGCCCTCATAGTCATGATAGGCCAGCCTGGGCAGGACGATGCAGGCGTGCTGCGACAGGGGCAGCAGGCCCTCCTTCTGGGCCGCGACCGCGACGCCCTGGTCGGAGTGCAGGTGCATGACGAACTTGGCGTCCTCGCGCGCGGCGTGGATCGCCGAGTGGATGGTGAAGCCCGCCGGATTGATGAAGTACGGGGTCTCCTGGAGGATCTTGCCGTCCAGGTCGATCTTGACCAGGGACGAGGCGGTCATCTCCCCGAAGTACATGCCGTAGGGGTTGATCAGGAACTGGTGTTCCGGCCCCGGAATCCGCGCCGAGATGTGGGTGTAGATCATGTCGTCCCACCCGTAGAGCGCCACGAGGCGATACAGGGCGGCGAGGTCCACGCGGGCTTCCCATTCCTCCGCGCTGACCTTGCCCTTCAGAGAATTCACGCCTGCAAGCGAACCATCGGCCATGGCGGCCTCCCTCGTCTGATCGTTGGTGATCGTTGGTTACAGGGTCGCGCCGCGGGGCCCCAGCGTCAAGCCGGGCTTGTCGGCGCGCATGCCCCGGCCGAAGCTGCCCCCCATGAGTCCGAGGAAGCTGAGCGGGGTGATCTTCGACGCCGACGGGGTGCTGCAACACGCGGGCCCCTTCGCCGTCGAGGACGGCCTCTGGCCGGCGCTCCGGGCCCGGGCCTTCGTCGACGATCTCTATGGCCGGCTGGGCGCCGCCGAACTGTCCGACGCCCAGACCTTCGTCGCCGCCTGCGCCCGGGCCCTGGAGGCCGCCGGATGGCCGCATGGGCCCGCCGCCTTCCTCGACGACTGGAGGACGCGCGCCATCGAACCGGACCCGGCCATGCTGGAGGACGTCCGCCGGCTTCGGGCGGCCGGGATCGCCTGTCATGTCGGCTCCAACCAGGACGCCTTCTGGGCCGCGCACCTGGAGCAGGGCTTGGGCTACGGAGCCCTGTTCGACGGCCTCCACCTCTCCTGTCGCCTGGGGGCCGCCAAGCCTCAGGCCGCCTTCTTCGAGGCCATGCTGGCGGCCATCCCCCTGCCCCGCGAGGAGCTGGTCTTCTTCGACGACAAGGCGGCCAATGTGGAGGCCGCCCTGGCCTGCGGCCTGGAGGCCCGGCTGTTCACCGACCGGGCGCAGTACCTGCGGGACCTTGATGACCTCTACGGGCTCGCCTCAGGCTAACCCCGCCGGCTCGCCGCGTGCTGCTCCCAGTAGGTGCGGAAGAAGCTGCGCGGATCGCCGGCCGATTGTGTGGGATGGCCGAAGACGAGGGTGTTGCGCTCGGCCAGGTCGTAGGGCGCCCAGGCGGGCGTTGCGGGATTGTCCGGCCTTCCGGTCGCCGCCAGCGAAACCCAGGCCGAGGCGATCTCGTCGGCCAGCCGCAGGTTGTCCGCCGTCGGCCCGGCCAGGGGGAAGCGGATGTCGTGCATGGAATAGGCGACGTCGATGCCGTGCACGGCGCCGTACCGGCCGCCGAAGGCCGGGCTCGGGCTGGCCCACAGATAGGCCCAGGTCGGCGCCCCGCCGGCGGCCACCCGGCGCTCCAGCATGGTGTTGGCTCCCAGCCGGAACGAGGTGTCGGAATTGATCCGGGCGTTGACGATGAAGGCCGTGGCCTGCGGGTCCTCATCGCGATAGGCGGCCAGCAGCATGCCGGCCTCGGCGCCCACGCGACGCTCCAGCTTCTGCCGGACCTCGTCCCAGCCCATTTCGAAATTGGTTTCCCGATAGGTCCGCTCATCCAGGGCGGTGGAGACGACCAGCGGGATGTCCAGGGACTCCTCGGGCGCGCCGGGGGCGAACGGATGGTGCGGGATCGCCTGGCCAAGGACGGGCGCGAAGGATCGCGGGGCCTCGCCCCGCGACCGATCCTCCGCCTCCACCTCGGCCTGGGCGGCCAGCAAGGTGGAGAAAGGCACGGCCTGAAGCGCCTTGATCTGGTCGGCGCGCAGACCCAGAACGCGTAGCAGCTGGTCGGCGGCCTTGGCGGCCTGGTCCCGGGTCATGGCGGTGAGGCGCGATCCGCTCATCACGCCGGCGCTGGAGAACAGCCCCTTGGCCACGGGCATGCCCAGGAGGTGGCTGACCTTCGCCCCGCCCCCGGACTGGCCGACGATCAGGACGCGGGCCGGATCGCCCCCGAACACCTCGATGTTTCGCGCCACCCATCGCAGGGACGCCACCAGGTCCTGCATGCCCGCCGCCCCGGAGTCCGCGAAGGGGCCCTCCTCCCCCAGATAGAGATAGCCCAACGCGCTCAGGCGGTGGTTCACGGTCACCACCACGCAATCCCCGAAGCGCGCCAGCATCTCGCCATCGCCGCCGGGGCTGTTGCTGGAGCCGCCATAGAAGCCGCCGCCATGGAAGCGGACGATCACCGGCCGCTTCGCCGCGGGATTGGGATCGGGCGTCCAGAGGTTCAGCACCAGGCAGTCCTCCCCCATGCCGCCGGGCTGCACGTCGTTGAGGATCAGGTCGGCATAGGCGTGCCGCCGGTCGCCCGGGATCTGCGGGGCGATATTCCCGTAGTCCAGGGCGTCGCGGACCCCGGCCCAGGGCTTGACGGGTTGGGGCGGCGCGAACCGGTTCGCGCCCGAGGTGTCGGCCCCGTAGCGCAGGCCCTTGAACACCGCGATGCGTCCGGACCTCAGGCCGCGCACCTTTCCGTCCGCGGTTTCGACGATGGGAAAGAGCTTGGCTTCGCCGGCGGCGAGCGGCGCCGGCTTGAGGTCAGTGGTCATGGTCGTCTCCGGAATTCAGGACGCGTCGGGATCAGGCCGCCGGCTGCCGGTGCAGCGTCCCCTTGAGCTGCTGGGTCGGGTAGCGTTCCATCGCCAGCCGCTCTTCGCGATGCGGATCGCTGGCGCTGGTCGAGGCCGTGTCGAACAGCATCACCGTGCGCTGCTCCAGGTCGTAGGGCCGCCATGCCGGGATCGCCGAGGTGTTGGGATCGCCGGTGCGGGCGAAGGCGAGCCAGGCCTGGCTCATCTGGCGCGCCATGGCGGCCGTCTCCTCGCTCGCCTCGCCCACCATGTGCGGGGCCTTGGACACGTTGTCGAACATGAAGGGCAGGTCCAGGGAATGGGGCGTGATCCGCCGCCCACCCTCCACGGGGGTGCGCCACATCAGCCGGTAGGACCACACCGGCGCAGCCCCCTGGGCCGCCTTGCGCTCGGTCTGCAGGACGCTGTCGCGCCAATAGCCTCGCGCGGTGGTGATCTTGAAAAACAGTTCGGAGGGCGAGGCTTCAGGACTTTCCCGGCGGAAGATTTCCACGATCTCGGACACATCCTCGGCGGGCAGATAGCCCTTCAGCCGCTCCGCGAGGCTCACTTCGTCCAGGCTGAAGGTGGTCTCGTCGGCGCTGCCCACCTGGTTGGACAGCTCGGTCCGGCAGGTGCCGATCATCATCGGGATGTCGGCCGATAGGGCCGGCGCCGCCGGGTCCCACGGGTGGGCGTCGAAGACCACCTCGTCGAGGGTGGGCGAGAAGCGCGAGGGATGTTCGCGCAACAGGGCCCGGTTGGCCTTCACCAGGTCGACGAAGGGCAGGTCCTGCAGTTTGCGCGCGTCGGCCCGGCTGAGGCCGAGGTGGGCCAGCAGACGGTCCAACTGTTCGTTGGCCCGGTCGCGCGGGGTGAGCCGCAGGTGCGAGCCGCTCTGGACGATGCCCCGGTGGAACAGGCCCTTGGCGCCCCTGGCGGCCATGGAGATGCTGACCTTCCGGCCGCCGCCGGACTGGCCGTAGATGGTGACATTGCCGGGATCGCCGCCGAAGCGGCCGATGTTCTCTCGCACCCATTCCAGGCCCGCGACGATGTCGAGGTATCCGGCATTGGCGGAGCCGGCGAAGTCGTCGCCCAGGGCGTCCTGCAGCATCAGGTGCCCGAAGACGTTCATCCGGTGGTTCAGGCTGACACAGACCACATCGCCTTTCGAGGCCAGGTTGACCCCGTCATAGAGGATGGACGAGCCCGAGCCGGCCTCGAAGCCGCCGCCGTGCAGCCAGACCATGACCGGCCGACGGGCCTCGTCCGCTCCTGGGGTCCAGACGTTCAGGACCAGGCAGTCCTCCCCCATCTCCGGCTTGTTGCCGGGATAGCCGCCGTCGGACAGCGTGCTGCGGGTCTGCGGCGCGGTCTGGCCATAGAGGACCGCCTCGCGCACCCCGGACCACGGCGCCGCCGGCTGCGGCGGGCGGAAGCGGTTCGCGCCGCCGGTAGGCGCGCCATAGGGAATGCCGCGGAAGATCGAGACCCCGCGGAACAGTTCGCCGCGGACCTTGCCCTGGGCGGTCTCCACCACGGCGCTCGTCCGCACCCTGTCGCCCGTGCTCACCGCCACATCGCTTCCCATGCCCCGCTCCGGATTGCCGTCGTTCCATCGTACGGAACGACGTTCCATTGACACGATGGTCGGCTCCAGGGCAGATCATGTCAACCAAGGGGAGAGAGCCGATGACGGCGGAACTGGTCTCGATGGCGGAAGGCGTGGTGCCCCGCACCTTCGCGGTGCTCGAGGTGTTGGCGCAGTCGCCGGAGCCCTTGAGGCTGTCGGCCGTCGCGTTGCGGCTCGGCCTCCAGAAGAGCACCGCACACCGGATCCTGGCCGCCCTGATCGGCCTCGGCTTCGCGCAGCAGAGCGCAGAGACAGGCTGCTATTCCGCGACCCTCAAGCTCTGGGAACTGGGCGCCAATGTCATCACCGAGCACCCGATCAAGCGGGCGGCGTCGGGGTTCCTGCAGGAGCTGCAGCGGGCCACCGGCGAGACCGTCAGCCTGGTGATCCGCGCCGGCGACGACGTCCTCTATCTCGACAAGATGATCTCGCCGCGACCGATCCGCTTCACCACCCGGATCGGCAGCCGGGTCCCTGCCCCGCTTACGGCGGGCGGCAAGGCGATCCTGGCCCATGCCGGCGACGCCGGGGCGGTGCTGGAGCGAACCGCCGCGGCCCTGGGCGACAGGCGGCGCCTCGATATCGCGGCCCTGACGGCGGAACTGGAACAGGTCCGGGAGCGCGGCTACGCCATGGCCGGCTACCAGCCGGGAGTCGTCGGCTTCGCCGCGCCGATCATGACCCGAGGCCCGGAGGCGGCCGCGGCGATCTCGGTCTCGGCCCCCGCCGAGCGGGTGGACGAGGCAGGCCGCCGGGAGATCATCGAGCACCTGCTCTCCACCTGCGCCAGCATGGCCGAACGGGTGGGGCGCCTTTGACCGCGGCGCGGGACGAGGCGGCGCCGGTCGGGCCGGCGCTCTGCGCCTACATCGCCCACAGCCAGACCGCGGCGATTCCGGAGAGTTTCCTGAGCCTGGGCCGGCTGCACATTCTGGACACCCTGGCCTCCATCGTCGCCTGCCGCGACCTGGCGCCTGCGCGGCTGGCCCGGGACTTCGCCATCGCCCAGTCCGGCGACGCCTGGCAGAACGCGGCCACGATCCTGGGCACGGGCGCGACGGCCTCCCTCAGCGACGCGGCCTTCGCCAGCGCCATGGCCGCCCACGGCGCCGAGATCAACGACTTCATCCCCTCGGCCTTCGTGCAACCGGGTCCCGCGGTGGTCAGCGTCGCCCTGGCCCTGGCCGAGCAGCGCGGACTGTCCGGCGAGGCGGTGCTGCGCGCCGTGATCACGGGCTACGAACTGGCGGGCCGGATGCCCAAGGCCCTGGGGATCGGCAACCTGCGCCGCGCGGGGATCGCCAATCACGGGATTGGGCCGGTGTTCGGCGCGGGCGCCGCGGCGGCGTCGATCTTGGGACTGGCGGAGGACCGCATCCCCGATGTCATCACCTATTGCGTGCAGCAGGCGGGCGGGTCCTGGCAGTGGCTGCTGGACGTCGAGCACGTGGAGAAGTCCTTCGTCTTCGCCGGCATGGGCGCGCGCGCCGGCCTGAACGCGGCCCTGATGGCCGAGGCGGGCTTCACCGGCGTCCGTGACAGCCTGGACCATCCCGAGGGCTGGATGCGCTCGGCGATCTTCACCGGCGGCGACGCCGACCGGGCCGGCCTGATCGAGGGGCTGGGGGAGCGGACCGAGCTCATCCACACCGCCTACAAGCGCTATCCCGTCGGCGGGCCCACCCAGCCGGCCGTGAAGGGTTTGCTGGATCTGCTGCCCGACCTCGACGCCAAGGCCGTGGACGGCGTGCGCATCGAGATGCCGGGACGGTGGCAAGCCTTCCGGGACGCCGCCATGCCGGCCCTCAACCTGCGCTATCTGACGGCCATCATGCTCATCGACCGCCGGCTGGACTTCGTCTCGGCCCAGTCCCTGGAGCGGATGGGCGGCGACGCCGCCGTCCACGCCCTGATGGCCAAGGTCGATGTGGTTCACGACCCCGCCCAGGAGACTCCGCCCGGACAGCCACGCACCGAGTCCGCCCGCGTCATCGTCCGGCTGAAGGACGGCGCGATCCGTGAGGTCTATGTCCCCCACGTCACCGGCTTCCCGTCGCACCCGATGGACGCCGGCGAGGTGGAGGCCAAGGCCCTGGAGCTGATGACACCGCGTCTCGGCGCCGAGCGGGCGCAGGCGGTGGTTCGGGCGGTGGCCGGCATCGAGACCCTGCCTCAGGCCGCCGTGCTGGCCCAACTAATCGCAACCTGACGGCCGCGAAGACGGCCGCCGCTTGAAGGGGAGAGACCATGGAATTCATTGGCGAGAAGACCGAGGACGGCGTCACCCGGCGCGAATTCCGGCTCACTGTCGACGGCGACGCGGTGCCAGGCGTCATCTGGACGCCGGAGGGCGCCGAGGGGCCCCGCCCCCTGATCCTGATGGGACACGGCGGATCGCAGCACAAGAAGGTGGCCAACCTGACGGCGGCGGCCATCGGCCATGCGCAGAAGCTGGGCTACGCCACCGTCGCCATCGACGCGCCGGGCCACGGGGACCGGATCACCCGGGAGCAGGCGGAGAAGGCGCGGGCGGCGGCGGCCGAGGCCGGTCGGGCGGCGCAGAAGGGCGAGCGTCCCGCCGCGCCATCGAGACCTTCGCGGGACGCCGCCGTGGCGGTGAAGCACGTGGCCGAGTGGAAGGCCACGCTGGACGCCGTCCAGGGGCTGGATGAGATCGGCGCGGGTCAGCCGGTGGGCTATTGGGGCGTGTCCATGGGGACCCGTTTCGGCGTGCCCTTCGTGGCCGACGAGCCGCGGATCACCTGCGCCACCTTCGGCCTGTTCGGGGTCTTCCCGGGGCTCGAGGACCACAGGGCCGCCGCCGAGCGCATCCGCATCCCCCTGATGTTCGTGTTCCAGTGGGAGGACGAACTGATGACCCGCGAGCAGGGCCTGGCCCTGTTCAACGCCTTCGGATCATCCGAAAAGACCATGCACATCAATCCTGGTCGCCACGTGGAGATTCCGGCGCACGAACGCGAGGCCTGGCTGGCCTTCTGGAAGCGTCACCTGGAGCGGCCCTAGCCCTCGGTCCGCACCCGGGCCACGGCGTCGAGCCAGCGGGCATAGGCGGCCTCGCGGCCGTGGGCGTCGAGCTTGGGATCGTGGCGCTCGGTGGCCGGCCGCGACGCGGCGGCGTCCTCCACCGTGGCGTAGACGCCGGCCCCCAGCCCCGCGAACAGGGCCGCGCCCAGCGCCGTGGTTTCCTGATAGGTGGCCCGGCCAACCGGCACCCCGGTGAGGTCGGCCAGGCGCTGGCTGAACCAGGAGGAGCGCGACATGCCCCCGTCGATGCGGATCTCCACCGACTTGCCGAAGGCCTCGGGCGCATCGGCGCGCATGGCCTCCACCAGGTCGCGGGTCTGCAGGGCGCAGGCGTCGAAGGCGGCCTGGGAAATCTCCGCCAGGGTGGTGTCGCGGGTCAGGCCAAACAGGGCGCCCCGGGCCTCGGCGTCCCACCAGGGCGCCCCCAGGCCGGTGAAGGCCGGCACCATGACCACCCCGTGGTCGTCCTTGGCGCTCTGGGCCAGGGCCTCGATGGCAGAGCCGCCGCCGGGCACGTTGAGCCCCTCGTTGATCCATTGCAGGGCGGCGCCGGCGATGAAGATCGAGCCCTCCAGGGCGTAGGTCGTCCGCCCCTTCACCCGCGCGGCCACGGTGGTCAGCAGCTTGGCCCGCGAGAGGGGCGCGGTCTCGCCGGTGTTCACCAGCATGAAGCAGCCGGTGCCGTAGGTGGCCTTCATCTCGCCGGGCGCGATGCAGCCCTGGCCCATCAGGGCGGCCTGCTGGTCGCCGGCCACGCCGCGGATCGGAATGGCGCGGCCCAGCAGGGCGGCGTCGGTCTCCCCATAGTCGGCGGCGCAGTCCAGCACCTGGGGCAGCAGGGCGGCCGGGACGTCGAGCATGGCGAGCATTTCGTCGGACCAGCGCTGGCGCTTGATGTCGAACAGCAGGGTGCGTGAGGCGTTGGTGGCGTCGGTGGCGTGAACCTTGCCGCCGGTCAGCTTCCAGATGACCCAGGAATCCATGGTGCCCACCAGCAGTTCGCCGGCCTGGGCGCGGGCGCGGGCTCCGGGGATGTCCCCCAGCAGCCAGGCGATCTTGGTGCCGGAGAAATAGGGATCCAGCAGCAGACCGGTGATCTCGGTGACCCGGGGCTCGTGGCCCGCGCGGCGCAGGCGCTCGCAGGTGGCCGCGGTGCGGCGGTCCTGCCAGACGATGGTGCGGTGGATCGGCTCGCCGGTGATCTTGTCCCAGATCACCACCGTCTCGCGCTGGTTGGTGATGCCGATGGCGGTGATGTCCTCGATCGGCCGCCCGGACTTGGCGATCGCCTCGGCCATCACCGTGACGCTGGTGGAGAAGATCTCGTTCGCGTCGTGCTCCACCCAGCCGTCGGCAGGATAGAACTGCTCCAGGGGACGACCGGCCTCGGCCAGGGCGCGGCCCTGGGCGTCGAACAGGATGGCGCGGGTGGAGGTGGTCCCCTGGTCCAGGGCCAGGATCAAAGGTTCGGCCATTTCGCCCCCTAAACTCATTACAAGCTGCACAGTGCGCCGCAGGCGTGTTCAGCGGGTTGTAACCATGTTTTCATACCGTCCTGAGCAGAATCGCCGCGAACGAGTCCAGCAAGGAAACGGGTTTGAGCGTAGCCGCCAAGACCGAAGAGATTCTAGGTCTCGCCAGGAGCCGCGCGGTTCACGACCGCGAGCGCCTGCTGCTGGCCATCGTCGACCTGTGCGACGCCGGCGACGGCGCCGAGGCGGTGATGAGCGCCCCGCCCGTCCAGGCCCTGCTCTCCTCCATCTTCATGAGCCTGGTGGTGGAGGCCGAGCGCGACATCCGCCGCCGCCTGGCCGAGAAGCTGGCCACCGCGGCCTGGGCGCCTGCCGCCCTGATCAACGTCCTGGCCCTGGACGACATCGAGATCGCCCGGCCGATCATCGCCGCCAGCCCGGTGCTGCAGGACCAGGACCTGGTGCGCCTGCTGGTGGAGGCCACCATCGAGCACCAGATCGAGGTGGCCCGCCGCCCGCATCTCGGCTTGCCGGTGGTGATCGCCATCCTCAAGCAGAACGAGCCCGCGGTGCTGACGGCGCTCGCTGGCAATATCAGCGCCGAGGTCAGCGGGGACGAGATCACCACCCTGGTCCAGGCCTCGCGGCGCATCGCCTCCCTGCGCTCGCCCCTGACCAAGCACCCGGCCCTGACCGACGACCTGGCCCGCGAGATGTACCTGTGGGTCGGCCAGGCCCTGCGCCAGGCCCTGACGGCTCGCTTCCGACTCGATTCCGCGGCCATGGATGCGGCGCTCGCCGAGTCGGTGCGCGAGGCCCACGGCGGCCTGCCCTCAGACCACGAACGCCACGAGGTCACCGAACGCGAGGGCGAACGCGAGGAGATGGAGCAGCGGCTGCTGGCCAAGCTCGACATCGCCGGCCAGTTGCGCCCGGGCTACCTGCTGCGGGCCCTGCGCGAGCAGAAGCTGTCCCTGTTCATCGGCGGCCTGGCGACGCTGGGCCGCTTCGACCCCGACCATGTGCGGCGCTCGGTGGATTCCGACCGCCCCGAGCTGCTGGCCCTGGCCTGCGCGGCCGTCGGCATCGACCGCAGTGTCTTCCCCACCATCCTGGCCCTGGTCCGTGAACTGAACGGCGGACGCCCCGGCGGCGGCCCGGAGGGGGAGCGCCGAGCCTCGGGCGCCTTTGGCCCCTTCGCGCCGGACATCGCCAACGCCGCCTTCCGCCAGGCCGCCGGCAGGGTTTGACAAGACCGCCGTTTCTCGCGCACCTCGGGCCATGTTCAAGGCCGAGCCCTTCGTGTCCCGCCTCGCCTTCCTGGCCAGCGACCGGTCGGAAGCCCAGGAGGCGCGCGCCGCCCTGATCGCCCGCTATGGCGACGCCCCGATGGAGGACGCCCAGGTGATCGTGGCCCTCGGCGGCGACGGCTTCATGCTGGAGACCCTTCACGACCAGATCGGGACGCCCAAGCCGATCTACGGCATGAACCGCGGCTCCGTCGGCTTCCTGATGAACGAGTACAGCGAGGACGCCCTGCTGGAACGGATCAACCTGGCCGAGCGCGCCGTGATCCACCCCCTGCGCATGACCGCCCTCGACGTCCGGGGCCAGGAGCACAAGGCCCTGGCCATCAACGAGGTCTCCCTGCTGCGCCAGACGCGGCAGACCGCCAAGCTGCGAATCTCCATCGACGGCAAGGTGCGGTTGAACGAACTGTCCTGCGACGGAGCCCTGGTGGCGACCCCGGCCGGCTCGACGGCCTATAATCTATCCGCCCACGGACCGATCATTCCCCTGGACGCCAAGGTCCTGGCGCTCACCCCCATCAGCGCCTTCCGGCCGCGGCGCTGGCGCGGCGCCCTGCTGGCTCACACCGCCAAGGTCAGTTTCGAGATTCTGGAGGCCGACAAGCGGCCGGTCAGCGCCGTGGCCGACAATTTCGAGGTCCGCGACGTGCTCGAGGTGCACGTCGCCGAGGCCCGCGACATCAGCATGCGCATGCTGTTCGACGCCGGCCGGAGTCTCGAGGAACGCGTGCTCGCAGAGCAGTTTTCCGTTTGATCTCCGGAGGTTCCCGCCTCATTCGTTGTTAACGCCTCCAATCTAGGCTTTCATCGACTAAGTGCAGGAGCCGAGTCGTGAGCCAAGAGAATTCCGGTCAGGTGATCCAGGTCCCCAACACCCTCCGCCTGAAGGTGGGCGGCCGGTTCGGAGCGATCGATCCCAGCGCCATCGCCAAGGCGGAAGCCGCCCTCAAGAGCCTGTCGGGCAACTTCTCCCAGTGGCTGAACGACGAGGTCACCAAGCTCGAAGGCGCCCGACAGCGGGTCAAGACCGAGGGCATGACCCCCGAGACCATGGAATTCCTCTATCTGCGCGCCCACGACCTCAAGGGTCTGGGGACCACCTATGAGTTCCCGCTGATCACCCGCATCGGCGCCTCGCTCTGCCGTCTGATCGACGACAAGGACAAGCGCATGCAGGCGCCCATGGCCCTGATCGACGCGCACATCGACGCCATCAAGGCCGCCGTGCGCGACGAGATCAAGACCGACGACCATCCGGTCGGCAAGGCCCTGATCCAGGCCCTGGAAGCCCGCGTCACCGAGACCGGGCTGTAGGCTAGCGGCCCCCTCTCCCGCTGGGAGAAGGAAGACACTCACATCACATTGGCGAGCGGCTCGGCGACGATTCCGTAGCCGGCGTCGGCCGGCAGGGTCAGGACGCGGCCCTCGGGGCGCTCCTCGATCTTCGGCAGGACGGTGACCAGGGTACGGCCCTGGGCGCGGGCCATGCAGTCGGCGGCGCTGTTGGCCTCGGCCAGCAGTTGCACGTTCATCCGGGTGGGGAAGATCACCTTGCGCTCGCCGGCCTGCGCCAGGCGCAGCACCTCCCCAGGCTCGATCCATTCGGCGTCCACCGTCTCGCGCCCGTCGCAGGCGGCCAGCTGGTCGGCGGGCGCGAGGGCCGCATAGAACCAGGTGTCGAACCGCTTGGGGGTCAGGGGCGGGGTGATCCAGCGGGCGAAGATGGTCAGGGCGTGGAGGTCGAGCTTGGCGTCCAGGTCCTTGACGACGTCGAGGAAGGCCAGCTCGCCGCGGTCCACCGCCTGGCGCACGTCCATCGGCGCGATCTGGTCGCCCATGGGCGAGCCGTCGGTGTGGGAGGCCAGCAGGATCCCGGCCTCCTCGAAGACCTCGCGGATGGCGGCGATGCGCAGGCCGCGCTGGTCGGCGTCGAAGTCGACATGGCCGAGGGTGTGCTCGGCCCAGGCCGGATCATGGTCGCCGGCGTGGGACTTGCCGCCCGGGAACACCAGGGCGCCGGAGGCGAAGTCGATCTGGTGATGGCGCTTGACCATCAGCACCTCGAAGGCGGGGTCGTCGCGCAGCAGCAGGATGGTGGCGGCGGGCTTGATGTCCGCGTCGGGGGCGATCTCGGTCATGTCGCCAGCTTGGAAGCCCGCGGCCCCCCGCGCAAGCCTGAGTGTCAGGCGCTCTCCGACAGGCGCACGGTCTTGCGCGCCTCCTGGGAGATGCGGTCCATCTTCTCCAGCAGGTATTCGACGTCCTCGCGGGCGGCGTTGGCCGGCTGGGTGAGGAACCGCTGCAGCATGCGCTCCTGGAACCGCTCACGGTCCTTGGCGCCGCCGTCGAACTCCATGGAGTGGAAGGTGTCCACCCCGGCGCGGAAGGCCGGGAACAGGCGCGCCGGCAGGCCGGCCCGCTCGTAGATGGCCCGCAGGCCCAGCGGGCCCGCGTCGTGGATCATCAGCCAGGTGCGGTGGTGCGGCACGCTGGCCAGCTCGGCCAGGCTCCACTCGAAGAAGGTCATGTGGCCGTGGGCCAGGGCGCGCAGCAGCAGGGAGGCGGTGAGCCGCTCGTGCTTGTGCAGGTGGCCCACGAAGCTCTTCACGTCCGGAGCGCGGCCGGCCTGGTCCACCAGGTCGATGGTGGCCCGCTCCTTGGTCCCCATGGCGATCTCGAGGGCGACCTCGGCCGACAGGGCGTGGTGGTTCAGCAGGTGGTCGCGGACCTCCTCGCTCACCAGGTCGATCAGCTTCTCGGTGACCGCCAGCGGCAGGACGTTGCGATAGGCGACGGCGGCCAGCACCCGCTCGGACTTCTCGAAACGCTCGATGACCTTGGCCAGGGCCCGATCGGCGAAGTCGGCGTTGTCGTTGGCGCAGGCGGCCTCCACGGCGCGCTCCACGCCATACTCGACGATGGCGTTGGTGACGGTCTGGGAGACTCGGGGGCGCTTGGCGATCACCACCTGGCGGACGGGGCCGCCGAGCCGAACGATCTCAGCCAGGTCCTCGTCGGTGAAAACCGGCGAGGCGGAGAGCATCGGCAGGGAGATGCTCTCGACGTCCTTGGCCAGCTTCAGGGCGACGTCGCGCGGCACGACGGTGGAGTTCTTCAGGGTGACGGCCAACGCCCGGCGCACCAGCTCGGCCGCGTCGGCGGCCATGACCCGCAGGATCTCCTGGGCCTGGACCCGCTCCTCCCCGGTCAGCTCGTAGCGGTCGATGTTCCGGCACAGCTTGTGGGCCGCCACGGCGCGCTCGTCCGGGGTCGCGCCCTTGACCAGGGTGCGTATGTCGTCGTCCGTCAGCGCGGCCCGCGTGGTCGCCATGTCTGCACCTGTCCCCGATCCGGAATCACCGGAGTCCCTCACAATCATAATGCCTGGTTAGGCTTAATGATCGGTTGCCTCGCACAGGCCGACGGAAGCTGTGGATTAACGGTGTCGGGTAACCTCCCGCCAACCCTGTGGCACTACCTTACGTGGCGACATCTCCCCCGAGGCGCCCCATGGCCACGACCACAGACGATCGGACGGCCGAACCCGTGAGGGGCGGACAATCGGTGAACCAGCAGGCTTTGGAGGCGCAAACCGCCCTCCTGCCCTACGCCCTGGCGGTCTTCGCCGTCAGCCTTCCGGCCTATGTCTGGGCCGGCAGCCACGCGGTCAACGCCGTCTGGATGACCGGCACCTTCGCCATCTTCGCCGCCGCCTGGGGCGCATTCTACGGCGTGGTTAACTGGCTGAAGGACCCCGAGGCCGCCGCCAACACCGAGATGCGTGGCCGGATCCATATCCTGGCGGCCCTGATCTGGGCCCTGGCCGTGGCGCAGATCGCCGCCTTCTCCGATGGCGCCGGCCCCGCCCGCGAACCCCTGCTGATGACGGCCCTGGCCGCCTCGGTGGTGATCATCTTCTTCGCCTCCCCCTGGCTGCCCAGCCTGCTGATCGTCGGACCGGCCGCCGCCGCCGGCCCATTGATCGCCCTCTTCTCGCGGCCGCAGGACCGCGACCTGGCCAGCAACGCCTGGGGCGCGGTGGCGCTCGCCATGGCGCTGGCCCTGATCCTCAACCGCATCCTGCGCCGCCAGTTCGCGCTCGCCGCCGAGCGCGAGATCCTGATCGCCGACCGGGCCGGCAAGGTCGAGGAGGCGCGGCGCCTGGCCCAGTCCAAGTCCGACCTCGTGGCCACCCTCAGCCACGAGATCCGCAACGGCCTGACCGGCGTGGCCCACGTCCTGGCCGCCGCCGCCGGCCGCAACGGCCGCGGCGCGCCGTCCCGCGAGCAGCTCACCGCCGCCCTGGACGCCGCCAACGACCTGATCTCGGTGCTCAACACCACGCTGGATTCCGAGACCGCCGAGGCCGGCCGCCTGTCGGTGGACGCCCGGCCCTTCGACGTCGTGGCCCTGCTACGCGATCTGGTGCTGCTCAACCGCCCCAACGCCTCGGCCAAGGGGCTGGAGCTCTCCCTGCACGTCGCCCCGGACCTGGCCGAGGCCTCCGCCGGCGCGGCCCTGGCCGACGCCCACCGCGCCCGCCAGATCATCGCCAACCTGATCGGCAACGCCGTGAAGTTCTCCGTCCGCGGCCGGGTCGAGGCCCGGGTCGAGCTGACCGCCGCAGGCCGCCTGGCCGTCGAGATCGCCGACACCGGCCCGGGCCTGGCCGCCGACGAGCTGGAGCGCGCCTTCGAACCCTTCCACCGCATCGAGCGCACCAGCGCCGGCACCTCGGGCGCGGGCCTGGGCCTGTCGCTGGCCCGCCAGCTCGCCCGGCTGATGGGGGGCGACCTGACGGCCCACAGCGCCGTGGGCGTCGGCAGCTGCTTCCGCCTGGAACTGCCCTATGACCCCGAGGCCACGGCCGAGCGGGTGATCGAGACCGCCGAGGTCGCCCAGCAGCCCGACCCCGCAGAGCGCCGCACCCTGAAGGTGCTGATCGCCGAGGACGACGCCCTGAACGCCGCCATGCTGCGGGCGGTGATCGAGCAACTGGGCCACCAGGTGGTCCACGCCGTCGATGGCCGCCGCGCCTTCGACCTGGCCAAGATCTGCGACTTCGACCTGCTGATGATCGACGGGCGGATGCCCAACATGGACGGCCCGGCCACCATCGCCGCCATGCGCGGCCTGGAGGACGGCAAGGCCGGCGTGCCCATCGTCGCGGTGATCGGCGGCGACGCCGACGAGGCCAAGGAATGTGTCGACGCCGGCGCCGACGCCGTGCTGCGCAAGCCGGTCAGCGTGGCCGCCGTGGCCCGCGCCGTGGCCGACGCCATCGCCGTCACCCGCCGGGACAGCCCGCAGGCGCGCCTCACCGCTTGAGGGGCGGGCCGCCCTCCCCCACTATGATCCCCAACCAACAAGGTGGGGAACGCGCGTGCTGCTCAAGGGTCTGAAGGTCGTCGAGTTCGCCTCCTATATCGCCGCCCCCGGGGCCGCGGGGATCCTGGCCGACTGGGGCGCCGACGTCATCAAGGTGGAACGCCCGCAGGGCGACCCGATGCGGCACGTCTTCGCCGACGCCAAGAGCGAGCTCACCGGCAATCCCACCTTCGGCATGGACAACCGCGGCAAGCGCGCCGTGGTGCTGGACATCGCCAAGCCCGAGGGCCGCGACGCCCTGGCCCGCCTGGCCGCCGAGGCCGACGTCTTCCTCACCAATGTGCGGCCCGTCTCGCTGAAGAAGTACCGGCTGGACGAGGAGACCCTGCGGGCGGCCAACCCCCGGATGATCTACGCCGTCGTCACCGGCTATGGCCTGGAGGGTCCCGACGCCCACCTGCCGGGCTTCGACGTCACCGCCTTCTGGTCGCGGGCCGGGGTGGCGCGGATGCACACCCCCAAGGGCTCCGACCCCTTCATCCTGCGCACAGGGGTCGGCGATCACACCACGTCGCTGGCCACCACCTCGGCGATCCTGGCGGCCCTCTATGAGCGGGAGAAGACCGGGGTGGGCCGGCTGGTCTCCACCTCCCTGCTGGCCACCGGGACCTATGTGGTGGGCTCGGACCTGGCGGTGCAGCTGGTGTTCGGCAAGCTGGCCTCCAACCGCCCGCGCACCGATCCCTTCGATCCCCTGGCCAACTTCTACAAGAGCCGCGACGAGCGCTGGTTCGTGCTCAACCCCCGTGGCGGCGCCGCCGACTGGCCGGTCCTGGCCACGGCCTGCGGCCGGCCCGACCTGCTGGAGGACGAGCGCTTCAAGGGCGGCAAGGCGCGCAAGGCCAACAACCGCGACCTGGTGGCCGAGTTCGAGGCCGCCTTCGGGGCCCTGGACTTCGACGAGATCGCCCGGCGCCTGGACGAGGCCGACCTGGTCTGGGCCCCGGTCCAGACCCCGGCCGAGGTGGCCGCCGACCCGCAGGTGGCCGCCGCCGGCGCCCTGATCGCGGTGGAGGACGGCCACGGCGGCACCTATCGCTCCCCCAACGCCCCGGCCCGCTTCCCCGGCGTCGACGCCACCCAGCGCCCCCCGGCCCCGGGCCTCGGGGAGCACACCCGCGTGGTTCTGGAGGAGATCGGCTACTCGGCCGCGCAGATCGACGCGATGATGGCCAGCGGCGCGGCGGGATAGGGGCCGGCTACCGGCCAGATCACGGAGGCTAGGGGTCCACCTTCGGGCTGGCGGCCAAAGTCGCAATTCGACCCAACTCGGACGCTGCTGCCGAGGACCAGTTCCTCGTTCGCTACTTCTCGCAGAGAAAGACGCCGACGTCCTTCGTCACCGTGAGGGTTCCGCCGCCGGCTTCGAACGCTCGGTCAATCACATTGCGAAGAGCCGCGGCTTCGTGATCCGAAGCCCTGTCGCCCGGGGGGCTCGAAGTGAGGTAGCTGAAGATGTCGGCGGGCTCGGTGCATGTCAGCGCGTCGGGGTAGCGCAGCAGCCGTACCTCCTTGAAAGCCGCCTCCAGCAGTGCTCGGCCGTTTTCCAGTGCGAACGCCCCGCTGCCGTCGCCGCCGCTCTCCTCACCGAAAACCTGGCGTTGCAGATCAAAGACCTGATGCATGTTCCTCAGGCCGTTGGTGGCGACGACGGCGAGGCCGCCGGGACGTAGGACGCGGACGATTTCCGCTACGCCATCGGCGGGGCTGGGCAAGTGGTAGAGCATATGGCTCGCCACTACCGCGTCAAAGCTCGTATCAGCGAATGGCAGGGCAGAGGCGTCTGCTACTTGTCCCTCCACCCGATCCCAATAACCTAGCCCTTTCACCCTCTCGACAGCCTCGGCGACCATACCAGCCGAGAAGTCGGTCAACGTCAGCCGCAAACTCGAGCCGACGAACTGGCGCGCGTCAGACCAGAACCAGCCAGCTCCACAGCCTACTTCTAAGATGCCGCCAGTGACCGGCCAACAGGGTTGACTTGCCAACCAGGCGAACCAGTCACCGCGCCCGTATTTGGCGTGAATGTTCGCGCGCGCCGCCAGCCGATCGGAATTGGAGTACTGAGTGCCGAGAAGGTAACGCCGGCTCGTCCACTCACCGTGTTCTTCTGTCATCGTTTGAACCTTCCAAAGCGGAAGCACCGGTCTCTATCGTTCCGCACCAAGGCCCGCTACCCACCCGTTGCCGAAGTTCGGCATGTCTGCTCAGCATGGCCAATGCGGCTGAACTTCGATGAGATCGTTGAGACGGTTGCGGCCAAACCTAAGCCGCTCCTGGTGGCGGTCGATGGCCTACCACTAGCTGGCAAGTCGACGCTGGCTGAGCGGCTCGTCAGGGAACTCGGCGCGGAGTGCCTCTGGCTCGACGATTTCGTGAAGCCAGAGGGGGAGTGGCCCTCGAGGAACAAGCCATCATTTCCCTTCGACTATGTTCGCTATGATGCGTTCATGGCAGCCATACATGCGTTGGCGCGCTTTGGCCGCTGTTCCTACCACCCTTACGATTGGAGCACCGGCTCCGTGTCCAGCGAGCTCAAGGTAGTGTCGGCCGAACGCCTTGCGGTGGTGGAGGGCGTTTCGGCCCTGCACCCCGATCTGGCGCCTCTCTACGATCTGAGAGTGTGGGTGGAGAGTGACCCGGGGACTACGCTCTCGGCGGCGTTCGACAGAGGTGTCGGTGTATGGGCGCGCGAGTGGGAGACGATGTTCCTGCCAAGCGCTATGCTCTATCTGCAGAGCGACCCCAAGACGCGAGCGGACGTGATCGCCGCCGGTAGAGGATCAGCCGGGTAAGCTCGGCGTCTGCTCCCCACCCATAGCTGACCTGCGGGACGTCTGCTCTCGGCGCATTGCGCGAATGTCCGCTCATCGGATCGAAGCGAGCGACTGCTTTCGACCCATAGCGGTAGTTGGGAACGTCCTCTGCGCGATGGTAGGATGACTGCTACTGCACAGGAGAGTTGGCGCGGTGGATGATCCTCAAAAAATCTGGGGCGACTACTACGACCGCATCAAGCGCCGGCGGATGGCGGAGGCGGGCTTGTTGTGGGCAGAGATCGAAGCTGCCGGGATCACGGCAGACACCGCGTTCATCATGGACTTCACTCACTTCGGTAGTGTTCGCGGCGATGTAGATGACCTCGCGCGGCAACTATCGGAAAACTACGACACCAAGGTCGTGGCTCGGAATGAGCCCAGTTACTGGGACGTCAAAGGCACCACGCGACCAGACGGAGTTTGCCTCACCAAGGCCCAATACCTCGCCTGGGTGGAATTCATGGCGGATGTGGCGCATTCGTATGCATATGTATTTTCCGACTGGACGCTTGAAGCCCCAGCGCTCGGTCGAAGTTTTCGGAGCGCTCATTTAGACGCCGACTAGTCGGAAATTGCGGCGAGTGTCCGAATTCCACCCATCTGTGACCTTCCGAAGGTCTGCGTCTTGGCGAGGCCTGCGATGTCTCCTCGAACCCCGAGATGAACGCCAAGCCTGCGTCCGATCTCTAGCTCTTATTGTCCCGGGCGTCCGACAGGACCCGCAGCATCTCGCTGGAGAAGATCGAGCCTGACAGGCGGGCGCTGGTGGAGCCGCTGTCGGGGCTCTGGGAACCGCGCAGGATCAGGTCCACCAGGGCGTCCTGCTCCTTCATCCGCTCGGTGCGCCGGGCCGAGGCATATTGCAGGAAGCCGTCGTCGGCCGGCGCGGAGGGGGCGTCGACGCCCTTTCCCATGCCGCCGGTGCGGGTGAGGTTGGCGTAGACCTCCGCCACCGTGGCCGCGCGGCCGTCGCGGTAGAAGATCGAGCGGTTGGCCTGGGCGGCGTCCGGGAACAGGGCGGCGGCCGAGGCGCCGGGCCGGGTGTTGGCCGCCTCGATCAGCCGGGCCGAGCCCTGGGGGCCCAGGAAGTGGGCGGCGTAGAGTTCGCCGGCCGTGGGGGTGCGGCCGGTGCGGCCCTTCAGATAGGAGGCGTGGTCCGAGGCCAGCTCGCCGGCCATCAGCGAGGCGGCGTGGGGATCGAGCCGCAGGTCCATCACCGCCTTGCGCGCCTCGGCCCCGTTCACCGAATAGCGGCCGTCGGACCCCTTGGTGATCAGGTCGGCGTAGCGGGCGTAGCCGTACTTGGAGCCATGCTGCTTGAGGGTGGAGAGCCAGGTCTGCTCGACGAACTGGAACAGGCCCGCCGCCGAGGACGAGGCGGCCTTGGCCTTGGGATTATATCCGCTCTCGCGATTGGCGGTCTTCATCAGGAAGGTGAAGTCGACCCCCGTCGCGTTGGACGCGCGTTGGATGGCGGCTTCGACCGCGCCCCTGAGACCCTGGATCGCCATGGTCCCTGGTGTGACGCGTCATGGTTAACGCCGCGCTAACCATGCTGCGGCGCAGGCGCGCAGTCAGGCCACGGCCGCCTCGGCCGGCCCGTCCCCGGCCCCCCGGTTCAGGCAGTCATCGAGGATGCTCAGCAGGCGGGACAGCTCGATGGGCTTGGCGATGAAGTCGTCCATGCCGGCGGCGAAATAGGCGTCGGTCTCGTGGGACAGCACGCTGGCGGTGACCGCGATGATCGGGGTGCGAGCCCGGCCGAGCGCCTGCTCCCGGGCGCGAATCCGCTGGGTGGCCTCCAGGCCGTCCATGCCCGGCATGTGGATGTCCATGAGGATCGCCGACCAGGCGCCGGTCTCCCAGGCCTCGATGGCCGCGGTTCCGCTGTCGACGGCCACGATCTCGATGCCGATCTGCTCCAGCAGGGTGCGGATCACCAGGCGGTTGGTGGGATTGTCGTCGGCCACCAGAACCCGCAGGGCGTCGTCGAACTCGGGATCGGCCTCGTCGGCGGCCGTGGCGGCGGGCGCCTCGGTCCGCGGCAGCGGCACACTGAAGCGGAAGCAGGATCCCTCCCCCGCCGTGCTGCTGAAGTCGATCTCCCCGTCCATCAGGGCCAGGATGTCGCGGCAGATGGCCAGGCCCAGGCCCGTGCCCCCGAAGCGGCGGGTCGTCGAGGCGTCGGCCTGGACGAACTTCTCGAACAGTCGGGGCGCGCGGTCCGCCGCGATGCCCAGGCCGGTGTCGGTGACGCTGACCCTGAGCTCGTCGCCCACGGCGTCGATGTGCGCGGTGACCGAGCCGGCCTCGGTGAATTTCAGCGCGTTGGCCAGCAGGTTGGAGATCACCTGGCGCAGCCGCACCTCGTCGCCATATCGCCAGCCCTGGGCCTGCGGCGTCACCTCAAGATGGAAGGCAAGGCCCCGCTCGGCGGCCAGGCCGCCATAGAGGGCGCCCAGGTCCTCGGCGAACCGCCCCAGGTCGAAGGGCGACGGCGAGAGCTCCAGGCGGCCGGCCTCGATCTTCGAGACGTCGAGGACGTCGTTGATGATTCCCAGCAGGGCGCGACCGGAGTCCTGGATGGTCGACAGGCGCGCGCGCTGCGGCTTGGACAGGGGATCGCCGGCCATGGCCTGGGCCATGCCCAGCACGCCGTTCAGGGGCGTGCGCAGTTCGTGGCTCACGGTGGCCAGGAACTCGGTCTTGCTGCGGCTGGCCCCCTCGGCCACCAGCACCAGGTGCTGGGCCTGGATGCGCAGGGCCTCATTGATGGCCAACTCCTGCTCGATCTGCCGGTTCAGCGCCTCGGCCGCCAGCCTGGCGCGGACTTCCCGGAACACCACGCCTCGCGTCATGGTCGACAGGCCGATGGCGCCGAAGCAGCCGGCCAGGCCGACGAAGGCGTATTGGGCTGTGGCGCCCGGGCCGATCTCGCCGGCGAAGATCACCAGGGCGACGAGGGCGGCGGCGACGCAGGGATAGAGAACGCGGCGGCTGGGGCCGACGGTGGCGAAGCCCAGGGCCATGATCACGAAATAGATCAGCTTGGGTGGCTCGAAATGCAGGGCGAGGTAGGCCACCACATTGGCGATGATCAGCAGGTTGGCGCCCAGGGTCAGGGCTTCCAGGCCGGGATAGGAGACGTCCTGTCGGCCGCACCAGGCGTAGCCGGCCAGGCAGAAGGCCGAGGCCCCGGCGGCGAGCCCCACCAGGGTGAGTAGGGCAGATCCGGTCTCGTAGAAGGGATGGCTGATCGAGATGATCAAATAATAGACACTGGCCGCAAGTAGATATCCCCGAACCACCGGGCGATATACTGACGCGAGCTCCGAGGCTGGCAACGCCAGGCGGCTATTGATGAGCATGTTCTGAACGAATCCCAGCCGTGCCCTGCATGTATGGCCGAGCTGGAATTTAATTCAAGTTAATGGGCGTTATACTCAAGCTGAGTAACCCCGAATACTTGCGACACTATGTCGCGTATCAGCGGCCGCGGGGCCACAACCTGACCTCCCGCCGGACAAGGTTTAGCTTCCCCAAGGTCAAGCCTCCGCCATGTTCGGGGCGCGACCCTGGAGCCGGTGACAAGAACAACAAAGGGAGGTCGCCATGGTCGTCCAACACCCACTGCTCGCCGGACACCCGCGGGATTCGCACGCCAGGCCCCAGCTCTCGCGGGCCATGACGGCGGCCATCGGGGTCTCCATCGCCGCCCATCTGGGCCTGGTGGCCTATCTGGCGGTCCAGCGGTTCCAGGCCCCGCCGGAGCCGGCCGCGGTCGCCCCCGACCCCGGCTTCAAGGTGGAGATCTACACACCGCCGGCCAAGCCGATCCTCGAGACCAAGCCGGAACTGCACCTGCGCGAGACCCCGCGCCCCGACGTGCCCCCAGTGGCGACGATCCAGGCGCCCCCCACGCCGCCCACCGTGCTCGAGACCGGTCCGCCCCCCACGACCATCGCCCAGACCGTGACACCGCCGAAGGTCATAGACCTGCCGGCGCCGCCGCCGGTGATCACCTCGCCCACCTGGCTGCGCAAGCCGGGCGCCCGGGAGTTCGCCCGCTTCTATCCGGAGAGCGCCATGCGCCGGAACATCGAGGGTGGGGCGACGCTCGCCTGCCTGGTGGGCGGCGACGGGTCGGTGAGCGCCTGCCAGGTGATCGGCGAGAGCCCCGACAACGCCGGCTTCGGCCAGGCGGCCCTGAAGCTCGCGGCCTATTTCCGCATGAGCCCCCAGACCCGCGACGGTCAGCCGGTGGACGGCGCCATCGTGCGCATCCCCATACGGTTCGACCTGGGGAACTGAGCGGGTCGGGCCTGTTCAGTAGCTCTTGGGCAGGCCCAGCACGCGCTCGGCGATGTAGTTCAGCACCATCTCGCGGCTGATGGGGGCGATACGGGCGATCATCACCTCGCGGAAGTAGCGCTCCACGTCGTATTCCTTGGCGTAGCCCATGCCGCCGTGGGCCAGGACCGCGGCCTCGCAGGCGTTGAAGCCCGCCTCGCCGCCCAGGTATTTGGCCGCATTGGCTTCCGCCCCGCAGTCGCGACCGGCGTCGTAGAGGGCCGCGGCCTTGAAGGCCATCAGGTTGGCGGCCTCCAGCTCGGCCCAGGAGCGGGCGAGCGGATGGGCCACCCCCTGGTTCTGGCCGATGGGCCGGCCGAACACGATGCGCTCCTTGGCGTAGGTCGCAGCCTTGGCCAGCGCCGCGCGGCCCAGGCCGACGGCCTCGGCGCCGAACAGCACCCGCTCCGGGTTCAACCCCTCCAGCAGGTAGTAGAAGCCCCGCCCCTCCTCGCCGATCAGGTCGCCCTCCGGGACCTCCAGGCCGTCGATGAAGACGCTGTTGGACTCCACCGCCTTGCGGCCCATCTTCGGGATCACCGTGGCCGAGATCTTCGAGCGGTCGAAGTCGGTGTAGAACAGGCTGAGCCCTTCGGTGGCCTTGCGCACCTGATCCTTCGGCGTGGTGCGAGCGATGATCAGGATCTTGTTGGCCCGCTGGGCCATGGTCGTCCACACCTTGCGGCCGGTGATCACATAGCCGTGGTCGGTGCGCACCGCCCGCGTCGTCAGGCTGGTGGTGTCGAGGCCGGAGTCCGGCTCGGTGATACCGATGCAGATCTTGTCTTCGCCCGAGATCAGCCGCGGGATGGCGCTGCGCTTCAGCGCCTCGGAGCCGAACTTGGCGATGGGCATGGGACCGAAGATGTTCAGGTGCAGGGCGCTGGCGCCGGAGAACCCCGCCCCGGACTGGGCCACGGCCTGCATCATGATCGCCGCCTCGGTGAGGCCGAGGCCCGCCCCGCCCAGCTCGGTCGGCATGGCCGTGCCCAGCCAGCCGCCGGCGGCCATGGCGGCCCAGAAAGCCTCCGGGAACTCGCCGGTGTCGTCGGTGCGCCGCCAGTACTCAGCGTCGAAGCCGGCGCAGACTCGGGCCACGCTGTCGAAGATCGCCTGCTGCTCGTCGCTCAGCCAGAAGGTCATCTGCCGTCCCTAGATGTTGTCGAACCGCCCCGGATCGAGCCGGGCGGCATAGGGACCGACATCCCCCTCCGTCACGCAAGCGGCGATGATCCTGGCCACCAGGGGGGCCAGCAGCCAGCCGTTGCGCCGCGCGCCCACCGCCAGCAGCACCCCGTGATGGCGGCCCCGGCCCACCATGGGCAGGCCGTCCGGCGTGGCGGCGCGGACCCCTGTCCGGGCGGTGACCTTCGCATCCTTCACCGCCGGGAAGAGGCGCGCGCCGGCCTCCAGCAACCGGGCCACCTGATCGGCCTCGACGGCGAGGTCTTCCGCCCCGACCTGCATCGTGGCCCCAAGGGTCAGGCCGTCCGCCGCAGCGGTGACATAGGCCCCCTGCCCCCGAACCACGATGCCGCCATAGGCCGGGCCTTCGGTGCGCAGGATGTGGCCCTTGATCGGGGCGAGCCGATCCAGCAGCGGCGCCATGACCGCCAGGTCGCGGCCCATGCCGGTGGCGATCACCAGTCGCTCGGCGCCCTCAAAGCCATCGGCGGCGCGGGCGTGGAAGCTGACGCCCGCGGCCTCCGCGGCCCGACGCAGGGCCACGAGCGTCGCGGCGGCGTCGATGCGCCAGTCCTCGCGGGTCAGCAGGGCGTGGCCCCAGCCGGGCGCGAGCCCCGGCGCCAGGCCGATCATGGCGTTGCGCGCCAGCTCGGTGGGATGCAGGCCAAGTTTGCGGATGCCGGCGTCGGCGGCGTGGAGGTAGGCGGCGTCGCCGACGGCCATCGCCCCCGCGCGATCCACCGTGACGCCGATCCGCGCCTCCAGGGCCGGCCACAGGTCGCGGGCCGCCAGCATCAGGTCGAAGTGGCCCCGCGTCTGCGCGTCCAGCACCGCCTCGAACACCGGCGCCAGCATGCCGGCCGCGACGGCCGAGGCCGTGCCGCCCTCCGGCGACGGATCATAGACCGCCACCTCGGCCCCGGCGTCGGCCAGGGCGAGCGCCGTCGTCAGACCGAGCGCGCCCGCGCCCGCGACCGTGATCCTCGGCTTGCGGCTCATGGGCCTAACCAACGAGCTTCGGCCCCGAAATCAAGTCATTCTCACGCCGAGGGCGAGGCGCCGCGCCGATAGCGGGCCAGGCCGAGGCTGAACAGGGCCACGGCGATGGCGGCGTAGAGCACCGCCCCGAACACCACCACGGCCAGGGTCTGGCCGCTGGGATGGCGCACCATCCCCATGGGCGCCAGCACCACGAAACCCGCGGGCAGGATGGTGAAGGCGATGGTCTTCACCGCCCCCCGGTAGATCGACCCCGGATAGCTGGAGAACAGCAGCATGAAGTCCGTCAGGTCGCGGGCGAAGCTGCGGGCGCCCGCCGCCCAGAAGGCCAGGCTGGCGAAGCTGATGCTGGCGCTGACATAGACGGTGGTCCCCGCCGCGATGGCCAGCAACAGGGCCGGCAGGTCGCTCCAGTCCAGCCGGGCGAACACCGCGAGCACGAAGATGGCGCCGGCCAGGTCGCCCCAGGCCGTGGCGATGCTCTCGCGGGCCAGCAGGCGCGGGATCAAGGCCTTGGGCTGGGTCAGCAGGGCGTCCAACTCCCCGCGCAGCAGGGTGGCGGCCAGGTCGCGGTAGCCGCCGAAGAACACCCCGGAGATCCCCACCACCGACATGGTCAGTCCGAACAGCAGGGCCATGTCCTGCAGCCGCCAGCCGCCGATCGACCGGAATCCGGCGAAGAACAGCACCCACAGGGTCAGGAAGAAGATGTCGTTGACGATCATCCCGCCCACCTGGATCGCGAAGTTGCCGCGGTCGGAGAAGGAGGTGCGGATCGCCGCGGCCGACTGGGCGGCATAGAGGCGAAGGGCGCGGATCATACCCCGCCCTCCCGCAGCACCTTGGCCAGGCCGGCCCGCCAAAGGGTCAGGCACAGCAGCGACAACAGACCGATCCAGAGCATCTGCCAGGCCGCCGCCGTCAGGAACATGGCTCCTGACGGATGCAGCGCCTGGACCCCGGCCCAATAGAGGTGGGCGGCGAAGGGGGTGGCCTCGCCGATCTTCCGCAGCCAGTCGGGATAGAGAGTGATGGGGGCGAACAGGCCGCCCAGCAGGAACATCAGCTTCTGGATCACCAACTGCACGGGCAGGATCCGCCGCGTCCAGAAGGCGCACAGCCCCGCCACCGCGTAGAGCAGCATGCCCACCGTCACCGCCAGCACGCCCAGGACGAACAGATAGGGATAGGTGGCGGCGGGCGGTCCCTGGCGCCCCGTCACCGTCAGCCAAGCCACCGCCGTGACGCCGAGGGCCGCCAGCCGCACCAGGGTCCCGCCCAGGCTCTGGGCCAGGCCCTGCAGCAGATAGAACTTCGGCCGCAGCAGGTGGGGCTCCAGGCCACCGGAGCGGATGTCGTCCTCGAACCTCAGATGCACGGCGGGCAGGGCCAGCGTGATCCACTCGGTCGCCAGGACGTAGAGCACCAGGTCCCCCTTCGGCAGGGGGATCGCGCCGGCCACGGGCTCGGCGGCGACCTTGTCCCAGAGGGCCGAGAGCACGGTCATGATCAGGACGTAGAACAGGCAGCGCCCGGCCAGCACGGTCCAGCCGGCCATCGCCTGGCCCGCCCCGATCCGCAGGGCGACGGCGGCGGCGGTCAGGTCACGCCGCATGGGTCGAGGCGTAGATTTCGGCGATCACCTCCTCCATGGGGGGATCCTCGATGGTGACGTCCTCGATCCCGCCGTCGGCCAGGGCCGCGGCGATCACCTGCTCCACGCGGGTCAGCTTCGTATCCACCTCCAGGATGGTGGCGTGGGCCTCGGAGGGCCTGCGCGTCACCCCGGGCAGGTTGAGCGACACCCCCTGCCCCGCCGACTGGAAGGTGATGATCTTGCGCCCCAGGAAGCGGCGGCGCAGCTGGTCAGTGGGCTGGTCCACCACGATGCGGCCCTGGTTGACGACGATGACCCGGTCGCAGACCAGCTCGATATCGCGCGTGTCGTGGCTGGTGAGCAGCACCGCCTGGCCGTGATCGCGGGCGTGCTCGCGGATGAAGTCGCGGATCGCCGCCTTGGCGGTGACATCCAGGCCGATGGTGGGCTCGTCCAGGAACAGCAGGTTGGGACCATGCAGCAGACTGGCGGTGATCTCGCACCTCATCCGCTGGCCCAGCGACATCCGGTGCACCGGCTGGTCCAGCAGGTCGGCCAGGGCGAAGCGTTCCGTCAGTTCGCCCAGTCGCTTGGCGAAGGGCGCGGCCTCCTGGTCGTAGATGTGGCGCAACAGGGCGAAGCTCTCGCGGGCCGGCAGTTCGCCCCAGAGCTGGGAGCGCTGCCCGAAAACCACCCCGATCCTGTAGGCGAGCGCCTTGCGCTGCTTCCAGGGTGTCAGGCCCAGCACGCTGGCCTCGCCGGAGGAGGGCTCCAGGATGCCCGACAGCATCTTGAGCGTCGTGGACTTGCCCGCGCCGTTGGGGCCGATGATGGCGACGCGCTCGCCCTTGGCGATCTCGAAATCGACGCCGGCGACGGCCTCGACCGTCACATGTTCAGGGGAGAAGGCCTCGAAGAAGCCACCGCGCCGCCTAGCGTAGCGGTAGGCCTTGGAGAGCGACTTGACGGTGATGACGGCGGACATGGCGGGCTTCGATTTCCGAGAGGGTCGATGGGTCTGGCGAGAGGCAGGCAAGCGGCGTCGGAGCCCGGTAATTGAGCTCTTCGCCGCACGGCATCTGGCCAAACAGATGGGTCATCGTCTCAGGTCGAAAACCCGCGAACAGGTTCGCGGAACGGGGTCATGTCTAGACGGCGATTCCGGATTTCACAACCAGGGCGCAACGAAGCTGCGCCCTGTGTGGCTTTCGCGCACGCTCATGCCTCAAGGCCTGCCGTTGGCTCAACGGGTTGCGAACTGCGTTACTAAGACGCCCTAGCGCCGCCAAGGCCGAGCGGCTGACGGCGCTGGGCGCCGACCAGGTGGTCAACTACGCGGAGATCGCCGACTGGGGCCGGCACGTGAAGAAGGACCTCACCGGCGGCCTGGGCGTCGACTGCGTCGTCGAGGTTGGCGGTCCGGCCACGGTCACCCAATCCCTGCACGCGGTGCGCTGGGGCGGCGAGGTGGTGCTGATCGGCTTCCTGACCCAGGACAATCCGGGCGTCGACTATTTCCACCTGAAGGGCAGCGGGGCAGTGGTGCGCGCCATCGGGGTCGGCGATCGCGCCGCCCTGGAGGACCTGGTCCGCACCGTCAGCCAGACGGGGATCAGGCCGGTGATCGACCGGGTCTTCACCTTCGACGAGGCCCAGCAGGCCTTCGAGCACCTCAAGGCCGCCCGCCACATCGGCAAGATCGTCATCAAGGTCGCCTAGCGGCGGCGGAACAGGGCCTCCAGGCCCTGGATCACGTCCTCCATCAGCCCGCCCTCGGTGTCGATAGGGTCGGCCAGCATCATGGAGGCCGCGCCGTGGCCGCAGGCCCAGACGGCGAGCGCCACCTTGTGGATAATGTCGGCGTCGCGGTCCTGCTGGGTGGGCGCCTGGGCGATTGCCGTTTCCAGCACGGCGAAGACGCGATCGCGGGCCGCGGCCACGTCAGGGTCGGCCAGGACCGCGGGGTCGAACATCAGGCCGTAGAGCGCTGGCTGAGCGCGGGCGAAACCGAAATAGGCCAGGGCCGTGGCCCGGATCGGGGCGTCGCCGGCCGTGGCCGCCGCACTCCGCAGGGCGGCCTCGAACTCGCCGAAACCCTCGGCCGCCAGTCCCGCCAGCAGGGCCTGCTTGGAGGCGTAGTGGTGATAGACCGAGCCCGGCGCGATGCCGGCCCGGGCGGCCAGGGTGCGCAGGTTCAGCTTGCCGAGCCCGCCCTCCTCCAGCAGGGCGCGGGCCTCGTCCAGCAGCAGGGCCCGCAGGTTCCCCACATGATAGCCGCGGCGGCGCGCGACCCCGACGGGCGGCCAGGGCATCAGCGGCCCTCCCCACGCAGGAGGTCGATCGCGGAACGGCGAGGCATCTGGTGCTCCGATGGATAGGTGATCATTGTTCAGCGGATTGCCCCCGGTTGTCGAGGCCGGGAAGCGCGGCGCGCTGGGATACGGGAGGAACGGCGATGAGCGGCGAGGTTCGGATCGAGATCGAGGCGCGGCCCGGCGGCGCCTGCGTGGCCCATGTCATCCTGGACAACGCCAGCAAGCTCAACACCCTGGGCAGCGCCCTGATGAAGGAATTCGCCGCGCGGATTGGCGCGCTGGCCAAGGACGAGAGCCTGCGGGCGGTGGTGCTGACCGGCGCGGGGGACCGGGCCTTCATCGGCGGCGCCGACATCGACGAGATGGCCGGCCTGGACGCCACGACGGCCCGGGCCTTCATCACTCGTGTCCACCGCTGCTGCGCGGCCCTGCGCGACCTGCCCGTCCCGGTGATCGGCCGGATCAACGGCTACGCCCTGGGCGCCGGCCTGGAGGTCGCCGCGGCCTGCGACCTGCGCGTCGCCGCGGACGGCGCGGTGTTCGGCATGCCGGAGGTCAAGCTGGGCATACCCTCGGTGGTGGAGGCCGCCCTGCTGCCGGCACTGGTGGGCTGGGGCCGCACCCGCCAGATGCTGCTGCTGGGGGAGACCTTCAGCGCCGCCGAGGCCCAGGCCTGGGGTCTGGTGGAGGCGGTGGTCCCGGCCGCAGGCCTCGACGCTCAGGTCGAAGCGTGGATCGAAAGTCTCCTGGCCGCCGAGCCGGCCGCGGTGCGTCTGCAGAAGGCCCTGATCCGCCGCTGGGAGGACCTGCCGATGAAGGACGCCATCGCCGCCGGAATCGACGCCTTCGAGGCCGCCTGGACCACCGACGCCCCCGCCCGGGCCATGTCGGAGTTCCAGGCCGCGCGGGGGGCCCGGCGAACTAACCATTGATCACCTAGGGCCTCGCCGCTAGCCTTTCCCCAACGACAAGTTGGAAACGGAACACATGGGCGCGGACTTCAAGGTCGCCATCCTGGGCGCGGGCTTCGCAGGCCTCTGCATGGGGCTGAAGCTGCGGGCCAGGGGCGAGACGTCCTTCGTGATCCTGGAAAAGGCCGACCGGGTGGGCGGCACCTGGCGGGAGAACACCTATCCCGGCAGCGGCTGCGACATCCCCAGCCACCTCTATTCCTATTCCTTCGAACCCAATCCCGACTGGCCGGAGATCTTCTCGGCCCAGCCCGACATCCTGGCCTACATCGAGGACGTGGTGGAGAAGCACAGTCTTTCCAGCCACCTGCGCTTCAATTCCGATGTGGTCTCGGCCGCATGGGACGACGGGGCGGCGTTGTGGCGGATCGGCATGGCGGACGGGTCAAGCCTGACCTGCGAGACCTTCGTCACCGCCTGGGGTCAGCTCAACCGCCCCAAGCTGCCTCCGATCCCCGGCCGCGACGATTTCGCGGGACCGGCCTTCCACTCGGCCCAGTGGGACGCCTCGGTCGATCTGGCCGGCAAGCGGGTGGCGGTGATCGGCAACGGCGCCAGCGCCGTCCAGTTCGTGCCGGAGGTGGCCAAGGTCGCCGGATCCCTGACCCTGTTCCAGCGCTCCCCCAACTGGATCGTGCCGCGCATGAACCGGCCCTACACCGCCGCCGAGAAGGCCCGCTTCCGGGCCGAGCCATCCTTCATGGCCAAGGTGCGCGGCGACATCTTCGAGATGGCCGAGGCCCGGCTTGAGGCCAAGCGCGCCGGGACTCTGCCGGTCGAGGAGGTCCCCATTCCCCTGGCCCACCTGCACGCCCAGGTCACCGACCCGGACCTGCGGGCCAAGCTGACCCCCGACTACGAGATCGGCTGCAAGCGCGTCCTGATCTCCAACGACTTCTATCCCGCCCTGACCCGGCCCAACGTGGAACTGATCACCGAGGCGATCAGCGCCATGACCCCACGCGGGGTGGTGGACGCCACCGGCCGCGAGCACCCGGCGGACGTGGTGATCTACGCCACGGGCTTCGAGACCCGCTCCTTCGTGGGCGACACCGGGATCACCGGGGTCGGCGGCCTGCGGCTGAGCGATGTCTGGATCGACGGACCGGAGGCCTATCTGGGGCTCTCCGTCACCGGTTTCCCCAATCTTTTCATGCTGTACGGGCCGAATACGAACCTGGGGCACAACTCCATCATCTTCATGATCGAGGCCCAGGCCGACTATGTGCTCCAGGCCCTGGAGGTCATCGCCGCGGCCGGCCCGGTGTCGGTGCGTCAGGAGGTCTCCGACGCCTACAACGCCGACCTGCAGAAGGCGCTCGCCACCACGCCCTGGGCCGGCGCCTGCACCAGCTGGTACAAGACCGCCGACGGCCGCATCCTCAACAACTGGCCTCACACCGCGCGCGCCTACGCCGAGGCGGTCGCGCGCTTCGAGGTCCAGGACTACGAGTTGGTGCGGGCGGTCCAGCCGGCCTGACCCGCTCGCTCCACTGGGTGGGGAAGCTCAGGCGGCGGCCGAGGCCGAGCCGACGGCCTCCGGCGCGGCCTCCAGCGCCGCCTGCAGGGCGGCGAACAGGCGCGCGGCCTCGATGGGCTTGGCCACGAAGCCGTCCATGCCGGCCTCGGCGTATTCCGCCACCTGGTGCGCCATGGCGTTGGCGGTGAGCGCGATGATCGGCGTGCGCGGCCGGCCCTCGGCGGCCTCGCGGGTCCGGATCACCCCGGTGGCGGTGGGGCCGTCCATCTCGGGCATCTGGACGTCCATCAGGATCACGTCCCAGGTCTCCCGCGCCCAGGCCTCGACGGCCAGCGCGCCGTTGTCGACCACGGTGGGATGGATGCCGATCTGGTGCAGCAGGGTCTTGAGCACCAGCTGGTTGACGGTGTTGTCCTCGGCGGCCAGCACCCGCAGGGCGCCGACCTCCATCTCGCCCGCCTGCGGCTCGTCGGCGGCGGGGGACGGAAGGGCCAGTTCCGCATCGCTCTTGGCCAGCGGCAGGGTGACGACGAAGGTGGTTCCCTGCCCCGGCGTGCTGTGGGCGGCGATCGCCCCGCCCATCAGCTGGGCGAGTTCGCGGCAGATCGCCAGGCCCAGACCCGTGCCGCCGTAGCGGCGGGTGGTGGAGGCGTCGGCTTGCTCGAACTTCTGGAACAGGCTGGCCAGGCGCTCGGCCGGAATCCCGATGCCGGTGTCGGCCACGGTCAGGGTCAGGCCGCCCTCGGTTCGCGTCACCGAGACCCGGACCTCGCCCGTCTCGGTGAACTTCAGCGCGTTGGAGACCAGATTGTAGAGGATCTGCCGCACCCGGGTGGAGTCGCCCACATAGACGCCGCGCGCGTCGCCATCGACCGCCAGGTCGAAGGACAGGCCTTTCTTGTTGGCGATGGCTGTGAAGGCCGCGTGCGCCCCGCGCGCCAGGTCGCTGATATCGAAGGCGGTCTCCTCCAACTCCAGCTTGCCGGCCTCGATCTTTGAGAGGTCCAGGACGTCGTTGAGGATGTGCAGCAGGGTCTCCCCGGACTGGCGCACCACGTCCAGGCGGGTGCGTTGCAGGGGGCTCAGCTCATCGGCGGCCATGGCCTGGGCCATGCCCAGCACCCCGTTGAGCGGGGTGCGGATCTCGTGGCTCATGGTGGCCAGGAAGGTGGACTTGGCCCGATTGGCGGTCTCGGCGTCCTCCTTGGCCTGCAGCAGGGCGCGCTCGGCCTCCTTGCGTCCGGTGATGTTCTGCAGGGCGCCGATCAGGCGCACCGGACGTCCGTCCCCGTCGGTGATCAGGCGGCAGGCGCCGGAGGTCCAGACCTCCCGGTCGTCGGCGCGGATCACACGGTACTCGGGACGATAGGCCTCGCCGTGCTCGACGTGCCGCTTCCACTGCGCCTCGACATCCGTCCGGTCCCGCGGATCGATGGTGGCGTAGATGTCCCGATAGAGTTCGTCGTAGGTCTTGGGCTCGGTGAAGAAGGTGTCCTCGGCGCCGGCCTTGATCAGCTCGCGGCGGACATAGTCCATCTCGTAGACATGGATGTCGGCGATCTCCATGGCCAGCGTCAGCCGCTGCTCGGACCGCTCGGTCCGCTCCAGGGCCTCCACCAGGTGGGTCACGTCGTGGCTGGCGGCCACCATGCCGCCCACCTCGCCCCGCGCGTTCCACCAGGGGGCCAGCTCGACATTGGTCCAACTGGGACGGCCCTCGGCGTCCTGGCCGGCCAGCCGCTCCTCGCGGATGGTCTCCCCCGCCAGGCAGCGGTCATAGGCGAAGCGCCAGCGCTCGGCCCAGGGCGTCACCTCGTAGAGGGTGTGACCGACCACGTCTTCGGGAACCCGGCTCACCTTCTCGGCCCAGCGAGGGCTGCAGCAGAGAATTCTCTGGTCCCGGTCGGTCAGCACCACCGCGCCCGGCAGGGCCGCGACGACGGCGGCCAGGGTCGCGGAGATGGCGTCGCGCTCGCGCAGGCTCTCTTCCCGGGCGCGGGTGGCCTGGGCGCGGACCCATTCGTCGGCGATGAAGGCCGCGAGGTCCTTCAAACGGCCGGCGAGGCTGGAGTCATAGGGCTTCACCTCGGTCCCCGTCACCGCCAGCACGCCGGGCGCGCCGCCGTCGGCCAGCTTGATCGGGGCGGCGGCGTAGAACCGCAGATAGGGCGGCGCCAGGACCCATTCGAGATCGGCGAAGCGCGGGTCGCGGCGGCCGTCCTCGATCCAGAGCGACTGGCCGGTCTCCAGCACGATGGCCGCGCCCGGATCGAGGGGGTGGTTGCCGGAGGGATCGCGGCTGCGCCAGGCGCGGCCCCCCTGCACCAGGATCACCTGGGCGTCGACGGGGCCGAACAGGGTCTTGGCCAGGCGGGTGGCGCGATCGCAGACCTCCTGGCTGAGATCCAGCTCGAAGGGACGCTGGGCGCCGGAGTCCGTCTCCGCGCTCGTCGAGATGAGGTGTTCCATTGGCCTCCCCCCGGCTTCTGGCGCGCTTTTCGTCGCCGAGCGTCATCCCGCCAGGGTTAAGGGCGTATTTATACGGTGCGTCAAAAAGACCACGACTTCTTGAAATGAGGAGAAGTCAGGCCCGCGCCGACGCCGCCGGCCAGGCCCAGCTCTCGAACTCGGAGGGGTGAATGAACTCTTTGCGGAACCAGGGCCGCTCGCGGGCGTCGAAGATCGACACCAGCCACTCGGCGACCCGGGCCACCCGCGGCGACTTCACGGCGTCGCGATGGTGGCAGAGCCAGAGGGTGCCGCTGGCCAGCGGCGGGATGTCCAGCATCACCAGGTCCTGGGTCATCCGCAGGATGGCGGTGGGAATGGGTCCGATCCCCGCGCCGCGCTGGATGGCGTAGAGCATGGCGGTCGAGGAGTTCACCACCAGGGCCGGGGCCGCCAGCTCCATGAAGGCGCTGGTCTTGGCGTGCCACTGGCCGCGCTCGCTGACCTGGGCCGAGTGGGCGATGAAGCGGTGACCCACCGCGGCCTCCAGCTTGGTGGGGGCGCCATAGGTGTCGATATAGTCCTGCGAGGCGAACAGGGCGTAGTGCAGGGTCGCCAGTTCGGTGGCCGCCACATCGGGGGCCCCGCCGCCGTCGGTGAACTGGATCGACAGGTCGATGTGGGCGTCCACCGGGTTCTCCCGGTAGAAGCCGCAGTCCATGGCCAGGCGGATGCCGGGGCTCTCCTTCATGAACTCCGCGATCTTGTCCCCCAGCAGGAAGCCGCCGACGCCCTCGGGGGCGGCGATGGTCACTTCGCCGGCGTCGTGGCGGTCGGCCTCCAGGGCCAGGCGCTCGATGTCCACCGAGGCCCGCTGCATGGACAAGGCCCGATCATAGATCCGCTCGCCGGCCCGGGTCAGGCTGACCCCGCGCAGGCCGCGGTCGAACAGCCGCACCCCCAGCCGGGTCTCCAGGTCGTCGATGCGGCGGGTGATGGTGGGCTGGCTGGTGCGCAGGCGGCGCGCGGCCGCGCCGAAGCTGCCGGCCTGGGCCGCCGCCACGAAGGTCTTGATGTCGTCCCAGTCGGCGCGTCCGCCGTCGTGATTTTCCATCCAACCCAACCAGAAACGTGGCGCCCCCATACGAAGTTCTGGGCTGCACGCGCTCGCCCCGAGGCTCTACCAAAAGCCGGCTTCACACAAGGCGCGTGACCAGCATGCCCGCCACCACCGACTTCGCACAAGCCACCCGCGACACCTTGTCGGGCCTGGGCCTGACCCTGGCCACGCCGGGCGAGATCGTCGAGGGACACGCCATCGCCGCACGCACGGTGAGCCCCGTCATCGCCAGCGTCGCCACCCTGCAGGCCGTCCAGGACCGTACCCGGGGCTCATCCTTCGCCTATCGCGACCCCGACGGCCGGCTGGCCGGCGTGCTCTGCGTCATCCCCCTGACGCGGGCCGCCGCGCCGGAGCTGGCGGCCGGACGGTTCGACGGGATCACCCCGCCTCTTGCCCAGGCCGCGCGGCCCGGCGAGCGGGTGATCGCCGTCTATGGCTGGGGCATGGCCGGGATCAGCTGGCGCGGCCGGGCCGTGGTCATGGCCGGCGCCGTGGCCATCCATCGCGAGATCTTCGACACCGTCCCCCTCTATGGCCGGGCGGCGACGCCCGGGGGCGAGCGCGCCCTGTTGTGGCGTCTGGGCGCCCGCCCCGTGCCGGGCCCCGGCGGCCTGGTGGTCTGCCCCGCCTGGACCGTCCACCGGAGGGCCGCCTGATGACCGCCAATGTCCGCCTGCCCCTGGAGGCGCGCGCGCCGGCCGAGGTGGACGAGGGCCAGCTGGAAGTGGCCGTCTGCCGCACCCTGGCCGACCTGATGCAGGCCATCGCGGTGCGCACCCTGGTCTATATGGGCGAGCAGGCCTGTCCCTATGACGAGGAGTTTGACGGCAACGATTTCGCCGGCGCCACCCACCTGGTCCTGCGCCGCAACGGCGAACCGATCGGGACCCTGCGGGTGCGCTGGTTCGCCGACTTCGCAAAGGTGGAGCGGGTGGCCGTGCGCAAGGAACACCGCCGCGGCCGGGCCACCCTGATGCTGATCCTGGCCGCCAAGAAGCTGGCCGAGAAGAAGAACTACCGGAAGATCCTCGGCTACGGCCAGGTGCGGCTGATCCCGTTCTGGGAGCAGTATTTCAACGCCTATGTCCGCCCCGCCCGCGACGGCTTCGTGGTCTCCGACCACGACTATGTGGAGATGGTGGTGGAGGGCGTGCCCCCGCCGGACGCCCTCACCCTCGACTCCGATCCCTACGAGCTGCTGCGGCCGGAGGGCGCCTGGAACGAGCCCGGCGTCCTGGACAAGTCGGCCGGTCGCGCCCCCAGCAATCCGGGCGCCTTCGCGTGATCTTCGCCCCGGACTCCTCGGCCCTGATCTGCCTGGACCTGCAGCGGGAGCGGCTCGCCGGCGAGGGCGCCGCGGGCGCCGTGGCGGCCTGCCGCGCCGTGCTGGAACAGGCCCGGCGGCGGCGCTGGCCGGTCCTGCACGTCCACAATCGCCACGCCCAGTTCGCCGGCGGCCGGCCGATCCCCGGCCTGGAGCCCTTGCCCAGCGAGGCGGTGTTCGCCCGCCAGGGTCCGTCGGCCTTCACCAACAAGACCTTCAGCCAGACCGCCCAGGCGCTGGGCGGTCCCCTGGTGCTGGTCGGCTTCTCCCTGGCCGACACGGTGATGGCCACCGCCTTCGCCGCCGCCGACCGGGACCTGGCGGTCGATGTCGTCGAGGATGCGGTGGGCGGCGATCCCGCCACCCGGCGCGTCCTGCTCAAACCCCTTGCCGCCCTGGCGCCCCGCACTCGGGTGCTGACCTTCCGTGACCTGTTTCTCGAGGACGCCACGCGGTTCGCCGCGGCGAACATGCCATGAGCGATTTCAAGACGCCGCTGAGCTTCCTGCCCGAGGGCCCGCCCCAGTGGACGGCCGAGATGGAGCTCGACGACCAGACCGCCGAGTTGCTGGAAATGGCCAGCCTGCTCAGCGCGCGGGACATGGCGACCCTGTCGGTGATCGTCCGCCGGGCCGCCGAAATCTCCGAATCCGAGGGCGAGGACGTCGCCATCGCCGTGCTGGACCAGATTCACGGCATCCTCGACGGCCGGGTGTCCGACGCCTGAGCCGCCGCCGCGACGGTCCGGCTCGCGCGCCGCACGTCATCAGGTTCCGATCTGCGCGAGGCTGCGACCCCTGATAGGCGAGAATTAACCCTGGGGTGCGGCCCTATGTCTTACGCCAGACAAATCAGTGGCGAGGGCCCCTTCGCAGGTGCAGAAAGGCCACGCGTGTTTACGCATCCGTGACCATAAGGACATGTCTGTGAGCGAGAACCTGGACGAGGCGGGCCCTGATCCCATCGACGTCGCCGTTGGCCACCGCATCCGCGTGCGGCGCAAATGGCTGGGAATCTCCCAGTCGAACCTGGCCGAACACCTGGGCGTGTCGTTCCAACAGGTCCAGAAATACGAACGCGGGGCCAACCGCACCTCGGCCTCCATGCTGGTCCGCATCGCCGAGAAGCTGGAGACCACGGTCGCCGAGCTGGTGGGCGAGAACGACCGCCCGAGCGGTGACGAGAGCCTGTTCGAGAAGCTGGCCGTGCCCGGCGCCGTCCAGCTCCTGGAAGCCTTCGCCAGCGTCCAGCAGCCCTCCCTGCGCACCGCCATCCTCAACCTGACCCGGTCCCTGATCGAAGAGACCGAGGAACCGGCCCCCAAGCGCGCGCGCTGACGCGCTAGGGCCGCTCGGCCGCGAAGGCCAGGTGGTGCAGGACGATCCCGGCGGTCGTCGCGACGTTCAAGGAATCAAAGCCCGTGGCCATGGGAATGGCCACCGTCGTCGCGCGCGCCAGGACTGAGGCCGCCAGGCCCGGCCCCTCCGCCCCCAGCAGCACGGCGGTCTTCGCCGAACGCCTGAGGTCCACGAGCCGGGTCGCGCCGCTCGGGCTCAGGGCCACGGTCGCGAAGCCCGCGCGCCCAAGCTCCTCCAGCAGATCCCCCGGCCCCGTCGCGAACGGGGTGACCAGGACCGCCCCCACCGAGACCCGGATGGCCTTGCGGTACAGCGGGTCGCAGCAGCCGCTGTCCAGCAGCACCGCGTCGACGCCGAAGGCCGCGGCGTTGCGGAACAGGCCGCCCATGTTGTCGTGGTTGCCGATGCCCGACAGCGCCAGGACGAGCGCCCCCTCCCCCAGCCCCGCCAGCATGTCGGCCGCGCTCGGGGCGTCGCGCCGCCGGCCCAGGGCCAGGATGCCGCGATGGATGTGGAAGCCCACCACCGCGTCCATGGCCGCCTGGCTGGCCGCATAGACCGGCACGTCGACCGGAACCTGCTCCAGCAGGTGCGCCAATCCCGCCACCCGCTTCTGCGCGATCATCAGCGAGACCGGCTCCACCAGGGTCGAGCGGGTCAGGACGTTGAGCACCACCTCGCCCTCGGCCACGAACAGTCCCTCGCGCCCCACCAGGTCGCGTTCCCGCACGTCGCGATAGGCCGCGACGCGCGGGTCGGCGGGGTCGTCGATCGGGATGATCACGAAGCGGCGTCTACCAGATCTTCACCCGGTCGGCGGGCGCCAGGTAGAGCTTCTCGCCCGGCTTGGCCCCGAAGGCCGGATACCAGGCGTCCAGGTTGCGCACCGTGTCGGCGCGGTATTCGCCGGGCGAATGGCCGTCCGTCAGCAAGGCGCGGCGCAGGGCGGCCTCACGGGCCTTGGACCGGTAGTTCTGGGCCCAGCCCAGGAAGATCCGCTGGTCGGCGGTCACCCCGTCGATCACCGGCGCCGGCGCGCCCTTCAGCGACAGGTGATAGGCGTCATAGGCCGTGGCCAGGCCGGCCAGGTCGGCGATGTTCTCCCCCAGGGTCAGGTCGCCGTTCACCACCAGGTCCGGCAGCGGCTTGTAGGCGTCGTACTGGGCCGAGAGCTGCTTGGCCGAGGCCTTGAAGTGGGCCATGTCGGCGTCGGTCCACCAGTTCCTCACATTGCCGTGCGCGTCAAACAGGGCGCCGGCGTCGTCGAAGCCGTGGCTGATCTCGTGGCCGATCACCCCGCCGATGGCGCCGTAATTCACCGCCGGGTCCGCCTTCGGATCGAAGAAGGGCGGCTCCAGGATGGCGGCCGGGAAGCTGATGGAGTTCTGCATCGGCGCGTTCAGCGCATTGACCGTCTGGGGCGTCATGTACCACTCGCCGCGGTCCACGGGCTGGCCGAGCTTGGCCAGGTTGCGGCGGTATTCGAAGAGCTCGCCCCTCTGCCAGTTGCCGTAGGCGTCGCCGGCCACGATCTGCAGGCCGGAATAGTCGCGCCACTTGTCGGGATAGCCGACCCCAACCTGGAAGTTGGCCAGCTTCTCGTGGGCCTTGGCCTTGGTGACCGGGTCCATCCAGTCCAGCCGGTCGATGCGCTTGTCGAAGGCGGCCAGGATGTTCTTCACCATGCCCTCGACCTCCGCCTTCGATTCCGGCGGGAAGTACTTGGCGACATAGAGTTTTCCGATCGCCTCACCCAGCGCATTGCCGGTGAAGTCGACGCCCCGCTTCCAACGGGCCGACTGCTCCGGCGTGCCCGACAGCGCCGTGCCGTTGAAGGCGAAGCTCTCGTCCACGAAGGCCTTGGAGAGATAGGGCGCGCCCCGCTCCACCGTGTGGAAGGCCAGGTAGTCCTTCCAGGCCGCCAGCGGCTCGGACGCCACCAGCCTGGCCTCGCCCGTGATGGCGGTGGACTGCCAGGCGCCGAACATGGGTTGGCCCGCCAGGCCGGCGGCGGTCAGGAAGGCGTCCCAGTCCATGCCGGGCGCCTTCTTGGAAAGCTCCGCACGGGTCCATTGGACGTTGGTCTTGGGGATGTCGAAGGTGTCGGCCGCGGTCCAGTGGGTGGCCGCGATCTTGGTCTCCAGCGCCAGGACCCGGGCCGCGCGGGCGTCGACGTCGCTGAAGCCGGCCAGCCGAAGCTGGTTGGCGACGTGGGTCTTGTACTTGGCCCGCAGGTCCACGTACTTCGCGCCGGCGTCGAGATAGTAGGTGCGGTCGGGCATGCCGAGCCCGCCCTGGATGATGTAGGGCAGGTAGCGGCTGGTGTCGTTCAGGTTCTCCACCACCCACAGGCCAAACAGCCGGTCGGTCTTGGTGTTGGTGGCGTTCATGACGTCCACGTCGGCGCGGATCGAGCCGCCGAGCTGGGCCGACAGATCCTTGCGGGTCTTGATCGCCGCGATCTGCGCCAGTTCCGGGGCCAGGGGCGTGGCGCCCTTCGCCTCGACGGCCGCCTCGTCCATGAAGCTCGCATAGTAGTCGCCGATCATGCGGGCCTCGGACCCGGCCGGGCCTTTCGTCTTGGCCGCGGTCTCGATCAGCTCGACGGTGCGCTTGGAGGCCGCCTCCCGCAGGACGGCGAAGGTGTTGTAGCTGGAGCGGTCGGCGGGGATCTCGGTGGTCTTCACCCAGGTCCCGTTGGCGTAGCTGAAGAAGTCGTCGCCCGGCTTCACCGAGGCGTCCATGCCGGCGGTGTCGAAGCCGAAGGTCCCGTAGGCGGGCTTGGGCTTCGGGGCCTCGGCGACCGGGGGCGGCGTGGGCGCGGATGGCGCGGCGGCCGTGGTCGCGCAGGCGGCGAGGATCACCGGCGCGCAGGCGGCCAGCAGCAGGGTTTTCAGATTGGTCATTCAATTGCTCCCAAGGGACCGGGCGCGTCACGGCGCGCTCTCAGCGTTTGAGCCTTCATACACCGGCGCGGCGATTTGGGCGCCCGGCGCGGATTAATCTTCTGTCATGCGAGGCGGTTAGCTACCGCCGCACGTCCAGCCCGCTCGCCGACAGCAGGGCCTCGACATCGGCCAGGGTCGCCAGATTGAAGTCCCCGGGGATGGTGTGCTTCAGGGCCGCCGCCGCCACGGCGAAGTCCAGGGTGTCGGCCTCGCTCAGGCCGGCCAACAGGCCGTGGATCACCCCGGCGGCGAAGGCGTCCCCGCCGCCGATGCGATCGATGATGGGGTTCAGCGGCCGGCTCTCGGTGCGCCAGGCGCCCTGGCGGGAGAACAGGAAGCCGGTCAGGTCGTGGTGGTTGACCGTGTGCTGCACCCGGTCGGTGCAGGCCAGGCGCTTGAGGTTGGGCCAGGCCTTGAAGGCCCGCTCGGCGGCCCAGCGGCGCAGGCCCTCGGCCTCGAGGCCCTCCGGGGCGGCGGTCTTCAGCACCAGGGCGATGTCGCGGTGGTCGCCGAACACCAGGTCGGCCTGGCTGAGCATCTCGGACAGGATCGCCGGGGCGTCGCCGTTCCAGGCCTGCCACAGGGTCGCGCGATAATTGCAGTCCATGGAGACGGTCAGGCCCAGGCGGCGCGCGGCGCGGACGGCGTCCACCGCGGCCCCGGCGGGGTCGGGCCCGATGGCGGCGGTGACCCCGGAGACGTGCAGCCAGCCGGCCCCCTGCAGGGCCGCCTCCCAGTCGATGGCCCCCGCCCCGCGGCAAAAGGCGGAATCGGCGCGGTCGTACAGCACCTGGGCGGTCCGCTGCCCGGCCCCGGGGGTCAGGAAATAGAGCCCCATCCGGCCGGGTATCCGGGTGACGCCCCCGGTGTCGACCCCATGGCGGCGCAGTTCGTCGATCGCCGCCTGGCCCAGCCCGTTGTCGGGCAGGACGCTGAGCATGCGGGCGGAATGGCCGAAGCGGGCCAGGGATACCGCCACATTGGCCTCGGCCCCGCCGAAGCAGACCTTCAGGCTCGGCGACTGCAGCAGGAGCTCGTTCTCGGGCGCGGCCAGGCGCACCAGCACCTCCCCGAAACAGACCACTTGTCCCGCCACGCGTCTCTCCTGTCGGCGCGGCGCAGGGGCCGCGCGCCCTACCCTAAACAAAGCGGCGCGCCGGGGAACCGGCGCGCCGAAAGTCTCTCCTCGGGGGGATGGTCTAGTAGGTGTAGCGCACGCCCAGCAGGTATTCCCGGCCGGTGTGATGGTAGAAATTCACCAGGTCCCGCTCGCCGTTGAACTGCTCCTGGAACTCGTCGGTGAGGTTCACCCCTTCCAGGGTGAATTTCAGGTGGTCGTTCCAGGTGTAGGTGAACGAGGCGTCGACGTTGAAGGTCTCGTTGGTGCCGTCATAGGGCACCGGCAGGGCCGCGGTGTTCTCCTGCCCCAGGACGCGGGTCAGGTACTTGTCGCGGTGACTGGCCGAGACCCGGGCGCTGATCTTCTCATCCTCATAGTACAGGGTGACGTTGTAGGCCTTGCGCGACAGACCGGTCAGGTCGGTGGTGGCCACCGTGGCGCCCGCCGCGTTCAGGTAGTTGATGGACGACTTCACGCTCGTGTAGTTGGCCAGGATCCCGGTATTGGCCAGCGGGCCCGGCAGGAAGCTGAAGGGCTGCTGGAAGCTGATCTCGAAGCCCTTCACATCGCCGCCGGGGGTGTTGATCGGGGTGGTGAAGTTCCAGGTGGCCGAGGGACTGCAGCCCACCGTGGCGCCGCAGGCGGCGGTGGCGACGCTGTCGGGGATGCCGAAGCTGTTGCCGCTGAACACCTGCTGGGTCGAGAGGGTCTGCACGAAGGTGTCGATCTCCTTCTTGAAGAAGGCGACGCTCAGCAGGGCCTCGGGCCGGTAGTACCACTCGAAGGACAGGTCGTAGGCCTTGGCCCGGAACGGATCGAGGTTCGGGTTGCCGGCGGTGACGCTGCGCGAGGAGCCGGAGACGCTGACGCTGGCCCCAGGGGTCAGGCTGCCCAGGTTCGGCCGCGACATGGTCTGGGCCGCGCCGAAGCGGATCAGGAAGTTCTCGAAGGGCTCGATCACCGCGTTCAGGGACGGCAGGGTGTCGTCGTACTCGCGGTCCACCGTGATCGGCACCGGGGCGCCGGCCAGGAAGGTGTAGCCCGAGGCCGACTGCTGGGTCTTCACATAGCGCACCCCGATATTGCCGCGGAACGGCATGCCGGCCAGCTCGGTGTCCCAGTCGGCCTGGATGAAGCCGCCCTTGTCCTTCTCTCCCACGGAGTTGTTGTTGGAGAGCGACGGCTCCTTGCCCAGCCGCCAGGCCCCGCCGAAGGCGGTGGGGTCGTTGAGCATGAACAGGGAGAGCGCGGTGAAGTAGTTGGGCGAGATCCAGGTGGTCGGCGTGCCGGCCGGAACCCCCAGGCCCTCGGTGGGCAGGGTCACGGTCTTGGCGTAGCTGGAGGTCGGGATCGCCAGGACGCCGGCGGGAACCGTGGTCTCCTGGTTGGAGGAGGTGCCGTTGGAGCGGCGCATCTCGGTGGTCTCGAACTCGTACTTCTTCCAGGACAGCCCGCCCTTGAAGGTCAGGATGTCGTTGGCCTTCCACTCGCCGTCGAAGGAGACGGTGTCATAGGTATTCACCGCCGTCTGGGGCCGCATCCGCACCTGGGTCAGGGTCCAGGCGCCGGGATTGGCCAGGTCGGCGTTCCCGTAGCTCAGCAGCGGGGCGCGCCCCTGGCCGTAGTCGAACTTGTAACCGTCGACGTTGAACTGATCCCAGATGATCGTGGTCTGGATCGGGTTGTCGTGATCGGACTTGGAGTGGCCGGCGACGGCGTGGACCTTCAGGCTGTCGGTGAGCGAATGGCTGAAGTCCAGGGAGTACTGGGTGAAGGTGGTGGACAGCTCGTCGTAGCGATCCTCGATCCGCAGGTCGACGTCGTTGAAGGTGCCGGCCGTCATCACCCCGTTGGTGATGGTGGAGGACACCACATTGGTGTCGGCGATGCCGCAGGAGGTGTTGACGTTGGCCGCGGTGCAGGCGCCGCCGACGCTGAAGGACGGGGCCTCCAGGAACTGCTCCTCGCGGTTGCCGTCCAGCTTGGCATAGAGGTAGTCGAAGGTCAGCTCGGTGGCGTCGGTCGGCTTCCACTGCAGGGCGAAGGTGGCGCCCAGGCGCTCCTGTTCCTGGTCATAGCGATCATAGCGCGGGAAGCGCGGGTGGAAGGCGGCGTTGTTGGCCGCCGCCGCCGGATTGACCGTGGCGGGCAGGCCCGCGCCGTTCGGCAGGGCGTCGAAGCCCGGCGAGAACGAGGTGCCCGGCGCCCAGCGCACCGTCGAGGTGCCCACGTCCAGCAGCGAGCGCTTGGTGTAGGCCAGGCTCAGCAGGGCCCCCAGCGTCCCGTCGGCCCAGGTGTTGGAGATCATGCCGGCGGCGCGGGGTGAGGCGTCCTCCGACAGCGAGTTGTAGCTGGCCTGGGCCGAGGCCACGAACTTGAACCCGTCATAGTCCAGGGGCCGGGCGGTGCGCAGGTCCACGGTGGCGCCCAGGGAGCCCTCCTCCGTCTCGGCCGCGGCGGTCTTCTGCACGGTGATCGAGTTGAACAGGTCCGAGGCGAAGATGTTGAAGTCGAAGTTCCGGCCGCGGTTGGTGCCCCCCGAGGCGTCGGTGCCGCCGGCGGTGGAGAGCGCCTCCATGCCGTTGATGCGGACCCGCGTGAACTGGGGCCCCAGGCCGCGCACGGTGATCTGACGACCCTCGCCGCCGTCGCGGGTGATGGCCACGCCGGAAATCCTCTGGATGGATTCCGAGAGGTTCAGGTCTGGGAACTTGCCGATGTCCTCGGCCAGGATGGTGTCGCCCGCCGTGGCGCTGCCGCGCTTCAGCTCCAGGGCCTGCTGCAGGCTGCCGCGGAAGCCGGTGACGACGATCTCCTCGACTTCCGTCTGCTGCGCGAAGGCCGGCGCGGCGACGGCCATGGCCAGAGCCGCCAGGGACGCGCCACTGAGCAGCGCGCGCGTTTTCGTCCAAGACCCAGTGCGGACCATCTGTCCCTCCCTGTGCGAAGCCGCCTGCGACGTGACGCCGTCAGACGGAGGGCGCCAACCGGCGCATCCCCGCGTTTCCCCATTTATGACACCGGTGTCATTAGCCGCTACGAGCCTCTGACACCGGTGGCAATGAGAATAGCCATGGTTCTGTCTTATTCGCAAGACCGGTCGCTCGAAACGCGAACAGCCGGCGCCTCAAAGCTTTGCAGTGCGCTGAAACCGCCACGCCGACCGGGTTTGGATGCGACAGGAGATGGGCCGGTCTCCCCGCCCCCAGGGCCGGGCGACAGCCTAGGGACCGAGCGGCGCCGACTGCGGGTCGGGCTTGGCCTCTTCGGGATTGAGGGTCGGGCGCGGCAGGTCCAGGCCCATGGCCTTGGCCAGCTTGATATCCAGGCCATAGGGGTCGGACCGGTACACCACCACCCCGGCCTCGTTCACGAAGGCCGAGTGATAGAGCAGCCGCACCGGGATATCGGCGCCGAGCTGGACGATCCCGGTGTCGCCGGTGGCCAGCACCGCCTCGAAGCGGTCGCTCACGCCATAGAGACCGGCCAGGTGGCGCGCGAAGTCCACGGCGTTCTCCACCCGCACGCAGCCGTGGCTGCGGTGACGGGCGGCGCGGGCGAACAGGCTCTTGGAGGGCGTGTCGTGCAGATAGATGGCGTAGGGATTCTGCATGTCGAACTTCACCTGGCCCAGCGCCGCCTTCGGACCCGGCCGCTGCACGACCCGTCCGTTGGTGATGTACATGTTCTCGCGGCGCAGATAGGCCGCGCCGCGCGGCAGGATCTCGGCCCGCGCGATGCTGGCCGGCACGTTCCAGGGCGGATTGACCACCAGCTGGCTGAAGCTCGATTGCAGGCTGGGGGTCTGGCGGTTGGCGCTGCCCACCACCGTGCGGCCCGACCAGTCGGCGACCCCGTCCCTGTAATAGGTGAAGAAGGCGCCCGCCGTGTTGACGTCGATCCGCGTCCCCGGCGCCTCGCGCCGCAGCCAGCGGCGCCGCTCCAGGTTCAGCACCAGCTGGCGGGCGTGGTCGGTGGGGCCGGCGTTGAGCACGCCGATGGTGTCGTTGCCCACCTTGCCGGTGGCCTGCATGCCGTTCTCGGCCTGGACCCGCTTCAGGGCCTCGACGATCGGCGCCGACAGGATCTGGGAAGCCAGGGGCGGTCCGGTGAGATAGCCCAGGTCGTAGAGCCGCTGGGCGATCATCGGCACGCGGTAGTCGGCGACGCCCGGCAGGATGGCGGCGCCGGTGGGAATGGCCGCGACGCCGGCGCGGGTGATCAGGGCCCGCAGGGCGACATAGGCGGCCGACAGGGCCTGGTACTCGGCGTCCCGGGGCGGCAGGCGGTCGAGCCAGGCGCGCAGCTCGCGGCGGTCCAGGGCCTGGGACAGGCCGGCGATCACGTCGGTGCCCTGGCGCTCCAGGGTGAACAGGCCCTGGGACGCCGCGGCGGGGTCCACCAGGCCACGGGCCAGGCCGTCGGCATAGGTGATGGCGGCCAGCGTCAGGGCGACGTCGCGGCTGGCCAGGTCGCGGCTGGGGGCGGGCTGGAAGGCCGCGCCGTCCAGGCCGTGGCGGATGGCGCCTTCCAGGGCCGCGGAAAAGGCCTTGGCCTGATCCTCGGTCCAGGCCAGCGTCCAGCCGCGCAGGCTGTAGAAGCGTTTGGCCCGCGGATCGGTGGCCAGGGCCTGCAGGACCAGGGGATCGATGACCGGCGAGGTCGGCGCGAGGGGGAACAGTTGCGCCCGGGCCGCGGCCGGTCCAGCCAGTCCCAGGCCCAGGGCCCACGCGCCCAGTTGGCGGCGTGTGGCGCGCGCCGGCTGTTCCGTCTCGTCCCCCGGGCGCCCGTCTCTGGCGCCGTCGCCCCCGAACAACATCAATTCCAGCTCACACCTGTATGCCTCAGCTATGGGGCAACGCGCGAACCGCGACTAGGTCGCTCGCGCCACAGGTGATCCTGCAAAATGGCCTCAGCGGGCCAGCCAGCCGCCGTCCACCGGCAGCAGGGTCCCGTGCACGTAGTCGGCGGCCGCCGAGGCCAGGAACACCGCCGCCCCGCCGATGTCGTCGGGCCGGCCCCACCGCCCGGCCGGGATGCGGGCCAGGATATCGCGCGAACGCACCTCGTCGGACCGCAGGGCCTCGGTGTTGTTGGTGGAGAAATAGCCCGGCGCGATGGCGTTGACGTTGATCCCCTTGCCCGCCCACTCGTTGGCCAGGGCCTTGGTGACGCCGGCCAGGCCGCTCTTGGAGGCCGCGTAGGAGGGCACCCGGATGCCGCCCTGATAGGACAGCATCGAGGCGATGTTGATGATCTTGCCGCCCCGCCCCTGCTCCATCATCCGCCGGCCCACCGCCTGGGTGAGGAAGAAGGTGGTCTTCAGGTTGACGTCCATCACCGCGTCCCAGTCGTCCTCGGTGAAGTCCACGGCGTCGTTGCGGCGGATGATCCCGGCGTTGTTCACCAGGATGTCGATCCCCCCCAGGTGCTGCACGGTCTCGGCGACGATCCGGCCGATGGGCTCCATCGTCGAGAGGTCGGCTGCGATGTCGTGGAAGCGCCGGCCCAGGGCCTCGACGGCGAAGCGGGTGTCCACCGGCGGGGTGCGGCCCACGGCGGCGATGTCGGCGCCCGCCGCGGCCAGGGCCGTGGCGATGGCCTGGCCCAGCCCCGTATTGGCGCCGGTGACGATGGCGGTCCTGCCGGTCAGGTCGAAGGGGGACATGGGCCCTACTTCAGCTGGCAGATGTCGAGGACGTGCATGTCCGTATAGTCCAGATTCTCGCCGCCCATGGCCCAGATGAAGCCGTAGTTCGAGGTCCCCGCCCCCATATGGATCGACCAGGGCGGGCTGATCACCGCCTCGTCGGCGCCCACCACGATGTGGCGCATGGCCTCGGGCTCGCCCATGAAGTGGAAGACCTTATTGTCGCCGGCCAGGTCGAAGTAGAAATAGATCTCCGAGCGGCGGTCGTGCAGGTGCGGCGGCATGGTGTTCCACACGCTGCCCGGCTTCAGGAAGGTCACCCCCAGCAGCAGCTGGGCGGACTCGCAGACGCCGGGGATGATGTACTGGTAGATGGTCCGCTCGTTGGACGTCGCCGCCTCGCCGCGCTCCAGCGGATTGGCCTGGCTGATGGCGATGTGCTGCAGCTTGCAGACCTTATGGGCGGGCGTTGAGGCCAGGTAGAACTTGGCCGGGTTCGCGCCGTCCGTGCTCTCGAAGGTCACGTCGACGACGCCCATCGGAATGTAGAGCCCGTCGCGGGACGCCATGTCGAAGGCCTGGCCGTCGACGGTGATCCTGCCGGCCCCGCCGACATTGACCACCCCCAGCTCGCGCCGTTCCAGGAACGGATGGCCCGCGGCCGAGGCCGGCTCGCTCTGGGCCGGCAACTTCACCGCCTTGCTCACCGGGGCCGCGCCGCCGATCACGAAGCGCTCGTTGTGGCTGTAGTTCAGGCTGACCGTGTCGGCCGTGAACAGGTCCTGCACCAGATAGCGGTCGCGCAGCTCGTCATTGCCGGCGCCCTTCATCATGTCCGGGTGCGTGGCGTGATAGGTTTTCTTGAACATGATCAGGTCCTTGCAGGAAGGTCTTAGGCCGCCAGGCGCTTGCGCGGGCGGTCCAGCTTGTAGGCGCGTTTGGGGAGATTGTAGGCGAGGTCCACGGCCAGTTCGGCGGCCTCGTCCTCGTCCATGCGATGCTCGGCCACCAGCTTGGCCAGGAACGAACAGTCCACCCGACGGGCGACATCGTGGCGGGCCGGGATCGACAGGAAGGCGCGCGTGTCATCGTTGAAGCCGACGGTGTTGTAGAAGCCCGCCGTCTCCGTGGTCTGCTCGCGGAACCGGCGCATGCCCTCGGGGCTGTCGTGGAACCACCAGGCGGGGCCCAGCTTCAGGATCGGATAGTGTCCGGCCAGCGGCGCGAGTTCGCGGGCGTAGCTGGTCTCGTCCAGGGTGAAGACGATCACCGAGAGATCCGGCTCATTGCCGAACCGGTCCAGCAGGGGTTTGAGCGCCCGCACATAGTCGGTCGGCGTGGGGATATCGGCGCCCTTGTCGCGGCCGTAGCGTTCGAAGACCTGCCGGTTGTGGTTGCGGAAAGAGCCGGGATGGATCTGCATCACCAGGCCATCCTCCAGGCTCATGGCCGCCATCTCGGTCAGCATCTGGGCGCGGAACAGCTCGGCTTCGGCGGCGGTCGCCCGGCCGGAGACGATGGTGTGGAACAGGGCCTCGGCGGCCACCGGGGACAGGTCGGCGGTCGCCGCCGTCGGATGGCCGTGGTCGGTGGAGGTGGCCCCGGCGTCGGCGAAGGCGGCGCGGCGAACGCGGTGGGCCTCGAGATAGCCAGCCCAGGACAGGACATCCTGCCCCGACAGATTGGCGAACCGCTCCAGGGCGGCCTGGAAGTCCTCGTGCTCGGCGTCGATCACCGGATCGGGCCGGTAGGCGGTGATCACCTGCCCGCCCCAGCCGCTCTCGCGGATCGCCAGGTGGTGCTTGAGGCTATCGGCCGGGCTCTCGGTGGTGGCCAGGGCCTCGATGTTGAAACGGTCGAACAGGGCCCGCGGCCGGAAGGCCTCGGTGGCGAGCTTCTCATTGATGGCGTCGAAATAACTGTCGGCGGTCTCCGCGCCCAGCCGCTCGGTGAAGCCGAACACCTCGGAGAACACGTGGTTCAGCCAGAGGGCCGAGGGCGTTCCTCGAAACAGGTGCTGGGCGCTCGCGAACAGGCGCCAGGCCTCCCGCGGATCTGCGTCCGACGGTCTGGCCTTCGAGGCGATCCCCAGCGTCTCCAGGGGAATCCCTTGCGAATAGAGCATCCGGTAGAGGTAGTGGTCGGGCGCCAGCAGCAGTTCGGTGGCGTTGGAGAACGGGGCGTTGGCGGCGAACCACGCCGGGTCGGTGTGGCCGTGGGGCGAGATGATCGGCAGCCCCCTCACCTCCCGGTACAGTCGCCGCGCGATGTCCCGCGTTCCCGCCTCGGCGGGGAACAGCCGGTCGTCGTCGAGGATCAGCGGCCTGGGCATCAGGGGTCTTGGGCGTTTCCGGAGGCGGTCTGAAGCCGCTCGTGTGCACCTAAGGTAACCGGTGTCATTGACCCGCGCAATGGCCTGGGGCGGGGATTCACCCCTAGGCTAGGGGCGAGACCCAAGCATGGCGGTGCATCTGGTAGACCTCCTGCGAGGGGGCCGGGAAGTCGGGGTCGGCGAAGGCCCCGAGGGCCACGGCCACAAGCTCCGGCTTTCGACTGGGGCGCCAGAACACCGTCGACCCGCAGGTCCCACAGAAATGGAAGGTGATGGGAAAGCCGGAGTCGGCGTCGCGGGCATAGGCCACGGACTCGCCGGTGATCGTCGTCGCGCTCGCGTCGTAGAACACCGCCACCCCGAACGGCCCGCCGGTCCGCCGCTGGCAGTCCAGGCAATGGCACAGGGACACCTTGCGGGGCTCGCCCTGGCAGGCGATCTGAACTTGGCCGCAGCCGCACCGCGCCGTTCGCATCATGTCGCCACTCCTTCGGACTCAGGGCTAACCTGATCGGGGAAACGTTGAACCGATAGGCTGGGCCCATGGCGGACTTCAAGGACCTCGACGACCGCGCCTGGTCGGTCCGCGAGCTCTACGCGCAGCTGGAGACCGAACGCTACGGCCGCCCCTGGAGCCGCGAGGAGGTGGCCCTGGGCTTCGTGGGCGATGTCGGCGACCTGGCCAAGCTGGTCCAGGCCGCCGAGGGCGTGCGCGCCATTCCCGACGCGAAGGCCAAGCTCGCCCACGAACTGGCCGACTGCCTGTGGAGCGTCATGACCCTGGCGCGGCTGTACGAGGTGGACCTGGAGGGGAGCTTCCTGAGCACGATGAATGAGTTGGAGGCGCGGCTGAAGCCATGATCGGCTTCCGGCCGCTGGCGGCCTCCGACTTCCCGATGCTGACCGGCTGGCTGGCCGAGCCCCACGTCCGGCGCTTCGTGCAGAAGACCCCGATGAGCCTCGACGCGGTCACCGCCAAGTACGGGCCGCGGGTGCAGGGCGAGCAGCCGATCATCTGCCACATCGCCTGCGTGGACGGCGTCCCCTTCGGCTACCTGCAAGCCTACCGCAACCGCGACTGGCCGGACGCGGCCGACGGCCAGACCGACGGGATCAGTCCGGACCTGTTCATCGGCGAGCCGACGTTCCTCGGGCGTGGATTGGGCCGCGCCATGCTGGACGCCTATGTGCGCGACCTCGCCCTGCCCCACTTCGCCGAGACCATCGCTTACATCGCCCACGACCTGGCCAACACCGCGGCCCTGGCTTGCTCCCAAGCAGTGGGCTTCACGCCTCTGCGCGAGTTCGTCGAGGACGGCGAGCCGATGCTGTTGTTGCGGTTGGAGCGGTAGGCGCCTCCCCCCAGTGTCATCCCGGTTTCCGCGCAGCGGAAGACCGGGACCCAGACGCACCGATCTATCCAGCAAACCCCGCGCATATGGGTCCCGCACGTCCGCGCTGCGCGCTCCCTGCGGAATGACACGGATTGTTCGTGTCGTTCGTGAGGTTCGTGGTCGATCTTCTTGTTTCCACGGCGCCTAGGCCGCCTCCAACCGCCGCGCCTTGCTCCCCGCCTTGTTGGAGAATTCCAGCACCCCGTCCTCGATCTTGGTGAAACGCAGGTTCATCAGGTCCAGCGCGTAGTTCTGGTGCAGCTTCCAGGGCGCCTTGGTCCCCTGCTTGGGGAAGCTGGCCATGGCCCGCTGCACATAGCCCGAGGAGAAGTCGAGCCACGGGACCTCGCCGATCGTGGGATCGGTGTTGCGCGGCGTGACCTGGCGGTTCCCCATCCTGCTCATGTGGTTCAGCAGGCGGCAGACATACTCGCAGGTCAGGTCGCACTTCAGCGTCCAGGAGGCGTTGGTGTAGCCGAAGGCCGAGGCCAGGTTCGGCACGCCCTCGTACATCATCCCCTTGTAGGACAGCGTCTTGCCCGGATCGACGGGGCGGCCGTCGACGGTGAGCTTCAGGCCGTTCATGGCCTGCAGGACCAAGCCGGTGGCCGAGACCACGATGTCGGCCTCCAGCACCTTGCCGGACTTCAGCTGGATCCCCGTCTCGGTGAAGGTCTCGATGTGATCGGTGACCACCTCGGCGGCCCCGCTCTTGATGGCCGCGAACAGGTCGGAGTCCGGCACCAGGCAGATGCGCTGGTCCCAGGGATTGTAGGTCGGGGTGAAGTGCTTATCGACGTCGTAGTCGGGGCCCAGCTCCTTGCGGACCATGCCGACGATCCCGGCCTTCACCTTGGCCGGCTGCTTGCGGGCGTAGTTGTAGAAGAACATCCCGAACAGCACCTTGCGCCAGCGGGTGATGGCGTAGGCGAGCTTGCCCGGCAGCTTGTCGCGCAGCCAGTTGGCCGCCCGGTCCTCGGCCGGCGCCGAGACCACATAGGTGGGGGAGCGCTGCAGCATGGTGACGTGGGCGGCGGTCTTGGCCATCTCCGGCACCAGGGTCACCGCCGTGGCGCCCGAGCCGATCACCACCACCCGCTTGCCGGCGTGGTCGATGTCCGGCGTCCACTTCTGCGGATGGACCAGCTGGCCCTTGAAGCGCTCGACGCCGGGGAATTCCGGGGTGTAGCCGCCGGCGTAGCTGTAATAGCCGCCGCACAGGAACAGGAAGTTCGCGCTGACCGTGGCGGCCTTGCCATTGGTCTCGATCTGCACGGTCCAGCAGGCGTCCTCGGTGGACCAGGCGGCGGACTTCACCTGAGTCCCGAAGCGGATGTGCTTGTCGATCCCGAAGTCGCGGGCCGTCTCGCGGATATAGTTCAGGATCGAGGGGCCGTCGGCGATGGCCTTGGCCTCGGTCCACGGCTTGAAGGCGTAGCCCAGGGTGAACATGTCGCTGTCGGAGCGGATACCGGGATAGCGGAACAGGTCCCAGGTGCCGCCGATGGCGTCGCGGCCCTCCAGAATCGCATAGGTGCGGTCCGGGCAGTTGGTCTGCAGGTGATAGGCCGCGCCGATCCCCGACAGGCCCGCCCCCACGATCACCACGTCAAAGTCCGCCATACCCGATCCCCAAATTTCCTGAACCGCCACTTAGACACAGGCCCCGCGCGGAAAGGAAGACCCCTCTAGGCTTCCCCGATCCATGCCAGGTCCGGCCGCGACAGCCGCAGCAGGTACATCCGACGGTCGAGGGGATCGAGGTCGGTGCGTCGTCGCACCGGCGGCGCGCCGCGCACCGGGCGGTAGTGGTCGGTCTCGGACTCCAGCACCCCCTCGCCGCGGGTCAGGCCCGGCAGCCGCTGTTGCAGTTCATGGACCCGCGCCGCCGGGATATCCCCCTCCAGGCGACAGACGGCCCCCTGCATGAGCGGCGGCCGGGGCGCCGCCTCCAGCCGCGCCAGCAGGGGCAGGAGGGTCCCCAGGGTGTCGCCCGGGATCTCCAGCTCGAAGCGGTGCATGGGCTCGCACACCACCGACCCGGCCTGCTTCAGGGCCGCCATCAGCACCAACGGCGTCAGGTTGCGGAAATCACCGGCCGTGCTCGACATGCTCTTGTCGAAGATGGCGTGCGAGTGGCTCTGGCGCGGCTGGTAGCCGGAGTGGGTCATGGTCACCACGCAGTCTGTCACCGGCCAGCCGTACAGCCCCTGGGCCAGCGTCTTATGCACCGTCTCCTCCACCGCCTTGTGGAAGGCCAGGGGAATGGACCCCAGTTCCACCTCCAGGCGGAACACCACGCCGGAATGCAGCGCCCCCGGCTCGATCCGCAGGCCCACCGTGGCCAGGAAGGGATTGGGCTTCTGTCGCAGGACCTCGGCGGCCGACCCGACGCCGGCCACCCGCTCGATGCACAGGGTCGTCGTGGCCTCGAAGGCCACTTCCACCCCGAACTCGCCCGCCAGGGTCTCGGCGATCACCTCCTTCTGCACCTCGCCATAGAGGGAGACGAAGACCTCCTGGCGCAGGTCGTCCTGCCGCAGGCCGATCAGCGGGTCCTGTTCGGAGAGCTGGGCGAGCGCCGCCAGCATCGCCCCCTTGTCGGCGGCGCGCAGGGGCCGCACCAGGGTTTCCAGGGTGGGCGCGGGGAAGTGGCGAGCCGCCGCCCCGGGCCGGGGCTCGCCGATCGCGTCGCCGATCCGCACCTCGGCCAGACCCCAGACCTTGCCGATCCGCCCGGCGGCCAGGGCCTCGGCCCGAACCGCGCCGCCCCGCTCGAAGACGCTCAGCGCCGTGACCTTGCCCTCGCCGTCCTGGCCGAAGGTCACGCGGTCTCGCGTCCGCAGGGTCCCGGAGAACATGCGCACGAAGGCGATCTTCTCCCCCGCCGGTCCGCGCTCCACCTTGAACACCGCCCCGGAGACCGGGCCCTCAGGCTTGCCGCGAGCGGCGGGCAGCAGTTCGGCGATCCCGGCCATCAGGGGCGCGATCCCCGCCCCGGTGATGGCCGAGCCAAAGAAGACCGGATGCAGCTGCGCCCGCCCGGTCTGCACCGCCAGGGCCTTGCGCAGGCCGCGATAGGACAGCGCCCCGCCCTCTACATAGGCCGCCAGGATCGCGGCGTTGTGGTCGGCCAGCCGCTCGGCGAGCAGGCCGATGAAGGCCGCATCGTCGCCCCCGAAGGGCGTCACCGCCGCCTCGCGTCCGCCCAGGCTCAGGACCGCGCCCATCGGAACCGCCGCCCGGGTCAGCCGCTGGCCGATGGCCGCCAGCAGGGCCGCCTCCTGGGCGCCGCGGCGGTCGATCTTGTTGACGAAGATCAGGGTGGGGATGGCCAGGCGCTGCAGGGCGCGCATCAGCACCCGGGTCTGGGCCTGCACCCCCTCCACCGCGGAGACCACCAGGACCGCGCCGTCCAGGACGCTGAGCACCCGCTCCACCTCGGCGATGAAGTCGGGGTGGCCCGGCGTGTCGATCAGATTGATCGTCACGTCGTCGATGGCGAAGGACGCCACGGCGGACTTGATGGTGATGCCCCGGCGGCGTTCCTGCGCCAGGGAGTCGGTCTGGGTGTCGCCGCCGTCCACGCTGCCCATCTGGGCGATGGCCCCGGCGGCGTAGAGCAGGCGTTCTGTAAGGCTAGTCTTTCCGGCGTCGACGTGCGCCAGGATCCCAAGGTTGAGCGTTCGCATGCAGCGTCATGTCCTGTCGATAGGGGGCTCCTCTCTCGATGGTCATGATGCTTTGGCGCACGGGGCTCTCCGGGTTCGGTGAATGAGGCGGTCAGTACGTCAGAGGTCGCCGGACTCGGCAACCCGCGTTCTCGCAAGCGGCGCCCGCGCAACCCCAGGTGTGGCTTTCGCGTCCAGGCTCGGCTTTCGTCGCCGCCGCGCGACGTGCGGAGCCGGGGACTAGGCGCGCGCTTTTTCTTCGACGCCCTGTCGGCCCCGGGCATACTGGTTCGTCCTAGCCTCGATCAGGGACGCTCCGATGCTCTACGCCATCCTCTGCTACAACACCGAAGAGATCGTCACCGGCTGGACCCAGGCGGAGGACGACGCCGTCATGGCGAGCCTCGACAAGGTCCACCAGAAGCTCATCGACGAGGGCCGCTTCGGCCCCGCCATCCGCCTGATGCCCACCACGGCGGCCACCTCCCTGCGCCGCGAGGAAGGCCTGGTCCTGGACGGCCCCTTCGTGGAGACCAAGGAGCAGCTGCTGGGCTTCTACATCGTCGTGTGCAAGGACCTGGAGGAGGCCCTGGACACCGCGCGCCAGCTCACCAAGGCCAATCCGGCCTCGGGGGGCGGCTATGAGGTGCGGCCCCTGCGGCTGTTCCTGCCCGGCGTGCCCGGGATCGGCGCCTCATGAGCGACCTGGCCTGGATCGAGCAGGCCATGACGGCCGCCCGGCCCCAGGCCGTCGGCGCCCTGCTGCGCTATTTCCGCGATCTCGACACCGCCGAGGAGGCCTTCCAGAACGCCTGCCTGCGGGCGCTGAAGGCCTGGCCGGAGAACGGCCCGCCCCGCGATCCGGCCGCCTGGCTGATCATGGTGGGCCGCAACGCCGCCATCGACCAGGTCCGGCGCCAGAGCCGCCAGACGGCCCTCCCCGCCGAGGACCAGATCTCCGACCTCGACGACGTGGAGAGCCCGCTGGCCGACCGCCTGGACGGCGCCCACTACCGCGACGACATCCTGCGGCTGCTGTTCATCTGCTGCCATCCCGACCTGCAGCCCACGCAGCAGATCGCCGTGGCCCTGCGCATCGTCTCGGGGCTGTCGGTCAAACAGATCGCCCGCGCCTTCCTGGTGAGCGAGAGCGCCATGGAGCAGCGGATCACCCGCGCCAAGGGCCGCATCGCCCGGGCCGATGTGCCCTTCGAGACGCCCGGCGCCGTGGAGCGCTCCGAGCGCCTCGCCGCCGTGGCGGCCATGGTCTACCTGGTGTTCAACGAGGGCTATTCCGCCGGCCCCGACGAGGTCGCCGCCCGCAGCCCGCTCTGCGAGGAGGCCATCCGGCTGTCGCGCCTGCTGCTGCGCCTATTCCAGGCCGAGCCGGAGATCATGGGCCTGACCGCCCTGCTGCTGATCCAGCACGCCCGGACGGCCGCCCGCTATGACGCCAGCGGCGAGATCATCCTGATGGAGGACCAGGACCGGTCCCTCTGGAACCCCGGCATGATCGCCGAGGGCCTGGCCCTCATCGACAAGGCCATGCGCCACCGCCGCCCCGGCCCCTACCAGATCCAGGCCGCCATCGCCGCCCTGCACGCCCGCGCGGCCACGCCGGCCGACACCGACTGGCCGCAGATCGACCGGCTCTACGCCCACCTGGAGATCCTCACCCCCTCCCCGGTCATCACCCTGAACCGCGCCGTGGCGGTCTCGAAGGTGGCCGGCCCCCAGGCCGCCCTGGACCTGATCGAGCCCCTGGCCGAGCGGCTGGCGGGCTATTTCCACTTCTTCGGGGTCAAGGGCGCCCTGCTGCTGCAACTCGACCGCAGGGACGAGGCCCGCGAGGCCTTCGGCCGCGCCATCGCGCTGGCCAACACCCCGGCCGAGGCCGCCCACATCCGCCTCCACCTCGACCGCCTGCAGCAGGACAGCGCCGGCGCGGCCTAGGGGACAGATCGACAAGTCCAACGACGGGAGACCCGACATGACCGCCGACGCCCAACACGAACTCGTCCTCGAACGCGTCTTCGACGCCCCGCCGGAGAAGGTCTTCCAGGCCTGGACCGACCCCGCCATCCTGCCGCGCTGGTTCGCGCCCCGGCCCTTCACCACGCCCAAGGTCGAGATCGACCTGCGGCCCGGCGGCGTCTTCAACATCCTGATGCGGGCCGAGGACGGGACCGACTATCCGAACCCGGGCCTCGTCCTGGAGGTCGTGCCGAACCGCAAACTGGTGACCACCGACGCCTTCGGCCCCGGCTGGGTTCCCGCCGGCCAGCCCTTCATGGTGGCGGAGGTCACCTTCGAGCCCCTTGAGGGCGGGAGGACGAAATACACCGCCCGCGCCCGCCACTGGACCGCCGAGGCCAAGGCCCAGCACGAGCAGATGGGCTTCCACGAGGGCTGGGGCCAATGCGCCGACCAGTTGGCCGAGGTCCTGGCCACGATGTGACGCCCGCGGCGGAAATTCCGCGGCCGCCTGTCGGATCGCCGTCGCCCCGCTCGTCCTAGGATCACAGCGCCGCAGGGGCGCGCACATCGGAGAGCCGATATGACCCAGACCATCGATCCCGTGTTCAAGGGGGTCATCCCCTATCTCAGCGTCGAGGGCGCCGGCGCGGCGTCGGAGTTCTACCAGAAGGCCTTCGGGGCCAAGGAGCTGGCCCGCCTGCCCGCCGACGACGGCAAGCGGTTCATGCACATCCACCTGGAGATCAACGGCGGCTCGTTGATGCTCAGCGACGCCTTCCCCGAACACGGCCACGCCCACCAGCCCTCCCACAGCTTCACCATGCAGCTCGTCGTCCCCGACCTGGATGTCTGGTGGAAGCGCGCCATCGCCGCCGGCGCCACGGCCTCCACCGAGCCCCAGGTCATGTTCTGGGGCGACTATTGGGGCGCCCTGGTGGACCCGTTCGGCGTCCACTGGGCCTTCAACCAGCCCGTCGAACAGGCCTGAAAATACAGGGAAAAGGGGGAGCAAGCTCATGTCCGCTGAAACCACCTCGAAAGCCATGGTGTGGACCGGCCGGGTCCTCACCGGCCTGTTCGCCGCCTTCATGGTGATGGACACCGGGATCAAGCTGGTCCGCCTGCCCGTGGTGGCCCAGACCCTGACGCAACTCGGCTATCCGCCGGAGCAGGGTCTGGCCATCGGGATCATCGAGGCGGTCTGCCTGGCCCTCTATCTCTGGCCGCGCACGGCAGTCCTGGGCGCCATCCTCTTCACCGCGGTGATGGGCGGGGCCATCGCCAGCCACATGCGGCTGAACGACCCCCTGGTCAGCCACACCCTGTTCGGCGTCTGGCTCGGTCTCGTGATGTGGGGCGGCCTGTGGCTGCGCGACGCACGGTTGCGGACGATGATCCCCCTGCGCCGCCCCTAGGAGAACCTCGTCCCAGGCGCCCGACCTGTCGATTTCGCGGCGCCTGGTTCGTCGTTGTGGCGAGGCCGGCCTGTCGCCGCCTCAGAGGAGGACCCGTCCCATGCCCCGCTACCTGCTCACCATCTACCAGCCCGACGGCCCGGCCCCGCCGCCGGAGCGGCTCGGCCCGATCATGGCCGACCTGGCCCAGGTCAATGCCGACCTGCGCGCCGCCGGAGGCTGGGTCTTCGCCGCCGGCCTGACGCCGGGCGCCCCGGCCCACGTGCTGCGGCTCACCGACGGCCAGGTCCAGATGACCGACGGCCCCTTCGTGGAGGCCAAGGAGCATGTGGGCGGCTTCACGGTGATCGAGGCGGCCGACCTCGAGGCCGCCCTCGCCTGGGGCGCCCGCTTCGCCAAGGCCATCACCCTGCCCATCGAGGTTCGCCCCCTGCAGGCGAACGGCTGAGCCTCAGTGGGCCTTGGCGGGCCCGATCTTGTGGACCAGGTGCAGGACGCCGACGATCACCGCGCCCACCGCCAGGCCCACCAGGGCCGAGCCCGCCGCGAAGCCGATCCAGCCGGTGATCTCGCCGACCCCCGGGACCTGACCCGCCCAGTGCGACAGGCCCTCCACCAGGTGCGGGATGGCGTTCCAGCCGAAGTGCTCCAGGCCGTGCACCAGGATGCCGCCCCCGACCCACAGCATGGCCGCCGTGCCGATGGTGGACAGGCCGGCCAGGACCGGCGGCATGGCCCGCACCAGGCCGCGCCCCAGGGCCCTCGCCGCCCGGGTGCGCCGCTGGGCCAGGTGCAGGCCGATATCGTCCATCTTCACCAGCAGGCCCACCACCCCATAGACTCCGATGGTCAGCAGCAGGCCCACGAGGGCCAGGGCCGCGGCCTGGATGGCCAGCGGCCGGGCGGCGACGTCGGCCAGGGCGATGAACATGATCTCCGCCGACAGGATCAGGTCGGTGCGGATGGCGCCGGCCACCTTCTCCGCCTCCAGCTCCGTGGAGGAGAGCGCCAGGTCGTCCTCGTCGTCCCCGGCCTCGTGCGGCAGGAAGACCTCGAGGATCTTCTCGCTGGCCTCGAAGGTCAGGTAGGAGCCGCCCAGCATCAGCAACGGCGTCACCAGCCACGGCGCGAAGGCGCTGAGCGCCAGGGCGCCGGGCAACAGGAACAGGAACTTGTTGCGCAGGGAGCCCATCGCGATCTTCCAGACGATGGGCAGCTCGCGGTCGGGGGTGAAGCCCATGGCGTAGCCCGGCGTCACCGCGGCGTCGTCCACCACCACCCCCACGGCCTTGGACCCGGCCTTGCCCGCCGCGCCGGCCACATCGTCCACGGAAGCCGCGGCGATCTTGGCGATCCCCGCCACGTCGTCCAGCAGCGCGGCCAGGCCGGAAGCCATCAGTCAGTCCCTCGAGAGTCGGTCCGCCTCAAATCGGTGAAAACGCCGAAGGCTCCAAGCGGAAACTCGGCCTCCCTCGCCCGGCCATGACCTGGCGGGTAATGGCGCGGCCTCCCCCCGCGCCCTAGTCTCGCGCCAGGATGAAGACGGGAGGGAACCCCATGACACGCTTCTGGCGGACCTGGATGACGGGATGGTGTTGGGGCGTCGCCCTGTTCGGCCTGGTGCTGGCCGGGGCGGGGCTGGAGGCCACCAGCGGCCCTACCCGCCTGATCTTCGGCCTGCTGGACGGTCCCGAGGCCCTGGAGCTCAACGCCCAGATGCGGTTCAGCGTCGCCCTGATGGGCGCCGTCACCCTGGGCTGGGCGCTCACCCTGCTGGCGGCCATCGGCGCGGCGCACCAGCTTGGCGAGCGCGCCCGGACCACCTGGCGCGGGATCACCGCCAGCCTGCTGGTCTGGTACGTCCTCGACAGCAGCCTGTCCGTCGCCACCGGCTTTGGCCTCAACGCGGTCTCCAACACCGTGATCTTCGCGGCCTTCCTGGTTCCGATCCTGCGCGGCGGGGTCCTGCGCTGACCCCGCCGTAAGCCCGGGTTAACCACAAGCCGCCAAGAGTCCCCGTCTCCCGGAGACTTCGATGACGCGCCTGGCCCTGGTGATGATCGCCCGCGACGAGGCCCACCGTATCGCCCGGGCCCTCGACAGCGCGCGGACCCACGTCGACCTGATGATCGTGCTGGACACCGGCTCGGTTGACGCCACCGTCGACGTCGCCCGGGCCTGCGGCGCCCAGGTCCACCACTTCGCCTGGGTCGACGACTTCGCCGCCGCCCGCAACGCCTCCCTGGACCTCTCGCCGGCCGACTGGAACCTGGTGCTGGACGCCGACGAGTGGATCGAGGCCGGCGCCGAGTGTCTGGCCGCGCCCCTGCCCCACGACGCCATGGGCTGGGTGCGCCGCGACAACCGCCTGGACCAGTCCGGCGCCGACACCTTGGCCCAGACCTGGATTCCCCGCCTGCTGCCCCGCGGCGTCCGCTACGAGGGCCGCATCCACGAACAGCCGATAGGCCCGGCCAAGGGCGTCCGCCTGCCCCTGACCCTGGGGCATGACGGCTTCACCGCCGAGAACCTGGCCCGCAAGGGCGACCGCAACGAGGTCCTGCTGATGGCCGAGCTGCGGGACCAGCCGGAGGACCCCTATCTCTGGTTCCAGCTCGCCAAGGAACTGCAGGTGCGCGGCCGCCCGCCCCAGGCGGCCTTGTGCTTCACCGAGTCCCTGCGCCTGGCCCCCGCCGACGTCCCCTGGCGCCACAGCCTGGTGGTCCGCGCCGTCACCGCCCTGAAGGAGGCCGGCCAGCTCGACGAGGCCCTGGAGCTGGTCCGCGCCGAGACCCCGGCCTGGACGCTCTCGCCGGACTTCCACTTCGCCGCCGGCGATCTCTATCTGGCCTGCGCCACCGCCGCCCCGGACCGGGCGGTGGGCGAGTTCCTGCCCCTCGCCGAGGCCGCCTGGAAGACCTGCCTGGAGATCGGCGAGCAGCCGCACCTGGACGGCGCCGTGCGCGGCCGCGGCGGCCACATGGCCGCCCACAACCTGGCGGCCCTGTACGAGACCTTCGGTCCCCCCGAGGCCGCGGCCAGGTACCGCCAACTCGCCGACGCCGGCTGAGGCCCGCCATGCTCGATCGGCGCTGCCTCTTCGTCCTGCCCCTGCTGGCCGCCGTGGCGACCCGCGCCTGGGCCGCGGCCGAGCCCGTCAAGATCGCCTTCGTCGATACCGGCAACACCGGCCGCAGCCTGATGGCCGAGACCCTGGCCCGGGCGCTCGCCGCGCGGCGGAACCTGCCCATCGCGGTGATCTCGCGGGGCCTCGACGTCGACCCCTTCGACGAGGCCCCGGAGCTCAATGCGCGCCGGCTGATGGCCGGGCGCGGCTTCGACGTCGCCGACCACCGCGCGCGGCGCCTGGAGGCCGCCGACGTCGCCCATGCCGACCTGATCCTGACCATGACCCCGGCCCACGCCGCCAAGGTCGTCGCCCTCTATCCGGAGGCGGGGTCCAAGACCTTCACCCTGGCCGCCTACGCCGCCGGGACCGACACCCCCATCCCGGACGCCTGGGGCAAGCCCATGGACGCCTATCGCGCGGTCCTGGCCCAGCTCGACCTCTACCTGCCGCCGGCCCTGGCCAGGGCGGTCCGGTCAGCCCCCCTTCCGCAGGGGTCTTGAGAAGCCGGTCTCCGCCGGGCTGAAGCCGGTGGCCTGGCAGAATTCCGCCAGGCCCTCGGCCTCCAGCGGGGCGGCCAGGACCAGGTCCCCGCAGCCGGCCATCCGCGCGGCCTGGGAGGCGGCCTTCAGCAGCAGCCGCCCGATCCCGCGCCGCCGGGCCTCGGGCGCCACCAGCAGGGCGCTCACCACCCCCTGGGGCCGGTCGGCCAGCAGGCCCTGACGCGCGTGCAGCACGATCAGCCCGCTGGGCGGCCCCCATTCGACCGCCAGCAACACCGTGGCCCGCTCGGCCCGCATCCGCTCCAGCCGCGCGGCCACCGCCGCGGGCGGCGCCCCCAGCAGTTCGGCGAGGCCCGGCGCGTCCACCGCGTCGGCGGCGCGAATCTCCAGTCCATGGCGGGTGGTCAAGCGTCTCTACCTCGGCGCCGGGCGGCGTCCCTGACCCTAGCCCGCCGCGCTGCGATCGGCGACAGGGGTTGCGCCCCCAGCCTTGGCGCCGGGGTGATCGAGATCATGCTGTCGCGGTATCGGGCCTGAGGCGGCCCCTGCCCCGCCGCCCCGGCTGGGCTATACCGGTAGCCCGGCCGCAGCGAGGAAGCCCCGTGACCCCCGTCCCCATCGTCTACTTCTCCGACGTCCTCTGCGTCTGGGCCTATATCGCGCAGCTGCGGATCGACGCCGTCCGCCGCGCCTTCGGCGACCAGGTGGTGTTCGAGCACCGCGTCTGCTCGGTGTTCGGCGACACCGCCCGCAAGATCCCCGCCGCCTGGGGCCAGGAAGGCGGCTACGAGGCCTTCAACGCCCACCTGCGCCACGCGGCCGCCGCCTTCCCCGAGGTGGAGCTGAACCCCGAGGTCTGGCTCACCGCGCGGCCGGCCTCCTCCTGGGGCGCCCACCTGTTCCTCAAGGCCGCGCAGCTGCACGAGGCGGCCGGCGGCGCCGCGCCAGGCCTGGCCGAACAGCTGGACCGCGCCCTGCGCCGCGCCTTCTTCGTTGAGGCCCGCGACATCGCCCGCCGCGAGGTCCAGGACGAGGTGGCCGCCGGGCTCGGCCTCGACCTCCCCCGCATCGGGGCCGCGATCGCCGACGGCCGCGCCTTCGCCGCCCTGGCCAGCGACCACCAGGACGCCGAGGCCATGCGCATCCAGGGCAGCCCCAGCTTCGTGCTCAATGACGGCCGCCAGAAGCTCTACGGCAATGTCGGCTTCCGCATCCTGGAGGCCAATATCCAGGAGCTGCTGCGGGCCCCCACCCCCACCCAGGCGAGCTGGTGCTAGGGGCGCCCTAGGCCCAGCGCTGCGCCGCCTCGTCCCGCAGCTGGCGCTTGAGGATCTTGCCCGAGGCGATGCGCGGCAGCGGCTCGCTGGCGAAGTGGAAGTAGCGGGGGATCTCGAACCGGGCCAGGCGCGGCGCCAGGAAGGCCCGCAGCTCGCCCTCGTCGATGGGGCTGCGCGCATAGATCGTCGCCCCCACCTCCTCCCCCAGCCGGTCGTCTGGCACGCCATAGACGCTGGCCTCGATCACCTCGGGGTGCTCCAGCAGGGCCGCCTCCACCGCCCCGCAGCCGATGTTCTCCCCGCCGCGGATCACCAGGTCCTTGATGCGGTCGACGATGTAGACGAAGCCGTCCTCGTCCACATAGGCCACGTCCCCGGTGCGCATCCAGCCGTCGACGAAGGTCTCGGCGTTGGCCTCGGGCCGGTTCCAGTAGCCGCGCATGATCGAGGCGCCGCGGATCTGCAGCTCGCCCCGCGTTCCCGCCGGCTGCTCCACCCCGGCCTCGTCGACGATGCGGATGTCCAGCACCCCCGACACCCGCCCCGAGCTGGCCGGATGGGCCAGGTAGTCGGCGCCGGCGATACTGGTGCCGATGGCGTTGGTCTCGGTCATGCCCCAGCCGGTGTTGGGCGCGGCGTTGGGGAAGGCCCTGTCGATGGCGCGCACCTGTTCCGGCGCACGGCTCGCCCCGCCCCCGCCCACGGCGATCAGGGAACTCAGGTCGCGCCCCTCGCGCCGGGCGATCTCCACCAGGTCGCCGGTCACCGCCGGCGGACCGTTGAAGCCGGTGATCCTCTCGCGCTCGATGATCTCCACGGCCTGGGCCGGGTCCCACTTGTACATGCAGACCAGCCGGCGCTGGGCCCGGAAGCTCTGCAGCAGGCTGACGTGCAGGCCCGAGACGTGGAACAGCGGGATCGACAAGAGCGCCGCCGGCTGCGGCCCGCCGGCCACCGGCGCGAACCCCGCCAGCATGCCCGCCTGGGCGTCCAGCTCCCAGGACAGCAGGGCGCTCATGATGTTGCGGTGGGTGGAGACCGCCCCCTTGGGATGGCCCGTCGAACCGGAGGTGTAGAGCATGATGGCGTCGTCGTCGGGCCCGACCTCGCGGGCCGGCGGCGCCTCGGGCGCCCCGGCCATCACCGCATCGAAGCCGCGCACGCCGGGCGCCAGGGCCTTGGCCGCCCGCACCGCGATCACCGCCAGGTCCTTGGGCGCGTCCTCGCAGGCCGCCAGCCGGTCCAGCCGCTCCTGGTCGGCCAGCAGCAGCTTGGCGCCGGAGTCCTTCAGGCCGTATTCCATCTCGTGCGGCTGCCACAGCGCGTTCATCGCCACCGCGATCGCCCCGATCGAGGTGGCCGCCATGAAGCCGAGGATCCATTCGGGATAGTTGCGCAGCGAGAGGGCGACCCGGTCGCCCTTGCCCACCCCATAGTCGGCCACCATGGCCGCCGCCAGCCGCTGCGACCGCGCCCAGGCCTCTTCGAAGCTCAGCCGCTCGTCCTCATAGACGATGAAGGGCAGGTCGCTGCGCCCGGCCTCGAACAGGGCCCGCAGATTGACCGGCGCGTTCCTGAACGCCCGCACCTTGCGCCCCAGGGCCTCGATCTCCCCCAGCTCATAGGGCAGCCCCGGTCCGGTCAGCTGCGCCAGCGCCTCGATCCTGTTCACGTGTCTCTCATCCCCAACCGCCGGACTTAGCGCCAGGCTGACGGGGCGTTAGGCGCCAGAGTTCGGCGGCGATGTCCAGCCACCCCGCCGCGATCCCGCCCCCCGCTCATCCCGGCGAAGGCCGGGACCCAGATTCATCCCCGGCGGCGGGACAATGGGCGAGAGTTCCCCGTTGGAAGCACCAGGACCTGAGCGAGGCGAATTTCATGCACTGTCACCGTAATTCCAGGCGCGGCGAGCAGGGGTCGGCTTTGCGCCAGGAACGGAAGTTGGTCTCATGCCGGAAAGCAGACCTTCGGCATGACGACGAGTTTGCTATCGCCCCATCGCTGGCACAACGCACTGTGCGTTCATTACGCCGCCGCCTTGAACCGCTCGAACCTAAGCGCCAGACGGTCCCGATCCGGGCAGTCCTGCGTGCGGTTTGGAAGGCGCAGCAAGCCGCCATCCAGTCCCTTGATAGCCTCCAGCACAGGCCCGTCGTTCTGGGCTAGAAGCCGTTCCGACACATGCAGCCGGTAGTCAGGGTCAATCCCGATCAGATGCGCGTCAAACGCCGCATGATGGATCTTCGACAGCGGAATGCCATTGCGCACGACCGGCTGACCGAAGCGCTCATCCCGATCCTCGATGATATGGGCGGCGTCCAGCAACATGGGTTCGGGCAAGCCCGACAAGGCGCAACGTCCCCGATACGCCCCGATCACGGCCTCCCGGAAGGATGCCTGATGGAGCCGTTGCTTTACCGCCCGCAGGGCGTAGCGCCGCTCGACCTCGGTCTCAGGCGGCGCCAGCGTCCCGTGCCCGGGAAGACCGAAGGCGATCCGCGCGCGGCGTCCCGCCGCGTCCCAGCCCCCGATGAAGGCCGGCAAGATGGCTTGGTAGCGACCTGGCGCGATGCCCAGGAAGTAGATGATCGGCATGTTGTTCTCGAACGCTTCGCGCAGCCAGCGATTGTCGGCGGCGTCCGGGTTCTCGCCCATGAAGGCGTAGTCGACCATTTCGTCGCCGTCGAAGATCTGGCGGTGGACCTCGCGCTGATCGTCGTACCAGACGCGATTGCCTGACTTCGGGAACACCGTGTTGACCGACAAGAGGAAGCGCATCTGCGCTGGCTTGAAGATGCCGCGCCTTGGATTGACGAGCGGATAGCGCTGGCCGTCGACGTAAAAGCCTTCGCCCAGCTGTTGCGCAGTCAGGTGGTCGTGTACCTCGCAAAGGGACCTAACCCGCTCGAAAGCCGCAGCGCGCAGACGGGTGTCGAGATCCAGATCTGGCATTCCCCTCCCCGCGTCGCCGCCGACGGCGTCAGTCTACCGGATCAGCGCGTCGCGTCATGACGATTCAGAGCGACCTGGGCGAACCGGTGAAGGTCGAAGTCCGTCCGCCCATACAGGCGACCGATCCCCCCCTCGACCACGTCGACCCCGACGTTGGCCTCTTCGGCGATCGCGAGGACCTCGTCGGCCGCCGATGGCGGCAGGAAGAACGCGACATACGGGAACGCCGCGACGTGGTGCCCCCCGAAGCCGCCGGCGTTGCAGCTCGAGACCGGCGTGGCGCCCAAAGCCGAAAGCGCGAGTGTCGCGCCAATGACCCCCACGTCGAGCCCCCAGAGATCATCCTCGGGAAAATCGGCTTCCTCGCGTTCTACGTCGATGCGCTCCGCCTCGTCATCGAGGTCCGCTGCAGCCGCCAAACGCTCAAAGAGCTCGGCCTCCTTACGAAGCGCCGCCTCGAGCTGCGCCCAGTTGATGCCGCGAAGGTCGCGGTAGTGCTGGTTGCCCTCCAGCCCATCCTCTTCGCCGCGCTCGGCGTCCTCGTCGGACAAGACCCGCAGACTGCGAGGGTCGAGCACCCGGACGATCGGCTGAGAGTAGCTTCGCACAGCGACCGTCCCACGCCAGGAGACCGCTTGACGGAACGGCCAATGAGAACAAAATAGAAACTACGCTCGACGCGGCGCCGTCATGGCGCCACTCTGGCTCACATGATACCCGATTCGAAATCCTCGACCGTCCGCACGCTGGATCGCCTGAACCTCCGCCTTCCAGGCGAGACCTTCGAGGCGATCGATGCAGCCCGCCAGGCGCGTCCGGGCAACATCTCGCGTAACACTTGGATAACCGAGGCCGTCGAAGAAAAACTGGCCCGGGAACGTGAGCAGTGCGACTCGGAGAAAGCCGCAGACCAACATGCGTAGCTTCTACGAGTTCTTTGCCGGCGGCGGGATGGCGCGCGCAGGCCTTGGGGACGGATGGTCGTGCCTGTTCGCCAACGACTTCGACGCCAAGAAAGGCGAGACCTATCGCCTCAACTACCCGGCGGACGACGTTCTTAGGGTCGATGATGTTCGCAAAATCAAAGCCAAAGAGCTGCCGGGTCAGGCCGACCTGGTCTGGGGTTCGTTTCCCTGTCAGGACTTGTCGCTCGCCGGCGGTGGCGCTGGCCTGAAGGGTGAGCGGTCAGGGACGTTCTATCCCTTCTGGGACATCGTGAAGGGTCTGATCGCCGACGGCCGAGGGCCCAAGGTGATCGCGCTGGAAAACGTGCTGGGCACCCTGACCTCCCATAGCGGCAGGGACTTCGAGGCGATCTGCAAGACCTTTGCAGATGCCGGCTACCGATATGGCGCACTCGTCATCAACGCCGCGTTGTTCGTCCCGCAGTCCCGCCCCCGGTTATTCGTGATCGGTGTCCGCGCCGATGTGGCGGTCGACCCAGGCCTGCTCTCCCCGGGCCCTATCGCTCCCTTCCACACGCCCGCCCTGCAGCGCGCGTTCGAACGGGTGGAGAAGGCTGCGCTCAAGCACCGGATCTGGTGGAACGTTCCAGGTCCTGAACGTCGCAACGAGAATTTCGCGGATCTGATCGAGGAAAACCCGACCAGCGTCCGCTGGCATACGACGGCCGAGCGCGACCAGCTGATCGCGATGATGTCGCCCGTGAACCGGGCCAAGCTGGAGAAGGCGAAGACGGCCGGTCATCGGATGGTCGGCGGGATCTACAAGCGCACCCGTCTCGATGAGAACGGGGACAAGGTGCAGCGCGCCGAGGTGCGGTTCGATGACGTCGCCGGCTGCCTGCGCACTCCGGCCGGCGGATCAAGCCGGCAGGTGATCATCGTCGTAGATGGCCCGAAGGTTCGCACCCGGCTGATCTCATCGCGGGAGACAGCGCGGCTCATGGGCTTGGATGAGGACTACCAGCTTCCGAAGAATTATAACGAAGCCTACCACCTCACCGGGGATGGTGTGGCCGTCCACGTCGTGCGGCACCTAGCCCAGCACATCTTCGAGCCGCTCACCAAAGCTCCCATCCCCACGAAGGCTGCGGCATGACCGTCATCCCCTGCGAGCGGGACTCCATCCTCCGCGCGCAGATCGAGCGCTTCGTCGAGACCCTGAAGACCGAAGCCCATCGGTTGGGCGACCACGGCTTGTCCGAGAAGGACTTCTATGAATCGCCGATCCTGCGCGGTGCCATTGAGGTCATGCGGGGGGAATACTCGGCGAAGCTTGGTCCCAAGCGCGAGTTCGTGCAGCACATTCTCAATCACCTTGAAGACGGCGGCCATATCGCAGGATGGGAACGCGATGAGGGCCGCGCCCGCCACGACTACACTGTCCGACTGAACAGCGCGCGGGTCGCCGTTATCGACCTCAAGGGATGCCTCGACGGCAACAACACGACGATTTCCGAACGTCCAGCCGGGGCCGACGAATTCGTGGTCTGGAGCGTCTGCACCAACGTCGGAGCCGATCCGGAGCTGAATGCCTGGTCTGGTGTGCACACCCGCTTGGGGGCGGAGATGATCGCCCGCGGCCAGCGCGTAGACGGGGTGATCATCTGGGACTGGGTGTCCGGCTGTGCCGGTCGTCCCTGCCCGAAGCTCGGCGCCGACCCCATGGCGCGACGCACCGCGGTGGGGCCCTTTTCCCTACCGCCGCCATGCATCTATGTATTCCCCGCCCAGATCCCGAGCCAAGATGCGCCCATCGCGGAAGCGCAGGCGTTGGAGACGGTCGAGCTGCTGACCGCCTTCAACACCGCATTCGGCGGGCGTCCGCAGGAGGTCAATTTCGTCGACTTCGAGGTTGCGCAGCGCGACGGCGGAACGCGCCGCCGAACGATCGTTCGTCGCGATGGGGTACAGCAGCGGGCGTCCCGCATGACGCCGATCCGTCGTGCCTGACCAGCCCGCGCTGCTCCCGCGTAACCCCGATGCGGTCAACTTCCCGCCGTTCGAGACGGAGGACCTGCGCGCGAACCTGGTGCGGTTCCTCGACACGCCGTTCGATTGGCCGGCCGATCAACCAATGCTGGTCGGGAACTTCCGCTGGGGAGTGTACGCCTTCTTCGACTACGATGGCGAACCGATCTACGTGGGGCAGACCAACGAGCGGCTGCGAACGCGCATTCGACGCCACCTCACCAATCAACGGACCGACGCGGTGGCGATGTCGGTGCTGGACCCCTTCGAGGTGTTGGACATCGAAGTCTGGCCGCTTCCGCAGTTTCAGGATGCGCCGCGGTCGGATGCGGCGGCGCGCCAGCACCTGGACGCCCTCGAGCGCCTGATCACCGAGCAGGCGGTGCAAAATTCCCAGTTCAAGGCGATCCTGAATGAGAAGGATCCGCCTCCCGGATTGCTGTCGGTGAAGGCGCCACGCTCATCGCGCGGACGCATTGTGTCGGAACGGGTCTTCGAGCTTCGGTCGCATCCCGACTTCCGACTAGCGAGGCGCGCCCAAATCCTGTCGCGCCTGGCGCAGGTCATTTCGGAGCGGAAAGTTCAAGGCGGACTTCGCCGCGTGCTGCTGACCCAAGCCAAACGCCTGCAGTGGTTGGCATCGCGGCGCTACGAAGCGCTAGGCGGGGCCGCCTCCGTCGCGACCGAACATGAGGACGATGACGCCGGCTAAGTCTGACAACGCGATGCCAAGGTCTACTGAAACCCAGCTATCGCCACCCTGGTCTGACTTCGCTGCCGGAAGCGGGACTTCGGAATGACAGCTAGGAGCCCAAAGCAGCTCCCCCCTACCCCACCCTCCCCGTCGACTCCCGCACCACCAGCTGCGGCTGCACCTCGTGCGCGTCCGCCCGCTTCTCCCGCAGGGCGTTGGGCACCAGCATCTCGCCGGCGATCCGGCCCATGTCGCGCAGGGGCAGGCGCACCGAGGTCATGGGGGGCCAGAGGCGCACGGCGATGGGGGCGTCGTCATAGCCCACCACCGAGACGTCCTCGGGGATGCGCAGGCCGGCCTCGCGGGCGGCGGTGTAGACCCCGGTGGCCATCTCGTCATTGAGACAGAAGACCGCCGTGGGGCGGGCCTCCAGGGCGAAGAGCTCGTGGGCGGCGTTGACCCCGCTCTCATAGGTGTAGGCGCCGATCTTGGCGTAGTCCGGCGCCAGGTGAAGGCCGCGCTCGGCCAGGCCGGCCTCGAAGCCCTTCTTCCGCTCGATCGAGGAGCGGAAGGTGGGGGGGCCGGAGATCAGGGCGATGCGGGTGTGGCCGAGGTCGGCCAGGTGGCGGGCGGCCTCGGCGGCGCCCTTGCCGTCATGGCTCACCAGCATGCGGTCGGGTTCGTCCAGGGCGACGGAGCCGATCCGCACATAGGGGACGTCCAGCTCGCGCAGCAGGGCGGCCAGCTTCTCGTCCTCCGAGACCGGCGAGGGCAGGACCACGGCGAACAGCTTCTGGCGCTCCACGAAGTCGCGCATGTCGGCCAGCAGGCGGGGCGAGTGGCGGTCCACCGGGCGGACCACCAGCTCGAAGCCGGAGCCGGCCATGGCGTCCAGCAGGCCCTGCTGGTGGCTGATGGTGTGCTGGGGGTTGGGGTTGTCGTAGATCAGCCCCACCAGGAAGGAGCGGCGGAAGGCCAGGCCGCGGGCCTGGGGGTCGGGGACGTAGCCGGTCTCGCGCATGATGGCGAGCACCGCCTTGCGGGTCTCCTCCTTGACGAAGGGGCTCTCGTTGATGACCCGGCTGACGGTCTTCTTCGACACCCCGGCCAGGCGGGCGACGTCGTTGATGGTGTGCCGCTTGCGGGCCGGGTCGGCCTCGGCGGCGCGGGCCGTCTTCTCGGGGGGGTCGCCTGGCGCCAACGGGGTGTCCTCGACTCTGTCGCCCGTATGTAGCCCGCGCGCGGCGCCCGCGCCAAGCTGGCCCCTTGCGGTGGGCATGACACCGGTATCATGCTGACGCCATGCGCAGCCTGCTCCAGATCCATCCCGACGACGACGTGGCGGTCGCACTTGTCGGTCTTGGCGGTCAAAGTGTTGTCGGTGGTTGGCCGGTCGCGGCCGACATTCCCGCGGGCCACAAGCTGGCCGTCCGGGCGGTGAAGGCCGGCGACCCGGTGCGGAAATACGGCTGGCCCATCGGCCGGGCCCTTTGCGACATCGCGCCTGGCGACCACGTCCACAGCCACAACCTCGTCACGGGGCTCTCAGGGCTCGAGGACTACCGTTTTCTTCCCTCCGTGGCGGCCGACATGTCGGCGGGGCGCGGCGAGACCTTCGACGGCTACCTGCGCCCCGACGGCCGGGTGGGGACCCGCAACGAGATCTGGATCCTTTCCACCGTCGGTTGCGTGGCCCGCACCGCCCAGAAGATCGCGCAGGAGGCCAACCGCCGCTTCGCCGGCCGGGTCGACGGGGTGGTGGCGCTCACCCACCCCTTCGGCTGCTCCCAGCTCGGCGACGACTTGGCCGCGACCCGGTCCATCACCGCCGCCCTGGCCCGCCACCCCAACGCCGGCGGGGTGTTGATCGTCGGCCTGGGCTGCGAGAGCAACCAGCTCGCGCCCTTGCTGGCGGGGCTGGAGGGGATGGACCCGGCCCGCCTGAAGGCCTTCTCCGCCCAGCTCTCGGAGGACGAGATCGAGGAGGGCCTGGCGGCGGTCGAGGCCCTGGTGGCCGTGGCCGAGCGCGACGTGCGCCAACCCCGCCCGCTGTCGGACCTGGTGATCGGCCTGAAGTGCGGCGGCTCGGACGGCCTGTCGGGCCTGACCGCCAACCCCCTGGTGGGGCGCATCGCCGACAAGGTGACCGGCGCCGGCGGCACGGCCATCCTCACCGAGATTCCGGAGATCTTCGGCGCCGAACGGCTGCTGATGGCCCGCGCGGCCGACGAGACCGTGTTCGACGGCGTGGTCAAAGTCGTCAATGATTTCAAGACCTACTTCCTCTCCCACGGCGAGCCGATCAGCGAGAACCCCTCCCCCGGCAACCTGTCCGGCGGGGTCACCACCCTGGAGGAGAAGTCCCTGGGCGCGGTGCAGAAGGCCGGCCGCGGCCAGGTCACCCAGGTGCTGCGCTACGGCCAGCGCACCGACCGGGCCGGCGTCGTCCTGCTGGAGGCGCCGGGCAATGACGCGGTCTCCTCCACGGCGCTCACGGCGGCGGGCGCCACGGTGATCCTGTTCACCACCGGGCGCGGCACCCCGCTGGGCTTCCCCGCCCCCACCCTGAAGATCGCCACCAACTCCAGCCTGGCCCAGCGCAAGCCGCGCTGGATCGACTTCGACGCCGGGCCGCTCGCCAGCGGACTGTCCATGGAGGCGGCCGCCGAGGCCCTGATGGCCACGGTGCTGGCCACCGCCTCGGGCCGCCCCACCCGGGCCGAGGAGAACGGCGAGCGGGAGATCGCGCTGTGGAAGCGCGGGGTCACACTTTGAGACTGTCGGAGGTGACGCTTTCCCAGGTTGCTCAAGGGGTTGAAGTCCCAAGCTATGACCGCGCCGGGGCGCCGATCGGCGTCGTCCACTTCGGCCCCGGCGCCTTCCACCGCGCCCACCAGGCCTGGTATTTCGACAAGATGCTGGCGGCAGGCGCCGGCGCCTTCGCCGTGGCGGCGGTGTCGCTGCGCAGCGGCGGGGTCCGCGCGGCGCTCGCCCCCCAGGACGGCCTCTACGTCCTGGCCACCCGCGAGGCCCAGCCCAGCTTCCGGGTGATCGGGTCGATCAAGGCGGTGCTCACGGCGCCGGAGACCCCGGAGGCGGTGTTCGCCCAGCTGATGTCGGCCCGGCTGGTGACCGCCACGGTGACCGAGAAGGGCTATTGCCTGACGCCGGCCGGCGGCCTCGACCTGGCCCACCCCGACATCGTCCATGACCTGACCCGGCCGCCCTTCCCCGTCAGCCTGGTGGGCTGGCTGGCCCAGGGCCTGGCGCGGCGGCGGGACGCGGGGCTGGCCCCCTTCCTGACGCTCTCCTGCGACAACCTCCCCGACAACGGCGGCAAGCTGGGGCGGGCGGTCGCAGCCTTCGCCCGGGCCTCGGGGGACGACGCCCTGGCCGACTGGATCGCACGCGAGGCGGTGTTCCCCTGCAGCATGGTGGACTCCATCACGCCCGCCACCGACGACGCCCTGCGCGATCAGGTGGAGGCTGCCGTCGGCCTCTTCGACGCCTGGCCGGTGCAGCGGGAAGGCTTCCTCCAATGGGTGGTGGAGGATCGGCTCGGAGACCTGTCGCCCGCCTTCGCCGCCGCCGGCGTCACCCTGACCGCCGACGTCGCGGCCTTCGAGCGCGCCAAGCTGCGGCTGCTGAACGGGGCTCATTCGACCCTGGCCTATGTCGGCCTGCTGAAGGGCCACGAGACGGTGGCCCAGGCCATGGCCGACCGCGAGCTGGCGGCCTTTGTCGAGACCCTGATGGCCGACGACATCGCCCCCTCCCTCGACCCCGGCCCGGACCTCGACGTCCCGGCCTATATCGCCGCCATCCTGGCCCGCTTCCGCAACCCGGCCATCGTGCATCGGCTGTCGCAGATCGCCTGGGACGGCTCCCAGAAGCTGCCCGTCCGCATCCTGCAGACCACCGCCGACGCGCTCGCGGCCGGGCGTTCCGTGGCCCGTCTGGCCGTGCCGGTCGCCGCCTGGATGCGGTTCATCGAACGCCGGGCCAGCGGGGGCGGCGAGATCGTGGACCCCCTGGCCGGGGACCTGGCGCGCCGCAGGGGCGTGGCCGAATTCCTCGCCCTTTCAAGGGTCTTCCCGCGGGACCTCGCGGCCAACCCGGTCTGGCGTGGGGCGGTCGAGGCGGCCTATGCGGCCCTCTAGGTCCCCTTGGCCTTGGCGCTGGAGTCCAGCACCTCGGGCCGCCTGGGCGTCATGTCATCGAGGTTCCAGTCGGCCGGGTTGAAGGGCCGCGCCGTGGGCTTGGGGTGTGGGTAGCCGTGGAGAGCCTGCTCGGAATCGATGATCGTCCCGCGCCCCTCGGCCACGTCGGCCAGCAGCCGGACGTCGTCATAGTCCCGGTCCCAGGGCCGAGCGCCGGCGTTCGTCAGCACCGACTTCTGCACGTCCACGGCGGCCATCGGCTTGAAGCCCTGCGGCCAGGTCGGCGGCGTCTTGGTCTCGATGATCCTCGCCGGACCGGTGGTGTAACGGCCCAGCATGGGCAGGGGCCGGCCGATGCGGTCCACGGCGATATTGTCCCGGGCGTAGTACTCGACGTCCCCGTCGCCCCCGAGCTCGAAGAAGGCCACCTGGTCGGGGGTGGAGATGCCCGCCCGCATGGCGTTGCCCACGGCGACGATCTGGCCGGTCTGGTAGGGATGATCGCCCCACTCATTGGCCTGCAGATTGTAGTGCAGCACCCGCTGGCCCGGATCGAAGATCAGGTTGTTGGCCATCACCGCCCGCACCCCGCCCTTGAAGAGCGCGTTGCGCTCATAGTTGTGCGCGTAGAGGTTGCCGACGATCAGCAGATCGCTGGCGTTGTCGTGGATCAGGCTGCCCTTGGAATGCTCGATCTTGCCGTGGGTCGAATAGGCCAGGCTCTCGGCGATGATGTTGTTGGAATAGGTGATCCGGTGGCTGGTGGCCGCCCGCCAGTCGTCGGGGGTCTTGCCCACGAACCTCAGGCCGGAGACCGATAGGTTCTCATCCGTCGCCCAGGTGAAGGTGCAGTGGTCGACGATGACGTTGTAGGCCCCGCTGACCGTGGAGAAGGCGTCCTCCTCCCAACCGCTCTTCTTGGGCTGACCGGCCTCGCCGGGCCGCACGCGGATATGCTGCACGATCACGTCATGGGCCGAGACGTCCATGCCGCCGCGAATCAGGGTGACGCCCGGGGAAGGCGCGGTCTGGCCGGCGATGGTGAGGAAGGGCTCGTCCACCTTCAGGGTCCTGCGGTCGAGGTCGATGACCCCGCCCACCTCGAAGACAACGATGCGCGGCCCCTTGGCCTCCAGAGCCTCGCGGAGGGAGCCGGGCCCCTCGGAGGCCAGGGTGGTGACCTTGATGATCCGCCCGCCACGGCCGCCGGGCGTGGTGGCGGCCCAGCCCTGGGCGCCCGGGAAGGCCAGGGGCTCGGCGGCCTGCGCCGCGCCGGCCGCCAGCAGGATCGAAAACGCCGCGGCCGCGGCCAGACGGATGCCCATGGAAGCTCTCCCTGACGTCCCTGGAAATTGCACATTTGGGACTTGATTTGAAAATGACACCGGTTTCCTCTAGAGACAACAGCGCCTTTTGCGGGCGAGTGGGGTGGGAGGCGATTTCGCGTGAGCGTTCCGGCGGCAGGCATGGCCGAGGGCTTCCCCACGGACGACGTGGCGGCGCGGTTCGTTCGCGCGCGGCGTTCGGCCACCGCCCTTCCCGATTTCCCCGGCCCCCTGCCCAGCGACCTGGCCACCAGCTACCGGGTGCAGGACGCCGCCATCGGCCTGTGGGACGACGAAGTCGTGGGCTGGAAGGTGGGGCGGGTGCCACCCGAGCATGAGCAACGCCTGAACAGCAACCGCATCTGCGGTCCGGTCTTCGGCCGCGCCGTCTGGCATGTGAAGCGCGGCGACCTGACGCCCTTCCCGGTATTCGTGGGCGGGTTCGCCGCGGTGGAGGCCGAATATGTGGCCCGCATCGCCGTCGACGCCCCGGCCGACAAGCTGACCTGGACCGCCGAGGAGGCCGCCGAGCTGATCGGCGCCATGCATATCGGCATGGAGCCGGCGGGCAGCCCCCTGGCCAGCATCAACATTCTGGGCCCCACCGCGGTGGTGGCCGATTTCGGCAACAACGCCGGCCTGATGATCGGCGCGGAGATCGCCGACTGGAAGAGCCGGCGGATCGAGGAGCTACGCTGCGAGACGCAGATCGAGGGCCAGGTGGTGGGCCAGGGCGGCGCCTTCGTCCTGCCCGGGGGTCCGATCGAGTCCATCCGCTTCCTGGCCGAGAACACCGCGCGCCGGGGTCGGCCGCTCAAGGCGGGGATGTATGTCTGCACGGGCGCGGCGGCCGGCATCCATGACATCGTGGCCGGCCAGACCGGCGCGGTGCGGTTCGACGGCTTCGGCGAGATCGCCTGCGCGGCCTATCCGGCCGAGCCCGCGACCTGAACGATCAAGCTCCCGCGCTCGGCGACGGCGCGGGGGATCAAAGATGTCGCCGAGGCGAAGAAACCAGAGGGCGCTTGGCCATGACGACCACCACCGAGTCCGGAGCCGCGCCGGCGGCCGGCAGGATGACCCGCCGCCGCTGGGTGGTCTGCGCCCTGCTCTTCACCGCCGTGGTGATCAACTATGTCGACCGCCAGATGCTGGGGGTGCTCAAGCCCTTCATGTCCAAGGAGATGGGCTGGAGCGAGACCGACTACGCCGACATCGTCTTCTATTTCCAGGCGGCCTACGCGGCCTCCTACCTGCTGTTCGGGGCCTTCGTGGACCGGGTGGGCGCCAAGATCGGCTACGCCACGGCCTTCATCATCTGGCAGGTGGCCCACATCGCCCATGCCGGCGCCACCAGCCTGCAGCAGTTCTTCCTGGTGCGGATGCTGCTGGGGATCGGCGAGGGCGGCAACTTCCCTGGCGGGGTGAAGGCGGTCACAGAATGGTTCCCCAAGAAGGAGCGGGCCTTCGCCACCGGCATCTTCAACGCCGGCTCCAACATCGGGGCGGTCATCACTCCCCTGCTCGCCCCCATGATCATGCTGGCCTACGGCTGGCGCGCGGCCTTCGTCATCACCGGGGTCATCGGCCTGCTGTGGATCATCGCCTGGGTGATCATGTACCGCGCGCCGGAGAAGGAGCCCAAGGTCAACGCCGCCGAGCTCGCCCACATCCGCTCCGATCCCGAGGACTCCGACCGGAAGGTCAGCTGGCTGAAGGTGGCCGGCAAGCGCGAGACCTGGGCCTACGCCATCGGCAAGTTCCTGATCGACCCGGTCTGGTGGATGCTGCTATTCTGGCTGCCCGACTACTTCAAGAAGACCTTCGAGCTGGACGTCACCACCTTCGGCCTCGTGCTGGCGGCGGTCTATCTGATCTCCGATGTCGGCAGCGTGTTCGGGGGCTGGATGTCCTCGCGGCTGATGAAGGCCGGGCGCAGTCTGAACGTCTCGCGCAAGCTCACCATGCTGCTCTGCGCCCTGGCCACCCTGCCCTACTTCTTCATCAACCAGATCCACGACCTGTGGACCGCCACCGCCGTGGTCGGGCTGGTGGCCGCCGCGCACCAGGCCTTCTCGGCCAACCTCTACACCCTGCCCGGCGACGTCTTCCCCAGGAGCGCGGTGGGCTCGGTCATCGGGATCGGCGGCATGCTGGGCGGGATCGGCGGCATGGTGATGGCCAAGTCGGTGGGCCAGGTGCTGGAGCACGCCGGGGGCTATGGCCCGATCTTCGCGGTCTGCGGCTGCATCTACCTGCTGGCCCTGCTGGTGGTGCACCTGCTGTCGCCGCGCCTGGCGCCCGCCAGGCTCGACTAGGCCGACCCCCTACCGAAATCCCGATGTCAGCGGGCGTGTGGCGACCCGTCGATCGCCCACGCCTTCGCCCCCACCGCGCAGGGCGCGGGCGGAAGCGCGCCGGCATGACGCGGCGGCGCCTTGTTAAGTTGACGCACGAGTCATTTTCGGCCAAAGCCTGATCGAAGACCGGAGGAACCACATGAGCGACGGATCGATCGATCTCAACAGCGATGCGCGGGCGAAGGCCTACGCCACCCCGCTTGAGCTGTTGGACCCGGCGCAGCCGGAGCTGTTCCGCAACGACGCCCACTGGCCGGTCTTCGAGCGCCTGCGCAAGGAAGATCCCGTCCACTACACCGCCGAACACGAGTTCGGCCCGTACTGGTCGGTGACCAAGTACAACGACATCATGGCCGTGGACACCAACCACGAGGTCTTCTCGTCCGAGGGCGGGATCACCATCGCCAACCAGACGGCCGGCGAAGGCCCCCTGCCGATGTTCATCGCCATGGACCCGCCCAAGCACGACGTGCAGCGCAAGACGGTCAGCCCGGTGGTGTCGCCGATGAACCTGGCGATCCTGGAGCCGCTGATCCGCGAGCGCGCCGCCAAGATCCTCGACTCCCTGCCGATCGGCGAGGAGTTCGACTGGGTCGACAAGGTGTCGATGGAACTGACCGCCATGACCCTGGCGACCTTGTTCGACATGCCCCAGGAAGACCGCCGCAAGCTGACCTACTGGTCCGACGTGGTCACCGCGGCGCCCGGCCAGGGCCTGATCGACACCATCGAGCAGAAGATGGAGATCTTCGTCGAGTACCACGCCTATTTCACCAAGCTGTGGAACGAGCGGGTCAACGCGCCGCCGAAGGGCGACCTGATCTCCATGCTGGCCCACGGCGAGGCCACCCGGAACATGGAGCCCCGCGAATACTTCGGGAACATCGTGCTGCTGACCGTCGGCGGCAACGACACCACCCGCAACACCATCTCGGGTTCGGTCCTGGCCCTGAACCAGAACCCCGACCAGTACAAGAAGCTGCGCGAGAACCCCGGTCTGATCCCCTCGATGGTCTCCGAGACCATCCGCTGGCAGACCCCGCTGGCCCACATGCGCCGCATCGCCACCCGCGACTTCGAACTGGGCGGCAAGACCATCAAGGCCGGCGACAAGGTCGTCATGTGGTACGTCTCGGGCAACCGCGACGACGAGGTGATCGCCAACCCCAACGCCTACATCATCGACCGCGAGCGTCCCCGCCAGCACCTGTCCTTCGGTTTCGGCATCCACCGCTGCGTGGGCAACCGCCTGGCCGAACTGCAGCTGAAGATCATCTGGGAAGAGATCCTGGCCCGCTTCCCCGACATTCAGGTCGTGGGCGAGCCGAAGCGCAGCTATTCGAGCTTCGTGAAGGGCTATGAGAGCATGAAGGTGGTCATTCCCAGCCGCTACTGAATATCCTGATTTTACTGACGGGTATGTACAATATTGACGCCGCTCTCCCCTCGGGAGGGCGGCGTTTTCATTTCAACGCTCTCACCTGACCAACACGCCAAAAGCATAGAATTTTGCACAGAGCATCGTTCGCATAACGATGTTCTACATACCTTAGTTAACTTTGGAGTCGACCTGGAATAACGTCGTTTTATTGACGTCTGCGTACAATAATATGCGGCGTTTTCTCCTGAAAGACGTCCCTTTCATTCCCCAACGTCAATGTCGTCGTTGTTTTTAAACAGAAAATGATCTCTATCCGAACGTCGTTCGACTCTTCAGTTTCACTGCGTTGCAGCCGAGAGCCGTACAAGAGCTCCGGTGGCGTTGGGAGGTACTAGGATGAGGAATTCTCTGCTTATTCGGAGCGCGCTGGTGGCAGGCGTCTCCGCCGTCGCACTGGCGTCCGCCGGTTCGGCCATGGCGCAAGCCGGCGCCCCTCCGGTCATGATCGAGGAACTGGTGGTCACCGCTGAAAAGCGTGAAGCCAGCCTGCAGGACGTGCCGGTGGCGATCACCGCCTACACCAGTGAAAAGCGCGACCTGCTGGGCGTCGCCACTGTCGAGGATCTGGCGCGCATGACGCCCAGCCTCAGCTACACCAACAATGACCGCCTCTCGATCCGCGGCTTTGGACGTCTGACCAACGCCATCGGCACCGACCCGTCAGTGGCGCTGTATTCGGACGGCGTGTTCTCCAACTCCATGGCCGACGCCTCGACCCCGTCGCTGTTCATCGAGCGGACCGAAGTCCTGCGCGGGCCCCAGGGCACCCTGTACGGCCGCAACTCCATCGGCGGCGCGCTGAACATCATCGGCAAGCGCCCGACCGAGGACTTCAACGGCGAAGTCCGCGCGACCCTTGGCAACTACGGCGTCTGGCGCACCGACGCCCTGGTGCGCGGCTCCATCGTCGACCACCTGCGCTTCCTGCTCGGCGGCTCGCTCGAGCGCCGTGAAGAAGGCTTCATCCACAACAACGGCCCGGCCGGCGACACCGGCGCGGTCAAGCGCTACATGCTGGAAGCCCAGGTCGAGGCCGACCTTGGCGAGAACATCGTGGCGCGCCTGCGCTATACGAAGTTCGACTGGGACGACAGCTACGGCGTCGGCAACGTCTTCGAGAGCACGATCTCGCCCTATGACACCACCGCCCTGGTGGGCCTGGGCAACCCGGCGCTCTACTACAACGCCACCCTGGGCTTCAGCGGCGTGAACCCGGCCATCGCCGACCCCTACAAGATCAACACCAACCGCACCAACTACGGCAAGCTGTCGGACCACAACCGCCTGCAGGCCGACGTGACCTGGGACCTCGGCGATCTGACCGTGAAGTACCTGGGCGGCTTCCAGGCCTATACCTACGACACCGGCGGCGACCAGGACGGCACCGCCCGCACGGGGAACTTCAACGTCCCGGCGGCGACCCCCTTCGGCGCCTACACCGCGGCGAACGTGTCCCCCGACCAGGCCTTCTTCTACCAGGAGCGCCAGAAGTGGTTCTCCAACGAAATCAACGTCTCCACCAACTGGGACGGCCCGCTGCAACTGATCGGCGGCATCTACCAGTACCACCAGACCTATGATCAGCCGCAGGGCCTGCGGGTGATCGGCGATCCGACCGTCCAGAACCCCATCAGCCTGGCCACCGGCGGCCTGGCCGCGCCGAACCCCGAGGGCAACTACCTGAAGGTCGACGGCCATCTGGAGGTGGACTCCTACGCCGCCTTCACCCAGTTCGACTGGGAGCTGAACGACACCTGGAAGATCACCGGCGGCCTGCGCTACACCAAGGACGAGAAAGAGGGCACCGACTTCGCCCGCTACGTCTCCCGTTCGCCCACCACCACCACAGTGCTGGCGCTCGGCGGCGTCCCCGGCGCGGTGGGCGGCAACCTGGCGGTGGACTTCACCACCTTCGTGGTCTGCGGCGGCCCGACGATCGCCACCTGCCTGGCCAACCCGATCTATTCCAACCTGACCCAGCTGCCCACCGGCGGCCTGCAGCGCAAGCTGTCGGGGTCGTGGGATGCGGTCACCGGCACGCTCGGCCTGCAATGGAAGCCCGATCCGGACACCAACGGCTACCTGCGCTACAGCCGCGGCTACAAGTCCGGCGGCTGGGTCGCCTCCAACGGCCTGTCCCCGCAGCCCTATGCGGACCCGGAATATGTCGACAGCTATGAGCTGGGCCTGAAGAAGACCTGGGGCGGCCGCCTGCAGATCAACAGCGCCCTGTTCTACAACGACTATCAGGGCTTCCAGACGCCGCTCACCGTGGTGCTGAACCCGTCCACGGGCTCCACCGGCACCCAGTTCCTGAACCTGGACGCCAAGGTCTGGGGCCTGGAGGTCGAAGGGCAATGGTCGCCCATCGACAACCTGGTCCTGTCGGCCAGCTACGCCTATCTGAATACCGAGATCCAGAAGGGCTGCTGCTTCGTCGACACCACTGACCCGAAGGCGCTGCAGCCGGGCGCCCGCCCGGTCGGCGCCCCGCTGGCCAGTGGCGCCCGCAACCAGACCCTGGTGGGCAACCAGCTCCCGCTGGCGCCTGAGAACAAGTTCAACCTGAACGCCAACTACACCTGGCAGTTCGACGCCGGCTCGCTCACCGCCGGCGCCAGCTACACCTATACCGACGACCAGCAGACGACGATCTTCGCCTCGCCGCTCTACACCGCCCCCTCCAACAGCCTGGCCGACGCCCGGTTGATCTGGAAGGACGGCGAGGACCGCTTCACCGTCATCGGGTTCGTCAAGAACCTGACCGACGAAGTGGCCTATCAGAGCTCGACTCCGACGGTCCCGTCGCCGCAGGTGGGCAACCGCCGCACGGTGAAGCTCAACTTCCCGCGCACCTACGGCGTGGAGTTCCAGTACCGCTTCTAAATCGCGGACCGGAAACGACAATTGGGGCGGCGCCGGAAACGGCGCCGCCCTTTTCCGTGGGCGAGCGACCTAGCCCAGGTTGCGCTTGAACAGGGCCAGCAGGCGTTCCCAGTGGCGTTCGGCGCTGGCCTTGTCGTAGGCGGCGCGCTGGGGGAAGGCGAAGCCGTGGTGGGCGCCGGGATAGATCTCCACCTCGCCGTTCACCTGGTTGGCGGTCACCGACTGGCTCAGCGACTCGACCATCTCCAAGGGCGCGTAGGGATCGTCCTCGGCGCAGGCGAAATAGACCTCCCCCTTGACCTTCTGGGCGGCCAGGTGGGGGCTGTCGTGCGCGTCAGTGACCAGGGACACGCCGTAGACCGAGGCCGCGGCCTTGATCTGGTCGGGGAAGTGGGCGGCGGCGTTGATGGCGTACTGGCCGCTCATGCAGTAGCCCACCGCGCCCATCGGGCCCTTGGCGGCCGCGGGATCACCGGCGACATGGGCCAGCAGGGCCTTGGTGTCGCTCATGATCAGCGGGATGTTGATGGAGGACATCAGGGCGAACATCGCCTTGCGGTCCTCCTCGGTGGCGAAGCCCCCGAGTTCCAGCACGCCGGAGCGGTAATAGAGGTTGGGCAGGACCACATAATAGCCGCTGGTGGCCAGGCGTCGGGCCATGTCGCGCAGTTCCTCGCGGATGGCCGGGGCGTCCATGTAGAAGAAGATCACCGGGTGCGGCCCGTCCCGTTCGGGATGGACGATGAAGGTGGTGGTCGCGCCGTCCGGCGTGGCGATGTCGATCGTCTGCTCGATCATGGCGGCGCCCTAGAAGTTCACGCGGGCGCTGATGGCGCCGTCCACCAGCATGTTGATCCCGGTGGTGAAGGACGACCGGGGGCTGGCCAGGAAGACGGTGGCGGCCGCCACCTCCTCCGGCGTGGCCATGCGGCCGGTGGGGTTGCGCTTGATCATCTGCTCGAAGAAGGCCGGCATGCCCGCCTTCACATTGCCCCAGACCCCGCCCTCGAAGAAGACCGTCCCCGGCGAGACGACGTTGCAACGGATGTGCTTGGCGGCGTTCTCCTTGGCCAGGCCCTTGGCGTAGTGGATCTGGGCGGCCTTCATGGCGCCGTAGGCCGAGGCGCTGGAGGCCTCGGCGGCGGAGACCGAGGAGGTGATGACCATGCAGGCGTCGCCCTTCTCGGCGGCGGCCTTCTCCAGGAAGGGCTTGGCCGCCTCCATGGCGTTGACCGCCCCCATCAGGTCGATGTCGAACATCGCCTTCCAGTCGGCCTCCTGGGCGCCCTGAACCAGGGCGCTGGCGTTGGAGACCAGGATGTCGATGCCCCCAAGAGTCTCGCCGGCCTGGGTGACGAAGGCCTTCAGGGCCGGGCCGTCGGCGATGTCCACCACCGCGCCCCAGGCCTCGACGCCCTTGGCCTGCAGGGCGGCCACGGTTTCGGCCACCTGGTCGGCGTTGCGGGCGCAGATGGCGACCTTGGCGCCCTCCTCGGCGAACAGATCGGCGATCGCCCGGCCGATGCCCCGCGTCGCGCCGGTGACCACCGCCGTCTTGCCCTTGAGTCCCAGATCCATGGCCGTCTCCCGTTTGGTTGGTTGCGACCTTTCTAGCGCGGGGCGCGCCGCCCGCGAGGTCTTTCTGGCCTCGGCGTTCCAAGTGATTGACGCCCCCTCGGCCCCGGACCAAGTAGGACCATGCTCGATCAGTTCGACGCCCGCCTCGACGCCGATTTCCCCGCCGTCGATCCCGCGCGCCTGATCGCCGCCCTGACGCCCCTGCTCCCGGCCGACGGCCTGAAGAGCACGGTGGAGGCCCTGCGGCCCTACGAGACCGACGGCCTGGCCGCCTACCGCTCCCTGCCCGCCGTCGTGGCCCTGCCGGAGACCACCGCCCAGGTGCAGGCGGTGCTGCGGGCCTGTTTCGAGCTGGGCGTCCCCGTTGTGGCCCGCGGCGCGGGCACGGGCCTGTCGGGGGGCGCCCTACCCTTCCCCGGCTGCGTCCTGTTGAGCCTGGCCAAGTTCAGCAAGATCCTGTCGATCGACCGCGAGGCGCGGACGGCGCGGGTGCAGCCCGGGGTGCGCAACCTGGCGATCTCCGAGGCGGTCGCCCAGCTGGGCCTGTTCTACGCGCCCGACCCCTCCTCGCAGATCGCCTGCAGCATAGGGGGCAATGTGGCGGAGAACGCCGGCGGCGTGCACTGCCTGAAATACGGCCTGACGGTGCATAACCTGCTGTCCCTGGAGATGGTGACCCTGGAGGGCGAGGTGCTGCGGCTGGGGTCGGACGCCTATGACGCCCCGGGGTTCGACCTGATGGCCCTGATGACGGGGTCCGAGGGCCTGCTGGGGGTGGTGACCGAGATCACCGTCAAGCTGACGCCCCTGCCCGAGACCACCCAGGTGCTGCTGGCGGCCTTCGACGACGTGGCCGTCGCCGCCCAGGCGGTGGCCGAGATCATCGCCGAGGGAATCATCCCCGCCGGTCTGGAGATGATGGACGGCCCGGCCCTGCGGGCGGCGGAGGACTTCGCCCTGGCGGGCTATCCCAAGGCGGCGGCGGCCATCCTGCTGTGCGAGCTGGACGGCGCCGCGCCGGACGTGGCCGAGGAGATCGCCCGGGTCTCGGCCCTGCTCACCGCCTGCGGCGCCGTCGAGGTGCGCCTGGCGCGGGACGAGGACGAGCGCCGCCGCTTCTGGGCCGGACGCAAGGGCGCCTTCCCGGCGGTGGGGCGGATCGCGCCGGACTATTACTGCATGGACGGCACCATTCCGCGCCGGTCCCTGCCCCATGTGCTGACCGAGATCACCCGGCTTTCGGAGGTCCATGGCCTGGCGGTGGCCAATGTCTTCCACGCCGGCGACGGCAACCTGCACCCCCTGATCCTCTACGACGCGGCCAAGGATGGCGACCAGGACGCCGCCGAGGCCCTGGGCGGGGCCATCCTGGAACTCTGCGTCGCCGTGGGCGGCACCATCACCGGCGAGCACGGGGTCGGCCGCGAGAAAATCAACCAGATGTGCGTGCAGTTCAGCCCCGCCGAGATCGCGGCCTTCCACGCCCTGAAGCGGGCCTTCGATCCCAGGGGCCTGCTCAATCCCGGCAAGGCCATCCCGACCCTGGCCCGCTGCGCCGAGTTCGGACAGATGCACGTCCACCACGGGGAACTGCCGTTTGCCCACCTCCCCCGGTTCTAGCGTCGATCTCACCGAGGCCCTGGCCGCGCGCGTACGCGCGGGCGATCCCCTGCGCCTGGAGGGCGGCGGTACGCGGGCCTTCTATGGCCGTCCGGTGGCGGGCGAGCCCCTGTCCCTGGCGGGTCATCGCGGCGTGGTGGACTACGATCCCAGCGAACTGGTGATCACCGCGCGGGCCGGCACGCCGCTGGCCGAGATCGAGGCCCTGCTGGCGGCCGAGAACCAGATGCTGGCCTTCGAGCCGCCGGTCTTCGGGGCGGCGGGCACCCTGGGCGGGGCGGTGGCCACAGGGTTGTCGGGCCCCCGACGGCCCTTCGTCGGTCCCTTGCGCGACTATGTGCTGGGGGCGCGGATCATGAACCCGCAGGGCGAGGTCCTGCGGTTCGGGGGCACGGTGTTCAAGAACGTCGCAGGCTTCGACGCCTTCCGGCTGATGGCCGGGTCGTTGGGCGCCTTCGGGCCGATCCTGGAGGTGTCCCTGCGGGTCGCGCCCCGGCCGCGCGCGGAACAGGCGCTGGTCTTCGAGATGGAGAGCCGGGCCGCCCAGACCTGGGTCACCGGCCTGATGGGCCGGCCCCTGCCGCTGTCGGGCGCCTTCCACGATGGGGCCCGCCTGCACCTGCGCCTCTCCGGCGGCGAGGCCGGGGTGGCGGCGATGCGGGCCGAGCTGGGGGGCGAGGCGGAACCGCTCTCCACCTGGGAGGCCATCCGCCACATGACCCATCAGGTCTTCCAGGCGCCGGTGCTCTGGCGGGTCTCGGTCCCGCCGACGGGCGCCGCCGAGGGCTTCGAGGGCACGGCCTGGGACTGGGCCGGGGGGCAGCGCTGGCTGACGGCCGAGACGGTCGATCCGGCGGTCTGGGCCCAGGCCGCGCGCCTCGGCGGCCACGCCACGCTGTTCCGAGGCCAAGCGCCAAATGGGGGAGTTTTCCAGCCGCTTCAGCCCGGCGTCTTCCAACTCCACAGGCGCGTGAAGGCGGCCCTGGACCCGGCGGGGGTGTTCAATCCCGGCGTCATGTATGAGGGGCTCTAGATGAAGACGGTCATCCAGGGTCCGCTGGCCGGGACCACCGGCGGGGACATCGCCGCCCACGCCCTGCGCGCCTGCGTCCACTGCGGCATGTGCAACGCCACCTGCCCCACCTATCAGATCACCGGCGACGAACTGGACGGGCCGCGCGGCCGCATCTACCTGCTGAAACAGGCCCTGGAGGGTCAGCCGGTCAGCGCCACGACCCTCAAGCACCTCGACCGCTGCCTGGGCTGCCGGGCCTGCGAGACCACCTGTCCCTCCGGGGTGCAATACCACCGGCTCTACGACATCGGTCGCGAGGCGGTGGTGGACCAGGTCGGCCGTCCCTGGCCCGAGCGGCTGGCGCGGGGCCTGATCCGCAGGGTCACCACCTCGCCGGCCCTGCTCGGCGCGGCGCTGGCCCTGGGCCGCGCGGTCCGCTTCGCCCTGCCCAAGGCCCTGGCCGCCAAGGTGACGCCGCGCGTGGCGCCCGGCGCTCGGCCGACCACCTCCCATGCGCGCCGGATGCTGATGCTGGCCGGCTGCGCCCAGTCGGCGGCCGCGCCGCACTTCAACGCCGTGACCGCCCGCATCTTCGACCGGGTGGGCGTCACCCTGGTGGAGGCCCCGCGCGCCGGCTGCTGCGGGGCGGTCAGCTTCCACCTCGACGCGCCGCACGAGGGCGCGGCGGCCGCGCGCCGCAACATCGACGCCTGGTGGCCGGAGATCGCGGCGGGCGCCGAGGCGGTGGTGGTCAATTCCAGCGGCTGCGCGGCCTTCATCAAGGACTATCCCGACGTCCTGCGGGACGACCCGGCCTATGCGGAGAAGGCCCGGGTGGTGGCCGGCCTGGTCCGCGATCCGATCCAGTTGCTGTCGGAGGCCAACCTGACGCCGCGGCGCGCGCCCGCCGATCCGCGCATCGCCGTCCACGAGCCCTGCACCCTGCAGCACGGCCTGCGCCTGACCGGCCAGATCGGAACCCTGCTGCGGGGCCTGGGCTACGCCCCCCAGCCGGTGGCCGACGCCCACATCTGCTGCGGCTCGGCCGGCGCCTATTCCCTGCTGCAGCCGGAGATGTCGGGCAGGCTGAAGGCCGCCAAAATGGCCAACCTCAACGCATCGCAGCCGGGCGCCATCTACACCGCCAATATCGGCTGCTGGATGCACCTGGCGCCCGACTCCACCGCCCCGGTCCGCCACTGGCTGGAGGCGGTGGACGAGGTCACGCGGCCGTAGGGGCGGTGTGCGAGGCCGGCACGCTGGTGTCGAAGCCCGGCTCCCAGATGATGCGGTTGAACTCGCGGACGGCTTCGACCTCCATGGCGGTCTCGGCGAAGGTCGCCGCGATGGCGCCCGGCGCCGCGGCGGCCGGCTGACGGTCCAGCAGGATCCGCAGGGAGCGGCTGTGGCGCATGCGGTGCAGGGTCAGCTTCAGGAGGGCGGCCTCGGCCTCGTCGGCGTCGCGCAGGAAGGCCTTGTCCGCCGCCGCGCGGGTCTTCTCCGGCCCGTAGGCGGCCACCAGCAGCTCGGGACGGCGGCCGATGGCCCGCCAGGTCTCGGGCCATTCGGTGGCCAGGGTCACCCACATGGCCAGTTGGCGCCAGCGGCGGGCGCGCCGGGCGCTCTCGGCGTCGTCGCCCTCGGTGAGCTGATAGTTGAAATAGATCCGTCCCACCGTCTCGTAGATGGCGAAGGCGTTCATGATCCGCTTGATCTGGCGGGGGTTGTTGGGAAGGCTCGCGGCCAGTTCGGACAGCACGCTGGAGACCTCGGCCTGGTAGCCGGCGTCGGCGCCGGCGGCGGCCACCAGCTTGCGGCTGGCCAGGGCGTCCAGCACCTCGCGGGCGATCCCACTCGCCTCCGCGCTCACCTTGGCGGCCTCGATCTCGGTCTCATGGCGGCTGACCGAGCGGGGCGCGGCCAGCGACTCGTCGAGGGTGGCGACGAAGGCGGTCAGGGCGGCGGCGTCGGGGACCACGGCGGCGGCGCGGCGGCCCTCCACATTGGCGCGGGTGTAGAGGTCGCGCATCTCCGGCTTCATGGCCGGGAGGCGGAAGGAGAGCTGGAAGACCTTCTCCACGAACCGCGCGCCCAACTTGGCCTCGGCGCCCACCGTGAGGCTGGAGAGCTTCTCGTGGCTGATCTCGTGGGAGGTCTCGATCCAGGCGCGATCCCCCAGCACCAGGACGAACAGGCGCGGCGAGCGGACGATGGTCTGCAGGCCCCGCAGCACCTCCACCACCCCCTGCGGATCGCAGCGGTCGAGGTCATCGACGATCAGCAGGACGGGGCGGCCGGCGGCCCGCAGCACCTTGTCGAACATCCGCCGGAAGCGGCCGACCGGATCACCCACCCCGATCTGCTTATGCTCGGGCGTGAAGTCGACGTCGGGGGCCAGGGACTGGCCGAGCACCGTGAACAGGGTGAGCATGGCCACGCCGCCGAAGCCCAGGGCGGTCAGTTGCGTCACCGTCTTGCCGAGCATGGCCGAGATCGCGGGGCTGCTGAGCGCCGCCCAGACCGCGAGGCCGAAGACCGCCACCAGCAGCAGCTGCACCCGGACCTTTGTGTTGAGCAGCTTGTAGCTCAGGCGCTCGGCGTGGACCGCGGCGTAGGTCGTCAGCTTGCGGGCCAACACCGGGATCTGGTCGATGCGATCGTCGTCGAAGACCCCGCGCCAGGCCGCGCCGATGTCCTGGCGCAGGGCCGCGGTGACCTGGTCGTAGACCGAGGTGAAGACCTGCCACCAGGGCGGCTGGGCGTACTGGTCGCGCCAGGCGTTGTGGCGGGCGACGATCCAGGGCTGGCGGGCCTCGGCATAGGTCTTCGGGTCGTCGCGGGCGTAGTCGGGCACGAAGACGCCGCTCAGGTCGGTGGCGGCCAGGGCCTCGCCGGTGAGGGTCGGCGCCAGGCTGCTGCGCAGGAAGTGGCCCTCGGTGAGCGGCTCGCCGCCGGGGTTGAGGGTGCGGGCCACGAAGTTGGCGAAGGTGGTCTTGCCCCCGCCCCAGGGGGCGTCGACGTGGACGATGAAGGTGTCCCGGTCCCAGGGCCGCGCGGCCTTGGCGGGCGCCGATCCCGGCGAGCAGTGGTTCATCTCGCACCAGATCATGTGCAGCCGGCGGGCGAGGAACAGGGCGAGCGGCCCCCGGTCGAGGCCGTCCTCGGTCTCGGCGGGCGCGTCGTCGACGAAGCGGATGCGGGCGTCGGTCTCCGGCGTCTTCGGCGCCGGTCGCGGCGGCGGCCGAGCCCCTTCCTTTCTGAGCAGCAGGGCGGTCACGGCGTCCGGGCGAATGTGGTCCAGTCGGGCCAGCGCCGCCTCGATACCCTCCCCCTCCGCCAGGGCGCTCTCCACCACCGCGGCGTCCAGGGGCAGCTTGAACGGCTCGTCGACCCGCCCAAGCGCCAGGTTGATGACGCCCATGGCCTCGGGGCGGAGTGGATGCACCGTGCCCTGGTGCGGGATCAGCTTCCCAGCCTGCTTCTCGATCATCGGGCGCGAGATGGGCTCGATGAAGGGCATGACCACCAGGATCGGCCACCAGCGGACATTGGCGTCGTCGACGAAGGTCATGTCGGGTCCGGCCGCCAGCACCCCGCTGGCCAACAGCCGCTCCCCCACCAGCATGATCACGCTGTCGCCGCGCTTCATCTCGCGGCTGTAGGGCGCGCCGCCGCCCCGCTCATAGGTCCCCCGGCCGTGCCACCAGAAGACGATCTTGCCGGCCTCCAGCTCGCGCACCCAGGGATCATCGATGTTGTCGGGGGTGGCGTAGAAGATCCAGACCGGCGTGGCCGGCGTCGTGCGCGACGGGCGTGGCGCCGCCTGCTTCCGCGCCCGCGTCCCGGGTGAGGCGGACGTAAGGGGTTCTGGAGCTTCCATCACCGACACCTTTCCTCGCGCAGGTCGCCACTGTGCCCCAGGCCTGGGCCGCCGCCAACTCATGCGCGCAACCGCCCGACACGCCCTTCCCGCGCGCATCCCGCCTCACCGCCGTTGACAGCCCGGCCCCGGCGGCGGTCTCATGCGTCGATAAGCCAGCGGGCCGCTCGACCGGCCCGCTGCCGCAAAAGACATTTAGGGATACGACCATGGCTGATTTCGGCGGCGCCGATCTGGACGCCTTCCGCACCCAGGCCCGGACCTGGCTGGCGGAGAACTTTCCCCCCTCCCTGAAGGATCGCGCGGACATCGCCGCGGCCGAGGCCCCCGTGCCGGTGGAGGGCGACTACAAGCTCTGGAAGGAGGCCATGGGCGCCAAGGGCTGGGGCGTTCCCACCTGGCCGCAGGCCTATGGCGGCGGCGGCCTTTCGGCGGCCGAGACCCGGGTGCTCCGGGAGGAGATGGCGGCCATCGGCGCCTGGAACCCCATCGGCGGCATGGGGGTGATGATGTTCGGCCCCACCCTGCTGGAATATGGCACCGAGGAGCAGAAACAGCGCCACATCCCGCCCATCGTCCGTGGCGAGCTGCGCTGGTGCCAGGGCTATTCGGAGCCGGGCTCGGGCTCCGACTTGGCGAGCCTGCAGACCAAGGCTGAGGACAAAGGTGAATATTTCCTCGTAAATGGTTCAAAAATTTGGACTTCTGGCGCTCAATACGCCGACTGGTGCTTCTGCCTGACCCGCACCGATCCCAGCAAGAAGCATGAGGGGATCAGCTTCCTGCTGATCGACATGAAGACGCCCGGCGTCGAGCCGCGGCCGATCCTGCTGATCTCCGGATCCTCGCCCTTCTGCGAGACCTTCTTCACCGACGTGAAGGTCCCCAAGGAGAACCTGGTGGGGCCGCTGAACGGCGGCTGGACGGTGGGCAAGCGGCTGCTCCAGCATGAGCGGAACGGCCTGTCCGGCGGCGGCGACGGCCGGCCGCGGCACGATCCGAAGATCCTCCGCGAGACCGCCAGGAAGTACCTGGGCGTCGACGAGACCGGCCGGCTGGCCGACCGCGACTTCCGCGCCCGGCTGGTGCAGCACGACATGGACGCGCGCGCCTATGCGCTCACCATCCAGCGGGTGGCGATGGAGGGCCGCAGCGCCAACGGGCCCAGCGCGGCCACCTCGATCATGAAGAACGCCAGCTCCAAGATCGGCACCGACCACTGCGAGCTGATGGTGGAGGCCATGGGCCAGCGCGGCCTGGGCTGGGGCGGGGAGGATTTCACCGCGGAGGAACGGGCCGCCCAGCGGGCCTATCTGCGTATCAAGTCCAGCACCATCGCCGGCGGCTCCTACGAGATCCAGAACAACATCATCTCCAAGCGGATCCTGGGCCTGCCCGACACCAACATCCACACCTACTAGGACGCGGACTTGCGGGCGGGCGCGGTTGACCCGCGTCCGCGCTGCGCCTAAAGCGCGGCCATGGCCACCTCGACCACCATCCTTGCGATGACCGACCTGCGGAGCGTGCTGAACGCCCGCGGCGGCCGAGGTCTGCGCGTCTTCGGATAGACCGCGGGATCAGGCTGAGCCGTTCCCGGGCGCTCCGGGGACGTGAAACACCGCCTGACATTCCCAAATCTATCTGGAGGAGCCGCCGTGCTTTCCCTCTACCAATCCAATGGGTTGGTCCACTGGACCGACCGTGAGATCCGCCTGCGCGAGATGATGCAGGCCCACTTCGCCGCCGAGGTGGCAGCCTTCCTGACGGACGCCAACCCCGCCTGGGACATCCGCCGGGTGGAGGCGCCGCAGCTGACGCCCCGCGAGCTGGTGTCGGACGCCTACGGCCCGGAGGACATCTTCTTCCTGCAGCGCCTGGGCGAGCATGACGCCCAGCTGGTCCTGCGGCCGGAGACCACCCCCTCGACCTACATCTACATGCAGCACCTGCTGAACAGCCACGCGCGGGTGAAGCTGCCGCTCTGCGTCTGGCAGGCAGGCAAGTCCTTCCGCCGCGAGCAGGACCAGGTGAGCAAGCACATGCGGCTCAAGGAGTTCTGGCAGATGGAATTCCAGTGCGCCTACACCGCCGACACCGCCAACGACTATCACGCCGCCAGCCTGGAGCCGGTGCGGCGCATGATCGAGGCCATGGTGCGCCTGCCGACCCGGATCGCGCCGTCCGACCGGCTGCCGGCCTATTCGGAGGTGACGATGGATGTGGAGGTCGACAACGGCGACAAGTGGATGGAGGTCAGCTCCATCTCGCGGCGCACCGACTTCCCCCAGTCCGCCCGTTTCGCCACCAAGGGCGGGACGATCCGCGAGGTGGAGGTCCGCGTGCTGGAGATCGCCATCGGCCTGGACCGCTGCGTCTACAACTGGGGCGTGGCCGACGCACGGTAGGGTCGGCCCCCTCCCCTGGCCAGGCCATTTGGCCAGGGGAGTTCCCCGACGTCAGCCCTGACAAGGCGTGCGGTTTGCAGCATGGTTCATCGCAAGGGAGCGACGCCGCCAAGAGCGCCGCCCGTCGGAGGACAGAACCATGGTCTACATCCTGGGCGGCTGGCAGAGCGACTTCGCCAAGAACTGGGCCCGCCAGCAGATGGACTTCGCCGACGCCTTCGCCGAGGTGGTGGGGGAAGGCCTGGCGGCCGTGGACCTGGAGGCCAAGGACATCGACACCGGCCATGTCGGCAACTTCGTCGGCGACCTGTTCGCAGGGCAAGGCCTGCTGGGGGGATTCTTCGGCCTCGTGCATCCCGACTTCGACGGCATGCCCACCTCGCGCCACGAGGCGGCCTGCGCGTCGGGCAGCGTGGCGATCCTGGCGGCCACCGCCGAGATCGAGGCCGGCCGCTACGACATCGCCTGCGTCGTGGGCCTGGAGATGATGCGCAATGTGTCGGGCCAACAGGCCGCCCAGAACCTGGGCGCCGCGGCCTGGGCCGGGCACGAGTTCCAGGACGCCACCTATCTGTGGCCCAAGGCCTTCTCCGACCTGGGCGAGGAGTATGACCGCCGCTGGGGCCTGAAATACGAGCACCTGATGCGGATCGCGGAGATCAACTTCGCCAACGGCCGCAAGAACCCCAACGCCCAGACGCGCCAGTGGGCCTTCAACGACAAGAGCTTCACCGCCGACGACGAGGCCAATCCGGTGGTCGAGGGCATGATCCGCAAGAACGACTGCGGCCAGGTGACCGATGGCTCGGCGGTGGTGTTCCTGGCCTCCGAACAGGCGGCGCGGGACTATGCCGGCAAACGCGGCCTGCCCCTGGAGAGCCTGCCGCGGATCCAGGGCTGGGGACACCGCTCGGCCCCCATCAGCTACGACCGCAAGGTCCGCGCCAGCCAGGGTGAGCCCTATGTGTTCCCGCAGGTGAAGCGGGCCATCGACGACGCGCGGCGCCGGGCCGGCGTCTCCGACATCGCCCAGTTGGACGCGGTGGAGACCCACGACTGCTTCACCACCACCGAGTACATGGCCATCGAGCACCTGGGTCTGACCGCGCCGGGCGAGGCCTGGAAGGCGGTGGAGGACGGCTCCATCGAGATCGGCGGCCGGCTGCCCATCAACCCCTCCGGCGGCCTGATCGGCGGCGGCCACCCGGTGGGCGCCACCGGGGTGCGCATGACCCTGGACGCCTACAAGCAGGTGACGGGCAAGGCCGGCGACTACCAGGTGGAGGGGGCGAAGACCGTCCAGACCCTGAACATCGGCGGCTCCACCACCACCACCGTCAGCCTGGTGGTCGGCCTGTGAGCGCCAAGCTCGAGGTGATGCAGGCCCTGATCGCCGCCTGGTCCAAGGGCGACGTGGACGGGGCGCTCGCCCACATGCACGACGACATCGTCTGGCACTACGCCGCCAGCGTCGCCCCGCCGCTCAAGGGCAAGGTCAAGGCGCGCAAGTTCCTGGAGAACTTCAAGAGCCAGATCAGCGAGGTCCGCTGGCGCATCTTCGACTATGCCGAGAACGGCGACCGGCTGTTCGTGGAGGGGGTCGACGAGTACCTCGCCAAGGACGGGGGCCTGGTGGCCGCGCCCTATGCGGGCGTGATCGAGTTCGACGGCGACCTGATCAAGGGTTGGCGCGACTATGTCGATATCGGCGTCATGGAGGCGCAGAAGGCCGGACACCCGCGCTCGGCCTGGGTCGACGCCCTGATCGATCGGCCCGCCCTGTGAGCCACGCCCCCGAGATTCAGGCCCTGCTGGACAAGCAGGCGATCACCGAGGTCCTGGCCAGCTATTGCCGGGCGGTGGACCGCGCCGACCTGCCCCTACTGAGGGCCTGCTATCACGACGACGCCACCGAGGACCACGGCGGGACCTTCAGCGGCTCGGCGGCCGACTATATCGCCGGCATAGCGCCCATCCTGCCCCGCGGCGGGGTGATGACCCACACCACCACCAATGTCCTGATCGCCCTGGAGGGCGACACGGCCCGGGTGGAGAGCCACATCCTGGCCTTCGCGCGGCTGAAGAAGGACGGGGAGAAGTTCGACACCTTGACCCTGGCCCGCGCCGTCGACCGTTTCGAGAGGCGCGACGGCACCTGGCGGATCGCCGCCCGGCGCATGGTCTGGGAGTGGAACCACGAGATGCCGATGGCCGAGACCTGGGGCCGTGGCCTGATCGCGCCCGACGCCACCGTGCTGGTGCGGGGTCGCAAGACCCCCGATGACCTGATCTACGGTTAGGTCAGCCTTGCGTCACCTGTCCCCCTCCCCCGCTCATCCCCGCGAAAGCGGGGACCCAGGCTCTTTCTCCCTTGGGGAAGTCTTGGTGCGATCTGAGCCCACCGAACGGCCGCGAACCAAAAACACCTGGGTCCCCGCTTTCGCGGGGATGAGCGGAATAGTGCCATGGAACTGAAGGACAGCGTCGTCCTGGTCACCGGCGGCAACCGCGGCATCGGCGAGGCCTTCGTCCGCGCCCTGTTGGCGGCCGGCGCCGCCAAGGTCTATGTCGGGGCCCGCGACCCGGCCAGCGCCGCCCATCTGGCCGCCGAGGCGCCCGGACGCGCCGTGCCCCTGGAGCTGGACGTCACCAAGCCGGAGCAGATCGCGGCGGCGGCGCGGGCCTGCGGCGACGTCTCGATCCTGATCAATAACGCCGGAGCCTTCCACAACCAGACCCTGATGACCGCCCCCGACCTCGCCGCCGCCCGCGACGAGATGGAGGTCAACTATTTCGGTCCCCTGACCCTGGCCCGCGCCTTCGCGCCCATCCTGGCGAGGAACGGCGGCGGGGCGATCTGCAACGTGCTGTCGTCCGGCGGCCTGGTGGCCGTGCCGGCCATGGGCGGCTACAGCCCCTCCAAGTTCGCCGGCCGCGCGGCCACCACCTGCATCCGCGCCGAACTGGCCGGCCAGGGCACCAGCGTCACCGCCCTGATCGTCGGCTCGGTGGACACCCGGATGGCCGCCCATGTGGCCGGCGCCAAGGAAGACCCCGCTGACATCGCCAAGGCGGGGCTGAACGCCCTCCGCCGGGGCATCGACGAACTGGACACCGACCGCATGGCCATAGAGGTCCGCGCCTCCCTGGCCCGCGACCCGAAGGCGCTGGAGCGGAGCATGGCCAAGATGCTCACCGCCGCCCAGGTCACCACAGGACGCTAGGGGAAGACCCATGGAAATCGCCAACCTTCTGGCCCTCAACGCGGCCATCTCCATCGCCCTGTTCATCGGGCTGTGGCTGTTCAGCATCCGCATCCAGGACCCCAGCTTCATCGACAGCTGGTGGCCCCTGGGCATGGTGGTGATGGCGGTCACCAGCTACGCCATCACCGGCGGTCGCGGCCCCCACGCCCTGGCGCTCACCGTGCTCTGCGCGGTCTGGGGGCTTCGGCTGGGGATCTACCTGCTCTGGCGCTGGCGCAAGCACGGCGCCGACCGTCGCTACGCCACCATGATGGGCAAGGCCAAGCTGGAGCGCGGCTGGGGCTACGCCAAGGCCTCCCTGCTGCTGGTCTTCGCCCTGCAGATGCCGTTGCAGTTCGCCGTCTGCCTGCCGGTGCAGCTGGGCCAGGTGCACGCCACGACGATGCTGGGGCCCATCGCCTGGGCCGGGGTCGTGCTGGCGGTGATCGGCATCGCCTTCGAGAGCCTCGGGGACTGGCAGCTGATGCGCTTCAAGGCCGACCCGGCCAACAACGGCAAGGTGTTGGACACCGGCCTGTGGCGCTACACCCGCCACCCCAACTATTTCGGCGACGCCTGCGCCTGGTGGGGCCTCTGGCTGATCGCCGCCGACACCGGGCTGGTGGGGGCGCTCTCCATCATCGGGCCGGTGCTGATCACCTTCCTGCTCACCAAGTGGAGCGGGGTGCCCACCGTCGAGGGCCGCATGCGCCGCAAACGGCCGGACTACGAGGCCTATGTGGCCCGCACCTCAGGCTTCGTGCCGATGCCGCCGAAGAAGGTGGCCTAGCCCTATTCCTCCTCTAGGCCGCGGGCCGTGTCGGGGGAGGTGGATCGAGGCCAAAGGCCGCGAGACGGAGGGGGTTTGGGCCGTGCGGTTCTTACCGCCCTCGCCCCCTCCACCGCTTCGCGGTCCCCCTCCCCCGGAGGGGGAGGAATTTAGCCCGCCAGCATATCCCGCGGCGCCCAGACGGCGTGGGTGCCGCTGCACAGTTTGTGCGGAAGCCGGATGCGGCAGACGGGGCCGGCGGCGAGGTCCTTGGCGTCCAGCAGGACGCATTCGGAGGTCCCGGTGTTCTCGTCGGTGAGGAAGCTCACCAGATATCCGTCGTCCTCGTCCACCGCGCCGATGCGCGGGCAGAAGGGCGCCTCGCTGGCATAGACCCCCTCGGGCAGCATGAACTCGCTGCTCGCCCCGGTTTCCAGGTCGTGCTTCACGAAGCCCCGGAACAGGAACCAGCCCTCCTTGGCCACGGTGGAATAGGCGTAGCGGTACTTCCGCCCGGCATAGCGGGCGTTGATCATGCCAAATTCCAGGATGCGGTCGTCGAGGTGGCCCTCGGTGGTCTCCCCGGTCTTCAGGTTGAAACGCCAGCGGTGCAGCTTGGGCTTGAACCGGTATTCGTCGAGATAGGCCATCATGTGCTCGAAGCCGGGGGGCGCGTCCTTGTTCGGCTCCGGGGTCGGGTCCTCCTGGAAATAGCCGTCCAGCACGATCTCGTCGCCCTCCTCATAGGCGTTCAGCCAGTGCAGGACGTAGGTGGGCTTGGCCTCGAACCAGCGGATCTCGCCGCCGTGGCGCGGGACGATGGCGAAGCGCGAAGGGATCCCCTCGTGCATCCGCACCGCGTGGATATTCCGCTCCAGCAGCTTGGCGTCCCAGAACACCGGCAGGTCGTTGAGGATCGAATAGTGCTCGGTGAAGGCCATGTCGTGCGGCAGGCGCGGGCCCGGCAGCGGGATCGGCATATAGGTCTTCAGCCGGTTGTCGGGGCCCACCACGCCATAGTGCATGTAGGGGGCGTGCTTGGAGTAGTTGAAGAACATCAGCTCGCCGGTGGCCTCGTCCACCTTGGGGTGGGCGCTGATGCCGTCGATGGGCACCCAGCTCTCCAGGCCCTCCTGATCCAGGGTCAGGGGATCGAGGCGATAGCCCTCCCCGCACTGATAGAAGGTCGAGAGCGCCTTGCCCGCATGGACCACGATGTCGGTGGAGGAGGAATCCTTCAGGAAGCCGTGGGCGCCCCAGCCCGGCCGCTTGGCCAGCTGGACCGGATCGGCGAGGCCGCCCCACAGGGAGGCGGCGGCCTCCTGCTCGGCCTCGAAGCCGCGGGTGCGCACGAAGCGGTTGCGGTAGCTGGCCTGGCCGTCCTTGAACTCGATCTGGTGGATCATCCCGTCGCCATCGAAGGGATGGAAGCGGCCCAGCGGCTGCTGCGCCTGGTTCTCGGTGTTGCGCAGATAGACGCCGTCGAGATCGGTGGGGATGGCGCCTGCGATCACCTCCAGGTCGGTGGCGTTGACCTCCTCGTGCAGCGGCGTCCAGGCCCCGTTGAGATAGGGGTGGTTGCTGGGCAGCAGGCTGGTGACGACGGGCGGAAGCCGTTCGACCTTCATGGAGACGCGTCCTCGGTGGCGGCCCTTCTGAAACCGGGGCCATGAACGCACCCTAGCGGGGCGCCCGCGCCGGACAAGGGCGCCGTCGGGGCAAGGCGCGCCGAGGGCCTCGCCTCCCCAGGACGCCCAGGTCGGACTTTTCCGGACTCTATTTCACCTCCAGGTGCGACAAAATGGACCGGGCCAAGCACGCCCGAGGGCCCACTTCGTTAACGAATCTTTCAGCGCAAATCACCGTGCGCCGACAGCTTGAATCAAGCGCAACCCCTTATGAGTCTAGGGCTGCAGTCACGCTGGCCCCAGCGCGCCCGGCTAGACTCTTGTGAGGCGCCCGCGCGACTCTTGGTGAATCTAGTTTAAGGAACGGCGACAGTATTCCCGCGATTCATGACTCTTAAAGTTCCGCGTAACGATTCAAGAACCCTGCCCCACTACAAAGGCCTCAGAGCAAAAATGCTCCCGCTCACCAAAACGGTGAACGAAACCTAAAAGTGGGGTTATCCAGATGCCGAATAGCGTCAACACCAATGTCGGGGCCATGGTCGCCCTGCAGAACCTGAACCAGACCAGCTCGGAACTGATGACGGTTCAAAACCGCATCAACACCGGCAAGAAGATCGCTTCCGCCAAGGACAACGGCGCCATCTGGGCCATCGCCCAGAACCAGCGTGCGACCTCCGGCTCCCTGAACGCGGTCAAGGACTCCCTGCAACGTTCGCAATCGACCGTCGATGTCGCCATCGCCGGCGGTGAAGCCGTTTCCGACCTGCTCCTGCAGATGAAGGAAAAGACCCTCGCCGCCTCCGACTCCAGCCTCGACACCGCCTCGCGGACCGCCCTGAACGAAGACTTCATGGCCCTGCGCGACCAAATCGCCAAGTCGGTCACCAACGCGACCTTCAACGGCGTGAACATGATCAAGACGAGCGGCACCACCATCGCGGCCCTGGCCAACGATGATGGCACCTCGAAGATCACGGTCACCGCCCAGGACCTCTCCCTGACTGGTATCGGCCTCACGGCCACCTCCTCGATCGGCACCCAGACCGATGCGGCCAACATGATCACCACGATCGGCACCGCCATCAGCACCGTTTCGACCGCTCTGTCGAAGCTGGGTACGGGCTCCAAGGCTCTGGCCTCGCACCTGACCTTCGTGGGCAAGCTGCAGGACTCGATCGACGCCGGTGTGGGTAACCTCGTCGACGCCGACCTGGCCAAGGAAAGCGCCCGTCTGACCTCGCTGCAGACCAAGCAGCAGCTCGGCGTCCAGGCGCTCTCGATCGCCAACAGCTCGTCCTCGGGCCTGCTCAGCCTCTTCCGCTAAGCGCCCAACAAGCTCCAGTACGCGTACAGAGGGGAAGGTTCCGCCACGGCGGGGCCTTCCCTTTTCTGTTTGGGCCCCTCGCCCGATGAAAGCGCTTTCACCCTTTCCAGACCTCGCCGTCTCGCACCGGCGTGGACTATCGCAGGCAGTTGAGGGGCGACGGGCGCGCGGGCCGAGGTCGCCAGGGCCTATGCCGCGGCGGGGCTGGACCTGGACAAGGACCTGGCCGCCATGAACGCCGCCCCCCGCCAGGCGGCCGATGCACGGGCGGTGGCCTATCTGACCGCCCACTACGTCCCCACCGGCGCCCTGACCCGGCCGGTCCTGACCCTGCACACCACCGACGATCCCCTAACCGTCTCGGCCAACGAGGGCTCCTACGCGGCCAAGGTGGCGGCCCGGGGCAAGGGGAGGCTGCTGCGCCAGGTCTTCGTGGCCCGCACCGGCCACTGCGCCTTCCAGCCCGAGGAGATGGTGGCGGCGGTGGACATGCTGGCGCAGCGGGTGGAGACCGGACGCTGGGCGCCCCTGCCCCGGGCCCCCTTCACAGCCTTCAAGCCGGGACGCCTGCTCCGGCCCTGATCAGGTCCAGCACCTCGTCGGTGGACCGCACGTCGCCGAAGCTGCGGTAGACGTTGTAGAGCGCGGCGTTGTGGTCCTGGTCGCGGCGGGCCGCATTGCCGTCGGCCACCATGATCACCCGCAGTCCGAGCGTGCTGGCGTCGCGGGCGGTGGACTCGCAGCAGATATTGGTCAGGGTCCCGGTCACCAGCACGGTGTCGATCCCCCGCGCCTCTAGCAGCGGCGGCAGGGTCGAGCGGCCGGGGAAGAACGCGCTGGTGGCCGACTTCTCCGCCAGGACGTCGCCCCTCTGAATCTGGAACTCATGCCAGAGCCGTTCGGCCAGGGTCCCCTCCCCGCCGCTGGCCGCGAACATCGCCGCGACCCGCTCGCCGTAGAACTCGACGGACGCCGGCGTCGGGGCGTCGTTGGTGGGCAGGACCCAGGCGACCGTCCCGCCGGCCGCGCGCAGGGTGTCGGCGATGGCGCGGATATTGGGGACGATGCCGCGGGTATAGGGCAGCTCGTTCAGGAAGAATGGGACCATGTCGATGACCAGCAGGGCGGTCCGTTCCGCCGTGATCTGCTCATAGGCGTGGCGGCGGCCGCGGCGGTCTTCCTGGCGCGCGTATTCACGCGGCTCGATATGCCAATCGTGCAGCAAGGCTTCCATGTCGTCGCTCCCTGGCGAGGAGCAGACATGATTCGCCGCCGCGCGAACAGAGCAAGAACAAGACCTGAAATGACGTGGGAAACCGCCAGGACGGCGAAGCAGCGATGGTACCGCCTCTCAGGCTTGAACTGAGGACCTCCGGTTCCACAAACCGGCGCTCTAACCAACTGAGCTAAGGCGGCGCATCGCGAAGGCGTGTTCTAGTCGGGCGCGGCGCCCGGATCAAGCGGCGGACGACAGGACCCCGGCCCTAAATCTCCGACTGCCGGCCAGGGTCTCGCCGGACGTCAGGCGGAGGTTGAAATCCCCGGAGGGCTTGGTGTCCACCTCGGCGATGGCGGCGCGGCTGACCAGGCGGGAACGGTGGATGCGGACGAAGCCGTCGGCGGCCAGGCGGCGCTCCATCGCCGCCAGGGAGGCGCGGTGCAGGATCGTCGCGCCGGGGGTTCGCAGCTGCACATAATTGCCCGCCGCCTCCACCCAGAGCAGGTCGGCGACCGGCACGAAGCGGCGGCGCGCCCCGTCGCGCACCTCGATGGCGGCGAGGCTGTCGGCCGGCGGCGCCCGGCGGGCGCGGACCTCGCGCCAGATGGGGTAGCAGGCCACCGTCCCGGCATAGACCAGCAGGTCCTTGCGCAACTCGTAGGGCCAGTCGTCGAGCGGCCCCAGGGGATCGTAGACCGCGCCCAGCACCAGATAGGCGGCGCTCCGCAGCAGGCCCATGGCGACGACGTGAACGAGGGAGAAGGCGAGCGCGGCGCCCAGGTGCGCGGCGATCCAGCCGTAGGGGCCCGAGAGGCGGGGCGGCGCGCGCCGGACCAGCCAGAGCACGGCCGGCAGCAGGGCCACCATCACCAGGCCGCTGGAGGTCTCCCAGACGGCTGGCTCCCACCAGGAGACCGGCGCGCCGGCTTCGGCGCGGTCGTGCAGGACACTGAGGATGTCGACGGCGATCACGCTCGCGCAGAAGGCGGCGAAGAGGCCGACGAACAGGACATCGCCCCGGCGATCGCCGGCGCTCTCCCCTCCCCTGGACGGACTCGCGTGGGTCATGGGCTTGAGCATAGCGCAAAGAAAAGGCCCCGGAGGCGAACCTCCGGGGCCGATGTCTTCAAGCGACCTTTGGGGTCAGCCCTTCGGCAGGGTGAACCGGATCGGGATCCGGATGCTGCCGCCGTCGACGGGCGAACCGTCGAGGGTCTTGGGCTTCATCCTGAACAGCTTGCTCAGCTTCAGCGCCGCTGAGCCGAAGTCCTGATCGCTCGGATCTTCCGAGACCACAGAACAGCCTTCCAGGGTTCCCTTGGCCGTGACCGTGCAGCTGATCATCGCGCGGCCTTCAACGTTCATCCGTTGAGCCCGCTCCGGGTAGTACCGGGCGATGTCTTCGCCGCTGGGCTTGCGGGCCCAGTCAGGGTTCGAGATGACCGACGGGCGCGGAGGCGCCACGGGGGCCGGAGCCGGGGGCTTCGGTTCCTCGATCCGCTTCTCGACCGGCGGAACCGGCAGAGGGGGGATCGTCGGCATGTCCGCCGGCACGTTCACCGGAGGCCGCGGTTGCAGCTTCGGCGGCGGCGGCGGCGGGGTGTTCGGCGGCGGCGGAGGCGGGGGCGGCGGCGGCGGCGGGGCGGGCTTGATGATCGCCACGTCCGTCACGTCGTCCGAGTACTCCTTGAACTCCGAGTGGAACTTGGCCTTCCACAGATAAAAGCCGACCACGCCGTGCACGATGATGGAGCCGATGATGGCGGCCGTCACACCGTTGTTGCGCTTTTTGACCGGCGCATCGAACGGATTGTGCCCGGGGTGGGTGATGTCTTCAGCCATGCTCCACCCCTACTGCTTGTCTTCGCCGATCAGCGCCACGCTATAAAACCCGTTGTCCTGGAGCTGGTTCATCACGCCCATGAAGTCCCCGTAGAGGACGTTCTTGTCGGCGCGGATGAAGATCCGCTCTTTCTCCGGATTGCGCTTGTTGCCGATATTCTTCCGCAGGTCGTCGCCCAGGGTGGCGATCTCAGTGGGATAGTCCCCAATGAAGAGTCGGCCGGAGTCCTGGATCGATATGTAGACCGGCTTAGGAGGGTTGGTAGACGGCTTCGCCACCGCGTCGGGAAGTGCGACCTTCACCGTTACGGCGGCCATGGGAGCCGCCACCATGAAGATGATCAGGAGGACCAGCATGACGTCCACGAAGGGCGTCACATTGATCTCGCTGTTCGCTTCCACGGCGTACCTGCCACCCCCAGAACCTGAGAGTTTGGCGCCCATGGTGATTAGGCCCCTTTGTCGAGCTGCCGGGAGATGGCGTTCATCAGCTCAGCCACGAACCCTTCGGTACGCGCACCGTAAGCGGAGATGCGGGTCTGGAAGTAGTTGTAGAAGATAACCGACGGGATGGCGGCGAACAGACCGATACCAGTGGCCAGCAGCGCTTCGGCGATACCGGGAGCGACGACGGCCAGGTTGGTGGTGTTGGTGTTCGCGATCCCGATGAACGAGGTCATGATCCCGTAGACGGTGCCGAACAGACCGATGAACGGACCGGACGAACCGACCGAGGCCAGGAACTGCATGCCGCTCGAGAGGCGACGGCCGAGGGACGCCTGAACGGCGGCGACGGCGTTTTCCGCACGGTGCAGGACCGTTTCACGGTGAGCGCCGGCGACAGCCAGGCCCGCTTGACGCGACAGTTCGACTTCTTGGGCGGCCGCGGCGGCCATGTCGGCCAGCGGGTTGCCTTCGAATTCGTCGGACATGCCGATCCGGCCCATGTCGTTGATCGACTTGGCCGAGCGGAAGGCTTCAAGGAAGCGATCCGTCGTACGGTTCAGAGCGCCGTATTCGAGCAGCTTGGTGACCAGCAGGGTCCACGAGAAGATGGAGCAGAGCACCAGGCCGATCATGACGACCTTCACGACGGCTTGCGCGTCGAGGGCCATCTGAATGACGCTGAGCTTGCCAGCGTTCTTCATTTGGGGCGGAGCAGCAGCGTCGGCCGGAGCGGCCTCGGCGGCGGGAGCAGCGGCGGCGTCGGTAGCCGGAGCGGCGGCGGCATCAGCGGCGGGAGCCGCGGCGGCGGCGTCAGCGGCAGGCGCGGCCGGAGCGGCGGCGTCCTGCGCGAACGCCGGCGCGCTCGCCATCAGCGCCAGGGCGCCAATGAGAGCGATGAAAGGAGTCGTTCGTTTGTTGTCGAGCATCTGTCGCCAGTTCCTGATTGGTCTAGCACGTTTGGACCGAGGGTCGTCGCGCGAGAGCGTCTCCACCCCAATTGAAAATGCCCGCCGTTCCTCGCGTAACCACGAAAGGAACAACGGAGCCGCTATCGCTGCGCCCGACCCCGTAACCCGTGTCGCAAGGCGCGACGGTCGTGTTCCGGTGGCGGGAGCGACCTCGCCCTCCCCGAGGGGAAGTTGAAGTCTTACCGCTATGTTAGACGTGCGGCAGGGGTGCTTTGGCAACCCCTTTTCCAAGCGTCAAGGGGGGGGACCGCCAAGCGCAAGCATATGGATGTGTCGGAAGATACGGTATTGCTGCACCGCACAACGCATTACACAAGTATTCCCGATCGTTTTTCTACTTGCGAGGGAATTTATGTGCTGCGTTGCAGCAATTTCGACGGAACGCCGGTCTTGAAATAACACGGTCGCCGAACAGCTCCGGCGCACTCGCGCCTGATTTTCGGTCATGTCGTCGTCGTGGGAGGCAAATGGGAGTCCAAGGCCGAGCCGTCAAGCTCCGAGGCCTCGACTCGCGCGCGCAAGCCGCCGGCCATGGCCTGGCGGCCACAGTCGTCCGGTGGGGGCGCCTCGGCCCAGCCGGAGCCCTAGAAGCTGTAGGTGACGCCCGCGCGGAGTGTGCGGCCCGGCTGCGGGGCGATGTCCTTCAGGAAGGAGGTGTGCTCGCGCGCCTCCTGGTTGGTCAGGTTGCGGCCGTCGAGGAAGAGCTTGAAGTCCTGGTCGGCCAGGGGGCGCCAGGACACCCGGGCGCTGAGCAGGGTGTAGGCGTCGGTCGGCAGCTCGAAGGCGCTGAGCCGTCCCTGCTCGGCCACATAGCGCACCTCCACCTGCCCCTCGAGACGCGGCGCCTTCCAGACCAGGCGGCCGGTGACCGAATAGGGCGGGATCCGCGCCGGCGGGCCGACGTCGGTCTGGCCGTGGACATAGTCATACGAGCCCTCGGCCGACAGCACCCCGTCACCGCCGCGCCAGAGGTCGTAGGCGCCCTCCAGTTCGCCGCCGTAGAAGGTGGCGTCGGTCTGGGTGAAGCGGACCACCGGCAGCTCGCCGGCCGGATCGATGGCCCCGGCGTCGTCGACGAACAGGCCGGTGCGCATCTCGTCGATGAAGCCCTTGTAGTCGGCGCTGTAGATGTGGGCCTCGACCCGGCCATTGTCGCCCGTCCACCGCAGGGTCGCCTCCAGGGAGGTGACCTGCTCGGCGTCCAGGGTCGGATCGCCGATCTCGTAGCTGCCCGTGCCCCCATGGGGACCGTCGGCGAACAGCTCGAACTCGGTGGGGGCGCGGCTGTTGTGGGCCAGGCTCAGGCCCAGGAACCAGTCGCTGGCCGGACGCCAGAAGGCGGCGACCGAGGCCGAGGCGTTGGTGAAGTCCTGCTTGCCCGCCGCCGCGGTCCAGTTGGTCCCATAGGAAGCCGCCGCATCGCTGGTGGGCCGGCCGCCGAGATCGGCGTCAAGGGTGCGCCGGTCGACTCGCAGCCCGGCCTCCACACCCCAGGTGTCGCGGTCCAGGCGCTGCAGCAGGAAGGCGCCGATCTCCTGGATGCTCACCGGCGGGATGAAGGCCTCGGCCCCCAGGGCCTCGAAGTCACGGCCCAGCACCTGGACGCCCACCGCCCCCTTCCAGCCGTCGCGCTCCCGCTGGACCAGCTCCAGGCGCCCCTCGGCGCCCTTGGAGAGGAAGGTCGTGCCCACCGCGCCGCTGGCCACGTCCACCTCGCGATGTTCGTAGTCGGCGTAGCCCACGGAGAACCGGGCCTTCTCGAAGGGGCCGGTCTCGAGGCTGGTCTCGCCGCGCAGGTCGTAGCGGGTCTGGTCGAGGTCGATATAGACCGGACCCTCGGCCGGCGGCGGCCCGACCTGGACCACCTGCGGGAACGGCACGCCGTACTGGGTCTGGGTCCGTTTCACCGAGGCGCCGAGGAAGCCGCGGTCGCCGATATAGGAGAGACCGACCCCGTAGGCGGTGAGATCCACGTCGGTGTTCTTCACCACGCGGTCCGGCAGGGCGGTGACGCCGTTGGCGGCTTCATACCTGGAGGAGACCGGATTGGAGGGGCTGTCATAGTCGCCGCTGGCGCGCCGGACCGCGTCGAGGGCGACGACCCAGGGCCCCTTCCCCGCCTTCAGCCCGGCCGAGACCGAATAGCTGTCGTCGGCCGAGCCGTACGACGCGGCCACATGGCCGTCCGCGGCGCCCGTGGCCGGGGTGGAAGGCACCCGCTCGTCGAGGATGTTGACCACCCCGCCGATGGCCGAGCCGCCATAGGCCAGGGTCGAGGGGCCCCGCAGGACCTCGATGCGCGAGGCCTCCCCCGGATCGGAGGCCACGGCGTGGTCGGGGGAGAGCGAGCTGGCGTCCACCAGGCCGACGCCGTTCTGCAGGATCAGCACCCGCGGTCCCGACAGACCTCGGATGATCGGACGGCTGGCGCCGGGGCTGTAGGCGGTGGAGCGCAGGCCCGGCATGCCGTTGAGCAGGTCGCCGATCCCCACCGGGGGCGCGGTGGAGAGCTGGGCCTGGGTCACCACATTGATGCTGGTGGTGGCGGAGTCGAGGGAGACGGCATAGGGCGCGCCGGTGACGATCAGCTCCGAGACGGTGGGGCCCGCCTCCTCCGCCATGGCCGGGCCGGAGCCGAGAGCCGAAACGCAGACCGCGGCGAGAAGAAGCGTTTTGGCGCGCATGTGGGAACCCCTGAAAGCAAGCCCGGGGACCACTATGTTATATCATAACATCACTCAAGCGGATTTCTGACCGGAACCCGCGCGACCGGCGGAGCGCCTGGAAAACGGGCGCGGGCGCCCTCCCCCGCCCTCCGAGGTCTCGTGCGTGACGGACGCCTGGACCGGCGGCCTCGTCAGATAGTCACGCCTAGGGAATGTATCCCGTGCTCGCCTCCACCGCGGCCAGAGCGGTGAGGTTGACGATGCCCCGGGCGGTGACGCTGGGGATCAGGACGTGGATCGGCTTGGACATGCCCAGCAGCATGGGCCCCACCAGCAGGGCGCCGGTGGAGGCCTGCAACAGGGTCAGGCTGATATTGGCCGCGTCGAGATTGGGCATGACCAGCAGGTTGGCCGCGCCCTTCAGGGCGCTGTCCCCCACCAGGCGATTGCGCTGGCCCTCCAGCAGGGCGGCGTCGGCATGCATCTCGCCGTCCACCTCGAGGTCCGGAACCTGGGCGCGCAGCAGGGCCAACGCCTGGCGCATCTTGCGCGCGCTGGGGGAGTTGGAGGCGCCGAAGCTGGAATGGGAGAGCAGCGCCGCCTTGGGCTCCAGGCCGAAGCCACGCACCGTGTCGGCGGCCAGCCGGGTCATCTCGGCGATCTGCTCGGCCGTGGGGTCGGGATTCATGTGCGTGTCGCAGATGAACAGCACCCCGCCCCGGGTGATCAGGGCCGACAGGGCGTGGATGCGGTCGATGCCCGGCCGCCGGTCGATGATCGGCATCACATAGGTCATGTGTCGCCACCAATCGCCGGAGCCGCCGCAGAGGGCGGCGTCCACATAGCCGGACTCCAGCAGCATGGCGGCGGCCACGGTGGGCCGGCGCTCCACGCGGCGGGCGGCGGCGTCCGGCGGCGCGCCGCGGCGGCCCACCAGGTCCTGGTAGCGCGCCACCAGGGGAGCGAAGACCTCGCGGTCCTGGGCGGGGTCGAGGATCTCCACCTCGGCGTCCGGCCGCATGCGCAGACCCAGTTCGGCGATGCGCGCGAGGATCACCTCGCGCCGGCCCACCAGGACCGGCCGGGCCAGGCCCTCGTCCACCACCGTCTGGACCGCCCGCAGGACGCGGTCGTCCTCGCCCTCGGCATAGGCCACCTTCTTCATCGCCTTGCGGGCGGCCTCGAAGATCGGACGCATCAGCTGGCCCGAGCGGTAGACGAAACGCTCCAGCTCGGTGCGGTAGGCGGCGAAGTCGGCGATGGGCCGGCGCGCCACCCCGGTGTCCATGGCCGCCTTGGCTACGGCCGGGGCGATCTGCAGGATCAGGCGGGGATCGAAGGGCTTGGGGATGATGTAGTCGCGGCCGAACAGCGGCGCGGCCCCGCCATAGGCGGCGGCCACCACTTCGGACGCCTCGGCGCGGGCGAGCGAGGCGATCGCCTCGACGGCGGCCAGCTTCATCGCCTCGTTGATCACGCTGGCGCCGACATCCAGGGCGCCGCGGAAGACGAAGGGGAAGCAGAGCAGGTTGTTGACCTGGTTGGGATAGTCGCTGCGACCGGTGGCGACGATGGCGTCGGGCCGGGCGGCCGCCACCAGTTCGGGCAGGATCTCCGGCTCGGGATTGGCCATGGCCAGGATCAGCGGGTTGGGCGCCAGCAGCGACAGCCACTCGGCCTTCAGCACCCGCGGCGCCGAGAGCCCCAGGAAGACGTCGGCCCCGGACAACACCTCCGGCAGGGTGCGGGCGTCGGTCTGGCGCGCATAGGCGGCCATGTTGGGGGGCATGTCGGGCTCGCGGCCCTCATAGACCACCCCCTTGATGTCGGTCAGGGTGATGTTCTCGGGCTTCAGCCCCATCAGCACCAGCAGATCGACGCAGGCCAGGGCCGCGGCGCCCGCCCCCGAGGTCACCAGCTTGATGTCGGGCAACGACTTGCCCTGCAGGACCAGGGCGTTGCGCACGGCGGCGGCGCAGACGATGGCGGTGCCGTGCTGATCGTCATGGAAGACCGGGATATTCATCCGCTGGCGCAGGGCCCGCTCGATGGCGAAGCACTCCGGCGCCTTGATGTCCTCGAGATTGATCCCGCCAAAGGTCGGTTCGAGGGAGGCGACGATATCGACGAAACGGTCGGGATCCAGCGCGTCGATCTCCAGGTCGAACACGTCGATGCCGGCGAATTTCTTGAAGAGGACGGCCTTGCCCTCCATCACCGGCTTGCTGGCCAGGGGACCGATATTGCCCAGGCCCAGGACGGCCGTGCCGTTGGAGATCACCGCCACCAGGTTGGCGCGCGCCGTCATCTCGTCGGCGGCGGCCGGATCGGCGACGATCGCCTCGCAGGCCGCGGCCACCCCGGGGGAATAGGCCAGGGCCAGGTCGCGCTGGGTGTCCATGCGCTTGGTGGGCTCCACCGACAGCTTCCCCGGCCGGGGAAGGCGGTGATAGTCGAGCGCGGCCTTGCGGAAGTCGTCGTCCATGGGTGTCAGGTCTCCTGAGGAGACCTCTGGGACGATGCGGCGTCATCTTCAAGGCCTAGGCCCGATGGACGCGGAATGATGTTCGGGAAGAAGTGGTGCCTGGGGGCGGATTCGAACCACCGACACGTGGATTTTCAATCCACTGCTCTACCAACTGAGCTACCCAGGCCTAGGTCCCGCGCCGCGGGAGCCGCGTCTATAAAAGAGGGTCGGGGCGGTGTCCAGCGAGGAGCATCAATTCCCGTCATCCTCGTCGTGGAGGCTGTCGGCCTCGTCCTCCTCCACCGGAATCGCATAGCTCCCCACCAGCCAGCGCTGGAGGTCAACGTCGGAACAGCGACGCGAGCAGAAGGGCCGGTATTCGGTCGAGGACGGCTTCTTGCAGATGGGACAGGGGGCGGCGGTCACAGGGTCTTCACGTCCAGGCGGTCACGGGGCCAGTCGGGATTTGCCTCTATAACAAATCGCGCGCCGATGCGCGCCGCCAGGGCCTCGGCATGGGGCTTGGCGACCGCGGCCACCGAGGGCGCGCAGGTGGCGGCCAGGCGTCCGCCCGGATCGCTCGACGCGTCCGCCTCCAGGCGGCGTATCAGCCGCAGGGCCAGGGTGAGGTCGGACAGCCCCCCTGCCCCGTCGCCGAGAATGTCGCGGATCGCCCGGCCTCGGCGCGGCACGGTCATCTCCATGGTGCCGAAACGGCCCACGGGGCCGATGGCGACGCCGGGATTGTCGGGGGAGAAGGCCGTGCGGGCCGCCGTCAGCAGGGCGTTGCCGTCATGACCGCGGCCGACGAGGTCGATCACCACGATGCCCCCCAGGCCCTTGAGCCGCAGCAGGCGGGCGGATTCGGCGAGCGCCGTGAGATTGGCCTGGCGGGTGACCCGCTTGACGTCCTGGCCCTTGCGCTCGCCGACGTCGACGTCGATGGCCACCAGGGCCCGGGTCGGCTCGATGGCGAGGGTGCCGCCCCCCGCAAGCGGATGGATGGTCTCCAGCGCCTCGGCCTCGGCGGCGTCGGCCATGGCGCGCGCCGCGCGGCCTTCGATGATGGCGGTGTCGCGGGCGAAGCTCGCCAGCTGTTCGGCGAGGTCCGGGGCGGCGGTCATCAGTCGGGGCTTACCCTCGGCCGGGCCGACGAGCCGCACGGTGGCGAGCTTGCCGTCGCGGGGCTCGCTGCGGACCTCCACCTCGATCGCCTGGCCCTCGACGGGCCGCGCCTCGGGCCGGAAGGCCATCAGGGCCTCGACGCCGCCGAGATCGATGAAGGCCGAGGCGAAGGCCGGCTCCACCTTGCGCACCCGGCCCACCAGCCGGGCGCCGAGGCGGGTGAGTTCGGGGTCATTGTCGCGGAGGATCAGCAGGCGCTCCGGCGCGCCGTCGAGGGTGACCACCCCGCGGCTCTCGCCGATCCCGCGATCGAGGTAGAGCTTGCGCACGCTCATGACCGCGAAAAGCCCAGGCCCGTCAGCAGGTTCTGGGTCTCATACAGAGGCAGGCCCACCACGGCGGTGTAGGAGCCCTGCAGGGCGATGACGAAGGCGCCGGCCCGGCCCTGGATGGCGTAGCCCCCGGCCTTGCCTACGCCCTCGCCGCCGGCGAGGTATTCCGAGATATCGGCCGGCGTCAGGCGCTTGAAGTGCAGGCGGGTCTCCACCAGGCGGCTGGCGGCGCGGCCGTCGGGCGACCGCAGGGCCACGGCGGTCAGCACCTTGTGAGCCCGGCCCGACAGCAGCGCCAGGCAGGCGCGGCCCTCGGCCTCGCTCTCCACCTTGGGCAGGATCCGGCGGCCCACGGCCACCACCGTGTCGGCGGCCAGGACATAGGCGGCGGGCTGCTCGGCGGCGACCTTGGCCGCCTTGGCCACGGCCAGCCGCAGGGCCAACAGCCGCGGCGTCTCGTTGGGAAGGGGGGTTTCGTCGATCTCGGCGGCCACGACGGCGTCGGGCGCGAGACCGATCTGGGCCAGGAGATCGAGCCGCCTGGGGCTCGCGGAGGCCAGCACCAGGCGCGGCGTCGTCATCAGGGGGCCGTGCGCCCGCTAGCGGACGCGGAAGGTGATGCGGCCCTTGGACAGGTCGTAGGGGGTCATCTCCACCAGGACCTTGTCGCCGGCCGAGACCCGGATGCGGTTCTTGCGCATCTTGCCGGCGGTGTGGGCGATGATCTCGTGATCGTTCTCGAGCTTCACGCGGAAGGTCGCGTTGGGCAGGACTTCACTGACCGTGCCCGGAAACTCCAAAAGTTCTTCTTTAGCCATGCAGGCTCCAAATAGACGCCGATAAAAGTCGAACGGCCCACGCCTGAATCGAGGGGCGCGAGCCGTGGGAGAGCCCTCTATCATAACGCGGAGCCCGCCGCACGGTCGAATGCCATGGCTGGAAAGGGAGAGGATTGAGCGATCACCCCGAGGAACGGGCGCGTTACTTCGTTCTGCTGGAGCTTGCGCACCGGGACGCCGATGTCCTGGCCTTCTGGCTGACCGGCTCGCGCGGCAAGGGCCGGGCGACCGCCGCCTCAGACTATGACTGCGTGCTGATCGTGCGCGACGCCGTCTTCGACGACTGGCGCGCGCGTCATGCGGGGCGGGACCGCGGGCGGACCGACTGTTCTGTGATGACCCTGGAGGGCCTGCGCCGCCACGCCGCCTGGGGCGAGGCCGAAGCCTGGGACCGTTACAGCTACGCCCATGTCCGGGTGCTGGTGGATCGCACCGACGGTCTCTGCCAGCGGATCATCGATGAGAAGGCGCGGGCGCCCGCGAGCGAGGTCGCCGCATTCATCGACCGGTCGCTGGACCACTATCTCAATCAGACCTATCGGGCCCTGAAGTGCCTGCGAGACGGCCTGCCCTTGGCGGCGCGGCTGGAGGCCGCTGGGGCGGTCACGCCCGTGCTGGACGCCCTCTTCGCCCTCGACGGCGGCCGATTGCGCCCCTTCGCCAAGTATCTGGAGTGGGAGTTGGTGGAACATCCCCTCGCCCGCGCACCCGCCGATCTCGCGCCGCGCCTGGCGCGCCTGCTCGATCCGGCCGAGGCCGGCCCCCTGCGCCGGCTGCTGGCCGATGTCGAACCGATCTTCCGTGAGGCCGGCCACGGCGCGGTATTCGACGCCTGGGGCGCCGACCTGGCCTGGATGCGCGGCTAGCGCGGAAACCGCTGGGCGATGTGGGCGGCAAGCGCGTCGCGCACCTCGCGATAGGCCGCCAGCCGCGCCTCCCGGGAGCCCTCCACCAGGGTCGGATCGAAGGTCGGCCAGTACTCGATCTCGGCCGCCCGGCCGCGGGTCATCTCCACCGCCCGATGCTGGGCCTCCGGGGTCAGGGAGACCACCAGGTCGAAGGAGGTGTCCTCCAGGTCATCGAAGGTCTTGGGCTTGTGATCGGCCAGATCGACACTCAACTCCGCCATCACCGCCTCGACGAAGGGATCTACGCCCTCGGCCTCGTCGCGCTTCAGGCCGCAACTGTCCACGAAGACGCGGTCCCCCAGGGCGCGCATCATCAGGGCCTCGGCCATGGGCGAGCGGACACGGTTGAAGTTGCAGGCGAAGAGCACCGCCCCTGGCAAGGGCGGCGCGGGCGGATCAGCGGCCATCGAACCCTATCCCCGCCAATGCAGGGCGCAGATGAGGGTGAAGAGCCGCCGGGCGGTGTCCAGATCGGTGTCGATCTTGCCCGCCAACCGCGTCCGTAACAGGTTCGAGGCCTCGTTGTGCAGGCCGCGCCGGCCCATATCCAGGGCCTCGATCTGCGACGGGGTCGAGTTGCGGATCGCCTGGTAGTAGCTCTCGCAGATCAGGAAGTAGTCCTTGATCAGCCCCCGGAACGGCGAGAGCGACAGGATATGGCGGCGTTCGTACTGCGGCCCCGCCACGTCCAGCACCAGCCGGTTCTCCACCAGCCCCATCTTCAGGTCATAGGGTCCGCCCTCGGCGCCCTCGGGATGGAAGTAGTTCTCCTCCAACAGATCGAAGATCGCGATCTGCCGCTCCTGCTCCTGGTCACGCGAGACCGCGGCGAGGGATTCCTCGTCGATCTCCACGGTCTGCAGGCGGTGCTTGGTGCGGTCTTCGTCGGCCATGGCGGTCGGTGGGGAACGGGTCAGCGACGTTTATTGCAAACCAACCCCTAACGTCACCCTGCACGATCGCCTCACCTTGTTCGCGGACATAAAAAATCGCCCGGCGCTGGGAAGCGCCGGGCGAGGTCGGTCGGGGGGAGGAAACCGAGCTGGGGCCTAGTAGCCGTAGGCGGCGTACTGGTAGCCGGTGGGCTGGACGTAGCGGGCCTTCACATAGCCGACGCCGACGCCGCCTTGCCCCACCAGGATCCAGTCGCTGCCGCGCACCCGGGCCAGGGCCTGGAAGCGCTCGCCGGCCCGCAGTTGGCCCACACGCTGGGCCGCCGTGGTGGGGGCGCCGCGCAGGTTCACCGTGGTGCGGGCCGCGAAGGTCCCGCCGTCCCGGACATAGGCGGCCGGGGCGATGTCGCCCGACAGACGATAGCCGGCGTGGCTGTAGGTGGCGGGCTGCTGGTAGGCGGGCTGGCTGTAGGCCGGCTCATAGGTCTGGCCGTAGCCGTAGGCGCTCTGGGCCTGGCCCTCGCGCTGCATCTTGCAGCCGACATAGGAGCCGGTGGCCGCGCCCACCACCGCGCCGATGGCGGTGCCCGTGCCGCGGTCGTTCTTGGCCAGGTTCGAGCCCGCCGCCGCCCCCAGCAGGGCGCCGATCAGGGCGCCGCCCGCCTGCTTGCCGCCGGGCGCGTCGCAGCTGACGATGGAGCCGAGGCCCGAACCGGTGGGCGCGCGATAGGTCTGGGCCGAGGCGCCCGAGGCGGCGCCGGCGGTGAGAGCGGCGGCCATCGTCGCGACAGCCGCGCTGCGGATCAGCTTGGTGGAAGTTTGCATGGCTTGGTCTCCGTCTTGGAATGGGTTCGAAGCCTCATCGGCTCCGATGACCTCACCCTAGAGACCCCACCCTGAACCGGCGCCTGGACGGCGCTGTCAGAAAGCGTTCAGCTTCGGGAAGGGCCGTTGGCGGTCGCGCGAGCGGGCTCATCCCTTGCCGTGGAAGGGGTTGTGGGCGCCGTCGGAGCCGGAGCCCCCACCGGCCGGTAGGCGATCTCCACGCCTTCCCGCTCAAAAAGAGTCTTCAGGCGGCGATTATATTCGCGCCCCACCGCCCACTGATCGCGCGGCCGGGTGGTGACTCGCGCCTTGAGCAGCACCCCGGTGGGATCGAGACGGTCCACCCCCAGCACCTCGAAGGGCCGGGTGATCTGGTTGGCGAACTCCGGCTCGGCCCGCATCTCGTCCCCCAGTCGGCTCATGACCTCCAGGGCCTTGTCCACGTCCGAGCCGTAGGTGACCAGGATCTCGAACACATAGGAGGAGAAGGTCTTGGTCCGGTTGTGGATCACCTGGGCCTCCGAATAGGGGAAGATGTGCAGGGTGCCGTTCTGATCGCGCAGGCGGATGGTGCGCAGGGTCATGGCCTCCACGGCGCCGCCGGAGTCCCCGATCCGCACATTGTCCCCCACCGAGACCACGTCCTCGGCGATCAGGAACAGGCCGGTGAGGAAGTCCTTCACCAGGGTCTGGGCGCCGAAACCGATCGCCACCCCCACCACGCCGGCGCTGGCCAGCAGCGGCCCCACCTTCACCCCAATCTCGGAGAGGAAGGTCAGGACCGAGACCACCACCAGGACGCTCTGGATGAAGCCCCGGATCAGGGGGCCAAGCGTGCGGATCTGCGCCGCGCGGCGCCCGTCCCCGCTGCGCCGCGCCACCCCGGCCACCATATGGTCGACCACGAAGCCGGCCACCTCCACCGCCCCCACCGCCAGGATGACGACGCCGAGCGCCCGCAGCAGCCCGCCGCGGGTTCCCCCCCCCATCCAGGCGAAGGGATCGATTCCCCAGACCCGCGCCATCAGCAGCAGGGCGCCGCCCAGGATCGTCAGGCGGATCAGCAGCCAGGTCAGTCCGGCCGCGCGCGACACGCTGGCCTGCCGAACCTCGGTCGGCGTGTCGGCCAGGCGGCGGATCCAGAAGTTGAACAGGCGCCTCAGCCCCGCGATCATCAGCAGGGCGACCGCCACCACGACCACGGAGAACAACAGATTGAGGGCGGCTTCCCGCGGCCCGAGGCGCGCCAGGTCGGCCCAGACGTCGCTCAGGGTGGTGACCAGGCCTTCGCCGGCGGAAGGTTGCGCCGCTGAAGCGGCCATGGCCGCTGGCGCGGCGGAAGCAACAGGCATGCGGAAACGGTCTCTGGCTGCGCCCACCCCGCCGGAGCGGCAAACGCCTTGGACCGCCTAGGGTTCCTGGATCTGACCCAGCCGGATGGCCGCCGATCGCGCGTGGGCGGGCAGGCCCTCGGCGTCGGCCAGGGCCGCCGTCGGCGGCCCCAGGATCGCAAACGCCGCCTCGTCGCATTTCACGATCGAGGTGCGCTTGATGAAGTCATAGAGCGACAGACCCGACGAGAACCGCGCCGCCCGGCTGGTGGGCAGGACGTGATTGGAGCCGGCGACATAGTCGCCAATGGCCTCGGGCGTGTGTCGGCCCAGGAAGATGGCGCCGGCGTGCCGCACCCGGTCGGCCAGCCGCTCCGGCGCGTCCAGGGCGAATTCCACGTGTTCGGGCGCGATCAGGTTCACCAGTCGTGGCGACTCCTCCAACGGCGCGATGATCACCGCGCCGTGGTTGCGCAGCGAGACCGACGCGTCCTCGCTCGTCCCCAGGCTCTTCAGCTGCAATGCGATCTGGGCCTCGACGGCGTCGGCGAAGGCCTCATCGTCGGTGATCAGGATCGATTGCGCGGCCGGATCGTGCTCGGCCTGGGACAGCAGGTCGGCGGCGATCCAGTCGGGCCGGCTGGCGGCGTCCGATACCACCACGATCTCCGAGGGGCCGGCCAGCGCGTCGATCCCGACGGCGCCATAGACCCTGCGCTTGGCGGCCGTGACGAAGGCGTTGCCCGGTCCCACGATCTTGTCCACCGGCAGGATGGGTCCGGCGCCATAGGCCAGCGCCGCCACCGCCTGGGCGCCGCCGACCCGCCAGATCTCCGTGATCCCGGCCTCCTTGGCCGCCGCCAGCACCGCCGGCTGCAGGCGCCCCGGCGGGGTCACCATGGCGATCCGCTCCACCCCGGCCACCGAGGCCGGGACGGCGTTCATCAGCACGGTGGAGGGATAGGCCGCGCGGCCGCCGGGCACATAGATCCCCACGGCCTCCAGGGGGGTCCAGCGCCAGCCCAGCTCGACCCCGGCCTCGTCGGTGAACCACTGGTCGGCGGGACGCTGGCGCTCGTGATAGCTGCGGATCCGCTTGGCCGCGAAGGCGATCGCCTCGCGAACCTCCGGCGCGCACTGGGCGGCGCCGGCCTCGATCTCCTCGGCCGTCACCCGGATGGTGTCGGCATCGATCTCCGCGCGGTCGAACTGGCGAGCGAAGCGCAGGACGGCCTCGAGTCCCTCGGCGCGGACCGCCAGGAGGATGTCGCGCACCAGGACGTCGACCTCTTCAGGGGTCTCGCGGCGTTCGTCGATGAAGGCGGCGAAGGCGGCCTCGAAGCCGGGCTCGGAAAAACGGAAGCGGCGCATGGGCGCTCTTTAGCGGCGCGCGGCCGCGAACGCTACGCCTTGTCAGGTCTGGTGCGTGGGGGTCCGCGGCGTCGGCCAGGGCGCGGAGATGTCGGCCAGGACCGCGTCGACGCACTCCACGGCGATCCGCAGGTCTCCGCCGCCGGCGAAGCTGAGGGTGATGGTCCCGCCCGGGGGATCGCCCGGCTCGAACTCCAGGGTCAGCAGTTCGATCACCGCGGCCTTGGCGCCCCGCCGCAGATTGCGCGCCTGCACCCCAAGGACCGAGCCGATCTGCAGGGCCGATCGCACGCGCTCGCCCCCCTTCCCTTCCCAGCGGTAGCGATTGAAGCTCACCGTCACCCGGCGGGCCCGGCGTTCCACGGTGATGTCGCCGATCTTCGCCACCGAGTCCTGCAGCGCCGCCGATATGACCGCGAGGTCCTCGGCGTCTTCCGCCAGCAGGTGGAGCAGATCGCTCATGGTGTCGTCCCAGATTGCGCCCTTGGAGGCGTTCCATCCCGCGCATCGGCGATCCGTGGGGGTGAGGCTATCTAGCCCGAGGTTGGGCTGGGCGGAAGGCGGCCGGTCGGTGGCTGGTCCGTTGGCGTGTCGGGCGGAGTCTTGGGGTCGGACGCCTTGCGTCGCCGCAGATTGGCGCGCAGCGCCTGGGCCAGTTGCGCCTCGCGTTCCTGCGCCTGCGTCTTGCCGGATTTCGCCATATTCGAAGGGGTGCGGCGACGCGTCCGGCGCGTCAAGTTCTCTTCCCGCCGCTTTTAGGCTTCACGCGGCCCTCGACGTTGGCTATAGCCCGCCCTCGCCTTTTCGCCGTTGTAGCTCAGAGGTAGAGCGCATCCTTGGTAAGGCTGAGGTCCAGGGTTCGAATCCCTGCAACGGCACCACTACAAGCCTCTGTATTTGCAGAGGATTTCAGAGGGACGGATCGCACCAGCGGTCCGTCCCTTTGTTATTCTGGCGCCCTACGCTCCGGCGTCGGCGCGGGCGCAGCCCCGTCCGGACAGGCCAGGACTGCAACCCCGGCCGTCAATTGCGCGCGGATCGCCTGTCTGGCCGCCGCGGTGAGGCCTTCGCAGTAGAGATCCACCCCCAGTCGGACCGCGGGCGCGGCCTGCGCGCAGCCGCAGAGGACAAGGGCGGCCAGGGGCGGAAGAATCGATTTCATTATTGGCTCCTGTCGAGGCTGGTTATATATCCGGGTAATATTTCGGGCCGAGGCCGGGAGGTGGGACCGCCATGGACGACGAGACCTTCACCGCCTTCGCCGGCCATGATCGGCTGGCCGCCGGCGCCCTCTCCCAGGTCGCCCTCGCCGCCAAGGCGGCCCACGACGAGGGGTTCGAGCCGATCCTGGTGTTCGATGACGCCACCGGCCGGACCGTGGAGTTGGACCTGCGCGGCTCGGCCGCCGACGTCCTGGCGCGTCTGCCGGCCACAGAACCGCCGCCCAAACCCGGGCGCGGCCGGCCCAAGCTCGGCGTCACCGCTCGCGAGGTGACCCTGCTGCCCCGGCATTGGGAATGGCTCGCCGGCCAGCCCGGCGGCGCCCAAAACCGCGCGACGTTGTCAAGAACAAAATAAGAACATCTTGGGGACGCGCCCTTCCAGGCTCGCGGCGCGCGCCCTCCCCCGATGTGTCATCCCGCATGGAGCGGCGCAGCCGCGGAAGTGCGGGACCCAGAGGCGCCGGTCCATCCTGATAGCCCCGCGCGTCTGGGTCCCGGACAGCCGCTGGCGCAGCTTCCGGGATGACACCCTTGTTTGTTCGTGTGGTTCGTGTGGTTCGTGGTTCCGTCCTCTTGGGCGCTGGAGCCGCGAGGACCAACAAGACTGTCCGCGAACCACACGACCCCACGAACAGCTGCGCCTGGCCCAGCTTGGCCGTCGCCCGCGCCGGGCCTAGACTGCCCCTCCCCACGCCCGGAGCGCCCGCCATGCAGGTCGCCGTCCTCACCTTCCAGGCCTTCAACGAGCTGGACTCCTTCGTCGCCGCCGCCCTGCTCAACCGGCTCTCGGCCCGCGGCGTCCAGGCCTGGATCGTCTCCCCCACCCAGAGGGTGGTCTCCAAGGGCGGCATCGCCATCGACCGCCAGAAGCCGCTGGCCTTCGCCAATATCGCCGACGCGGTCATCATCGGCAGCGGCATGGCCAGCGAGGTGGTGGCCGCCGATCCCCACATCCTGGCCACCCTGCAGCTCGACCCCGCCCGCCAGCTGATCGCCAGCCAGTGCTCGGGCGCCCTGCTGCTGGCGGCGCTGGGCCTGGTGTCGCCGGGCCAGCCGGTCTGCGCCGACCACATGACCGCCCCCGGCCTGGCCGCCCACGGCTTCCGGGTGCTGGAGACCCCCTTCCACGCGGCGGGCAATGTCGCCTCGGCCGGCGGCTGCCTGTCGGCCACCTATCTCGCCGCCTGGATCGCCGCCCGCGCCCTGGGGCCGGAGTCCGCCCGCGAGATGATCCACGGGGCGGCCCCCGTGGGGGAGAAGGACGCCTGGGTCGAGCGGACCCTGGCGGTGATCGCCCCCTTCCTGGCGCCCGTCGCGGCCTGAGGGGCCATTGCCTCGGGCGCCGGCTGCCCCTACCCCTGGCCTCAACGGACGCCGGCAAGGCGCGCAACGAGGCGGAGACGAGACATGGACGTGCGGGGCAAGGTCATCGTGGTCACCGGCGCAGCCGAGGGCATCGGGGCGGCGCTCGCCCGCCGCTTCGCCGCGGACGGCGCGGCCCATGTCGCTGTGGTGGATCGCAACGCCGAGGGCGCCAAGGCCGTGGCCGCGCAGATCGGCGGGACCGCCCACACCGTCGACGTCTCCGACGGCGCCCAGGTGGCCGCCATGGTGGCCGCCGTCGAGGCCGCCTGGGGGCGCATCGACCTCTTCTGCGCCAATGCGGGCGTCGGCGACGGCGACCCGGACCGGGAGAACGCGGTCTCCTCCCCCGACGCCGTCTGGGCTCGGGCCTGGGGGGTCAATGTCATGGCCCATGTCCACGCCGCCCGCGCCGTCCTGCCGGGCATGATCGCCCGTGGCGAGGGCTACCTGCTCAACACCGTCTCGGCCGCGGGCCTGCTCTCCCAGATCGGCGGAGCCGTCTACTCGACCACCAAACACGCCGCCGTCGGCCTGGCCGAGAGCCTGGCCATCACCCATGGCGACCAGGGCATCAAGGTCTCCATCCTCTGCCCCCAGGGCGTCGACACCGCCATGCTGCGGGCCGGCGGCTCCGGCTCCCCCCAGAGCCTCGACGGCGTGCTCACCCCCGACGAGGTGGCCGGCCACGTCATCGAGGGCCTGGCCGCCGAACGCTTCCTGATCCTGCCGCACCCCGAGGTGCTCACCTACATGCAGCGCAAGACCGCCGACTACGACCGCTGGCTCGGCGGCATGCGGCGCCTGCGGGCCAAGGTGATGGGGAAGGGCTGACCGCGGCCGGGCCCGGTCCTCTCGCGAAGATCGTTCTGACAAGACCGTCAACGTGAGGTAGCGTTCAGCCGAACATCGATGGCTGGGGGGCTGACATGGTCGGACATTCGGGTCGGAGCGGCTGGGTCGCCCTTGCGGTTCTGCTTCGGGTGGGATTGGCAGCCCTGGCGCCGGTCGCGCTGCTGAGCCTCGGAGCTTGCGCCATCTTCGCGCCGCCGCCGCCGCCGCCTCCCCCGCCACCGCCTCCTCCCCCACCGCCGCCACCGGCCTACGGGCCGCTGATCTATGAGGCGCGGGGGGTGGTCATCGACCGCACCCAGGCGCTGGAGGCGATGTCAGGCGGCTACGCCGTGGTCCTGATGACCCGGGACGCCCGGGAGAATCCCGCCCTCTGCGCGGCCTATCGGTACCGCCTGGCGCCCGTGGTCAGCGTCCGCCCGTACGGCTGGCGCTCGCATGAACTTGGCGTGGTCGCGCGTGCGGTCTACTGGCCTGTGCGCAGCGTCGCTGGAATGGTCGGGGCCGTCCCGCCGCCCTGCGCCCGCCTGCTGGCCGCCTACGACTTCGACCGCGCCCGCGCCCTGATGGGGACCCTGAAGCTGGAGGGCCCCGGCCCGTTCCTTGTGGTGGTCAATTCCGGGCCCAAGGTCTCCGGCTTCACTCGCCTGGGGGTCTTTGACCTGCATCGCATCCCGCGCGACGAGATTCCGGAGACCCTCGGCGCCTTCAGCGACTACTTCGCCCAGTCCGCCGCCGCCTGGAAACCCGACCTGATCCGCGCCGCCCTCGTGCGCCAACACCTGAAGGTGCTGTTCGACGACGACCTGGCCCCGCGCGTGGCGATCCTCATCGGCCTGACCGGCTCGGCCAACGCCGCCGAGAGGGAGCCCTGATGCTTGCCCCGATCATCAAGCTGGTCACCGACTGGCGCAACGCCCTGGCGGTGATCCTGCTGCTGGGTCTCGCGCTGTGGATTCGCCCCGACGCGGGCGGCTTCACCGCCCTGGCCGTCGTGGTCTTCGCCCTGGTCTATCTCGGCGCGGCGGCGGCCAAGGCCCTGCGGCCCGGCAAGCCGCCGCCGCCCGGCGACCCCAAGCCTCCGGCCTGAGGTCCGGCCGCCCAGGTCGGGCCGGGGCCCTCGAACCTTGAGGCCCTAGCTCTTCGGCATCGCCGCCGGAACCACCCGTCCGCGGATCATCTGGATCTGGCCGCGCTCCTCCAGCTCCAACGCGGACTCAAAGCTCATCCCCTCCAGGGTCGCATCGAAGGTGCGCTTGGAGATCCGCAGGGCGTCGGGGCCGGCCTTCAGCATGGCCGCAGCCAGGCGCTCGCCCTCGGCGGCCAGCCCCTCGTCGGGGATCACCTTGGAGACCAGGCCCACCCGGGCGGCCTCCTCGGCGTGCATCGGCTCGCCGGTCAGCAGCATCTCGCGGGTCCGGGAAATCCCCATGGTCCGCTGCAGCCGCCAGCTCACCGCCAGCTCCGAGCCCGACAGGCCGATCTTGATGAAGGCCGGGTGGAAGGCCGCGCTGGCCCCGGCCACGATGACGTCGGCGGCGAGCGCGATGGCCAGGCCGCCTCCGGCGGCGGCCCCGTGCACCAGGGCGATGATCGGCTGCGGGCAGGCCCGCATGGCCTTGAGGGTGTCGCGCAGCATCCAGTCGCCGTTCGGCCCGTCCCGCAGCCGGTCCGGCTGGCCGCCGGCCTTCAGGTCCGCGCCGGAGGAGAAGCCCCGCCCCGCCCCCGCCAGCACGATGACGCGGCACTCGGTGTCCCGCCGACGGGCCTCGAAATAAGCCAGCAGGGCGTCCGACAGCGGCTGGTTCAGAGCGTTCAGCCGCTCGGGCCGGTTCAGCGTCACGAAGTCGGTTTCGCCACGCCGTTCCACCAACAGCACATCTTGATCAGCCACGCCGGCCTCCTTCGATTGAAAGCTTCTTCCGCGCGGGACGCCCGTCGCAGTCCCCCGACACTCACCGGAGTCACCGCCGGAGTCACGGAGAACGGTGAGGTTTGGCCCTTCTCCCCCGGCCCCTTGCCATTCCCCGCCGTGAGGTCGCTAGACTGGCGGCCATAAAAAGGGGGAGGAACCCGATGGGCGAGATCATCAGCGGCGAACGCCGGCTGTCCTCGGCGGCGCTCAACGAACGGGCCTCCCGCGCGGCCACCGGCCTGGCCTCCCTGGGCGTCGGCGCCGGCGACCTGATCGCCATCTATCTGCGCAACGACCTGGCCTTCCTCGAGGCCACCTTCGCGGCGGGCCTGCTGGGCGCCTATCCGACCCCGGTCAACTGGCACTATGCCGAGGCCGAGGCCCGCTACCTGTTCGAGAACTCCGGGGCCCGAGCGATCATTATCCACGCCGACCTGATCGAGGGCGTCCGCGCCGCCCTGCCCCCCGGCGTGCCGGTCCTGGTGGTCCCCACCCCGCCGGAGATCGCCCAGGCCTATGGGATCGACCCCGCGCCGACGCCCCTCGGCATGATCGACTGGACCCGCTGGCTGGAAGGCTTCGCCCCCTTCGACCAGCCGGTGGCCGATGGGCCGGGCACGATCATCTACACCTCGGGCACCACCGGCCATCCCAAGGGGGTGCGCCGCAATCCGCCGACCCCGGAACAGGCCGCCGTCTCGGCCGGCATGCTGGCCTACGCCTTCGGCTTCGCCGACTGGATGGACCGGCCCGAGCAGATCGTCACCGTGATCACCGGGCCCATGTACCACTCGGCTCCCAACGCCTACGGCGTCTTCAGCGCCCGCCTGGGCGCCAAGGTGATCCTGGAGGCCCGCTTCGATCCGGAGGAGCTGCTGGCCCTGATCGCCCGCGAGCGGGTCACCCACCTGCACATGGTGCCGATCATGTTCACCCGCCTGCTGCGCCTGCCGCCGGAGGTGCGGGCGAGGTACGACGTCTCCAGCCTGAAATTCGTGGTCCACGCGGCCGCCCCCTGCCCGGCGCCGGTGAAGCGGGCGATGATCGAGTGGTGGGGACCGGTGATCAACGAGTACTACGGCTCCACCGAGACCGGCGCGGTGGTCTTCTGCACCTCCGAGCAGTGGCTCTCCCATCCGGGCACGGTGGGCAAGGCCATGCCCGGCGCCGATGTCCGGGTGATCGACGCCGAGGGAAACAGCCTGCCCGCCGGCGAGATCGGCGAGGTCGTGGCGCGCACCCCGGCCATCGCCGACTTCACCTATCACGGCGACGACGCCAAGCGGGCCGCCTCGGAGAAGGTCGGCCTGATCGCGCCGGGGGACATCGGCTATCTGGACGCTGACGGCTTCCTCTATCTGTGCGACCGCGCCAAGGACATGATCATCTCCGGCGGGGCCAACATCTATCCCGCCGAGATCGAGGCCGAGCTGCACAAGATGCCCGGGGTCGCCGACTGCGCGGTGTTCGGCATCCCCGACGAGGAGTTCGGCGAGGCGGTCTGCGCCGTGGTCCAGCCCCTGCCCGGCGTCGCGCTGACCGAGGCCGAGGTGCGGACCTATCTGCGCGGCCAGATGGCCGGCTACAAGGTGCCCAAGCGCGTCGATTTCCACGCCGACCTGCCCCGCGAGGACTCCGGCAAGATCTTCAAGCGCAAGCTCCGCGAGCCCTTCTGGGAAGGCCTGGACCGGCGGATCTGAACGCCGGCCGCGTCAGCCGCCGTCTGCGGCCAGCAGGTCCAGCGCCACCGCCAGCACCGCCTCCAGCCGCCCGGCCTCCCGGTCGGTGCGGGCCGCCTCGCGGGGCGTCAGCTCCTCGCCGCAGACCAGGTCGCAGGCCGCCAGCAGGGTCGGGTGTTGGTGCAGCCGGCGGCGAAAGGCGGCCAGCTTGGCCGCCGCCGCCACCCGCGCCTCGGCCTGGGCCAGGACCTCGGTGAGGCTGGTCCCCTGCGGATTGTCGCCGTGCTTGATGTCCAGGCTCGACCCGATCCCCGCCCCGCCCCGGGCGCGACGGTAATAGGTCCCGTAGCGTTCGCCGGCCGTCTTCTGCAGGTCGTTCAGCCGCCCCTGCCGCACCAGCCAGTCGAGCCCCGCCTGGCGCCGGTGCGGCCTGCGGGGCGAGGCCGGCGCCTCGATGGACGCGCCCCGGGCCTCCGACAGAGCCACGGTCTCGGCGATGCCGGCGGCGGTGGCCAGGGCCTCGGCGCGGGCCCTGCCGCGCTGTTCCAGGGTCAGCAGACGCGCGCGCTCCAGGCGCGCCAGATGGGCCGTGCGGCTCATGCGCGGAAACTCCCCTAATCTGTTGAAAAGACTCAGGCCTTGGGCGGGGCGATCATCGGCAGGCAGACCGCCGCCCCGTCCTTGCCGACCCGCCGTTCGGAGAAGGCCCAGAAGCCGCCGGCCGCGAGGACCGCGGCCACGTGGGCCTCGTGCCGCGCGAATTTCGGCAACTGCCGGTCGCCGGCCCCGCGCGCGGCGCGCTTGCGGAAGAGCGCCTCGAACCGCCGCGCCGGATCGGTCTCGAGCCCCAGCAGCAACCGCGTTCGCGCAGGCGACGTCCCCGTTTGACGTAGGGCCGCGTAATCCTGGCCGTCGACCGGCCGTGGCTTGGTGTTTTCCCGTTCCATGGGAGAACTGTAGGGAACATACAGGGAACGGACAACAAATTTCTGTATTTTCTCTACACAAATTCCCCTATAGGTTTAGGCCATGGACGACCGCCGCCAACGCCTGCGCCTGGCCCGCACCGAGAAGGGCTTCGACACCGCCGCCGCCGCCGCCGAGGCCTTCGGCTGGAACCGCAACACCTACGCCTCCAATGAGAACGGCAACGCCCCCTTCTCCTACCGCAAGGCCAAGGAGTACGCCGCCGCCTTCGGGGTCCGCCCCGAATGGCTCTACGACGCCTCGGGCCCCGTCCGCCCCGCGGCCCAGGCCGGCCTGGTCAAGGTGATCGGCATGGTGGGCGCCAACCCGGAGGGAGCCATCCTCTACGCCACCGGCCAGGAGGCTGATGACCTGGCCCCGATCCCGCCCGGCGGCACGGAAAACGCCGTCGCCGTCCAGGTCTCCGGACACTCCATGCGCGGCCTCGCCGACGACGGCGCGCTCATCTATTTTGAAGACCAAAGGACGCCGCCGACTCCCGACATGCTGGGCCACGTGGTGGTGGTGGAGACCGACACCGACGAGGTGCTGGTCAAGCGCCTGCTGCGCGGCAGCGAGCCGGGCCGCTACGACCTGGAGAGCCTGGCCGGCCCGACCCGCCACGACGCCAGGCTGCGCTGGGCGGCCCACATCACCGCGATCATCCCGCCCCATCAGGCCCGCCGGATCATCATCCGCGGACTGTGACGCTCACCCCCAGGTGGATCGCCCGATCAGAAATCTAACATAAGATTTGGCCGGATTGTGTATCTTTTATACATTATCCGAATGCCGCCTTTCGCAGACTCCGACCTCGCCGACGCCCTGACCACCGAACGCGCGGTCGACGCCGCCAGGGTCGCCTGGAGCGCCCGCGAAGGCCGGCGGGCCGCCGGCGTCGCCTGGTCGGGCATGTCCGGCCCAGTCTTGGCCCCGGCCGAACCGGCCGACCTGCTGGCCGCCGCCCGCGCCCGCCTCGCCGCCCGCCGGATCTGGGCCGAGAGCCGCCGTGGCCGCTTCGTCACCGCCGTCGTCCAGGCCCAGGTCGCCGCCCGAGCGGCCCACGCGGCTGGCGAACAGGCCCGGGCGGCCGCGTCCCGCGACTTCGAGGCCGAGCGCCAGGGCTGCGCCCAGGCCGCCCGGGAGCTGCGCGCCGCCGCCCTGGCCCTGCTCCGGAGCGCCCGCGCCGCGCGGGGGGCGCTGGACCGCGACGATCCGGCCGCTTGACCCCCGCCATCCTGGAAACTAGGTAGTTCGACAACCTAACTACCTTGAGTCCGAATGCCCGCCCTCAGCAATGATCCCTCCGCCCTGGCCGAGTCCCTGCGCCCGGCCCTGCTGCGCGTCTCCCGCCGGCTGCGCCAGGAGGCTCAGAAGGCCGGGGTCTCGGCCCTGGACGCCCTCCTACTCAACCAGATCAGCCGCAATCCAGGGGTGGGGGTCTGCGACCTGGCCGACGGCGAGCAACTTTCCCGCCCCACCATGAGCGGCCACATCAAGCGCCTGGAGGCCGCCGGCTGGGTGGTCCGCGCCGACCACGCCCAGGACGGCCGCCGGTCCGGCCTGGCGATCACCCCGGCGGGTCAGGCCCGCCTGGAGGCGATCCGCCAGCACCGCAACGACTGGCTCGCCGCCCGCCTCGCCAAGCTGCCCGAGGAGGCCCGCCAGCAACTGCAGGCCGCCTCCGGCCCCCTCCTCCAGCTGCTGAGCCTCGAGGCATGAGCGAGATCGAAGCCCCCATCGACGCCCCGGTCGCCGGAACCTCCACCACCCGAGGCTGGATGATCCCGGCCATCATCGGCTCGGCCCTGCTGATGCAGACCCTCAACGCCACGGTGATCTCCAACGCCCTGCCCACCATGGCCAAGGCCCTGCACGAGGACCCCCTGCGGCTGAACCTGGCCATCACCATGTTCCTGCTGGCCTCGGCGGTCTTCCTGCCGATTTCCGGCTGGGTCGCCGACAAGTTCGGCGCCAAGCGGATCTTCATGGCCTCGATGGTGCTGTTCGCCCTGTCCTCGGCCGCCTGCGGCTTCGCCCAGGACCTCAACCAGCTGGTGGCCGCCCGCATGTTCCAGGGCATGGCCGGCGCCATGATGGGTCCGGTCGGACGCCTGGTCCTGCTGCGCACCACCCCCAAGAGCGAGCTGGTGGGCGCCATGTCGGTCCTCACCATGCCCGCCCTCCTGGGGCCGGTCATCGGCCCTGTCGTCGGGGGCGCCATCGTCACCTTCGCCGACTGGCGCTGGATCTTCTTCATGAACCTGCCGGTGGCCATCGCCGGCGTCGCCCTGGTCCGGGCCTATGTGCCCAACGTCAAGGAACAGGCGGTCTCCCCCATGGACTGGATCGGCATCCTGCTCACGGGCCTCGGCCTGGCGGGCATGATCTTCGGCTTCGAGAACGTCGGCCGCGGGTCCCTGCCCCCCGGCGTGGTGGGCGGCCTGTTCCTGGGCAGCGCCACGGCCCTGACCCTCTACTGGTTCCACGCCCGCAACAATCCGCACGCCATCATCGACCTGTCGATCTTCAGCCTGGTGACCTTCCGCGCCTCGGTGATCGGCGGCGCCTTCATGCGCGTGGCCATGGGGGCGACCCCCTTCCTGCTGGCCATGCTGCTGCAGATCGGCTTTGGCCTCTCGGCCTTCCAGGCGGGGATGATGACCTTCATCAGCGCCGCCGGCGCCCTGGTGATGAAGACCACCGCCCCGCCCATCCTGCGCCGCTACGGCTTCCGCACCGTCCTGCTGGTCAACGCCGTCATCGTCGGGGTCAGCTTCATGGCCTACGGCCTGTTCAAGCCCTCGACCCCGCACTGGATCATGCTGATGGTCCTGGCGATCGGCGGCTTCTTCCGCTCCCTGCAATTCACCAGCCTCAACGGCATGGCCTATGCCGAGATCGAGCAGCACCAGATGAGCCGGGCGTCCACCACCTCCTCCATGGCCCAGCAGCTGGTGCAGTCCATCGGCATCGGCCTGGCCGCCCTGCTGCTGCACAGCCTGATGGTGGCCCAGGGCCAGACGCACATGACGGCGGCCACCATCGCGCCCGCCTTCGTGATCATCGGCGCCATCACCTTCATCTCGATCCTGTTCTTCCTGCCCCTGCCCAAGGACGCCGGCGACGAGATGAACGGCCGCAATCGTCCCTAAACCCTCGACTTCCCCGGCGTGCGGTCGGCATCGTCTCCCAAACGATCAAGGGAGACCCGCCTCATGCCGACCAATCGCCAATGGATCCTGCGCCGCCGTCCGACCGGCGAGATCGGCCCCGAGGATCTGGAACTCGTCACCGTCCAGACGCCCGAGCTGAAGGACGGCGAGGTCCTGGTCCGCACGATCTACCTGTCCCTCGACCCCACCAACCGCATCTGGATGAGCGACCAGGACCAGTACCTGCCTCCCGTCGAGATCGGCGACGTCATGCGCGGCGGCGTCATCGGGGTCGTGGAGGCCTCCAAGAGCCCCGAGCTCCAGGTCGGCCAGATCGTCAATCCCGGCCTTGGCGGCTGGCAGGATTACACCGTGCTCCCGGCCGCCATGGCCCGCCCGAGCCTGCAGATCCCCGGCGTCCCGCTGACGGCCTATATGAGCGTGCTGGGCGCCACCGGCCTGACGGCCTGGTTCGGCCTCATGGACATCGGCAAGCCGCAGCCCGGTGAGACCGTCGTGGTCTCGGCCGCCGCCGGCGCGGTGGGCTCCATCGTCGGCCAGCTGGCCAAGCTCAAGGGCTGCCGGGTCATCGGCATCGCCGGGGGGCCCGAGAAGTGCCGCTGGCTCACCGAGGAGCTCGGCTTCGACGGCGCCATCGACTACCGCAACGAGGAGGTGGGCAAGGCTCTCGACCGCCTGGCCCCCAACGGCATCGACGTGGACTTCGAGAACGTCGGCGGCGAGATCATGGACGCCGTCCTGGCCCGCATGAACAATTTCGGCCGCGTGGCCCTCTGCGGCATGATCTCCACCTACAATATCGATGGCCCCATCCCGGGCCCCAAGGACTTCGCCCGGGTCCTGATGCGCCGCCTGCTGATCAAGGGCTTCATCATCATCGACTACCTGCCCCGCGCCGCCGAGGCGATGGCCGAGCTGATCCCCCTGGTGGCCTCGGGCCAGATCAAGTGGAAGGCCCACGTGGTGGACGGCCTGGAGAACGCCTCCGAGGCCGTGAAGCTGCTGTTCACCGGCGCCCACGACGGCAAGCTGCTGGTCCGCGTGTCGCCCGAGCCCTGACCTGCGGGACGACCGCTTGCCTTACGTAGGGCGAGCGGTCGTCCAATCTCCCCACAAGGCCGCAGAGCCTGGGGAGAAACGTCATGTCGGACACCATGGACCGCGACCTGGGCTTCGATCCCGAAGCCCTGCGCGCCAAGTACCGCGCCGAGCGCGACAAGCGCCTGCGCGAGGACGCCAATGCACAGTATGTCGAGATCAAGGGCGACTACGCCCACTATCTCGACGACCCCTATGTGCCGCCGGGCTTTTCCCGCGAGCCCCTGACCGACGAGGTCGAGGTGGTGGTGATCGGCGGCGGCTTCGGCGGCCTGCTGGCCGGCGCCCGCCTGCGCGAGGCCGGGGTCCAGGACATCCGGCTCATCGAGAAGGGCGGCGACTTCGGCGGCACCTGGTACTGGAACCGCTATCCGGGCGCGGCCTGCGACATCGAGAGCTACATCTACCTCCCCCTGCTGGAGGAGGTCGGCTTCATGCCGCGGGAGAAGTACACCCGCGCGCCCGAGATCCTCGCCCACAGCCGCGCCATCGGCGAGAAGTACGGCCTCTACGACAACGCCTGCTTCCAGACCGAGGTCACCGACATGACCTGGGACGAGGCCGCGTCGCGCTGGATCATCCGCACCAACCGCGGCGACGCCATACGAGCCCGCTTCGTGGCCATGGCCAACGGCCCGCTGCACCGGCCCAAGCTGCCGGGCATTCCGGGCGTCGATAGCTTCAAGGGCCACAGCTTCCACACCAGCCGCTGGGACTACGACTACACCGGCGGCGACTCCTTCGGCGGCCTGAGCGGCCTGAGGGGCAAGCGGGTGGGCATCATCGGCACCGGCGCCACGGCCGTGCAGTGCGTGCCGCACCTGGGCGAAGGCGCGGGCGAGCTGTTCGTCTTCCAGCGCACGCCGTCCTCCATCGATGTCCGCAACAACACCCCCACCGATCCGGCCTGGGCCGCCAGCCTTGAGCCCGGCTGGCAGCAGCAGCGGATGGACAATTTCAACATCCTGCTCTCCGGCGGCTGGCAGGAGCAGGACCTGGTCAACGACGGCTGGACCGACATCATCCGCAATCTCGGCCTCATGGCCCGTCAGCGGGCCGAGACCGCCGGCGGCGCGGTCGATCCCGCCGAGCTGATGCAGCTGGCCGACTTCAAGAAGATGGAGCAGATCCGCGCCCGGGTGGACGCCGTGGTGGCCGACCCGTCAACCGCCGAGGCCCTCAAGCCGTTCTACAACCAATTCTGCAAGCGTCCCTGCTTCCACGACGACTACCTGGCCGCCTTCAACCGGCCCAACGTCCGCCTGATCGACACCAACGGCCTGGGCGTGGAGCGGATCGACGAGACCGGGGTCTGGGCCAATGGCCGGCACTACGAGCTGGACTGCCTGATCTACGCCACCGGCTTCGAGGTCGGCACCGACTATACCCGCCGCGCCGGCTACGAGCTGCACGGCAAGGGCGGCCTGACCCTGACCGAGAAGTGGAAGGACGGGCTGTCCACCCTGCACGGGATGCACGCCCGCGGCTTCCCCAACTGCTTCATCTTCTCCAATGCGCAGTCCGGCTTCACCGCCAACTTCCCGCACATGATGAACGAGCAGTCCAAGCACTTCGCCTACATCGTCAAGCACGCCCTGGACCACCAGGTCCGCACCGTCGAGGCCTCGGAACAGGCCGAGGCCGACTGGGTGGCCACCATCGAGTCCCTGGCCATCATGCGCCAGCGGTTCCTCGAGGAATGCACGCCCGGCTACTACAACAACGAGGGCAAGCCCTCGGCGCTGGCCGCCCGCAACGGCTCCTACGGCGCCGGGCCCATCGCCTTCGTGAAGGTGCTGGAGGACTGGCGGGCGGAGGGTAGGCTCCAGGGGCTGGAGCTAAGCCGGGATTAGGCCTTCTTCACGAACTCGGTCTTCAGCACCAGGTCCTTCACCTTCTCGGCGCGGCACTCGATCTCGTCCTCGTTGTCGGTGAGGCGGATGTTGCGCATCAGGGTGCCGCGCTTGAGGGTCACCGAGGTGCCCTTGACCTTGAGATCCTTGATCAGGGTGACGGAGTCGCCCTCGACCAGGAGGGCGCCATTGGCGTCGCGAACATTCATGGCGGACATCCCGGACCGGTTTCGAGGAGCTGTGCTGTAGAACCCGGACGGGCCCTCGACAAGCCTCAGGGCCGATAGAGGTGGTTGGCCGGCAGGCCCAGCCGGCGGCAGGCCACGGCCGGCGGGCCGTCCTCGATGACGACGCGGTCGGCCAGGCCGCCCAGGGTGCGGACCAGGGCCCGCTCCCAGGGCTTCAGGTCCCAGCGGCGGTCGAGGCCGAGGATGTCGCGCACCTGCGCCGGGACGATCTCCACCGCCGCCCGCACCAGCAGGCCCTGGAGGGGCCGCAGGGGGGCCGGCAGCAGGTCGGCCGTCCGCATGATGTCGAGGAACTCGAAGACGATCGGCGAAGCCTCCATCCGTGGCCGCATGGCGGCGAACAGGGCGCTCATCCCGGCCACGTCCGTCGGCGCTCCCACGGCCCCGTAGAGCCGCGCCGCCGGCGCCCCCTCGGCATAGAGCCGCGACAGCGCCTCGGCGCTCAGCGGCCAGGCATAGGCGCTGTAGGCCTGGGCGAAGCCGAACCCCGCCGTGGCCTGCACCCAGTCCAGCAGCAGCGGGTCGTTGGCGCGATAGGCCGCCCCGCCGGGGGTCTGGCCCTCCACCGTGTCGTGGCGGCGCCGGACGCCCGCGATCATCGCCTCGGCCCGGCTGCGCGCGGCGTAGACGGTGATCATCGCCGCCAGGCCGGTGCGCCGCAGGCGGCCGCCGGGATCGCGGCGGAAGCTGGAATGGTCCCAGACCCCGGAGCGGACCCCGGGCTCGGCGAACTCCAGGATCACGGCGGCCACCCCGCCGATGAACAGGCTCAGCGGGTTCTTGAACACCCGCCAGGACACCGAGTCCGGCCCGGCCAGGGCCGGCTCGCCGAGCGGGCTGGAGAACACCTCCCCGCCCCCCGGCAGCAACTCCGCCGCCGCCGCGCTCAGCCGCCGGCGCAACGGCGCAGGCAGGATGATCTCGGAGGCGGCGGGCATGAAGGCTAGGCGATCGACCCGAGGTAGTCGCGTTTGCCCACCTCGACGCCCTTGTGGCGCAGGATGTCGTGGGCCGTGACCACGTGGAAATAGAAGTTCGGCAGAGCGAAGGCGAACAGGTAGTCCGGGCCGCTGAAGGACGGCTTCACGGGGCCGAAGTTGAGGGTGATGGTACGCCCCTCGCCCGCGTCGACGTCGGCGGCCGGCAGGCCTTCCAGATAGGCGATGGTCTTGGCGATGCGCTCCTGCAGCTGCGGGAAGGTGGTTTCGTCATCCGCCATCTTCGGGGCCTCGATGCCGCTGAGCCGTTCGCCGGACAGCTTGGCGGTGTCGCTGGTGCGCTGCACCTGAGCGGCCAGGGCCAGCATGTCGGGGGCCAGCCGCGCCTCGATCAGTTCGGAGGGATCGATCCCCTTTTCTGCGGCGTGCGCCGCGCCCTTTTCCAACAAGTGCGCGAGGTTCTTGAGGCCGCGCACGAAGAGCGGGATCGAGGCTTGGTGGAGAGAAATCGACATGCAGGCGTCCTTGGAAGAGGTGGCCCACCGTGGGCCGTCGCCGCTCATATGGGGTATGAGGGCACCAAGCGCGACTGTTCACAGGCGGTGACGAAGATGACCCTCCAGATCCTCAACGGCGCCCGCGTCTGGCTGTGCGACGCCGAGGGCCCGCGCCTGTCCACAGGCCGGGACGCCACCGACATCATCGGCGACGCCTATGGCGCCGACGTCGCGGTCATCGCCCTCCCCGCCTCACGCCTGGCGGACGAAGTCTTCGACCTGAGCACCCGCCTGGCCGGGGAGTTCGTCCAGAAGTTCGTCAACTACGGCGTGCCGCTCGCCATCGTCGGCGACGTCTCGGCCCATCTCGCCGCCAGCACCGCCCTGCGCGACTTCGCCCGCGAGTCCAACCGCGGCCGCCACCTGTGGTTCGTCGAGGACCTGGACGCGCTCGCCGCCCGCCTTTGACGCCAAGGCAGGCTTGCGCCCCGCCGATGATGGGCCGACCCTCCCGCCCAATCAGAAAACCACAGGGCGGAGAGCGACCATGTCCATCGACTTCGAGATTCCGGCGGAGGCCAAGGCCATCCGCGCCAGGGTGCGCCAGTGGGTGCACGACGAGTGCATCCCCGCTGAGAAGCGCCTGGTGGACAAGGAGTCCTTCAAGACCGTCCTGGCCGAACTGCGCGCCAAGGCCCGCGCCGCCGGTCTCTGGCTCCCCTTCATCCCCAAGGAATATGGCGGCATGGGCCTTGGCCCGCTGGCCAACGCCCTGGTGCAGATGGAGCTGGGGGAGAGCCACCTCGGCGCGCTCTCGATGAACAGCCAGGGCCCCGACGACGCCACCATGCTGACCCTGCTGGCCCACGGCACCGAGTTCCAGAAGGAGAAGTACCTCAAGCCGCTGCTGAACGGCGACAAGCGGGTCTGCTACTCGATGACCGAGAAGGCCGCCGGCGCCGACGCCACCGGCATGCAGACCCGGGCGGTGAAGGACGGCAACGAGAACTACATCCTCAACGGCGAGAAGTGGTTCTCCTCGGCGGCCAGCGCCGCCGACCTGGCGGTGGTCATGGCCATGACCGACCCCGACGCGCCGCGCCACCAGCGCTATTCCACCTTCATCGTCGAGCTGCCGAACCCCGGCTACGTCATCAAGCGCGACATCGGCACCATGGCCGTCCACGGCCCGCTCAGCGAGATCATGGGCGGCGGCCACGCCGAGATCGAGATCAAGGACCTGAAGATCCCGGCCGAGAACCTGCTCGGGGGCGAGGGCCAGGGCTTCAACATGGGCCAGCACCGCCTGGCCTACGGCCGCCTGCGCCACGGCATGCACAATGTGGCCATGGCCCAGCGGGCCCTGGACATGGCCGCCGCCCACGTCACCCAGCGCGAGACCTTCGGCAAGAAGCTGTCGGAGCGCCAGGGGGTGCAGTGGATGCTCGCCGACTGCGCCAGCGAGCTCTACATGGCCCGGCTGATGCTGCTGCACATCGCCTACAAGGCCGAGCGCGGCATGGACCTGCGGCAGGAAAACTCCATCGCCAAGGTGTTCCTGGCCCACATGGTCCACAAGGTGGTGGACACCGCCATCCAGCTGCACGGGGCCCTGGGCTATTCCACCGACACGCCCCTGGCCGCCTGGTACACCCACATCCGCTCGCAGCGGCTGGTGGACGGGCCCGACGAGGTGCACCGCTGGACGGTGGGCCGCAACGTCATCAAGGCCTATGAGCGCGACGGCACCACCGCGGCCGCGGCCGGCGGCGACCTGCTCTAGGCGCTGGGGAGGGCGGCGCGCCGGAACCCACCCCGCGCGCGCCGGGTTCCTCTGGTCAGAACCAGAGGAGGACAGCCCATGGGCAAGATTCAAGGCGAAGGCGACTATGACGCCGCGCGGCGCTTCCGCGAGGCGGAGGAGAAGGTCGTGAAGACGGGGCCCGTCGAGGAGAAGGCCCAGGAGGCCAAGGACGCGCTCGACGGTCCCGAGGGGCCGGAGCTGGAAAAGGCTCGCCGCGACACCGCCAAGGGCGCGCCGTAGTAGGCGATACGGAGACGCCAAAAAACACCGGCGCCAAGGCCCGGTGGATCAGATCGGAAAAGATCAAGAGGCGGGGCGCGCCGGAAGCCGGCGGCCCCGCCGTCCAGAACTAGAGGATTTGCAGCTGAGCCGCGGAATCCTTGCCGCTCTTGCGGTCACGCTCGACTTCGAAGCTGACCTTGTCACCTTCGTTCAGTCCGCCGAGGCCCGCGCGTTCAACCGCGGAGATGTGGACGAAAACGTCGCCGCCACCGCCCTCAGGAGCGATGAAGCCATAACCCTTGGTCGCGTTGAACCACTTCACAGTACCAGTCGCCATTGTCGTCCCTATCTCAAGTGAGTGAATCCGCAGTGGCAGAGGACGGACGCCGACGCAAGCGTGCAAAATTTCGCGCGGTCTGGGAACCGGCGGTCCGAGGGCTCAAATCGGGCTGTCGGGACGGTACTCGAACCCCACCAGATAGACCTTCTCCCCCGCCCCGTGCTTGGCGGTCTTCAGCAGGTCGACCACGCCCTGGAAGCCTGAGCTTCGGGCCAATTGTGGAGTAATATCCGCAAGTTCGATCTGGCGCAGGGAGGTCACCTCCACCGCGCCGTCCCCCAGCCGGTAACGACCGCCGACCTTCACGCGCGGGCTCCGCCAGATGCGCACGCTGCAGGTGATCTCGCCGCGCATGATCGGCTCCCTTAGCTTCTTGGTGAACACCATATCGGGCCTCCTCGCGGCGACCGGCATCCTGACGCCGGCGCCTGAAAACCGGAAGCGACGCCATTGACGTGGTCAGGACAGGCCCATAGCGTCCCGCCTCTTCTTTGACATCGCAGGCGGCCCCCCATGCCCCAGATCCTGGTTCAGGACCTGGCGAAGACCTATCGCGTGGCCGAACGCGACCCCGGGATGTTCGGGGCCGTGCGCGGACTTGTGCGCCGCCGCTGGCGCACGGTCGAAGCCCTGAAGGACGTCAGCTTTTCCCTGGAGCGCGGCGAGTTGCTGGGCTTCATCGGCCCCAACGGGGCGGGCAAGTCCACCACCATCAAGATCCTCTCGGGCATCCTGCGCCCCGACTCCGGCCGCGTGGAGATCGAAGGCCTGGTCCCCTACGCCGACCGCATCAGGCACGTCGCCCGGATCGGGGTGGTGTTCGGTCAGCGCACCCAGCTCTGGTGGGACCTGCCGGTGATCGACGGCTTCGACCTGCTGCGCGACATCTATCGGGTCGATCCCCGGCGCTACAAGGCGACCCGCGACGAACTGGTGGCCCTGCTGCGGCTGGAGAAGCTGCTGGACCAGCCGGTGCGCCAGTTGTCCCTGGGCCAGCGCATGCGCGCCGAGATCGGCGCGGCCCTGCTGCACGAACCCTCGATCCTGTTCCTGGACGAGCCCACCATCGGCCTGGACGCGCCGTCCAAGCTGGCGGTCCGCGAGTTCGTCAAGAAGCTCAACCAGGAGCGCGGCGTCACCGTCCTGCTCACCACCCACGACATGCACGACATCGAGGCCCTGGCGCAGCGGGTGATCGTCATCGGCCACGGCCGGGTCCTGGCCGACAGCCCTTTCGAGACCCTGCGCGCCAATGTCCTGGCCGAGCGGCGGCTGTTCGTGGACTTCGCCGATGACGCCCCTGCCCTCGACCTGCCGGGCGTCGAGGTCCGCAAGCGCGACGGCCGGTCCCTGGAGCTGGCCTTCAACCCCAGCCTCACCAGCGCGCCGGCCCTGATCGCCGCCATCACCGCCCGCCACGCGGTGGAGGACATCCATGTGGAGCAGCCGGCGATCGAGGAAGTGATCGCCAGGTTCTACGACCTGCACGGCGCCAACGAGGCATGAGCCGTGGACCTGCTTCGTCCCTATATCGCCGCGTTCAATTCGCGCTTCCTGCTGATGATGCAGTACCGGGCCGCCGCCCTGGCCGGGTTCTTCACCCAGTGCTGGTTCGGGGCGGTCCACGTCATGGTCCTGGCCGCCTTCTATCTCGGCGCGCCTGAGGCGGCCGCCGCCAGCCCCATCAGCCTCACCCAGGCCGTCACCTACACCTGGCTGGCCCAGGGGCTGCTGGCCGTCATGCCCTGGGTGGGAGACCCCGAGATCGCCGACGGGGTCCGCAGCGGGGCCATCAGCTATGACCGCCTGCGCCCGGTGGACGCCTACGCCCTCTGGTACGTCCGCGCCGCCGGGTGGATGACCGCCCGGGTCGTGCCCCGTGTCCTGCTGATGATCCTGGCCGCCGGGATCGTCCTGCCCCTCATCGGGCAGGGCCAATGGGCCTGGCAGCCCCCGGCCAGCCTGTCGGCCGCCCTGCTCTTCCTGCTGTCGGAGACCCTGGCGGTGGCGCTCGCCTGCGCCATCATCATGCTGATCAACATTGTCGTGGTGGCCACCATGAACGCCCGGGGCGTCAACATCCTGATGCAGCCGATCGTGATCATCTTCACCGGCAACCTCCTGCCCCTCGCCCTCTATCCCGACGCCGTCCGCACCGTCCTCTTCGTCCAGCCCTTCGCCGGGACCCTGGACATCCCCAACCGCATCTATTTCGGCGCCCTCACCGGTCCGCTGGCCTGGGCCGGCATCGGCCTGCAGCTTTTCTGGACAGGTCTCTTCATCGCCGCAGGGCGCTGGTGGCTGGGGCGGGTGATGGCGCGCCTCGAAGTGCAGGGAGGCTAGATCGATGAACGGCCTTTCCCTGCTCGGTCGCTACTTCAGCGCCTCCATGCGCGGACAGATGCAGTATCCGGCCTCGGCGATCATGCTGACCCTGGGCCAACTCGCCTCGACGGCCATTGAGATCGTCTCGATCTGGGCCCTGTTCGACCGCTTCGGCGCGGTGAAGGGCTGGGCCTTCGGCGAGGTGATGTTCTTCTACGCCCTGATCGGCATCAGCTTCGCCTTCGCCGACTTCCTGACCCGAGGCTTCGACGTGTTCGGCAGCGACTTCGTGCGCACCGGCGCCTTCGACCGCCTGCTGCTGCGGCCCCGGTCGGCGGCCCTGCAGCTGATGGGTCATGACTTCCGCATCAGCCGGTTCGGGCGGTTCTTCCAGGCGGCCATCATCCTGGCCATCGCCACGACCAGCCTGCACTTCGTCTGGACGCCCCAAGCCGTCCTGATGGCGCTCTGGACCATCCTTGGCGGGGTCGCCTTCTTCGCCGCCCTCTTCGTGCTGCAGGCGGTCATGGCCTTCTGGACCGTCGAAAGCCTGGAGGCGGTCAACGCCCTCACCTATGGCGGGGTCTATGCGGGCCAGTTCCCCATGGCCCTCTACGCCCGCTGGTTCCGGACCTTCCTGACCTTCATCGTGCCCCTGGCCTGCGTCGCCTACTATCCCGTCCTGGCGATCCTGGGGCGCAGCGATCCCCTGGGCGCGCCCGACTGGTTCCTGCCGGTCGCGCCCCTGGCGGGCTTCATCTTCCTGGGCCTGTCGCTCCTGGCCTGGCGCTTCGGAGTCTCGAAGTACACCTCGACCGGAAGCTAGGCGGACATTGTCGATACAAAGTTGACACCTCGGCCGATCCGGTGGAGTGTCGACATTGTCTATACGCGAGGATGCCATGCGGGTTCAGATCAAGAAGTGGGGCAACAGCGCCTCCGTGCGAATTCCGGCCTCCGTCATGGCTGCAGCGTCGCTATCCCTGGATCAGGCGGTTGATGTGCGCGAGGAGGACGGGCGGGTGGTGATCGAGCCTGTTCAGGCGTCGAAATACGACCTCGATCAGCTTCTCAACGGCATGGCCGAGGACACCTTCCCAGACGACATCGATTTCGGCCGCCCAGCTGGCGGCGAGGCCTGGTAGTGACGAGCTATGTGCCGGAGGCCGGCGATGTCGTCTCGTTGGAGTTCGATCCGCAGGCGGGCCACGAACAGGCTGGCCACCGCCCGGCCCTTGTCCTTTCGCCGGCGCGCTACAACGGCATGCGCGGCATGATGATCTGCTGCCCCATGACCTCGCGGATCAAGGGCTATCCTTTTGAAGTCGTGGCAACCCAGGACCCGCCCAGCGTCATCCTCGCCGATCAGGTCAAGAGCCTGGATTGGCGAGCCCGCCGCGCCAAGCGGCACGGCGCTGTCGCGCCGGCCGTCCTGGCGGACGTCAGGGCGAAGATCGCCGCCCTGCTCCAGATCTAGCCTTACTCCGCGGCCATCAGCACCCGGCCGGTGGTCAGCGCGGTCTTGGCGGCCAGCTCGGCCTTGGCCTGCTCGTATTCGGCCGCCAGGCGGTCCACCAGTTCGGCGACGGTGGGGATCGACTTCACCGCCCCGATGCCCTGGCCGCAACCCCAGATGTCCTTCCAGGCCTTGGCTTCCTGGTTGCCGCCCGAGCCGAAGTTCATCTTCGACGGATCGGCCTGGGGCAGGTTGTCGGGGTCGAGGCCGGCGCGCTCGATGGAGGGCCGCAGATAGTTGCCGTGCACCCCGGTGAACAGGTTCGAATAGACGATGTCCTCGCCGGTGCTCTCGACGATCATGTCCTTGTAGCCCTGGACGGCGCGGGCCTCCTGGGTCGCGATGAAGGCCGAGCCGATATAGGCGAGGTCCGCGCCCATGGCCTGGGCGCCGAGGATGGCGCGGCCGTTGGCGATGGCGCCCGACAGCGCGATGGGGCCGTCGAACCACTCGCGCAGTTCCTGGATAAGGGCGAAGGGCGACAGGCCGCCGGCATGGCCGCCGGCTCCGGCCGCCACCGGGATCAGGCCGTCGGCGCCCTTCTCCACGGCCTTGCGGGCGAACTTGTCGTTGATGACGTCGTGCAGGACGATGCCGCCATAGGAGTGGATGGCGTCGTTGACCGCCTGCTGGGCCCCCAGCGAGGTGATGGTGATCGGCACGCGGTACTTCACCGCCAGCTCCACGTCCTCCTCCAGCCGGTTGTTGGTCTTGTGGACGATCTGGTTGACGGCGAAGGGCGCCGAGAGGCGGTCGGGGTTCTTGCGGTCCCAGTCGGCCAGTTCCTCGGTGATCTGGGCCAGCCACTCGTCCAGCTGGCTCACCGGGCGTGCGTTCAGCGCCGGGAAGGACCCCACCACGCCGGCCTTGCACTGGGCGATCACCAGCTCCGGGCCTGAAATGATGAACAGCGGCGAGGCGATCACCGGAATACGCAGACGCTCGGCGAGAATGGGCGGCAGGGCCATGGGCAAGGTTTCCTCTGGTAATGCGTTTTGGATCTTATTTTTACAACGTATATACAAGACGCGGGAACGTGCAAGCGGCTGACCCGGCGTGAACTTGACGGGGGCCATGCGGGCGGCACATCTGGGGCCCGATGACTGACCTGACCGCCCTCGCCGCCGCCTTCCCCGCCGTCACCGCCGCCGACTGGCGCGCCCTGGTGGAGAAGACCCTGAAGGACGCTCCCTTCGACAGCCTGATGCGGACCACCGCCGAGGGCCTGCCGATCGCGCCGCTCTATGAGGGGGCCGACCGGTCGCCGGCCTTCCCCCTGCGTCCCTTCGACGCCGAGCGGCCCTGGGACATCCGCGGCCGCATCACCCATCCCGACCCGGTCCGCGCCAACGCCGACCTGATGACCGACCTGGAGGGCGGCGCGGCCTCGGCCCTGATCCGCCTGGACCCCACCGGGGCGAGCGGCGTCGCCGTCGGCTCCGCCGAGGATCTGGCCCGGGTGCTGGACGGCGTCATGCTGGAGCTGGCGCCGGTGGCCCTCGACGCCGGCTTCCTGGGCCCCAAGGCCGCCGACTGGCTGGCCGCCGCGGCCAAGGGCTCGCCGGCCGCGAAGCTGTTCTTCCACCTTGATCCCCTCAGCGCCTTCGCCGAAGCCGGCGAGAGCCCCGGCCCCATCGAGAGCCACCTGGTCTCGGCCGCCACCGTCGCCCGGCGGCTGGCCGAGTCCTATCCGGACGCCGGCCTGTTCCTGGCCTCGGGCCGGGTGGTCCACGAGGCCGGGGGCGGCGAGGCCGGCGAACTGGCCTTCGCCATGGCCGCCGCCGTCGCCTACGCCAAGGCCCTGGTCCGCGCCGGCCTGCCGATGCAGGACGCCTTCGCGCGAACCGTTCTTGGCCTCTCCGCAGACGCCGACTATTTCGCCACCCTGGCCAAGTTGCGCGCCGCCCGGCGCCTCTGGGCCCGGATCACCGCGGCCTGCGGCGTCACCGCCGCCCCGCGCATCGAGGCGCGCTCTTCCCACCGCATGCTGGCCGCCCACGATCCCTGGACCAACATGCTGCGCCTCACCGCCGCCGCCGTCGGCGCCTCCATCGGCGGGGCCGACAGCATCGTCCTGGGGAGCTTCACCGACGCGCTCGGCCTGCCCACCGCCTTCGCGCGCCGCCAGAGCCGCAACGCCCAGCTGGTCCTGATGGAAGAGGCCCACCTGGGCCGCGTCGCCGACCCCGGCGCGGGCTCGGGTTATGTCGAGGCTCTCACCGACGAGATCGCCCGGGCCGCCTGGGCCGCCCTCCAGGCCATCGAGGCCAGGGGCGGCCTGATCGCGGCCCTGGCCGACGGCCACATCGCCGCCGAGACCGCCAGGGTTCGCGAAGCCCGCGTGGCCGGCGGGCCCCTGAAGATCGTCGGGGTCACCGCCTTCCCCCAGCCCGGCCAGGCGCCGGTGGAGGTGGAGCGCGCGACCCCCAGGGCCGCCGAGGCCCCCTCGCCCCGCCTGCCCGGCCCCGACGGCCGTTGCCCGGCGCTCAAACCCATCCGTCTCGCCGAACCCTATGAGGTGGCCGCGTGAGCACCTTCCCCGACTTCGCCACCCTGCCCTTCGACGGCGAGACCGCGCCGGCCGCCTCGCCCAGCGCGCCGGCCTGGGAGACCCCCGAGGGCATCGCCGTGAAGCCCGCCTATGGCGCCGCCGACATCACGGGCCTCGACGACCTGGCCGGCTATCCGGGCCTGGCCCCCTTCGTGCGCGGCCCCTACCCGACCATGTACCTCACCAACCCGTGGACCATCCGCCAGTATGCGGGCTTCTCCACGGCCGAGGATTCCAACGCCTTCTATCGCCGCAACCTGGCGGCCGGTCAGATGGGTCTCTCCATCGCCTTCGACCTGGCCACCCACCGCGGCTATGACTCTGACCACCCGCGGGTGAAGGGCGATGTCGGCATGGCCGGCGTCGCCATCGACTCCATCTACGACATGCGGACCCTGTTTGACGGAATCCCGCTCGACAAGATGAGCGTGTCGATGACCATGAACGGCGCGGTCCTGCCGGTCCTGGCCCTTTATATCGTGGCGGCCGAGGAACAGGGGGTCAGCCACGACAAGCTGTCAGGCACCATCCAGAACGACATCCTCAAGGAGTTCCTGGTCCGGAACACCTACATCTATCCGCCCGGCCCCTCGATGCGGATCATTTCGGACATCTTTTCATACACTTCGCGGGAAATGCCGAAGTTCAACTCGATCTCGATCAGCGGCTATCACATCCAGGAAGCCGGGGCGACGCTGGACCTGGAGCTGGCCTACACCCTGGCCGACGGCATCGAATATGTCCGGGCCGGCGTCGCCGCCGGCATGACCGTCGACCAGTTCGCGCCGCGCCTGTCCTTCTTCTGGAACGCCGGCATGAACGCCTTCATGGAGATCGCCAAGCAGCGGGCCGGACGCCTGCTCTGGGCCAAGCTGATGAAGGACGAGTTCGACCCCAAGGACAGCCGCTCGCTGTCCCTGCGCGCCCACACCCAGACCAGCGGCTGGAGCCTGGCGGCCTCCGACGTCTACAACAACGTGCCCCGCACCCTGGTGGAGGCGATGGCGGCGGTGGGCGGCCAGACCCAGAGCCTGCACACCAACTCCCTCGACGAAGCCCTTGCCCTGCCGACGGATTTCTCGGCCCGCATCGCCCGCAACACCCAGCTCTTCCTTCAGCTCGAGAGCGGCCAGACCCGGGTCGTCGACCCCTGGGGCGGCTCCTTCTATGTCGAGCGCCTGACCGCCGACCTGGCGGCCCGCGCCCTGGAGCACATCGCCGAGGTGGAGGCCCTGGGGGGCATGGCCAAGGCCATCGAGGACGGCCTGCCCAAGCGCCGCATCGAGGAGGCCAGCGCCCGCACCCAGGCGCGCATCGACTCCGGCCGCCAGAGCGTGGTGGGCGTGAACCGCTACCGCTCGGACATCGCCGAAGTGATCCCGATGCTCAAGGTGGACAACTCCGCCGTCCGCGAGCGCCAGCTGGAAAAGCTCACCCGCCTGAAGGCCGAGCGCGACCCCACCGCCGTGGAGGCCGCCCTGACCGCCCTGACCGAGGGCGCGCGCGGGACCGCCAACCTGCTGGAGCTGTCGGTCAACGCCGCCCGCGCCAAGGCCACGGTGGGCGAGATCAGCCTGGCCCTGGAGCACGCCTTCCGCCGCCACTCCGCCGAGGCCTTCGCGGTCACCGGGGTCTATCTGCGCGAGGCCGGCCCCACCCCGGCCAGCGACAAGGCCAAGGCGATGACGGAGGCCTTCACCCAGGCCGACGGCCGCAAACCCCGCATCCTGGTGGCCAAGATGGGCCAGGACGGCCACGACCGCGGCCAGAAGGTGATCGCCTCGGGCTTCGCCGACCTCGGCTTCGACGTCGACATCGGCAACCTGTTCCAGACCCCCGCCGAGGCGGCCGCCAAGGCCGTGGCCGACGGCGCGCACGTCGTCGGCGCCAGCTCGCTCGCCGCCGGCCACCTGACCCTGGTGCCGGAACTGAAGGACGAGCTGGCCAAGCTGGGCCGCGCCGACATCCTGGTGGTGGTGGGCGGGGTCATTCCGCCGGAGGACTTCCAGGCCCTGCGCGACGCCGGGGTGGCGGCGATCTTCACCCCCGGCACGGTGGTCCCCGAGGCGGCCATCGAGGTGTTGGACCGGCTCAACGAACAGCTCGGCTACGCCCAGCTCGACAAGGCCTAGCCAAGGGCTCGGGGCGGCCTTCCGCCGCAGGTGGGTTGCCTCCGATCCCCATTCCGGTGATTGTCGGGGCGATTGTCGGAGGGGACCGCATGATCCGGAAGAGACTTGCCTTCGCCCTGGCGCAGCTTGGCTTGGTGGCCGGCGCGCTCTGCCTGACCCAGGTGGCCAGCGCCACCGCGCCGGTTCGCGAACGCACCCTGGCCGCCCCGATCCCGCTCGCCGCCCCCGTGCCCATGGCGTCGAGCACCGTCGCCCACCGCTACTGGCCGGTGGTCACCAGCCTGGCCCAGGCCACCGTCGCCCCGGCCCACCTGTTCGACGGCAAGGTCCAGGGCGCGCCGCTGCGCAGCTTCGACACCCGCCGTCCCGCCGACCCCTCCAAACCCCAGACCCGCCGCCACGTCGGCGTCGACCTGACCGCCGCCGAGGGCGACACGGTGGTGGCGATGGAGGATGGCCAGATCGTCAACTTCTACCCCTTCCTGGCCCGCGCGGCCTCGGTGGGGGGCGAGAACACCTACGCCATCCTGATCCAGCACAAGGACTATGTGGCCCTCTACGGTGAGGTCCGCGCCAGCAGCCTGTCGGCCAGGGGCCTGAAGGTGGGCGATCGCGTCGCCGCCGGCCAGCCGATCGGCGTGGTCAGCGGCACCGCCCAGCTCCACACCGAGACCTACGCCTCCGGCGTCACGCGCAACATCAAGTGGCCGGTGGGGGCGCCGCCGCCGAAGGAGATGCGCAATCCGACCCAGCTCCTGCTGGACACGGCGCTCACCGGCGAGCGCCTCTATCCGAAGACCCTCAGGCTCGCCGGCGCCTGAACCAGGCCTCGGCGGCGAACAGGGTCGCCAGCAGGCAGCCGGCCGTGATGCCGGTGATCAGGTCCCGCGCCAGGGTCAGGCCGAAGGTCGCCAGCAGCACCGCGGCGGTCCGCCAGGAGACCCGGACGAGCCGGGCGAACTCCGCCTTCTCGGCCATGTTCCAGCCCACCACCACCAGCATGCCGGCCAGGGCCGCCAGGGGCACATAGGCCGCGAGCGGCGCGGCCAGCATCATGAAGCCCAGCAGGAACAGGCTGTGCAGCATGCCGGCCACCGGGCCCCTGGCGCCGGCCCGGACATTGGTGGCGGTGCGGGCGATGGTGCCGGTGACGCAGATGCCGCCGAACAGGGCCGCGCCCATGTTGCCGGCGCCCTGGGCCACCAGTTCGATATTGGAGCGGTGCTGACGGCCGCTCATGCCGTCGGCCACCGTGGCCGAGAGCAGGCTCTCGATGCCTCCCAGCAGGGTGAAGGCCGCCGCCGCCGGCAGGACCGCCAGCAGCTTCTCCATCGTCACCGCCGGGAGATGGGGCATGGGCAGGCCGCTGGGGATGCCGCCGAAGCGGCTGCCGATGGTCTCCACGTCCAGGTGCAGCAGGGCGGCCGCGAGGGTGGCGATCACCACCCCGATCAGCAGGGCCGGCCAGGTGGGCCGCCAGCGGCGGACGGCGAAGGCGATGACGATGCAGGCCGCCCCCACCGCCAGGGCCTGGGCGTTGGTGCTGGGCAGGGCGCGGGTCAGGGCCATGATCTTGGGCCCGAACTCCCCCGGCTCCCCGCCGGCGAGCCGCAGGCCGAACAGATCCTTGAGCTGGCTGGCGGTGATGATGGTGGCGATGGCGGCGGTGAAGCCCACGGTCACGGCGTGGGGCACGTAGCGGATCAGGGCGCCCAGGCGCAGGAGCCCGCCCAGGGTCAGCATGAGGCCCGACAGGAAGGTCGCCAGCACCAGGCCGTCGATCCCCTGCTTGGCCACCGTGGCCGCCACCAGGACGATGAAGGCGCCGGCCGGACCGCCGATCTGGAACCGGCTGCCCCCCAGGGCCGAGACCAGGAAGCCGCCGACGATGGCGCTGTAGAGGCCACGGTCGGGGGACACCCCCGAGGCGATGGCGATGCCCATGGAGAGCGGCAGGGCGACGATGGCCACGGTCAAGCCCGCGATCGCGTCGGCGCGCAAATCCTTCAGGCCATAGCCCTCGGCGAAGATGGTCGCGAGCTTCGGCGTGAAGACGCCCGTGAACCGCGGCGGCAGGGTCTCGGTCATGCAAGGGTTCCAAAACGCAGGCCCTCACGATGCGCCGCGCTGGTTGATGATCCTTCAATCGTCCCATCCTGGCATTGCGCCAGATCAAGGTCATGCGCTTGACTATTCCGTAATCTACGGCTTACGGTTAGTGATGACTTACCACTCTGCCACCTTCGCCGCTCTGGCCGACCCCACCCGACAGAAGGTGTTCGAGCGCCTGTCGCGCGGTCCGGCCGCGGTGGGGGAGATCGCGCGGGGGCTCCCGGTCAGCCGGCCGGCGGTGTCCCAGCACCTGAAAGTCCTGAAGGACGCGGGCCTGGTGACGGACCATCCGGAGGGAACGCGGCGCATCTACCAGATCGACCCGCGGGGACTGGGCGCCATGCGCGCCTGGCTGGATCAGTTCTGGGGCGTGGCCCTGGACGCCTTCGCCGCCGAGGTCGACCAATCCACCGACACCGACGAGACGGCGAGATGAACCAACAGATCCGCCCCGCCCCGGTTCGCAAGACCGTGCTGGTCAAGGCTTCGCCGCAGAAGGCCTTCGAGGTCTTCACCTCCGGCATCCATCGCTGGTGGCCCGCCAGCCACCACATCGGCGCCTCGCCCCTGAAACGGCCGGTGATCGAGCCCATGGTCGGCGGCCGCTGGTACACGGTCTGCGAGGACGACAGCGAGGTCGAGGTGGGCAGGGTGGCGGCCTGGGAGCCGCCGGCCCGCGTGGTCCTGGTGTGGCAGATCAACGCCCAGTGGCGGTACGACCCCAGCATCGAGACGATCCTCGAGGTGACCTTCACCCCCGAAGGCGACGGGACCCGGGTCGATCTCGAACACCGCCAGCTGGAGCAGCTCGGCGCAGGCGCCGTCGAAGGCCGCGCTCGGCTCGACGCGCCCAGCGGCTGGGGCGCCCTGCTCGCCCTCTATGCGCAACAGGCCAACCTCTAACCCCAAGCTCAGAAGGAGTCCGTCCATGCCAGAGTTCATCGTCTACGGCATTCCCGGCAGCCCGTTCATGCGGGCGGTGCTCGCCGCCCTTGAAGAGAAGTCGGCCCCCTATCGGATGCAGCCGGTCGCGCCGGGCGAACATCGGGGCGAGGCCTACCGCGCCATGAATCCCTTCTGCCGAATCCCGGTGGTGAAGCACGGCGACTTCGTCCTCTACGAGACCCAGGCGATCCTTCGCTACATCGACGCCGCCCTCCCCGGCCCGGCCCTGCAGCCCACGGACCCGAAGGTCGCGGCGCGGATGAACCAGATCATGGGGATCAACGACTGGTACTTCTTCCCGCAAGTGGGATCGACGGTGGTCTTCCAGCGGATCGTCGGACCCGTGATCACCGGCTCTGCGGCCAACGAGGAGATCTGCGCCGCGGCGCTGCCTCAGGCGAAGGTCTGCATGGAAGCACTGGAAGGCCTGCTGGACGCCAACACCTACCTGGTGGGCGACGCCGTCACCCTGGCCGACCTGCTGCTGTATCCGCAACTGGCCTACCTCTCCCAGACACCGGAGGGTCGGACGCTGCTGAAAGGCAAGCGCCTGGCCGGCTGGTTGGATCGGATGTCCGTGCGGCCCAGCATGCTCGCGACCCTGCCGCCGGACCCCTTGCGCGCGGCGGTGTAGCCCAAGCAGGTCGGCGTTCTAGCGCGGGGTGATGTCGCGCAGCTTGCCGCGCTTCTTCTTGCCGCCCCAGCCGTGGGGCATCTCGGCGGGGCCGTGGCGGGCCTCGATGTCCTTCTGCAGGGCCTTGGCGGCCATCAGGTGGGCGGGGAAGACGGTGTCGATGGCCCAGCCGACGATGGGGACCTCGGAGGTCGCGGAGTCGGCCGCCAGATAGACCGCCATCCGCAGCAGGGTCCCAGCCGAGGCGCCGGCCGCCAGGCCCTCGACGATCAGCAGTCCGCCGGCCCCCAGGCTGTAGATCAGGTTGGCGCCCGGCACCCAGGCCAGGATGCCGTCGAGCCCCAGGCCGAAGGGCCCGAAGCCCACCAGCCGGTCGGACAGGCGCTTGACCCGCTCGGCCGTGCGCCAGGATTGGTGCGCTCTATCTCTGGATACCGCCATCCGGCCTCAACGCGCCCCTTCCCCGAAAGCTCCACCGGAGCGCCGAAAGCTCCCGCCGCTACCCCAGGAAGACGACCCGGCGCTTTTCCTTGCCCGCCCGGATGCGGGAGAGAACATCCTTGTATTCCGGGCTGTTGACGGCGTCTTTTCGCGTGCCCTCGAAATAGATGGTGTCCTCCATGTGCTTGAGCAGCATGTCGGCCGACCACTTGTGGCCGGTGAACAGCATGTCGGCCAGCTTGCCGGCCACGGGCACTTCACCCACCAGGGTGTCGATGGCGATGATGGCGCCCATCTGCAGCAGGATCATCGGCGCGGCCCGCGCGCGGACCCCGTCGAACAGCAGGATGCAGCCGGCGCCGAGGCTGTAGATCGCGCCCGCCCCGGGGATCCAGGTCAGCAGGCCGTCCAGGCCGATGCCCAGCGGACCGATCCCCACCACGTTGTCGGACAGCTTCTTCGTCCGCTCGATACTGTTGCGGATGTTGTGCAGGTCGATATGCGACTGCGCGACTAGCATTCACCGCTCCCAGGCCCCAGGCGGGGGCACTCTGCCGCAAGCGCGCGCCGGGTCAAAGCCCGCCCCACGCATTTTCGCGCCTCAGGGGAAACCCGGGCGCGGCTTTGCCCATATGACGGGAGGGCGCCTCGCGAAGGGACCGGATTCACCCTATGTTTGCGCCATGGCCAAGAACGACCCGCCCCTGCTGATCGTCACCACCCACTTCATCGAGGGCCGCCCCGTGCGTCAGCACCTGGGCATGGTGTCGTCCCAGGCGATCCTGGGGGCCAATGTGGTGCTGGACCTGATGAACGCCATCCGCGACTTCATCGGCGGCCGGTCCAAGGGCTATGAGCGGGTCCTGGCCCAGGCCCGGGCCGACGCCCTCAAGGGCCTGGAGGCCGAGGCCCGCGCGCTCGGCGCCAACGCCATCGTCGGCGTCGACCTCGACTACAACACCGTGGGCCCCAACGGCTCGATGCTGATGGTCTCGGTCAACGGCTCGGCGGTGATCCTCTAGCTAGACCAAGTCCCCCGCCGCCGCGTCGAACAGCAGATAGGTGCGGCCCGACTCGCTGGCCAGCAGCTGGCCGACCTCGAAACCTTGCGGATCGCGGGCCGCGGCGTCGTCCAGCAGGTCCTGGAAGCCGTTGAGATAGGTCACCACCTGCCGGCGCAGAGTCTGGTCGGTGAACAGCCGCCGCGACAGGCGACGGGTCGCGGCCGGCGCCAGCTTGCGCACCACCTCGCGGGCGCCGTCGACGTCCTCGGTCTGGATGGCCGCGGCGATCTCGTCGATGCGGCCGCGGGGCAGCAGGGCCGCCGGGTCGATGCCCATTGCGGCCACCTCGGCGGCCAGCACCGCCTCCAGGCCGGGCTTGCCGGCCTGGGCCGGGCCGCCCTCGTCGATGGAGGACAGCAGGTCCTTCCAGGTCCATTCGTCCGCCGGTTCGGCGGCGGCGGGCTCCCGCGGCGGCGAGCGGCCGGCGGCCTGCTCGAAGACGTTGGAGAACTCCTCGTCGGTGGCCGTCGGCGTCAGGCGCAGGCGGCGGCGCGTGGGCTCAGGCTCCAGGGGCTCCGGGGCGGCGACGCGCGGCCGGCGAACGGGCGCAGGCGGCGGCGGCGGCTCGACGGGCTGGGTCAGCTCCAGCGCCTCGTCGTCCTCTTCCTCCAGCTCCTGATATTCGGGTTCCGGCTCGGGCTCCGGCTCGCGGCGGCTGCGGGGCCGCGGCGGCGGGGCGACGATCCGCTCGCGCATCTGGGCCGGCTGCGGCGGTTCCAGGCTGGCGGCGCCGCCGGCCACGGTGCCCATCAGGCGCACGGCCTCGCTGAGCATCTCGTAGTTGCGGCGGACACGCTCCTGGAAGGCCGCGTCGATAGCCTGGGTCTCGTCGGAGGTGCGGCGGGCGTGATCCATCAGGTCGTCGATGCTGTCGGCCACGGCCTGGCGCACCTCCTCGGCCTGACCGCGGGCCGCGGCCGGCAAGCGGGTGGCGCGGGCCTCGATGTCGGCCATCATGCCGGCCAGCTCGTCCAGGGTGGCGCGGGCGGCGACGGCCCCCTCCTCCAGCTTGCGGGCGGTGGCGGCGCCGGCCTGCTCCACCATCTGGGCGGAGCGCTCGATCAGGTCGCGGGCCTCGGCCAGGCGCTGCTCGAACACCTGGTTGGCCTTCTGGCCGGCGCTGAAGGCGGCCTCCGACAGCTGGTCCACCTGTTCGCGGGCCGTGATGGCATGAGCCTCGGCGGCCTTGCGGGTCTCCTCGGCGGCCTGGCCCAGGCCCTGGATGGCCGCGCGGGTCTGCTCCTCCAGCTTGCGGCGCTCCTCGGCGGCGGCCTGGGAGACCGCCTCCATGGAATGCAGGGTCGACTGGCCGAACTCGTCGCGCTCGGCCTTGGCCGACTCCGCCAGTTCGCGGAACTGCTCGGCGGCCTCGGCGATCAGCTCGCGCAGGGCCTCGCCGCCCTTGACGGCGCGGTCGCCCATCTCGGCGGTGGAGAGCCGGGCCTGGGTGATGAACTCCGACAGTTGGGCGGCGTGGGTCTCCGACTGGGCGCCGAAGGCCTCCTGGTCGGCGCGCAGGGCGTGGGCCACGGTCACCAGGCCGGCCCGCTGCTCGGTCAGGCCCTGCTCGACGCCGCGGATCTGGTCGGTGACGCCGATGCCGGCGGTCTCCAGGCGGGCGATGTGGCGGGTGAGATCCTCGCCGGCGGTGCGGGCGGCGTCGCTGGCCTCCCCGGCCGCGGCGGCCAGGTCGGCGGCCCGGGCGGCGAGCGCGGCCTCGGCCTCGCGAAGCTGGGTCTCGGCCAGGTCGGAGGCCTCGGCCACCATGCGGGCCTGCTGGGTGATGGCGTCGGCGACGGCGGAGGCCTGGGCGTCCAAGGTGTGGGTCAGGCCGGCCATCTCGGTGCGTTCGCGGCCGAGCACGCCCGTGAGTTCGGCGGCGCTGCGGGCGCTGGTGCTGGCGGCCTCGATCAGGCGCTCGCTCTCCGAGGCCAGGGCCTGGCGCAGGGCCAGCAGGGTCTCGCGGGCCTCGTCGGCGGCGTTTCCGGCCCGCACGATCTCCTCGCGCACCGCCTGGACCACGTCGCTGGCCTGGGCGCCGGCGGCCATGGCCGGGGTGACCATCTCGTCGGCGAGCTGCTTGGCCCGGCGGGCCTCGGCCCCGAGCATCTGCCCCTGGCGGATCATGTAGGCGGCGATCCAGACGAAGGCCGCCGGCCCGATCGCCATGGCGGCCAGGACGGTGATCGCGAAGGGGTCGAAATCGAAGGGCGACACCGCCCGACGATAGCCGAAAGCGAAGGCGATGGGCGCCAGGGCCCAGAGCACCGAGACCACCAGGGCGGCGAGATAGATCGGCCAGGCCGAGGGCAGTTCCGAGGTCTTGGCGGCCTTGGCGGGCGCCGGCGGCTGCGGCCGCGGCGCGGGGGTCTGGACCGGGGCCGGGGTCAGGTCGGCGGCGGGCGGGATGGGCGACAGCGGCGCGGCGGCCTGGGGCTCGGCCAGGGGCGCACTGACGGGGGGCGGTTCGGCGGCGGCGAGGTCGAGATCGGGCTGGGCCTCCGGCGCGGCGGCGCTAAGGCGCGACGTGGCGTCCTCGTCGGTCAGGCTTTGGAAATCCACCGGCGGATGCCGCTTCTTGATCTTCATTCGCGGCCTGTCTCAAGCGCCTTCAACCCTGCGACCGGGATAGGCGCCAATACGCGCGCCGACCCGAATTCGCGCCCCAACTGAAACGATTACCGGCGAACCGACCCGGCGGAAAGCATCATTGGACGGAATCATGCCCGGCGGAGACCGAATGTCGCGGAGTCCCGCAATGGGACGTCAGGTTTTGAAGACCTGGGCCTTCTGGGTCGGGCAGTCGGCGGTCTTCTGCGCGCGATCGATGATCTTGACGGCGGGCTTGGGAACCGCGGTGCGGGCCACGGTGCGCTCGCTGTGGCTGGGGTGCTCGACCGGGCGCGGGGCTTCCAGCGCGACGCCGAAATGCGAGTAGGCGAAGGCGGAGGAATGCACCACCACGGCCGCGACGATCTCGGTCAATGTCTGCATTGGAACACCTCCCCGAGTCCGCAGCGATTCCGTGAACCGCGGTTATATGACAAGCGCGGCCTTACGGCGACGTCATGTAACGTGAAATTTTCGTCATGTAACCTGGGCGCGGGCCAATCGACCCGCGAACTCAGCGCTTACGACAAAATACGTCCCGGATCACCGGACTGTCGGCGACGTAACGCCCCTCGCCGTCCAGGGCCAGGCGCGCCCGTTGGCTGGAGTCGTAATAGGCCGAATAGCCGAGCTGCACCGAGCGGCAGAAGGCGTTGGCCCCGGAGCTGTTGGGCGAGATGTCCAGGCCCATGATGTTGGGATAGGGGAACAGCACCCCGGTCGCGCCCTCGTAGGGCCCGGGCTGTCCGGGCCGGCCCCAGCCGCCGCCGCGCGACCAGGCGCCCTCGAAATAGGCCTGCAGCGAGGAAATCTTCAGGCCCAGTCCCTGGGTGTTCAGGTCGGGGATGTCGCCGCTGATGTCGCGGCACTTGCCGCGATAGCCGGAGTCCTCGCAGACCCGCCAGCGGCCCTGCAGCCGCGCGCTCTGGGCCAGGTCGTTGAAGCCCATGGGCGCCATGTTCTCGGCGGTGGCCGTCACCGTGATCTGGCGGCCCTGGAAGTTGGGCAGTTCATAGAGGGTGGCCCTCGGCGCATTGCCGGGGCCCGGACCGTTGAAACCCGCGCCGCCGCCCCAGGATTGAGCCGCCGCGACGCCCGCCGCCAGGCCGACCGCCCCGAGCGCCGCAGCGCCGATCCAGAGTTTCATGATCGCCTCCCGAGATGGCCGCTCCGCAAGCTTAGCCGGTGGCGGCCGTCCCTGGAACGCGCTTCAGGCGGCGAGCGAGTCCTTGAACGCGGCGCCTTCGTGGGCCAGCAGCCAGCGCTTGCGCGGCAGGCCGCCGCCGTAGCCGGTCAGCCCGCCATTGGCGCCGATCACCCGGTGGCAGGGCACCACCACGGCGACGGGGTTGGAGCCGTTGGCCAGGCCCACGGCGCGCATGGCGCTGGGCTTGCCGATGCGCTCGGCCAGGCCCTTGTAGCTGAGGGTCTCGCCCGCCGGGATCGTGCAGAGCGCGTCCCAGACCTTGCGCTGGAAGGCCGTGCCATTGGTGGCCCAGGCGATCGCGGCCAGGGCGTCGAGGTCGCCGCCGAAATAGCGGCCCACGGCCTCACGCAGCGCGTCCGGCGCCTGGCCCGGCGTCAGCGCCATGCCGGGATAGTGACGCCCCATCAGGGTGCGCATGCGCGGCTCGTAGTCGGCGAAGTCGAAGGCGCGCAGCACGCCGGCTTCGTCCACCACCAGCAGGGCCTCCCCCACCGGGGTGGCGACGCGGTCGAGGATCAGGGTTTCAGGCAGCGACTTGGTCATGGGTCTTGTCCTTGGTGATCTTGGGATCGAGCGCCGCGTCGGACGCCCACAGGTGGGAGGCGGCGTAGGCCCGCCAGGGCCGCCACCGCTCGGCCCGCGCCAGCAGCTCGGCCGGCGTCGGGCGAAGGCCGTTCTCGTCCTCCAGGGCCCGCAGCAGGCCGAGGTCGGCGTGGGGGAAGGCGTCGGGCTCCCGCAGGGCCCGCATGGCGATGTATTGCGCCGTCCACTCCCCGATCCCCGGCAGGGCGCGGAGCTGGGCGACGGCCTCCTCCAGGCTGCGCTTCATCCCGAACAGGTCCGGATCGGCGGCGGCGACCTCTGCGAGGGAGACGAGCGCCCGGCCCCGGGCGCGGGGCATGCCGAGGGTCTCGACATCGGCCTGGGCCAGTTGTTGCGGCGTCGGGAACAGGTGGGTGAGGCCCAGCGCGTTGGCCGCCTCGTCCTGCACGGCCGAGCCAAGGGCCGCGGTGATCTTGCCCGCCAGGTTGCGGGCGGCGACCACGGTGATCTGCTGGCCCAGCACCGCTCGGACCGCCAGCTCGAAGCCGTCCCAGGCGCCGGGCGCCCTCAGGCCCGGCCGCTTGGCCACCAGGGCCGCCAGCTCCGGATCCTCGGAGAGATGCCCACCGATCAGGGCGGGATCGGCGGCCAGGTCGAAGACGCGGCGCAGCTTGGCGATGACCGCCGGCCAGGCCTGGACCTTCGGGAAGCGCAGGGTGACGTCCAGCCAGTCCCCCTCCCCCTGGGCCACGATCACCAGGCCGTGGGCCTCGCCCACCTGCAGCAGGCGGGCGTAGCGGCGGCCGGTCACCGTCTCGACCCCGGGAATGGCCCGCAGGGTCCAGAAGGCCAGCATGGCGTCCCAGTCATAGGGGGCGCGATAGGGCAGCCGGATCGTGGTTCCCGCCCCATCGCTGGCGGCGACATCGGCCCCGCCGGAGCGCCGCAGGGCGCCGGGCGGCCGATCGAACAGTTGCTGGAAGGTCTCGTTGAAACGCCGGACGCTGCCGAAGCCCGAGGCCATGGCCACCTCGGCCATGGGCAGGTGGGTCTGATGGATCAGCTGCTTGGCCAGCAACACCCGCCGGGTCTGGGCCACCGCCACCGGCGAGGCGCCCAGGTGCTGACGGAACAGCCGCCGGAGTTGGCGCTCGCCGACCCCGAGCCGTTCGGCCAGGCCGTCGACGTCGCCCTCGTCCAGCGCCCCCTGCTCGATCAGGGACAGCGCCCTGGAGACGGTGTTGGAGGTGCCCTTCCAGGAGCCCAGGTCCGGCGAGGTCTCCGGCCGGCAGCGCAGGCAGGGCCGGAAGCCGGCCTCCTGCGCCGCGGCGGCCGAGGGGTAGAAGGCGATGTTCTCGCGCTTGGGGGTGCGGGCGGGGCAGACCGGACGGCAGTAGATGCCGGTGGTCTTCACGGCGCCGAAGATGCGACCGTCGAAACGGGCGTCTCGCATCGAGAAGGCGCGGTAGCAGGCGTCGTCGTTCATATCCATGAGCTGATAGTCTGCCGCTCAAGGGATGAAGTCTCGCGGTTTTCGGACATCGCCACCACATAGGTGGCGGCTTTCGGACACCAAAGGCGGTGGCCCTTTCCTCGACACGCTGTCAGGAATTCTCTGTCGTAACCCGGGCGGGCCTCTCGTAAGTCACCCGCCTGGCCGAGGTATGGCTGATGTCGAACTGCAAGGTTTCCTGATGGCGGTCCCCGCTCTCGCATCCAAGCCGGAGATTTCGCCGGCCACGCTCACCCACCTCCAGCGCCTGGAGGCTGAGAGCATCCACATCTTCCGGGAGGTGGTGGCCGAGTGCGAGAACCCGGTCATGCTCTATTCGGTGGGCAAGGACAGCGCGGTGATGCTGCGCCTGGCCCAGAAGGCCTTCTTCCCGAGCAAGCTGCCCTTCCCCCTGCTGCACGTCGACACCACCTGGAAGTTCCAGGCGATGTACGAGATGCGCGCGCGGATGGCCGCCGAGCTGGGGGCCGACCTGCTGGTCTACAAGAACCCCGAGGCTGTGGAGCGGGGCATCAACCCCTTCGACCACGGCAGCCTGCACACCGACATGTGGAAGACCGAGGGCCTGAAGCAGGCGCTCGACAAGTACGGCTTCGACGCGGCCTTCGGCGGCGGCCGGCGCGATGAGGAAAAGAGCCGCGCCAAGGAGCGGGTGCTGTCCTTCCGCTCAGCCCAGCACCGCTGGGACCCCAAGAACCAGCGCCCCGAGCTCTGGCATCTCTACAATACGCGCAAGGCTGCCGGAGAGAACTTCCGCGCCTTCCCGATCTCCAACTGGACCGAGCTGGACATCTGGCAATACATCCACCTGGAGAACATCCCCATCGTGCCGCTCTACTTCTCGGCCGAGCGGCCGGTGGTGGAGCGCGACGGCATGCTGATCATGGTCGACGACGACCGCATGCCGCTCAAGCCCGGCGAAGTTCCGATGATGAAGTCGGTGCGGTTCCGCACGCTCGGCTGCTACCCGCTCACCGGCGCGGTGGAGAGCACCGCCGCCACGCTCCCGGAAATCATCCAGGAGATGCTGCTCACCACCACATCGGAGCGCCAGGGCCGGGCCATCGACCACGACCAGGCCGCCTCCATGGAGAAGAAGAAGCAGGAAGGGTACTTCTGATGACCGCCCAAGCCAGTTCCCAGGCCGGGGCCCACCAGTCGTCCCTGATCGCCGAGGACATCGACGCCTATCTCCACGCCCACGAGCACAAGAGCCTGCTGCGCTTCATCACCTGCGGCTCGGTGGACGACGGCAAGTCGACCTTGATCGGGCGATTGCTCTATGATTCCAAGATGATCCTGGACGACCAGATGGCCGCCCTGGAGGCCGACTCCAAGCGAGTCGGCACCCAGGGGGGCGACATCGACTTCGCCCTGCTGGTGGATGGCCTGGCCGCCGAGCGCGAGCAGGGCATCACCATCGACGTCGCCTACCGCTTCTTCTCCACCGACAAGCGCAAGTTCATCGTCGCCGACACCCCGGGCCACGAGCAGTACACCCGCAACATGGTCACCGGCGCCTCGACCGCCGACGCCGCTGTGATCCTGATCGACGCCCGCCGGGGCGTGCTGACCCAAACCCGCCGGCACTCCTATCTCGTCAGCCTGCTGGGCATCCGCCACGTGATCCTGGCCATCAACAAGATGGACCTGGTGGGCTGGAGCCAGGAGACCTACGACACCATCCTGGCCGAGTACCGCGCCTTCGCCGCCCAGATCGGCATCACCGACTTCACCGCCATCCCGATGTCGGCGCTGAAGGGCGACAACATCACCGAACACAGCGACGCCGCCCCCTGGTACGACGGCCCGCCTCTGATGGCCCTGCTGGAGAGCCTGCCGGTGGAGGACGACCTGCAGAGCCGCCCGTTCCGCATGCCGGTCCAGTGGGTCAACCGCCCGAACCTCGACTTCCGGGGCTTCTCGGGCCTGATCTCCACCGGCGTCATCAAGCCCGGCGACAGGATCAAGGCCCTGCCCTCGGGCCGCGAGAGCACCATCGAGCGCATCGTCACCTTCAACGGCGACCTCGATCAGGCCGTGGCCGGCCAGTCGGTGACCCTGACCCTGACCACCGAGATCGACATCAGCCGCGGCGACGTCATCTCCGTCGCCGCCAGCCCGCCGCCGGTGGCCGACCAGTTCGAGGCCACGATCGTCTGGATGGACGACGAGGCCATGCTGCCGGGCCGCCCCTATCTGCTGAAGATCGGGACCCGCACCGTCGGCGCCTCGATCACCGAGCCCAAGTACAAGGTCAACGTCAACACCATGGAGCACCTGGCCGCCAAGCGGCTGGAGCTCAACGAGATCGGGGTCTGCAATCTCAGCCTCGACGCCCCCATCGCCTTCGACCCCTACAAGGACAACCGCGACCTCGGCGGCTTCATCCTCATCGACCGGATCTCCAACCGCACCGTCGCCGCCGGCATGATCCACTTCGCCCTGCGCCGCAGCCAGAACGTCCACTGGCAGGCCCTCGACGTCGACAAGGCCGCCCGCGCCGCCCTGAAGGGCCAGCGCGGCCGGGTCGTCTGGCTCACCGGCCTGTCGGGCTCGGGCAAGTCCACCATCGCCAACCTGGTGGAGAAGAAGCTGCACGCCAACGGCCGCCACACCTACCTGCTGGACGGCGACAATGTCCGCCACGGCCTCAACAAGGACCTGGGCTTCACCGACGAGGACCGGGTGGAGAACATCCGCCGCGTCGCCGAGGTGGCCAAGCTGATGGTGGACGCCGGCCTCATCGTGCTGGTGAGCTTCATCTCGCCCTTCCGGGCCGAGCGCCGCCTGGCCCGCGACCTGCAGGCCAAGGGCGACTTCGTGGAGGTCTTCATCGACACCCCCCTGGCCGTCGCCGAGGCCCGCGACGTCAAGGGCCTCTACAAGAAGGCCCGCGCCGGGGAGCTGAAGAACTTCACCGGCATCGACAGCCCCTATGAGGAACCCGAGGCCCCCGAGATCCGCATCGACACCACCAAGACCTCCCCCACCGAGGCCGCCGAGCAGATCACCGCCTGGCTCGAGGGCGAGCTGGACTACTCGATCTAGCCGGCCTCAGGCGGCGGCCCGCATCTCCGCGGCGCCGCCGGCCTGGGAATAGAGGGCCTCCAGCCGCGCCACCACCGGGTTTCGGATGATCTGATAGGTCTCGAAGCGGTGCACGGCGGCCAGGTCGGTCCCCGCCACCAGCTTGAGCAGGTGGCTCATGCCCGACACCTCGTCGCCGCCCGCCAGGTCCACCTGGGCGGGATCACCGGTCACCACCAGCCGCCCGTTGCGGCCGATGCGGGTGGCGGCCATCCGCATCTTGCCCACCGTCATGTTCTGGGCCTCATCCACCAGCAGCAGGCTGTCGTTGAAGGTCCGCCCGCGCATTCGGCCAAGCGGCAGGACCTCGATCATCCCGCGTTCGGTGAGTTGGTGGATCTCGTCGTGGCCGATGAGTTGGCGCAGTTCGTCCTCGATGGGGGTGAGCTGTTCGTCATAGGCGGTCTCGGCCCGCAGGGCCGCCGTCATGGTCTCGCCCTCCAGCATCACCCGGGGCCGGGTCATCACCAGGTGCTTGATCCGCCCCTCGGCCAGCAGGCTCAGGCCCGCGGCTATGGCCAGGTGGGTCTTGCCGGTGCCGGTGGGCCCGACCCCGAAGATCAGGGACCGGTCGGAGAACAGCAGGGTGTTCATGAACCCCACCTGGCTCAGCGACATCGGCCGGACGGCCTGGCTGATCCCCTTGAGCCGGTAGGCCAGGTCGAACTTCAGGGCGTGGCCGATGGCGGCGCCGATCGCCTCCTCCACCAGGCCTTCGTGGCTTGCCTCGGTGCGCAGCAGTTCGGCGATCTTCTCGAGGATGGCCGCCGCCAGGGTCACGGCGATCTCGTCGCCGGCCAGGGCCAGGGCGTCCGGACGCGGCGAGGCCTGCACATGATAGGGCCGCAGGGCCTGCTCGATGCGCCGGATCGGGGTCCCCTGCCCGGCGACCAGGCGCTCGATAAGCTGCGGCGCCAGGCTGACGACCTTGGATGCCGTCGCCTGGGTGGGGTCGTGATGCAACTCCAAGTCAATCTCCGGGCGCCGCTACAACGGATCAGCGTCAGCAACCTAGCCTCGAAGACTCAAGATAGACTTAAATCCTCACGACGAATCCGGGCTCGAAGACCTGCGAATACCATCTATAACGTGTAAAGCTCAATCAGAGCGGCGCCCCGTGTCGAGGAAGTCCCGCGCGCTGAAGTCCTTCGGCGGCGCAACCTCCACGATCGGATCGTCCCGGTCGTCGAACTCCAGGCGCAGGGCCCGGCTCATCACCGCGTGCATGTCGTAGAGACAGGTGATGTAGGTCAGCTCCAGGATCCGCTCGTCGTCCAGGAAGGTCCTCAGGGCCGCGAACACCGGCTCGGGCGTGCGGCCGCCCTGCAGCACCAGGCAATCGGCATAGGCCAGGACCGCGCGTTCCTCCGGCGTGTAGCAGTCGGCCACCTGCCAGTGCGGCACCGCGTCGATCCGGTCCTCCGACACCTTCAGGCCGCGCAGCGATTTGCAGTGCTGGGAGAAGACGAACTGGCTGCCCCGCGCCCAGCCCGCCCGGGTCTGGGCCAGCTCCCGCAGCACCGGATCGAGCTTGCGGTCGGGCGTGCGGTAGAGGGCGAAGCCCTGGTTGGCGTGCCTCAGGATGTCGGGGCTGTTGGCGAACACCGTCCACCAGTCGCCGGCCGTGCCCGTCGCCGTCCCCGGCTCGGCCACCGGGTCGCGGTCGCCGAACAGCAGGTCGTAGGTCTTGGTGACCACCTCGGAGGTGGCCTCGGCGCGGGAGATCTGCCTCAGGCGGGGCATCAGACTTCCACCGCCGCGCCGGCCGGTTCGTGGGCCACGTCCTCGGGGCCGAAGCCCTTCGTCCAGGCCGCGAACTCCAGCATGATCCCGTTGGGATCGGTGAAATAGACCGAGCGGACGAAGACCCCCGGATGCAGCTCGGCGGCGACGCCGGCGGGGCTGTCGTCGTGGTTCACCACCATGGGCAGGACCTCGACGCCGGCCGCCTGCAACCGCTTGATGCTGTCCTGCAGGTCGTCGGAGTCCATGTCGAAGGCCACATGGTTCATGGAGCCCACCGCCGACTTCGGGCTCTGCGGGAACTTGGCCACCGAGGCGATCCCCGGCGCCGCGGCCGGGGTCTCCGGCCACCAGAAGAAGGCCACGCTGGCCCCGCCCCCGCAGTCGAAGAAGAAGTGCTGGCCGCCGTCCGGCAGGGCGATGGTCTTGGTGAGCGGCATGCCCAGCACGTCGCGGTAGAACCTGACGGTCTCGCCCATGTCGCGGCAGACGAGCGCCAGGTGATTGATGCCTTTGGTACGCATGCACGCCTCCTCAGAAGGTGAGAACGATTTTTCCGAAATGCTCGCCGGCGGCCATGGCGGCGAAGGCCGCCGCGGCCTCCGTGAAGGGGAACACCTTGTCCACCACCGGCGAGATGCGATGCAGCTCAAGGGCCCGGCACATGGCCTCGAACATCTCCCGTGACCCCACCGACAGGCCCTGAAGGCGCGCGGAGTTGCTGATCAGGGCGCCGGGATTGACCCCCTCGCCCGCCCCGGCCACCACCCCGATGATGGCGATGTGGCCGTTGATGCGGATGGCCCTCAGGCTCTGGTGGATGGTGCCCGCGCCGCCGACCTCCATGATGAAGTCGGCCCCCACCCCGCCGGTGGTCGCGCGCACGGCCTTGGCCCACTCGGGATCGGTCCGGTAGTTGTGAAGGTGGTCGGCCCCGAGCGCCTTGGCCCGGGCCAGCTTCTCGTCGGAGGACGAGGTGATGAAGGTGCGGTAGCCCGCCGCGTGGGCGAACTGCAGGCCGAAGATCGACACCCCGCCGGTGCCCTGCAGGACCACGGTGTCGCCCGGTTCGAGGCGGGCGTCCTCGAACAGGCCGCGCCAGGCGGTCAGCGCCGCGCAGGGCAAGGTCGCCACCTGCTGGTCCGTCAGATAGGCCGGGACCTTCGAGACCCCTTCCTGGCTGAACAGCTGCAGCTCCGCGCCGGCGCCGGGGATCGGGAAGCCCAGGGACGAGGACAGCTTCTCCAGGGTCGGGCGGCCCGATTGCCAATTCTGGAAGAACAGGGTGGCGATGCGGTCGCCCACGGCCACCCGGGTCACACCCGGCCCCACGGCCTCCACCACGCCACAGCCGTCGGAGAAGGGGGTGATGGTCCCGGCCTGGCCGGAGCCGCGGCTGTACATGCCGTTGATCATCAGCAGGTCACGATAGTTCAGCGACACCGCCTTCATGCGCACCAGGACCTGGCCGTGGCCGGGGGTCGGGTCGTCGCGCTCCACCACCGCGATCTGCTCGGCGCCCCAGGGTGCGGTCACTTCCAGCGCGTGCATCGGCGGTCCTCCCGTCCGTGTTTTGAGCCCATAGTCGCCCCATCCGCGCGGGCTGCAAGACTGTCGTGGCGTCACCCGCCATCCCATCGCCACATCGCCGGGCCAGTGTCGTGTTCATGACTCATCCCCGCCTGCTGGTCTGCGGCTTCGGATCCTTTCCGGCCGCTCCTCGCAACCCCGCCGCCGCCGTGGTCGAGGCCCTTGCGCAGGACGCCTGGGCGCCGCAGGGCGTCGTGCTGGACTGCCTATGTCTGCCGGTGGCCTGGACCGGATCGGTGGAGACGGTCCAGGCGGCCCTGGGCGCCCGGCCGGCCGACGCGGTGCTGGTGGTGGGGGTCGCCACCGACGCGGACGCCTTCCGGGTGGAGACCGTGGCCCGCAACCGCGCCGCCCGCGCCAAGCCCGACCATGCGGGGGCGACCTGGGAGGGCTCGGTCATCCGGTCCGACGGGCCTGGGGCCCTGGCCTCGACCGCCCCGACCGAGGACATGCTGGGCGCCCTGATCGGCGCCAATCTCGCCGCGCGCCTGTCCGACGACGCCGGCGACTATCTCTGCAACTTCACCCTCTACCGGCTGCTGGCGGAGGCCGCGGCGCCGTCGGTGGGCTTCCTGCACGTGCCCCAGGCCCGCGAGTTCTCCGACCAGGCCACCACCTCCCTGGCCGAGATCGACCAGGCGGTGCGGGCCAGCATCCGGGCCATGGCCGACGCCCTCAGTCGTCCAGCCGCCGAACGCCGTAGAGCCTGAGCGCCCCGGCCAGGCCCGCCAGGGACATGGCCGCCATGACGAAATAGCCCTTGGCTCCTATGCTGTCGAAGAGCGCGCCGGAGACGATGGTGGCCACCCCGCTCAGCACCCCGCCCGACAGGGCCGAGTTGATGGTCTGGGCCGCCGAGGCGTTGGCGGGCCGCGACAGCCGGTCAACCAGTTGCAGGGATCCCATGAAGGTCGCCGCATAGGTCAGGGTGTGCAGGGCCTGGATCGGGAAGACGAGCCAGAGCGGCGGCGACATCGCCAGGGCGCCCCAGCGGACCACCGCGGCCACCCCGCCCAGGACCAGCAGGTTGCGCGCCCCGAACCGCCGCCGCCAAGGCTCCATGAACCACAGGAAGGCCACCTCGACCCCGACGCCCACGCCCCAGAGCACGCCGGTCATCTGCTCGGGAATTCCCTGGTTGCGCCAGGCCAGGGTGGAGAAGGAATAGTAGAAGGCGTGCGCAGACTGGATCAGGCCCGCGGAGATCACCACCAGCATGAAGTCCTTGTCGCGGAACAGCTCGCCGAGCCCGGCCATGCGCTCCGAAAGGGCCGCGACCCCGCCCCCGGCGCGCACCGGATCGGGGGGCAGCAGGTATCGCGCGCCGATGGCCACGGCGAGGGCCGCCAGGGTGATCCAGACCAGCACCAGCTCCGGCGAGCCGCGGGCCAGGATCAGGCCCATGCCGACATTGGCGATGATGAAGGCCACCGACCCCATGCCCCGCGGCCAGCCATAGTTGAAGCCGTCCCTCTGCGACCGGGCCAGGACCACGACATCGGTCAGGGGCCCCACGGTGGCGTACATGGTCGAGGCGATGAACCAGAGCCCGAACCACCAGGCGAAACCGAAGGGCGCGGCCAGCAGGCCGTAGCCGATCGCCATCGCCACCCCCATCAGGATCAGGGGGGTCCGGCGCAGGGAGAAGCTGTCGGCCCACATGGCCAGCAGGGGCGCGGTGAAGGTCCGCGCCAGCAGCGGCGCCGACAGGATCAGGCCGATCTGCGCCCCGCTCAGGCCGCGGTGGTCGAACCAGACCGGAATGTAGGGCGAGGCCGCGCCGCCCCCGATGAAGATGGCTCCGTAGAACAGACCAAGGCGCACCGTCTGGGACATGGCCCAGCCACGCCTAGCGCGAGTCGGGTCGGCTTTTCCCCATTGCGCAATCGGTAGCGCGAAGTGATCGCATCAGCCCTTCCGCACCGACGCGCAAGCGTGTAGCCGCAGGGGACGATGACCGAGAAACTCCGCGCCGCCAGCGTCTCCGAACTGCTCGAGCTGATCGGCCAGGGCAAGTCGCGCAAGGTGTCGGTGGCCGACATCCTGGAGACCTTCGGCGACCGCGCCTTCGGGGCCCTGATCTTCGTCTTCGCCGCCCCCCTGGTCCTGCCCATGCCCCCCGGGATCTCGGCCATCCTCGGGGCGCCGCTGGCCTTCATCACGGCCCAGTGGATGCTCGGCCGCCGAACCCTGTGGTTGCCCAAGGCCCTGCTGGCCCGAACCATGAGCATGAGCGATTTCCGCAGTCTCTGCGCCAAGCTCACGCCGCACCTGGAGAAGATCGAGCGGCGGCTGAAGCCCCGGCTGACCTTCATGTACAATCGCTTCGGCGACCGGCTGATGGGGGCCATCTGCTTCTCGCTGTCGATCGTGGTCTTCCTGCCGATCCCCTTCGGCAACATGCTGCCCTCCTTCGCCATTGCCGCCTTCGCCATCGGCGCCGCCGAACGGGACGGCTATGCGGCGATCATCGGCTGGGTGATGGCCGCGGTGAGCATCATCGTGCTGGGGGTGTTGTCCAAGGCGATCATCGCCGCCGTCGTGGCCTTCTTCGCCACCCTGCTGGGGATGTTCTGACCGCCTATTTCTGGCGCGAGCGGAACAGAACCGGCCACTCCTCCCCCTGCACACCCCGGCACTCCGGCATTTCGATCTGCTCGGCGATGCGGAAGGCCCGTCCGTCCCAGACCCAGGAATTCATGCCGCCACAGTCGGCGAGCCCGCGCCCCTTCTCGAAATTGCTCAGGGTCTGGCTATCCAGATCGAAATCGACGTTCATCAGCAGGTGGGTGGTCGAACCGTCCAGGTTGGGGATCGCCGCGCGACGCGCATGACCGCCCTTCTCGTCGGCCAGCAGGAAGCCGTAGATCTCGTTATAGGCGCCCCGGTAGCAGAGCTCTCCATACAGGACGACCCCGGGGGAGAGGCGGGCGATGATGGGGGCGTAGTCCTCCGAGAGCAGGCCTTGGTCGCAATCCTCCCCGAGCAGGGCGCGCATGCCGGGCAGAAGCGCGTCGGGCAGCCCGTCCTGTGACACCGCGGGGGCCGGCCGAACCAGGGGCGGCGCAGGCGGTGGCGGCACGGCCGAGGCGGGCCTAGGCCCAGCCGCCACCAGGGCGGTGACGGTGCCCGCCCGCCGCTGCTGCTCGTCCATCCAGCGCAGGGCGGCCGCACTGCCGCTCAGCAGCACCTCACCTCGCCCCGGCGCCAGGCTCAGGCGGGCCCCGTTGCGGATGGCCGCCAGCAGGGCGCGCGCCTGGGGCGCCGTCAGCACGACCTCGGCGTTGCCCTTCGCCCGGGGGGTGAGACCGGGAACGGGCTTGCCGTCGACCCGGACGGCCCAGACCGCGCCAGGTCCGTTCTCTCCGACCATGACCAGCTTGATCCTGGGCGCCGCCGCCCCGGCGGCCGGCCGCTCAAGCCGCAGGAAGGGCGTTTCCTCCGAGTCCTCCTCCGAGAAGCCGAAGGCCGTGCAGTTGCGGGTGTTGTCGCAGACCACCGTCCAGTCCTGGAAGCTCTTGCTCGCCCCCTGGGCTGTCGTCGCCACCAATGCGCCCAACAGGGCCCCGATCACCGCCTTCATCGTCCGCTCCCGGTTGCCGAGTTCCGCGCGGAGCGTAAGGTCTGCCCAAGCCATGGCAATTGGCGAACTGAGGGACACCGATGAGCCGACCCAACATCCGAGACCGCGCCCTGCGCGAGCGCGCCGCCGCGGTGATCCCGGGCGGCATGTATGGCCACCAGGCGGTGGGTCTGCTCCCCGACGACTATCCGCAGTTCTTCGCCCGCGGCGAGGGCGCCCACCTCTGGGACGTGGACGGGAACCGATATCTCGACTTCATGTGCGCCTATGGCCCCAACCTGTTCGGCTACGCCAACCCGGAGATCGACGCGGCCTATGTCCGCCAGCTCGGCCTGGGCGACACCCTGACCGGCCCCACAGAGCTGATGGTCCGCCTGGCCGAGGAGATGGTCGCCCTGGTGAGCCACGCCGACTGGGCGATCTTCTGCAAGAACGGCACGGACGCCACCTCGATGGCGCTCTCCACCGCCCGCCAGCACACCCGGCGCAAGACCATCATCCGGGCCAAGGGCGCCTATCACGGGGCGGCGACCTGGTGCGTCAACCGGCCCGCGGGCACGGTGCCCAGCGACCAGGCCCACCAGATCTTCTGCGACTATAACGACGTGGCCAGCCTTGAGGCGGCCGCGGCCCAGGCCGGCGACGACCTGGCCGCGATCTTCGCCGCCCCCTTCAAGCACGACGCCTTCATCGACCAGGCCGAGCCGGACCTGGCCTATGCGCAGCGGGCCCGCGAGATCTGCGATCGCACCGGCGCCCTGCTGATCGTCGACGAGGTCCGCGCGGGCCTGCGGCTGGCCCGCGACCTGTCCTGGTCGCGGATCGGCGTGCAGCCGGACCTGTCGACCTGGGGCAAGTGCCTGGCCAACGGCCACCCAATCTCGATGATGCTCGGCGCCGAAAAGGCCAGGAAGGCCGCGACCCAGATCTATGTCACCGGCTCCTTCTGGTTCCAGGCCGCCCCCATGGCCGCGGCCCTGGAGACCCTGCGCCTGGTGCGCGACACCGACTATCTGGAGCGCCTGCAAAGCCTGGGCGATCGGCTGGCGGACGGCCTGCGAGAGCGGGCCCAGGCGGCGGGCTTCGGCTTCCGGGTCTCGGGCCCGGTGCAGATGCCGCTCTTCCTGTTCGACGACGACCCCGACCTCAGGAAAGGCTTCTGCTGGTCCAGCGAGATGCTGAACCGCGGGGTCTACGTCCACCCCTGGCACAACATGTTCATGTGCGCGGCGATGACGGAGGCCGACATCGACGCCGCTCTCGACGCCGCCGAGGAAGCCTTCGCGGTGCTGAAGCGCCAGGCCCCCAGCCTCGAACCCGTCGCCAAGATGAGCTTCCTCATGCCCGCAGGCCAAAGGTAGGACCATGGCGTTTCCCGAATATTCCGACTTCGACGGACTGGGCCTGGCCGCCCTGGTGGCCAAGGGCGAGGTGAGCCCCCTGGAGCTGGTGGACGCCGCCATCGAGCGGATCGAGCGCCACAATGGCGCGCTCAACGCGGTGGTCCACACCGCCTATGACGAGGCCCGCGCGCGGGCCAAGGGCCCCCTGCCCGACGGTCCCTTCAAGGGCGTGCCCTTCCTGATCAAGGACCTGGCCATGCCCGTGGCCGGATGGCCCCGGACCTCGGGCAGCCGCTTCGCCGCCGACATCGTCGACGCCGAGGACGGCGGCCTGACCCGGCGCTATCGTGAGACGGGCGTCATCCCGCTCGGCAAGACCAACACCCCGGAGTACGGCATCACCGGGACGACGGAGTCGGCCCTGCTGGGCCCCTGCCGCAATCCCTGGAATCCCCATCACATCTCCGGCGGCTCCTCGGGCGGCTCGGCCTCGGCGGTGGCCGCCGGCATGGTTCCCATGGCCCACGCCAGCGACGGCCTGGGGTCGATCCGCATCCCCGCGGCCTGCTGCGGCCTGGTGGGCCTGAAGGTCACCCGCGACCGCAATCCGAACCTGCCCGACGGCTTCGACTATGCGGCCGGCTTCGTGGTGGACCATGTGGTGACCCGCACCGTGCGCGACTCCGCGGCCATGCTGGACGCCACCGGCCGGCCGGAGCCGGGCGCCCCCTACCCGGCCCCGCCCAAGGCCCGGCCCTATATGGAGGAGGTCGAGACCCACCCCGGCCGGCTGCGGATCGCCTGGTCCTCGGAGACCGCCTCGGGCCGGCCCATCGATCCGGAGATCCAGGCGGCCCTCGAACGCACCGCCGCGCAGCTCAAGGCCCTGGGGCACGACGTCTTCCCGCGCGGGCTCGGCATCGACTACCGCGCCCTCTACGCCGCGCGCGGACCGGTGAGCGGCGCCAACTTCGCCGCCGGCATGGCCCGGCTGATCGACGAGATCGGCCGTGAGCCCGAGCCGCACGAACTGGAGCCCCTGACCTGGGCGTCGCTGAAGGGCGGCCGCAAGGTGACCGGCGCCGACGCCTTCCGCGCCCTGCAGGAGCTGCGGATGCTCAATCGCAGGACCCTGGCGGCCTTCGAGGACATCGACGTCTATCTCTGCCCGGTGATGGGGACCCCGGTTCCGGAGATCGGCTTCATCGACCCGGTGAATCTGGAGCCCAAGGAGGTGAACCGCCGCCAGGGGGCGGCCTTCCCCTTCACCCCGCCGATGAACTTCTCCGGCCAGCCCTCCATCTCCCTGCCGCTGGAGACGTCGGAGAACGGCCTGCCCATCGGCATGATGTTCAGCTCCCGCTACGCCGACGAAGCCACCCTCTTCCGCCTGGCCGCGCAACTTGAGAAGGAAGTCCCCTGGAAGGGCCGCCGTCCGCGGCTCTGGGGATAGATCATATGGGTCGCTGGTTTCGTCTGGCCGCCATCGGCGGCTTCCTCTGCGTGGGCTTCGGCGCCTTCGCCGCCCACGGCGTCACCGATCCCAAGGCCCAGGAGTGGCTGAGGACCGGCGCCGTCTATGGCTTTGTCCACATGCTCGCGCTGTTCGCCGCCGGCCAGCGATCCGGCCGGGGCGCGGCCCTGGCGCCGCCGCTGTTCCTGGCAGGCCTGGCGCTGTTCTCGGGCTCGCTGTGGGCCATGGGCCTGGGCGCGCCGCACTGGCTGGGGGCGATCACCCCCCTCGGCGGCCTGGCCTTCATGGCCGGCTGGGCGGCGCTGGCGTGGAGCCGACCTAGGGCCGCCTAGGCAGGGCCAGCAGACGCAGGGCGAGCGCCGAGCCGATCAGGGCCACGAGCATGGTCAGCGCCATGGGCCGGGGCGTGCCGTCGTGCAGGATGCCGGTGAGGCCCGAGGCCAGGGCGCCGACGCCGAAGGAGGCGCCGCCCATCAGGGCCGAGACCGAGCCCGCGCGGCGGGTGTCGACGTTCAAGGCCCCGGCCATGGTGTTGCCCTGCATGAAGCCATAGGTGCCCAGGAGCAGGAACAGCAGCGGCAGGACCGTCCAGCCGCCGCCGACCCCGGTCACCGCGGCCAGGGACAGCAGGGCCGCGGCCGCCACCGAGGCGAGGCTGGCGGTGGCCAGCACCTCGTCCGGCGTCCAGCGCCGCAGCAGGAAGCGGTTGATCTGGCTGGACCCGATGATCGCCGCGGCGTTCACCCCGAACAGGATCGGGAACACGGTCGGCGAGGCGCCATAGGTCCCCATCAGCAGGTCCGGAGCGCTGGAGATGTAGGTGAACAGGGTCGCGCCGTTCAGGGCGCCGGCCAGGGCGTAACCCACCAGGCGCGGCTGGCGGACCAGGGCGAGATAGGCGCCGAAGGGACTCTCCGAACGGGCCTGGGCCAGGGTCTCGGCCGAGCGGGACTCGGTCATCCGCCACAGGGCGAAGCCGCCTACGGTCAGGCCGAACAGCGCCAGGAACCAGAAGTTCAGCCGCCAGCCTCCCAGCACCAGCAGGGCCGCGCCCAGCATGGGCGCCAGGATCGGCGCCAGGCCCATGATCAGGGTCATCAGGGACAGCATCCGCGCCGTCTCGGTGTGGTTGAAGCGGTCACGGATCACCGCCCGGGCCACCACCCCGCCGGCGCAACCGCCGAGGGCCTGGACGAACCGCGCCCCGATCAGCATCTCCGGCGTGAAGGCCAGGGCGCAGGCGATGGAGGCCAGAACATAGATCGCCACACCGGCCACGATGGGTGGGCGGCGGCCGAAACGGTCGGAGGCCGGGCCATAGATGAACTGCCCCACCGCCATGCCGGCGAAGAAGGCCGCCAGGGTCCCCTGGGTCTGGGCGGGGCTGGCGTGCAGATCGAGGCCGATCGCCGGCAGACTTGAAAGGTACATGTCGATGGACATCGGCGCGAAGCCGGTCAGCGACCCCAGCAGGATCACCAGCCCCCAGGGGGTCTTCTCTGGCGCGCGCCGGGCGGTGGGATCGCTCATGGCCTCTTCTAACCCGGTTCGGCCAACTGAGAACCGGCAAGGCTTGCCTTACGCGGAAGGAAGGCCCGCATGATGGACGAAACGCTCAAGGAAACGCCGCCATGTCCGCCCTCGCCCGCCAGATGCCGCCCGTGCAGCACGCCCAGGTCAACGGAATCGACATGGCCTATTACGAGGTGGGACCGCGGGGCCAGGGGACGCCGATCGTCTTCTGCCACGGCTTCCCGGAACTGGCCTTCTCCTGGCGCCATCAGCTCGCCGCCTGCGAGGCCGCCGGTCGCTGGGCCATCGCCCCGGACCAGCGCGGCTATGGGCTGACCTCCCGGCCCGAGGCGATCACCGACTATGATCTGGAGCACCTCACCGGCGACCTCGTCGGCCTGCTCGACCACCTGGGGGTGAAGAAGGCGGTATTCTGCGGCCACGACTGGGGCGGCATCGTCACCTGGCAGATGCCCCTGATGCATCCCGACCGCTGCGCCGGGATCATCGGCCTCAACACCCCCTTCATGCCGCGCGGGCCCTTCGACCCCATCGCGGCGATGCGCATGGCCTTCGGCGAGGACATGTACATCGTCTGGTTCCAGAAGCCCGGCGAGGCCGACGCGGTGCTGGGCGCCGACGTCGACAAGACCATCCGCTTCTTCATGCGCACGCCCGCGGCGCTCGGCGACGTCGAGGCCGGCGCGGGCCTGGACATGTCGACCCCGGCCGCCGAGGGCCAGTCCACCTTCGCCTTCGGGGACGCCATCGCCGCCTGGGACAAGTCCGACACCGCCAACCAGCTGCTGACCGCCGACGAGCTGGCCGCCTTCGTGGAGAGCTTCGAGGCCACCGGCTTCACCGGCGGCATCAACTGGTACCGCAACTTCACCCGCAACTGGGAGCGCTCGGCCGACCTGCCGACCCGCGTGGACGACATCCCCTGCCTGATGATCATGGCCGAGAAGGACGTGGTGCTCTCGCCCGCCATGGCCGAGGGGATGGAGGCCTATATCGGCGACCTGGAGAAGGCCCTGGTGAAGGATTCCGGGCACTGGACGCAGCAAGAAAAGCCTAAAGAGGTCAATGACCTCATCCTCGGCTGGATGGACCGGCGCTTCCCGCGCTAGATTGGGGGCGATGGAACGCAACACCCCGCCGCCCGCCCTTTCCTCCTCGGCCAACCGCAGAGGTCTCTTCCCGGAGAGCGAGCCGCACGCCTATGGCTGGCTGCCCACCGGCGGGGAGCACGAGATCTTCTACGAGGCCTGCGGCAATCCGCAGGGCAAGCCCTGCGTCATCCTGCACGGCGGACCGGGTGGGGCGATCAACCCCACCATGCGCAGGTTCTTCAACCCCGCGAAGTGGAACATGGTCCTGTTCGACCAGCGGGGCTGCGGCAAGTCGCGGCCCAACGCCAGCCTGGAGGACAACACCACCTGGTCGCTGATCGACGACATCGAGCGGCTGCGCATCCACCTGGGGATCGAGAAGTGGACGGTGTTCGGCGGCTCCTGGGGGTCGACCCTGGCGCTCGCCTACGCCATCACCCATCCGCAGCGGGTCGAGGCGCTGGTGCTGCGCGGGGTCTTCCTGCTGACCCAGAGGGAGCTGCGCTGGTTCTACCAGGACGGCGCCTCCTTCCTGTTCCCCGACGCCTGGCAGAAGTTCCTGGCCCCGATCCCGGAGGCGGAGCGCGGCGACATGGTCAGCGCCTATCACCGCCGCCTGACCCACAAGGACCGCCGCGTCCAGGCCGAGGCCGCCGCGGCCTGGAGCCAATGGGAGGGCGACACCATCTCCATCCGTGGCCCGGAGGCCCGCCCCTCGAAGTTCAACGAGATCGACTTCGCCATCGCCTTCGCCCGCATCGAGTGCCACTTCTTCGCCAATCGCGGCTTCTTCAACGAGGACAACTGGATCCTGAAGAACATCGGCAAGATCCGCGGCATCCCCGGCTGGATCGTCCAGGGCCGCTTCGACGTGGTCACCCCGATGGAAAGCGCCTGGAACCTGAAGACCGCGTGGCCCGAGGCCCGCTTCGAGGTGGTCTGGGACGCCGGCCACGCCTCCACCGAGCCCGGCATCGTCGACGGCCTGGTGCGGGCGACGGACCAGGCCTTCTCGGTCTAGGCACAGGTTCAGCGCAGGGCGAGCGCCTTAAAGGGCACTGTGATCCGAACCCGTTGATCGCCGTGAGCGGCCCCATCAGCGACCGGCGCGGCGGTGATCCAGCCATCCTCCGCCATCCTGAGCGCCGCGACCCCGAAATCGTAGAGTTGAGGCGACTCCGAAATCCGGACGCAATCAGTCAGGCGTCCGTCGCTGGCCGCGGCCATGCATTCGAGCGTCGCCTCCCCGCCGACGCCGGCCCGATCAGCCGCCTCCGGATAGTAGGGTCCCGGCCCGCCCAGACGCCGATAGGCCGGCGGCGTGGGGGAGAACCTGATGTCGCGCGCCAGGGGCACCGGGGTCGGAACGCCGCCCGCCGGAGCGGTGAACCGAAGCGCGACATCGAACGTCCCGCCCACGGCGGACGCGCCGTCCAGCAGGGTGGTCTGCATCCGGAACCGCGAGGCCAGGCCCAGGGCCGCGTCGCCGAAGCCTTCGCCAACCGGTTCCTCCGAGACGACCTTGCAGTCGGCCAGGGCGCCGTCGGCGGTCGCCTTGCAGCGGATTTGCGCCCGACCGCCTTGGCCGGCCGCCATGGCCTTGGTCGGATAGGCTGCCGCCATCTGTTCGGCGTCGGGAACTTCGACCCATACGGGCTTGCGAGGCTTCGGCGCAGCGGCGCTGGCGACCTGCGGCCCCTCGGAGGGCGGCGGCCGGCGCGGCGGCGGCTCGGCTAGCAAGGGGCCTACCACCTTCTCGAAGCTCGCCGCGCTGAAGGAGCCTGCCTGGGCGTAGCGGACCACCCCGGCGCGATCGATGACGTAGCTCGTGGGCACCGCCCCCCGCACGGTTCCATAGCCGCCGCCGGTAAGCCGCGCGATCAGCGGGAAGGTCAGCTGAGCCGCCAGGGGCTTGAGTTTGGTCGGCGACACGGTGTTGTCGACCGTGATCGCGAAGATCTTCAGGTCGCGGCGGGGATGGCGGCGGAAATAGTCATTCAGGACCGGCAGTTCGACCCGGCACGGGCCGCACCAAGTGGCCCAGTAGTTGAGCACCACGACCTGACCCCGCAGATCGTCCAGAGACACCTGATCGCCCCCGAAGGTGACCACCGTGAACGGAGGCGCCGGCTGACCCACCTTGGCCCGAGCGGCCACGGCGGGCGCCGCGCTCAAGATCAGAACCAGCGCCCCTAGCGCCGCGCCAAAGATGCGAAACATTGACCACCCCCATGGCCAAGCTGTTGCGCCCCAGGGTTGTTGTCAACAGCTAGAGGAAGGTCCCCTTCCCGCTCGTCACCTCGGAATAGCGGTGGACGCGGACGGCCTGGACCAGGCCAAAGCCGATCATCACCGTGGCCATGACGGTGCCGCCGTAGGAGAGCATGGGCATGGGCACCCCGACCACCGGCGCCAGGCCCATCACCATGCCGCCATTGATCATCACATAGAGGGAGAAGGTCGCCGTCACCCCGGCCGCCGACAGCCGCCCGAAGTGGGAGTGGGCCAGGGAGGCGGTGCGCAGGGCCATGAAGATCACCGCGGCGTAGAGGAACAGCACCGAGAAGCAGCCCACGAAGCCGAACTCTTCGGCCAGGGTCGCGAAGATGAAGTCGGTCTGCTTCTCGGGCAGGAAGTTGAGCTGACTCTGGGAGCCCAGGCCGTAGCCCTTGCCGAGGAAGCCGCCGGAGCCGAGCGCGATCTTGGACTGCAGGATGTGGTAGCCGGAGCCCGACGGGTCGCTCTCCGGGTCCAGGAAGGTGAAGATGCGTTTGCGCTGGTAGTCGTGCAGCACGAACATGATCACCGGCGGCACGGCCAGGGCGAAGGCGCCGATGCCCGCGGCGATCACCCGCCAGTCGAGACCGGCCAGAACCACGATGGCCACGCCGGTCATGGCGATCAGCATGGCGGTCCCCAGGTCCGGCTGCAGGGCCACCAGGCCCACCGGCGCGCCGATCATCACGATGGGCACCAGCAGCCACCAGGAGAAGCGGGCGTCCTCGGCGGAGATGGAATGGTAGAAGCGGGCCAGGGCCAGCACGATCCCCAGCTTCATCACCTCCGACGGCTGGAAGCTGCCCAGCGGCCCGAGATCGAGCCAGCGCTGGGCGCCCATGCGCACGTCGCCGATCGCCTCCACCAGCACCAGCAGCACCAGGCCCGCGCCATAGAGCGGATAGGCGATGGCGAACCAGACCCGCAGGTCGACCATGGCCAGGATCACCATCACCACGAACAGGATGCCGAAGCGCAGCAGGTGCGGCCCCGCCCAGGGCTCCCAGGAGGAGCCGGCGATGGAGAACATCATCAGGGCCCCAGCCCCGGCGATCAGGCAAAGCGCCAGCGAGAACAGCCAGTCGATCTCGCTGAACTTGACCACCAGGCGGTCGCGTTCGCCGGGCCGGGTGAGCGCGCTGACGGTCATATGTGGCCTCCGGGCGGCGGGAGGTTGGGCGGCGCGCCGGCGACGGGCGCCTCGGGCGCTGCGCCCTCGGCCAGGCCGTCAGGGGTGAGCTCCGGCATGGGCAGGGGCTTCTCGATGCGGGCGCGGATCTCGGGGTCCTTCAGCAGGGCCACGCGCATCACCTCGCGGGCCCGCGGCGCGCCGGCGGTGGCGCCGCCGAGGCCGCCGTGCTCGACGATCACCGACAGGGCGTAGCGCGGCGCGTCATACGGCGCGAAGGCGACGAAGAGGTTGTGGTCCTTGAGCTTCCACTGGACGCTGGCGCTGTTGCGGTTGGCGACATTGTCATAGCTGCGGACCTGGGCGGTGCCGGTCTTGCCGGCCATCATCACGTCCCCCAGGCCAAGCTGGCTCTGCCGATAGGCGGTGCCGGTGACGTCGTTGGCCACGGCGATCATGCCGCCGCGCACATAGTCGATGTTCTCCTGCTTGAACGGCAGGTCGGGCACCGCGGCGCCGCTGGGCAGCTCCTTGCCGCCGATGGAGCGGACCAGGCGCGGGTTGAGCGCCTTGCGCCCATTGGCCAGACGCGCGGTCATCACCGCCAACTGCAGGGCGTTGACGTTGATATAGCCCTGGCCGATCCCGTAGCTGACCGAGTCCCCCGGTTGCCAGACCGGCTCGCGCTTGACGGCCTTCCGCTTCCACTCCCGCGACCCGACGATGCCCTTCTTCTGGCCCGGAATCCCCAGGTCGAAGACCTGGCCGAAGCCCAGCGCGTGGGCCGCCCGGGCGATGGGGTCGGGGCCGACCCGCAGGGCGGTCTGGTAGAAGTAGATGTCGCAGGAGTTCTTGATGGCGTCGTGCATGTTCTGCGAGCCGTGCCCGCCATGCTTCCAGCAGCGCCAGGTGCGGCCACCATAGTACCAGCCGCCGGAACAGTTGACCCTCTGCTCGGGATCGACGCCCGCCTCCAGGGCGGCGAGGGCCACGGTGGGCTTGAAGGTCGAGCCCGGCGGGTAGAGGCCCGACATCGCCTTGTCCAGCAGCGGCTTGCGCTCGTAATTGGCCAGGGCCCGGTACTCGGCGCCGGTCATGCCGCGCACGAAGCGGTTGGCGTCGAAGCTGGGCGCCGAGGCCATGCAGAGCACGTCGCCGGTCCGGCAGTCGAGCATGACCACCGCCCCGCTCTCGTCCCCCATCACCTCCAGGGCGCGGGTCTGGATGTCGGCGTCCAGGGAGAGCTGGATCTCCTTGCCCGGGGTGGCCGGGATGTCGCCGCCGGAATCCTGGCGGACCTCGCGGCCGTTGGCGTCGACCTCGACCTTCTGGGCGCCGGGCCTGCCGCGCAGCGGCAGGTCGAAGGCCTTCTCCACCCCCTGCCGCCCGATCCGGAAGCCCGGGTGCAGCATGATGGCCTCGGAATTGGGGCCCGTGGGCGCCAGGTCCTCCTTGTTGACCTTGGCCACGTAACCGATGACGTGGGCGAAGGCCCCGCCGTGCGGATAGACCCGCACCTCCCCCATGTCGGCGGTGACGCCGGGCAGTTCGGGGGCGCGGACATTGATGGCCGAGAACTGCTCCCAGCTCATGTCCTCCATCACCGAGACCGGCGAGCGCTTGGGGGCGCGGATCAGGTCCTTGGTCAGGCGGGCCTGACGCTCGGCGTCCAGGGGCACGAAATTGGCCAGGGTCTTGAGGGTCTCGGCGGGATCGAGCTTGCCGTCCTTGGAGACCAGCAGCCGGAAGTTGGGGCGGTTGGAGGCCAGGATCACGCCGTTGCGGTCGACGATCAGGCCGCGCGGCGGCGGCACCAGCCGGAAATTGAACTGGTTGGAGGCCGACATCTTCTCATAGCGCTGGGCCTCCACGAGCTGGAGATGAGCCAAGCGGCCAGTCAGGGCCAGTAGGCCCAGGCCCGAGAGCCCGCCCATGAGGAAGGCGCGGCGGTGGAAGACCCCCTGCCGTTCATTGACCTCGGTGAAGAAGATGGACGGTTCGCTCATGCGCCCGACATCCTAACGGAACCGCACATCGGCGTCCTCGAACCTGTCGATCAGCCGGTGGGCGAAGGGGTAGAGCAGGATTGTGGCCAGGAATTGCCAGAACACCGCGATCAGGCTCGGAGATGCGCGCGCGTCCAGGCGGGTGAACAGGAAGCCCGCCAGGCTGGCGATGCCGCAGGCCGCGGCGAACCAGGCCCACATCATCGGCCGGCTCTGACCCACCATCCAATTGCGGCAGAGCAGGACGACGCCATAGGCGGTCAGCAGGGACAGGGCCCACAGCCCAAGCGGCGATCCCCAGAAGATGTCGAGGATCAGCCCCATCAGCAGGACCCCGAAGGGCGCGATGATCGAGGGGCGGATCACCGCCCAGGCGAAGGCCGGGACCATGCAGAACACCGGCTCAGGCAGTTGCAGGGTGAAGACCCGCAGCGGGATGCCGAACAGCAGGGTCCAACCCAGGCACTGGAGCATCGGAAAGCCTAGCCAGCGCCACGGATCCAGAGGACGGGCGGCCGAAAGGCTCAAAACGGCACCTCCGGCGCGGCGGCCTGGGGCGGTGGCGGCGTCGCGGCGGGCGCGGCCGTGGTCGGCTTGGGCGCCGCCGGCTTGGCGGCGGGCTTGGGGGTCGCTGGCTTGGGCGTCGCCGGCTTCGCCGCGGCGGGCTTCGGCGCGGCCGGAGTCGTCACAGTCGCGGTGATGGTGGTGGGGGGCTTGGCGGCGGGTGCGCCGGGCGTCGCGAGACCGGCCACCGGCGAGGCCGGCGGCGGCACCGGCATCTTGTCCAGTTCCTCTTGCTGCGCCTTGGCCAGCTGGGAGAAGTCCTGGAACAGCAGGATGCGGACGAAATCGATGGGGGCGGCGTCGGAGGCCAGGATCACCCGCCAGCGGCCGTCGAGACCCTTGACCGCCACGCCCACCGGCAGGCCGCGGGGCAGCACGCCCCCGTCGCCCGAGGTCAGCACACGATCACCCTGCTTCACCGGGTCCTTGCCCCGCAGGTAGTCGAGCTTGGGATTGGGCCCGCCGTCGCCGGTCAGGATGGCGCGCGCATTGGTGCGGTCGATCATCACCGGGGTGCGCGAGGCGATGTCGGTGAGCAGCAGGATGCGGCTGGCGCCCCGGGTCACCCCGATGACGCGGCCCACCAGGCCGCTCTCGCTCATCACTGGGTTGCCGGGCTGGATGTTCTTCTCAATCCCGGCGTTGGCCAGGCGGGTGTTGGCGAAGGGGCCGCGGCTGTCGCTCACCGTGCGGGCGGCGACCATGGGGATCGGCGGCTCGGTCTTCAGGCCCAGCAGGGACTTGTAGCGGTCATTGGTGTCGCGCAGGGCGATGGCGACATCGCGCCACTGGCGGGTTTCCTTCAGCTCGGCCTTGAGCCGGCGGTTCTCGGAGACCGCGAACAGATAGTCCCGCAGGGTCTCCATCCCCAGTCCCGTCCAGCGGCCGGGGGCGGCCAGCGCCCCGCTCACCGGGGCGGCGATGCTGTCGCCCACCTGGCGGGTGACGCCATAGGCCTCGGACTGGAAGGTCTCGCGCCGGTCGGAGAGCAGCAGGGCGACGGCCACGACGACGGCCACGATCAGGGCCACCGCGGCGGTCCACGCCAACGGCACCTTCAGTTCGCCAAACGGACTTTCTCGAAAAGCCACCTAGCCGCCCGTCTTCAGGAGATCGAGAAGCCTCGCTCCCCCACGCCGATTTGCAAGTATTACGCCAGCGTCGATTCGAGCACGCCCTTCATCCACTTGGGATGTTCGAGCACTTTGCCGCAGCCGAGCGCCACGCAGGACAGCGGGTCGTCGGCCACCGTCACCGGCAGGCCGGTGTGGTCGCGGATCTCGGCGTCCAGGCCGCGCAGCAGGGCCCCGCCGCCGGTCAGCATGATGCCCTTGTCGGCGATGTCCGAAGCCAGCTCCGGCGGCGTGGCCTCCAGGGCCATCTTCACCGCCTCGACGATCTGGCCCACGGGCTCGGCCAGCGAGTCCGAGGCCTGCTTCTCGCTGATGCGCACCTCGCGCGGCACGCCCTGCATCAGGTCGCGGCCCTTGACCTCGATGGAGAGGCCCTCGCCGTCGGCCGGAGCCCGGGCGGTGCCGATCTCCTTCTTGATGCGCTCGGCGGTGGTCTCGCCGATCAGCAGGTTATGATTGCGGCGCATGTAGCTGATGATCGCCTCGTCCATCTTGTCGCCGCCGACGCGGACCGAGCGCGAATAGACGATGCCCGACAGGGACAGCACGGCCACCTCGGTGGTGCCGCCGCCGATGTCGACGACCATGGAGCCGGTGGGCTCGTGGATCGGCAGGCCGGCGCCGATGGCCGCGGCCATGGGTTCGTCGATCAGGCCCACGCGACGGCCGCCGGCGTTCAGGCAGCTGTCATTGATGGCGCGACGCTCCACCGCCGTGGCGCCGGACGGCACGCAGACGATGACCTTGGGGTTCACGAAGCCCTTGCGGTTGTGAACCTTGCGGATGAAGTACTTGATCATCTCCTCGGCGACTTCGAAGTCGGCGATGACCCCATCGCGCATGGGGCGGATGGCCTCCATGTGGCCCGGGGTGCGGCCCAGCATCTGCTTGGCCTCTATGCCCACGGCGTGGACGATCTTGCGGCCGCCCACATTGCGCAGCGCCACCACCGATGGCTCGTTCAGCACGATGCCTTTGCCCTTCATATAGATGAGCGTGTTGGCGGTGCCGAGGTCGATGGCGATGTCGTTGGAGATGGCGCCGAAGAGGGACGAGATCATGCAGAGCCCTGGAGGGTGGGGAACGGTGACTGCGGGTCTGCGAAGCCTGGACCACCACCACTGGCGGCTCGTCGAATCAAGCCGCCCAGCACTCCAGTCTTCGCTTGCAGGACCCCATGCGTGTGCCCTGCCAATGGGTTGATTTCAAGGCTTAATGACAAACGCCGCTCATCCGCGTGGCTATGACGCGAATACTACCTGGCGTAGAGCGGCTCAATCGGACACGGCGCGGCGGAAGGAGATGGTGCAACACAGGCCGTCCGGGGCGAATTCGAACCTCGCCTCGCCGCCCATTTCGCGGGTCAGGGCCCCCTCGATGAAGCGTACGCCGAACCCCCGGCGGGAGGGCGAATTCACGGCCGGCCCGCCCGACTCCCGCCAGACAAGCTTCACCGCGCCCTCGGGACCGGCCTCCCAGCGGACCGAGAGCCGGCCGTCGGGCTGCGAGAGCGCCCCGTACTTCACCGCGTTGGTGGCCAGCTCGTGCAGCACCATGGCCAGGGTGACGGCCGCCGGCGCCGACAGGTGGGTCGAGGGGCCTTGGGGATCCAGGCGACCATCGGCGTCGTGGTAGGGGGCCAGGACCGCCTCGGCGATCTGGGCCAGGTCGGCGGCCTCCCAGTTGCGGGCGGCCAGTTGATTGTGCGCGTGGCTCAGCGCCATCAGCCGGGCCTCGAAGGACCGCCGCATCTCATCGGCGTCGCGGTCCTCGCGGAAGCTGTGGGCGGCCAGGGACTGGACGGTGGCCAGCGTGTTCTTCACCCGGTGGTTCAGCTCGTCCAGCAACGACTTCTGCAGGTCCTCGGCGGCCTTGCGACCGCTGATGTCCACCAGCATGTTCATGGCCCCGGCCACCTTGCCGTCGCTCCCCACCAGGGGGGTCGGATAGGCCAGGAAGGCGCCGCGGCTGCCGTCCGGCCGCTCGAAGATCGCCTCGGCGCCCTCCACCGGCTGGCCGCTGCGGATCGCCTGGGCCATGGGGCATTCGCCCAGGGGCATGGGGGAGCCGTCTGGATGATAGAGGGCGTGGCTGCCGCACCAGCGATCCTCGCCGATCACCGGCTCCCGGCCCCAGAGCTCGGCCGCGGCGGAGTTGAAGCTCATCAGGCGGCCGTCGCCATCGGTGGTGTAGATGGCGATGGGGGAATGCTCGACGATCCGGCGGCCCCAGCCCGCCCGCTCCCGCAGCTGGTCGCGGGCCATGCGCAGCTCGGTGATGTTCTGGACGCAGTTCACCGCCCCCACCAGATCGCCGGTCTCGTCGAAGAGCGGCTCGGCGTTGGACAGCAGGGTCAGGCGCGCGCCGTCCGGCTGCTCGATGATGATCTCGCAATCGCGCACCGGCTCGCCCGTGCGCAGCACGCGGGCGATGGGGGAGTCTTCGAGACGGAGTGGTTCGCCCTTGGCGTCGAAGGCGCGCAGGGCGCCGCAGTAGCGGGTAAGGCCGTCGGCGCTGACGATGCCCCGGCCCCAGAGTTCGCCGGCCCGGCGGTTGTGATTGATCAGCAGGCCCTGGCGATCGCAGACATAGACGCCGATCGGCAGCCGCTCCAGCAACGCCGACCAGGAACGAAACGCACTCTGCAAGCCCGAGGACGACGTGGCGTCCGCCAGCTCGCGCAAATCATGCATGAACATCCCCCGTCGGCGTCCGCATGAAGCTCTGAGTCCCCCGCGGCACATGCCTCAAATCGGCGGGACCGCCGAAAGTTCCGCCGAGTCGGGGAAATTTTCGAGGCTTTCGGACGAAAGCCGCGAACTTGTTTCCTCCCGGGCACAGCATTCCGGACCGTTTCACCCTATGAACCGCCTCAACTGAAGCTTGCGGCCGGAGGGCGCTCACATGTCCGGTCAGGCGGTCCTCGGCGTCGAGAAGGCCCGGTTCTACTACGGGGCCAGCCGCGTGTTCGAGGGCGTGTCCCTGCAGCTCGACGCCGCGCGCACCGCCCTGGTGGGCGAAAACGGGGCCGGAAAGTCCACGCTTCTCAAGTGCCTGCTGGGCGAGCTTGAGCTGGACGAGGGCCAGATCATCAAGTCGCGGGGCTTGAAGATCGGCTACGTCCCCCAGGACGTGCCGCCGGGCCTCTCCGGCAAGACCGTGCGCGAGGTGCTGGAGAGCGCCCTGCCCCTCACCGACGGCAGCGAGGACTGGAAGGTCGACGTCCTGCTGGACGAGATCGGGGTCAGCTACGAGACCGCCCAGCAGACCTTCGGGTCGCTCAGCGGCGGCTGGCAGCGGCTGATGCTGATCGCCGCGGCCGCCAAGCTGGCCGAGCCCGACCTGCTGATCCTCGACGAGCCCACCAACCACCTGGACCTCTCCAACATCAACACCCTGGAGAGCTGGCTGGCCGACGACGACCGCCTGCCCATGCTGATCGTCAGCCACGACCGGGAGTTCCTGGAGCGGACCACGACGCGGACCATCTTCCTGCGCTCCGACGGGGCGCATTCCTTCAGCGTGCCCTTCAGCCGGGCTCGCGAGCAGCTGCTGCACCGCGACGCCGCCGACGCCGTGCGCCGGCAGCTGGAGGGCAAGGAGATCGAGCGGCTGGAGAAGATGGCCACCCGCTATCGGATCTGGGGCGTGAAGAACGACAAGTTCCACAAGCGCGCCAAGGCCACCGAGAAGCGCATCGACCGCATCGAGACCGAACGCACCGAGAGCTATGTCGCCCGCGAACGGCGCCTGGAGCTGCACGACGGCGAGATCGACGCCAAGGTGGCCCTGCGAGTCCACGGCTTCACCGTCACCGTGCCGGACGGCAGCCGCAAGCTGTTCACCATCGACCGCCTGAACGTGGCGGCCGGCGACCGCATCGCCATCCTCGGGGTCAACGGGGCCGGCAAGTCGATGCTGCTGAACGCCATCGCCCGGGCCTACGACCCCGACCAGGAGCACTATGACGGCCAGGCGCCGGTGCGCTTCAATCCCCAGGCCCGCCTGGTCTATTTCGATCAGAAGATGGCCGAACTGCCCCTGAAGACCAGCCTGCTGGACTATTTGACCGCCGTGGACGGGGCCACCAGCAAGGACGCCAACGCCCTGCTGGCCAAGGCGGGCTTCCCCTATCACCGCATCAAGGGCCCGATCGCCGACCTCAGCCACGGGGAGCGGGCGCGCCTGACCTTCCTGAAGATGCGGCTGGCCAAGCCCAACCTCTACCTGCTGGACGAACCCACCAACCACCTGGACATCGAGGGCCAGGAGGACCTGGAGGCCCAGCTGGAGGGCTCCGACGTCGCCTGCCTGTTCGTCTCCCACGACCGCTACTTCACCCGCGCGGCGGCCAATCGCTTCGTCGAGATCCGGCGCGGCAAGCTGATCGAGGTCGAGGGGCCCGACGACTTCTTCGAGGCGCAGTGAGCACTCTAATTCCTCCCCCAGGCCGCAGGCCGTCGCGGGGGAGGTGGATCGGGGCCGCAGGCCGCGAGACGGAGGGGGCTAGGCCCCTGCCATCTGCACCGCCCCATCCCCCTCCACCGCTGCGCGGTCCCCCTCCCCCGGTGGGGGAGGAATTGTGGCGACCTACTTCCGCGGCAGCACCGAGAACCCGTACTTCCGGAACACCGCTCGGGCCTCCGGGCCGCTGAGGAAGCTCAGGAAGGCGCCCGCCTGGGGGTTCTTGGTCCCCGCCACCAGGGCGGCGGGATAGACGATGCGCGGATGGCTGGCGTCGGGGAACAGGCCGACGATCCTCACCTTGGGCTCCACCTTGGCGTCGGTGTCGTAGACGATCCCCAGCGGGCTCTCGCCGCGCGCCACGTACTGCAGGGCCGAGCGGACGTTCTCGGCCTGGGCCAGCTTGCCCGAGACGCCGTCCCAGACGCCGAGGCTGGCGAGGGAGGCCCTGGCGTACCTGCCCGCCGGCACGTCGGGGCCCGCGACCGCCAGCCGGCCCGCGCCGAGCGCCCTGGCCAGGGGCATGCCCCGGGCGATCTTCAGCCTCACCTTGGAATCGGCCGGCGCGACCAGGGCCAGGTGGTTGCTGAGCAGGTCCCGACGGCTGGCGGCCACGATCAGCTTCTTGCCGGCCAGATAGTCCATCCAGGCGCTGTCGGCGGAGATGTAGACATCCGCCGGCGCCCCCTGCTCGATTTGCCGGGCGATGGCCGAGGAGCCGGCATAGGCGAACCGCGCCTCCCCGCCTGTCCTGGCGGCGTAGACGTCGCCCACCTCGTCCAGGGCGTTCTTCAGGGAGGCCGCGGCGAAGACCGTCACCGGCCTGTCAGCGGCGAGCGCCGGCGGGGCGGCCAGCATCCAGGCGGCGAGAAGGAGGGCGAGGAGACGCATGAACCCTACTCCACCGCCAGGATCACGTGCGGCGCCTTGACCAGGGCGGTGACCGCGTCCCCCGGCTTCAGGTCCAGCGCCTGTGCGCTCTCGCGGGTGATGGTGGCCGTCAGGCTCTTGCCGTCGGCCAGGCTCATGGTGACCTCGGTGTTCACCGCCCCGTCCTCCCGCACCAGGACCTGGCCGCGAAGCTGGTTGCGGGCCGAGGTGCGCAGGCCCTCCCCCACCGCCAGGGTGACGAAGCTGGACTTGATCAGGGCGATGGCCGGCTTTCCGACGCTGAGACCCAGCTCGACGACGCTGCGCCGGGTGACCACGGCGACGATCTCCAGGCCCTCGGCGATCCTCAGCGACACCTCGGAGCTGACCGCCCCGTCGCTGACGTGGCTGACCACGCCCCGCAGGGCGTTGCGGGCGCTTGTCTTCATGCCGAGACTCCAGAACAGGGCGCCGAGATCGTCCTCGGGGGCGTCGGCCAGGCCGGCCTCCAGCCGCGCCAGGGCCGCGCCCAGCTCGGCCTCGACCCGGTGGAAGGCGGCGATCACCGCCCGCCCGCGCGGGGTCAGGAAGGCGACCCCGCCCGCCTTGCCCCCAGCCTGGGTGGACACCAGCGGCGCCTCGAACAGGTTGTTCAGGGCCTGCACCGCGTCCCAGGCGCCCTTGTAGGAGAGGCCAAGCTGCTGGGCCGCCTTGCTGATCGAGCCCAGCGCTCCGATCGCCTCCAGCAGGGCGATGCGTTCGCCCCCGACCCGCGCGCCGTCGCGGCGCAGGGACAGGGCGGCGGTCAGGGCGTGCAGGGCGGCCAAGGGTGGGGGCTCACGTTATGTAGTTCGACTACATAACGCCTTGTTCAGGCGAACCGCAACAGCACCGCCGTGGCGTCGTCGCGCGTCTTGTTGCGGGCGAAGGTCCGGCACTCGGGGTCGCTGGCCTCGATGGCGCGGAGTTCTGCATAGAGGGGCGCGAGGCCACGGTTCAGGACGGCGGCGAGCAGCGAGTCATAGTCGTAGCGGCCGAAGACATCCACCAGCCGGGAATAGCCGTCGCTCATCAGCAGGATGTCCATCGGCTCGCCGGCCTGCAGGACCTCCAACTGAAGGTGGGGCACGCCTGCTCCGCTCATATCCAGGATCCAGTAGCCTCCAGGGATGTTGATCAGCTTGCGGTGCTCGCGGGCCAGCGCCTTGGCGGCGGCCCCGACCTCTTCCGGCGTCAGGCCCCGCGCCAGGTTATCCGCGACCAGCCGCTCCATTCGGGCGTCCAGTTCGGTGACCCCCGAGGTCCCGAAGGTCGCCACCGGTCCCTGCCCCATGCGCCAGGCCAGGCGGCAGTCTCCAAGGTTGGCGAACTCCAGCGTGGTCTCGCCGACAGCCCGCGCCAAGGTGAAGCTGGCGCAGGGCAGTTCGAAGTTCGGCAGAGTGTCGAGGTCACAGAGAGACGCCGCCGCGTGCCGGACCGCGTCGACGGCGCGGTTCAGGGCCGCGCCGATATCCCCTGCCCCCGCCAAGGCCTCAACCAGTTCGGTGTTCATCCGACCCGCGAACCAGGCCGCATCCGTCGGGCCTGAGAGATGTGGCCGATCAACGATGCCCGTTGCCCCGTCCAGCACCCAGACGGCCTGACCAGAGCGGCCCCAGGCATCCTCGTTGTGGACCGCAGACGGCTCGCACAGCGCCTCGATAACGCTCAGTCGCATATGCCCCCCCTTCGCGCCGTACGGCGCTCCCGTCCCTAGCTCTCGACCACCCGGTTCACCAGCACCGGCGGCACGTATCCCTCCTCCAGGGTCTTGATCGGGTGCGACGCCGTCACGTGGCCCATGAAGGGCGGCCAGATGTCGTAGCCCAGCAGGCGCTGCAGCCGCGGCGACATGGTCTTCACCAGCTCGCGGGGCACGCCGAGGAAGAAGTTCTCCTGGGTCCGGCCCCAGGGCTCGCAATACTGGTTGGTGAAGGCCTGGCGCGGCGCCTGGCTGCGGTTGGCGCCGCCCCGGTGCAGCAGGGTCGCCTGGAAGACGATGGCCGCCCCGGCCGGCATGACCATGGGCTTGAGCAGGGCCGGCAGGTCGGAAGGCTCCAACGCCGCCACCTCCTCGTCGCTCCACAGGTGGCTGCCGGGGATCACCTCGGTGCAGCCGTTCTCCCGCGTGAACTCATCCACCGCCGCGATCACGCTCATCGAGGCCGGCGGCCGGGGGCGCTTCTGCCGGTAGAAGCCGTCGTCGGTGTGGACCGCCTGCGCCGTCTCGCCCGGATAGATGCAGATCGCCTGGCTGGCCGACAGCAGGTAGCCGGGCTGCAGGAAGCGGTCGAGCAGGGCCAGGACGCGCGGATCCTCCGTCACCTGCTCGAACACCTTGCCCCGCGCCACCAGGGTGTAGACCCGCTCGGTCTCGAACCCCTCGAAGTCGTTGCGGCCCCGATGCGTGCTCATGTGCGGCGCCAGGCCCCGGCGGATGGCGGCCAGCGTGTCGGCGTCGCAAAGGTCCTCGATCACCGTGTAGCCGTCGCGGCGCAGCCGTTCGGTGTGGGCGTCGACGTCAAAGACCATGGCCTGTCTCCTCCCCGCTCTGCCGGCGGAGGTTGCAGCATAACCCGCCCTACCCCAGGGCTGTCATCACCACGCCGATGGCCGTGGCCGTACCGCCGGCGATCTGGGCCAGGCTCAGCCTCTCCTTGAACAGCCGGCGTCCCGCCGCCGCCGCGATCGGCCCCTCGATCACCCCGATGGCCCGGACCTGCCCGGCCGGGGCCAGGGCCAGGGCCGAGAACCAGAAGGCCGAGGCCGCCGTGCCGAAGAAGCCCGCCCCCAGGGACTGCTTCCAGGTTCCCGCCACCGAGCGCAGGGCCTGGGGCCGGGTGACCGCCAGGATGGCGCTCAATACGACGGACTGGAGGGTCTGGGCGACGCACAGCGCCGCCGTCGCCGAATAGATCGGGTGCAGGGGCTCCAGCGCCATGCCGGCCTGCCGATAGCCATTGAGCGCCACGGCGAAGGCCACCCCCGAGGCTAGGCCGAACAGCGAACCGTTCAGGGCCCCGGCCACCGCCGCCTCGCCCTTGGGCCAGGACAGCACCAGCAGGCCGAGCGTGGTGGCCGCCAGCCCCGCCCACTGGACGGCGCTCATGTGATCGCCGAACAGGGCGTAGCCCATGATGGCGGCGATCGGCAGGGAGGCCTGCTGCATGAAGGTGGCCACTGCGAAGCCGGAGTGGCGCATGGCCATCAGCAGGGCGGCCGTGGCGCTGACCTGGGCGATGGCCCCGGCGGTCACGGCGATGACGAACCGGGCCGACAGGTGCGGATCGGCCTGCGGCGTGGAGAGCGCCACCACCGCGAAGATCGCCAGCGAGAACGGCAGGCCGAACAGGAACCGCACCAGGGTCGCGCCCCAGGGGCCCGCGTCCCCCACCAGGCCGCGCTGCAGCGCGTTGCGCGCCACCTGCAGCGGCGCGGCCGCCGCGGTCAGAATGATCCAGAGCATCGGAAGTCCTCAGCCGGACGCACCCCGAGTGTCATCCCGGAAAGCCGCGCACGCGGCTTGTCCGGGACCCAGACGCGCGGGGTCATCAGGCAAGATCAGTGAGTATGGGTCCCGGTCTTCCGCTCCGCGGAAACCGGGATGACAACGGTGGCGGGCCTAGAAACCTGACGCGATGGCGTCCGGCGCGCTCTTTTCCTTGCGGGCAAAGAGGTTGTTGAGCGCGTTGACATAGGCCTTGGCCGAGGCGGTCAGGGTGTCGGTGTCGGCGGCCTGGCCAGTGGCGATGCGGCCATCCTCCTCCAGACGCACCGAGACCTGGGCCTGGGCGTCGGTCCCTTCCGTCACCGCATGCACCTGGAACAGGCGCAGGATGGCGGCGTGCGGCACCACCTCGTGGATGGCGTTGAACACCGCGTCCACGGGGCCGTCGCCGGTGGCCGCGCCCGAGCGTTCCTCGCCGTCCACCGTGACGGTCAGCTCGGCCTGCTGGGGGCCCTCGGTCCCGGCGATCACCCGCAGGGACTTCACCTGGATGCGGTCGGCGCCGCTGGCCAGGGCGTCGTCCACCAGGGCCACGATGTCGTCGTCGAAGACGTGCTTCTTCTTGTCGGCCAGGTCCTTGAAGCGCTGGAAGGCCTCGTTCAGGGCGTTCTGGCCCAGTTCGTAGCCCAGGGTGCGCAGCTTCTCGCGGAAGCCGGCGCGGCCGGCGTGCTTGCCCATCACCAGGTTCGAGGCGCCCTGCCCCACCGTTTCCGGGCTCATGATCTCGTAGGTGCCGCGGTCCTTCAGCATGCCGTCCTGGTGGATGCCGCTCTCGTGGGCGAAGGCGTTCTTGCCGACGATCGCCTTGTTGAACTGCACCGGGAAACCGGTGATGGCCGAGACGTAGCGGCTGGCGCGGGTGATGTGCTGCGGATCGACGCCGGTGAAATAGGGCAGACGGTCGCCACGCACCTTCAGGGCCATGACGACCTCTTCGAGGGCCGCGTTGCCGGCTCGCTCGCCAATGCCGTTGATGGCCACCTCGACCTGGCGCGCCCCGCCCTGCACCCCGGCCAGGCTGTTGGCGACGGCCAGGCCCAGGTCATTGTGGCAGTGGGTCGACAGGATGATGCGGTCGGCGCCGTCGACGTTCTCCAGGATGTCCCGGAAGATGTCGGCGTATTCGCTGGGATAGGAATAGCCCACGGTGTCGGGAAGGTTCACTGTGCCGGCCCCGGCCTTGATGGCGGCGTCGACGCAGCGGCGCAGGAAGTCCTGCTCGGTGCGGGTGGCGTCCTGGGCCGACCACTCCACGTCGTCGCACAGGTTACGGGCGTGACCGACCGACTTGGTGATCATCTCCAGGATCTCTTCCTGGCTGGCGCGCAGGATGTGGTCCCGGTGGCTGGGGCTGGTGGACAGGAAGGTGTGGATGCGGCCGCGCTTGGCCGGGCGGATCGCCTCGGCGCAGCGCTCGATGTCGGCCATGCCGGCCCGGGCCAGGCCGCAGACCGTGCTCTCGGTGACGATCTCGGAAATCTTGCGGACCGCTTCGAAGTCGCCGTTGGAGGCGATGGGGAAGCCGGCCTCGATCACATCGACCCGCATCTCCTCCAGGATCTTGGCGAGCTCCAGCTTCTCGTCCAGCGACATCGAGGCGCCGGGCGACTGCTCGCCGTCGCGCATGGTGGTGTCGAAGACGATGACCCGGTCGCTGTCCTTGCGGGTCGAATCGTTGGCGGTGGCCTGGTCGGCGGGGGATACGGTCATGGGATCACTTCATTCTTCGCGGGGGTGTTTTAGAAGGCTCGGACGTCGGGGTCATCCCCTGAAGCGCCCGGCCGCGAAGAAGCGCAGCCTAAAGAGGCGCCCAGGGGCGGCTAAGCCCCAGCATAAGAAGAAGCTGGCTGTGCAGATGCGATCGCATGGGTAGATGATCTATCGAATTCGCGGCTTCGCCGCAAGAGTCTTGCGCCTGAGGCCCCTCAGACCGCCAGTTGAGCAAGAACCTTCCTCACGGCCGGCCGCTCGCCCATGCGCGCGAAGTGCTCGGCGATCCTCGGGAACCGGGCCATGTCGATCCCGTCGCGCGGCAGCCAGCCGGCCACAGTGAAGAGATAGGGGTCGCAGATCGAATAGGCCTCGCCCATCACCCAGGGGCCGCGCAGGTATTCGGCCTCAATCACCGCCATGCCGTCGGCGAACACCTCGGGGGCCTTGCGGCGCATGTCGGCGATGGCCGCGGGATCGTCGGCCCAGCGATAGCCGCGGTGCCGGTGCGCCGCGGCCGGATGCACCCACGAGCAGAGATAGGTGTTGAAGGCCTGGACCTGCGCCATGGCGAAGGGGTCGTCCAGGGGCGCGAGGTTCGCCTCGGGGAAGGTCTGCGCCACGTAGGTCAGCAGGGCCGGCGCCTCGGTCAGCACCCCGCGCTCGGTGGCCAGGGCCGGCACCCGGCTCTTGGGATTGATGGCGAGGAATTCAGGCGAGCGCTGCGCATTGGTCATGAAGTCGACCTTCACCAGCTCATACGCGGCGCCGGCCTCCTCCAGGGCGATGTGAACCGCCAGGCTGACGGTGCCAGGGAAGGAATAGAGCTTGATCATGGTTCGAGGTTCTCCTTCTCCACGGCGTCTTCCCGCGTTTTCAGCCACAGCCGGGCGAACCAGCCGATGCCGATCCACAGGGCGGCGACGGCCACCAGCCAGGCCACGTGCTTGAGGCTGCCGCCCTTCAGGGCCTGGACGATGGAGTTGCCGGCGAAGGCGGTGAGCCCGATCTTGGGGATGATGCCCAAAGCCGTCCCGGCGGCGAAGGACACCACTCGCATGGGCGTCACCCCGGCGGCCATGTTGACGACGATGAAGGGCGCCGAGGGCACCAGGCGCACGATCAGGCTGGCCAGGAAGCCGTTGCGCCCCACCAGGCCCATGAACCGCTGCGTGCTTTCCCCCGAAAGGGTTTGCAGCGCCTTGGCCCCGGCGAACCGGCCCAGATAGAAGCCCACCAGGGACGACACCATGGTGCCGATCCAGCTGTAGGCGAAGCCGGTCCAGGGCCCGAAGGCCACCACCGCGGCGGCGATCAGCATGAACTGGGGCACGCCGATGAAGGCCAGCAGGGCGAAGGCCGCCACCGCCGTCGGCAGGGCCCAGGGGCCGCTGGCGGCGCCCAGCCACTGCTCCACCGTGGCCTCGCCATTGAAGCCCAGCACCTGGGCGCCGAACAGGAAGACGATCCCCACCCCGCCGAACAGGACGAAGGAGACCCCCACGGTCCGCCAGGCCTGGGCGTCCATCTCGGTCACGAAGCGGAAGAGGCGGCGCATGGCCTGCCCTCGCCTATCGCCGCCGAACGGTCAAGCGGGGTTCAGCCCGCGCAGAGCCTCAGGGTGACCGGCGCGCCCCAGGGCCCGCCGGCGACGGTCATGGCCGGCGGATTGGCGGACGGGAACGTCAGGGTGAATGTCTTGGCCTCCGGCGGCCCCTCGGCCGAGCACATCGCGTCGATGGAATAGCCCGTGGCCGTGGGGCTCACCGACTTGAAGGCGCAGCTCACCTCTCCGGCGGTGGAGACCTTGTCGGCCTCGAACAGCCAGGCGCCCTTGGCGCAGAGGTCGGCGCTGGCGGCCCAGCGGCCGATATAGGAGGCCGGAACCGGGGCGGGCTTCGGCGGCGCGGGCGGTGGCGCCCCGATGGGCGGCGGCGGCGGCGGACCCTCGGCCTTGCGCCCGCAGGCGGCGAGCGACAGCAGGGCGAGCACGGCGAGCAGAGCGGGTTTCATGGCGGCTCCTGTGACCTTTGGGCAAACGGGGGTCAGGAATGGACGTTCCAGGCGGTTCGCGGCTTTGCCTTCGCAGCCCCTTCGGCTACACCCCGCCCCGTTCCTCTTAAACCTTCGACCGGGAGTTGACCCGCCATGTCGCTCGAATCCGCCGCGCTGTCTCGCGTTAAGCCCTCCGCCACCCTGGCGGCGGACGCGAAAGCCCGCGAACTCAAGGCGCAGGGCCGGAACGTGATTTCGCTCGCCGCCGGCGAGCCCGACTTCGACACGCCCGACAACATCAAGGAAGCCGCCATCAAGGCGATCCGCGACGGCAAGACCAAGTACACCAATGTCGACGGCATCGTGGAGCTGAAGGAAGCCATCGTCGGCAAGTTCCAGCGCGAGAACGGCCTGACCTACAAGACCAGCCAGGTGAACGTCTCCCCCGGCGGCAAGCCGGTGATCTGGAACGCCATGATCTCCACCCTGTCGCCCGGCGACGAGGTGATCATCCCCACGCCCTACTGGGTCAGCTACTGGGACATCGTCCTGCTGGCCGGGGGCGAGCCCAAGGCCGTGCCCACCAGCGCGGCCACCGGCTTCAAGCTGCAGCCCGCCGATCTGGAGGCCGCCATCACGCCCAGGACCCGCTGGGTCTTCCTGAACTCGCCCTCCAACCCCTCGGGCGCGGCCTATACCAAGGCCGAGCTCAAGGCGATCGCCGACGTCCTGATGCGCCACCCGCACGTCTGGATCCTCACCGACGACATGTACGAGCACCTGGTGTTCGGCGACTTCCAGTTCTGGACCATCGCCCAGGTGGAGCCCGGCCTCTACGACCGCACCCTGACCATGAACGGGGTCTCCAAGGCCTACGCCATGACCGGCTGGCGGATTGGCTACGCCGCCGGCCCCGAGGAACTGATCAAGCTGATGGCCAAGGTCATGAGCCAGACCACCTCCAACCCGTCCTCCATCTCGCAGTGGGCGGCGGTGGAGGCCCTGAACGGTCCGCAGGACTTCATCAAGCCCAACGCCAAGCTGTTCGAACAGCGCCGCGACCTGGTGGTCTCCATGCTCAACCAGGCCAGCGGCCTGCACTGCCCCACCCCGGAAGGCGCCTTCTACGTCTATCCGTCGGTGGAGAAGCTGATCGGCAAGACCGCCCCCAGCGGCAAGGTGATCACCAGCGACGCCGACTTCGCCGTCGAGCTGCTGGAGCAGGAGGGCGTCTCGGTGGTGTTCGGGGCGGCCTTCGGCCTCTCGCCCTTCTTCCGCATCAGCTACGCCACGGCCAACAGCGTGCTGGAGGACGCCTGCGGGCGCATCCAGCGCTTCTGCGCCTCGCTGAAATAGGTATGGACGCCGCGGCCAAGCAGGCCCTGGCGGCCGACATCGACGCCGTCGCCCGGCTGCAGGGATTCTTCGTCCTGCGGTCGGGAACGGTGGCGACGGAATATTTCGACAAGTACCGCTTCGAAGCCGACCCCGCCCTGCTGCGGCGGGTCGCCGAGGCGATGGTCCCGTTGCTGCCGGCGGACACCGAGGTGTTGGCGGGCGTGGAACTGGGCGGCGTGCCCATCGCCACCGCCATGTCGCTGCTGAGCGGCCTGCCCGCCTGTTTCGTGCGCAAGCAGGCCAAGACCTACGGGACGTGCCTGGCGGTGGAGGGATCGGAGGTTCGAGGCCGCCGCGTGGTGATGATTGAGGACGTGATCTCCACCGGCGGGGCGGTGCGCGACGCCGCCGCGCATCTGGCCCACGCCGGCGCGGTGCTCACCGCCGTGGTCTGCACCCTCTGGCGCGGCGACGGCGAGCCCCGCATCGAGGGCCTCGCGGCGCCGCTATACGCGGCCTTCCGGAAGGAAGACCTCGGGGGTTAGTGCTTCTCGCGCCAGGCCGCCTTGGCGGCGTCCTTGGTCAGGTTGAGCTGCACCTTGTCGTCGGCGATCTGCTCCACCCAGGTCAGGGGGATCATGTGGTGCCTGAGGCCCGAGCCGAGGTCGAACTTGGCCAGCTCGATCTCGTCGCCCATGACGTGGTCGACCTTGCCGACATGGCCGCCGTCGGAGCCCACCACGTCCATGTGCTCGCGGATCTGTGACGCCTGGATCATCTTCGTCTCCTCTGGTTGGGATGAGCATCCAACAAACAGGCCTCCGGCCAAGTTTCATGGCCGGGATTTAATCCCCGACGGCCACAGAGCGGATGCGGAGGCGCGCGCGCGAAGCTAGGCTGAACCCATGATCAAGCTCGCCGCCGCCTTCGCCGCCCTGCTGATGCTGTCGACCGCCGGGACCGCCCAGGCGGCCATCGACGCCAGGCTCGCCCCCGACAGCGTCACCCTCACCGACAATGGCCGCACGGTGCTGGTCTATCGCACCCGGACCAACGACCCGGCCGAGCCCGGTCGCCTGAACTATGTCCATCCGCTCTACGCCCCCGACGGCACGGTGCTCACGCAGGACCGCCCCGCCGACCACCTGCATCAGCGGGGCCTGTTCTGGAGCTGGCACCAGGTCCGCCTCGGGGACGAGGTGGTGGCCGACGGCTGGTTCATGAAGGGCCTGACCTTCTTCGTGCGCGGCACGAAGTTCCAGGGCCAGCCCGACGGGTCCGGCGTGCTGACCCTCGACGTCGACTGGATCGTCAACTCCAGGCCCGAGCTGATCTATGTCGCCCGCGAGCAGACCAAGGTCACCGTCCGCCCCGCCACCACGGCCGGCCAGCGAATCGAGTTCGACACCACCCTCACCGCCCGGGTCGACGGCCTGTCCCTGGGGGGCAGCGACGACGAGAAGGGCTATGGCGGCTTCTCCATGCGCCTGGTCCAACCCGACCGCCTGAGCTTCGCCTCCCGCGGCGAGGCGGTGACCCCGGCGGTGGGCGCGGTGGCGGCGGGCCCCGCCATGGGCTTCGCCTGGCCGGTGGGCGCGGCCTATCCGCCCTGGGCCGTGGGCCTGGCCTGCAAGGCGCAGGGCGAGCCCCTCACCCGCTGGATCCTGCGGCGCGAACTCTCCATGCAGAACTGCGTCTTCCCGGGCCGCGCGCCCTACGCCGTGCCGGTGGGCCGGCCGCTGCACCTGGAATCCACCGTGGTGATCCAGCCGCGGGAGAGCGCGGCGCGATGAACGACATCGTCAATTTCAACAAGGCCCGGAAGGCCAGGGCGCGCGAGGCCGACAAGGCCCAGGCCGCCGCCAACCGCGTGAAGTTCGGTCGCACCAAGGGCCAGAAGGCGCTCGTCAAGGCCGAGACCGACAAGGTCGTCCGCCGGCTGGACGGCGCCAGGCGCGATGACGACTAGGCGGCCATCGCCAGGGACGTGGACCAGTCCCGCGCCGCCACCGGGATAGCGTTGTATAGGGTCGCCGGGGTGATGTTCAGCCGCCGGCGGGCGGCCTCCAGGGGCTCGTTGAGCAGGCGCTCATAGTCCTCCCCCAGCAGCCAAGCCGCAGCCTTGCCACGCTGGTAGCCCTGCCAGATGGCCCGGGCGTACGGCTGGTCGCCCTTGCGGGTGCGGAAGGCCGCGCCGACCCCGATCAGGGCCCAGCCCAGGCCGCCGGTCTGGGCGTAGGAAAAGGCCACCAGGCAGGCCTCTCCCAGGCCGTCGCGGTGATAGCCCGACAGGATGTGCCAGATGTCGTGGACGTCGCGGGTGCGGCGGCCGAACCAGGCATAGGGATGCTGCAGGTCGATCCCCGTCTCCCCCATGCGGCTGACCTCGGCCAGGCCCTCGGCGGAAAGCTGTTCGCTGCGCACGAAGTCGCGGTAGGAGGCGCCGACCGTACCCGGCGCGAAGCTGTCGAGCCAGGCGTCGTCCATCAGCCGGGCGGCCAGCTCCTGACGCTCATAGGCGATACGGCCCCCCTGCACCGTGGTCAGCAGGCGATTGTAGCCGTCCCGGGTGGTGGCGCCGTTCAGGGCCCGCATGATCTCGAACACCTGGCCGGTGTCCTCCTTGTCGTTCAGCAGCCGCCGCAGGGCGCGCAGGGCCGCGCCCCACTGCAGGCGGGGCTTTTCCAGGGGCTGGGCGGGCTTCAGATCGACGACGACGGCGGTCATGGACGAGACCTTTGGAACGGGGTTCGGATTAAAGATGACGCCAGCGTCATTTTTTGGCAAGTCCCCATTTTTGCCGGCGCCGACCTGTCAGAAGACGGTTGCATCGCGGCCGCGAGACCCGAAACTAGGATGCAGATGCCCAGATTGCGTAAACGCTCGATCCTGCTCGCCGGCCACGCCACCTCCATGGCGCTGGAACCCGAGTTCTGGGCGGTGCTGGAGGAGATGGCGCGTGATCAGGCCCTCAGCCTGGCCGGCCTGATCGCCCGCCTGGACGAGACCCGCGGCGACCGCCCGCTGGCCTCGGCCTGCCGGGTCGCGGCCCTGAGCTTCGTGCGGGGCTGAGGCGACGAAAGCCACGAGCCAGACGAACAGGTGTCATCCCGGAAACGCGCAGCGTTGTCCGGGACCCAGACGCCCGGGGCGTGCAGGAGAGATCGGTTTCTATAGGTCCCGCGCTTCCGCGGCTTCGCCGCTACATGCGGGATGACATCCTTGGTCGGTCCCTACGTCCTGCGCGGTCGATGGCCGCTACTTCGGAACCGGAATCGGCACGTCGGGCAGCTTGGGGCCCTCCGGCATCGGCGGCGCCTTGGGCAGGCTCACATGCACGTCGACGCTCCGGGCGAGGTCGGGCGCCGCCTGCCGGCCGGCATAGAAGAAGTAGGCGATGATGGCGACGGCCACGATCAGCCCGCCCACCAGGAAGGCCAGCCACGGGCCGTTGCCGTTGGAGCTTTGGGCCATGCCTAGCCCGCCGGTTTGGCCGGCATGGAGATGTCAGGCGCCTTGATGTTCACATCCACGCTCTTGGATTGTCCGAAGCCGCCGCCAGAATACATCATGAAGGCGATCACCGCGACCACGACCAGCAGGCCGCCCACGATGAAGGCCAGGACGGGGGTCGAACCATTGCCAGAATTCTCAGCCACGAAAGCCTCCCTAGATTTTATGTCGGGAGCACAACGAACCCGGCTCGGGCCGGTTCCGTGGGCGGAGATTGCGGCGCCACGGCCCTTAAGTCGGCGTCGCCCTGTGCTACATATGTTCCAATGTCGTCCTATGACTCGTTCGAAGACCTCCCCGCCCCGCGCGTCAGCGATCTCGCCCGCGTGCGCGGTCCCGACTACCTGGAGGGGCTGAACCCAGAGCAGCGCGCCGCCGTCGAGGCCACCGAGGGCCCGGTCCTGGTCCTGGCCGGCGCCGGCACCGGCAAGACCCGGGTGCTGACCACGCGGCTGGCCCACATCCTGGCCACCGGCCGGGCCAAGCCCTGGGAACTGCTGGTGGTGACCTTCACCAACAAGGCCGCCCGCGAGATGCGCGAGCGGATCACCGCCATCATCGGCCCCCAGGCCGAGGGCCTGCGCTGGCTGGGCACCTTCCACTCGGTCGCCGCCCAGGTGCTGCGCCGCCACGCCGAGTTGGTGGGGCTGAAGTCCAACTTCACCATCCTCGACACCGACGACCAGGAGCGCCTGATCAAGCAGGTGCTGGAGGCCGAGAACGTCGACGCCAAGCGCTGGACGCCCAAGACGCTCGCCGGCCTCATCGACCACTGGAAGAACCGCGGCTGGACCCCGGACCGCCTGCCCGCCAACGAGGGTCGCGAGTTCGCGGTGGGCAAGGGCCCGGCCCTCTACCGCCTTTACCAGGAGCGCCTGCGGGTGCTGAACGCCTGCGACTTCGGCGACCTGCTGCTGCACAACCTGACCATCTTCATGAGCCAGCCGGAGGTGCTCGCCGAGTTCCACCGGCGGTTCCGCTACATCCTGGTGGACGAGTACCAGGACACCAATGTCGCCCAGTACCTGTGGCTGCGCCTGCTGGGCCAGGCCAGCCAGAACGTCTGCTGCGTCGGCGACGACGACCAGTCCATCTATGGCTGGCGCGGCGCCGAGGTGGACAACATCCTGCGCTTCGAGCGCGACTTCCCGGGCGCGACGGTGGTCCGCCTCGAGCGCAACTACCGCTCCACCAGCCACATCCTGGCGGCCGCCTCCGGCCTGATCAGCGCCAACAAGGGCCGGCTCGGTAAGACCCTGTGGACCGAGCAGAACGGCGGCGAGAAGGTCATCGTCCGCGGGGTCTGGGACGGCGAGGCCGAGAGCCGGCTGATCGCCGACGAGATCGAGCGCGCCCACAAGGGGACCACCGACAAGGATCCGCGCAAGTACCGCGACATGGCCATCCTGGTGCGCGCCTCCTTCCAGATGCGCGCCTTCGAGGAGCGCTTCGTCCTGCTCTCCATCCCCTACACGGTGGTGGGCGGGCCCCGGTTCTTCGAGCGGGCCGAGATCCGCGACGCCCACGCCTATCTGCGGCTGATCCAGTCGCCGGACGACGACCTGGCCTTCGAGCGCATCGTCAATGTCCCCAAGCGCGGCATCGGCGACACCACGGTCCAGAAGCTGCTGCAGATCGCCCGCCTGAACGGGGTGCCGGTGATGACGGCGGCCCGCGAGGTGGTGCTGACCGACGAGCTCGCGGCCCGCACCCGCACGGCCCTGGCCAACTTCCTGCGCGACCTCGACCGCTGGCGCGCCCAGGCCCAGACCCTGCACCACGCCCGGCTCACCGAGCAGATCCTGGAGGAGAGCGGCTATACCGACGCCCTGCGCCTGGACAAGACCCCCACGGCCCAGACTCGGCTGGAGAACCTGAAAGAGCTCATCCAGTCGATGGGCAACTTCGACGATCTCCAATCCTATCTGGAACACGTCTCCCTGGTGATGGACATGGACCGCGGCCCCCAAGCCGACGCGGTGCAGATCATGACCCTGCACGCCGCCAAGGGCCTGGAATTCCCCCTGGTCTTCCTGCCGGGCTGGGAGGAAGGCGTCTTCCCCTCCCAGCGCAGCATGGACGAGAGCGGCGAGAAGGGCCTCGAGGAGGAACGACGCCTCGGCTATGTCGGCATCACCCGCGCCCGCGAGGAGGCGCGGATCTCCTTCGTCGCCAACCGCATGGTCTATGGCCGCTGGACCAGCCAGCTCCCCAGCCGCTTCGTCGACGAACTGCCCCTGGCCAATGTCGAGGCCTCCTCGGAGACCGGCTATTACGGCGGCGGCCCCGGCATGCAGCAGCAGCACGGCAGCACCTGGGACGCGACGCCCGCCTTTGGCTCCGGCTACTCCTCCCCCGGCTGGCAACGCGCCCAGGCCCGCGGCTACCAGGGCAGCCATCCGGGCCGCCAGCAGGTCATCGAGGGCGAGGGCCGCTTGGTGGCCGAGAGCTCGGCGGCCAGCGACTACAAGCGCGGCGACCGCGTCTTCCACCAGAAGTTCGGCTACGGCCAGGTGAAGGGGGTCGACGGCAACAAGCTCACCGTCGCCTTCGAAAAGGCCGGCGAGAAGAAGGTGATCGACTCGTTCGTCGAGAAGGGATGAGCGGAGTGGGGCCTAGGCGGGCACCGCCTCCACCGCCGCCTCGGGCTCAACCACCGTCCCCGGGACCGGGTCGATCACCGGCGCGTCGCCGCCGTCCTTGAAGGCCACGTGGATGTGCTTGTCCCCCAGCTCCTTGCCGAGGAACTCCAGGCCGCTCTCCAGGATGCGGGCGTAGGAATCGATGTCCTTCTGCTCGATCACCACGCTCTGGCCATAGAGGGTGTCGGTGAGTTTGATCACCGGCGGCAGGTGCTCCATCTTCAGGAAGGTCGAGAAACCCTTGGCCGTCAGGATGCCGAGCTGGCGCCACTTGCCGGGCTTGGGGTCGACCCCGTTCCAGTTCAGCCCGATCGAGGTCGAGGAGATGTGGTCCACCTCGATGTCGGTGATGCCGATCAGGTTCTCCTTCTTCCACTGCTGGAAGAACCAGGTGTCGACGCTGCCGGCCGAGCAGAAGGCCTCGGAGACGATGTTGGGCCAGGTGTCGCGGATGGCCGTGGCCCGTACGTTGAACAGCTGGAAGTAGCCGTTGGGCTCCAGATTGACCTTGTCCGACTGGCCCTCCACCGGGGCGGAGTCGCGCCGCGCGGTGAAATAGAGGCAGCCCGGGTTCCAGGAGTGGGCGAAGAAGACGTCGCGCAGGTCCTTGTTCACGATGATGTCGGCATCGGTGAAGATCACCCAGTCGGCTTCCTTCAGCACCGCCAGGCCGTCGTTCAGCATCCGGCCCTTGTTGAAGGCATGGTCGTCGTCGAAGCAGCGGTCGGAGATGACCAGGGTCGCCCCGTGTTCCTTGGCGACCTCCTGGCTGCGCAGGTCGTCGCTGGTGGTGACCACCACCAGCTCGTCGAAGTGGTCGATGTTCCTGGGTAGGGTCTCGGCAAGAGCCTCGCCGTAGCCCACCGAGACCAGCACGCCCGAGAGCCTCTTGGGCTTGGTGGAGTTGTGGCCGATGCCGACGCGGCGGCCGGCGCCGGCCTCCCCCACATAGTTGTCGCGGGATTCGACCTCGCGCTTCTGCTTGTGCAGCTCGCGGTCGAAGATCTCGTAGTTGTGCTTCTTGATGGCCGGGCTGCCCAGCTTGCGCAGGATGTCCCGGTGCTGCGGGCTGATGATGTCCCGCTCCAGGATGTCCAGCTGCGACGGGCCGGGCTGGGCCAGCGCGCAGTAGTTGCACAGCTCGATCTGGTCGCCGAAGTCGCCGGGCTGGCGCTGCCACCAGCCGTGCTCCACCGGCCAGGCGTGCTTGCCGTTGAAATAGAGCCGGTCGATGGCGCCGGCCACCTCGCAGAAATAGGCGCCCTTGTCGTTGATGGTCGCCGACCACAGCTTCTGGACCCAGCAGTTGTCGCGGTTCTGCTCCCACTGCAGCTCGGAGATCCCGGTGGCGGCGATGTAGTCGGCGCGGGTGATCAGCAGGGCCTGATGCTGGCCGGCGGACTCGTGGGTGTTGGTGTTGAAGTGGCTGTAGACCGACATGATGGTCTCGTAGTTGCGGTAGAAGCCCGCCCCGAGACTGGTCCACAGGCCCCGCCCGTTGGAGCGGTCGAACAGGCGCTCCGTGGCGAAGTCGTTGAAATCCTTGATGGGGAACTTGCCGTTATTGGTGTTCTCCCCGCCCCACAGCTCCGAGAACCGCAGGGAGATTTGCTCGAAATTGGCGTGCAGGGTCGGCTCGCCGGCGATGATGCCAATCAGCTTGTTGGGGGCGTTCCAGCCCTCCATGCTCTTCACGGCCCGCTCGAAGGTCTCCAGCTCCATGTCGGCGCGCTGGGTCTGGTGCGGGATCAGCCGGGTGCAGTTGGAGCACTTCAGGTGGCACTTGGTGCTGATGTCGATCTGGACGATGTCCATGTCGGCTGGCGATCTCATCGCTCTCGTCTCCCAGTCTCGCGGCCTCCGAAGTCGGGGCGCGACGGCGCGACGTCCCGCGGAACGCCGATCATCGGTTCATTGACCTTCGATTGAGTCGTCGGGAAAGTTAAACCCTTAGGGAGACCGTGCGGCAAAGGGATGCAGCATGTCGCGCCCTTGCCCGGCGGGCGGTTCGCGGCCACGGTGAACGCCCATCACTTGAGACGCTCGGGAGGGCGAAATGCCCCAGATCATCGCCAACGGCATCCCCCTCGAATACGCTGTCTACGGGCCGCAAAAGGGCGAGGTGATCCTGCTGATCATGGGCTTCGGGGCCCAGATGACCCGCTGGTCGCCGCAGTTCATCCGCGAGCTCACCGACCGCGGCTACCGCGTCATCGTGCACGACAACCGCGACGTCGGCCTCTCCCACCGCTTCCACGACCATGGCGAGCCGGACATGACCGCCGTCTACACCGCCCTGATGAGCGGCAAGACCCCAGAAGTCCCCTACCTGCTGAACGACATGGCCGCCGACAGCGCCGGCCTGCTCGACGCCCTGGGGATCGAGCGCGCCCACATCGTCGGCGCCTCCATGGGCGGCATGATCGCCCAGATGGTGGCCGCCAACCACGGCGAGAAGGTGCTGTCCCTGGTCTCGGTGATGTCCACCACCGGCAATCCCGCCCTGCCCCCGGCCAAGCCCGAGGCCATGGCCGCCCTCACCAAGCCCGGCGTCGATCCCGCCGAGAACCTCGATAAGCACATCTGGAACGGCATCGAGAGCCAGAAGGTGATCGGCAGCCCGGACTATCCGACGCCGGACGCGATCCTGGCCGAGCGCATCCGAGCCGACGCCAGGCGCGCCTACTATCCCGTCGGCCGCAGCCGTCAGATGGCGGCCATCGTGGCCAGCGGCGACCGCCGCGCGGCCCTGGCCACCATCAGCGTCCCCACCGTGGTGATCCACGGCGGCGCCGATCCCCTGGTTCCGGTGGAGGGCGGCCACGACACCGCCGCGGTGATCCCCGGCGCGGAGCTGCACGTCATCCCGGGCATGGGCCATGATCTCCCCGTCCAGCTCATTCCGCGCATCGCCGACCTGATCGAGCGGGCCACGACCCGGGCCCGCGAAAGCGCCTGAGGGCCTTAGGCCGCCTGGAGAATGTCGCGCAGATAGGGCGTCGAGGCCGCCGCCAGCCTCGGAAGGTGTTCGGGCGCGACGACGATGGTCACGGGCGCCGGGCGGCGCAGCAGATCGGCCAGGGCCAGGGCCGGCCAGAATACGATCATCAGCACCAGGCCCACGGCGTTGAGCGTCTGGACAGCCAGGCGGGCGACCCAGGAGATCTGGTCGGTCTCGGGAACACGAGGGGTCATGGCGGTCTCCAGTCGGTCGGCGCGCGCAATCGCGCCGGAGGCTCAGCGCAAGAGGCAGGCCAGCCGATCGCCGCCCCACATGCCCAGGGGGTTGAACCCCGCCTGCCGCCGCGCCCCTGTCAGGCGAATTCCGTCCCACCGCGCCGGGCCAACAGGCTTGGCCGCGCCGAATTGAGACAGCCCCTCCAAAGGCTGAACCAGACGCCACTTCGCGCGCTATAGTGAGCAGCGAGGGAGTCGAGATGCGGGACCTGCGGCACGTCTTTCTGGGCATGGCCATCGCCACCGTCACCGGTCTGGCGATCGGCGGCGCCTTCAAGCCGACCCTGCGGGAACTCACCGACCTGGACGGGCCCCAGATGCTGGTGGGCGTGTCCGGGGTCCGCAGCCCACCGGGCCTGCAGCAGAACGCCAGCTGGACCAGCTATGCCGGCCATATCCCGGACTATGTGATCGGCACCGACTGGACCCAGCCCGAATATCCCACCGAGATGGCGCCGGCCGAGCCGGAACCCGCCCCCGCCAAGGTCGTCCACGAAGACGCCCCCGTCCGCCTGGCGGTCGCCCCGGTGAAATACGAGGCCGAGCCGGCCCCGCCGCCCACCTATCCCTCCATGGGCGGCGACATCCTGGCGGGCCTTTCCGACGGCTATCCCCCGACCCCACCGGAGGACGCCCCCGCCGAGCCGCCCCCCGCCTAAGTTCTCGCCTTTCCGCGCCTGCGCCTCTAGACGGATGCGCATGACGACAGACGCTGTTCAGATCATCGCCCGTGGCCCCCGCGCCGTGGCCGAAGCCGCCGCCGAGGCCATCGACGCCGATCCCATGCTGGAGGGCGTCACCTACTCCATCCTGGAGGAGGACGAGGACCGCGACGTCTGGCGCATCGACGCCTTCCCAACCTCGGAAGACGAGTCCCGCGACTTCGCCGCCGCGCTCTCCGGCTATCCCAAGCTCAAGGTGCTGGTGGAGAAGCTGGCCGACGCCGACTGGCTGGCCATGGCGCTGTCGGGTCTGCCCCCCGTGCGGGCCGGCCGCTTCTTCGTCTATGGCGCCCACGACAAGGGCCGCGCCCCGGTCAACGCCGTCAACCTGCGCATCGAAGCCGGCGCCGCCTTCGGGACCGGCCACCACGGCACCACGGTCGGCTGTCTCCAGGCCTATCACGACCTGCTCAAGGCGCACCGCTACGACCGCGTGCTGGACGTCGGCGCCGGCACCGGGGTGCTGGCCATCGCCGCGGCCCGCACCGGCACGCCCATCGCGGTGGGCACCGACATCGACGCCCCCTCGGTCCGCATCGCCAACGAGAACGCGGTGCTGAACAAGGCCAAGGTGCGGTTCCTCCACGCCTCAGGCCTGGGCCACGCCTCCGTCAGGCGGAAGGCGCCCTACGACCTGGTGTTCGCCAACATCCTGGCCCCGCCCCTGGTGGCCCTGTCCCACGACATCAAGCTGGCCCTGAAGCCGGGCGGGATCGCCATCCTGTCGGGCCTGCTGCGCACCCAGGAGCGCCGGGTCCTGGCCGCCTACCGCTCCAAGGGCTTCACTCTGGTCCGCCGTATCCACCGCGACGCCTGGGCCACCCTGGTGCTGCGGCGGAGCTAGGAACCGGGGGATAGCCGCGGCGTTCTCGCCTCGACGGTGGTCTTCACCGCCGAACCTGAGGACACACCCATGAGCAATCCCAACGACCCCTATGTCGAGAAGACCGTGATCGAGCAGCCGGCGACGGTGCGCACGGAATACAGCGCCCCGGCCTCCGGCGGCTCCAGCAACGCCGGTTGGTGGATCGCCGCCATCGTCGCGGTGGTGGCCATCGTCGGCCTGATCTTCGTGTTCAACAACAACTCCACCACCCAGAGCGACCTGCAGGCCGCCACCGACGCCGGTCGCAGCCAGGCGATGATGGAGACCGCCACGACCCAGGCCCAGACGGCCGCCCAGGCCGCCACCGAGGCCTCGGCCAACGCCGCCTCCAGCATGGCCGGCGCCACCCAGGCCGCCGCTGACAGCGCCCGCGCCGCCGCCGACCGCACGGCCGAGGCGACCCGCGACGCCGCCGCCAGCGCCCAGGACGCCGCTCAGGACGCCACCACGGCGCCGCCGCAGCAGTAACCGGATCGGGGCGGTCAGACGATCTGGGTGACCGCCCCGTCCAACCCCATCAGCCCAAGCTCCACCTCCATGTGCGGATGCTTGGTCGTGACCTGCGAGCGCAGGGCGTAGAGCTGCTTCACGTGGCTCTTGAATTCCGTCTCGGCGTCCTTCACGGCCGCCTCCCCCAGCACCAGCTTGTAGGCGCCGCAGTCGCGGTGATCGATGACGATCAGGCGATGGACCTCGTGCAGCTGCACCGCCAGGTCCAGGTGGGTCCAGAACACGTCGTTCCAGACGGCGTACTTGTCGTTCAGCGCCCCCAGGGAGGCGCCGGCCAGGATCATGTGGTCGTACTTGTCGCGCATACCGCGCGCGGTCATGTAGGCCTCGACCTCGTTGACCAGCCGATAGTCCATGCAGGTCAGCAACAGGGCCTCGGCATGACCAGCCGCCCGCGCCACTCCGGGCGCAAGGCCGTTTAGCAGGGCCACGCCGCCGCCCAGGGCGATGGCGCCCATCAGGCTTCGCCGCGAAAGCTGCGGCCAGGTCGAATGTTGTGGGCAGCAGGTCATGGGGCGCTCCGATCCAATGAGCGGTGAAGGCTGTGGCGCTTCGCTTACCAAACACCTACCGGCCGGCGTCAGGCCACCATAGGACGCCCTTCCAGGGCCGCGATCCAGTGCCGCAGCCGTTCCTTGAGCCAGGTTTCCTGGCCGATGGGGCTGAGGTCCTCCGCCAAGGTCTCCACCACCGCATAGGCGAAGGCCGCCTCGCCGTGGGCCTTCCACGCCGCCTGCATGGCGGGATTGCGGTTCGACCCCATCCGCAGGCTGAACAGCGCCGAATTGGCCGCCCCCTCCAGGTTGCGGCTCATGCCCACCCAGGTCTCCCCGGTCGGCTGGCAGCTCAGGCGGAAGATCCCCATCGGGACTTTCCGTTCCTTGTAGGCCTGGGCGATATCCTTGCGGCGCTGTTTGTCCACGGTCTGATCCTTGGCTGGAGGCGGGCCTTGTAGCCCGACGGCCCGCCTCCGTCAATTATACCCGGATATTAATGTCCATTGGCCGCCCGCCACTCCTCGGCCAGCAGGGCGTAGACATGGCTGTCGCGCCAGCCGTCATGGGCCCGGGTGTCCTGCAGCAGATGGCCCTCCCGCCGCATCCCCACCTTCTCCATGATCGCGTAGGAGCCGTGGTTGCGGGCGTCGCAGGTGGCCCAGATGCGGTGGTGACCCAGGCGCGTGAAGGCCACCTCCGCCAGGGCCCGCGCCGCCTCGGTCCCATAGCCTTTCCCCCAATGGTCGCGGTTGTAGCAATAGCCGAAGGCGCTGTTGTCGGTGTTGGCGTCGTGCAGGGAGATGACGCCGATCATCGCGCCGGTCGCCTTGACCTCGACGGCGAGGCTCAGCTCATCGCGCGGCCAAGTCTCCTGTCGTTTCAGGTTGCGGTCCAGGACCTCGCGGGTGACTTCCGGGGTGTTGGGGCCCCAGGTCATGTAGCGCACGACCTCCGGGTCGGTGGCGTAGGTGTGGATGGCGTCGAAGTCCGCCTCGTGGAAGTCGCGCAGCAGCAGCCGCTCGGTCTCGATGGGAAGCCAGGGTGGGGTGGTGGTCATGGGAACGCTCCGATGTGGGAAGATCGGACGGGTTCTTTAGTCTTTCAGACCCCGGCCGATGGTGGCGGGGTCTGGTTCGAAGTCGCTCAGCTCAAGGCATGCGCGTTCGAACGACCCCGATGGGACCGTTGGAATTGCTGCAAGCCAGGGCGTGGGCGCGAACCATGGGTCGTTTCTAGCTTGGCTTTCGCCCAAAGAGCAAGCTTCGGCCCTTTGCGGCCCCACGCCGAACGGCTTACATGCCTGCCATGCGCCAGACCTTCGAAGAAACCACCGACCGCTCCTTCGGGCCCCGCCACGTCCCCCTGATCCGCAAGGCCATGGCCGACCAGGGCCTGGACGGCTTCCTCGTGCCGCACGAGGACGAGCATCAGAACGAGTACCTGCCCGAGGCCAACGACCGCCTGGCCTGGGCCACCGGCTTCACCGGCTCGGCCGGCGCCGCGGTGATCCTCAAGGACAAGGCGGCGGTCTTCGTCGACGGCCGCTACACCCTGCAGGTCCGCGACCAGGTGGACGAAGCCACCTTCGAAATCCGCGATCTCGTCGACGGCGGCGTGCCCGCCTATCTGGAGACCGCCACGGCCGCCGGCCAGGTGGTGGGCTACGACCCCCGCCTGCACAGCCCCGACGCCCTGGACCGCCTGAAGGCCGCCGCCGCCAAGGCCGGCGCCGAGCTAAAGGCCGTGGCCGCCAATCCCCTCGACCAGGCCTGGGGCGCCCAGCGCCCCGCCCAGCCGACCGCCCCCGTCGTGCCCCAACCGCTGGAACACTCCGGCGAGGACTCCGCCGACAAGCGCCTGCGCATCGGCAAGGCGCTGGCCGCCAGGAACGCCGACGCCACCGTGCTCACCGCGCCCTCCTCCATCGCCTGGCTGTTCAACATCCGTGGCGGCGACGTGATCCGCTCCCCCCTGCCGCTCTCCCAGGCCATCCTGAACAAGGACGGCACGGCCCGCCTGTTCCTCGATCCCGCCAAGGTGACTCCCGACCTGCCGGCCTGGCTCGGCAACCAGGTCACCCTGGAAACCCCCGACGACCTGCCCGCCGCCTTGGCCGACCTGAAGGGCCGCCGCGTCCTGGTGGACCCGGGCCTCTCCTCGGCCTGGTATTTCGAGGCCCTGGCCAAGGCCGGGGCCGAGGTGGTGCGCGGCGATGATCCCTGCGCCCTGCCGCGGGCCACCAAGAACAGGACCGAGATCGCCGGGACCACCGAAGCCCACGCCCGTGACGGCGTGGCCTTGGCCCGCTTCCTCCACTGGCTGGCCACCGAGGCCCAGACCAGCCTCCCCGACGAGGTGGAGGTGGTCACCAAGCTGGAGGGCTTCCGTGAGGCCACCGGAGCCCTGAAGGACCTCTCCTTCGACACTATCGCCGGCGCCGCCTCCAACGGCGCCATCGTCCACTACCGGCCCATCACCCGGCTGAACAAGAAGACGGTCTCAGGCTCCCTGCTGCTGGTGGACTCCGGCGCCCAGTACCTGGACGGCACCACCGACGTCACCCGCACCGTGGCCATCGGCGAGCCCAGCCCGGAGATGCGCGAGCGCTTCACCCTGGTGCTCAAGGGCCACCTGGCCCTGGCCGCCGTCCGCTTTCCCGCCGGCACCACCGGCTCGGCCCTGGACGCACTGGCCCGCATGCACCTCTGGGCCCGCGGCCTCGACTACGACCACGGCACCGGCCACGGGGTCGGGTCCTATCTCGGCGTCCACGAAGGCCCGCAGCGGATCGCCAAGCTGCCCAACTTCGTGGCCCTGCAGCCCGGCATGATCGTCTCCAACGAGCCCGGCTACTACAAGGAGGGCGCCTACGGCATCCGCATCGAGAACCTGCAGTACGTCACCGAGCCCGCCCCCATTCCCGGCGGCGAGCGGCCGATGCTGGGCTTCGAGACCCTGACCCTCGCCCCTATCGACCGCCGCTTGATCGAGGTCGCCCTGCTCTCCCCCGATGAGCGCGCCCAGATGGACGCCTATCACGCCCGCGTGCTGGCCGTGGTCGGGCCGCGTCTCCCCGCCGATGTCCGCGCCTGGCTGGAAACCGCCTGCGCGCCACTCTGAGGTCAGACCATGAGCAACCCCACCCCCAACGCCGATCAGGCCACCTACTGGAACGCCGGCGCCGGCGACACCTGGGCCAGCCTGCAGGACCGCCTCGACCACCAGCTTGAACCGCTCGGCCTGCGCGCCATGGCCGCCCTCGCCCCAAAACCCGGCGAGCGGGTGCTGGATATCGGCTGCGGCGCGGGACAGACCAGCCTGGCCCTGGCCGCCGTCGTCGCCCCCGGCGGGTCGGTCCTGGGTGTCGACATCTCCCATCCGCTCCTGGAGGTGGCCCGCCGCCGGGGCGAGGGCCTCGCGGGCCTGGCCTTCCAGGAGGCCGACGCCCAGACCGCCGCCTTCGAGGCCGCAAGCTTCGACGCCGCCTTCTCGCGCTTCGGGGTGATGTTCTTCTCCGATCCGCCCGCCGCGTTCGCCAATATCCGCCGGGCGCTGAAGCCCGGCGGCCGCCTGGCCTTCGTCTGCTGGCGCCGCCCGGACGAGAACCCCTTCATGTCCCTGCCCATGGCCGCCGCCATGGCCCACCTGCCGGCCCCGGCGGTGCCGCCTCCGGCGCCCGATCCCCACGCGCCGGGTCCCTTCGCCTTCGCTGATCCCGAGCGGGTTCGCGGCATCCTGGCGGCGGCCGGCTTCACCGATGTCGATCTGGCTCCCCATGATCAGAAGATCGGCAGCGGCGACCTCGACCAGACCCTCACCGTATCCCTGAAGGTCGGCCCCCTCGGCGCCATGCTTCGCGAACATCCCGATCGCCGCGACGCCGTGGTCGCCGCCGTGCGCGAGGCCCTGGCCGCCCACGACGGCCCGCAGGGCGTCAAGCTGCCCTCGGCCACCTGGATCGTCACGGCGCGCTCGGCCTGACCACGACAGTCCGCAAGGAAGCCCCCGCGCCAGGGGGCGGCCGGTCAGGTCTTGGTGAGCCAGAACGAGGCGCCGTAGAGATCCAGCTCGTTCAGCGGGCCCTTGCACAGCAGGGCCTTGGCCTTGGCCGACAGGGCCGGGTCCTGGCCCACGAACCAGCAGGGAAACAGGATCTCGAAGCCTTCGCCCCCGAACAATAGGGCGGTGGCCAGCAGGTACTGCTCGTTCCACATCCGGTAGACGTGACCGCTGATATAGTCGTCGGGCAGGTAGATGTCGTGGATGTGCACGATCACCCCGGGCTTCAGGCGCGGCAGGATCTCGAGGAAGAAGACCGTGACGTCGGAGTTCTGAAACGCGCGGTGCGAGGAATCCAGGAACAGGATGTCGCCGGCCTCCAGGGTCTGAAACATCGCGGCGTCGCAGGTTTCCAGCGGCCGGCGGATGACCTCGTCGCACAGACGGTCGATGGTGGCGCGCGGTTCAGGATCGATGGACAGCAGGGTCGTCGAAAGCCCGTAGGTCTCCACCGCGCGCCGGGCGAACTTGGTGGACATGCCTGAGCCGATTTCCAGGAACCGCGCGGGCGCGTGGCGGCGCAACATCTGCGTGAGGGCCATGCCGTCCAGGGCGGGGAACCAACTGTTCAGCCAGAACGGCTTGGAGTCCGCATAGGAGCCGCCCAGCGGGATATCGGCCAGTTGGGGCTGGATGTCCCCAAGCTCGTCGATGAACGCCGCATAGCGATCTCGTCCCCGGCCGATCAGGTCGGACAACTCGGGATGAGGCGGGCGGCCCGCGCCATAGCGGATGGCCATCTCGTAGGGATAGTCGACGACGGTCACCTTGCGGATGGTGCGATCATCCGAGTGGGTGAGAGCCGCCAGAGGCGGCAGGACTATCGCCGCCGGATCGCGACCGACCAGGCCGTTGGCGCGGGCCAGGGCCTCGGCCGCCGAGGCCTCTTGGCCCACGTCGCGCAGGACCACGGCCAGGTCCCACCAACTGAACTGAACCTCCGGCGCCAGCTCCGTGGCGGCGCGCAGATGGGTTATCGCCGCATCGCTGCGGCCGAGCTTGTGGAGCGTGACCCCCAGCAGACGCAGCGCCGTGAGGTTCTCCGGCGCCTTGGACAGGACCCGCCGGAAGATCAGTTCGGCGAGGTTGAGCATATGGCCGCGCAGCCGCCCCTGCCCGATCCGCAGTTCCTCCTCAAGGGCCGCCTCAGGCGTCAGGCTCGGCATCAGCCCGCCACCAGGGCCAGCCACTCGTCCTCGGAGATCACCTCGATCCCAAGGTCGGTGGCGGCCTTCAGCTTGGAGCCCGCGCCGGGTCCGGCCACCACCAGGTCGGTCTTCTTCGACACCGAGCCGGAGACCTTGGCGCCCAGGGCCTCGGCCTGGGCCTTGGCCTCGTCGCGGGTCATCTTCTCCAGGGCGCCGGTGAAGACGATGGTCTTGCCGGCCACGGCGGTGTCGGTCTTCGGCTTGGCGACGGCCTGCACCTCGCGCAGTTCGGCCGCCAGCTTGGCCACCATGTCGCGATTGTGCGGCTCGCCGAAGAACTCGGCGATCATCCGGGCGGCCACGACACCGACGGCGTCCACCGTGGCCAGTTCCAGGAAGTCCTCGCCGGGCCCCTGGCGCGCGGCCTGGGTCACGGCGGCCTCGAAGGTCGCCCAGTCGCCGAACAGATCCGTCAGCGCCTGCCGCGCCCGGCTGTTGATCTTCGGGATGGAGAGCCGCAGCCGCTCGTCCATTGAGGCCTGGGCGGGGATCAGAACCTCCGGCCGCGTCAGCGCCCAGGTGATGATCGCCTCCAGGGCCGTGGGGCCGACGCCGTCCAGGGTCGAGAGCGCCAGGTAATCGGGCCCCGGCCGCTGTTCCGCGGCCGCCTGACCCGCGCGGATGAAGGCCTCGACGGTCTCGTAGTGGCGCGCGAGCGCCAGGGACGTCGTCTCGCCGATGTGGCGGATGCCCAGGCCGAAGATGAACCGGTCCAGGGGGATCTGCCGGCGCGCGTCGATCCCGGCCACCAGGTTGGCGATGCTGGTCTCGCCGTAGCCTTCGGTCCCACGCAGCTCGGTCAGACGCTCCTCGTCCCGGGCCAGCCGGAAGATGTCGGCCGGTTCGCGCATCCAGCCGCGCTCGTAGAAGGCGGTGAGCTGTTTCTCCCCCAGGCCCTCGATGTCGAAGGCGCGGCGGGACACGAAGTGGCGCAGGTGCTCGATGCGCTGGAACGGACAGGCGAACTCGCCGGTGCAACGGCGCACCACAGTCTCGGCCCCTGAGGCGGTGGTCTCCCGGGCGAGCGGCGTATGCAGCGGACAGGGGCAGTGGGTCGGGTATTCGAAGGGGACGGCGTCGGCGGGCCGTTCGGCCAGCACCGCCTCCACCACCTGCGGGATGACGTCGCCGGCCCGTTGAATGATGACGGTGTCCCCGACCCTCAGGTCCTTGCGGGCGATTTCGTCGGCGTTGTGCAGGGTGGCGTTCTCCACCACCACGCCCCCCACGGTCACGGGCCTCAGCCGCGCCACCGGCGTCACCGCCCCGGTGCGCCCCACCTGCAGGTCGATGGCCTCAAGCACCGTCCGCGCCCGTTCGGCGGGGAACTTCCGCGCGATGGCCCAGCGCGGCGTACGGGTGATGAAGCCCAGCCTCTGTTGCCAGTCCAGCCGGTCGACCTTGTAGACCACCCCGTCGATGTCGAAGGCGAGCTTGGGCCGCGCCGCCTCCATGTCGCCATAGGCAGCCAACAGGCCCTGCGCGCCCACCACCCGCCGCGACTGGGGCGTGGTCTGGAAGCCCCAGGCCTTCAGCTTGGCGAGCGCCTCCCACTGGGTGTCGGCGAAGGGTCCGCTGATCAGACCCCAGGCATAGGCGAAGAACCGCAGGGGCCGGGTCGCGGTGATCCTCGGATCGATCTGGCGCAGGGAGCCGGCGGCGGCGTTGCGCGGATTGGCATAGGTCTTCTGGCCCGCGGCCTCGGCGGCGGCGTTGAGGGCCGCGAAGCCGTCATGGCCGAGGTAGACCTCGCCCCGCACCTCGATGACGTCCGGCCAGCCCGAGCCTTTCAGACGATGGGGAATGTCGACGACGGTCTTCAGGTTCTGGGTGACGTCCTCTCCCACCCGGCCGTCGCCGCGGGTCGCCCCCTGGACGAGGACACCCTTCTCATAGCGCAGGGAGGCCGACAGCCCGTCGATCTTCGGTTCGGCCGTATAGGCGATGGGCTCGCTTCCGGCCTTCAGGAAGCGCCGCACCCGGGCGTCGAACTCCACGGCCTCCTCGTCGGAGAAGGCGTTGTCGAGGCTGAGCATGGGCACGCCGTGCTCGACCGGCGAGAACTGCTCGGCCCGGGCCGCCCCCACCCGTAGCGAGGGCGAATTCTCCCGCACCAGCTCGGGAAACCGCGCCTCGATCTCCGCGTTGCGGCGCTTCAGGGCGTCATATTCCGCGTCCGAGATCCTCGGCGCATCTTCTTGATAATAGGCGATATCGTAGCGCGCGATCTCGTCGGCGAGGGAGGTCAGCTCCTCGACGGCCTCGCCCGCCTCGAGCTCGGCGACCGGTTTGGCGGACTCAGGCATGCATCAGCGCCCGGGCGGCGGCGCGGGCCGCGTCGGTGATCTGGGCGCCGGCCAGCATGCGGGCGATCTCCTCTTCTCGATCGGCGGGCGACAGGGTCTCCACCGCCGTGCGCAGGCGGTCTCCGTCCCCGGCCTTGGCGATCCGCCAGTGGGCGTCGGCGCGGGCGGCCACCTGGGGCGAGTGTGTCACCACCAGCACCTGGGCGTCGGCGGCCAACCTCCGCAGGCGCAGACCCACGGCGTCGGCCACGGCGCCGCCAACCCCCTGGTCCACCTCGTCGAAGATCATCAGCGGCTGCACGCCCTCGGCGCGGCCGGCGAGCGCCGCCTTGAGGGCCAGGGCGAAGCGCGCCAGTTCCCCGCCCGAGGCGATGGCCCCCAGGTCGCCGAAGGGCGCGCCCGGATTGGTGGCGATCTCAAAGGCCACCCGGTCGGTCCCGGTCGGTCCGGCGCGGTCCTCGGCCAGGGTCTCGACGGCGACCCGGAAACGGGCCTTGTCCAGCTTCAGCGGCGGCAGTTCGGTCATCACCGCGGCGGCCAGGCGGTCGCCGGCGGCGCGGCGGGCGGCCGACAGCTTCTCGGCGTCGGCCAGATAGGCGGCGCGGGCCTGGGCCACGGCGGCGTCGGCGGCCTTCAGGTCGTCCTCGCTGGACTCCATGGCCCGCAACCGCTCGGCGAAGCGGACGCGCAGGGTTGGCAGTTCCTCCACCGAGACCTGCAGCTTGCGGGCCATGCCGCGCAGTTCGAAGAGGCGCTCCTCAGCCTTTTCCAGGCGGTCGGGGCGGAAGTCGAAGGCCTCGGCGGCGGCGTCCACGGCGGCCTCGGCCTCCTGGGCCTCGCCGAACACCCGGTCGATGGCGGCGCTGGCGGCGGTGAGACGGCTGACGGCGGCCCCGTCCTCGGCGGCGCCGGCCTGGACGGCGCGGGCCCGGGCATGCTCCACGGCGCGCACCGCGGCGGCCAGCTTGCCGGTCAGGCCCTCGAAGGCGGTGCGGGCGTCATTGATGTCGGTGATGGCCTTCTCCGCCGCCCCAAGGATGGCGCGCTCCTCGGCCAGGGCGGTCTCCTCCCCCTCATGGGGATCGAGGCGGTCCAGTTCGGAGAGCCGCAGGGTCAGTTCCTCGGCGTCGGCGGCGGCGCGCTCCACGGCCTCCCGCAGCGCATCGGCCCGGGCGCGGGCCTCACGCCAGGCGGTCCAGCGAGACCCCACGGCCTTGGCCAGGGGCGCCAGGGCGCCATAGGCGTCCAGCAGGGGCCGGTGGGTGCGGGCGTCCAGCAGGCCGACGGTCTCGTGCTGGCCGTGCACCTCCAGCAGGTGCTGGCCGAGCTCCTTCAGGACGCCCACGCTGGTGGCCTGATCGTTGACGAAGGCGCGGCTGCGGCCGTCGACGGAGAGGGTCCGGCGCAGCACCAGGTCCTCGTCACGGGCATAGGCCAGGCCTTTCTCCTCCAGCACCTCCCAGACCGGATGGTCCGGCGGCGGGGCGAAGACGGCCGACGCCATGGCCTGGCTGGCGCCCTGGCGCACGAGGCCCGCGTCGGCGCGCGCGCCCGTGGCCAGGCCAAGCGCGTCGAGGATGATCGACTTGCCCGCCCCGGTCTCGCCGGTAAGCGCCGTCAGGCCCGGCCCGATGGACAGGTCCAGGGCCTCGATAAGCACGACGTCGCGGATCCAAAGTCCGATCAGCATGTCGGGGAAGATCGCCCGGAATCAGACGCGCTGGAAGCGATCAGTTCGCCTTAGGTTCCTCAATCGGAGTCGACGGCGGCTTGAGGGTCGCGGTCTTGTCCTTGCGGAACGGCAGATGCGACAGCATCCCCCGCTTCTTGGCCGCCGGCTCGACCGCGGGACGCAGGCCCTTGTCGGTGAGCAGCTTGTAGGCGTCGGCGTACCAGGGATCGCCCGGATAGTTGAAGCCGAGCACCGCGCCGTTGCGCTTGGCCTCCTCGGTGAGGCCCAGGGTCAGGTAGGCCTCCACCAGGCGGTAGAGGGCCTCCGGCGCATGGGTGGTGGTCTGATAGCGGTCGATCACGGTGCGGAAGCGGCCCAGGGCGGCGATGGTGTCGCCCTGGCGCAGGTACCAGCGGCCGATGGTCATTTCCTTGCCGGCCAGCTGGTCATTGACCATGTCGATCTTCAGGCGGGCGTCGGCGGCGTATTCGGTGCGGGGATAGCGCTGCACGACCTCGCGCAGGTTCTCCAGCGCCTGGCCCGTGGCGGCCTGGTCGCGGCCCACGTCCACGATCTGCTCGAAATAACAGATGGCCTTCAGATAGTGGGCGTAGGTGGCGGCCGGATTGCCCGGATAGAGCGAGATGAAGCGGTCGGCGTCGCCGATGGCCTCGGCGTAGTTGTTGGCCTGGTAGTGGGCGTAGGCGGTCATCAGAATCGCCCGGCGCGACCACTCCGAATAGGGGTGCTGGCGCTCCACCTCTTGGAAGTAGTCGACGGCCTGGTTCCAGAGGCCACGGTCCATCCGGTCGGCGCCGGTGGCGTAGAGCAGCTCCACGGGGCGCTCTTCATAGGCCAGCTTGGGCCGCTTGGCTTTGCCGGCGCACCCGGCGAGGGCAAGGGCGACCATGCAGGCGACAAGCGCCGGGCGACCCCAGGAATTGCGAAGCAAGGACACCGTCACCTCAAAAAGACCAAATGCGCGCCCCCGCGCCGCGTGACCTTGCTTCTACACCACGCTTGGCGGGGCGCAAACGGAAGGCGGGGCGCCGGACCATTCATGACAGGGCCGCGAGCCCCGGAGATTCAACCGCCGGGGAAGCCTAGCCCGGCCAGGGCTCCGTAGGCGGCGCCCGATCGCTGTAAACCTTCGGTTTAAAGCTACACCTTATCCTGGCGTCGGAATGTGATCACGCACCATGAGCAATGCTTCGTACGGGTTCCCGACACCCTCCTCCTACGGCGTCAGGAATCTCGGAAATCTTGAGGCGACCGCCTCCACCGCCCGGGTCCTGAACCTGGTGTCGGTCGCGCGCGACTGGTCCGACACGCCCGAGTATTCGGCCCAGCCCTTCTTCCGGTCCCGGATCCTCAACACCGCCCTGTTCGTGAAGCACCGGCTGCGGCGCGACGAGGCCTATGTCCTGACCTGCGAAAACCAGATCACCACCAAGATCATCCTGCCCCTGCACCGGGAACAACTGGAGCTGGGCGGCCAGTCCGTCATGCTGGACCACCCCGGGTGGCGCGAGACCCTGGCCGAGGTCTGTGGCGAGGGCTCGGACCTGAAGCACGACGTCAACACGCTGCGCATCATGAACAAGCTGCCGTCCTTCGATCCCTTCCTGCTGCGGGAGCATCTGAGCCGGCACAAGGTGGAGGTGGCCGCCTGCTATTTCGCGATCTCCCCCGCCGACGTCGAGCGCATGCGCGCCTTCGTGGGCGCCGAGGTCACCGAGCTGATCACCCTGGCCTTCGGGGACGTGGGCGCCAGCGATCCGGAGCAGACCACCAGGCTGGTGAGCGCCCTGCTCTCGACCCGGATCGATTCGAAGCTCGAGCCGCTGCGCCTCACCTTCGGCATGACCCCCTCGGCCTTCAGCGAGGGCGTCTTCAGCTGGAAGGGCTTCCTCTATTACAAGTGGTCGATGGAGGACCTGCGGCCGCGCATTCGCGACACCCTGGTGGAACTGGGGGAGTTGAAGCTGCACAGGCCGTGCGAGCCGGACTCAGTCACCTATGTCAACGAGGCCCGCGTCCGGATCCGCCGCGCCGTCGGGCGCGCCTATTCGGCGGTCAACCGGGCCATGGGGGTCTATGACGACGCCTTCCGCGACCTGACGGTCAACGGCAATCCCAAGGCGTTTCGCGAATTCCTGATCAGCGCCCCGGACATGTTCCTCGCCCTGGGCGAGACCATGGGCGCCCTGTCGCACATCGCCAGCTTCTGGCGGTTCCGGTTCCCGGAGGGCGCGAGGATCGAGGCGTCGGGGGAAGAGGCGCACGAAATCCTGCGCGACTTCGAAATCGGACTGGGCGAGCGGGGCGGACCCGCGGCGGGCAGTTTCGCCGCCTAGCCTAGCGGCTCAGACGGCCTGGGCCAGGTTGTCCACCAGGCTGCGATAGCGCCAAGCGTTGGGGCGGGCCACCAGGGCGCGGACGACGGCGTTGTTGATCCCGTGGCCAGCCAACACACCCTCGAAGCGGCCGAGCACCGGGGCGCCGAGCACGAAGAGATCGCCGATGGCGTCCAGGGCCTTGTGGCGCACGAACTCGTCCGGACGGCGCAGGCCCTCCGGATTGAGGATGCGGTCGCCCTCGATGACGACGGCGTTCTCCATCGAGCCGCCGCGGGCCAGGCCCATGGCGCGCAGGGCCTCGACCTCGTGCAGGAAGCCGAAGGTGCGGCAGTTGGCCAGTTCGCTGCGGAAGGCCCGCTCGTCCATCGGCAGGTCCACCCGCTGACGGCCGATGGCCTTGGAGTCGAAGGCGATCTCGAAGGCCACCTCGAACCGGTCGGCCGGGCTGAGGGTCGCGCGCTTGTCGCCCTCCGCCACCTCGACGGTCTCCAGGATCTCGATATAGCGGCGCGGGGCGTCCTGGCCCCGGCGGCCGGCGCGGTCGAGGATCTCGATGAAGGGCTGCGACGAGCCGTCCATGATCGGCATCTCGGGCCCGTCCAGCTCGACGACGGCGTTGTCGATGTTCAGCATCACCAGGGCGGCCATCAGGTGCTCGATGGTGGCCACGGTGACGTCGGCGGCGTTGGTGATCACGGTGCCCAGCTGGGTCTTGCAGACCGCCTCGGCCGTCACCGGCACCCGGTTGTCGCGATCGGTCACGTCGGTGCGGACGAAGACGACGCCGGTATTGGCGGCCGCCGGACGAACCGCGACCCGGGTGTGGGCGCCGGTGTGCACGCCGACGCCGGCGAAGATCGCCGGGCCCTGCAGGGTGTGTTGAAACGCAGATGCGGCCAAGACCGGAACCCTTCGTGCTTCGCAGGCGGCCAAGACGGCCACGATACGCCAGAGATGCCCGATTAAGGGCTATGCTGCAGCGCCGCAAGACACGTCCTGTTTCCGAATGTTTCGAATCGGGGCGTCGAGAATTGTCAGTCGATTCAAATGGTAAGCGCCCTCGCCTGAGGCGCGAAACCGGGACCTGAAACGCAACATGGCCGGGCGTGAGCCCGGCCATGCGCCAGTTCTGAAGCTTGAGCCTGAGCCTAGTTGGCGAGGCGACGGAGGAAGGACGGGATTTCCAGGTCTTCCTGGCTGTCGGCCTGCTCCTGCGGGGCCGGCGCCTCGGCGGGCTGGGCGCCGCCGCGCGCCGCGGGACGGGCCGCCGGCGCGGGCGCCGGGGCGTCGTAGCGGGGACGGCTGCCGAACAGGCTCAGAAAGCCGCCGCTGCGTTGCGGACGACGGTCCTCGAAGGCCGCGTCGGTGAACAGGGGCTCGTCCTCCTCGTCGGCCACCGACGGATCGACGATCCGGGTCATGGGCGGCGGGGTGGCGGGCTGGGGCGCCGCGGCCTGGATGATCTGGGGCTCGACGCGGGGGGCCGGAGCCGGGGCCGGGGCGGCGTACAGATCGCCCTGGGCCTCGGCCTCCTCGTCCAGATAGGCGGCGGGCGCGGGGGTCGGGGCGGGCGCCGGCGCCGTGGCGGCCGGAGCGCGATAGGCCGGAGCCTCCTGGCGCGGGGCCTCGTAACGCGGCGCGGGCGCCTGGGCGGCCGGGGTGGCGTAGATCGACCGCACCGGTTCGACCGGGGCCGGCTGCGGCGCGTAGGACTGCTCGGTGGCGCGCAGCGGGGGCGCGGTCAGCGGGCGGCGTTCCATCTTCGGCTCGATCGCCGCGATGGAGGCTCCGTCCATACCCGTGGCCACGACGGACACGCGGATCATGCCCTCCAGGCTCGGGTCGAAGGCCGCGCCGAAGATGATGTTGCCCTCGGGGTCGACCTGCTCGGAGATGGCGTTGGCCGCCTCGTCGACTTCCAGCAGGGTCATGTCCAGGCCGCCGGTCACGTTGACCAGCACGGCCTTGGCGCCCTTCAGCGAGACCTCGTCCAGCAGCGGGTTCTGGATCGCGTTCTGGGCGGCCATCAGGGCGCGGTCCTCGCCGGACGCCTCCCCGGTGCCCATCATCGCCTTGCCCATCTCGGTCATGACCGTGCGGACGTCGGCGAAGTCGAGGTTGATCAGGCCGGGCAACACCATCAGGTCGGTGATGGAGCGCACGCCGGAGTGCAGGACCTGGTCGGCCATGCCGAAGGCCTCGGCGAAGGTGGTCCGCTCGTTGGCGACCCGGAACAGGTTCTGGTTCGGAATGACGATCAGGGTGTCGACATAGCGCTGCAGTTCGCTGATGCCGGCGTCGGCCAGCCGCATGCGGTGACGGCCCTCGAAGTGGAAGGGCTTGGTGACCACACCGACGGTCAGGATGCCGCGCTCACGGGCGCACTTGGCGATGATCGGGGCGGCGCCGGTGCCGGTGCCCCCGCCCATGCCGGCGGTAATGAAGACCATGTGGGCGCCGTCGAGGTGCTCACCGATCTCCGGAATGGATTCCTCGGCGGCGCTCATGCCGACTTCCGGGTGCGCCCCGGCCCCGAGGCCCTGGGTCACCTGCACGCCGAGCTGAATGCGACGGTCGGTCTTGGAGAACGAGAGTTGCTGGGCGTCGGTGTTGGCGACCACGAACTCGACGCCCTCGAGGCCCGCCTCGATCATGTTGTTGACGGCGTTGCCGCCTGCCCCACCGATGCCGAACACAACGATGCGCGGCTTCAATTCAGTCGCGCGCGGCGCGGAAAGTGCAATAGCCATTGGGACCTCTACGTCCTCCGTCAGTCATTCGTGGGAGACGAGGCGACCCGCCCGCCAGGCTCCCGCGACGGATGGCGTTAAGGAAACGCCTACCATCGTTAATTGGCGGTTAACTGCATAAGGCGAGTCGGAGGTCCGTCGAGGCGCCAACCGTGCAAAATTTGTTGGCGCATAAGGCTTAGGTGAGATTCACGACCGCCAACTGCGACACCCTGACTCACAGATTTCGTCAAGCCGCTGAACATATTCAAGGAACAGGTTGGCGACTCAACTGAGTCGATTGTGAGTCGACGGGCGCCGACTCAGTCGATCCGCGTCACCTGCCCCCGCGTCATGCCGAGGGCAGGCCGGCCGGCCCAAGTTTCGGCCCCGCGGGCTTGAGCCGATTCTTCAGCACCCGGGCCACGCCGCGCTGCATCGGCTGGTCCACCCAGCGGTCGAAAAGGGTGGCGACCACCAGGGCGGCCGGGAGGGCGCAGGCCCAGAAGGCCCACTGCTCCCAGGCCGGCGGATGCAGTCGGCCCACCAGGGCGCGCTCGGCGTTGAACCACAGGATGCCCACCAGGATGTGGGTGATGTAGAGGGCGAAGGAGATCCGGGCGGCCCGGGCGGCGAGGTCGGCGCCCCAGGTCATCCGCATCTGCCCGCAGGCGGCGATGGTCAGCCCCAGCAGGGCCACGCTCAGCAGGTCGAAGCGACCCAGCGCCTGCAGCAGGGCGGCCGCGGTCCCGGCGGCCAGGGTCAGGCCGGCCGCCCACTCGGCTCGCGGCCAGCCGCACTCGGCGGCGCGGGCCACGCACATCCCGAACACGAACATCGGCAAGGCGCGGATGACGCCCAGGTTGAAGTGCAGGTCGTAGATCGTCTGGCCATAGGCGCGGCGGACGGCCAGATCGGCGAGCCAGATCAGGCCCATGCCCCCCAGGAACAGAAACAGGCCGTCCCCGACCCCGCGCAGGCGGCGCCAGACGGTGGGAAAGGCCGCGTAGCAGATCACTAGGGCCGAGAGGGTCCAGGTTGGCAGGTTCCAGCCGCCGCCGTGGCCCGACCAGGCATGGATCAGGAGGGCCTGAGCGGGAAGCTCGCCCCACTGGAAGGCCTCCGGCTGAGCGGGCGGGCGGCCGGCCAGGCCGGCGGCGAAGATCACCGCGGCGAAGGCGGTCAGCATCGCCAGGTGGGCCGGCCAGATCCGCAGCACCCGGCGCAGCAGGAAGTGCTCGTCGCTGATGGCGCTGGCGGCGACCTGCCGGCCATAGGCCCGACCCAGGACATAGCCCGACAGGATCAGGAACAGGTCGGTGACCAGATAGCCCCGCAGGAAGATCGGGCTGAGCTGAGACAGGGGAAAGGGTCCCTCGCTCTGGTAGTGGTAGAGCACCACCAGGCCGGCGGCCGCGAACCGCAGGAAATCCAGGGCGACGCTGCGGCCTGTCTCATTTTTGACAGGCATCGTGCCAGAAGGAGAGGGTTCTGGGTTGAGTGACAAGGTCGACGCCGCCTCTGTGTTGCAATCGCCGTCAGCGTCGCAAGAAGCGCTCCATCCTGCGGCGCCGCGGGATGGGATCGATCAGGTCAAAGGCGGCGCGCCAGGGCGCCGCCAGGCGTTGCGGTCAGAGGTTCTCGCGCAGCCAGGCGGCGGCCTTGGCCACGGGGTTGGCCCCCGGGTCCAGGGGCTCGCGCCGCAGCTTGGCCGAGGCCAGGGCCTTGGCCGAGACCGCCTCGCGGGGGCCGAAGGCGTGACGGTGCAGAACGCCGGCCGCCGCGCAGAAGGCGGGACCGGAGGCGGCGTCGGCCAGGTGCGGCACGCGACGCGGCCGGCCCAGCCGCACCGGGCGGTCGAACACACGAACGGCCACTTCGCGGACGCCGGCCAGCTGGCTGGCGCCGCCGGTCAGGACCAGGCCCGCGCCGGGCTCGACGGGGGCCCCCGAGGCCTTCAGGCGGTCGCGCAGCAGTTCCAGGGTCTCTTCAACGCGCGGGGCGATGATGCCCTTGAGCAGGGAGCGCGGGGCGATGACGGGGCCTGCGCCGGGATCGTCGCCGCGCGGCGGCGCCTCGATCATCTCGCGGTCCTCGTTGGCCGAAGCGATGGCCGAGCCGTGCAGGGTCTTGATCCGCTCGGCGCCGGCGATGGAGGTCGACAGGCCCCGCGCGATATCGGCGGTCACGTGGCTGCCGCCCACCGGCAGGGTCTCGACGTGGACCAGGCTGCCGCCGGAGAACACCGCCGCCGAGGTCGAGCCGCCGCCCATGTCGATGCAGACCGCCCCCAGGTCCATCTCGTCCTCCTCCAGGGCGGCGAGGGCCGAGACGAAGGGGGCGGCGACCACGCCGTCGAATTGCAGGTGCGCCCGCTCCACGCAGGCGCCCAGGGTCTGGAAGACGGCCTCGGACACCGAGACCACCAGCAGCTCCACGCCGAGCGCGCGGCCGAACATGGCGCGCGGATCGCGGATGCCGGACTGACCGTCCACGCTCCAGGCGACCGGCAGGATGTGGGCCGCGCGGCGGCCGGGCAGCTTGATCTGGGCCAGGGCGGCCTGGATGGCGCGCACCAGGTCGTTGTCGGAGATGGCGCGGGCCCCGAGCGACACGCGACCGGAGATGCGATGGCTGGTGAGCTGGCCGCCGCCGGTGGCGACGGTGACGCCCTGGACCTGGACGCCGGCCACGTTCTCGGCCCGCTCCACGGCCTGGGCGATGGCGTCGGACGCCTCGTCCAGATTGACGATCGCCCCGCCGCGCACGCCGCGCGACTGGACATAGCCGACACCGGCCGCCGTCAGGGTGCGGTCGGACCGGCGCACGCCGTCATGCTTCATGATGAAGCAGCTCACCTTGGACGCGCCAAGGTCCACCGCGGCGATCACCGGCTGGCGGCCAAGCGCGGCCTTCAGCCCCTCGCGGCTCTCCTTGCGGTCCTCAACACGGGTCGCCAACTGGTCTGCCCTCTTCCTCAAACGCCGTTCGCGACGAGTTGCCCGGGAAGGGCCCCGTCGCGCGGCCGCACCGCCACCACGCTCGGATCACGCAGATCGATCCGCTCGAAACCCAGTTCCAGGATGCGCTGGCTCTGATCCAGCTGCTCCAGTTTTATCAGGGCGCCGTCCTCGTCCACCGCCGGCAATTGCACCAGCGATCCGTCCTTCAGCCGCAGGTCCCAGCGGCGGTTGTCCACCCGCACCAGGGCCTCGATCCGCTCCATCAGCCGCGGTCGCGCGGCCACCTCGGGCAGGATCTCGGCGGCGTATTCATTGGCCCCCTCGCCGACGATCAGCGGCAGGCTGGGGAACTTGTCGGACCGGGCCTCGGGGATGATCTTCCCGTGGTCGTCGATCACGTGGCTCTGGCCGTTGTGCTGCCAGACGGCGAGCTGCTTGCGCTCCACCACCGCCAGGACCAGCGTGTCGGGCAGCAGGCGGATGACGCGGGCTTCCTTGACCCAGCCCACGGCCTCGATGCGCTGGCGCAGCTGCTCGAGGTCCAGGCCCAGCATCGGCTGGTCCTTGTAGACCCCGGCGGCGGCCAGGATGTCGGCGGTGGCCATGGGCGAGGCGCCCTGGACGTGCACGGCGTTGAGGCGGAAGCCGAGATGGGCGAACTGGCCGCCCACCGCGCCGTTGATGGCCTGGGACAGCTTGTGGGCGCGGTCGCCGGTGGCCAGGGTCGCGATCAGGGCGATGGCCAGGACGCCGCCGGCGCCGATCAGCGCGTGTTGCGGCGAGAGGCCGACGCCGCGGGCGGCGCCCAGCTTCGCGGGGGCGTACCCCGCAGGCGCCTTGGCCTGGGAGCGAGACTTGGAGCCAGCGGGCTTTCTAGCCCGGGGTTTCGCCGAAACTCGCGATCCCCCCCGCAGCGCCGCGGGCATAAGCGTCCTCCGTGATCCAAAGCACCAGGTTGTCAAAGTCCACGCCCTTCAGCGCCGCTTGCTCGGGGACGAGCGAAGTCGGCGTCATGCCGGGCTGGGTGTTGACCTCTAGAAGGACCAGAATGTCGTTAATGTCGTCATAACGAAGGTCGGATCGGGTAACCCCGCGACAACCAAGCGCAGCATGGGCGCGCTCGGCCAGGGCCATGGCTTTTTCCAAGACAGGCAAGGGAATTTGCGCCGGCAGGATGTGCTCGGAGCCCCCCTCCCCGTACTTGGCCTCGTAGTCATAAAAACCCGATCTGGGGACAATGTCGGTGACGGTCAGGGCCTTGCCGTCCATCACCGCCACGGCGAGCTCCTTGCCGCGGATATAGGGCTCGATCATCACCTCTTCGCCGAAGGTCCATTCCGGCGCGACGATCTCCTGCGGCGGCCGATTGGCGCCGTCCAGGACGATATAGACTCCCACGGAGGACCCCTCAGCGTTGGGTTTCACCACATAGGGTGGCGCCATCACGTGGCCGGCGGCGGCCTCGAAGCGGTTGAACAGCCCCCCGCCCGGCACCGTAACTCCGGCGGCGGCCAGCACCGCCTTGGACTTGGCCTTGTCCATGGCCAGGGCCGAAGCCAAGACGCCCGAGTGGGTGTAGGGCAGGTCCAGGGTCTCCAGCACCCCCTGGACGCAGCCGTCCTCCCCCCACTCACCGTGCAGGGCGTTGAAGCAGACGTCGGGCTTCAGCTTGGCCAGCACCTGGGCCAGGTCGCGGCCGGCGTCGACGCGGGTGACCTTGGCGCCGAGCCGTTCCAAGGCGTCGCCGCACTCGCGACCGGAGACCAGGCTGACATCGCGTTCGGAGGACAGGCCGCCCAGCAGCAGGGCGACATGGTGGCCGGAAAGGGGTTGGCTCACTTGGCCTCCGAGGCGAGCTTGCGGAAATCGATGTCGCTGTCGGCGACGGTGTAGAGGAAGGCGGTCCAGACCGCGACGTTCTGGGCCAGCTCCTGGGGATCGACCTTGTCCAGGGTGTCGTCGGCCGAGTGGTGCAGGTCGAAATAGCGGCTGGCGTCCTGGTGCAGGTCCACCACCGGCGCCCCCAATCGGACCATGGGGCCGACGTCAGAGCCGCCGAAGCGGCTGGGGTCGCCGGTGACGATCACCTTCAGGGGCGCGACCGCCTTGGCGAAGGCCTTCATCTCGGGCGCGGCGGCGCTTCCCTTGGGCAGGTCCGCCTGCCAGACCGGGCCCGCCCCCTCGTCGCTCTCGCCCACCAGCACGATCTTGCCGATCTCGTCCTTGTGGGCCGCGGCATAGGCCGTGCCGCTGCCGCCCTGCTCCTCGGAGCCGAACATCACCACGCGGATGGTGCGGCGCGGGCCCTTGGGCAGGCTGGCGATGACCTTGGCGGCGCCGGTCATGATGGCCACACCGGCGCCGTCGTCGACGGCCCCCGTGCCCGGGTCCCAGCTGTCCAGGTGGCCGCCGATCACCAGCACCTCGTCGGGCTTCTCGCGGCCGAGGATCTCGCCGGAGATGTTCCAGGCCGTGGCCTTGGGATCGAAGCTGGAGGCCATGTCCAGGCGGATGCGGATCGGCCGGCCGCGGGCGGCCATGTGGTCCAGGAGCTCGGCGTCGACGGTGGACAGGGCCGCGGCCGGGATGCCCGCCGGCGACGCCCCGCCGGTGTGCGGCAGGCGGGTGTCGTCGGTGGAGAGCGAGCGGGTCAGGTAGGCCACCGCCCCGCGCTTGGCGGCCTCGACGGGGCCGGAGGTGCGCTGGGCGTTGATGGCGCCGTAGCCCGAGCCGTCCTGGGTGCGGGTCATCTTCTGGGTGACCACGGCGATCTTGCCGTTCAGGGCGCCGGGGGGCTGGGCCAACAGGTCGGCATAGGTGGAGAAGACCACGATCTCGGCCTCCAGCCCGCCCGCCGGGGTGGGCGAGGAGCCCCCGAGACCCAGGATGTGCAGGGGCTGCGGATAGGGCGAGACGACCGAGGCGCTCTCGGCCCCGCGGGACCAGGCGCCAGTCTGGAAGGTCTCCACCTTCACGTTGGAGAAGCCCAGGCGCTGGAAGGTGGCGACGCTCCAGTCCTTGGCCCGGGCCATGGCCGGCGAGCCGACCGGGCGGCCGCCGACCTCGGTGGTCAGGCTCTCCAGGACGTCCCAGGCGGTGGGGTCGGACAGGGCCTTGTCGCGCAGGCTCGCGGCGGTGGCGGCGAGGTCGGCGGCCTGGGCCGGGAGGGCCGTGAGCAGGGCGGCGCAGGCGGCCGCGGTCAGCAGGGTTTTCATGTCTCGGCGGTGCGACAGGTGGGGCGGAGAGTCAAGCCGGGCGCCGCGTTTCACCTGTCGGTCGTCGCGGATGGAGGACAAGGCCCTTCACAGGCCCCGCACGCGCCGCGAGGTGTTGCGGCGCAAGGTGTCGGGGACTTCGCGGGCGGCCGACGGGGGCCGACATGTGACCGTCGAGGTCTCGCGGGGTCAGCAGTCGGAGCCGACCCAGCAGAAGGAATTCTCCGGCCCGCGCAGCCAGCCGCCGGGACCCCTGGCAGGCGCCAGCCGCACCCAATGGACGAAATGGCGGGCGGTCGGTGGGATCGCCCTCCCAGTCGATGACAGGCGCGCCGTCGCCGTCGAGCCGCACCCACAGCTTCTGGCCCCGGCGCCAGAGGGCGACGAGGTTCTGCTCCGGGTCGGCCTCGGCTGCGGCCGGCCGCAGCGGGTCGCCGCCCACATCGGGGCCGTAGAACAGGTAGACGACATCCCCGGGCGATAGGCCCCCGCCCCCCGGCGCTCACCAGGCCGCGGTGGGGACGTAGGTGGTCTGGCGGGCGATGATGTCGGCCGGCTCCCCCGCCCGCACCCGGCCCACCATCGGCGCGGAGTCGTCGGGACGGGCCCGCAGATCGTGAGGCGCCGCCGCGGTGGCGCGCAGGTGGACGGGAAAGACTTCACAGTCGTCCCCATCCTCGCCGCCACACAGGGGGCCGGTCACCACCCGCGGCGGCGGCGGCGCGTCGGGCGACATCTGAGGGCGAACGGGCCCGGCGGCGGCGGCCGAGGTCGCCAGGCAGCCAGTGAGCGCCAGCGCCTTGAGCGGGAATTTCATCCCTCAAGGGTGCGGCGGCGGTCCGCCAGGGTCAAGCTCGCCCCCTACCGCGTCTGGCCGCCGTCCACGGGCACCACGGCGCCGGTGACGAAGCTGGCGAGCGGGCTCATCAGGAAGGCGGCGACGGCGCCGATCTCGGCGGGCGTGCCGAAGCGCTGCAGGGGGACCTCGCGGTCGATCCAGCGCTTCCAGGCCGCGGCGCGGGGGCCGTTGGCGCGGTTCTCCCAGTCGCCGCCCGGGAAGACGATATTGCCCGGCGCGATGGCGTTGACCCGCACGCCGCTGGCGCCGGCGATGCGGGCCAGCTCCTTGGTGAGGTGGTTCATGGCGGCCTTCGACGTGCCGTAGGTGAGCGGGGTTCCCAGCGCGCCGAGGCCGGCGATGGAGCTGATCAGCAGCACCGAGCCCTCCCCGCGCGGCGTCATCCGCCGCAGGGCGGCCCGCGACAGGCGCCAGGCGGAGTCCAGGTTCTGGCTGAATCCTGCGTCCCAGGTCTCGTCGTCCACCTCGAAGCCGGGGGGACAGGGGTGCAGGCCGACATTGGCCACGGCGCCGAAGATGGGACCGAACTCGTCCTCGGCCCGGGCCACGGCGGCCTCGATGACCGCGGTGTCGCGCATGTCGCCGGCGATGGCGATCAGGCGGTCCTGGCCGTGGATCGCCGCCAGGCGGGCGCGGGTGGCCTCCAACTCGTCGGCCCCGCGGGCGGTGATCACCAGCCGGGCGCCGTCGGCCAGGCAGGCCTCGACGATGCCCAGGCCGATGCCGCGGCTGCCGCCGGCGATGAAGATGACCTTGCCGTCCAGTCCGAGATTCATGTCGCGGGGTTCCTTGTTGTTCGCCGGTCCGACGGGGTCTTAGCGCGGTTTCAGCGTGGGGCCATGCGGATGGCGCCGTCGAGGCGGACGTCCTCGCCGTTGAAATAGCCGTTGACGATCATGGTCTCGGCGAGCTGGGCGTATTCCTCGGGCTGTCCCAGGCGCTTGGGGAACGGGACCTGGGCGGCGAGGCCCGCCTTCACCGCCTCGCTGGCCCGCTGCAGCAGCGGGGTGTCGAAGATGCCGGGCAGGATGGTGTTGACCCGAATGGCCTCGCTGGAGAGGTCGCGGGCGATGGTCAGCGTCATGCCGACGATGCCGGCCTTCGACGCGGTATAGGCCGCCTGGCCGATCTGGCCGTCCTCGGCCGCCACCGAGGCGGTGTTGACGATGGCGCCGCGGTCGCCGTCGGGCAGGACGTCGAGGGTCAGCATGCCGGCCGCCGACTTGGTGATGCAGCGGAAGGTTCCGATCAGGTTGATCTGGACGATGCGCTCGAAGTTCTCCAGCGGGTACTCCTTGATCGCCCCGGTCTCGCGGTCGCGGGACACTGTCTTCACCGAGCCGCCGACCCCGGCGCAGTTCACCAGGATGCGCTCCTGGCCGATGGCCGCGCGCGCCTTGGCGAAGGCTAGGTCCACCTCCTCGCTGGAGGTGACATTGACCTTGCAGAAGACGCCGCCGAGTTCCTTGGCCAGGGCCTCGCCCAGTTCCTCATTGAGGTCGAAGAGGGCCACCTTGACCCCGTGGGCGGCCAGGCGCCGCGCGGTGGCCGCGCCGAGACCGGAGGCGCCGCCGGTGATGACGGCCGAGATGCTGGAGTCGAGTTTCATGGGGTGGGCCTTTCGTAAGCGGTGACTTGGGAACGCCAGGGGGTCGGGGCGCGAACCCCCAACACGTCATCCCGGGCGACCCGCAGGGGAGACCCGGGACCCAGGGGGATTGATCACGGCCCCTGGGTCCCGGCTCTCCGCTTCGCTGCGGCCGGGATGACGCGGGAGGATGTCGTGGTCTGCAACATCACCGCGCCAGCAGGCGGGCGGGGATGTCGATGGGCATGTCGAGGAGCTGCTGGGCCTTGCCCTTGGCGAGCGGGTCGAGGCGGAGGCTGGAGAACTGGCCGCCGCCGAGGGCCTGGATGCAGTGCAGGTTCAGGGCCTGGAGGCCCGGCAGGTCGTAGGCGATCACCTCGGGCGCCTTGGCCCCCTCGAACTCGTGGGCGAAGAAGGCCTTCACCGCCTGGGGGGTCAGGGCCTTGCGGATCCAGGGCAGGTAGTCGGGCCGGCGCGCGATGACCCCGATATTGAAGGCGTCGCCCTTGTCCCCGGACCTCGCCCACGCGACCTCGATCAGGGGAACCTGGACGACCGCCTCGTCGGCGGGGGCGGCGGGCGCCTGCGGGCGCACCACCATGGCGGGGTCGAAGGGCCTGGCCGGTGGCGCCGCCTCGACGGTGAAGGTTCGATCGCCCACCGACACCGTGGCCGGCACCTCGGTGCGGGGCAGCAGGACGGAATAGACCCGCGCCACCGGGGTGATGGTCGGCGCGCCGCCGAACCAGCCGGTGGAACCGACGCTCATGGAGGTGGTGGGCGAGGCGAACTCGCGGGCCAGCAGGCCCAGGGCCTGCGCGCTCTCGTGCTCGGCGCCGACCCGGGCGACCACCTCGCGGACGGCCAGGGCCTCGGGGCGGGCCTGGGCGCCGTAGGAGGACTCCGCCCCCAAGAGTTCGATGCGGCTGTCGCGCAGGGGCGGCAGGTTGCGGTCGCGCAGCATGTCGCCGAGCCGTTCCAGCAGGGCCTCGGCCTGGCGTTGAGCCTTGCGGCCGGCGTCGCGGCCCACCACCGGCATGGCGCCGATGAACCGGTAGCCGTCCTCGAAGGTGATGCAGACCTTGTAGGCCCCGCTGGCGGGATAGCCCTTGGCGCCGGTGACGCGGACGCGGTCGGGGCCGAGGGCCTCCACCTGCACCTGGGTGAAGTCGCAGACCACGTCGGGCAGGGCGTAGCCCTGGGGATCGCCCACCTCATAGAGGATCTGCTCGGCCACGGCGGCGGGCGAGACCAGGCCGCCGGTGCCGGGGGGCTTGGTGACCACGAAGCTTCCGTCGGCCTGGCACTCGATCACCGGATAGCCGATGTGGGCCCAGTCGGGGACCTCCTCCCAGTCGGTGAACAGGCCGCCTGTGGCCTGGGCACCGCACTCGATGACGTGGCCGGCCAGGGAGCCGGCCGAGAGCCGGTCGTGGTCGTCGTCGCTCCAGCCGAACTCGTGCATCAGGGGGCCGAGCGCGAGGGCTGAGTCCACCACCCGCCCGGTGATCACCATGTCGGCCCCGGCGGCCAGCGCCTCCGCGATCGGCCGGCCGCCGAAATAGGCGTTGGCGGTGAAGACGTGGCCGGGATCGGGGAAGGCCGCGCCGGTGAACATCTCCGTCAGGCCGCGGGCCGCAAGGTCGCCCAGGCGGTCCATCAGGTCGTCGCCCTCGACCACGGCGATCTTGAAGGACAGGCCGGCGGCGGCGGCCAGCTCCTCCATGCGCGCGCGGCAGGCCTGGGGATTGAGGCCGCCGGCGTTGGTGACGATCCTCACCCCCTGGGCCTTGAGCTCCTGGAGGTTGTCCTTCCAGACCCATTCGGTGAAGTCGCGGGCGAAGCCCTGGTCGGGGCGGGCGGCCTTGAGCTGGCCCAGGGCCGACATGGTGGCCTCGGCCAGGTAGTCGAGGATCATGTAGTCGAGCTTGCCGCCCTTCAGCAGCTGCGGCGCGGCCACCGAGGAATCCCCCAGGAAGCCGCCGGCCCCGCCGATTCTGACCACCTTGCCCATGACCGGCGCCTCCCAACGCGGATGTCGGGCGAGAGCTAGTCCCCTGCCGTAGGGGGCGCCAAGGGGCGATCGGCGGCGGGGCGGGTCAGACGCCGATCCGCGCGATCAGCCGGTTCTCGGCGTCCAGCACCAGGGCCTCGGGCAGGCGCAGGCTCTTCCACAGGTCGGCGTCCCAGCGGCCGCTCTCCAGGGCGAGATAGGCCGCCAGGATCGTCCCGTGGCTACCGACCATCAGGGGCCGGGCGGCGTGGCGCAGCAGGCCCTGCGTGAACCGGGCGGCGGCCTCCCCAGCGGGCTCGGCGCCCTCGATGCTCTCGTGGGGCGTCGACAGCACCTGGGCCACCCGGGCCTCGAAGGTCGCGGTGTCGCTGAAGGGCCATTTGGGACGGTGTAGTTCGGCGAAGCAGGGGTCGGTCTCGACCTCCAGGCCCAGGCCCTCGGTGAGGATGGCGACCGTCTCCAGGGCCTTGATCTCGGGACTGGAGACCACGGCGGCGGGTCTCAGATGAGTGAGCTTGCCCGCCAGCGCCCGGGCGGCGTCGCGGCCCGCCTCCGACAGCGACCACTGGGGCGGGGGAACGTTGGGGTCCTGGGCGGGCGCCGCGTGGCGCACCAGGATCAGGGCCGGCCGATGCGCTTGATTTCCCATTCCAGTTCGATCCCGGTCTTGGCCTTCACGTCGGCGCGGACGGCTTCGCCCAGGCCCTCCAGGTCGGCCGCGGTGGCCTCGCCGGTGTTGATCAGGAAGTTCGAATGCAGGGGCGAGAACATGGCGCCGCCGAAGGGCTTGCCGCGCCAGCCGGCCTCGTCCACCAGCTTCCAGGAGGAGTGGCCCGGCGGGTTCTTGAAGGTGGAGCCCCCGGTCTTCTCGCGGATCGGCTGGGTGGTCTCGCGGCGCGCGGTGATCTCGGCCATGCGGGCCTCGACGGCGGCGGGGTCGTCGGGGGTCCCCTCGAAGAGGGCGCCGGTGAAGATCAGCCCCCCCTCGGCGGCCTTGGCGGACCTGCGATAGGAAAAGCCCATCTCGGCGTTGGAGAGGGTCACCCGCCCGCCGCTCCGGGTCACGGCATAGGCCTCCACCAGGACGTCCTTGGTCTCGGCGCCGTAGCAGCCGGCGTTCATCATCGCCGCCCCGCCGATGGAGCCCGGCACGCCGCGATAGAACTCCAGGCCGGCGATCCCGGCCTTGGCCGCCTCGCGGGCCACCAGGGCGTCCAGGGCCGCGGCCCCGGCATAGATGCGGTTGTTCCCGCGCGGCTCGATCCGACCGAAGGCGCGGCCGGCCAGGCGGATCACCACGCCCTCGACCCCGCCGTCGCGCACCAGGGTGTTGGAGCCGACGCCGAGGACCGTCACCGGCACGGACGGGTCCAGGCCCTTCAGGAAGTCGGCGAGATCCTCCTCGTCCTGCGGCAGGAACAGGACGTCGGCCGGGCCGCCGACCCGGAACCAGGTGAAGGGGGCCAGGGGCTCGTCGCGGAGCAGCTTGCCGCGGACCTTGGGGAGGTTGTCGAGCCCGCTCAACTTGCCGCCAGGGCCTCGAGCTGGGCCGGCAGGGCGTAGGCCCAGCTGGTGATGTCGCCGGCGCCGAGGCAGACCACCAGGTCGCCGGGCCGGGCCTCGTCGGCGATGACGCGGGCGAGCGCCGCCGGGCTCTCCAGGGCCACGGCGCGGCGGTGGCCGAAGCGGCGCAGGCCGTCCACGAGGCCGTCGCGGTTGGCGCCCTCGATGGGGCTCTCGCCGGCGGTGTAGACGTCGGAGACGATCACCACGTCGGCGTCGTTGAAGCAGCCGCAGAACTCACTGAACAGGTCGTGCAGGCGCGAATAGCGGTGCGGCTGCACCACGGCGATCACCCGGCCGCCGGTGACCGCGCGGGCGGCCTTCAGCACCGCGGAGATCTCCACCGGGTGGTGGCCGTAGTCGTCGATGATGCGGATCCCGTTCGCAACGCCGACCGTGGTGAAGCGGCGGCCCACCCCGCCGAAGGTGGTCAGCCCCTTGCGGATGTCGGCCTCAGACACCCCCAGCTCGCGGGCGATGGCGATGGCGCCCAGGGCGTTCATGACGTTGTGGTGGCCGGCCATGGGCAGGTGCAGGTCCTCCCAGCGCAGAGGTGCGCTGTCGCGGGGCGCGATGACCGCGTCGAAGCGGGAGCCGTCGGGGCCCATGGTGATCTTTTCGGCGCGAACCTCGGCCTGCGGATTGGTCCCGTAGGCGATCAGCCGGCGATTGACGACCTTGGCGGCCATGGCCTGGACGTCGGGATGGTCGGTGCAGACGGCGGCGAAGCCGTAGAAGGGCACGTTCTCCACGAAGTCCTGGAAGGCCTTCTTCACCGCGTCGAAGTCGCCGTAATAGTCCAGGTGCTCGGGATCGATATTGGTGACGATGGCGCAGGTGGACTTCAGCTTAAGGAAGGTGCCGTCGCTCTCGTCGGCCTCCACCACGATCCACTCGCCCTCCCCCACCTTGGCGTTGGTTCCGTAGGCGTTGATGATGCCGCCATTGACCACGGTGGGGTCCATGCCGCCGGCGTCCAGCAGGGCGGCCACCAGCGAGGTGGTGGTGGTCTTGCCATGGGTGCCGCCCACCGCCACCGAGAACTGCAGCCGCGTGAGCTCGGCCAGCATCTCGCCGCGATGGACGAGCGGCAGCCGCCGTTCGCGGGCGGCCAGCATCTCGGGATTGTCGGCCTTGATGGCGGTGGAATAGACGATGGCCGAGGCGCCCTCGATATTGGCCGCCCCCTGGCCGATGAAGACCTTGATCCCCAGCTTCTCCAGCCGCTCGGTGTTGGCGCCGGCCTTGGCGTCGGAGCCCTGCACCGAATAGCCGATGCGCAGCATGATCTCGGCGATGCCGCTCATGCCGATCCCGCCGATGCCGATGAAGTGCACGGGGCCGACGGGGAACGGGACAGGACGGCGGTTCATGGGATCGGCCTACTGTCGGGCTGCGGTCTTTTCGACCAGGTCGGCCAGGCGCTCGGCGGCGTCGGGCTTGGCGATGGAGCGGGCGCCGGCGGCCATGCGGGCCAGGCGGTCGGGATTGGTCAGCAGCTTTTCGAGCGCCGTGGCCATGGTGTCGACGGTAAGCTGGTGCTCGCGGGCCACCTGGGCCCCGCCGGCGTCGGCCATGACCTTGGCGTTCTGACCCTGGTCGTCATCCAGAGCGATGGCGAGCGGGATCAGGATGGCGGGTTTTCCGGCGATGGCGAACTCGCAGACCGTGCCGGCGCCCGAGCGGCCGATCACCAGGTGGGCGTCCTTCAGGCGGCCGGCCATGTCGCGGAAGAAGGGGGCGATCTCGGCCTCCACCATGGCGTCGGCATAGATCTTCCGGGCGTTGTCCATGCTCTCGGCGCGGGTCTGCTGCTGCACCTTCAGGCGGGCGCGCAGGGCCTCGGGCAGCATGCGGATGGCCTCGGGCATCAGCTCGGACAGCAGGCGGGCGCCCTGGCTGCCGCCGGTGATGAGGATGCGGATCGGCCCGTCGGCGGTGGGCGGCTCATAGGGCAGGTCGAAAAGGGCGCGGATCTCCGGGCGCACCGGATTGCCCACCACCACGGCGCTGTCGGCGACCTTGGGCGGGGCCTTCTGCAGCATGGGGAAGGCGCAGGCGACGGCCTTCACATGGCTCACCAGGCGGCGGTTGGCCCGGCCCATGACCGCGTTCTGCTCGTGCATCACGGTGGGCAGGTTGAGCGTGATCCCGGCCAGCAGGCCCGGCACGGAGGGATAGCCGCCGAACCCCACCACCACGTCGGGCTGGATGCGCCGGAAGGCGGCGCGGGCCTGCATGACGCCGCGCAGGATGGAGAGGCCGGCGAGCGCCATGCCGACGGGGTCGCGGGGCTTGTAGGTGCGGGCCGAGAGCCCGATGCGCTCCTCGGCCGGGAAGCTCTCGGCGAAGGCGGCCACCCGCTCGTCGCTGGCCAGCACGATGCGCCAGCCGCGGGCGATCAGGGCCTCGGAAAGGGCCTGGGCGGGGAAGAGGTGCCCACCGGTGCCTCCGGCGGCGACGACGGCGATCTTGCGCATGGGTGCGCTTTAGGCGAAGGCCGCGGACTTGGCGAGGCCCTCGCCCTGGGAATAGGCCCCGGGACGACGCCGGGTGAGGGCGAGCGCCAGGCCGAGCGTCAGGCAGATGGCCAGCATGGAGGAGCCCCCGTAGGAGATGAACGGCAGGGTCATGCCCTTGGTGGGGATCATGTTGAGGTTCACCGCGACATTGATGAAGACCTGCTCGCCCACCAGGACGAAGAGGCCGGCCGCCGCCACCTGCTGGAAGGGATCGCTCAGCTTCATGGCCTTGTAGAGGCCGCGGATCACCACGAAGGCGAACAGCGAGATCAGCATCAGGGAGAAGATCAGGCCGTATTCCTCCGCCGCCACCGAATAGATGAAGTCGGTGTGCAGGTCGGGGACGTGGCGCTTCATGACCCCCTCCCCCGGACCGCGGCCGAAGAAGCCGCCCGCCGCGATGGCCTCGGCGGCCCGGTCCACTTGGTGGGTGTCGGCCCGGTCGGGGCTGAGGAAGCGGTCCACGCGGCTGGCCACGTGGGGGAACAGGAAATAGGTCGAGGACAGGCCCGCCAGCGCGGTTCCGCCCAGCAGCATCACCCAGGAAAGCGGCACGCCCGCCATCCAGAAGGCCGCGCCGAAGGCCACGGTGATCAGCACCGTCTGGCCGACGTCGGGCTGGATCAGCAGCAGGCCCACCGACAGCAGGTAGAGTCCAAAGGCGATGGTGACGCCGGGCACGCCCTGGCCCTTCTGCCCCTCGGCGAACATCCAGGAGACCAGGATGATCAGGGCCGGCTTCATGAACTCCGACGGCTGCAGGGTGAAGCCGGCGAATTCCAGCCAGCGGGTCGCCCCCTTGGCGTTGTGGCCGATGAAGGGCAGCACCGCCATGATGGCGATGGCGGCGATGTAGATGAAGAAGGCCGCCCGCCGCACGCCCTTGGTGTCGAGCATCGAGGTGGAGATCAGGATCACCGAGCCGACGGCGGCGAACAGGCACTGGCGCACGGCGAAGTGGAAGGGGTCGCCGACATTCATCCGCGCCGCGGCCGAGGGGCTGGCGGCGAAGGACATCATCACCCCCAGGATGATCAGCACGCCCACGGCGCCCAGCATCCAGCGGTCGATGGTCCACCACCAGACGCCGACCGGGGTGCGGTCGCTGCGCGCGAAGGCGTGGGCCTGGGTGGGGTTCATGCGCGGGCTCCCTTGGCCGCGGGCGCGGTCAGGGCCTGGACGGCGGCGCGGAACGCCTCGCCCCGGGCCTCGAAGTCGGCGAACTGGTCGAAGGAGGCGCAGGCCGGCGAGAGCAGGACGACGGCGTCCTGGCCCTTGGCGGCGGCGTCGGCATAGGCCTTGGCCACGGCGACCTCCATCGTCCCGCAGGCGACGGTCGGGGCCTTGCCCTTCAGGGTCTCCTCGAAGGCCTCGGAGGCCTCGCCGATCAGGTAGGCGGTCTCGATCTTCGGGAACAGGTCGGCCAGGGCGTCGATACCGCCGGTCTTCGGCTGGCCGCCGGCGATCCAGTAGAATTTGGGGTAGCTCGACATGGCCTGGCGGGCGGCGTCGGTGTTGGTGGCCTTGCTGTCGTTGACGAAGCGCACGCGGCCGAGCTGGCCGACGGTCTCCATGCGGTGGGCCAGGCCCGGGAAGCTCATAAGGCCCTCGGCGGCGTCCTCGGCGGAGATGCCCAGGCCGCGGGCGGCGGAATAGGCGGCGGCGGCGTTCTGCCAGTTGTGGCGGCCCGGCAGGGAGCGGGCCCGCAGCAGGTCGGCCACCTCGACGGCGCGCTCGCCGGTGGCGTCGTAGAGCAGGCCCTGGAGTGCGTAGACGCCGCGGCCCATGGCCTTGGAGGCCGAGATCGGCACGATGGTGCGGCGGTTGGCGGCGGTGATCTCGGTGCAGATCCGCTGGCCCCAGGGATCGTCCACCCCGATGACGGCGGTGTCGCCCTTGCCCTGGTTGAGCAGGATGCGGCGCTTGGCGGCGACATAGCCCTCCATGCCGCCATGGCGCTCCAGGTGGTCGGGGGAGACGTTCAGCAGGATGGCGACGTCGGGCTTCAGGCTGGAGGTCAGGTCGAGCTGGTAGGAGCTCATCTCCAGGACGTAGACGGCCCCGCCGTGCATGTCCTCCAGGCCCAGCACCCCCACGCCGATATTGCCGCCCACGCGGGTGTCGCGACCGGCCGAGGCGCAGATGTGGCCGATCAGGGCGGTGGTGGTGGACTTGCCGTTCGTGCCGGTGATGGCGACGATCTTCGGGCGCTTGTGCTCGGGCGCGGCGTTCACGGTGCGGGCGAACAGCTCCATGTCGCCGACGATCTCGACCCCGGTCTCCTGGGCCTTGGTGACCGTCCAGTGCGGCTCGGGATGGGTGAGCGGCACGCCCGGCGACAGCATCAGGGCGGCGAACTGGCTCCAGTCGGCGGTGGACAGGTCCACCAGGGGCAGGCCCTCGGCCTCCGCGGCGGCGCGGCCTTCCGGCCGCTCGTCCCACAGCGCCACCTGGGCGCCGCCGGCCACCAGCGCGCGCGCGGCGGCCAGACCCGTGCGGGCCAGGCCGAACACGGCGACCGTCCTGCCTTCGAAGCCGCGGACCGGGATCATGACCTGCTCACGCCCTCCCTACCGCAGTTTCAGGGTGGCGAGGCCCAGGATGGCCAGGACCACGGCGATGATCCAGAAGCGGATCACCACGGTGGATTCCGACCAGCCGAGCTTCTCGAAATGGTGGTGGATCGGGGCCATGCGGAACACCCGCTTGCCCGTCAGCTTGAACGACGCGACCTGGATCATCACCGACAGGGTCTCCAGCACGAAGAGACCGCCGATGATCCCCAGCACGATCTCGTGCTTGGTGGCCACGGCCACGGTGCCGATGGCGCCGCCGAGCGCCAGGGAGCCGGTGTCGCCCATGAAGATCTTGGCCGGGGGCGCATTGTACCAGAGGAAGCCCAGGCCAGCCCCGATCATGGCCCCGCAGAACACGCCGACCTCGCCCACGCCGGGGACGAAGTGGAGCTGCAGGTAGCGGGCGAAGACATAGTTGCCCACCAGGTAGGTGATCAGGCCGAAGGCGGCGGCGGCGATCATCACCGGCACGGTGGCCAGGCCGTCCAGGCCGTCGGTGAAATTCACCGCGTTGGCCGCGCCGACGATGATGAAGGCGCCGAAGGCCAGGTAGAACCAACCCATGTTCAGCAGCAGGCCCTTGAAGATCGGGAAGGCCACCGAGGTGGCCAGCTCCGGCGCTTCCGGCGGGCGGCCGCCATAGATGACGATGAGGGCGACGGCGGCGAGCGCGATGATCGCCTCCAGCAGCAGCCGGACCTTGCCCGACACACCCTCGGTGGTCTGCTTGGTGACCTTGGCGTAGTCGTCGGTGAAGCCGAGGATTCCGTAGCCCACGGTCACCAGGATCACCGCCCAGACATAGACGTTGGACAGGTCGCTCCACAGCAGGGTGCCCACCAGAAGGCCGGCCAGGATCATGACGCCGCCCATGGTGGGGGTGCCGGCCTTCTCCACCACGTGACGGGCGATGCCGTCGGCGCGGATCGGCTGGCCCTTGCCCTGCTTGGCCTGCATCCAGCGGATGAAGCGCGAGCCCATCAGAACCACCACGATCTGGGCGGTGAACAGGGCCATGCCGGTGCGGAAGGTCAGGTATTTCAGAAGGTTGAGGACCGGCACGTGGCCGCCCGCCGACATCTGCTCATACAGCCAATAGAGCATCAGCCCGCCTCCCCGGAACGGCCATCGAGGGCGACCAGCGCGGCTGTCACCGCGCCCGCCTTCGAGCCGTTGGACCCCTTCACCATCACCAGGTCGCCAGGCTCTACGGCCCGGGTGACCTGCGGCGCCAGCTCTGCCGCAGACTCGGCGTACCCGCCCCGCCGAGTCGGCGGAAGGGCGTCCCAGAGGGATTTCATCAGGGGACCGGCGCAGAACACCAGGTCGATGGCCGCCTTTTCCAGCGGCTCGGCCAGCCCGGCATGGAAGGCGGGGCCGCCCTCCCCCAGTTCCAGCATGTCGGTCAGCGCGACGATCCGCCGCCCCGAGGCCTTGCGGGCGCCCAGGGTCGCGAAGGCCGCGGTCATGGAGATCGGGTTGGCGTTGTAGCTCTCGTCGATCAGGGTGAAGGCCCCGCCGGCCAGGCGGATGGTCTTCTCGGCGCCGCGGCCCTCCAGGGGCTCGAAGGATCCCAGGGCCGCGAGGCTGTCGCCGAGGGAGACGTCGAGGGCCTCCAGCATCAGCAGCACCGCCATGCTGTTGGGGCCCCAGTGGAAGCCGGTCTGCAGGATCGGGAAGTCCAGGGCCTTGCCGTGCAGCCGGGCCTGGACCACGGCGTGGCCGGCCTGGGGCTGGAAGTCGATCAGGCGGGCGTCGCAGGCCTCTCCGGCCCCGAAGCTCAGCACCTTGCCGCCGGCGGCGCGGGCCGCCGCGCTCAGCAGGTCGAACCACTTGTTGTCGGCGTTGAGGATGGCCACCCCGCCCGGCTCCAGGCCGTCGAAGATCTCGGCCTTGGCGCGGGCCACCCCGATCTCGCCGTCCGGGAAGTTCTCCACATGGACCGGGCCCACGGTGGTGATGGCCACGGCATGGGGCCGCACGAAGCGGGTCAGGGGGGTGATCTCATCGGCGTGGTTCATGCCGATCTCGAACACGGCGCGCTCGGTGTCGCGGGGCATGCGGGCCAGCGTCAGGGGCACGCCGATGTGGTTGTTGTAGCTCTTCACCGAGGAATGGGCCTTGCCCGCCAGCATCAGGCCAGCGCGCACGGCCTGGGTCACGCTGGTCTTGCCGACCGAGCCGGTGACCGCGCCGCGGCGCACCTGAGGCGCACGAACACGGGCGGCTTCTCCCAGCCTTTCCAAGGCCTTGAAGGTGTCTTCCACCAGGACGTGGGGGCCGTCCACCGCCTGGCTGACCAGGGACCCGGCCGCGCCCTTGGCCAGGGCCGGGGCGACAAACTCGTGACCGTCGCGGACCCCGGCCAGGGCCACGAACAGGTCGCCGGTCTCGATGGAGCGGGTGTCGATGGAGACGCCGTCGACGGCGAAGTCGCCGACCACCTGGCCGCCGGTCGCCTCGGCGATCTCGTCCGCGGTCCATAGGCTCATGGCCGGCCTCGCAGGGCCTGCTCGGTTTCGACCACGTCGTCGAACGGATGGTTGACGCCGGCAATGGTCTGCCAGTTCTCATGGCCCTTGCCGGCCACCACCAGGATGTCGCCGGCCTCCAGCAGGGCGACGCCGGCGCGGATCGCCGCGCGGCGGTCGCCGATGTTCTGCAGGCCGGTGGTCCCGGCCATGACTTCGGCGCGGATGGCGGCGGGGTCCTCGCTGCGGGGATTGTCGTCGGTGACGATGCCGAGGTCGGCGTACTGAGCGCCGATCGACCCCATCAGCGGCCGCTTGGTGCGGTCGCGGTCGCCGCCCGCCCCGAACACCACGATCAGCTTGCCCTCGACATGGGGCCGCAGGGCCTGCAGCACCGTCTCCAGGCCGTCCGGCGTATGGGCGTAGTCCACATAGGCGACGCCGCCCTTCGGGCTCGTCCCGACCAGCTGCAGCCGGCCAGGAGCGCCTTCGAGCGTTTCCAGCGCCCGCATGACGCCCGCCACGGGCTCACCCGCCGCGATGCAGAGGCCCGCCGCCACCAGGGCGTTTGAGGCTTGGTAGCCCCCCACCAGAGGCAGGTTGACCTCATAGGTCCGGCCTTGGGCGGCGATGGTCAGGCGCTGCCCCTCGGGGGTCGGGGTGCGGGAGAGCAGGGTCAGGCCCTGCCCCGCCGCGCCCACCGACATCAACGTCTGGCCGTGGGTGACGGCGGCGGCGGCGAAGGCGTCACAGGCGTCGGAATCGGCGTTGAGCACCGCGGTCCCGCCGCGGGGCAGCAGGGTCGTGAACAGCCGCAGCTTGGCGTCGCGATAGGCCTCCATCGTGACGTGATAGTCGAGGTGGTCCTGAGTGAGGTTCAGGAAGCCGGCGGCGGAAATTCGCGCGCCGTCCAGGCGGCGTTGTTCCACTCCGTGGGAAGAGGCCTCCAGGGCCAGGTGGGTGACCCCCAGATCCACCAGCTTGCTCATCAGCTCGGCGACGTCGGCGGCGTCCGGCGTGGTGAGGCCGGGCGGCGTGAGCTGCGCCTCGAAGCCGTTCGGGCCGGTGGCGTAGACCCCCAGCGTGCCCATGCTGGCGGCGCGATGGCCGCCGGCGTTGAATATCTGGCGGCAGAAGGCGGCCACCGAGGTCTTGCCGTTGGTGCCGGTCACCGCCACCACCGTGGCCGGCTGGACCTTCCAGAAGGCGGCGGCAGCCAGGGCGTAGGCGCGGCGCGGGTCTGGGGTCACGACGAAGGGCACGTCCAGGCCGGGCGCCTCGGCTGTCGCGATCACGGCGGCGGCGCCGGCCGAGACAGCGCTCGGCACGAAGGCCAGGCCGTCGGCCTTCGTCCCCGGCAGGGCGGCGAACAGGAAGCCCGGCTTCACCTTGCGGCTGTCGGCGGTCACGCCCTCGATCATCGGATCGACGGCGAGGTCGCGGGCCACCAGCTCTGACAGCCGCACGCCCATCAGTGTTCGCTCTCGATGGGGACGACGGCCTCGGTGGGCGTCGCGGCCACCAGGTCGGGACGGCGGGCCACGCCCAGGAAGGGGGCGACGCGGTCGATCACCCGGCCGGCGGCCGGTGCGGCGGTCCAGCCGCCGGTGGCGAAGCCGAAGGTCTCGGGGGTGCCCTTGGGCTCGTCCATCAGGATCAGCACGAAATAGCGGTCGGCCTCCAGGGGCCCGTCAGTGGGGAAGACCGCGGCGAAGGACGAGACCAGGACGTTGGTGGAGTAGCGGCCGCCGATCACCTTGTTGGCCGAGCCGGTCTTGCCGCCCACCCGCAGGCCCGGCGCATTGGCCTTGCCGCCGGTGCCGCGCACGACATTGACCCGCATCAGGTCCAGCATGGCCCGGGAGGTTTCCTCGGAGACCGCGCGGGTCCCCTCGGGCCGGGTCCCCGGCTTCATCGGCCGGATGGTCAGGGGCACATAGGTCCCGCCGTTGAGGATCGCGCCCATGCCGGCGGCGACCGCCAGGGGCGAGACGGAGATGGCGTGCCCGAAGGAGGTGGAGGCGACGTCGTTCTCGTTCCAGTGGCGCGGCACGATCGGCTTGGCGCTCTCCGACAGCTCCACCGGGGCCGCTCGGGTCAGGCCAAAGGCCTTGAAGTACTTCTGCACGGTGGCCGAGCCGGCCTGCAGGGCCAGCTTGGTGGTGCCGATGTTCGACGAGTGGATGAAGATGTCGGCCACCGACATGATCTTGTTCTCGGCGTGGTAGTCGTGGATCGTCTGGCCGCCGATCTTCACCGGCTGGCGGGCGTCGAAGGTGGAGGCGAGCGTCGCGGTGCCGGAGTCCAGCCCCATGGCCACCGTGAAGACCTTGAAGGTCGAGCCCATCTCATAGACCGAGGCCGCGGCGTGGTTGATCAGCTGCTCGGGCGTGGCCTTGCCGGCCAGGTTGGGGTCGAAGGTCGGATAGGAGGCGATGCCAAGGATCTCGCCGGTGTGGACATTGGTGATGATCCCCACCGCGCCCTTGGCCTGGTGCGCGGCGGCGGCCTTGTAGAGTTCGTCCTCCAGGGCGGCCTGCACCCGCAGGTCGATGGAGAGCGGCGTGGCCTGGTGGCTGGGGGCGCCGCCGCGGATGGCGTCGTTGAGGGCCAGCTCGGCGCCCGAAAGCCCCTCCCCGCCGGTGTCGGCGAAGCCGATCAGGTGGGCCGCCGTCGTGCCCAGGGGATAGAGCCGGCGCTGTTCGGGCTCGAAGGTGACGCCGGGCAGGCCCAGCTCATGGATGCGGCCGCGGATCTCGGGGGTCAGGCCGCCCACCAGGAAGCTGCGGCGCTCGCCGCGCAGGGCGCGTTCCAGCCGCGCCGGGGACAGGCCCGGCAGGGCGGCGTGCAGGGCGCGGCGGGTTTCGGCGGTGTCCCAGATCTCGCGTGGATCGACATAGAGGCCGTAGTGCAGCAGGTCGGCGGCCAGCATGGCGCCGTTGCGGTCGGTGAGATCGGCGCGGGCGGCGCCCACGGGGCCGGCCAGGCCATTGCCGCGGCCGGCGTCGGAGAACAGGGCCATGCGGGTGGCGCCGACCCCGAGGGTGACGAACCCGGCGGCGAACATGGCGGCCACGAAGAAGATGCGGATGCGGGTGTCGTCTTCGGCCTTGCCGGCCGCCTTGGCGCGCTCGAAGGCGTGCTCCAGGCCCCAGAGCCGCGCCTTCAGCCAGCCCCAGCCGGGGGCCTGGAAATTGGGGTGGGCCAGGCTCACGACGCCGGCTCCTTGCGCGCGATCTCGGCCAGGGCGTCGGGGGTGACCTCGCGCTTGGCGGAGATGGGCGCCAGGCCCAGATAGCCGGTGGAGAGCTGCTCGATGCGCGAGGGCTGCTCCAGATGACTGACCTCGGCCTTCAGCAGGCGGATGCGGTCGTGCTCGGCGGCGATCTGGCGCTCCACCAGGGCGATCTCGGAGCGCTCGCGGCCGGCGATGGTCTTGGCCAGATAGACCGACATCACCAGGGCCATCAGCAGGGCCAGGGCCACGACGTCGACGAGGCGGAAGCCCCGGACCCGGCGATCCAGCAGGCTCATGCGGCCTCCTTCCAGACCGGCGCGGCGGTGCGAACCGCGGCGCGGAGCTTGGCCGAACGGGCGCGGGGATTGGCCGCGATCTCGGCCTCGGACGGGGCGTGGGCCCCCTTGAAGATCAGCTCGAAGCTGGGGGCGGCGCCGGCCTGGGCCGGCGGCAGGTGACGCGAGCCGGCCGGGGTCTGGCCGGCGCGGGGGATGAAGAAGGACTTCACGATGCGGTCCTCCAGCGAGTGGAAGGTCACCACCGCCAGGCGGCCGCCGGGCTTCAGGACGCGTTCGGCGGCCACCAGGCCCGCCTCCAGCTCGCCCAATTCGTCGTTCACGGCGATGCGCAGGCCCTGGAAGGTGCGGGTGGCGGGATGGACCTTGGCGCCGCGGCGGCCGCCCAGGACCCGCTCGACGAAGTCGGCGAACTCCAGGGTGCGCTCGAAGGGCTGCTCCTCGCGGCGGCGGGCGATGGCGCCGGCGATGCGGCGGGCCTTCTTCTCCTCGCCATAGACCCAGAAGATCCGCGACAGTTCGGCGGGATCGGCGGTGTTGATCAGGTCGGCGGCGGTGGGGCCCTGCGCGCCCATGCGCATGTCCAGGGGCCCGTCGCGCATGAAGGAGAAGCCGCGGTCGGCCTCGTCGAGCTGCATGGAGGAGACCCCCAGGTCCAGGGCGACGCCGTCGACGGAGCCCTCCCCCAGCCGGTCGTCCATCTCGGAGAAGCAGGCCTCGATGAGCTGGAAGCGGTCCCCCAGGCCCTCCGCGAAGCGGCGGGCGGTGGGGTCGCGGTCGAAGGCGATGACCTCCGCCCCGGTGGCCAGCAGGGCCCGTGAATAGCCCCCGGCCCCGAAGGTGCCGTCGACGATGCGCTGGCCGGGACCCGGTTTGAGGGCCTCGATCACCTCGGCCATCAGGACGGGGACGTGGGGGGCGCTCATGAACCGGCCCCGGCGCGGGCGGCGCGCTGGGCGCCGCGCAGCTGGGCCAGGCCCTCGCGGGCGATCTCGCGCTGGGCGGCGCGGTGGGCCTGGAACGCCTCGCGCTCCCAGATCTGGAACCGGTCGCCGAGGCCGACGACCACCACCCAGTCGCTGAGGCCGAACATGTCGCAGAGCCCCTCGGGCAGGGTCACCCGGCCGGCGGTGTCGAAGCTCATCTTGGCCAGGCCGCCCAGGATCGAGGTCTCCAGGGCCGAACGCAGGGGGTCGCCGAAATCCATCTCGTCGATCACGCCTAGGTAACGGTCCAACAGGGCTTTGCCGCCACCTTCGATGCAGTCGGCCTCGATGGAAGGGAAGCAGATGATTCCGTCGAAGGGGCCAGAGGCGAGAGCGCGGAATTCCTGCGGCACAACGATGCGCCGCTTTGCGTCCAGCTGCTTCTCGAACGTCGAGACGAACATCCCGCCGCGCCCCAGTTTCTCGCCCCCGATCGGGCCGCCCTCACTCCGCCTAGAGGACCCAAACCGACGCGGCCCCAGCACTTAGCGAACAAGAATTGGGTTAACACGGGCTCAACTGGGCGACAATGCCTCCAAATGACTATTTGGCGCGGATTCAAAGATGTCGCAGACAAGTATGGTTAACGCCGGTAAACACTCCACAGAACATACAGAGAACTCGTTAAATATAGCGGCGGAACGTCGCATAGGTTGTGGATAATTAGAGTCGCGCGCAAAGGCTGAGCCCGCGCCCTTGCTCTATGCGTCTCGCCGGCGGGAAATGATGGACCAGACGGCCTGTAAGCCGGGTTCTGTGCCGCCCGCCGAGGCGGGCATTGGCGATCATTCCTCTGGACCGCCCATCGCTGGACGGTTCTCGCGACCTACCCGGGTGCCTCGGGCCTACGACAGCCCTACCGGCGAACCGGCGCGACACCCCTATTCGGTCTTGCTCCTGGCGGGGCTTGCCATGCCGTCCCCATTGCTGGGTCCGCGGTGCGCTCTTACCGCACCCTTTCACCCTTCCCCTCCTGCGCTGAAGCTTCGGAGGGCAAGCCCTGCAAAGCCTTGGCGGAGCAGGGAGGTCTGCTCTCTGTGGCGCTATCCCTAGGGTCACCCCCGGTGGGCGTTACCCACCGCCATGTCGTCGTGGAGCCCGGACTTTCCTCGCCTGCCGAAGCAGGCGCGACCGCCCAGCCATCTGGTCCGCGCGTTAGATGGGCGCAGACGCCGCGCGGGTCAATCGGACAACCGGCCGTAGACCAGCTGGTCCCAGTAGCGCCCCTTCCAGTGGGCGTGGTCGCGCAGGGTGCCCTCGAGGGAAAAGCCGTGCCGTTCCAGCAGGGCGCAGGACCGGGCGTTGCCGAGGGTGACCATGGCCTCGATGCGCCGCAGGGAAAGCTCGTGGAAGCCGAAGGCCAGGACGTGGGGCAGGATCTGGCTCATCACGCCCCGCCCCCAGTCGGCGCGGCGCAGGTCGTAGGCCACCTCGCCGCGGCGGGCGCGGTCGAAGACCAGGTTGTTGAAGCCCACCGTGCCGATCAGGGCCGGGTCGCCGGGGCGCCGGATCGTCCAGCGCACCCCGCCGTCTCCGGCCGCCAGCTCCGTCCCCCAGTCGATGATCTCGTGGGCCTGGGCCAGGGTGGTGAGGGGGGCGATGTCCATGTACTCGGCCACCAAAGGGTCACCGAACAACTCAAACAGCCCCGCCGCGTCGTCGCGTTGCAGGGGGGCGAGCCGGTAGTCGCCGACGATCAGGGCGCAGCTGGCCAGCCCGAGGCTCACGGACGCCGCGTCCGACGGCCGGCCATCAGGCGCCGATCCGCAGCAGGGCGATCAGCCGGGCCCGGGTCTCCCCGTCCGCGATCCCGTCCACCCTGTCCGGCCGCCAGTGGCGCTGGAAGGCGGTGACCACGGCGGTGGTGTGGGGGTCGAACGTGCCCGAGGGCGCGCAGTCATAGCCCAGCCGGGTGAAGCCGGCCTGGAGGGCGAAGACCGCGGCCCCCTCCTCCCCCTCGGCGAGCGGCAGGCCCGGGGCGGCGGCGGGTTCGGCCCACAGGCCGTGGCCGGCCTCGGCGAGCCGCTTCCAGGGGAACAGCTCGCCCGGGTCCTGCTTGCGGTCGGGGGCGACGTCGGAATGGCCGACGATGGCGCCGTCCTCGATGGTCCAGCGGGTGCGGATCTCGCTCACCAGCTCGATCACCGCGGCGATCTGCGCCTCCGGGAAGGGCCGATAGCCGAACTCGTGGCCGGGATTGACGATCTCGATCCCCACCGAGCGGCCGTTGATGTCGCGCTCGCCCTTCCAGGAGGAGACCCCGGCGTGCCAGGCCCGCCGCTCCTCGGCCACCAGGGTGAAGACCCGGCCGTCCTCCTCCACCACGTAGTGGGCCGAGACCTTGGCCTCCGGATCGCGCAGGCGCGCGATGGCCCCCTCCCCGGTCTGCATGCCGGTGTAGTGCAGGACGATCATGTCCGGCGGGGTCTTGCGAACGTCGAAATTGGGCGAGGGCGCCGGGATCGGAGTCATGCGGCGAAGGTTATTGCGAGCGGTTGCGCAAGGCCACCAGCAAAGCCACGGCCTGGCTGGGCCGTAGCGCGATCACCAGCACGCCGGCCAGGGCGATGGCCGTGCCGAAGGCCATCCGCAGGTCGAAGACGTCGTGGGTGAAGACCACCCCCATGCCGATGGTGGCCAGCGGCGTCATCAGGGTCAGAGGCGAGATCAGGTTGGCCTCATACTTCTGGATCAGGCTGTAATAGAGGGTGTGGGCCAGGACCGAGACTACCAGGCCCGAGAACAGGGCTGAGGCCACGAAGGGCCAGCCGGCGGCGATGCCGGCCTGCACCTGGCCGGGCTCCAGGGCCGCGCTCAGGGCCACCATGGGCACGAGGGACGACAGGCCCACCCAGGCCTGCAGGCGCAGGGGCTTCACCCCTTCCATCTGCTTCATCATCACCGCTCCCAGGCCGCCCAGGAACGAGGCCGCGACGATGAACAGCAGGCCGCCGGAGATCTTGAAGCCGTGCGGGTCCCACATCACCGCCAGAACGCCGGTGAGCGTCAGCAGCATGCCGACGATCCGCCGCCCGGTGAGCCGTTCGCGCAGGATCAGGAAGGACAGCAGGGTGGTGATCGGCACCCCCACCTGGCTGACGATGGCCACGGCCGAGGGGCTGGCGGTCTTCAGGCCGATGAAGACAAGGGCGAAGGTGCCCGCCCCCATCAGCACGCCTACCACCAGCATCCGCCAGCGCGGCCGCGGCATGGGCAGCAGCCAGGGGAAGACCGCGATCAGCACCACGGCGAAGCGCACGGCGGCGTAGAACATCGGCGGCACGCCCAGATGGGCGACCACGAACTTCGACACGATATTGTTGGCCGCCCAGACGACGCAGACGAAGGCCAGCAGGGCGAAATCCCGAAGCGACATGATCCGGGCTTAGAGCGTGTTTGCGACAGGGCGCCAATGTTTGTCGGCTCAAGCCGGTGGAAACAGATCCGGCGGCCAATTCAGGGCGCCGGCCCTCTGGTTGGCGGGCCGCGCCTCCAGACGCTGAACATAGGCGTCCAGCACGGGATCGGCGGGGATTTCCCCGGTGTGTCGCCCCATGGCGAGGGTCGCGCCGACCATGATGTCGGCGGCCGTGAAGGTCTCGCCCAGGAGGTAGGGGCCGTGCGCCAAGGCTTCGGCTAGAATGCGCATCGCCTCGAGAAGAGGCCGCCAGCCGGCGCCCCAGCCTCCAGGCTTCAGCGGCAGGGTGACCCCGGCCGTCGCCCGCGCGGGGTCCAGGGCCGCCGTCGACCACACCATCCAGCTCAGATAGTCGCCCCGGCGCGGATCCTCGATCCTGGGCGCTAGGGTCCCGTAGCCGTGGCGATCGCCGAGATAGAGGCAGATGGCGGGTGTCTCTCGGACGACCGCCTCGCCGTCTGTCAGGGTCGGGACCTCGCCAGTGGGATTGAGCCTCAGATAGGGTTCGGGGCGGGCCGCACCGGGCCGCCGGTCGATGAGTTCGGTGCGGTAGGCGACACCCAGTTCCTCGAGCATCCACAAGGCCGTGAAGGACCGTGTGGCGACGCCGCGATAGAGGACCAGATCGGACACGACTACCGACGCCGCGTGAACTTCAGGGCCGTGAGGGTGTCGGAGAAGCCGACGACCTTGGAGTCCGTCAGGCCGTGGGCCTTGGCCGCCGCCATGACCTCGACATCCTTGAGGCTCGCGGCCTTGCCCTTGCGCGAGACGATCCAAAGGGCGCCCCTCTCGGCCAGGGCCGGGATCAGCGCGGGGACGCGGTCCAGCTCGGGGGCGCTGTCGGCGGCGTAGAACAGGAGGTCGAGATCGGCGAGATCGCTGACGGGCGCGGCGTCTCGTTGCGCCAGTTCGCCGGCCAGGGCGTCGTCGGCGACGTTCAGCACGCCGACCCTCATGCCGGGCTTCACCCCCAGCTTGTCCAGCCGGCCCTTGGGATTGAGGATGGCGTCGGCCCAGTTCGCCGCGGCCTTCTCCCCCAGGGCGAACCGCGAGCCGTCGGCCAGGACCAGGTCGCCGGCCTCGGCGCGGACGCCCTTGAGGTCATCGCCCTGGAACACACGGCGGGAGGTTCCGCGAAACAGCAGCTTCGGCGCTTCGTATTGCAGGCGTCCGGCGTCCTCGCCCTCGGCGAACCTCGCGCGGACCTGAGCGTCCTTGCCCATGGGCGTCCTCCCCCGTCCGCGCCAAGCTTGGCCAAGGCGACGGAGCGGCGCAAGTCTAGCGCTTGGGCGTCTTGGCATCCCGCGGCGCGGGCGGGGGCTTGCCGTGGTTGCGCCGGGCGGGCGCCGAGAGATTGCCCAGGAAGGCGAAGGACAGCAGGGCGTGGTCCATCTTCGTCACGGTCATTTGGCGTCTCCTTGACCAGCTGGTCGAGCCAGAAAGAGACGCGAAGCGGCTTCCAGGGGCTTGCACCCTCCTAGTCGTCAGCGCGTCGGAGACAGAGGATGCGCCGGCGCCGGAAACTTGCAAGAAAAACATCCGTCTACGGATAAAATCAGCCCACGGAATACGTGCTAACCATTTGATTCTGCACAGACTGACGCCGACATATGGCATCAGATCGCGACGAGGTGTCGCGTTCGAGACACACCGTCAAAGGCCCTGCTTTGACGCGGAATCGCGCCCGGCGGGCTCTGATTTCGATAATTCGTATACGGCCTATATTCGCGCCGCGGCGCGAGCGGCTCCTCCCCCCGTGGAAAGGGAGAAGGAGCGCTTGGGTCCTAGGCGGCCTTGCCCAGGGACAGGGTCTCGTAGCGGGCCAGGTGATGGTCGGTGGAGCCGAAGGCGCTCTCGATCATGGTGGCGCGCTTGAAATAGTGGCCGATGGCCATCTCGTCGGTCATGCCCATGCCGCCGTGGATCTGGATGGCGTTCTGGCCGACGAACTTGCAGGCCTTGCCGATCTGCACCTTGGCGCCCGACACGCCCTTGGCGCGCTCGACGGCCGGTTCGCTGAGCCTGATGTCGGCCATGTAGGTCATGGAGATCGACTGCTCGAGCTGGATGAACATGTCCACCATGCGGTGCTGCAGCACCTGGAAGCTGGAGATCGGCTGGCCGAACTGCTTGCGCTGGCGGGCGTATTCCACCGTGCCCTCGTGCAGCTGGCGCAGGACACCGCAGGCCTCGGCGCAGGTGGCGGCGATGGCCTCGTCGATCACCTGCTCCACCAGGGGCAGGGCCTGGCCCTCGGGACCGACGATGGCGTCGGCGCCCACGGCCACATTCTCGAAATAGACCTCCGAGGCGCGGAAGCCGTCCACGGTGGGATAATCCCGCGTGGTGACGCCCTTGGCGTCCTTGGGCACGATGAAGACGGAGACGCCCTGGGCCTCGCGCTGGCCGCCGCCGGTGCGGGCGGTGACGATCAGGTGGGTGGCGTAGGGCGCGCCGATCACCACGGCCTTGTGGCCGTTGATGACATAGCCCGCGCCGTCCTTCTTGGCCGTGGTCTTCAGGTCGCTCCAGGTGTAGCGGCCCTGGGGCTCGGCATAGGCGAAGGCGAAGATGGCGTCGCCCGAGATGATCTTGCCGATCAGCTCGTCGGCGCCGGCCGGCTTGCCGTGCTTGAGGAAGCCGCCGCCGATCACCACGGTGGGCAGGTAGGGCTCCACCACCAGGGCCTTACCCAGCTCCTCCATGATGACCATGTTGTCGGTGGTCCCGCCGCCCAGGCCGCCCTGGTCCTCGGAGAACGAGGCGCCCAGGATGCCGAGTTCGTCGGCGAAGGCCTTCCAGACCTGCGGCCGCCAGCCGGCCTCGGTCTTCAGCGCCGCGCGGCGCTGGTCGAAGCTGTAGTTGTCGGCCAGGTAGCTGGCGACGGTGTCGCGCAGCATCGACTGTTCTTCGGTGAAGCTGAAGTCCATCGTTCGTCCCCAAGGATAGGGGGCCGCCGGTGTCCTCCCTGGCGGCCCGTCAGTGTTCTTACGTCGGTGGTTAGAGGCCCAGCACCATCTTGGCGATGATGTTGCGCTGGATCTCGTTGGAGCCGCCATAGATCGAGGTCTTGCGACCGTTGAAGTAGTCGCCGGCGGTGTCGATGGAATGCAGCGGGCCGACGCCGGAGTTGTGGCCGCCCTCCCCCAGGAACGGCGCGCCGTAGTGCCCCGCGGCCTCCAGGGCCAGCTCCTGCAGGCGCTGCTGGATTTCGGTGCCCTTGATCTTGAGGATCGAGCTTTCCGTGCCCGGGCCCTTGCCGCTGCTCTCGCCGGCCAGGGTGCGCAGTTCGGTGAACTCCAGCGCCGTCAGGTCGATCTCGAGCTCGGCCACCTTGCGCTTGAAGAAGGGGTCGGCGATCAGGGCGCCGCCGGCGTCCGACAGTTCGGTCGAGGCCATCTCGCGGACCCGCTCCAGGCCGCGCTTGGAGCGCGCCACCCCGGCGATGCCGGAGCGTTCGTGGGCCAGCAGCGCCTTGGCGCAGGTCCAGCCCTGGTTCTCGTGGAAGACGCGGTTCTCCACCGGCACCTTCACATTATCCAGGAAGACGTCGTTGACCTCGTGGCCGCCCTCCAGGGTGATGATCGGACGCACGGTGATGCCCGGGGTCTTCATGTCGATCAGCAGGAAGCTGATGCCGGCCTGGGGCTTGGCGTCGGGATCGGTGCGGACCAGGAAGAAGCCCCAGTCGGCGTGCTGGCCGAGCGTCGTCCACGTCTTCTGGCCGTTGACCAGATAGTATTCCTTGCCGTCGTCGCCCGTGATCCGCTCGGCGCGGGTCTTCAGGGAGGCGAGGTCGGAGCCGGCGCCGGGCTCGGAATAGCCCTGGCACCACCAGATCTTGCCGTCGCGGATGTCGGGCAGGAACTTCGCCTTCTGCTCCGGCGTGCCGAAGGTGTAGAGCACCGGCGCCAGCATGGCGACGCCGAAGGGCAGGATGCCGATGGTGTCGGCGCGGGCCTGTTCCTCGGACCAGATGTACTTCTGGGTGGGCGTCCAGTCGGTGCCGCCGAGCTCCTTGGGCCAGGACGGCGTCGACCAGCCCTTCTTGGCCAGGATGCGGTGCCAGGAGAGGTAGTCCTCACGGCCCAGGGTCTCACCCCGGTCCTGCTTTTCGCGCAGCGCCTTGGGATAGTTGTCGGCGATGAAGGCGCGAGCCTCCTCACGGAACGCGTTGTCTTCGGGCGAGAAATCGAGGTTCATCACTAGGCTCCCTGGCGCTTCCGCTTACAGCGTATTGCGTGCGGCCGGACCATACGCAAACGCCCCCGCCTTGGGAAGATGACGTTGACGTCAGCGTCAATGAAAACCCTAGGACGACATCAGTTCGCGGCCACGTAGGCGTCCACTTCCGCCACCCTGGCCGCGATTTCGGCCGGCGCAAGGAACGACCCCGTGAAGCTGTTGCGGGCCAGCGTCGCCAGCTCGTCGCGGGTGAGCCCCAGGGCCTCGGTCGTGTCGATCCAGTTCTGGGCCAGATAGCCACCGAAATAGGCTGGGTCGTCGGAATTGATGGTCGCCTTCAGCCCCAGGTCCAGCATGCGCTTCAGGGGGTGGTTCCTCAGGTCGTCGACGACGCAGAGTTTCAGGTTCGACAGCGGGCAGACGGTGAGCGTCATGCCGTCGGCCACCAGGCGCTTGACCAGGACCGGATCCTCCAGGGAGCGGTTGCCATGGTCGATGCGGTCGACGGCCAGGCCCTCCAGCGCCTCCCAGACATATTCCGGCGGCCCCTCCTCGCCCGCGTGGGCCGACAGCTTCAGCCCCCGCTCGCGGGAGGCCTTGAAGACCTTGGCGAACTTGCTGGGCGGATGCCCCAGCTCCGAGGAATCCAGCCCCACCCCCACCATGCGGTCCAGATAGGGCTCGGCCTGTTTCAGGGTCTCGAAGGCGGCCTCCTCCGACAGGTGCCGCAGGTAGCTGAGGATCAGCTTGGAGGTGACTCCCAGCTCAGCCTGGGCCTGGGCCATGCCCGCCAGCAGCCCCTCGGCGGCCACGGCGAAGGGGATACCCCGGTCGGTATGGGTCTGGGGATCGAAGAAGATCTCGGCATGGACCCCGCCATCGGCGGCCAGCCGGCGGAAATAGGCCAGCGCCAGGTCGCGGAAGTCCTCCTCGGTCTGAAGCACCCCGGCCCCCTGGTAATAGATGTCCAGGAAGTCCTGCAGGTTGGAGAAGGCGTAGGCGGCCCGGACCGCCTCGACGCTCTTGAACGGCAGGTCGATTCGATTGCGGCGGGCGAACTCGAACATCTGCTCGGGCTCGAGGCTGCCCTCGATGTGCAGGTGAAGCTCGGCCTTGGGCAGGCCACGGATGAAGTCGGCGGTGGGTTGCATGGGTCCAATCTCCGGGCGCAGGCCGCCCCGCGTCAAGGCAGCTTGAACTTCATCTGGATGACGATGGCGCCGTTCTTCACCCGGCGGTCGTGGGGCTGGACGTGATAGGCCTTCACCAGCTTGAGGGCGAAGGCGCCGACATTGGCGCCGGCGGGGGTTTCGGAGACCACCACGCAGGCGCGCAGGGCGCCGGTCGCGCTCACCTGACAGCGCACCACCGCCAGGCCCTGGCGCTCGGCCACGCCGGGGGAAGCGCTCAGGGCGACGGCCAGGGCGATCCAGATCATCGGCGGTCTCCGGGCGATTGGCGGTCCGCGACGAGAACCATCGCCGCGCCCCAACCGTTGCTCATCTTGCCTCGGCCGCGCGAGGCGCGCATCCCTGGGCCATGCCGCGAATCCTCACCTACAACGTCCACCGCTGCGTCGGCGCCGACCGCCGACTCGATGTGGGCCGGATCGCCGACGTCATCGCCAGCCTGAAGCCCGACATCGTGGCCCTGCAAGAACTCGACGTCGGCCGCCTGCGCACCAACAATGTGGACCAGGCCCACGAGATCGCCCAGCGCCTGGACATGGCCTTCCACTTCCACGCCGCCATGCAGGTGGAGGAGGAGCTCTACGGCGACGCCATCCTCACCACCTATCCCGAGCATCTGGTCCAGGTCGGGCCCCTGCCCGGTTATGGCCGCATCCCGCAGCTGGAGCCCCGCGGCGCCCTGTGGATCCAGGTGGAGATCGACGGCGCCCCGGTGCAGATCATTAACACCCACCTGGGCCTGGTGCCCCGGGAACAGCAGCTCCAGGCCACCTGCATCGCCGGACCCGCCTGGCTGAGCCACCCCCTCTGCAAGGGACCTGTGGTCCTGCTGGGGGACTTCAACGCCACCGCGACCTCGGTGGTCTATCGCACCCTGACGGCCAAGCTCGCCCCGGTGCGCCCGCTGTCGCCGCGCAAGTCGCCGACGGCGACCTTCCCCTCGGCCCTGCCGGTGCTGCGGATCGACCATCTGTTCGTCAGCCCGCAGATCCGGGTGACCGACGTCTTCGCCCCGTTCAACCCCCTGACCCGGGCGGCGTCCGATCACCTGCCCCTGGTCATGGACTTCGAGGTTTCGCCGGCGGCGGAGGCTGCCCCCCCGCGGTGAACAGGCCCCGCTGCCCGAGCGACCGGGCCTCGGCGTAGAGGCGCTCGCGCCGCCGTCCCGGCCGCCAGGAGTCGCTGACATTGACCGGGTCGCCCAGGTGATAGGCGGCGATGAACTCGCCGAACTTGGTCATCTTCATGGGCAGGATCGGCGACAGCCGCCCCTCGCGGTTCAGGGCGTCGATGGCGGAGATAAAGCCGCCGCGCTCCTGGCGCGCCTTGCCCACCGCGTCTCCCGTATAGCCCAGGAAGTGGCCGATGGCGCGGTCGCGGAAGGCCGCGATGTTCAGCCGGGCCCGGTCGGTGGTGGCCTCGATGGCCAGCTCCAGCTCGGTGTCGAACCCCCCGGAGCGGTTGTTCAGGTTGGCCGAGCCGACCCGGGCCAGGGTGTCGTCGATCACCGTGGTCTTGGAGTGGACGATGATCTTGGTCCCGGCCGGGGTCACCGGATAATAGGCCCGGAAGCGGCCGAACACGTCGGCCGACCGCAGGCGCCACAGCATGTTGGACCGGGCGCGGTCCATGGTCAGTTGGTCGAACCAGCTGGGGCTCGCCCCGGTGGAGACCAGCACGATCTCCGGCCCGTCCGGCTCGGCCAGGCGCGCGGCCAGGGCCTCGGCGATCAGGGGCGAGGTGAAGTACTGGTTCTCCAGGTAGATGATGTCCCGCGCCGAGGCGATGGAGACCTGGGTCAGGTGGCGGATCTCCTCCACCGGCGGGGCGTGACGCCAGTTGGGCAGGGTCCGCGCGATACCGACCTCCATGTCCAGGATGTGGGCCGGGACGTGGGCGGGCCAGGGATCGCCCTCCACCTCGGCCGGCGGCGACAGGGCCTGCTTGGTGGCCCGCAGCCAGCGTTCCCGCGCCAGGTCCCCCAGGTCCCGGGCCACCGGCCCGTCCACCATCAGCATCACCTCGTGACGCGGCGCGTGGCACTCCTGGTCGGGCATGATCCGGCGAGGTTCGTGATCGCGGTGGCCCGGCGTGTCCCAGCGGTCGACGCAGATGTCGCCGCTGGCGCAGATCGCCAGCTTGTCGTCCACCACCAGCAGCTTCTGGTGATGGCAGGCGCCAAGCGGGACGGAGTCGTCCAGGCGGAAATGCACCCCGGTGCCCTCGAACCACTTGCGGGCCTTGTGGGGGAAGAACTCCTGGCTGGCGGCGATCGGCAGGGCCGACTTCCAGATCAGCAGGCGGATGTCGAGATCGGGACGGGCGCGCGACAGCTCCACCAGGATGCGGCCGGCCTCGTCGGGGTCGTCGGGGGTCTCCTGGCCGTCGGGGAACAGCCGGGTGCGCGGATCGAAGCCCCAGCCCAGCAGCAGGACCGAGCGCTTGGCCTTGCGCAACGCCTCGAACACCGCGGCGTAGTAGGCCTCAGTATCCACCAGGAAGGCCGCGCGGTTGGCGCGCGCGACGCGCCACACCGTGTCGTCGGGGATCAGTACGCTCATCGCCCGTTCGAAACCCCACTACGCGGCACGCTGCAAGAAAGCCTGCGCCTTGGTCGGGTTCCCGTCGAGTCCGCGCAAGGCCCACCGCGCGCGGGCCGCAAAAAAGAAAGCGCGCCCGGACTGGGGGGCCGGACGCGCTCCAACATCAAGGACCGGTGGGGTCGGGATTAGCCCTTGAAGGCTTGGCAGGGGCCGCTCAGCTCGGCGGCCAGGCGGGCCTTGCGTTCGGGGTTGGTGGTCTTGGCCTCGCGGCGGGCGGCGTCCTGGGTGTTGGCGCCCTTGGCCAGGACCGAGGAGTCGCGGGTCTTGCTGGCGGCCTTCAGCCAGGCGTCGAGGTCGGTGGTGTCGGGCGCGGTGACGCCGGCGATGCCGCGGCAGCGGCTGGCCTTCAGATAGTCGACATCGGTCACCGAACCGGCGGCCAGGGCGGAGCCGGCGGTCATCAGGGTGACGGCGGCGAGCGTGAGAGTGGCGAGACGCATGGTGTTTTTCCCTCGAACTAAGATGGTGGGAAACTGCTCTCGGGGCGGTGACGCTTCAAATGAATTCGCAGCAACATTGAGTATTGATAGATTACGGATTCTTAATCGACGAACGTCGTTACTTATGTAACATAAATATCTTGTAATGTTACGCGGCCTTCGGCAGAACATGGATATGGCCCAGCCCGACCTCAAGCTCGACGTCGCCGGCGTGAACGCCCTGATGGCGCGCGCCTTTCCCGAGGCCTCGCCCCAGGCCCTGCCCCAGGTGACCGATCTGGCGCCCGGCCGCGCCCACATCGTACGGCCCTACGGCCCCGGCATGCTGCGCCCCGGCGGGGTGATCGCCGGGCCCAACCTGATGAGCTTGGCCGACACCGCCGCCTACGCCCTGATCCTCGCCCATATCGGCGACCAGCTGATGGCGGTGACCAGTTCGCTGCTGATGAACTTCCTGCGCGGCGCGGTCCCCGGCGACCTGCACGCCGAGGCCAGCTTCCTGCGGCTTGGCCGCCGCATCGCCGTCTGCGACGTGCGCCTATGGACCGAGAGCGAAGAGCGGCTGGCGGCCCAGGCCACGGTGACCTACGCTATCCCCTCATGAGCGACACGCCCCTCCGCCCCCCCGCCCCGATCAAGACCCCCTGCATCAAGGTCTGCGTCATCGACGGCGAGACCGGCCTGTGCATGGGCTGCTACCGCGAGCTGACCGAGGTCGCCGCCTGGCAGAAGCTCAGCGACGAGGACCGCGCGCGGATCATGGCCGAATTGCCGACGCGACGGTCACGAATCCGCCCCGAGAAGCTGGCCATCTTCAGCTAGCCCAAGGCGGAATTAAGCGTCCGGATTCACCGGTTGCAAACACCCGCCCTTGTAACCTGCCCGTTCAACAGGGCCGGGAACGGTCGCGAACGCCGGGTGGCGAGGGTGTCTGGTATGATCAAGTTGGCCGCCATGGCCCTGATCGGCGCGGTGTCGGCCGTGGGCGCGGCCCAGGCGGTGGTCAGTCTCGACCCCACGACCCGTTCCGACGGCCTGCGCGCCGCGGTCGCTTCGTTCAATCCACAACCGCAACCGGCGCCCGCCGTGGGCGGCGCGGCCTCCATCGCCAAGGCCAGCGACGGCCACTACTGGGCCCAGGCCGACGTCAACGGCTCCAGCGTCCGCTTCCTGGTGGACACCGGCGCCAGCGCCGTGGCGCTCACCCCCGCCGACGCCCAGCGCCTGGGTTTCGACCCCGACAAGCTGAACTACGCCTACAAGGTGATGACCGCCAACGGCGAGGCCAAGGCCGCCGCCGTCAAGCTGGCCTCGGTCTCGGTGGCCGGCGCCAAGCTGGCCGATGTCGATGCGCTGGTCCTGGACAAGGGGCTCGACGCCTCCCTGCTTGGCATGACCTATCTAGGCCGCCTCTCCAGCTTCCAGGCGACCCGCACCGCGCTGATCCTTCAGCCCTGATACGGCCGCCAGGGCCGCATCGACCACACTGAGGTCCGCGCCTGGCTTCACGCTTTCCACGGTCAGGATCCGCCGCCAGGTCCGCGCCCCCGGCGCGCCGTGGAACAGCCCCAGCATGTGCCGGGTGATCGCCGCTAGGTGGACGCCGCGGGCCAGCTGGCCGGCGATATAGGGCTTGTAGAGCTCGACCGCCTCGAAGGGGTCGACGTCCGCCGCCGCCCCGAAGATCCTCCGGTCGGCCTGCCCCAGGATGCCGGGCGTGTGATAGGCCGCCCGGCCCAGCATCACCCCGTCGGTATGGGCCAATTGCGCCTCGGCCTCGTCCAGGGAGCCGATCCCGCCGTTGATCTCGATGGTCAGGTCCGGCCGCTCCCGCTTGAGCCGGTGGACCAGGCCGTAGTCCAGGGGCGGCACGTCGCGGTTCTCCTTGGGCGACAGGCCCTTCAGCCAGGCCTTGCGGGCGTGGACGATGAAGGTGGTCACACCGGCCTGGGCGCAGAGGTCCACCAGGGTGAAGAGGCTCTCCTCCGGGTCCTGGTCGTCCACCCCGATGCGGCACTTCACGGTGGCGGGGATCGAGACCGCCGCGCCGATGGCCGCCATGCCCTGCGCCACCAGTTCCGGCTCGCGCATCAGGCAGGCGCCGAACCGGCCGCTCTGCACGCGGTCCGAGGGGCAGCCGACATTGAGATTGATCTCGTCATAGCCGAGGTCGGCGCCGATGCGCGCCGCCGCCGCCAGGTCGGCGGGCTCCGAGCCCCCCAGCTGCAGGGCGACGGGATGCTCGACGTCATCGAACCCCAGCAGCCGCTCGCGGTCGCCATGCAGCACCGCCCCGGTGGTCACCATCTCGGTATAGAGCAAGGCTTCCCGCGTCAGCACCCGGTGGAACGCCCGGCAGTGCCGGTCGGTCCAGTCCATCATGGGTGCAATGGACAATCTATGTGCTTGAAATTGCGTCACTTTTCCCATACAAATCAAGTCGTTCGGCGCTGACCGGCGTCCGCCTTCCTACGCTATTTTTCGACCCTTTTCGCCACGTTTCGACATCTCACTGCACCGGATTTGCACCCCAAATGGCATCGATCCGAAAACAAGAATCTGGAACCTGGCGGGTCCAGGTCCGCCGCAAGGGACGAACCGTCAGCGAGACGTTCGTCCGCTACGACGACGCCAAGAAATGGGGCCTCGACGCAGAGCGGCAAATCGACCGCGGCGAAACCCCGACGCTTTCCAAGGTCGGCAAGCTACAGTCGTTCGGTGACCTGATCGATCTGCACATCGCCGACATGACGGACGTCGGCAAACCGCCCGGGCGTTCGAAGGACGCCACGCTCGCGATGTTGAAGCGCCGGCTCGGCTCCCGGAACATGGTGGAACTGGATCGCGAACGGCTCCTGAGCTTCGGCCTCGAACGGGCGGCCGAGGGAGCCGGGCCGATGACCCTCAGCATCGATATCGGCATGATCAAGCTGATCCTCTCCCACGCGGCGGCCGTCCACGGCCTTCCCGTGCGCGTCGAGCCGGTCGATCTGGCCCGGATCGCCCTCAAGCGCCTAGGCCTGGTCGGCAAAGGCAAGGAGCGTGATCGGCGCCCCACGGACGAGGAACTCGAAAAGCTCTGCGCTCACTTCGACGGCAATCCCCGTCAGATCATCCCCATGAGCCGCATCATCAAGTTCGCGGTCGCCACGGCGATGCGCCAGGAGGAGATTTGCCGGGTCACCTGGAGCGACCTCAACGAGCGCACCAAGATGCTGACGATCCGCGACCGCAAGGACCCACGCGAGAAGAAGGGCAACGATCAGCGCATTCCTCTCCTCTCGGTGTCCGGATTCGATGCGCTGGCCCTGATCGAGGAGCAGCGAGCGATCCGCGGCAACGAGGATGACCGCATCTTTCCGTATGCCCACAAGTCGGCAGGCACGGCGTTCACGCGCGCCTGCCAGGACCTTAAGATCGAGGACCTTCATTTCCACGATCTGCGCCATGAGGGCACGAGCAGGCTCTTCGAGGCGGGATTCGAAATCCAGCAGGTCGCGCTGGTCACCGGTCACAAGGATTGGAAGATGCTGCGGCGGTACACGCACCTTCGTCCGGAAGCGCTGCATGCAATCGCGGACAAGAAGGCCGCCGCTTGATCCGCGTCAGCGGCCGCCAGCGCGGGCGTTGTTTCAAGTCCCAGACACGGCGCCTCGCGGGCCGAAAAGGATAACTGCGGCCCCAAGCAGGCAGACTGCCGCGCCAATCAAGTCCCATCGATCAGGCCGAACACCTTCGGCGAGCCAAAGCCAAGCTATGGCGGCAGCAATGTAAATGCCGCCGTAGGTAGCGTAGCTGCGTCCCGCATTTTCAGCGTCGATGAGCGTGAGCAGGTAGGCGAACAGGGCCAGCGAGAGCATGCCGGGAATGAGCCAGAGAGGCGACTTGCCCAGTTTCAACCACGCCCAGAAGGAGTAGCAGCCCGCTATTTCGGCGATCGCCGCCCCAACAAACGCCAGCAACCAGGGCTTCATCCCATTCTCCCTCCCACAACAGCTATGCTCTAAGCCAAGCTGTGGAGTTCCCCTCACGCCAGTGCCGGACGCACCGAACGTCCCTTTTGTAGCCGGATCTACGACATCCTACGACGTCGCGTCGCCAGCCCTGGCGCCAGCCTGATCGCCTGTTCACATGCCCTCCTGTCAGGAGGTCCACATGCGGACAATCGCGATCATCAGCCAGAAGGGCGGCGCCGGGAAAACCACCCTCGCCATCCATCTGGCCGCAGCGGCGGCCGGCGAGATCGTCACCCTCGTCGTGGACACCGACCCGCAGGCGACCGCCAGCCGGTGGAGCGAATGGCGCGGCGGGATTGACCCGGAGATCATCGATTGCGGGGCGCCTTCGCTGCTGGCCGGCAAGCTGAGCAAGGCGGCTGAGTTGGGCGCGGAGTTGGCGGTGATCGACACCCCGCCACATGCCGACGCCATGGCGCGGCAGGCCGCACGTCTCGCCGACCTGATCCTGATCCCCTGCCGGCCCAAGGCGTTCGACCTCGCCGCGATCGAGGCGACCGCCGAGTTGGTGAAGGCCAGCGGTAAGCCTGCCTTCGTGGTGTTGATGGCTGGGCCGCCCAAAGCCCCGCTGATCTACAAGGAGGCCGCTGAGGTGATCGAAGGCTCCTTCGGCCTCCAGCTCGCCCCGGTCATGTTGCCGGAGCGCGCCGCCTTCCACCACAGCACGGCACAGGGCCGAACCGCCGAAGACTTCGATCAGGGCGGCAAGGCAGCCGGCGAGATCAGGGCGCTTTGGAGCTGGACACGCGGACAGCTGAGCATGTCCGCACGTGAACCTGTTCACACGCTGGCGCCTGCCGGATGAGCCGGTTCGCTGCCATCAAGTCAGAGAAAGCCAAACCAGCGCAGGCCGCGGCGCCGTCTCCCGGCGCCTCAGACGCGCCGCCGGCGTCGGCCAAGGCGCCGGCCAGGATCGGGAAGAAGGCGGTGAGCGGCTACTTCAGTCCGGAGATGAGCCGCGGATTGCACCTGCTGGCACTTGAGCAGGGAACGAGCCTGCAGGCCCTGATGGGTGAGGCCTTTGACGACCTGATGCGCAAATACGGCAAACACCCCTTCGGCGAGCGGTGAGCAATCATCCGAAGGCGCGCGACTCCTGAGGACGGGCCGGTAGGACGCGGCCCTGGCCAGGATCCGAAGTTGAGTTCTTGGCCCCCCGATCCGCCCAGCTCTGCAGATCGTCGATGGCGTAGACCACCCGCCCGCCAATCTTCCGGTAGGTCGGGCCAGTCCCATAAGTTCGATGCTTCTCGAGCGTGCGGCCCGACAGGCCGAGGAAACGCCCTGCTTCTGAGGTCCGGAGCAGTCGGGGCGGCATGGGAGCGCCTTCAAACATCGCAAATCCTCCTAGCTGTCCGATCAGGTTCCGCAACCGCGCGAAGCGAGGACGGCATGCGACTCACCTATCCAGGCGTAGGCGTGGCGGGAAGGGCGTAAGTCTACCCGTCGTCGAGGGCGGGAGGCGCTAGCTGCGGGCGAACGCCAGGAGGGGCGCGATGTCGTGAGCGTCGGCGGCCTGCAACGCCCGGACATAGTCCCTACGGGTCTGGGCGGCTTCCACCAGATTCGCCCGACCCCAGCTGAACCGCTGCCCGCCGAGTTGCTTGATCACCAGGTCGGCGGCCAGGCGTGCGTGGCGCCCGTTGCCGTTCGGGAAGGGATGAATGGAGACGAGGCGGTGGTGGAAGCGCACCGCGATTTCGTCAGGCGCGAAGGTCTGATGGTCGATCCAGTAGCGGACGTCACCCACAAGAGTGTGGAGATCGACCGCGATGCGGTGCGACGGAACGCCGATGTTGAGCTCGGTGGTCCGCTGGGCGCCGGCCCATCGCCAGACCTGCCGCAGCATGCGGCGATGCAGGGCCATCAGGAAATCGACATCGACCACGTCGCCGCGCTTGCGGGAAAACGCCCACCGATCGGCCTCGGCGATATTCTCCTGCTCGGCCTCGTTCAGCTCGGCTCGCGTGGTGATGTAGGTCGGGATCAGACCCTGCCGTCCCTCCGGCGTAAGCGGCGTGTTGGCCTCGTCGTCTGCTTCGAACAGCGGGTCGGTCACGCGGGCTCGTCCCAAAGGCGGCTGAGGTTCCCGCGCAGCAATTGGTCGATCAGCACTTCGCGCTGTCGCCGCTGGTCGCCAGCCGTGAGGGCTTGGTTCTCCAGGCGCATGGTGTGGCCAACGCCCTCAAGTTGCTCGTCCGCCTTGGCCTCCGCCCGCTCCCGAAGTAGGTCGACGAGCGGGCGGTTGGGCACCATGACGTAGACCAACTGGCAATCCAGCGCCTCGGCGGCGCGGCGCAAGCTCGCGAGGGTGACGGTCTCATCCACCTCGCCCTTTTCCAGGGCCACCACTCGCGGCTGGCTGACGCCTAGGCGCTTGGCGAACTGTTTTGTCGTCAGGCCAAGCGCATCGCGAATGGCGCGTAGCCAGCCGCGAGGCGGCCTTGCGACCGACCAGTTCCGCACCAGCGTGAGCCGCATATCAAGCGCGCGGGCCGCTCTATCCGTGGCAGGCATAATAACCTCTGCATTATCAAATGCGAGAATATTTATAATCTATAGATGATCAAAATCCAAACGCTCCATAATCTATAGGTTATTTTTATCCGCGCCTTCAATCACCCATAGATTATCGCAAACGCTCCTTACCGTCGCCAAGATGGCGACGGCGCATCGCTTCGTTCGCCGCTCGAAGTTCCCGCGCCAGGGCCAAGCGCTGGGTATCGGGCTGGGGCATGCTCCGAACGAATGCTTCCACTTTCGCCCCCAGGGTGCGATCCGCCGGATCGGTTGATCGGCCGAGCAGTTGGGCCTGCGTGAGGTAGAGGTCGCGGACGGCCTGTTGTCGGACGACAATCCCTTGCTCCCAGGCCGTCCGCTCGGTCTGCCCCTGAAAGGCCGCCCCCGCCGCCTCGCGATAGGCCGTCCGGCGGACCCGCCCCATCGGCCCCTGCCCGGCCTCCTCCCGATCACGGATCTTCCGCAGCGGCGTTCGCTCCGCCTTGCGGGTCACGCCCCGCGCTCGCCTCGGCGTCGCTTCAGCCTCTACGCCCCGATCACGCAGCGCCTGGGCGAACGTCTGGCGCCAGAGTTCCAGGTCGGCCTTCTTGGGATTCAGCCGCTCACCCGTGTGGCCACGCGAACATACGGACAGGTGAACATGTGGACGTGGCGTGTCGGTATGCAGCGTGAACACATAGTCATGCCGCCCTGCGAACATGTCCGCCGCAAAAGAGCGGGCGGCGTCCCGCACCGCGATCTCGTTCGTACCAGCCGGCATCGATAGGATGACCGAATGGCTGAGCGGCGAGTCTTTGCGGCGGGACGGGTCAGCCCGGGCGGCGGCGCTCCAATCGTCGGCGAGGTCCGCTAGGTCGCCACGGCACGCGATCAGCGCACCGTCGGCGCCTTCCAACTCCAGCTGGCCGTTGCGCGAGATGTATTCGAGGTGCGCACGAAGATGCGCGCCGTCCCGCGTGCGTCCGGTCACCTTGACCATCACTTCAGGCGCGCGGGCGGCGATCCGCTCCAGACGCGCACGTGCGCCACCGCCGGAGCCTGGCGAGGGCCGCAATACGGTGCGGGGCCGCACGATCCGCTGCCGCACTGGTGGACGCCAGACGTCCTCGAAACCCTGGACCATTTGAAAGTCGGTCACGGCTCGACGGCCCAGTAGGCGAGATTGCCCTCGAACGCCTCGCGCAGTGTGAATATGTGCGCACGTAATTCTGTGCGCAGGGCGTCGAGATAGGCGATCTCCAAGTCCAGAACCTTGCCCTCCATGATGGCGGTGTTCAGGGCCCGAGCGATCTGGTTCACGTTCACGCCGATCCGCCGGACCTCGCCCTGGATGGCGAGCAGGGCAACGGTCTCGTCGCGCCCAAAGGTCGGCTTGCCGTGAAGGCGGTGGCGGATGAGCGCGGCCACCCACGCGTTCGGGGTCAGGCCCATGCCGGAAGCCTCCCGCGCCAGACCGTCGCCGTCGTGAGCGGTAAGGCGGACCGTCAGCTTGAGGGGGCGCGCTGGAAGCCTTTCGCCTACCGCCGGAGGCCCGGCCGCGGCCTGATCCATTAGGCGGCGCAAGGTCGGCGCACGACCGCCCTGCCCTCCGGCGGCGGCATCGAACCGGGCCAGCAAATCGTCGGGCACCCGAAGACTGAGATTGGCCACTGGGCCGCTCCACGTAGTGATCCGCCGCCGCGAAGGCTATCCTGCCCTAGACAGCGACAAACTCAGACTGGCCCCTCCCCTCGGCGCGCGCGATGCGTAAGCCTACGCCCCGCGCACGCTCGCCCGCCGGACCTGCGGTCCGCCCCAAGCGGGCCCGACTCGGTAAGAGGTGAGAGTCGGCTCTGCGCCACTGGACTAAGCCGCTAGCGCGGCATGGGTGAACGGCGGTGGCGCCGTGGATGAGCCTGAGGTGGCGGCGCCTCGCCCGTCCTGTCTGAAGATCAGGGGTCAACCCTGCAGACAGGAGATCCCCATGAGCTCTGCACCCCCCACCCCGCTGCGTCAGCGGATGATCGAAGACATGTCCATCCGCCAGTTCGGCGACAAGACCCAGCACGGCTACGTGGCCGTGGTCGCCGACTTCGCCCAGTTCCTGGGCCGCTCGCCTGACCAGGCCGAGCCGGAGGACCTGCGACGATACCAGCTGCACCTGGCCACCCAAGGCGCCTCGCCGGCCAAGATGAACGCTGCGGTCTCGGCCCTGCGGTTCTTCTTCAAGGTCACCCTGGCTCGTCAGGGCTACGGTGAACGCCTGGCCACAGTGCGCAAGGAAGACCGGCTGCCCGAGGTGCTCAGCCCCGAGGAGGTGGCGCTGCTGCTGCACTGCGCCCCCAGCCTCAAGCACAAGGCCGCTCTCAGCGTCGCCTATGGCTGCGGCCTACGGGTCTCGGAGATCACCCACCTGAAGGTCGGCGACATCGACAGCGCCCGCATGCTGATCCGCGTCGAACAGGGCAAGGGCCGCAAGGACCGCTACGTGATGCTGGCCCCCGACCTGCTGGAGCTGCTGCGCCGCTGGTGGCGCTCGGCCCGGCCGATGGGCTGGCTGTTTCCCGGCCGTGATCCTGGCCAGCCGGTCACCGCCCGCCAGCTCGACCGGGTTTGCAAGGCCGCAGCCAAGGCGGCGGGCCTGGACAAGCGGGTGTCGATGCACACCCTGCGCCATTCGTTCGCCACCCATCTGCTGGAGCGTAAGACCGACGTGCGGGTGATCCAGGCGCTGCTGGGCCACAAGAAGCTGGATACGACGGCCCGCTACACCCGCGTGGCGATCAAGACCCTGGGCGCGGTGAGGAGTCCGCTGTCGCTGCTGCGGCCGCCCACGGCCTGAGCCGCGCGACATGTCCCGGCCACCTCTGGAGGTGGCCGACATCTTCCGCGCCCACGGCCCGGCCTATCGCCGCGCCCAGGCCGGACATCTGAGCCTTGGTCAGCTCAAGGCCATGTCGGCCATCGAGGCCTGTCGCACCGCCGAGTTGGGCGGCCACGTCGGGCGCTGCGACGACTGCCAGCGCCTGGCGGTGAGCTACAACTCCTGCCGCAACCGCCACTGCCCCAAGTGCCAGGGCTCGGCGGCCAAGGTCTGGCTAGCCGAACGCCAGGCTGACCTGTTGCCCGCGCCCTACTTCCATGTCGTCTTCACCCTGCCCGCCCAGATTGCCGCCATCGCCTTCCACAACAAGGCCGTGGTCTATGACCTGCTGTTCAAGACCGCCGCCCAGACCCTGCAGACCATCGCCGCCGACCCCAAGCGCCTAGGCGCGCGGCTGGGCGTGATCGCCGTGCTGCACACTTGGGGCTCGGCCCTGACCCATCATCCCCACGTCCACTGCATCGTGCCCGGCGGAGGGCTGTCGCCAGATGGCCAGCGCTGGATCGCCTGTCGCAAGGGCTTCTTCCTGCCGGTGCGAGTGCTGTCGCGGTTGTTCCGGCGGTTGTTCCTGGACAAGCTCATCGCCCTCCGCGCCCGGGGGTGTCTGCGTTTCTTCGGGGCCCTTGCGCCTCTGGCCGCGCCCCCGGCTTTCGCCGCTTACCTGGCGCCGCTGCGGCGCGCCGAGTGGGTGGTCTACGCCAAGCCGCCGTTCGGCGGACCGGCTGCGGTGCTGGCCTATCTGGCGCGCTACACCCATCGCGTCGCCATCTCCAGCAGCCGCCTGGTCAGCCTTGACGACCAGGCCGTCCGCTTCCGCTGGAAGGACTATCGCCGCGCCGACCCTGCCACCGGCGCGGTAAAGATGGCGACCATGGCCCTGGCGCCGGCCGAGTTCATCCGGCGATTCCTGCTGCACGTGCTGCCGTCCGGCTTCCACCGCATCCGCCACTACGGTCTGCTGGCCAAGGGCCCCAACAGCCTGCCCCTGGACGCGCTGCGCGCGCTGATCCTGGAGCGAACACCGCAACCGGCCGCCGTGCACGCGGCCGCTCCCGAACCCACAGAGCCCAAGGTCCCAGCCATCCTGACCTGCCCATGCGGCGGTGTCGTGCGCATCATCGAGGTCATCGGCAAGGACGGCGCTTGGCGCGCCCGCCCGCTCGCGCCACGGTGGTGTGACAGCTCATGAGCCCGGCCGCGACCATTGTCCCGCCCATGTCCGCCATCGCCCCCTGGCCTCGGCGCAGGACCCGCTGCGCCCGGCGTCCAGCCTCGCCCCAAACGCTATCCAGCCGCCGCCGACTTTGCCGTCTCACCCCGCTTCGAGGCCGACATGTTGGACGTTTGATGTTGTCCGTCGCCACCGCCGAGGCCTTCTCGGCGACCGTCAGCACCGCAGCATCAACCGCTATCGCCATAGCCTGACGCACCTGGGGCGCTGACCGCGGCTTCCTCCCCTGAAGGCTTTCGGAAGCCCGCCCTCAACGCCGGCCGCAGACCTCGTGCAAGGGCCGGCATCCGAAACCCTCAACATAAGCGGAAGTTGGCTTAGCTCTGAAATGCAGACATTCGGGGGCTAGCGCTGCGTCTGAACCACTGTCCCCATGTCGTCCGTCCGGCCTTCGGCAATCACGAGGTAACGGCGCGGCGCCGGCGTGTCGGCGCTGACCACATTGCGCAACGGACCCACCGCGTTGACGACGGCCGACCCCGATGGGCTGGTCATGAAGCCAGCGAGCGGCTGCAGCTTACCCTCGCCCTCGGGATTGTCGGCGATCGCCAGCACATAGGCCGTCTTCGGCGTGAGGCCGACAGCCGCCGCCTGCAGGATCTGCACTTGGCCCTGGTCGAACAGGGTCACTTGGGTAGGCGGTCCGCCCGCGGCGCCCGCGAGTCTCAGGCTGTCCGACTTGGCGGCCATGCCGAGCGGCTGCAGGTTCGCCGTGCCCGGACCGGTCGGGACAGCGTTCGGGACATAGGCCACGCCCTGAGGCGCCTGGCCGATCGGGATGGTGGCGATCACAGTATGGGTGGCCGTATCGATGGCCGCGACCGCGTCGGCATTCTCCAGGCCGACATAAACGCGTGATCCGTCGCCGGATGGCCAGAGGCCATGCGGCAGCGCGCCGACCTTGATCTCGGCCACCTGGGCGAAGCTGTCCGTCCGGAACACTTTCACCGCGTTCTGCGTGCCAACGGTGACATAGGCAAACTGGCCGGCGCCATTGCGTACGATGTTGACGTGGTTGGTGATCGGGCCGGTGTCGAGCGTCTTCAGAACCGCGAACGGCGGCTTGGCGTCGAACACCATCACCTTGCCGATGTCCTTTAGCGTCAACCAGACCTGCTTGCCGTCCGGCGTGGCGGCGATGTCCGGGCAGAACGGGCTTTCCTGCTTCACGCGGCCGACGATCGCCTTGGTCTTGGTGTCGATCACCACGGTTTCGGGGCTGAAGCTGGAGCAGACATAGGCGTACCGGCCATCGGGGGCGAAGATGGTCATGCCCGGGCCGTTGGGCACCTTGATCCGTCCGGTCTCCCTGTAGGTCGCGCCGTCGAGCACCTGCAGATAGTCCTCGCCGCGCACCGCGACCCAGACTTCCTTGCCGTCGGCGGTGAAGAAGGCCTCGTGCGGCGAGCGGCCGACATAGGCTGTGTGCTTCACCGCGTTGGTCGCCGTGTCGATGAAGGTGACGGAGTTGGAGCCGATGGAGATCACCGCCAGCGTCTTGTGGTCCGGCGAGAAGCCCATCCCGTGGACTAGCAACTGGCCCTTGTAGAGCGGGCTCAAATTCATGGGCGTCTGGTCGCCCAGCTTGATGACGCCGAGCAGCTTGTTGGTCGCCGGGTCGATCACCGAGACGGTGTTGGAGAACTGGTCCGACGTATAGAAACGGTCGCGACTGCTCACCGCGATGTCGGGCGCACTCGCGGGCCCAGGCGCTTGCCCGGCCAGGGCCGGCGCGGCGCTGGCGAGCAAAAGGATGAGGGCGAGACTGCGGGTCATTGCGGGTGTCCTTGCGGATGAGTGGCGGGGGTCTCGTCCAGAATCTGCTGCATCACGGCGATCTCCTGGGCCTGTTCGACGATGATGCCTTGGGCCAGGCGACGCAGGCGCGGGTCCTTGCCGTGCTGGAGCTCGACCTTGGCCATGTCGATGGCCCCTTGGTGGTGCGGGATCATCATGCGGGCGAAATCGCGGTCCGGATCGCCGGTCGGCGGCAGCATCATCGCGTGATGCATCCGCGTCATCGCCTCGGTCATCTGCGCGTCGAACCCGTCGACAGCGGCCGTGGCGCTGGAGGTCACGGCAACGGCGGTCAAGGCGGCCAACGCGATCCAGGCAGGGCGTCTGCGACGGACCGGCAATTGAGTCGATGGCATGGTTTGATCCTCAGAGGGCGATCGCACCTTCTACGCGGCAACTCACGCCGTCTAACGGGATCACGGACTAGGAACGTTCGACCAGACCGAACGATCCTAGCGTTACGATCAATAGTGGCTAGGTTCAGCTCGTGACCCTCGAACAGCTCCGCATCTTCCTCGCCGTCGCCGAGCGCCAGCATGTCACCCGGGCGGCTGAAGCCTTGAACCTGACCCAGTCGGCGGTCAGTAGCGCCATCACCACCCTCGAGGGCCGCCACGGCGTCGCGCTGTTCGACCGGGTCGGCCGCAGCATCGTGCTCAATCGCGCCGGTGAGGTGTTTCTGGCCGAGGCCCGCAAGGTCCTGGCCCAAGCGCAGGCCGCCGAGGCGGCCCTGGCCGACCTCAGTGGGCTGGAACGCGGACGCCTGTCTATCCACGCCAGCCAGACCATCGCCAGCTACTGGCTACCGCCGCGGCTAACGCTCTTTCACACTGCACATCCCGGCATCGAGATCGACGTGGCTATCGGCAACACCGCCCAGGTCGCCCGAGCGGTCGCGGAGGGAGACGCTGAGATTGGCTTGGTCGAAGGCGAGGTGGACGATCCGGTTTTGAGCCGTTCGGTGATCGATGAAGAGCAACTGAGCCTTGTCGTCGCCCCATCTCATCCCTGGGCCGCTGCCCACACGGGCGCCGACCTTGATCTGACCAAGACGGCTTGGGTCTTACGGGAACCCGGCTCCGGCACCCGTGCAGCGTTCGAGCACATGCTGGCCGCTCGCCACCTGTCTCTATCCGACCTGAAGATCGCCATGGTCCTGCCGGGCAATGAGGCTGTCCGCTCGGCCGTCGAAGCGGGCGCGGGCGCGGGCGTGATGTCTCAGACCGTCGCGCGACTGGGCGTCGCGCGCAAAGCCCTGGTTGAGATCGCGTTCGATCTGCCGCCTCGGCAGTTCTACCTGCTGCGGCACAAGCAGCGCTATCGCAGCCGCGCGGGGGACGCCTTCCTGGAGATGGCGAAGCCGTAGGGCCCGTTCGTTCGATAATATCGAACGAAGATACAGAAACTTCTCGTTGGATAAGAATGGTCTGACGGCCGAGGGTGATGGTCAAGGAGCGCGCCGCCAAGCGGCCTCCACTCCAACGGAGTGACCCTGATGACCACCTTTACCGCCTTGGCCCCCTACGCCGTGTTCCGCGACACCACGCGCGCCAGCATCCGACCCACCGCAACGGTCGCACGCGCTGACCGTGAGTTCGAAGACCTCCGCCGCGATGCGCCGGACCTTGGGGTCAATGGCGTCCATCCAACGGCCGTCAAAGCCCTGATCGGCGTCTATGCCGCGCTTCTGTTGACCTTCTGGGCCTTCTTCGGCGGGCCGGAGACTGCACTTACCCTGGGCATCATCACCGTTCTGGGCGTCATGTTCTTCGGTCTGCTTGGAGGTGGCATTCTGCTCTCCGACAGCATTCCCAAAGGCGAGCGCGGCCGCGATTTGGGGAATTCCTGAACGGCCAAGTCTCCATCGCCACGGGTTGGATCTCGGGGCGTGAGGCGTTCACCCAGATCATCGTCCTGCCCGTGGCGCTGCTGGCCGGCGCCGTTGTCTTCGGCTCGATCTGGCGCCTCACCGCCGGCTGACGCAACGCCCGGCCTTCCCACGCCTTTCTCTACTGCTCCGCTTCGAAAGCTCGCCCCATGACCGACATCGCCCATATCCGAGCCGTCGCCTTCGGCCTCAAGCCCCTGGCGACCCTGGCCAGTCCCCGTGAGGTTGTCCGCCAGTTCACCCCCAACTGGTTCGCCGCGACCATGGGCACCGGCATCCTGGCGCTGGCCCTCGCCCAGTTTCCGGCCCGCATCCCCGGCCTGCACGCCGTTGCGGAGGGGCTGTGGTGGTTCAATATCGGGCTCTTCAGCCTGTTCACCCTGCTCTACGCCGCGCGCTGGATCTTCTATTTCGATGGCGCGCGCCAGATCTTCGGCCATTCGGTCGTGTCGATGTTCTTCGGCTGCATCCCGATGGGCCTGGCCACCATCATTAATGGCTTCCTGGCGTTTGGCGTCCCCCACTGGGGCGAGACCGCGGTGCAGATCGCCCAGGTCCTGTGGTGGGCCGATGCGGCCATGGCGCTGGCCTGCGGCATCGCCATTCCCTTCATGATGTTCACCCGGCAGACCCACACCATCGATCAGATGACGGCGGTCTGGCTGCTGCCCGTGGTGGCCGCCGAGGTGGCCGCGGTCAGTGGCGGCCTTCTGGCGCCGCACCTGGCCGATACACACCATCAGCTGACCGTGCTGATCACCAGCTACGCGCTCTGGGCCTGCTCTGTCCCCCTGGCGATGAGCATCCTGGTGATCCTGGTCTTGCGCATGGCGGTCCACAAGCTGCCGCATGCGAGCATGGCCGCGTCCAGCTGGTTGGCGCTTGGCCCCATCGGCACCGGCGCGCTTGGCCTGCTGGTCATGGGCGGCGCGGCGCCAGCGATCTTCGCCGCCAACGGACTGGGCGACTATGGCGCGGCGGCCCGCGGCATCGGCCTGATCGGCGGCGTGCTGCTCTGGGGCTATGGCTTCTGGTGGGCGGCGATGGCGGCCCTGATCACCGTGCGCTACCTGCGGGAAGGCCTGCCCTTCAATCTCGGCTGGTGGGGCTACACCTTCCCCATCGGCGTCTATGCGGTTGCTACTCTCAAGCTCTCCACCCTCCTGCCGCTGGCCGCCTTTGCCATCATCGGCGGTGGGCTTGTAATCCTGCTGGCGATCATGTGGCTGGTGGTCGGCGCCCGCACGGTGCGCGGCGCCTGGCGCGGCGACCTCTTCGTCGCCCCTTGCCTCAAGAGCGGCCAATGACCTCGCCTGTCACCCCTCTCAACGCGGAGGCCTTGATGGCCCAGACCCTCAGCGACTCAGTAACCCATCGCCGCCGGTTCCTGGCCGGCGCTGGCCTACTGGCGGCCACGGCCTTCGCGCCCCGGAGTTGGGCCCAGGCGGGCGCTGATCTGCGCTTACCCGGCGGCCCATCGGACCGGCCGCTCACCGACGCCTTCCCCGGCAAGCGCGGCATGATTCTGCAGCGTACCCGGCCTCCGCTGCTGGAGACCCCGATGAGCGTCTTCGACCAGGGCGTGTTCACCCCTAACGACCAGTTCTTCGTACGCTGGCACTGGGCGAACGTGCCAACCGAGGTCGACGCCACAGCGTTCAAGCTGAACGTTCATGGTCGGGTCGGGCGCCCCCTGTCGCTTTCCCTCGCCGACATCCTGGCCATGCCGCGCGTGCAGATGGCCGCGGTCAACCAGTGCTCAGGCAATTCCCGCGGCCTGTTCCAGCCCCGGGTTCCCGGTGCCCAGTGGGCGCACGGCGCCATGGGCAACGCCAAGTGGCTGGGCGTAAGCCTGCGGCATGTCCTCGACATGGTCGGCGTTCAGCCCGGCGCGGTCGCGGTGCGCTTCAACGGCCTTGACCAGCCGGTCGTCGATGGCGCCCCGGACTTCTCGAAATCGCTCGCGGTGGACCATGCCCGCGATGGCGAGGTGATGATCGCCTTCGCCATGAACGGCGAGCAGTTGCCGCTGCTTAACGGCTTCCCGATCCGGCTGATCGTCCCGGGGTGGTTCTCGACCTATTGGGTCAAGATGCTCAGCGACATCGAGGTGCTCGGGGCCCCGGACGACAGTTACTGGATGGCCAAGGCCTACAAGATTCCGGACACGCCACTGGCCAATGTGGCGCCGGGCGCCAAGGACTTCCCGACCGTGCCGATCAACCGGATGGTCCCGCGGTCCTGGATCACCAGCCTGGCTGACGGCTCCAAGGTCGCCTTCCAATCCCAGCTCCCGGTCGGCGGCATCGCCATGGGCGGCGACGCTGGGGTCGCCAAGGTCGACCTTTCAAGTGACGGCGGCAGCTCCTGGACGCCGGCGCGCCTGGGCCCCGACGAGGGCAAGTACAGCTTCCGCCGCTTCGACGGGATGGTCGCCGTCGCCGGAAAGGGTCCCGTCGCCCTGATGGCCCGGTGCACGAATACAGCCGGCGTCAGCCAAGCCATGACGCCGAATTGGAACCCAGGAGGCTTCATGCGCGCCTGTGTCGAGACGACCCACGTGGTGCTGTCATGAGCGACCGGCAGAAGACGCCGTCCTACGGCCGTGCGCTCCTGCAACTTGGCGCCATGGCGGGAGGCTTCGTCATCGCGATCTCTCTTGGCCGCCATGCCTTTGTGGAAAGCCTGAAGCCGCCGCCCGCACCGCCGGCCCCAGCCGCGGCGCCGCCATCCGCAGTGTCAGGGGGCGGTTTCACGCTGACCTCGACAAGCATCGCCTTGCCCGACGACGATCCGCCCTACCCCGCCGGGCCGGGCGCCGACCTGATGAACGGCAACTGCACCGCATGTCATTCGGCCAGCATGGCCCTGACCCAGCCCGCGCTATCGAAAGCGCAATGGACCTCGACCGTCGAGAAGATGCGCGACACGTACAAGGCGACGATCGCTGAAAAGGATATTCCCGCCATCGTCGACTACCTGACCGGCGTCAGCGCCAAGCTAGGAAGCGAGACGAAGCCAGGTCGGCCGGTGAGCGCTGACGCAGGCGGCGCCACGGGCTGACGTAGTGCGCGCTTAGCGTTGGAATATCTGCCGAACGGCTGCGGCCTCTGGCTGATTGATTTTCAGGGTCCGTTCGGCGGCGTCATAGCCCAACGGCAGCATGCACCCATCCACATCCCCTTGGCCTGGGAAGCGGCGATCTTGTCCCGGATCCGCTCGCGTGCCCTCACGCTCGAACTGAGCGAAGAACAGCAGCACATTGAGGGTTAGCCTGCCCATGCTGGTGGTGGCGTTGAAGGCCTGGGTCACCGAGACGAACGAGACGCTTCCGCGCCGCAAACGTGCCATTGGCCAGCGTCGAAGTTCCAGCCCGAAACCGGACATTCCCAACGGCGACTAAGAGTCAGAAGCAGCCTCGCGGCGAGCGCCGTAGCGCCCGCCGCATTACCGCTCAGGCGGCAATCACCTGCGCTTGACGCTGGTGGAGGAAGTCGGCTGCACGCTGGGCGTGGGCGGCGGCGGTGAAAATGAACCGCCGGTCGTCCTTCAGCACCTGCAGCCAGTTGGCGATATAGTTGGCGTGGTCGGGTCGGGGCTCAAGCTCCAGACCCAGATCGGCGCAGAGAAACGCCGCGCCTAGTTCGGCGACCAGTTCTTCGCGGGCATAGCCATCATCACCCCAGCGCTTGCGACCGAAATCGCGGTCGAGCCGGGTCGGGTGCCGGGTCCAGTGGGTGCATTCGTGGGCCAGGGTTGCATAGTAGCCCTCCGGTTCCTCGAAGCATTCGAAGGGCGGCATCTGCACATGGTCGGGCTGCAGAGCGTAGTAGGCCTGGCTGCCGCCGTGGCGGATGTCGGCGCCGGTCGCCGCGAAGAAGGCGTCGGCGTGGTCGATCCGCCGGGCGGCGGCGAGCTTGGGCTCAGGCACGGCATGGAAGTGCGCGGGCAGGCCCTCGACCTGATCAACATTGAAGACGGTGTAGGCCTTCAGGAACGGGATCTGGCGTTCGAAGTCCTGGCCGTCGTCACCGGACTCGGTGCGAGTAATCCGATTGGCGTAGACCACCGTGGAGCCGTGCTCGCCTTTGCGGACGTGGCCCCCGAGCGCCAGCGCTTGGCGGAAGGTAATCCAGATCGGCGCCGTGAAGCCCCGGGCGACCGCTTCGGCCCATAGCAGGATGACGTTTATGCCGCTGTAGGGCTCGCCGGTAGAACGAAGCGGCCGGCTGATCTTTCCGGCCAGATGCTCGGCGGACCAGGGCTTGGTCCAGGGGCGGACACCATTTTCGAGATCGGCGATGATGGCGTTGGTGACCCGGCTGTATAGGTCCGGGCGTGAGCTCTCGTGAGGGCGCGACATGGCGGCCTCCTGTGGTTTGAGTTGTTGGGGGAAGCGGCGCCCCGCCGGGGTGCGGCGGGGCGCTCTGCGGGAGGTCAGTCGGCCTGGCGGCTGCGCGACCAGATCAGGCTGTAGCCCTCGTCGGCGTCGACCAGGCTGGCGTAGATCGGAGCCGGGAAGCTCGGGTCGTCCAGCTTGACCGAGAGGTAGGCCCGGTCCTCCTTGGAGGTCTTCTTCCAGGCGGCGCCGAACTCGGTGGCGCCGGAGAAGATGCGGAAGTCCGGGGCGTTGTCGTTGGCCTTCTCGGCCTTGCGCAGGACCGCCGACTTGACGTTGAGGGTCAGGGTCTTGATCGCGCCGTTGTAGTTGCCGGCGTCGTCCTTGGTGAAGGTGCCGATGGTCGCCATGGTGAAGTCTCCTTGTTCCTCGGACCGCGCCCATCGCGGCCTCGATGGCGATTTCCAGGACGAGGGGCGCTGAGCGCCGCAGCCGTAGGCCCGCAGCGCAGCGGAGGACGCCGGCGACGACTTGTTTGCCGCGCGAGGAATTCGGCGAAGCCGAAGGGGAAAGAAGTCGAGGAGCCGGCGTTGCGGCGATCAGCGGGGCCGGTACGGCCCGAAACCCCTCGGCCCTATCAGGCCAGAGAGGCGGCATGGGTCGGTTGCGAAGGTGAGGAGATCGGCCCGGCGACGGGACCACACCACCGGCGACGCCGGTGTCTTCACGCTAGAAGAAGGGGCCGCGCACCTCTTCGGCGCACGGCCCTAAGTCAGAGAGATAAAGGCCGCAGGCTGCGGCCCGCTCCTAAGCGGCTTCTTCGGTCAGCTCCGACGCCCCGGATTGAACCTCGGGCTCCACCGGGACCGGCCCTCGAAGCAAGCTGGGCAGCCAACCCTTCCCGGCCAGCAACGCCTCAGCCTCCGACGCCATATCGGGCTTCTTCATGCCGCCGATCCGCTCAGCCGCCTCGTCCGACATGGCCTCCCGCACGGCCTCGCCGATCCGCGCCTTGGTGACGCGGCCCAGGTAGCTCGCCACGGTGGCCGACCAATAGCCCGTCATGTCGAGACCCACCGCCTCGGCCAACCGGTCGGCATGCGCCCACGCCCCCGGCTTGCGGTCGACCGGCGTCCGCACCGCATTGACCGTCAGACTCGCGCAATGCGCCAACAGGTCCAAAAGGTCCGTCGCCGCCAGCCCCAGCACGAAAGGCCAGAGGTCAGGCGTCTCCTTTGGCAGACGCACCGCCCACCGCTCATGGCGCTCGGCGATACTGCGTCCAGCGCGGCTCTCATCGATGCCCGGCGCGTGGCCGTCGAGGTAGGTGGACACGCCCTTGATCTCCAAGCAGGAAGCGCGGTCGTAGGGAGGGTAGAAGGCGAACAGCGCCAAGCTGTGGACCACCGCCGACAGCGCGACCGTGGGGCTGGCGCCCAAGGCGTCCCGCAGCGCCAAGGTCCGATGGGCCGTGAGGTCCAGAACCAGACGCTCCGACAAAGGGGCGCCCGAATCCTCCTCGGCCTCATCGACTGCGTCTGCCCCGCCCTCCTCGCGGCCTTCCGTACCGCCCTCCCCCTCGCCGTCAGGCTCCGCTTCGGGATCAGCCTCGGGCTCCGGAATGTCTTCGGGCCTGATCAGCCCCCGCTCGACGCGGGCTACACCGTCCTGTCCGAGGATGACGAACACCCCGCCCCGCGCGATCTCCACAGGTTCGAAGGCATTCCCATCGCCGAAGGCTTCAAGCGCCGCATCAATCTCGGCGAACCGGGCCTCGATCTCGGGCGGAAGCTGCTCGACCGCATCCCACTCGCTGACCAGAGCGTCGTATTCCTCCGAAAGCGCGGACATACGGGCCGCATCCTCGTCAGGGCGCTCCACCGGGTGCGGATAGACGCGGGCGAGGCCGAGCGCGCGCGGGAAGTCGATATGGGCCTCCGCCCATTTCCAACCTTCCTCGTCCCGCACGGTCTGCGCGATACCGGCCAGCTTCTCGGCAACCAGTCGGTCCAGCAGGCCTGCGTCTTCGAACCAGCCGCCGCCGTCCTCGGTGAAGAGGTCGCGCAGGATGGTCCCGCCCGCCTCGCCGTAGGCCTCGGCGCCGACGAAGACCGCCCGCCGATCCGTGGCTGTGACCTTGGCCTCCGTCATGGTGCGGCGGATCAGATAGGGCGGACGATCCGGCCCCAGCTGGTCAAACACCTGTTCCTGCCGGGCGTGATCCTCGCTGACGGCATAGGCCATCATCTGGTCGAGGGTCAGGTCGCCCGCGCGATAGCGCGCCATCAACACCGGACTGACCGCGCCCAACCGGAGACGATGGCGCACGACCTGAGCCGATACGCCGAACCGGGCACCGATCTCCTCGGCGCCTAGGCCGCGCCGCTCGGCCTGCTCGCGGAACGCCTCGAATTCATCCGCCGGGTGCATGCGGAAGCGGGTGACGTTCTCGTCCAGGCTGATCTCGTGGGGATCGTTGTTCAGGTCCACCACACAGCGCACCGGCTCGACCTTCTTGATGGCCTTGCGCTTGGCGAGCAGAGCGAGCGCCAAGCGGCGGCCCTCGCCTATGGTCACCAGATAGAAGCCGGTCGCCGCCCCGGCCTCGTCCGTCTCGGGCTCCACCACGGGCGCCTGCAAGACACCCTTCGTCGCGATGCTGGCGGCCAGGGCCTCGATGTCGGCCTCGGCGTGAGGGGTCCGCCGCGCGTTGCGCGGCGACTTCTTGAGCTTGTTCAGCGGCACGTCGATGACGTCGCCGTCCTGATGAACGATGTGGACTTGTTGGGTCATGGCTAAGCTCCTTGGGGCTTGGGTGCAGGCGCAAGGCGCGCCTGCAGCCCTGCCCGTCGGCGAGACCGGGGGTGCAAACGGAGGGGCGGCTTCGCGGGGAACCGGCTGCAGGGCTGTCGCTGCCCTGCCCTATGCCGGTCCGTCCCAGCCCGAAGCTGGGCGGAAGCCGCTCCGAAGTGCGCCAGGGGCGGAGCCCCAAGCCACGGTCGCGCGCCAGCGCGGCGCCAAGGAGAAGGCTGCAAGGAGCCTGCGCGACCCGACAACGAGAGGGGCGCTGCATGGCGGGAAGCGCCGTCGAGCGGCCGGCGGCGCCGCAGGCGCCCGAAGGGGCGGACCCGTAGGAGCCGCGGCACGCGGCGGGACCGAGCACGCCCGCCGGCCGCTCTCCATCTCCAGGGGGCGTTGCGGGGCCCTCCCCGCTCGAAGGGGTCGGTCGAGATGGAAAGCTCGACCGCAGGGGAAAGCCTTCCCCCTAGTGGCCTAGAATCGTCTGTAACCGCCCTTGCAACGCGGCGGTGAGCGCAACGCGTCCTTCGCCATTGTTCAGATAGCGAATGTAGCGCAGGTGCCGAAGATCGAAGGGAATGTCCTGTTCGGCCTGGGTGACCAAGATGACCTCCCGCCCCAGCGTGTGAGCGATGCCGGCCTCGTAGAAGACATTGGGATTTCGGCCTGTGCAGTCGCAGACCACGACGCGCGCCCGATCGATAAGCGAGACGACGTCCTGGATGATGGCCGGGTTTTCCCAGATGTCGTCGGCCCGGCGCGACCGCAGCCCGACATTGGCGGCGGCCTGCTGGATCGCTTCATAGATCGGGGTGAATCCGGCGTCGAAGGGCATCATCACTGACACCAGCGCCGGCTCGATCTCCTCGTGCTCCTCGATCCGGAAGACTGTCGGCCGCTGGCGCCGAGGCCGGACATTGCGCAGCAAGAAGCGATAGAGATCGACGTCCTTCACCGCCCAGTGATTGCGCGAAAACTCGAAATCATGCGGCATGTCGAGCGCGAGACGCCCAGCGTAGATCGTTTGGTTCCGCAGCGGCGGAACATCGGGATCGAGCGTGTAATCGAACCGCACCTCACGGTTCACAACGCGGGCGCGGGTGACCTGGCCGACGCGGCACACCTCGTCGCCGACGCCCTCGTTCATAAAGAGGCACGGCAGCCGCAGAAGGCGGTCGAGGGCCGGGGCCCCGTCCACCCTGAACTGCGCGATCAGCGGCTCTTCTGTGTATTCGAACACCCGCTCCAGCGGCAGTGATCCCTCCTGCTGGTCCCACTCGAACCAGCGCATGATCAGATTGAACATCGGGCGGGCGTCCTAGTTGTCGAGGTCCGAGAATACGTCTGCGATCGGGTCCGCCCCCCGGCTCGGTGAGTTCCAGGTCGGCCGCGATGCGGGACTCGCCGTCCGGCCCGTGGCACCCGCCTGTTGGGCATAGTAGTGCTCCTCCTCGCGCCGGTTCCAATCCTCGCGCTCGGCCTCTTCCTCCAGTGCTTCGATCCGGGCTCCGATGCGGCCCTTCATGATCTCGAGAACCTCGGCCGCCTCGTCCGGGTCGATCCACATTTCGAGTTGTTCAACGAATTCCAGCAGCCCGCGGAAAGAGTCGCTGGGCGAGTCCTCGGAGTCGTGCCGCGGCTCCCAGTAGTCCATGTAGCTGGACCCGCCATGGCGTAGGTCGTCGACCACCGATACCAGAAGGTCGTCAAACGGCCCCTTGCCGACGACCTCCCGGGCCCAACGGCTGAGACAGCTCGGGATGCCCCATTCCAGCAACCCGCGTCGCACGCGGGACTGCATGAAGGCGAGGTAGTCGGCGGCCACCAGGCCCTCGGGCGCCAGCAGCGCAATGAGGGCTAAGGTCTGATGCTCCAGCCTGCGGCCGTCGCCGAGCAAGGGATGGTTTGCCGTGAGCGGCGTCGTGAAGTAGCGCCGCCGGAACTCGGGCGTCGACCGCATCAGCAGGAAGGCGCGCGGCAGCCGATCCAAGCGGCCGAAATAATGGCTCTTCATGCGCTCGATCAGGCGGTCATAGTGCCCGCGCCCGATCTCAACGATCGCGCCCTTCACCTCAACCCCAGCGCAGACCGCTTCCTCCAAGATGCGTTCGGGCGGCGCGCCCCTAAGGTAGACATCCAACAGCATTGGTGACCGCGCGGCCACCGACGCGAAGGCCTCGCCGATCGACGGATGCCGGTAGCGCCAGACCGGCTCTTCGTCCTCGACCTGGCGGCTGCAAAGTGAGCCCTCAAACGCCGCCAATTCCCTGGAGATTTGTCCCGCCGACACCTCGAAGGCGTCGGTGACCGCCTCCAGGGCTTCGTCCTTGGGCAAGGCGACGGGCAGTTCGCCGCCTTGCATGAAGAGCAGCGCCAGGGCGGCCTGGCCGCCGACGGACAGCCCCCCGATCAGCTCCTCGAGATAGGCCCCCGGATTTGCCACATAGGCGGCGACCTTGTGCGGGACCAGCTCAAGCTGGCCCGTGAACACCTCAAGACCGAGCCGCCGCGCCACTTCGGGGGTGAATCGGGGATGCCGGGCGACTTCCGGGGCCAAGGGCTTGAACTTGGTTCGCCACGCGCGACTGTGGTCTCCGAGCCGAACGTGATTGGCCAGGATTAGCGCCCTGTCGCGGTCGCTGAAATCCTCGACCTTGACCTCAACGATGCCCTTAGAGAACCGCGGAACCGAGGAGAGCTTCAGCTTCGGCTCAACCGCCCGCCAGATGTAGGTGCGCGAGGTGAAGACGAACCGGTTGCCCGCGTCCAAGGCGGCCGCCAGGGTCGGCATCAACCTGTTGAAGGTGTCGGCCGCGAAAAAGTCCGCCTGGGTCGGGCCGAACACGTCGTCGACCCAGAACAGTCGGGCCGGGTCGCCGGGATGCCAATGGCCGGTCAGCTCGTCGAGGCGATGCAGGACGTAGGGCGTAGCGTCAAAACGGTCGTGCGAGGCCACCGACAGCACCCGCGCGATGGTGGATTTGCCAGCGGCGGGCTCTCCGAGAAGGACGACCACGCCGTCCTTGTCCAGCGCCCGAACGGCGGCCCGGTAGGGCTCGGTCGCCACGAACCGGTCGAGATCGGACCGGGACGCCTCCAGAAGGGCGGCGGTCTGTTCCGCCCGCCGCCCGTCCAGGATCAACGACAGGTCGCCGATACCGTAGACGCGCGGCGCCAGGACCCGAAGACGCGCCGAGCGACGGATCTGGCGCACCAGCATGTCGCGCCCGTGGACGTGGCAGGACGCGAATCCGGCTGCCAAGACTTTAGCGCGGATAGCCTTCATGGCGTGGCGCGACACGCTGAAGTTGGTGATGAGCAGATAGGAGTTGAAGCCCTCGGCTAGAAGCGCCGGTAGCTTGCCGAAATCGGCTTTCAGATCTGCCTCGCTCAGCGAGTCCGAGCGTCCCGTGTGCTTAGCCTGGATCGCCCAGGCGCCTCCGGGGATGGCGCTCCCCAGCACGAGCACGCCGTGTTCGCCGTCCACCCCGCCGTCCCAGGTCTTCGCGTAGGTCGTCACCGGCCCGGAGAAGAGATCCTCGGCATAGGCCATCGCCAGGTCCTGGAACGAGGCCCAGCCCAGATCTTCAAGCGCGAGGGGCGACGAGGACGGCAGCATGCGACGAGCCTAGCACCGGGCGAACAGACCGAGAACCGAAACTCGACAGCTCCCCTCCCCCGGGCGAGGCTCGCCTTGAGAGCGTCGACGGCACGTGCCGCGCAACAAGTGAAGGGGCAAGCACATCGATTACACGAATTATGCCACGCACGGCGGTTGCTCTGCAACGATACCGGGGCTATACACACCAAATCGGCGCACCAGTGCAACGCGCCGCAGGAATCGCTTATGGAACACTTCTCCATCGTCCAAGCTCTTTGCCGCGCGGCGATGGCCGATGCGTCACCCGCCCTGCGCAAGCAGATCGAGCGCCTGCGTGACGCCCTCACCAAGGATGGGGATTCGAAGCAGTCCGCCGCCTTGACCAGCATCCTGACGACTGCGGATCGGACGAAGGAACTTTCACCCAGCCGCATCGAGCGTTCCAAGGCGCAGATTTCCGGCGAGGTTCTGACGCGCAACACGCCGGTGCCTGTCGATCGCGAAACGGCGGCGGCGCTGGCGGACATTATCTTTCCGGCGGACATTCAACCGACTGCGCCGCTGTTCAACGCGACCGTCAGCCAAGCCATTGAAACCATCATCGAAGAATGGGCGAATTTCGAAGCCCTGTCGGAGATCGACATCCGGCCGTCGAAAACCTGCCTCATCTACGGGGCGCCCGGAACGGGCAAGACCCGCCTGGCGCTCTGGATCGCACAGCAGCTCGAACTACCTGTCGTGCTGGTGAAGCTGGACGGTCTCGTGTCGTCCTTCCTGGGCACCACCGCGCGCAACATCGGCAATCTGTTCACGTTCGCGAACCGCCATCGCTGCATTCTTCTGCTCGACGAGTTTGACGCCATCGCGAAGGTCCGAGACGACCCGCAGGAGGTCGGAGAGATCAAGCGCGTGGTGAATGCGCTCCTGCAGAACCTCGATGTTCGCCGCGATATCGGCTTCACGATCGGAATCACCAATCACCCGAAGCTCTTGGACACTGCCGTCTGGCGGCGCTTTGAGGTTCAGCTTGAGATTCCGAAGCCGGACTTTGAGATGCGCAAGGCGATCGCCGCGCATTTCATGCCGCCCGTAAAGGCCCCGGACATCCATCTGCGGCTGATCGCATGGTTTACGGAGGGCTCGACCGGCGCCGAGATCGAGTCTCTCGTGCGCACCTATAAGAAGGCCACCACTGTTCGCGAGGAAGACAAGCGCGGGCTGCTCGATACGCTCCGCCAGTTCGCCACGCTAAACGCAGCTCGGGTCCAGAGCGAACGCCGCGCGCTGCTGTTCGACGATTCGAGCAATCTGTTTCGGGCCATGCGGGATGATCCTATCCTTGCCTTCTCGATGGCCGACATCGGCGAGATCGCGGGCAAGGACAAATCGACGGTCAGCCGTCAGCTCGGCCGAGCCGCCAAGTCCGGCGAAGGTGAGGCGCTGAATGGCTAGCCCTATCCAGATCGTCCTCAACCCGGAAAACTATGAGGAAGCCCGCGAGGCGGGCGGCGGCGGCGGCCGAAAGGACTTCTTCGCACATAGGGACGCCGAGTTCGTAGCCCATCGCATGGCCCTCATGGGCCAGATCGATACCATCTCCGGCGTCCTCAGCGCGCAGTCGCAAGGCGACGTCGGCTTTGTGAAGGTCATTCTGCGCCGTGAAGCTTGGGCAAAAAGTCACCGGCCGGTTGGGAGCCTGTTTCGCAACGATCGCACCCCAGTCGTCGGCGGCGGCGATCTCGGCGTCATGATTATCGAAGCCCGCCCGGGCACGCTCCGCCAGGTGGCGGCCGAGATCGCCAAGGCCGAGACGCATACGGTGATGCGCTTCAACGAACAGAAGCAGAAGGATGAGCCTCACCCCTCCGCCCGAAAGAGCGAAACTGGCGCCATTGACCGGATCGAACTCTACGGCCCTGCCGACCGCCGCGACTTCTCTGTGGAAGAAGCCGTCGCATGGCTTTCAAACCCGATGACGGGCAGCAGCTACCAAGTCGAGTTGTTCGATAGCCCGCCGCCCCGTTCGGAATGGGATCTCCTCGATGCAGGCCATCGTCGCCTCGCCGAGAGTTTCATCGCGGGCTTCAATGCTCTCGATCATGGGCTTGCGGTCGAGCGGCTGCCAAATCACCGCCACAAACAGCCGATCCTCTCCGTCCGGCTCGACCAATCCAGCGATCAGCCCGTCTTGCGGCTGAATGAAGCCTCGCTCAGCGAGCGCCGTCGCGAATTGGCGGTGTTCAATCCCGACGTCAAACGCCACGCTCGCCTGCTTGCCTTCCTCGACAGCCATCCGCTTGTGCGGCGGATCGAACTGCCCGGTATCGTCGTCCGGGCTACAGGTGCGGCCACGCCCGCGCCGCGCACGCGGCCGACGAACGTCACCATTCCTATCCGCGACAGCCGCCGGACCCATCCACGGCTCGGCATCATTGACGGCGGCATCAGCGAAGCGCTCTCGGACTGGGTGATTGATCGGTGGGACATTCTCGCCGACGAAGATGCCGACCTCGCGCATGGCACCTTTATCGGCGGCCTGGCCGCGGTCGGCGGCGCTTTGAACGGCGCGGAAACCTGCCCTGAGCCGGATGGTGCGGAGCTGGTCGACGTCGCCGTTTTCCCCAACGAGCGCAAGGCCGGTGCCTTTGCCTCATACTATCCCGAGGGCTTGCCGCAGTTCTTCGACGAGATGGAAACGGCCGTTTCGGATGCGCGCGCCCGGCACGGGGTGCGGGTGTTCAACATGAGCCTCAACATCCTGCAACCGGCGGCGCCAGATCGGTACAGCCCGCACGCAGCACGGCTCGATCAGATTGCTGAAACCAACAATGCGGTGGTGTTCATTTCGGCGGGTAATATCCAGCCTCAGGATCTCCGCGCCGAATGGCCCGCCGACGCGACCGCTGCGCTCGGCAATCTCGTGAACGCTCGCAACGACGGCTTGCTCACGCCGGCCGAAAGCGCCCGCAATGTCGCTGTCGCCGCGCTTAATCCGCCGGGGCATGACGGGTGCCTACCCTTCGCACCTACGCGGTACAGTCGCCGTGGTCCTGGCTTGCGCGCCGGGGTTAAGCCGGATTTGGCGCATATCGGGGGTGCGGGCTCCCAGCATCCCATCCTCGGACATGGGCTGTTCTCGATCCTGCCCGATGGAACGATCGTCGATGGCTGCGGCACGAGCTACGCCTCGCCCCTTGCGGCGAAAACCGCCGCCGTTCTGGACCACGCCATTGAGGGGGAAGTGTCGCGCGAGACCCTTATCGGCTTGCTGGTCCATCACGCCGAAATGCCGGCGCCCTTGCAATCCAAGGCGCTCGCGCCGATCGCGCGACATATGGTCGGCTTCGGCATGCCGCCGTCCGCCGACCGGATCCTTGAAACCGGCGACCACGCCATCACGCTCGTCTTTGCTTCGCGTATCCGCCGCGATCAGCAGATCAACTTCCGCTTTGCGTGGCCGGCGTCGCTGGTGGGACCAGGCGGCAGGTGTCGGGGCCGAGCGAAGATCACCCTTGTCTCCACGCCGCCCCTGGATGCCCGGTTCGGTTCGGAGTTCGTGCGGGTGAACATCAACGCCACTCTGCAGCAGGAGCAGGCAAACGGCGGTTGGAAAGGTCAGCTCGACCCGCTTTATCTGCCGTCAAAGCGGCAATCTCCAGCGATCGAGGCGGAGCGGATCGAGCACGATCTGAAGTGGAGCCCCGTCAAGGTTCTGGCCAAGACCTTCCCGCTGGGTGTCGGTCCGTCCTCAAACTGGCGGCTGTTCGTCGATTATTTGACCCGTGCCGGCGAGGTCATGCCCGAGGAGGGCGTGCCGTTCACCGCAATTGTCACCATCAGCGACCCAGACTCCGAACAGCCGGTGTTCACCGATATGCGTCAAAACCTCCAGGCGCTCGGCACGCAGATTGCCGACATCCGGACCGCTGCACGCATTACGCCGCGCGTTTGATCCTATTTCGCGGAACACACAGCTCGGGGACAGCAAGCCCTCATAGAGGTTCGACATGGCAAGGTCAGTCTCACTCAAAACCGGACGCGTTTTCGGGACGGTCACGGCCGCCAGGACGCATTTCGCTTTGATGCTCAACAGGCAAGAGCTGAAGCAGGCATTCTCCGGTGAGGAGTTGGCTGACATCAGCGCCATGTACGAGGACTATTGCGGCAAGACTGGCTGGGAATTGCCATCACCGCCGGCATCATTCTATCCCACCCACGATCGCGGACCCGGCTACACCACCCGATGCTATGGGGTGACTTTCCAAGACGGTAGGACTGAGACCTTCTCGCTAGATAAGGCACTGCGAGCTATCGCAGCCTAGCATCGCCATCGTCAGTTGAGCGGTTTGGCGGGGAGCAGGGCCGCCACGGTATCGGCCCACAGCGCCAAAATCTCCGCCTGCTCCGCATCCGCTTCGCCCACCGTGTCGGCGAACACCTTCAGCAGCCGGGCGAACTCATCCGTGGTGGTCACGCCGGAGGCCTGCAGCACGCTGGCGACCATCGCCACCATCTTGCCATGCGCACAGACCAGGGCCCGATCCATCGGCCCTACCCCGCTACGCGATCAGTCGCGAGGGCGTCGGCCGCTGCGCAGGGGCTGCGGCTTGTCCGCGTCGGGGTCTGGTTTGGCGAACAGCGCCGCGATCGGCACGTCCAGCGCCTCCGCCAGGCGGTCGAGCAGATCGACGGAAGTGTTGCCCTGCTCTCGTTCAAGTTCGCTTACCCAGGCTCGATCGACGCCAGCGTCGATCGCCAGCCGCTCCTGCGAGAGCGACTTGGCGGTGCGTAACGCCCGCAGATTCCAAGCCAGAAGCGCCCGTCCCTTCATGAGAGAAGCGGGATACTTCTGTGGCCGATGAAACCACGGTCTCCAGACTACATATTACGAACTGCAGGCAACGACTCAAGCCCGGGTCAATACTCTCCTGCCGCCAACAGTCACTCCGGTCGGCTACCGACTCCGCTGCCGGTCTCGCGAGCGGTGGGACTCCTGGACGGCCTGAGCCTTAGCGACATCTAGGGGACGAACCCGAACGCCCTGCTCCAACAAAGACGCCAGCCGCTCACGAGCCGCCGATAGGATTCGATCCTGGGCCGGCCGGTCGCCGACCCGCGCCCGAACCACGGCCTCGACGATGCGCATATTGGTCCGCCCCGCCGCCGCGTTCGCCTTGCCTTCACGATCTCCGCGCTCTGGCCGCTCGTCGGCGGCGCGTGCGGTCTTGCGCGCCAGGGCCGCCTGCCGACGCTCCAATTCCTGGCGGTCCCGCTCGGTCGGCTGATAGCCGCGCACCTCCAAGCCAAGGGCGCTGGCCGTAAGCCAGGCCTCCCGCCGGAAGTCGGCCTCGCCATGGACCAAGACGACGGTCCAGCCCCGATGCTGGGCGACCGCGGCCATGTCGCGGATCGCATTGGGATCGGACCTCGGCGTCACCAGTCGGGCCCCCAGGTCGCGGAACGTGGCGGTCTTGATCCGGGCGTCTGCGTAAAAGCCGAGCCCCGGGCCGCCGCGTGAGTCGAGATAGTACCGCCGCAGCAAGGGGTCTGGCACATCGCCCTTGTTGGTGGAGCGCCCCCGGCCCTCGCTGTCGATCTGATTGCGATCTATCTCACCGGCCATGGTCGACCTCCTCTCGGATCACGGACGCATCAATGAAGCGCTCCATCCAGGTCTCGACCTCCGCATCGGTCGCACCGTCGGCCGGCAGCGGCTCGAACCCGGCCGCCTCCAGGGCTGGGGCGACCAGGTCGAGGCTGAGAACGTCCGGGCGCGGCGCCGGGCCAGAGGTCGGCGGCGGGCTTGAAGTGCTGGATGCAATGGCAGGATGGGCCGCGACGACCGGCGGCGCGACGACCCGCGCGCTGAACACCCTCTCCCGCCAATATTGGATCTTCCGGCCCCGCACCGGCGGCATGCCCGCCCGCAACAGGATCAACTGGCCAGGGTCCATCTGGATCAGTTCCTGCGGCATCATCAGCGCTCGGCGCTGATCGGACTCGGTGGTGCTGCGCCGGCCCACGGACAGCAGGGTTGGGCGGCTGTGGGAACGGCTTGAATAGGTCCAGAAGCCCAGCCGTTCGGAGAGGTCCTGGGCGACCTTGAGCTCCTTGGGCGCGAACGCGATCTCGAGACCGCAGTTGGCCATGATCTCCTCTGCCAAGTCCGGACCGTACTCGGCCCTCAACTGCGCCGGGCTCTGCAGGACCGGGAGCAGGCGTAGGCCGTAGCCGGCGACATAGGAGAAGCCGTGGGCGATGACCGCCGCGTGTCCGAGGCGCGCGAACTCGTCCATCACCACGAGCACCTGGACCGTGTGCCGGTCGGCGGACGGCCGCTCGCGGGTGTTCAGATCCACGAGTTGCTGCAGGAGCAAATTATAGAGGGGCGCTACGCGGGCCAGGTTGTCGGGCGAGACGCCGAGATAGAGCGACATGCGGCGCTCGCGGAGGTCTCGGAGATCGAAGTCGCTGGCGTCGGTCGCGGCGCAAACGCGCGGGTTCAGCCAAAGATTCATCCGGGCGGTGATGGTCTGCTTGATCGAGGCGAAGGTGTTTTCCGAGGCCGAGCAGAAGTCGGAGATGGCGCTGACGCAGCCATAGGAGAGTGGCCGGCCGGCAGCGGCGAGCCCTTTCACTTCCTCGGGCAAACGGCTGCGCGGGTCGCCGTGGGTCAGCTCGCGGTAGATGGCGCCCAGGCTGAACGGCAACTCCGCTGTCTCGGCGACATAGGCGCCGACGCCGATCAGCCCAGTCCGCGCCGCCTCCGCCCAGAACGGGTCGCCGTGCTGCGGCGGCGGAAACAGCATGACCGCCAGCTTCTGCAGTTCGTCGAGCACGGCGACCGGGTCGGCGCGGTCGATGTGACCGAGCGGGTTGAAGCGGGCCGTCCGGCCTTCCGGGTCGAGCGGATCGAACAGCACGACCTCCTGGCCATGGGCGCCGCGGAAGCCGGCGCTCGCCTCCCAGTTCTCGCGCTTGACGTCGAGGACCACGACGGAGTCCGGCCAGGTCAGCAAGTTGGGGATGACCACCCCGACGCCCTTGCCGCTGCGGGTCGGCGCATGGAGCATGACGTGCTCGGAGCCGCCGAACACCAGGAGCCGGCCGCCCTTGCGGCCAAGGACGATGCCTTGGCGAGCGCGCAGGCCGGAGCCGACAAGCTCGGCCTCGCTGGCCCAGCGGGCGGCGCCGTGCAGCGGCGGGCGCAGGTTGCGGATGACGCCGACGGTGGCGAGGCCGGCGCCGCCGAAGACCGACAGCACGCCGACGCCGAGCCATCGGCGCACCTGCGGGTCATCGCGGAAGTACCAGAGCCAGGCGGGGACCTGCGCCAGGTCGATGTCGGCCGACAGGCGCTTGAGACCCGCCAGGGCGATGATCACAGCAAGCCCGCCCAGCAGGGCGACGCCGGCGACCGCCAGCGTGCCGACATAGGCGGCCTTAAGCGGCCAGGGCGCGCTTGCGAAGCGGGTCATACCAGACCTCCGTCATGCGAAAGCGGCCCTCGACGCGGCGCAGCTGCACCACCACATCGACCAGCATGTGCAGCAGCGAGCGGATGTCGTCGCGCGCCAGGTCGCGGCCCCCCTCGGACTCCTTCACCAGTAAGGTGAGTTGCTCAAAGGCCAGGGTGGCGCTGTCGGCGTGGATGGTGGTGATCGAGCCGGGATGGCCGGTGTTGACGTTGCGCAGATAGAAGAAGGCCGTCCCGTCGCGCAGTTCCTGCAGCAGGATGCGGTCGGGCCGCATGCGCAGCGCGCTTTCCAGCAGCTGCTTGGCGCCGACCTTGGCGAGCCCCTGCCCGTCCTTGGCGTAGAGCATGTGGACGGCGTTGCGATGCGGGACGGTCAGCTCCCGCGCATCCTCAATGGTCAGCAGCCGCTCGCCGTCCGGGATCAGCCGCACCAGACCCTTGGCGAAGGTGGTCTTGCCCGAGCCCGTGGCGCCGGAGATCAGCACATTGCGCCGGCTGCGCACGGCCAGCCGGAAGAAGGCCGGCCAGTCGCCAGCGTCCCGCAAAGCCAGGAGTCCGGTCTCGTCGGCGGAAAGGTCGTTGGTCGCGACGGCGACGTCATCGAACAGGCCGCCGCGGGCGAAGGCGTCGAGGTCGAAGGTGGTCGCGGATGGCTTGCGCAGCGTCAGCGACAGCCGCTCGGCCGCCGGCGGGATGACGATCTGGCAGCGCTCGCCGCCCGGCAACACCGTCGAGCAGATCGGGGTTTCCGGGGTGACGTCCTGGGCGGTGAAGGCGGCCGCCGCCTTGGCCAGGGTCGAGAGCCAGGTCTCAGTCAGGTCGGGCGCGGCGCGCCATTCCCAGCCGCCCTCCCGTTCAATCCCCAGTTCGCCTGGCCGGTTGACGACCACTTCCGTCACACCGGCCGGCTGCAGGCAGGCCTGAAGCGGCCTCAGATAGTGCTCCAGCACGGCGGTGTCGTGAGCCATGGTCTCACCGGCCCTTGAGGCCGTAGACGCCCGAGAAGTCGAAGTCCTGGGCGACGAAGATCGACACCTCTGAGCCCTGCGGCTTGCGCAGGCTCGGCGGGATGTTGATCGAGTTCTGCACGGCGATGCCGGCGGCGTCCGACGGCAGGCGCGTGATGTTGGACCCATTGTTGGGCCCGGCGACGGCATAGGCCGCGTCATCGACGATGCTGAGCAGGAGCGCGCCGCCAAAGCGGTCCCAGAAATGGGTGTCGATCTCGCCGTCGAAGCCCGCCCGGCCAATCGGGTCGGCGGCGGGCGATCCGAGCGCGATGGCGACACCGGCCGGGGTGACGGCCCGAGTCCAGAGCACGAACAGCCGCCGCTGACCCTGACGCAGGCTCGAGCGGTACTCGCCGAGAACCTTGGTGCCCTTCTCCATCAGCACGACAGCGCCGTTGTCCGACAGCACGTCGCGCGGGATCAGGCAGCTGACATAGCCCGGAGTCGTGGTGTCCATCGCCGTCTGCAGGATGCAGGGGATGTTGGCGCCGGCGACGATCAAGAAGTTGCGGTCCGGCAGGCGCGCCGCCCGGGCCTGTCCGATCGAGGAGCCGCGCCGCAGTTGATCGAGTTCGGTCGCCTCACGCGCTGGCCCGCCCTGGGCCGCCAGGATCGCAGGCAACGCCGGTCCAGCGGCGCCCTCGCCGCCCCGGCTGTAAGCCAGGATCGGTGCGCCGCGGATGGCGCTGACCTCTGCTTGTCGGCGGGTTGCGGCGTCCGCCGCAGTGCCACCAGCCCCGGGCTGGATCGCCGGGACTTGGCCGCCAGCGACGGTCGGCGCGAGGCTGGGCGCATCTGCGCCGGGCGCCGCCAAGGTCGGGGATGGGGTCTTCATCGCCGGCTCAAATGGCACGACCTGCCGTGCCGGCTCGTCGCGCCTAGGTTCGGCCTTGGGTTTCTCATGGCCCCAGGTGGCGGCGACGAACACGCCGCAGCCGGCCACGAGGGCGGCCAGGACGACGCCCTTGCCGGCGATGCCTGATCCGAGCCGTCCGGCGATCGGCGAGATCGATCTCTCGAACGCGGGCGGCGCGCCTCGTTCGTCCCTGGACGAGGGGGCCGTTTCACTGAAATCAGTCGCGTCGGTCATGGCTTGGACGCTCCCTGGTCGGTGCGCTGGACGTCGGGGGCGGCGGTGCCGGTCCCCGGATTGACGCCGTAGGGCTCGAAGGCCTGGTTGTAGATGCAGAGCACGTCGCGCCCTCGGCGCAGGCGCAGTTGGCGGACGACGGCGTGGACCACCACGAACTCGCCGCGCACGTCGAACGGGATCAGGCTCTCGGTGCCGCCGGCTTCCACCTGATAGATCGCGGGGACCTGTTGGTTGGCCGGGAAGCGTAGGACCGTGAAGCGCCCGTTGTCGGAGACCTCCGAGGGCTGCAAGGCGGTCGCGCCTTGGACGCCGTAGTTCAGATTGCGGCGACCTTCCACGACGGCGCGGTCCAGCTTCAGCTCGACAATGCGCCGCTCAAGGGCGGCGGCCTGTCCCGTCAGGGCAGCGGCAGCAGCCGCCTTCTCGTCCTGGGGATAGCGGAAACGCAGGCCGAAGACCGTGTCGGGCGTGGTTCGGGCCGATGAGCCGGCCCGCGTCGACAGCTCGAAGGTATAGTTGCGTGTCTCGGTGCCGCGACTGGTGGTGACGATCAGGTTGGTCGGCGCCCGGGCGGCCTTGGGCTTTACGAAGAGAATGTTCTTCTCGGCCGCCACATCCCACCCGGTCGCGTCGCCGACGGCGACGTGCAAAATGGTCTCGTCCGGGCCCAGCAGGATCTGGGTCGCGGTGCGAAACACCCCCGTGATCTTCACGACGGCCCAAGGATCGTAGTCCACCACCTTGATGCGGGGGTCGGAGGGTCCCGACTTCGGCGTATCGAGCGCAAAGGCGGGCGACGAGACCGCCAAGCTCGCCGCGGCCAGGATGGCGAGGGGCGTTCTCATCGCACCACCTCCGGGTCCGCCCGGTAGCTGGTCACCTGGAAGCCCAGCGGATTGCGCAGCCGATCCGCCTCGCCCATCGGCGCCTTGGTGTAGGCGTAGGCGATGGTCGCGATCCAATCGCTTTCGGTGACCTGCTGGCTCTGGCGCACGACGCGGTGGAAGCGGACGTTGGCGACGCCATCGGACACGAAACTCACCGCCCGGATGTCGATCTGCGCCTCCCCGGCCGGCCCATAGATCACCTGCGGGCTCTGCGGATTGGCGGGCCTGAAGGCGTCCGCCCAGCGCTGCTGCTCGGCGGGCGTCGACATGATCGAGACCTGGCGGAAATTGGCCTCGGCCGCTGGGGCGAGCCAGCCCTCCCGCGAACGGACGTACTGGGCCAAGAAGTGCTTGGTGACCGCCTCGTCATAGGCGAGCGGCTTCTCCGAGCGCAGCGCGGTCATGACATCGACGGCACCGGTGCTACGGTCCACGCGGACCACGAAGGGCTCGACGCTCTTCAACGGCGCCAGGGCGGCCACCGCGCCCACGGCCACGGTTGCAACGACAGACGCGAAAGCCGCCACGCCCCAGGCCAGCCGGCGCGAGCGCTCGGCGCTTCGGAGTTGGTCGGCGTTCCAGCCCTTCGCCTCGGCGAAATAGCCCTTCAGATCGCTCTCGGCCTTCATACGAGACAGCTCCCGAACGACCTCGGTGAGACGTTGGAGGACAGGGTCTTCGGCTGGGCGCTGTCAGGCGCGGCCGGCGGCGCAGGCGGCCCGCCCTCCGTGGGCAGCGCCAACACGGTGCCGTAGGGGTTGGCGGGGCGCAGGTGCTTGCCGTCGCAGACCGCGAGCTTGCCGCCTCCGGTCGAGGCGCAGGCCGTGAGGGCGAGAGCGGCAAAGGTTGTCAGGATGGCGATGCGCATCAGGCGCGACCTCCGGCAGGACGAATGGACCCCCCGCCCCTTGGCGCGCTGCGGCTGGCTTCCTGCGGCCCTTGGGGCGCGCCCGCGCGAGGCACGCCGCTGAGCGAGGCGGCGTTGGCGAAATCGGCCAGGCCCGCGCTGGCGCCGCCGGCGATCCCGGCGGCGATGGCTGGCGTCTGCAGGAAGAAAATCGCACCGAGCAGACAGAGCGCCACGAACAGCAGACCGCCGGCCATCGGATCGGAGCTGTCGATGTTGCCCCACTGTTGGGCGACCAGCGACAGGATCAGCTGGAACACGGTGATGATCAGGGCGAACAGCACCAGGTAGTTCACGGCCTGGCTGAGCCAGCCGAAGAAGAACCGGCGGGTGGCGTCGAAGAGCGCGCAGGCGACGAAGATCGGGCCGAGCGCCACAAGCAAGGCCAAGGCGACCGTGGCGATCAGGACCACCCCGAAACCAATGGCCGCAGCGAGCGCGCCGACGATGTAGACGACCGCACCGAGGATCCATGGCCCGAAGTCGACCGGACTCGCTTGCTTGGTAATCGTCTCGGCGAGATAGGCCGCACGGTTGAAGAAGTTATCGAACGCCGAGCCAACGTCAGGGACACCTCCTCCGCTGATCGCTTGGGTCAAGGTGTCGGGCAGGACATGGAACAGCGGCTGGGTGACGTAGGTCGAATAGGCCACCGTGGTGGCCAGCATGTAGACGAAGGCGAGCTTGAGGCTGCGCACCACGAAATCCATGAACGGTTCCTGGATCGTACCGCGCAAAATGGCGAAGCCGTAGAGCAGGACGTAGAGCACCAGGGCGGCGCGTAGGGGGCCGGAAACCTGGGCCATGACCGAGCTGGCGCGCTCGTTCAGGAAGACGTCGAGCTTGCTGTCGACGAAGGCATAGGCCGGCTGGAATATTTGCAGGGGCTCGGCCATCGCCGCACTCAAAAGCCCTTCTTGTAGGCGTCGATCCGCGCGTCTCGCTTGGCGGCTGCCGAACCGGCCTTCGCGCTAACGCACTCGTCCCCGCGGTGAGCGCCAGTCGCACAGTCGGCGATGACCTTTTCGGCCTCGTCGGGATGTGCAGTGAAGTAGTCGGCGCTCCGTGGTTGAGGCGAACACGCAGCAAGCAGAGCTACGGCAGAGAGGGCATATAGAGTCCGGGTCATTGGAAACCGCTCCGATACAGCGCGATCCGCGCGTCGCGCGCTGCCATCATGCGCTCTTGTTGCCGCTGCCTTTCAAGTCGATCCTCAGCCGCCTGAGCCATGGCGATACCCTGCAGGCGCATCTGATCATTGGCGATCATGGCCTGTTCGGTCGTGGCGCGCGCCTGCAGGTCCATCACGGCCCGGGCGTTCGGCGCGGTGTCGATGGCCGCTTGGAGGTCTTTCAGGCCTTCAAGCCGTTGGGCGCCCGCGTCAGTCACACTCTGACCCAGGGCCAGGTCGCGGGCCGCGCGTTGGCCTGCGGCTTCAAGATCGGCCCCGAGCGGATCATCGGCCGCAGCGGTATAGAGGCGATTGGCGGATCGGATCGCGTCGGCCTTCGCCCCGATGGCGCCAAGGGCCGTGAAATCACCCTTCGCGGCCGCGCTAAAGGCCGATGTATCCGGAAGGAAGGACCGCAAGGGCGGGACGCCGAGCGCGCTGGCGATCTTGCTCACGCCCGAGGCGTCGTTGAGGCTGGAGAACAACTGCTGACCCTGGCTGACCTGGGTCTTCAGCTCGTTCAGCTGGTTTACAGCCGTCGTGGCCTGCTGGATCAGCTTAGCGTAGCTGGCCGCGTCATAGACCGCGAGCTGCGCGTGAGCCGCTGAGCCGCCGAGGGTGATCGCCCCTGCAAGCGCGATGGTGACCAACGGGCGCTTCATGAGATCATCCTCCGTTCGCGGTGAAAGGGTTCGAGCCAGTCCTTGGGGTTGTCGCCGACGCGGGCTCGGATGCGGTCGAGCAGATCGACCGTCTCGGTGCGCCCGGACAGCACGGCTAGCTGGTCGTCGAGCCCGTCGAGGCGAAGTTCGGCGACCACAGAGTTGAGGCCTTGCTTGATCAGGAACTGCCGCGACTCCGGCGCCAGCTCCTCGCGGACCAGGGCGAACTCGCGCCGGGTGAGGCCGAACCCCTCAATGTAGTCGCGCTCGGCGGCATGGGCATTGGGTAGGAAGATCTTGGTCGCGCACTGCTCCAGGATGGTGTGGGCGATGGGCGAGCGCAGGACGTCGGCCGGCGACTGGGTGCCGAACACCATGAAGGCGTTCTGCTTGCGATAGGTCTTCAGCCCATCCTGAGCGAGACCGCGGAAGGCTTCGTCGCCGAGCGCCTTCCAGAATTCGTCGATGTCGATGACCAGGCGACGGCCGTCCACGAGGGCGGCAAGCCGATGAAAGAGGTACATCATCATCGGGGTGCGGACTTCGGCATTGTCCAGCATGTGGGTCATGTCGAAGCCGAGGAACCGCGCGTCTAAGCCCAACGCGTCCGCTTCGTTGTCAAGGACCCAGCCCAGGGCTCCGCCTCGGCACCACTTCTCCAACCGGGAGCCGACGCCGCCCGCGTCGCGCTGGCCCAGCAGCGCGCGGAGCGCTGACAAAGAACGCTGGGCTGCTGGCAGCGGACCCAGGGCGGCGACCGCGGCGTCGATCGCCTGCTCTTCCTGGACCGACAAAGGCCGGTCGCTCGCGCCCACCAGCTGCCGGATCAACTGGCCAAGGAACGCCGCGTTTCCCGACGTGAAATCCAGGGCCTTGAGCGGCGCAAACCCGGTCGGTTCGCCGTTGCGCAGCGTCAAATAGGTCCCCCCGCAGGCCCGGACAAAAACCTCCGCCCCGCGGTCCTTGTCGATGAACACCTGCTGGGCGCCGAACTTCTCCAGGGCGGCCAGCATGAAGTTCTGGACGACCGTCTTGCCTGAGCCGGACGGCCCGCAGATGAAGGTGTGGCCAAGGTCGCCGACGTGGAAGTTGAAGTGGAAGGGCGAGCCGGCGGACGTGCGCAGCAAGGCCACGGACGGCCCCCAATGGCTGCCCTCCGCCCGCCCCGCGGGATGGGTGTGGAAAGGCGCCAGGGCGGCGAAGTTGCGAGAGGTGATCGCCGCGGGCCGAACGCGTCGGCTGAAGTTTCCCGGGAACTGGGCCCAGAAGGCCGCCTCCAGCCCGAGATCTTCGCGGGCCGTGACCAGGCCGGAGTCGGCGAGCAGCGCGCGGGCGGTCGAAAGGTTGTCGGCGAGTTGGTGTGGGTCGTCGCCGTACACGAGCACAGACGCCTGGTGATCGCCCATCGCGAAGCGATTGGACATCAGATCGTCCAGCGCCTCCCCCAGCCCCGCGATCTGCGAGGCGGCCCGGTCCCGGGCCGAAAGCATCTGGTTCTGCTTCCGCTCCATCACCGCGCGGGCGGCCGTCTTGGAGAGGAAGGTGAAGGACTGGCTGGCGACGAAGGCGAAGCGGGCCGAAAGCAAGCCATTCCACAGACCGGGCCGGGTCACGGCGGGATATTCCTTCACCCCGAACATGCCGGCGAAGTGGGCCTCGGCGGCGTCCCGGATTTCCAGGGCTTCGCGGCCAAAAATGACCCTGGCCGAATAGATCGCCGAACCGAGGTGACCGCGGATCAGCGGCACCCGCTCGCGCCGTCCCGTCAGGACGAGCCGCAACACTTCCAAGGGTTCGGAGAACCAGCCGCCGTCTCGCTCATAGAGGCCGAGCGTCCGAACGCCGTAGCGGCTGAGGTATTGCGCCAGGTCGCGGCCCGCATCCTGCAACCGCTTGACCGCCTCGTCCTCATCGGCGTCGGACCGGCGGCGCTTGGCGATCCAGGCGCCCGCACGCTCCGTGGCGTCCCGGCCCGGGTGCAGGACAAGGGTGACGTAGAGTTCGTTGACGAACATCTGGGTCGCACCGAGGCGAGCCCGATATCGAGCGTCGAGATCGGCCGCGAAGTCGGACCGGAAGGTGCCTGCGGGGTAGCCCTCATGACGGCGCCGCACCAGATGGTGCCAGACCGCCAGATGGTCGTTGGCCAGGTTGCGCCAGGCGCCGTTGAGCTTGGCGTGCCAATCGTTGAGATCGCGCACATCGGCGGTCTCGAAACTGGCCCCGTCGAGTTGGAAGGTCATCATCAGCGCCTGGGTGTCTAGGCCAATGATCTCTCCGGTCAGGTGGCGCGCATACGGCAGCGCCCCGCGTGGATCGAGGTCACGTCCCAGCGACGACGGGGCCGCCCGCGGCTGAAGCACCAGGCTAGCCACGGACCACCTCGGAGGCGACGTATCGGCGCTTGAGTGGAAGCGGTGTCGACGAACTGCCGCCCCAGGTCGCGCCGTTGCGGGCGCGCCCCTTGGTATCCACGAACATCCACAGGACCCGAAAGGCGTTGTGGTCGTGTTTGCAGATCGCCCGGAAGACGAGGTGGACGGCTGGCGCGATCAACAGGTAGGCCGGCGAGTGCGCGGCCAAGAAGACCGTGGCCGTAACCATCAGGTTGAGGCCCATGGCTTCCATCGGCACGCCGGCGACCATCGCCGGCCGGGTGCAGGCCAGGAAGAGGGTATCTTCGGTCAGGCGCTCGTCGGCCTCGGCGGACATCGGATCAGGCTCCGCCGCCGCCGCCGGTGATCAGGTCGACGATCCCAGCGGCGCTGAAGATGACGATGATGCCGACGACCACCGTCCCGGCCCGGCGCATGTCCAAGTGGCCGAACATCCAGGCGATGCCGGTGATGATGATCGCGATCACCGCCAGGCCGCGAATGACGTTGCTGTTGAGCAGGTTGATGATGTTCTGGATGAAGGCGCCGATGTTGCCGCCGACGCCGGCCGACTGGGCGAAGGCCGGACTGGCGCTGGCCAGGGCGATGATCCCGACCAGGGCCATGCGGCCGATGAAAAGCTTCTTGCGCACGCTCACTGGAGTCCTCCGGGCGCTGTGATGGAAACGGTGGTCACGAAGCTGCCGCGACCGCGATGGACCTCGCCAAACACATCCCAGGCCGGCGACTGGATTTCGGGCGACAATGCGGGCGCGGGCGCGGGCACTTTGGCCGCAAGCGCCCCACCGAGCGCCGGCACAATGCGTTCGGCGGCGCTGGTGACCTTGCCGACGTAGCCATTGCTGACGCCTCGGACAGGATGGCCGGTGTTGTAGTAGGAGAGCGCCGTCTTCAGAGCGGCCTGCTCGCCGACGCGGACCGCGTCGCCGCGGGCATAGCCCTCCTGCAGAATACGCGCGGCGGCCCTCAAGTTCGTGCAGGGCTCGAACACGTCCGCCAAGCTGAGCCCGAGCCACGACAGGTTCCTGCTATTGATCTGCGCCAGGCCAAGATCGATGCTCCGCCCCCCGGCGATAAGAGCCCCTGCCCTGGCGACCGCCTCGTTGATCGAATTTGCTGAGACCGCGATGGGTGGCGCGCCGTTCACGCCGATGGCCAGGGGCTCGAACCGGCTTTCCACCTCGACGACCGACAGGAGGGTTTCCGGTGCGACGGTAGGGGCACAATGCGCGGCGAGGGCAAGAGCGGCGGCGAGGCTAAGAGCCATGAGATACACCTGATGGTGAAGCGCGAGCACCGAGGACCTGTCATGGCCTCGACGACGATTTTGGCCGCACGGCCGCATCCTCGCGAGGCGCAAGCCTACCTATTCGGAGGGGGTAGGCTTACGGCGCGGGCCCGAAATGAGGCCGCGCTCCCGAGCCAGCACGACGGCCTGGACCCGCGTCTTCACGCCCAGGTGTCCGCAAAGTTTGATGAGATGCTTTTCGACCGTGCGCCCCGAGAGGCCCAGGATGGCGCCGATATCGCTCGCGCTTTTGCCCTCCTGAACCCAGGACAGGCATTCCAGCTGACGATCTGTAATCCGGCTGATGGTGGTCACAAGCGGCAATGGGTAGACAGTGTCCGAGCCAGCGAACGGCCGTTGAAGGGGCAAGCTGCCGTCAGAATGATGGGTCACCGCAAATCTCTCCACATGGCTGGTTGCTGCGGCTTGCCGCAGGGTCCTTCGGGCGCGCTCGCCCCCGTCATGTGATAGCCAAGCCATTTGCGAAGCGCGCAGCGAGCGTGGCTGGAGCCGATTCTTGTTCCGCCGCAAAACTCCGCGCCTCGCACGCCGAAACCTGCGTGTTCTCCGTCAGTTTCTGCCGTAACGCCGCCGGATTTCGCCGGGCCGCCGCCAAAACCGCGCGAACCTCACTTTGCGAGACCTAGTCGGCGCATCCCTTGCGGGTAGAGAGCGTTGGCAAATACAACTTTTGCGGCCTATAGGTGTAAGGTCAGCTGTGGGCGCTTAGGAAGGGAATGACGGCTTGAGTCCGCCCCGCCGACCAAGCAGCCTGGATTCGACACCCGAGCCTGACCCGCGAGGACAGGCCGAGATGCTGTCGGAAATCCTGCGGGCCATCCGCCTGGAGCGCCGGCTGCGAACAGGTGATGTCGCCCGCGCCATGGGGATGCCCCTGCGATCGTATGAGCATTTCGAGGCCGGACGCGGCCGACTTGATCTTCAGCGGCTGCAGACCTTCGCCGACGCTACGGACAGCGATCCTTTCGCCATTGTCGCCGCGTTGATCCTTAAGCGTCCGGAATTCGCCCTGCGGGTGGCCGACAGCAAGTTGATGGTCGTGATGATGCTGTCACTGGACGACTTCAACGAGGACCTGGGCGAGGACATTCGTCTCATTGAGGTTCGTGTGCTGGTGGGCGCTTTCCGGCGGGTGTTTCAAGACCTGACCGACCACGTCCGCAAACGTGACCTCACCGCCGAGCGCTGGCTTGACGAGCGGTCGAGACGAATGGGGCTGCCATCTCACTTCACCAAGGGGCGGTCGCGAAGGGCCTGACGCAAGGCGGTCGTCGCGATGTTTACCGCAAATTATCGCCCACCGATCACCGTTCTTCGAATTGGGACGGAGGTGGTCATTGGACAGAGCTGACAATCGACGGCGGCACGCCCGCGGCTCGACGGCGCTGGCCGTTCGGATATTTCCGTCGGGATATTCTTGCCAGATTCTCGACATCTCGCCGCGCGGCATGCGCCTGCGGCTCGAGACCCCGATGCCGATGGCCGACACGGCCATCGCTGGGGCTTATCCACGACTCCGACCGCGGCATCCAGTACGCCGCCGAGGCCTATCGCTCAGCTCCTGCCCGACAGGGGATCACGCCGAGGATGAGCCGCAAGGGTGACTGCTGGGACAACGCCCCTATGGAGAGCTTCTTCCACACGCTGAAGACCGAGCGGGTGCACCACCGGGTCTCACCACCCGCGACCAGGCCCGGCGCGATCTGTTCCAGTACATCGAGAGCATCTACAATCCCGCCGCCTTCACTCGGCCCTGGGCTCAGTCCAGCCGACGCCGAACGCAGAGCGGCTTAACCCCGCCCACTAATTCGGGGGAAGATCATGGCTTTCAGGTATGAGATCGCCGAACATTGGCGAAAAGTATGGCCGGAGCCATCTCTATGGTAGGGGCAGAGGGCGAGGGTGAAGACATCTGGCGGGGCAACTACCGGAGACAAACACCATGAAGCGCCTTCTGATCTTCCCGGCCATCGCCGTCGCTCTCGGAGGTTCGGCCGCCCTCGCCGCTTCGCCGAAGCCCTATGTTGGCCATGAGTTGGCCTCGACCGCCCACATCACGCTCGTCCAGGCCCAAGCCACGGCGCTGAAGGCCAGGCCCGGCCAGGTGACCGACAAGGAGCTGGAGAAGGAAGCCGGCGGCAGCGGCATGCGGTATTCGTTCGACATCAAATCGCATGGCAAGACCTACGAGGTCGGGATCGACGCCCAGTCCGGCAAAATCCTGGAAAACCAGGCGGAAGGCCCGAATCCCGACTAGGCTCGAAGGTCCGGCGGGCCACCGCCGGACCCTCCCCTCACCGCCGGATCGGAGCTGGCTCCAGCATGAAGCTGCTCATCGTCGAAGACGACAAGGAAGCCGCCGCCTATCTCAAGCGTGCGCTGTCCGAAGCTGGTCACACGGTCGATCTCGCAGATCGTGGCCGCGATGGCTTGATGCTGGCGGCGGCGGAGCCCTACGACGTCATTGTGCTTGACCGGATGCTGCCTGAAATCGACGGTGTGGCGATCCTTCGCACGATCCGCGCTTCTGGAGTCAAAACTCCAGTCCTGCTGCTGACCGCCTTGGGCGGTATCGACGACCGCGTCGAAGGGCTTGAGGCGGGCGCCGATGACTATCTCGTCAAGCCTTTCGCATTCGCCGAGCTGTTGGCCCGGGTCAACGCCCTGGCGCGCCGGCCGCCCCCCCAGGAAGTGCGCACCGAACTCGTCGTCGCGGACCTGAAGCTCGACCTGCTGAAGCGGACGGTCACCCGGGCTGGGCAGCGGGTGGAGCTGCAGCCGCGCGAATTTCAATTGTTGGAGTATTTGATGCGGCATGCGGGGCGGGTGGTAACCCGCACCATGCTGCTTGAAAATGTTTGGGATTTTCATTTCGACCCCAAGACCAATATCGTGGAGACCCACGTCAGTCGCTTGCGAGGCAAGGTGGATCGCGGCCACGCGTGCGAGTTGATCCAGACGGTGCGTGGCTCCGGCTACATCCTGCGTGAACCCGACTAGATGTTCCGCTCCACAAGCTTGCGCCTAGCGGCGGTCTATACCCTGATGTTTTCCATCGCGGTTGTCGTGCTGGGCGCTTTGACCCTGTTCACCACGCGACAGGCGCTCTCCGCAGACGTCGATGCCCGGATCCGCGCGGAATCGGCCGCGCTGGTGCAGGAATTTCGAACTGAAGGCCTACCCGGTGTGCTTGGCGCGGTGCGCGAACGGGACCGGACGCCCGGCGCCCTGAACTATGGCCTGGAAGGCCCTGGCACCCGGGCGATGGCGGGCCGTCTGGCCGGAGCCAAGGCGCCCCTGGGCTGGTCGGTTCTGCGGATCGCCCAGCCAGGCGGGGAGCTCGAACCCATTCGGGTCTATACGAGCCGCCTTCCCGGGGATCTGAGGCTGGTTGTCGGTGACGATCTCGACCGTATCGAGACCCTGGACGGTGCGGTCATCCGCGGTTTTGGCTGGGCCTTCGTCGGAGTGGTGCTTCTGGGCGTCGGCGGCGGCTACGCCTTCAGTCGTGACATACACCGGAGGTTGGCGGCGATCTCCGCCACAGCCGAAGCCATCATTGATGGCGACCTCGGAAGTCGGGTGCCGCTGAGGGGTTCGGACGATGACCTTGACCGCTTGGCGGCGACCTTCAATCGCATGCTCGACCGGATCGCCGCTCTGATGGAGACCCTGAAGCAGGTTTCCAACGACATCGCCCACGACATGCGCACCCCCCTAACCCGCCTGCGGCAGAAGCTGGAAACGGGCCTGGCCCAGCCGGGGGAACGCGGCCAGGCGCTGGAGAGCGCGCTGACGGACCTGGACGCCATCCTCGAGACCTTTGCCGCCCTGCTGCGGATCGCCCAGATCCAGAGCGGGGCCCGACGCGCCGCGTTCCGACCGACCGACCTTTCCGCCGTGGCGCAAACCGTCGTTGAGGCCTTCTCCCCTTCCGCCGAAGACGCCCGGCAGACGCTTACCCTGGAGGCGACCGGACCGGTGTTGATTGAAGGCGATCCCGAACTATTGACCCAGATGCTCGTGAACCTCGTGGAGAACGCCCTACGTCATGCCGGGGCCGGCTCACGAATTCGAGTTCGCGCCTCCAGCAATGGGAGCGGCGCGCAGCTGACCGTGATCGACAACGGGCCGGGAGTTCCCGCCGCGGAGCGTGAGCGGCTGTTCGATCGCTTCTACCGCCTGGAGCGAAGCCGTTCCACGCCGGGGAGCGGTCTGGGCCTGGCTCTGGTGTCGGCCGTGGCCGAACTGCATGGAGCCGAGGTCAAGCTGGCCGGCGCAAATCCAGGCCTGGAAGCCTGCGTGACCTTCGCACGACCGCCCCCTCGCGCAACCGATTCACGGCGATAGGAGAGATTTGGCCCAGCGGGCTGGTCCTCAGCACGCCATGACGACAGACGGCCCGCTCACCCGCCCTCGGCGACAGGTCCATTGCGTCCCAATGTCAGCTGGCTATCGCGGCGCAGGCAGGAGCGCGACAATCGCGGCGGCTAGGGGGCGTTGAAGAATTTCTCAAGATCATCGACCAAAGCAAGTTCTCGCTGCGCGGCCGCCGCCGCCGCCGGCACGTCCCGACGCTTCGCGGCGCCTTCCATCTCTGTGAGAGATGTGTCCATTTGCCCGCGCAAGGCTGAGTCTGTCACGCGCGAAGCAATTGAGGCCCATTGCTCGCGGGCGAACGCCATCGCCTGCATCATGTCCGCCCATCGGGCCGGCTTGGCTTTGAGGTTCGCATCATAGCGGAAGCCGGCATAATCGAGCAGGTTCACCGCCGTGGGGACCTTGGCGGCGGCTGACACCGCGCTCACGAGCACGCGGTAGCCCTCGACGGCCGCGATTGCGAGATCTGCGCGCCTGTCTGCCCCGCGTGCCGATGCGATCGCGGCGAGCCGTTCATCGAGCAGCCCTACGGCGCTGGCGCTCAATGCGCTCCGAACGCCCGCAGCGGCGGTCCGGACCTCTCCAATGGTGAGATCAAGCTCCGCAGGTGTTGCGGAGAATGCGGTTTCTGTCAGTTTCTCGAAGGGCTCTGCGGCTGCAAGCAGCGCGGCGTCTGCGCTGGATGCCGCGGGAACAGCCACCGAAGCGACGCTTGTGGTGGGGCTCGGAGGCGCGACGTCGCTGGAGGCTCCGGATCGCCCGCATGCCGCAAGGGCTAGCGCCAGCACCGCCGTCGCCGACAAGTTGATTGCACAACGTGACATGTAGCGTTCCTCCGCCTAGGCGCCTGTGCGTCACCCGAGATGAAATTCGGCGCGTATTGAGGGCCAATTCCCTGAGATATCTTCAGGTCGCCTAAGAAAACGATAGATCATCTTCAAACAGAATGAAAGATCTCGCGGAGATTTGCATAACCGAAAACTGATTGTCGGGGGCGATTTTATACGGAAGCGCCAAACCCTCTCAAATGTAGGCGTCCACGCAATTCATGACATGGCAGCCCTGATGGCCTTCGCTCGGCGAACCCGTCGTGGAATCGAAACGACGCTACCGGATGGTTCGCCCCTGGTCGCGGCTGGCGGTCCGATCTAGCATCAGGGTGTCAGGATGCATGCCACATGAACACCGCCCGACTCGTCGCCCTTTGCATCGCCGTTTCTGCGAGCCCGCTCACCGCCCTGGCCGGGCCTTCCGGCTACCATGTCATCGACCGCATTGGCGGTCCGGACGGCGGTTGGGACTATGCCAGCTTCGACGCCGGCCGCGATCGGGTGCTAGTGGCCCGCTCCACCGCGGTCAACGCCTTTGACCTCAAGTCCCGCACCGTGACCGGGGCCTTCGCGCCGGCGGCCTGGGGCCACGCCGCCTTCCCGATCAATGGCGGCGCGGAGGTTCTGATCACCAACGGCGCCAAGGCGATGGTGACCTTTGTGGATGCCAAGACTGGATCTCCCCTGGCGACCCTTCCCACAGGACTTGCGCCGGATGACGCGATCATCGACCCGAAATCTGGGCTGCTCCTGGTGATGAACCATGTGGGGGGCGACATCACCCTGATCGACCCCAGGGCGCACAAGGTCGTGGCGACCATCCCCGTGGGCGGACGCCTTGAGGCTGCGGCCGTCGATGGACAGGGTCGCGCGTTCGTCAATGTGGAAGACAGGAACGAGATCGCGGTGGTCGACATCGCCGCTCGCCAGGTGACGGCGCGCTATCCCCTGGCCGGTTGCGACGGCCCGACCGGCATCGCCTATGCCCCGGCCGACCGGCTGTTGATCTCCTCCTGCGAGGGGCTGGCCGAGGTGGTTGACGCCGACAGCGGCAAGGTGGTCCGTCAAGTCAGGATCGGCGATGGAGCCGATGGGGTCGCCTTCGATACGCGCCGCAAACTCGCCTTCGTCTCGGCCGGGAAGTCGGGGACCTTGTCGGTCATCTCGGTGGTGCGAGGCGACGCCAGGCTGGTTGACACCGTTCCCACCCAGAAGGGCGCCCGCACCCTCACCCTCGACCCCGCGAGCGGACGCGTGTTTCTTCCTACCGCCCAGTATGTGGCCGGAGTCGGGGGCGGCCGGCCGACCGTGGCGCCGGGAACCTTTGAACTGCTCATCGTCGGGCGCTAGAGCGCGATGCGATCAGACGAAGTCGTCTGATCGTTGAATCTCGCTCAAATATAAGAGCTTAGAGCCGGATTCAGGCTTCGGGAGAAGCCATCCAGCCCTTAGAACGTGTCGCAAAGTCAACCGGACTGCCCCGGCTCGCTCACCCGCTCGCCCGCGCGCCCGCCACCCAGAAGCCGATATAGGGCCGGCATGCCCAGCAGGACCAACGGGCCCTGGGCGATCAGGCCCGAGATGATGGCGATGGCCAGGGGCCGTTCCATCGACGAGCCGCCACCAAGGGCAAGGGCCAGCGGCGCCAGGGCTAGGATCGCGGCCAATGTGGTCATGGCGATGGGTCGCAACCGGTTCACCCCCGCCTGGATCAGCGCAAGTTCGGGATCGACGCCCTCCGCGAGCAAGGCCTCATACTCGGTGAAATAGAAGATCGCGACCTCCGTGGCGATCCCCAGGATCATGGTTGCGCCCATCAGGGCCATGATGTTGAGCTCGACATGGGTCAGCCACAGTCCGATGGCGACCGCCGAGGCGGCCGCCAGGGGCATGACAAGGATGGCGAACGCGGTCCGGAAGCTTTCATAGATCACCAGCAGAAGCACGAACACGGCGGCCACCGCGGCGGCGAACACCAGGGCCATGCCGCGGAACGCAGCCTGCTGCTCGGCGAACAGCCCCCCCATTTCGAAGCTCACCCCAGCCGGCAGGACACCGGAGCGGCTCACCGCCGCCTGCACGTCCTTCGCGGCCGAACCCGTGTCGCGCCCGGTCACCCGCGCGGTCACGGCGTCCATGCGACGCAGGTTCTCCCGCGCGATTTCCGCCTGCCCGGTCACGATGCGGATCGACGCGATCCGGGCGACCGGAAAGAGGTGGCCGTCGGCCGGAGACTTGAGCATCAGCCCGCCGAGCTGGGCCGCACGGGATCGACCGGCGGCGGGGGTCCAGACCCGGACGTCGGCCAGATTGGCGCCCGACTGGATCTGGGTCGCGACGATGCCGGACAACAGCCCCTCCAATTGCTGGCTTGCCTCGGCGCTGTCGATGCCTTCCAGCTCCGCGCGCGCCGGATCGACCCGGATTTCCAGACCATCGCCGGCGATGACGATGCCGGACTTGACCTCGGTGACGCCGCCCACCTTGCCGATCACCTCGGCGACCTTGGGGGCGGTGGCATGCAGCAGGTTGACATCGTCGCTATAGAGCTTGACCTCAATCGGTTGGGGCACGGCGGTGAGGTCGCCGATCAGGTCTTCCATCAACTGGGCGGTCTCGACCTCGACGCCCGGCACCTGCGCCTGGACCTTGGCGCGGACCTCGTCCATGACCGTTTCGATTGGGCGGCGCCCCTTGGCCTTGAGCCGGATGAAATAGTCGCCCTGATTGGGCTCCGTCAGCCCACCGCCAAGCTGCAGGCCGGTGCGGCGGGAATAGGTCTCGACGTCCGGCGTCGCGCGGATGATCTCCTCTACCTGGCGCATCAATCGGTCGGTCTCGGTCAGCGACATGCCGGGCGGCGCCACATAGTCGAAGATGAAGCCGCCTTCATCAATCTTGGGAATGAAGCCGGTTCCGACGCTGCGGAGGGCCAGGAGACCCACCGCGGCCAGGACCACGATGCCGATGACGGTCAGGCGCGGCCTGGCCACGGCGCCCTGGAGGGCGGTGCGGTACCGCCGCATGATCCTGCCGTTCGGATCGAGTTCGGCCACGTGCCCGCGGGTCTTGATCAGTTGCTCGACAAGCACCGGAACCAGCCACCAGGCCACCAGGAATGAGATGACCAGGGCGACCGCCATGGTGATTGACAGCGCCTTGAAAAATGCGCCGGTGACGCCGGTCAGGAACGCCAGGGGGATGAAGATGACGATGGTCGCCGCGGACGAGGCCAGCAGGGGCCTGAGGAACTCCGACACGGCTCGTTCAATCGTGGCTCGGCCCTTTCCGCCCCCCTGGGCGAGACGTCTTTCGATATGCTCGATCATCACGATCGCGTCGTCGATAATCAGGCCGATGGCGGCGGCCATGCCCCCCAGGGTCATGATGTTGAAACTCTGGCCGGTGATTTTCAGGACCAGGCTGGTGGCCGCCAGCACCGCCGGAACAGCCACCACCGCGGCCAGGGTGATCTTCCAGTCACGCAGGAAGACCAACAGGACCAGCGCCGCGAGGCCCACACCGATGACGATGGCGTTGCGCAGCGACGACGCGGAATCCAGGATCAACTCGCTTTGATCGTACCAGGCCTTGACCTGCATGTCGGCTGGGCCCCGACCGGTCAGTCGATGGAAGGCGGCCTGGACGTCCCGGGCGATCTGAACTGTGTTGCTGCCCGGCTGCTGATAGACCTGAACCAGCACGGCGTCGCGGCCATCCGCCGTGACCCGAATCCATTGCGGCGACGGCGCGGCCCTCACCTGAGCGACATCACGGACACGCACGACGGCGCCCCCGCCCGACTTGACCACCACGTCCTCGATCTGGCGCGGGTCCGTCAGACGCGAGTCCGTCAGGGCCAGCAGCAGCTTGCCCTGGTCCTCGATCCGTCCGGAGGCGGCCAGGACATTGGCGCCGGTGATTGCTGCGGCGACATCACCCAGCGACAGGCCGTACGCCCAAAGCTTGGCGGGATCCGCCTCGATCCGGTACTCGCCGGCCGCCCCGCCCTGGGACGTCACCCGGGCCACCCCGTTGATGGTGGAAAGCGAAGGTGACAGCGTGCGGTCGGCGAAGCGTCGCAACTCCACCGGCGTCGCGCTCTTGGAGGTCAGGCTGTAGGCGGCCACAGGAAAGACCGTGGGGTCCATGCGCCTGACATCGAAGGCCACCCCCGGGGGAAGCCCCGCCTGGGCGCGGGTCACCGCAGCCTCGACCCGCTGCAAGGCCAGGTCCATGTCCGAGCCCCAGGCGAAATTGACCGAAAGCTCCGCCGAGCCGCGGCTGGTCGTGGATCGAAGGTTCCGGACCCCAGGGATGGCGCGCACCGCCTGCTCGATGGGTCGGGTGATGACAGCTTCCATCTGACCCGGCGGTCGGTCTCCGGCCTCGACGGTGACCGCGATACGCGGGAAGAGCACGGTCGGAAACAGGCTGACCGGCATGATCAGCGCCCCGGCCACGCCCGCCGCCACCAGCATGGCCAGCAAGGTCAGGAGCGAGCGCCGCCGCCGCGAGACGATTTGGGCGATGCTCACTTGCCGCGCACCTTCACAGCCATGCCGTCCTGCAACTCGTAGGCGCCTTCGACCGCCACCTGGTCGCCCGGCGCGACCTGGCCCTTGACCTCGATCTGATCGCCCTGGTCAAGGCCAACGCCGACAAACACCCGGCGCGCCTTCCCCCGCGACACCACAAAGATGTGCGGACCGGTCTCGTCAAACACCACAGCCGCGCGGGGCGCCAAAAATCCGCTGTGGGTCGCGGTCGTCACCTCGCCTCGCACAGCGCTGCCGATCGGCAGGTTCGCCCCATTCAGTGGAACGATCGCATCGAGGGTCTTACTCACCGGGTCCGCGGCGCGGCCGACCATGGTGATTCTGGAAGCGATCAGCGGCGCGCCAAACACCGGATAGATCATCGCCTTCTGACCCACCGCGACTCGCCCCCCCGGCTCCAGGCCCAGCTTGACCACCGCTCCATCGAGGTGGGCCAGGACCAGCATCGGCGCATCCTGCGCGACATGGTCCCCGGCGGCCACGGACAGCGAGGTGACCACGCCCGCCTTCGCGGCGACCATGACCTGAAGGGCGCGGCCCGCCCCCTGCTTTTGCTGCGCCGCAAGGGCCGCCTGCGCATCGGCGTCGGCCTTGCGGGCGGCAAGCAACTGGTCGTTCGCCGCCAACTGGGCCTCATGGAGCCGCTGAACCCTGGCCAGATCGGCCTGTGCGAACCGGGCCGCGCTCTCGGCTTGATTGAAGGCCATTTGCGCGCCCGGCGCGTTCGCGAGCTCGACCAGCGGCTGCCCCGCGGCGACACTTTCCCCGGCGCGCACCAGGACGCGCGATACGATCGCGGCTTTCGGCGAAGCGATGGTCTGGGCTCCCAAGGCGTCCGCCTGCACAACGCCGTAGGCCGAGATCACCTCCGGCAGCTCGACCCGACGGATTGTCGCCAGGGTCACCGTGGCGGTGGTCGCCGGAGCGGCCTGCGCTTCGTCCGGCCGGCCGCGCAGCAGTGCCCATGCCAACACGGCCGCCAGGGTCAGGAAGATAGCGCCGCCCAGCATCAGTCGTCTGCGGGTCATTTCGAAGCCTTCGCGTCAACCGGCGGCATGAACAGAGCGGATTCCAGGCTGATCTGCGCGAGACGCGCGGCGAGCTCGAGATTGTCGAGGTCGGCGCGGCGCGAGAGGGCGGCCTGGGAGAGGGTCAGGTAGGTCTGACTGTCGATATCGCCGCGATCATAGGCGGCGACAGCGGGACGGACGCGGGCCTCTAGACGCGGAACCTCGGCCCGCAACGCCTGGGTCTGGCGGCGGGCGTTCGCCAGTTCAATCTGGGCGGACGTCACCTCGGCGGCGGCCTGGTCCAGCCGGGCGAGGTATTCCGCTCGCAGCTGCGCACGGGTGGCGTCCTGAACCCGCACCTCGCCCCGCCCGCCATTGAAGATTGGCAGGGCGAAGGCCCCCGACAGCCCCCGGGTGACCACGCCGGCTGTGTCGGTCGCGAACGCGACGCCGAGACTGGTGAGCGGAAACTGCATCAGGACGGCCTTGCGCAGATTGGCGTCCTGGGCGGCATAGCCCGCCTTCAGCGCCAGGAGGTCCGGGCGTCGCGACGGCAAGCTGTCCAGCGCGGCGCGGATCGTGGCCTCGTCATAGGGCGTTGCATCGGGGCCCGCGACCAGCGGCAGCATGACGCCCGGCTCCAGATTCAGGAGCAGGTTTAGGTCTCGCCGCGCCTTGCCTGCATCCTGCTGCGCGGTGGCGACCTGGACCTGGACGTCCAGTTGGACCGCGAGGTCCGCGGCGGCGGTCTGCAAGGTCGCGTCGCGATTTCGCAGGGCCTGATCGGAGCGCTCAGAGCGGTTGGTGGCGAGGCGAAGCAGGTCGCGCAGACTGGCCGCCCGCCTCTCGTTGGCCATCGCCGTCTCGGCGAGCTGGCGGGCCTGCTGGGCGACACCCCATTCCGCCCATAGGACTGAGAGGTCCGCCTGCTTGGCGTTCCATTTTGCCGCCCGCCGGATCTGAGGGCGCGCCAGCAGCGCGCCGAGATCCATCGCCGCGCCGAGACTGTGCGCGGTGTGGGTGTCCGGCCCTGATATGGGCTTGTCCACGGACGCTGACAGTTGCGGATCGGGCAACAGGCCGGCGGCGAACACCTGGGCGTCGGCCACCTTCGCGGCCGCCCGCTTCGCCGCAAGGTCCGGACTGTTCAGCACAGCCAGCACCGCCAGCTCGGTCGGCTCCAGCCCGTCTGCCGGATCAATGGGAATGGATCTCAGTGGCGTCGGTCGCGGTTGCACGGAGTCGACCGTCAATCCGCTCACCATGCCCGAGAACTGCGGCCGCTCGGGCAATGGCAAAGGGCGGTAGGCGGCGCAGCCGGCCAGTGATTGTGAGAGGGCCGCCAGGCCGCAGACCAACACCAGCCGGGCCATCGAGACGCGTCGAGCCGCGGCAGACGGTGGCGTGGATGTGGCCCGTTGGCCGCCCAATGTCATGCGTCGCCCTTCAACAGTCCGGTCCGCCAATCAACCTTGCTCGCTTTTGCGCGCCCCGTCGTCACCGGACCATGGCTCCGAGATTACCAAAGGCCAATCTCGGCCCCTCCGGCGCCGAGGGCGGACGCAGCAGAACATTTTGAGGACCCAGCAGCACAGCTTCGTCGGCCAACGAGAGCCCATTCTCTGCCGACAAATCGAGTGTACCCATGACACCCCACCCCACGTCTGCCTTGGCCCTGTCGTTGCTGTCCGCGCTCGTTGCCGCCCCGGCGATTGCCGGCCAGCCCTTGGAGACTGAAACCGCGCGACTTCCGGCTCAAGGACACGGGAATCTGCAGGTAGTCTATGAGCATCAGTCGACTTCCAACGGCCAGGAAGATGCCCTTCCTCTGGCCTTTGAGTACGGGCTCACCGATCGCCTGGAGTTCGCTGTCGAGCCCGTGATCTATACCTCAATTCGCCCCAAAGCCGGGCGCTCGGCGAAGGGTTTTGGTGACACGGAGGCGACGCTCACCTACCTCGTGGCGCCGGAGACGAATAGCCTGCCGGCCTTCGCGGTTGCGGGCGAAGTTAAGTTCGCAACGACGCACAATGCGCTCATTGGCACCGGTGGAACGGATTACAGAATCGCCGGGATCGTAAGCAAGCGATACGGCCCCTTCGACCTTCATGCCAATCTTGGATATACTTTCCTCGGCAAGGCGACCGGTGGGGCGAAGCTCGACAATATTATCGATTTCGCGGCCGCCGCAGAGTATACGCTAAATCCCAAGTGGACCCTGGTTTCGGAGGTCCTTGCCAATAGTTCAGCCGGCGGGAATGAGACAGCGGTAGGCGGAGCCCAGGAAGCGTCAGCCTCGACTGTGACCGGGCTTGTCGGAGCCGTCTACCATCCGGGGGACCGCTATGAGCTGTCGGTCGGGGCAACCTACGACAGCGAGAGCGCGGCCCTGCTGCGCACCGGCTTGACCTTCAGATTTTGAGCTGACGCGGGGAGAGCCGGGCCAGCGCATTGCCCTGTGAAACTCGAGCGACCAGGCGGGCCCTGACCTGGATCGCTGCGTTTCTGGGGCTTCGTCTGATATCCGCCGGTTGGCTCGGTCTGGGAGTCGATGAATCCTACTCCCTCGCGATCGCGAGGCATCTCCAGCTTTCGTACTTCGATCACCCTCCGCTGCACCAATGGATCATTCACCTGTTCGGTGGTGTCCTTGGATATGGCCGCGCGGCCCGCGCGCCGTTCGTCCTTCTGTTCGCGGGCTCGTCTTGGCTGCTTTTCACCCTCACCCGCCGGCTCTTTGGCTCCGCGGCGGCGCTGTGGTCGGTCATCGCGATCAACCTCGCGGGCTTTTTCTCCGTCGCCGCCGGGGGATGGATCCTGCCCGATGGGCCGCTGATCTTTTGCCTCCTTGCCGCCGCCAATTGTCTTGCCCCCTTACTTACCCTTCCCGACACCCGGACCGCAGGTCCGCCTGCTCTCCATAACATCGCCTGGCCACTGGCCGGCGTGTGGATCGGGTTTGCCGGCCTCTCAAAATATCAGGCGGTCGTGTTCGCCTTCGGGGTCCTACTGCTCCTGCTGATCACCCCGCAGGGTCGCTCCCAACTCCGACAGCCTGGTCCTTACGTCGCAGCGGTGCTGGCGATAGCCATCGTCTCACCCGTGATCGTTTGGAACGCCAAGCACGGCTGGGTTTCCTTCCTCTTTCAAGGCGGCCGCGCCACACCTGCCCACGACCTTCGACCCACGGCGATCCTGACCGCGGCGCTGGGACAGATGGCGCTTCTCCTGCCGTGGATCTATGCGCCTGCCGTGGCGGCCATGTGGCCCCAAACCGCGCGTGACTGGAGGGATACAAGGCGCGCGTTCTGTCTGGCGCTGAGCCTGCCCGGCATTTTGCTGTTCACCGTCACGCCACTTTGGGGACAGAACGCGCTGCCCCATTGGTCCATGCCGGCCTGGCTTTTTGTCATGCCGCTACTTGGCGACCGGCTTGCGCGGTCCGACGTCATACGCCGGTGGCCGCGGCGATGGGCGTTGCTGGCCTGCGGCGCGCTCCTGTCGCTATGGGGACTGCTCTTGATTGAGGCCTCGACGGGTGCGATCGGCCGCCTGTGGCCAACCGCCTTCCCCAAGGGTGATCCTTCGGTGGAGTTGGTGGAATGGACGCCAATCGTCAAAGCGCTGCAGGCGCTTCCTGAATACCAAGATCCGAGCGTGTTCATCGTTTCGCCGAAATGGATGGAAGCCGGAAAGATCGGCCAAGCCACGGCCGGCGAGCACGTCATCGTCGTGGCCTCAGCCGATCCACGTGGCTTCGCTTACGGACGAGATCTCAACATACTCGTCGGCCGCAATGGGTTGATCATCTTGAAAGACCGAGATCTCGAAGCAGGCTTGTCCAAACTTCGGCCGTGCTTTGCAGACCTGACGTATCTGAAAGCCGTACAATTTGGGCGATTGGACTACCCCGAGCAGCACCTTACCATCATATCCGCCCAGAACCTGCGGCGTTCATGCTCCATCATCCTGGGCCCTGTGGCGCGATAGGTCGCCGACATGGTTGTCACACGTCAGACGTGATCGGCCCCGAGACCAAGCCGCCGACGAATTGCTCCACATAGGGATCCTCGGACCGGTCAAGATCGGATACGGGTCCTTGCCATCGAACCTTCCCGTCATGGAGCAGGGCCACCTCGTCGGCGATCGCGCGCGCTGACGCAAGGTCATGGGTAATGGTGACGGCCGTGCAGCCCAGCCCTTTGACCTGTTGGGTAATGAGCTGGTTGATCGCACCGGCGGTGATGGGGTCCAGGCCGGTGGTTGGCTCGTCAAAGAACATGATCTCGGGCTCCGCCACGATGGCCCTCGCGAGGGCGACGCGCTTCTGCATGCCTCCAGAGAGCTCCGCTGGATTGAGGTCCGCGACGCGGGGGCCCAGCCGTACTTTGCTGAGCGCCGCCAGGGCCCGGCGCCTGGCTTCATGACGGGCGATTCCGTCTGCGTTGATGAGCCGAAAGGCGATGTTTTCCCAGACACTCAGACTATCGAACAGGGCCGCGCCTTGGAACAACATGCCCAGGCGTGAAAACCGCTGCTGCGCCGTCCGTCCGGTCAGCCGCGCGACGTCCTCGCCGTCGATTAGGATTTGGCCGCCATCTGGCCGCATGAGGCCAAGAGCGGTCTTGAGCATTACCGATTTGCCTTGGCCCGACCCTCCGATGACCACAAGGGACCGGCCGGGAAGAACCGAAAGCTGCAAACGATCAAGGACCAAGCGGTCGCCAAAGCGTTTCGTGACACCGCGCCACTCGATTTTTGGGAGCGCGCTCACGGCTTGTGCGTGAACAGCGTCGTCAGCAGATAGTCTGACGCGAAGATAAGAACGGCGGCGGAAACGACCGCGTCGGTGGTCGCCCGACCGACCCCGTGCGCGCCTCCCGAGGCCTTGAAGCCATGGAAGCAGCCCATCGTGGCGATGATCAATCCGAAGACCGCGGCCTTGACGAGTCCCGATCCGATGTCCCACGCCTGAAGGAAATCCATGGTCGCGCGGATATAGACGTCTGGGTTGAAACTAAGGGTCTGACTTGCCACCAGCCACCCCCCACCCACGCCAATGGCGTCGGCCACGAGGGTCAGGAGCGGAAGCACCAAGATGGCGGCCGCCAGGCGGGGCGCGATGAGGTACTGAAACGGATCGGTCGAGAGGGTGCGCAACGCGTCGATCTGCTCGGTCGACCGCATTGCGCCAATCTCGGCGGCGATCCCGGCGGAAACCCGGCCAGCCAGCATGAGCGCCGCGAGGACTGGGCCGAGTTCGCGCGTGATGCCCAGCCCGACAATCTGCGGCATGATCTGTTCGGCGTTAAAGCGCCCTCCGCCGGTATAGATGTTGAGGGCCAAGGCCGCGCCGGTGAAGATCGCCGTCAGGCCGACGACAGGCAGTGAATTGTAACCAATCACCCAAACCTGCCGGGCCATCTGGCCCAAGAACCAGGGACGCCTGCCCATAGCCGCAAAGGCTTGACCGGCGAACAGGGTCACGGCTCCGGCGTCCCGACAGGCGGCGAGTCCGCCTTGTCCGACGACGCGAACAAACCGCGTGACGTTGAAGATCCTGGAAGTCGCAGGCATCTTATTTGGCAGCCGCAGACGCAGGCGCATCGACCGCCTGCGGACGCAGTCCCTGACCAATCATCCCCAGGAGATCAATCGCGCCCTGCGTATTCTGGAATTCGCCGCCGCGCGCCAAGACCTCCGGCGATCCGCCCGGCTCTATGGCGATATGCGCGCCGCCGAACAGGCCGTCGGTGGCGATCCTCGCCGACGAGTCGCTGGGAATCTTGATCGCAGGGTCGAGACCCAGGCGAACCACCGCCAGAAAGGATCTGGGGTCGAGGGATACGCTCTCAACCGACCCAATCTTCACCCCGGCCAGGCGGACCGCTGATCCTGGCGCCAGCGAGCCCACCTGGCCGAAGCGGGCGACCGCCTCATATCCCTCGGGCCGCAGTCGGTCGCCCGCGCTCAAGGCGTAGAAGATGAAGCCAATAGCGACGGCGAGCACCGCGGCGCCCACAGCGGTTTCGGCAAGGTCGGTTCGTTGCATCGAAATCTCCAGTCAGGTCGTGCGCCGGCAGCCATCAAGGGAGGCCGGCGGTGGCGCATTCTCAGCAATGTTGAGCACCGTGGCGGCCGAGGTGCGTCGCCTCAGCTCTTGTGAGCCAGCCGCCTGGCTTGAGCGTGAGGGTCACGGAGAAGCTGAGTTATGAGCAGCTCAATATCGCCGTGGGCATTGTCGAGCGTTGAGACAAAGTCCTGCTGCTGGGTGATCGAGAGCCACACGCCTTTGACCTGGACATCGACAATCTTCCAGGTCGATCCACTGGAGATCACCCGCCATGCCACGGGAAGATCCTGTTTCAGGCCTCCCCCTCTCACGACACTGCTGACCACGACATCCTTCGGCCCCCTAATCGTGGAGCCAAGGATGGAAATCCGTTCCCCGCCGTAGTCGCCCAGACGCGCCTCATAGGCGCTCTGGTAATATTTGCGAAAGGCGGCTGCGAACCGAGACCGCTGGTCGCTCGTGATCGTGCGGGCGTACTTGCCCAGGACAAAGTTCGTGATCCTCGGAACGTCGACGACCTGGTCGATCAGCTCTCCGAAGTCGTCGTCCTTGGATTTCAAGCCACGGCGGGGGTCGGCCAGAATGGAGAGCGCTCGTTGCGCCTGCTGCGCGACGAAAATCTCGGCGGAAGCGTCCCGGCGCGCCGAGATCGCCGATGCGGCAAGACTTGACGGAGGCTCTAGGCCCCACGCCATCGCACCGGATAGGAGGCCGCAGCACAGGCCAAGTGCGGTCGTGGCTTTCCGTCGGGTCATTTGACGTCCGCGATAGGCGTGGGCCCGCGCATCGACGCGGATTCAAGCGAGAGCAGATGAGCCGGCGTCGGATCTGGCGACACGGTCAAGGGCGCCTCAGGGGGAGGATCGAAGTCAGGCAAGTCGGGCTCGTCCCCCCTTGCCTGGCCGACCAAATAGGCGCGGCGCTGCCCGTAGGCCGAGCGCACCGTTGCATAGGGGTCTGTGGCGTCCTGACCCAACGCCTTGATCTGGGCGTCGGCGTCCGCGCGGTAGTCCAGGGCGGAAGCCGCCAACCGTGATGCGCCGAACGGTGTCGTCCAGCCGCCAGCGACGAGCGACAGGGGGTCGGTCACGGCATCAACGAGCCGTCCCAGACCATCCCGCAGGTCTAATGGGCCCAACACCGGCGCGAAGACATAATTTCCTGGCCCGACACCATAGCGTCCCAGGGTCTGGCCGAAGTCGGCGCGATGGACCGGAAGTCCTGAGGCAGAGGCCACATCGAAAAGGCCAAACACCCCTAGGGTGGAATTGATGAGAAACCGGCCCGTGGACTGCGCCGCCAGCCCAGGATGCGCCTGAAGCAGATCATTCATTGTCGTGCGCGGCTCTCGCATGTTGTCGATCGCCGCGCCGAACGCCTTGCGCAGGGGCGGCGGAGCCGCCGACATGTAGGCGTGGGTGATCGGGGCGAAGATGCTGTCGTCCAGCCGCTCGTTGACGACATACATGCGCCGGTTGAAGGCCTGCCACGGGTCCGCCGGCGCCGCCGAGACAGCGGCCATGGGCACGGCTGGCGCGGCAGGCTGCGCAGAAACCGGCGCCGCCATGAGTTGGACCATCACCACGCCGACCCCAAGGCTCATCGCGCTCAGGTGGGGCCGACGGTTTGGAACAAGCGCACCGCGCGCCGGCAGGCGATTTTCCGCGCATCGTCCGGAAGGACAGTGCGCCTCGCCCGCACGAACAGCCGGCGCGTGAAGGCGATGGGAGTCATCCCCGGCCTGGCGTTGAAGGGTTCGGGATACGCTTGGTCTGGAGGACATACTTAGTTGACGCCGAGGCCGTCGGACCTCCTCAAAATTCGATCCCCACCCCGCCGCGCTTGAGATGCGGAAGGCCTCCTGGCGCGTTGCGGCGGGGCACCGAAGGTCCCGGCAGTGCTCGTCGAGCCAATGCGGCCTACGCGTCAGGCGTCGCTGCGGCCCGTAGCCGGCCGTCTTCCATCTGGACCAAGCGGGTGGCGCGGGTCATCAATCTGGCGTCATGGGTGACGCAGACAACCGTTGCGCCCTGGCGCAGGGCGGCGGCCCTTAGTTGGTCGGCGACAAGGCCGCCATTGACGGAATCCAACGCGGACGTGGGCTCGTCGGCGAAAATGATCTGCGGTCGCTTCGCGAGCGCGCGCGCGATCGCGACCCTCTGCTTCTCACCGCCCGACAATGCCTCCGGCAGGCTATGCAGCCTGTGACCTAGGCCGACCCCTTCCAGGGCCTCAAGAGCCCGTGTTCGCGCGGCGGCTTTCGACAATCCCTGGCGCTCAGGCAGCATGGCCACCTGCTCCAGCGAGGTGAGAAACGGTAGGAGGTGAAAGCCTTGAAAGATGAAACCAAACTGATGCAGTCGCAGATGATCGAGATCTTTCTCAGTCGAGGCGCTGAGATTGCGCCCCATAACCTCGACATGGCCCCGGCTCGGCTGCAGCAGGCCCGATAGTATCGCCAGGAGGGTCGACTTTCCGGAACCGGAGGGACCCGTGACCATCAGGAACTCCCCGGCGGTCACCACTATATCCATGCTTGCCAGGGCCGCGATCTGCGCGACCCCCTCGCCATAGGTTTTTTCCACGCCGACTGCGGAGATCATCGGCATGGTCAGGCTCCCGGCGCGGCAAGGGCGAGACCAATCCTGGCCGAGGTCGCCCTAAGTCTCGCTGCGTTGACGCGGATCTCCGCGGTTGCGATCCCATCTTGAGCGCCCAGAATGTCCAGGGCGTCGGCCGCTCCGGCCTCATGTCGACGGCGGACGATCGCAACTTGTTCGTTTGCGGCAAGGCGGCGCGCATCGGCCCTCGCCAGGTCCGCATCTGCCGCCGTCACCTGAGCCAGGGCGCGGCGCGCATCCGCCCAAGCCTGGACGACCGCCTTGCGGTAGGCCAGATCGGCAAGGTCGACCTCGGCCGAGGCCGACCCAATCCGAGCCTTTCGAGCCCCGCCATCGGCGATGGATTGCGACACCTCCGCCGCCACCGCCCAGACGAGCGACTTCGCATCCAGCAGATTGATGACGCTCGGGTCCGCGGCGCCTAGAGAGGCGCTGAGAACGAAGCGGGGTCGCGACGCGGCGACGGCTTCGGCCCGACGACTGTCGGCCGCCTTCAATCGGGCATAGGCCGCGGCGACGTCCGGCCTGGCCGTCACCGTCTCCGACGAAAACGGCGCATTAGAGGGGAACGCCCAAGGGGATGAGCTGGCCCTTGGAATGATGGGATTTGTCGTCTTGCCCAGCAAGGCGCCGAGACGTAGCGTCTCGATCCGTGCTTCTAACCGCGCCGCTGTGAGTTCGGCCTCGAGGTCCGCGACGGCCTGCGTGCGCGATGACACCTCATCTCGGCTGGCGCGGCCCGCAGCGTAACGGGCTCGTGTCAAGTCCACCAGCCGTTGGGCGTCGCGACGGCGAGAGTCCAAGATATCGGTCAGGGACTGCGCGGCGCGCAGGGTGAAGTACGCCTGTGCGGCCTCCGCCCCGACCAGACGCCGGGCGACAACGACCTCCGAGTCCACCGCGCGCCGCTCATGCTCTAGGGCGTCACGGGCTCTGGCCACTCGCCCCCAAATGTCCAGCTCGTAGGTCGCAGTCAGAGAGGGTGAACCCGCCGCCGCCTGCTCGGATAGACTGTGTCCGCCAACCGCCCCGTTCACGCCGATCTCGACCTGCGGGCGGCTCAGCGCTCTAGCCGCCGCAACTTCAGCGTCGGCGCGGTCGAGGCGCGCCATGGCGATTTTAATGTCGAGCGAACCGAGATCTATTTGGCGAAGGAGGTCTCTTAGAGCCAGATCCCCGAAATCTAGACGCCAAGGCGACGGACCTACGGGAACGAGCCTGTCTGTGACGGCCTTCGCCCCGGGCGATGGGACGGGGGTCGCACACCCCTGCATCCCCAGCATCGCTGCGATCGTGACTCCGGTGACAAACCGCTGTTTCATTTGGTGAACCGCACCAGGACTCGTTGACCAAGCCTGAACGCCGGGCGACCGTCCAGCGCCAGGATGACATTGAGCACCCGACTATCAGATTGGGCTGCCGGATCATCATTGAGCAATGCGCCCGAGAAGGACTCTGAGACGCGCAAGACGTGCGCGCGCTGCGGTGCGCCTTCGTCAAACTCCCGGGAGACCATTGCGGCCATCCCCGGCTGAACTCGGTCCGATAGGGACTCGTCCAGCTCCGCCCGAACGACGCGCCCGCCGTCAGGCGCGATGACAAAGAGTGTTGACGCCGCGGTGGCGGATCCGCCTGCCACAGCCATACGCCGCAGCACCAGGCCGGCCGCAGGCGCGCGGATGGTATGCGAGGCGATCTCGGCCTGGGACAACCGTGCACGGGCCATCGCCACTCGGGCAGCCTGCACCGCCTCCTCCGCTTCGCCGGCGGCGACGTGCTCTGCGGTGATCGCCTGATCAACCTCCTGAGTCGTCGCAGCCTCCAGGCGAATAAGCCGGCGGACCCGCTCTAGGTCCCGTCTCGCCCCTGAGAGCTTGGCCTCCGCCGTCCCCACCCGCGCATTTTGCCCAGCCAGCTCGGCTTGATCGATCGCGAAGTGCAATTGAGACTGGCGGTCATCCAAGATCGCCAGGACTTGCCCGGCGGCGACCGGATCCCCCTCTTCAACGTCAACCTGCGTGACCAAGCCTTCGCGGGCGGCGCCGACCTTGATCAGGCCGGCGCCACTCTCCACCACACCGCGCGCCGCCGCGGCCGGCGGGGGCGCGGCCAGGGCCTGGACGCGATCATCCCGGGCGGGCGCGCAGGCCGTCGTCAGCAAAATTGCGCACGCGAGGGCGCCAACAGGCTTGAACATGGAGGTTCCACTCATAGTAGGAGCGCCGCCGGATCGGCCTGGGCGACACGACGCAGGGCCAGCACCCCAGACAGAAGCGCGACCAGCAGAATGATCAGGCTGCCGAAGCCCATCACCTCCGCCGACAGGATGATTGGAACGTTCTGGGCCCTGGCGACGACCGCCAATATGGCTGTTAGGACCGCCGCGATGGTCATGCCGCAGGCGCCGACCCAGAAGCTTTGCGCCAACACGATCGTCCGCAGGGCGGACATTGAAAACCCCAGCGCACGCAAGGCGGCATACTCCTTGATGGAGCCAGACACGGCCGCCAGCAGCGTCTGGCTGGTGATCACCACGGCCACCAATACCGCGACGATGCTTCCGAAAATGAAGGCGACGCCCGCGCCAGACTCCGACAGCCAGTAGAGGGTCGTCCGGTCGGCGAACCCGCCGGCCGTGAGGGCTTCAAAACCTCGCCGCGCGCCAATTATGTTCAGGCGCGCGGCGACGGCCTTGGCGGCTGCGGGGCTCGCCACGCGGGCGAGAAAATAGGCGACGTCGCCTTCTGGTCCCGACGACGGGTCCAGCCTCCGAGTTGTGGCGAGCGAACTGATGACATTTACCCCCCCCAATCCCCGCAGTCCGTAGGTTAGACCCGCGACGCGCACCCGGCGGCCGTTGATCTCAGCGGTACCGCCAACCCTGACTTCAAGCTTGCGCCGGTCAGCTGCGTCGATCACCACGCTATCGGGCGTCTCTAGGGCGGCTCGGAGGTCCTGATCGAGCGCGTTCGAAAGCGCCATGGCGCCAGGCTGCGTATCCACCCCGACGAGGTAGACGTTGACCACCCCATGGTTGGCGGTTTTCCATTCTCCAGACCCCCAAAGGAAGGGCTCGATGCGGCCAACACCAGACTGAGTTCGCATGAAGAATTCGGCCTGCCCCGAAATCGGCCGGCCAAGATCCAAACTTTGCACGCCCGGGAACCCAACCCACAGGTCCGCTGTCGACCGCGTCACATAGATGCTGGAAAGGGAGAATATCCCCAGTATCACCGCAGCCTGCAGCAGAACCAGCAGCCCTGAGAAGCCAACAGCGAACACAGCAGGGGCGAAGCGCCGCCAGCCGTGGCGCAGGCTCCGCAACGCCAAGGTCATCAGCACGGCGCGCCTTCCCCCCGGCCAATTAGCCAGACTCCAACCAGGATCGCGCCAGCGCCGATGATCTGCGACGGCCCCGCCGGCTCGCCGAACACGGTCCAACTAACCGCGATCACGAGCACGTAGCCCACCGCCGAAATGGTGAAAGCCTCGCTAAGCTGGAACTCGGCCAGCACAATGATCCAGGCGACAAAGCTGACCACATCAATGATGACCAGCGCCTGGAACCAGGGCAGGCTGGCGGCGAACCGCAACCAATTTAGGTCAAGTGGCCTGTCCGACAGAGCGCGGGCGGCCTCCTCCGCGGCGATCTGATATCCCACAGCGAGCAGGGGCATGGCGGCCCAAAGCAACCAGAATGCCCAGCGCCTTTGCCGCGAGGACGGTGAGGACTTCGTCATGCGGCCGCCTCCCCACCGAGGTCCGCCGAAAGCAGCGGCGCAACGAGGCGCAGGACGCCGTTCAGCACCGGATTGCGGTGTCGAAAGTACATCGAGGTTCGCAGCAGCGTACTTCCAAGCCGCAGCTTGTTTCCGTAGGCCGCCTGACCGCTTTGGTAACCGCTCAGTCCCTCTTGCAGGCAAAGTTCGAGATTTTGAAACCAACTCAGGAAGTAGAGACTATATGCGCGCCCTGCCTCAGCATCCATCATGAAGAATTTGTCAAGCAACAGGTCGTTATTTTTCAACAATAGATTCGCCGCAAGCAACTTGTCATCGGCATAGTAGAGCACGCATATTGCGTTCCCGCCGAGCCGTTCGAGGGCCCCCGTGAAATAGGCCGGAGTCAGCTCTTCGAACGCCATTTCGCCGCGACTGCGCGTCTGCCCATAGAGCGACATCACCCGATCAATCACGCCCTCAAGATCGTGACGAACCTCGACCCTCACCGCCTGCCGCGCTCTCAGTTTTCGGCGCATGTCGCGCCGGGTGCCGGCCGAGAGGCGGCCCAGATAGGTTTCGACGGAATCGAAATCGATCGCCAATTGCGCGACAGGCAAGCCGGGAACTGGTCTATAGCGAGCGGTGAGCGCCGCCGCCCACAGGTCGCGGGCGTTTTCCGGTACATCCTTCACCGCCAGTAGGCCGCAGCCGTCCGCCTTGGCGGCGCGTTCAAACTCCCCCAACAGGCGGCGAAGCAATACGAGCCGCCTGTCGAAGTCCGCGCCAGGGTCGAAACCCAGCAGCGCCGTGTCGGTACAGGGCGAACCCAGGCATGCGAGATGCAGTGTGAGCGCATCGGGAAAGATGTGGCGGATGGCGGCGGCGACGCGATGGCCGGTTCGATTCAGCGTGGTCTCGAGAGGATATTCGGTGAAGAAGGCTGGCGCCGCGGCCACCAGGCGCCCGCCTTCCTCCACGAGGGCGTAGCGCCACCGGAAGCCCGCCAAGTCCGCCTGTTCGACGGCAAGCAGATAGTCGAAGGACTCGATTTCACCCGGAAAGATTCGGCTCCAGGCGTCCCGACCAACGGCCGTGATGGACTCGACGATCCGTGCCTCAGGCATGACTTGCTCCGCGCGGTTGCGGCGGCGCAAGCTCCGCGGCGCCGAAGAACACGCCGGTCAGCGCCGCAACGCGGTCACGCTCCTGGTCGACATGGATCATGTGATAGCTGTCATCGAGCAGCTTGAGGGTGGTCGGTCCGCCCAGGCAGTCGCGCAACCGTTCGGAATTGCGCGGATGGCTCATGTCATCGTGTCGCGCGTGAAGGATCAAAGTTGGGACCTTGATCGCGCGCCCCGTACGCAGGACCCGGCGGCCTAGCCGGTACATCTGGAAAAGCGCGCCGAGCGGCAGGCGATCCAGGGCGCCATCGGTGAACTCCGCGGGCATGCGCATCATGCGATCGCGCAGGCGATGATCCTTGATCCCGTAGGGGAACGGTTCCTCGAAGCTGATCTTCCGTAGCAGGGGCAGGTTGGCGACCACCTGGATGAGTCCAGCCGCCCCGCACCACCGGCGCATATTCCAGCCGTCATATTCAAAGGTCATGGAGTAGACGGCGCAGGCCTTGATGTCGGGTCGTTCGTTTGCCAGCAGCAGGCCCAAGGCGCCTCCCACGCAAACACCGGCCACATAGATTTCATCGACCTCGGACCGGTAGACGTCGTAGGACTCGCACACGGATTGAAGCCAATCGCGCCAGGTCGTGGCGAGCAAGGCGCGAACGTCGCCGCCATGCCCCGCCAGCTGAGGCGCGTAGACGTCGAATCCCTGCCGATGAAGCCGGCGGGCCAGAAACTTCATTTCGCTGGGTGCGCCGGTCAGGCCATGGAGCAGCAGCACTCCCGTGCGGCGTGTGCCCTTAAGGCGGAAACTCTGATCAGTCATTTCGCCCCACCCTTGTGCACGACAAGTGTCGGCCGGGCTGATGCGTGCGCGCCGGGGCGTTGACCCCCGCTGGGCATGACGCGGCTGGGATCAGGCGTCGGGTTCATGCCTGGAGATCCGAAAGGCTGACGCAGCCAACGCCCAACACAACAAACCCGACGCCGATCAGTTGGCTTCGACTGAGCCGTTCACCCAGAAACAAGGCGCCAGCGGCCGGAATACTGGCATAGACCAGCATCATCGCGGGAAAGGCGACGCTCAGGGGCACGTGTTGAAGCACAACCAGCCACGCGATGGTTTCGAGAAGCCACAGGAGTATCCCAATCCAGATCAAGGGCTCCTGTGCCAAGGCCAGCGCCAGGTTCTTGCTATCCCCCGCCCTGTCCGTCGCATGCTTGAACGCCAGTTCTCTAGCCACCTCAGCGGCGATGCAGAATGCCACCAGGCTGACGCTGCGCCCTAACCCCATCGAGATCATGGACAGACCTCCGCGAAGAGCTCCAAGAGGCGCAGATTGATGGCTTCATTCACCTGCATCGCGTAGACGGGATTGGGCTGCGACCACGGCTGGTCGAGCAAAGCCTCCCCGCGCTTGAGCAAGGCGTCCGCCACGCCGCCGCCATACCGTGGCCGCGACCAGTCACCGACCACGTCGGCGCCGATCAGGCGATGCTGTGATCCAATCTTCTCAATCAGCGCCCTCAAGAGACCAAAGCTGGTCTGACCCTGGTCCCAGTTGGTGACGGCGTCGGAGGCCCGCAGAACATCCTTGTCGATGGTGAGATAGACAGCCCGGGTTTGAATTCTCCTGGCCAGGAAGTCGGCGAACCCATCCTCGCCGATCGAGAGGATAGTCGGCCATTTGCGGCCGCCCAGGTGGACGAACGCCCCGCCTCTCGGCGAACGATACGGATATAGCTCCACCCGATCGTCCTGGATAAGTCCCAGGTCGGCGCCCTTGGTTTCGCTACGATCAATATCGTTGCTGCAGACCCCCACGGTGATCAGGCGCGCCGTCTTCGGATGCCTGGCGGCCTGCCCCACCCAGGACCCGCAATGCAGGCCGTTGGGAAAGCGGACCCAGTCTGGGTGGTTGTCAAAATGCACCACGGTCACCTGATCGACGCCCGAGGCCTCGATCGCGCGCGCCAACAGGAGCGGTGTGACGTGGTGAAAGTCGCCCGAGCCGGCGAAGATGATCTCTGGGGCGCACGCGGGCGCAGCGCCCCAGAGTCTGGTTTCGAGGTACTTGAGCGCCAGGGGCCGGCTCCATAGGCGCAAGGATGGGCCCAGATCCTGGGCCGCGATCCTTCGCCCTCCCGCGGCGCATCCACGGTCAATCAACGTGACCTGACCGTCTAGGGCGTCGTCCAAGTGCAGGAACAAGGGCCGCACCGACCTCTAGTCCACGCAACGGCGCAGGAGGGCGTCCAGCAGTCTCAAGGCCAAGTCGATCTCGGGGAGGCTGATCTCCAGGGACGGGGCGAAGGTGATGACGTTCTTGTAGTAGCCGCCCACGTCGAGGATCAGACCCAGGCGTTCGCCATCGACCTCGACATCGCCCCTAAGGCCCTCCTCCGCGATCCGGTCCAGAAGCGCTTTGTTGGGGGTGAAGCCGTCAGCCTGGCAGATCTCGGCGCGCAGCGCGAGGCCCAGGCCGTCCACATCGCCGATCTGCGGCCAGCGGGTCTGTAACTCCCTGAGCCCTTCCAGGAAGTAGGCGCCCTTCGCCATAACCATGGTTTCGTAGTCCGTCTCGGCCATCATCTTCATGGCTTCGAGCGCGATGGCGGTCCCCATGGGATTGGCGTTGAAGGTGGAGTGCGTGGAGCCCGGCGGGAAGACGGTGGGATTGATCAGGGCTTCTTTAGCCCAGAGTCCGGACAGCGGATTTAGCCCGTTGGTCAGCGCCTTGCCGAACACCAATATGTCGGGCTCAACGCCAAAATGCTCGATCGACCAAAGCTTGCCGGTACGGAAGAAGCCCATCTGGACCTCATCGACCACCAGCAGGATGTTGTGGCGGTCGAGCACCTTCTTCAGCTCGATGAAGAAGTTGGGCGGGGGAATCACATAGCCGCCCGTGCCTTGGATCGGCTCCACATAGAAGGCTGCAAACTCGGCCTGGCCGGTCTTGGGATCAAGGACGCCGTTATATTCGGTTTCGAACAGCCGCTCGAACTTCTTCACGCATTCGAGCCCGTACTCTTCCTTGCTCATGCCCTTCGGACCGCGGAAATGATACGGGAATTCGATGAATTGAGCCCGGTCGCCGAAGTGGCCGAAGCGGCGGCGATAGCGGTAGGAGGATGTGATCGCAGAGGCGCCCAGAGTCCGCCCATGATAGCCGCCCTCAAAAGCGAACATCAGGCTCTTCCCACCGGACGCATTGCGCACCAGTTTGAGCGAATCCTCGACGGCCTGTGCGCCGCCGACATTGAAATGCACCCGCCCCTTGGCGCCGAATTTCCGCTCCGCGTCGCGGGCGATCATGGCGGCGAGTTCGACCTTCTCCCGGTGCAGGTACTGGGAGGCCACCTGGGGCAGCTGATCCAGCTGCCGGTGGGCGGCGGCGTTTAGGCGGGGGTTTCGGTAGCCGAAGTTGACGGCGGAGTACCACATCTGCAGATCCAGGAACCGACAGCCTTCGGCGTCGAACATGAATGAGCCGTCGCAACCTTCGAAATATTTGGGCTCCGGCATGTAGTGGACGGTGTCGCCCCAGGAGCAGTACTCGGCCTCCATGGCCCGCAATTGGTCGTGATTGGCCACCGGGGCCTCAGCAGTGTCGTACATGGTGTTTCCTGAATTCAGAGGCTGAGAGCGCGGACTTGGGGCGGCGCCGACGACGGCGCCATCGACCGCGCTAGGGCGCGCGTCACGTCGTCAAAGGATGTGAAGGCATGGAAGGCCCTGCCTCTGCCGGCCGCGTAGCGGGCGAGACTGTCCTTGGCGAAGAGGATATCGGCGCGCGACGACACACAGAAGTCCGAGCGGCCGTCGCCGATGAAGACGATGGGTCCGCTGGAAGGCTGCGTCGCCACGGCGCATTTGCAGACCCCGGACCCTGCGGCGCAGCCCGGCTTCATGTGCGGTTGCTTCAGGCGCCACCGATCGGAGCGGCCCGCCAGCCGATTGGCGACCACCGGCACATGGCCCAAGGCGTGCCGCCGAAGGATATGGCCAATGAACCGATCCACCCCGTCGCTGACGATTGTCAGCGGCAGGCCGTGGTTTTCGCACCAGGCGACAAATCGGGAAAAGGTGGGGTCGATCTCCACGGAATCGAGAACGGCGTCGAGGGCCTCGTCGGACCCTTGGATGAGGCTGATCTGGCGGCGCATGCACTCGGCGGCGCTGATCTGCCCCCTCACCCAGGCCACTTCCAACTTTTCCCAGGCCGGCGAAGCCAGGGTGCCAAGGACAAGATCTGTGGTGTCCCGACGGGTGACCGTCCCGTCAAAATCGCAATAGATGCGCATGGATTCCCTTGCACCGTTGGTCGGCCCGGACGATCGAGCCCTCGCCACCCAATGAAGGGACGATGCGTGGAGGCCTGCGCCTCAAAAATATCCGGAACGGGTGCGCCTAGGGCGCGAGCCTGCTAACCAACTGGCGCGGCAAGACCGGGGTCAACGCGACGTGGACAACAAGACGCCAACGCCTCTGATGACGGCCTATTTCGAACGGCGACTGGGACTGAGACGGTTCTTCCTGGCCCGCCTTCATTCCATGACGGAAGCCGAAGATCTCGTTCAGGACCTCTATCTCAAGGTCACCATGACGCAGTCGGATGAAGCAATCCGCAATCCGGGCGCCTATCTCTATCGCCTTGCGGCCAATCTTATGCTCGATCGCCTGCGCCAACAGCACCGCGCCGCCGCCCGAGACGATGCTTGGCGCACGACGCACCATGTCCTCTCCGCAGCCGAGGACATTGCCGACATCCCCGACGCGGAAGCCGCTGTCGCCGCGCGGCAGCAGCTTCAGGGGGTCATAACCGCCCTTGAAGCCCTGCCCGAACGAACCCAGAGGGTCTTCCGTTTGCATAAATTCGAGGGCCTGGGGCATGCCGAGATCGCATCTCGGCTTGGAATGTCGCGAAGCGCCGTCGAAAAGCACATGATCGACGCCTTGCGCCACCTGGTTGCCAAGGTGAGGCGATGACTGTGACTAAATTGTCGCCAGGGAACCAGTTTCTGAAAGACGTTGTGTCCATGGCGACGTCAGGGATTCGATGACCAGAATTCACACCGATCCGGGCGAGCAGGCTTTGGCGTGGTTTGTGCGCCTGCAGGACGACGACGCGACCGAGGCCGACTGGCTGGCCTATCGCGAGTGGCTAGAGGCCTCACCAGCCAACAGCGCCGCCTATGGGGAGATCGAGACAGCCTGGATCGAAATCGAGGGCTTGACCGAGATAGCGCCATTTCAAGCGTCGACTGGCGTCGTGGTCCCCTTCCGGCCCCAGACGTCGCGGCGGATTTCAGCCGGATGGCTACAAGCGCTTGGCGCCGCGGCGGCCATTGCTGCTGCGGCCCTGCTCTTCATCGTCCCGGGGCTGCGGGATCATCCCCAGATCTACCGGACTGGCGCGGGTCAGCTCCAGACTGTGTCCCTCGACGATGGATCACGCATCGTGCTGAATGGGGAGTCCGAAATCGCGGTGCGCATGCAACGTGATCAGAGAAAGGTTTCCCTTATCGAGGGTGAGGCCGCCTTCGACGTGGCGCATGACGCCAGGCGACCCTTTGTCGTGAGCGTCGGAGATCGCGCGGTGACGGTTCTGGGGACGGAGTTCAACATCCTGCGTCACGCCGGCCAGCTCATGGTGACCGTCAAGCGTGGAATCGTCGCTGTTAGCCAGGCCGGTCGCGCGCCCGAAGCAAAACTGGTCGCCGGCCAGCAGTTGAGCCACAAGGAGGGTGCGACGGGCAGCCGAGTTGAAAAGGTCGATCCCGAGGACGCTTTCGCCTGGCGTCGACGGCTCCTGATCTACCACAATCGCCCCCTGACAGAGGTCTCAAGGGATCTCTCGCGCTACTTCGGCAAGCCCGTCGTCGTCGACCCAAGCGCATTGCATCTACGCTTTACGGGATCCCTGCGAATTGACCGCGAGGAGCCCATGCTGCATTCGCTGGAAACCTTCCTTCCGGTGAAAGCCGTCATCAAGCCTGACGAAACACACCTGATGGCCCGCGAGTCGCGGTAAGGTCTCGCGCGTGAAACGCGGGCGATGGACCTATGGCGGACTCATGGGCCTCGCGGTCTATGGTTTGGCGCTGACGCCGACCTCGGCAGCCTGGGGGGCGCCGCGTCAGGCCCCCAAAGTCTATCGATTTCACATACCGGCCCAGCCGGTCTCAGATGCACTGCTCGAACTCGCCCTCCAGGCGGAAGTATCTCTCGGCGGCGACCTTGGCGCCTGTCGAGGTTCAAGCCCCAAGCTGTCGGGCCGCTACGAACTGGCCGATGCTCTGGCCCGCCTCATGGACGCCTCGGGCTGCACAGCCGTGATTCCCGAAACGCGAACGATCCTGATCCGTCGCCGCCCCTCCAAGGCCCACCTGTCGACGTTGCCGCCGCCAGCCCCAGCGTCAATTGTCGAGCTGGGGGAACTGGTCGTCACGTCGGGTCGGCGAACGGATCTGCCCGGTCGCACCCCATACTCCATCACCGCTGTCGCCGGCCGCGAGCTCGAGGCCAGAGGTGTTGGAGACCTGACGGCGCTGGCCGATCAGGTCGCCGGCATGACCGTGACCAATCTAGGCCCCGGGCGCGACAAGATCTTCCTGAGGGGGATGTCGGACGGCGCGTTCACCGGACAGACCCAGTCGACAGTGGGGCTTTATGTCGACCATGTGCCTATCACCTATAATGCCCCAGACCCCGACCTAAAACTTGTCGATATCGATCAGGTGGAGGTCATGCGCGGTCCGCAGGGCACCCTTTATGGTGCTGGCTCCATCGGCGGCATCGTCCGCATCGTGACCCGAAAGCCCGATTTGGACGCTTGGTCCGCAGACGTCTCGGTCAGCGGGTCCGCGACCCAATCCGGCGGCCTCAACCACGACATCTCCGCAACCCTAAACAGCCCGGTCGTGGCTGGCCGATTGGCGTTTCGGGGGTCCGTCTATCGCGAAGCCGCCAGCGGCTATGTCGATGACGTCAATCTGGCGGTCCGGCGGATCAATCACTTCGAGCGCGACGGATGGAGGGCCGCCCTCAAGGCCGCGATCAATGACGACTGGTCCCTTACCGGCGGCTTAATCCATCAATCGATCCTCACCGCCGACACCCAATACGCTACGACGGTCAGCGGGCGCCTTAGCCGCGGCAACGCCGTGCGGGAACCTCACGACAATGATTTTGACGAGCGTTACCTGACACTTGAGGGGCAAGGCCCCTGGGGGCGCCTCGTGGCGTCGAGCGCGAGCTTGAGCCACCATTTCACGAGCCGCTATGACGCCTCACTTGCCTTGCCCGCATTCGGCGTTGCTCAGGGGGTCGCGGCACTGGACGACTCGCAGGACATCGACCTGCAAGTCAATGAGATAGTCTTCACCTCCCCGCAGGCCCACCCTTGGCGATGGCTGGCGGGGGGATTTCTATCGTCGGGCAATTCTACGCAGGAGACACGGCTTAACCAGAGGGCGCCCTCCCGCAGTCAGCGCTATGGCGAGCGTCGGGTGGACGAACTGAGCGAATTCGCGGTCTATGGTGAGGCCTCTTACGACCTGACCGAGCAACTTACCCTGGTCGCGGGCGTGCGATGGTTCAGGTTCGATTTCGACGTGAAGTCGACGGTGGTTCAAGGCGTGTCACGTCGCGACTTCTCCGCGACCGGGCACGCCGCTGGCCTCTCGCCAAAGTTCGCCGTCAGGTTTCAACCCCGTGATCACGTCGTGTTCTATGGGCAGGTTTCGGAAGGCTATCGGGCCGGAGGCGTTAATACCGCCGGACCGATCGACCAGGTTTTCGACGGCGAGGCCGGTCACCCCGAACACGAATTCGACCCCGATGAGTTCTGGAACTACGAAGTCGGAACCAAACTCTCCCTGCTCGACGGTCAGCTTCATCTGCGGGCTGCGGCCTTCTTCGCCGATTGGCGCAATATCCAGACTGATCAGTTCCTCCCCTCCGGATTGTCCTATGCGGTCAACGTCGGTGACGGCGCAAATCGGGGCGTCGAGCTTGAGGCGACCTGGCGCGCCAGCGAACACTGGGACCTGCGCGCAGCCGGTCTGCTCAACGATCCCCAGATCACCAAACCTAACCCCGCCTTCCGGTCTCAGAGCGATGCCGGCTTACCTGGTGTCGCCGCGGTGACGGCAAGTCTCGGCGTCAGCTATCATCGCCCTCTGCAATCTGGACTTGAGCTGAAACTGGACGCCGCGATGGGTTACACCGGAGCTTCGCACCTCACGTTTGACGCGCAGTCCAGTTACCGGATGGGCGACTATTTTTCCGGACGTCTGCAGGCGGCCCTGGAATCGGAGCGCTGGACAGGCGCCTTGTTTCTCGACAACCCAGCCGATGGGCGGGCCAACACCTTCGCCTTTGGCAATCCCTTCCGGTTCGGACATGAGGCCGTCATCACGCCCCAGCGGCCGCGCACCATCGGCGTCAGGCTCCGCTACAGGTACTAGGTCGGAGGATGTGGCCCGACGGTGACGTCATTCCCTTAGGCGACCCTGCGAAGTCCTTTCGTCAGGGCGCCTTTGAGGCCCCCCGTCATGGACCCAGTCCTACCCTACCGGTTCGTGCACGGTCGGCCCGCAGCGAAGGCTCAACCCCGCCGCACACCCTGGGATCAGCACCGGCGCGCGCGATGACGCTGGCGTCGCGTCTCCTTCGCCGCGCCCTGGGACCCCAGGTCCGTGCGGGGACTTTGGTGATCATCGCGCCCGATGGCGAGCGCCTGTGCTTCGGTGACGGGACGGGCGACGCCGTGGTCGCCCGATTCACCGACCCCGCCGCCATCTGGGCCGTCCTTATCGATCCAGATCTCAAGACCGGGGAGATGTTCACCCTGGGCCGTCTCGTCCTCGATCAGGGATCGATTTATGACTTCCTGGTCTTGATCCTGCAGGACGCTGCGGAGGACGAGACGCCCTGGACAGCGCGGTGGATCGACCGGTTTCGCGCGCTGGCCCGAGGCTTCAGCCGCAATGACCCGGAGTCATCGCGGCGGAATGTAAGTCATCACTACGATCTGGACGATCGCCTGTACGAACTCTTCCTGGATCCATACTGGCAATATTCCTGCGCCTACTTCGAGCACCCTGAGCAGACGCTCGCCCAGGCGCAGGTGGCGAAGATGCGCCACGTCGCGGCGAAACTCGCGCTTCGTCCGGGCGACCGCGTGCTGGATATAGGTTGCGGCTGGGGTGGACTGTCCTGCTTTCTGGCCGAGGCGGCGAATGCGAGCCGCGTGCTCGGGGTGACGCTATCAGCAGAACAGCTCGCCAAGGCCCGTCAGCGCGCAGCTGACCAACAGGTTTCCGACCAGGTCAGCTTTGCGCTGCAGGACTATCGGGCCGTTGAGGGCCGCTTTGAACGGATCGTCTCCGTGGGCATGTTCGAACATGTGGGATTGCCCCACTACGCCGAATTCTTCGAGGCCTGCAAAAGCCGCCTCACCGATGACGGCGTCATGCTGCTGCACACCATCGGTTCATCGGACATCCCGAGCCTGACCAACCCGTGGCTTACCAAGCACATCTTCCCAGGAGGCCACATTCCTTCCTTGTCGGAGATTCTACCGGTCATCGAGCGAGCTGGACTGGTGGTGACCGACGTCGAGGTGCTTCGCCTCCACTATGCCCAAACCCTTCGCGCATGGCGCAATTCATTTCTGGCGCGGCGGCCTGAGGCGGTGGCGCTGTTCGGCGAGGTGTTTTGCCGCCTATGGGAGTACTACTTGTCGATGGCGGAGGCGGCGTTCCGGTTCGAGGACATCGTCGTATTCCAACTGCAGATCGCCCGACGCCAGACTGCTGCGCCCCTCACCCGTGACTATATCGCCGAAGCGAAGGCCACTTTCAGATCGCCAGAATGAGGCGCCCCGCTTCCGGGAAGGCGTCTGCTGGTGACTTTGACCAAACTGTCTGGGCTTTCAGTCTTTTCCGACACATATCCCCATAGGGGCAGCGCCATGACGGTTTCCGGCGCGAAGGATATGGGCGGACAGCGCGGCATTGGAGACCACGGCCGCCTAACTGCTGACCTTGAGGCAAGCGTGGGGTCGAAGGGAGGTCCTGTCGTCTGCAATGGCTTATCGGCTAAGGGGCATCCATGATGGTTCAACATCCTCCGCGAACTCATCGGAAATCCTCCGCGAGCCTCTTGTCCCCAGCCGCGAGACCTAACGCCGTTCGTCATTTTGTCCGCCGCACGGAAGTGCGTCTCCTCATTGGCTGTCTCGCGCTGATGGTGGGGGTCTGGGCGTTTCTGGCCCTGACGGGAGAGGTCCGCGAGCAGGAGACGACGCCCTTTGATCGCGCGGTCCTGCTCTCGTTTCGGACGCCCGCTGATCTCGCAACGCCGCTCGGACCGAGGTGGCTGCAGGAGTCGGCGCGCGATGTCACGGCCTTGGGCGGGTTCACGGCCCTCGCGCTGATCTCCGGCCTGGCGATCGTCCTGCTGATCCTGCACAGACGGAGGACCCAAGCCTTGATCTTCGGCGGTACGGTGATTTTCGCCCAAGTCGCAGCCGAGGCGATCAAGCACCTTATCAACCGACCCCGACCAAATCTGGTCGCCCAGCACGATCTCGTCTATTCGGCGAGCTTCCCGAGCGGTCACGCCGTCATGGCCCCGGTCGTCTACCTGACCCTTGCGGCCCTTCTCGCGGCAGGTAATCCGCGCGCCTCGGTGAAACGTGTCTTACTGGTCAGCGCGGCGCTGCTGGTTGTCGCCATCGGCGTCAGCCGGGTCTATCTGGGCGTCCATTGGCCGACCGACGTGCTGGCCGGCTGGACAATGGGAGCCGGTATCGCGCTTGCCGCGGTCATGGCCCTCCAGGCCAGCGGCCCGCGGCGGGACGCCACGTCCGCGGTCGCGCCGGACCGAACTGAGGCGAGGTGAGCATGTTCCAGGTTCGTGGCCTGTCGAGTCGCCTCGCCGGTCCGTTCGACTTCGAGATCGCCCCAGGTTCTTGTGTGTCGATCACGGGCTCGTCCGGATCCGGCAAATCCCTGCTGCTGCGCATGATCGCCGACCTAGACGAAAACGACGGCGAGGTTGTGCTGGGGGAGGTCGCTCGAAGCCAATGCTCCGCGCCATCGTGGCGTCGCCAGGTCGTCTATGTGGCCGCCGAAGCCGGCTGGTGGGCGGACCGGGTCGCCGAACATTTCGCGCCATCTCAGTTGAACGCCGCGCGGACCCTGGCCGAAGGCCTGGGGCTGAAGGCCGAACTTTTTGAGGGCCTGGTATCGCGCCTTTCGACCGGCGAGAAGCAACGCTTGGCGCTGATCCGTGCCCTCATGCTCGAGCCCTCGGTGCTTTTGCTCGATGAGCCAACCAGCTCGCTGGATCGCGACAGCATCCTTCGCACTGAGGCGGTGCTGCGGGCCCGCCTTGAGGCGGGCTTGATCCTCGTCCTGGTCACTCACGATCCGGCTCAGGCGCAGAGGCTTGGGAATCGGCATTACGAAATGCGCCAGGGACGCCTTGCCCTCCTGTGACCCCCATCCTGCTTTCATCCGAGGACTTGGCGATCTCCGCGTCGCTGATTGTCCTCGACGCCGTGATCTCGATCGCCCTTCGCCTTGGCATGCACCGACAGATCGCCATCGCTGCGGTGCGCATGGTCATCCAACTGGTGGCGGTCGGTTATCTGCTGCGCTTCATCTTCGCGCTCAACAATCCCGCCGCCACGGTCCTGATCGTCGTGGTCATGGTCCTGGTGGCGGGTCGCGAAGTCGCAACGCGGTCGGAGCGGCGTTTCAAGGGGCAGGCGAACTACTTGATCGGCGCAGGCAGTGTCGCGGTGGCCACCGCCTTAACCGCAATTCTGGCCCTCACCACGGCGATCCGGCCAGACCCATGGTTTGATCCGCACTATGCCATACCCTTGGCCGGCATCATCCTGGGCAACGTCCTCAATGCCGCGAGCATCGCCCTCGACAGCATGTTGGGCGGCGTGAGCCGGGAGAAGTCCGCCATCGAAGCGCAGCTCGCGCTGGGGGAAACCTACGCCAGGGCGATGGCGCCCCTGGTCCGGACCGCGATCCGCCGCGGGCTCCTGCCAATCATCAACCAGATGTCGGCGGCCGGGATCGTGACCTTGCCGGGCATAATGACCGGACAGATCCTGGCCGGCCTCGACCCGCTGGAGGCGGTGAAATACCAGATCCTGCTCATGTTCCTGCTGTCAGGCGGAAGCGGCCTGTCTGCAGTCGCCGTCGCCTATCTGTCGGCGGCGCACCTGACCGACAAGCGCGAGCGCCTGCGTCTAGATCGCCTGCGTTAGAGGGGCGCCCGGCCGCCGATCTGCGCTGTAACAGTCGCTTGGAAATCGGCTCGAATACGCGGCGTCGTGCGGGCGCAGCCGTGATAAACGCTTCCCAAAGTAGATCCTCCTCCTGACGCCTCAGGTTCGATGATGCACCTTCAGAATCTGGAACTACACATCTAGGACGGCGCGTTGCCAGGACAGGTATCGCCAATCCGACGGGCGGTGGTGGTGGCGGTCGCCGCAAGCGGCGCCCCCGCGATCTTGGTTCGAAGTCGCGCCGTCAGACGGAAGTGTTCGGCCGAGTAGTCGCCCCGCGCGCTGATCAAGGCGACCTGTCCGCGCTTGGTCACGCAACGACCCTGCAACAGGATGTGGCCATCGCCCACGACGCGGGTGGGATAGGTGCAGGTGTAGTGGCGATTGCTCGGCCCTTGCAGGAACTTGGAAATGTCTCCGTCGGTGAAGCACTTTTGCTCCACAGTCTTGGAGCTGATGATCAGGGTGGCGATGCTGGTGATCTCCCAATAGCCGGGGATCGGAACGACGTCTGCGGACCATCCGACGCTTGGCATCGTCAGCGCCGAAATCGCCCCCAGTGCGGCCCATCGCACCCCGGTGCGCCATCGATCAGCCGGCTTCATGCGCACCCCGCAGTCCAGTCATAGAATCAAGACGCCGCCGACGTCGATCTGCCTCCAAAGAAAATGATGAGGCGCTTCGGCGACCGCGTCGTCGTTCAAAAGACATCACCAGCCCCGGCATCGGGGGGGAGGGTATTCCTTGCTCGACACCTTGGCCGCTGAGCCCGCAGACTCGTCCTCCGACGAAACCCCGTGCTCGCGCGCGTCGGCGGCGGCTCGCGGGCTGGAACTCACCATCGTCGTCCCGACGTTCAATGAGCGGGGAAATGTAGGCCAACTGGTCGCGCGACTGGATGCGGTCCTCGTCGACGTCGTGTGGCAGGTCATCTTCGTCGACGACAACTCACCCGATGGCACAGCCAGCGCCGTGAAGCAGATCGCCGCCCTGGATGGGCGGGTTCAATGCCTGCACAGGATGAACCGGCGCGGACTGGCCGGCGCGGTGATCGAAGGCGCTCTAGCCAGCGCCGCGCCCTATGTCGCGGTCATGGACGGCGATCTGCAACACGACGAATCCCTGTTGCCCACCATGCTGGCGGCCCTGCGGGCTGACGAGGCCGACCTTGTCATCGGCAGCCGCTTCCTGGCCGGGCTCGGCCCCGACGCCTCCGCGTTAGGCCACCGCCGACGCCTGGGCAGCCGTTTCGCCAACTGGCTCGGACGTCGGGCCCTGTCGGCCGAGCTGACCGATCCGGTCAGCGGCTTCTTCATGATCCGCCGCCCGCTGATCGACGCCGTCGCGCCGCGGCTCAACAATCAGGGCTTCAAGGTGCTGTTCGACATCCTGGCTTCGCAGCCGAGTCCGCCGCGCTGCCTCGAACTGCCCTACGCGTTCCGCCCCCGCACCTCCGGCGACAGCAAGCTCGATGGCGGGGTGGTGGCGCATTACCTGGGCCTGCTGGCCTCCAAGCTCAGCCATGACGTCCTGTCGCCGCGCCTGCTGCTGTTCGGCCTCGTCGGCGCCGGCGGCGTGGCGATTCACCTGACGGTCCTGCGCGGCATGTTGCGGGTGGGATTCGCGGAAGCCCAGCTTGTCGCGGCCCTCACCGCGATGACCTCCAACTATCTGATCAACAACCTGGTGACCTATCGGGATCGCCGGAAGCGGGGCCTGGCCCTGCTCACGGGATACCTGCGGTTCTGCTTGCTCTGCAGTGTCGGTCTGGCCGCCAATGTCGCGGTGGCCGCCATGCTGCACGAGCATGTTCCGATCTGGTGGCTCGCGGGCCTTGCCGGCGCCGGCGTGGGCGCGGCCTGGAACTTTGTCACGACGTCTCTCGCCGTATGGTGAGACCCAGCCGTCTCCAGCTACAGGTGGCTGGGCTCGCGATCTGCCTGACGGCGCTGCGTCTGCTCGCGGCTCGCTGGATCCATCTCACCGAGGACGAGGCCTACTACCGCCTTTGGGCCCAACACCTGCAGTTCGGCTACTACGATCACCCGCCGATGATCGCGTGGTGGATCCGCCTCGGCGTCACCCTCATCGGCGACAATCCCTTGGGTGTGCGCCTGGCGTCGATTCTCTCGACTGGGCTCGCGACCTGTTTCGTGGCGGCCCTCGCCAGCACGCTCGGCGCCCGGCCCGCCACCGCCTTTCGTTCGGCGCTCTGGTACAATGCGACGACCACCATCGGTCTGGGCGGAATCCTGGCGACGCCGGACTCGCCGGCGACGCTCTTCTGGGTCGTCACGATCTGGTGCCTGGCCAAGGTCTGGTCCGGCGGTTCCCAGGGGTGGTGGCCAGCGGCGGGCCTCGCCGCCGGCCTGGCGGTCCTCTCGAAGTACTCGGCCCTGTTCCTCGCCCCCGGCGTGCTGCTCTGGCTGGCGTTGCTGCCAGAGGGACGGCGGATGCTGAGATCGCCCTGGCCTTGGTCCGCCGCCCTCGCCGCCGTCGCGATCTTCAGCGCCAATGTGGTCTGGAACGCCGATCACCAGTGGATCACCTTCGCCAAGCAGTTCGGACGGGCGGCGCCCTCCGGCTTCTCGCCGGCCCACCTAGCCGACCTTCTGATCAGCCAGGTCTTCCTTCTCAACCCGATGATCGCGATCTATGCCAATCGCGGCGCCCGGACCGGGTGGGCCGAGCGCTCCGACCCCAGCGCGGTCCACCTCCTGTTGCCGATCGCCACCAGTGCGCCGTTCGTCGCCTACCTGCTGCTGCACAGCTTGCACGACCGTGTGCAGGGCCACTGGCCGGTCCCGGTGTTCGCGTCCCTGGTCATTTGCGCAGCCGTCGCGGCCGACCGCGGATCCCAGGTCCTGGCGGCGCGTGTCTGGCGAGGGGTCGCCATCGCCGTGGGCTTCAGCCTCTCGGCCCTGGCGCTCATCTATATGGCCGCGCCGCAATCACGCGCCTTCGGCACCTTCGATCCGATCCTTCCGCTCCGCGGCTGGAGGGAATTCTCGATCGCGGTCGACCGGCGGAGAGTTGAGGTAGACGCCGCCTGGGTCGGCACGGTCAGCTACGGGGCCCTCGCACAGCTCTCGGCCGAGCGCTTGATCGACGCCCCCATAATCCAGATCACCGAACGCGCGCGTTACGACGGCGCGCCCGACGTCCGTCCGGACCTCAGCCAACCGGGGTTGATCGTGGATCTGGCGCGCCGCCTCGAACCCCGCGACCTCCTGCGCTGCTTCGCACGCGTCACACCTGCTGGCGACATTGATCGGGGCGCGCGTGGCGCCGGACCCGCCGCCCGCTACCGCGCCTATCTCGTCTCCGCTCCTAGGGTGAACGTCCTGAGGGATGGGTGCCCTGATGATCCTGCCGATCGCAAGAAACGAGGGCGTCACCTGTTCTCGTAGGTGGCGAGGGCTGCGTCAGGCCATCGTCAGACCTAGATGAGTTGTCGGACTGGCTATGGCCTGACGCAGCCCTCGCCAATCTCCTCGATAACGCCCTTCGGCACGCCGGTGACAGGGCTCACATTACCATGAGCCTGGCCCAGGTTGACGGCGCTGTAAGCGCGGTCGTGGCGGACGACGGGCCCGGTGTTCCCGCTTCCGAGCGGCAGCAGGTACTACGGCGTTTCTATCGGCTGGACGCCAGCCGCAGCACTCCAGGCTCTGGCCTTGGACTCGCATTGATCGCGGCTATCGCTGAGCTTCATGATGCTGAGTTGAGCCTGTCGGACAACAGCCCCGGCCTGGCCGTGGGGGTCCGCTTCGCGGGCCCGTTAGCCGATCATGGTCGCGGGCATGTCCAGCGCGCGGCATTTTTCTAAATGGGGCGAGGATCAGATTTCGTGCGTAGGATGAACAAGATCAAACCGAGAAGCGCGAGCCCGGCAAATAGTCCACCGCTCAAAAACGTCGCCCGATACCCGTAAGCTGACCAAAGGGCCCCGGCCAATGTGCTCGCCGCGAGCATTGTCACGCCGCTCGCGAGGTTGAAGAGACCGAACGCGGTTCCCCTGAGATGCGCCGGCGCCGTGTCGACGACGAGCGCCGCCAGCAGGCCTTGGGTGAGGCCCATGTGCAGCCCCCACAGAGCCACCCCAATGAGAACGCTGGCGACACCGTCACCAAGCGCCAAGAACAGATCTGCGAGGACCAGACAAGCCAGGCCGGCGACCAGGACCAGTCGCCGGTCGATCCGATCCGACAGGCTTCCCGCCGGCGCGGCCGCGAGCGAGTAGACCACATTCATCACCACCATGACGACGGGGATGAGCGCGATAGGCAAACCGGCGTCTTGAGCGCGCAGGACCAGGAAGGCCTCACTGAAGCGAGCCATGGTGAAAACGACGCCCAGGGCGACGACACCCCAGAAAGCCGGCCCAATTCCCCTCACCTCGGCCCATCGAATGGGTGGCCGCGCCGCGCCATGGGCGTCTGAGTGGGATCTCGGCTCCTGAACGCCAAACACCAGCAGCAGGACCGCCACGATGGCCGGGACGACGGCCCACGCAAAGACCGCGCGGATATTTCCGGCGAACACCAGCATCAGCGCGATCGCCACCAGCGGGCCCGTGAAAGCGCCGATGGTGTCGAGGGATTGGCGGACGCCAAAGGCGGCCCCGCGAATAGAAGGGGGCGACAGATCGGCGACCAGCGCGTCTCGCGGCGCGCCGCGCACGCCCTTGCCGATCCGGTCGGCGAAACGGGCGCCGAACACCTCGAGCGGGGTCACCGCCAAGGGAAATATAGGCTTGCTCAGAGCTCCGAGACCGTAGCCCAGGACGGCCAGCAGTTTCCGCTTGCCAAGCCGGTCGCTCAGCCACCCGGAGAAGATTTTGGTGATCGAAGCCGTGGCCTCGGCGACGCCTTCAATGACCCCGACCAGCGCGACGCTGGCGCCCAAAGTTCCGACCAGGAACACCGGCAGCAGGCTGTGGATCATCTCCGAAGAGATATCCATGAACATCGACACCAGGCCGAGCGCCCAGACCGCTCTTGGAACAGCCGCGATGCCGGAGTGCCAGGATGCCTTGGTCTTGTCAGTTTCCATCGGCGCCTCGAACGGGTGGGAGGTCAGGACGGCCACGGTCGCAAGAGGCGTCATTCTTGGAAAGCATGGGTCCCTGAGTGGGGGCCAGCAGCATGGTCACTCTCAAGCCGGGCCGTGCGTCTTCAAGAAGCAGCCGTCCGCCGTGCAGGCGGGCCACGCCCGCGCTGATCGCCATTCCCAGACCAGTACCCGGAGCCGCGCGAGCAGGTTCCAGCCGGGAGAACGGGCGGACCGCCACCTCGAACATCTCTGGCGGGATACCGGGTCCGTCATCCTCGACGCTGAGCCTGATCCCCTCCGGCTCCTCGACAAGGCGCACCCGCACCGCGGCCGCCGCGCGGGAATGTTTCAGGACGTTCTCCAGCAGATTGGCGAGCGCCTGGGTCAGGAGGTCGGCGTCGCCCTCGACGACCGAGGATCCAGCGACCTGGACGCGTAGAGTCCGTCCCGACGCCTCCAACTCCGCCCGGTAGGCGTCCGCGACCCGATCGGTCAGATCCGTCAGGTCGACGGTCGCGAAACGCGCCCGCGCCGCTCCAGCGTCGATCTCCGCCAGGCGAAGCATCGCGTCGAACATCCGCAGGGCCTTATCGATGCCGTCGTTGGCCGACTGAAGGGCGGCGTTTCGGAGTTCCGGCGTCGCGGCCGTCGCGGCCGCGTCGAGCCGCTGGCGGACATGCGACAAGGGGGTCCGAAGATCATGTGCCACCTCGGCGGAAACCCGGCGCACGGCGGCCACAAGGACGTCAATGCGATCCAGCATCTGATTGACGCCCGCAGCCAGCTGGCCAATGTCGTCGCCTTCCGGTCTGGCGTCGGATGCACGGGCCGCAAGGTCGCCCTCGGCGACGGCGCGCACAGTGCGAACCAGAGCGTTCATGCGTTGGAGCGCCCGGTGTGTCAGGTAGAGGCCTGCCGCCAACCCCAGAGCCAAGGCCAGACCGCTCCAGAACAGCAGGGTCCGAAACAGCGTGTTGCGCAGCGCTTCGGCTCTTCCAAGGTCCTCTCCGACTGTGAGCCGTGCCCCATCCGGCAGGCGCTGGGTCAGGATAAGGAGGCGGTCCTTGCCCTCCAGTCCGGGCGCGGTTCCATCAAAGTCGAGGCTCCTCCACCCCGCCTTGGGCCCCAGGTCGGTCAGGTCGCCCGCGACATGGCGGCCGGTGGAATCAACCAGACGGTATTCCAGCGCGCCGGGTCGTTCCGCGCGCGCCATCACCGCGTCGCCTGCGGCCTTCAGACCCTCGGCCTGGATCTCAAGCGTGACGGCGTGGACCTCAAGGGCGATGCGATCATGGGCTTCGCGCTCTGCCGCGCCGCGGGTCGCGACCCAGCCGCCCGTTCCTGCGCCCACGATCGCAGCCGCCAGTAGCGCGGCGTGGATGATCGAAATCCGAAAGCTGGTCGAGCGCCAGAGCGGGCTAAGGCGTACGAGCGGCATAGCCTTCTCCTCGCACGGTGTGGATCAGCATCGGACTCCCCGCGCGATCAATCTTGGCGCGAAGGCGGCTGACGTGGCTTTCCACCAGGCTGGTGCCCGGATCGAAGCGAATTTTCCAAACGCCTTCCAGCAGCATGGTGCGGGTGACCACATTGGGCGTCTGCAGCATCAAGGCTTCGAGCAGCTGGAACTCACGATGCTGCAGATCGACCAGTTCGCCGCCCCGTCGGACCTGGCGCGTTAGACGATCAAGCGTCAAATCGGCGATGGCCAGCCGGGTGGGCGCAGCCGATGCGCCTCGTCGGCCAAGGGCATCGACGCGGGCTACCAGTTCTGACATCGAGAACGGCTTAACCAGATAGTCGTCAGCGCCCCCCACCAGGCCGGCGACCCGATCCTCGACAGAGCCGAGCGCCGTCAGGATCAAAATGGGCTTTTCACGCCCGGCATCGCGCAGGGCCCTGGCGACCGACAGCCCGTCCAGGCTGGGAAGCATCCGGTCGATGATCATCACGTCAAAGCCGCCGGCCATCGCCCAGGTCAGTCCGGCCTGGCCATCCGTCACGGTCTCGACCGCATGACCGCGCAGGCTGAGGCCCTCGACGACGAAGGCCGCGGTCTCAGCATCATCCTCGATCAGCAGCAGGCGCATCGCGTGATCTCTCGTGGGTGTGTCCCCGCGGATAACGATAGGCGAGAACGAGCGCCGGGAGCAGCAGCAGGCTCATCAAGGTCGAGGTGATCAAGCCGCCGAGGATGACCGCGGCCATCGGACCCTGCACCTCGCGTCCGGATTGGCCCGCCTCGAGCGCGAGCGGCGCCAGGCCCAGCCCCGTGACCAGGGCGGTCATCAGGATTGGCGTCACCCGTTCCTGGGTCGCGCGCAGCACCGTCGCCAGTCCCCAGGGCTGGCCCTCATCGCTGACCAGGTGATCGACGTGGGAGATCAGGAGAATGGCGTTGCGGGCGGCGATTCCGAACAGCGTGACGAAACCGACCAGGGCGCCCAGCGACAGCACCCCGCCGGTTAAGGCCACCGCCGCGACGCCGCCGGCCAGCGCAAACGGGGTTCCCGCCAGGATCAATCCGGCGGGACGGCCCCCTCCGAAAGCCAACACCAGGAGGGCGACGATGCCGATCGAGGCGGCGGCGACATTGACAAGGATCTGGCGAGCCGCAGCGGCCTGACCCTGGGCTACGCCGGTATACTCAAGGAACACACCCGGCGGCAGTGAAACGGTGCTTGCGATCTTAGCGCGGGCGTCGCGCACGAAACCGGAGACGTCCGCCCCCGTGGGATTGGCGGTGACCACCTGCCGACGTTGACCGCCGTCGTGATTGATGACGGTGCGTCCCTCGCCCAGCCGAATGGTGGCGATGTCCGACAAAGGCGTCGTCGCACCATCCGCTGTGCGCACGAGCAGGGCTCCGACGCCTTCTGGATCACGCTGCATCTCAGGCGGTAAGGAGATGGCCACGTCGGTTATGCGATCGGCGCCGGTGACCTGCGCCACGGTGCGGCCCTGGAAGGCCGTTTCGATGGCGTCATAGGCGTCGGTAGGGGCGACGCCGCGAAGCGCCATGCGGTCTGAGTCCAGGGCGATCTTCAGGGTCGGAGCGCCGGGCTGTGCCTTCACCTGCACGTCGGCCGCGCCGGGGACCGACTGCAGGGCGCGCGCCACATCGGCCGCGACGCGGTCGAGAACGTCGAGGTCGGGTCCGTAGACATTCACTGCAACTTTCGCCGTCTCCCCCGACAAGGATTCGCTGATGCGGTCTCCGAGGAAGGTCAGGGCCTCGCTCTGGACGCCGGGATATTGCGCGAGAACCTCTCGGATGCGCGCGAGAACCCGGTCCTCGCCGGCCCCGCCCACGGGGCGCAACTCGACGTGGAATTCGCTGCGATGCGGGGGAAAGGTGTCCTCTCCGGCCTCGGCGCGCCCGATCTGCTGCTCGACCGTCGCGACCTCGGGTATCGCCACCAGATCCTTGGTGATGCGAACGCCAAGATCGCGCATCCACCCCATCGAGGCGCCGGCGGGCCCGTTGACCTGCAGCACGTAGTGGCGCTCGCGAAACGCGGGCAGCAGTTCCGAGCCAAAGACGAAGAAGGCCCCTAGCGCCAACACACCGACCAGCGCGGCGCCCGCCACGACTACGCCGGGCCGCGCGCATATCGGCTCCAAGACCCGGATGTGAAGGCTCTTCAGTTTTCGAAGATAGCTCGGCTCGTCATGTAGCCGGACCCGACGCAGGAGCAGCAGCGACAGCGCGGGCGTTACGGTGATGGCGACCGCGAGGGAGGCCAGTGTCGCCAGCAGGAACGCAAAGGCGAGTGGGCCGAAGAATGCGCCCTGCAGGCCGGTCAGGAAGAGAATGGGCGCGATGGTCAAGGCCAGCACGTAGGTCGCGTAGACGACCGGCGCGCGCACCTCCACCGACGCCGCCTCGATGATCCCCACCCTATCGGGTCCGGACCGATCCTCGCGAAGGCGGCGCACGATATTCTCCACCCCGACGATGGCGTCGTCGATGACCACGCCGAGTGCGACCGCCAGGCCGCCCAGGGTCATGGTGTTGATGGTCTGCCCCAGGCGGTCCAGCACGATGAGCGCGGCGAGAAGCGACAGCGGGATGGAGACAAATGCGATGAACGCGACTCTCAGATCCCGCAGGAACACCAACAGAATCAGGCCGATCATGCCCGCCCCGATCAGCAAGTCGGTGCGGATGCCGCGCAGCGCAGAGTCGATGAAGTTCGCTGGCCTGTGGAGGCTGGGGTAGATTTTGACGCCCTGCGCCTCCAGAGCGGGTCTCAGCTCGGCCAGCGTCGCCTCCGCAGCGCGCGTCGCGTCGAGCGTGTTCGCGCCATACTGGCTCGAAAGCGCGATCAGCACGCCGCCCCGTCCCATGATCAAAGCGTCGCCGAACTTCGGCGCAGGCGCCTCCACGACATCGGCGACATCGCCCAGTCTCACCGGCAGGCCCGTGGCGGCCGGGAGGAGTGATCCGGAAAGGGACTTGGCCGTGACGGCCCCATTGGTGGGTTCGACCAGGATGCGCTGGCTGGGCGTCTCGGCGAACCCGCCGCCGCGGACCAAGGTACTCGCCTGGACGGCGGTCGCGACTTCGGAGAGCGCGATGTTTCGGGCGATCAGGTCGGCCGGCCGCACGCGGACCTCCAGGCGACGCTGGTCGCCGCCGAAGATCGTGGCTCGGGCGACCCCAGGTGTGGCCAGCATCCGGGGCCGCACGGTCCACTGGACGAGATCTCGCAAGGCCATCGGGCTCAACCGGTCGCTGGTGAAGCCGATCTTCAAGAGATCCATGGTGGAGGAGGTCAGCGGGCTGAGTTTGGGGGCGGAGACGCCGGCCGGCAGGCGACCCGCTGCCTCGCTCAAGGCTTCTGCAACGACCTGCCGCGCGCGAAACGGATCGCTGCCTTCGACGAAGATGACGGTGATCACGGAAAGGCCCTGGATGGATTCCGAGCGGACGGCAGCGACGCCGTTGGCGCCGTTGACGACCGTCTCCAGCGGCCGGGTGACCAGGGCCTCGACCTGTTCTGGGGTGAGACCCGCCGCCTCGGTCTGGACGCTCGCCTGGGGCGGGACGAATTCCGGAAAGACGTCGTAGCGCGCCGAGACGACGGTCGCACCGCCGAACCCGAGCAACAACAGCGCACACAACAGCACGATACCGGGATGGCGCAGGCAGAGCCTGACGATAAGCGAAAGCATCGGCTAATCTTTCTCGCCAGCCTGCTCGCCGCCGCGTTCGATGGCGAGCAGCGTTCCCGCGCCGCTCACCGCGACCATGTCGCCGGCCGAAAAGCCCGTTGTGACGAACCAGCCGCTCTCCACCGGACGGGCGTCCACCAGCTCGCGCCGGACGAACACGCCGGGCGCGGTGCGGCGGTAGGCCCAAATGCCGTTGCGCCACCGCACCAGGGCGTCCCGAGGAACGATGACCCCGGTCTCTGTGGAGGACTGCTCAAGGCTCGCCGCCAGTACGCGCCCGGCCGAGGCGGACCGCGCCATCGGACCGCGGACGATGGCCAGCAGGCCGGCGCTCTGCAACCGGGCGTCCGCCGACGCCGCCGGACCAAGCACGCTGACCGGAGCGGTGACGCCGCCGTCGGCGACGATCACGCGCGATCCGGCCTTCGACGCGGCGCCGGGGACATCGATGCGAACCAGGGCCGCCCGCCCAGCCGCGATCTCGCCCAGCAGCCTTTGACGGGCGGCCAGATCCAATCGCGCCAGCCCCGCGCCGAACTCAAGTCCGACGCGGCGTTCGGCAAGGTCCGCTCGTGCAGCATCAGCGGCGGCTTGGGCGCGGGCGGCTTCCACCGCACGGGTCGATGCGCTCTGGTCCTGCGCAGCCAGGGCGACTAGGCGCCCTGCCTCAGCGCGAGAGGCGACGGCGGCCGCACGCGCCGTGGAGATTTCGGCGTTGATCGCGGCAAGGGCGCTGACATCCAGGCCGCGCGCGAAACCCTGCGTGATCTGCCGCGCTCCACCCGCCGCCAATGTCTTGACGCGCACGCCCGTCCGAGCCTGTTGCGCGGCACCGATCCGAACCTCACCATCGACGAAGGTGGCCACGGAGGCGGGCTCCTTCACGCCGCCCTCCGCCTCCGATCTCGGCGCGGGTCGAAGCGCGGAGGCGCCGAAAATCCCCAACGCTGCGGCGCATGCGCCCACGGCGGCCCAGCCCGCGGCGGTGAAACGGCTCATGGGCGGCTCCTAGAGGCGGGGTCCACGATCATCGTCTCGGGTCCTTCCAAGGGTCGGCGCAACGCGTCTTCCAGATTGGCGTCGGCGGCATGCACACGCGCCAGGGCGTCAAGCTCGGAGATGCGGGCGAGAGGGGCGCCGGCCTGGGCGGCGGCCCAGTCCGTGCGGTCAATGGCGCCTTGCGCCAATTCGCGATCAGCCTGAGCGGACAGGCGGCCCGCGGCGACGAGCTCAACGCTCCTCACCTGCCTCAGCGCCTCGCGCGCGGCTCGGGTCTCGGCCAGGGCCGCGTCAATGGCCGCCTGCGACACAGCCACAACCGCTTCGAGCTTGCGCCCAGCTTCAGTCCGCCTGGCCTGCGCGGTGGCGATAGCGCCGCGATTGAGGTCGAGCGGCGGCAGTACGAGGCCAAGCGACACGGGGATTTTCACCAGACCCCGTTCCCAGGTGTAACCGGGCCCGATGCTGATCGCCGGATATTGGCGTGCGACCTCTGCGCGAAGATCGGCTTCGGCCTGGTCATAGGCCGCGACGGCCTTGAGGACATCAGCACGCGACAGGGTGGCGCCCGCACGAACTTCCTCCGTCACCCCCGCACCCGGGTCGGCGGCCGGCTTATCGAAGTCGGTCCAGGACAGCGTGACGTCGTTCAAGGCTTCGACCGGGACTCCCAAAGCGGTCGCGAGCGACTGGAGGGCTGACCGAGAACTGTTGACGGCTTCCGCGGCGCGACGAACGGCGTCGGCGCCATCCGCGCGGACGCGTTCGAGTTCTGCGCGAGACGCCTCGCCCGCGTTGACCCGGTTTTCCATCGCCGCCTGTTGGCGCACGCGCACCTTCGCCACGCGCTGGTAGGCGGCGGCCTGGCGTTCCGCGATGAAATAGTCGGCAAGCGCCCGCCGAACGGCCATGCGAACCGACCAGATTTTGTCGGCGTGGTCGTAACGCGCGATATCGACGGCAAGATCAAAACTGGTCAACCGGGCTTTGCGGCGGGCGCCCACGTCGAGGGGGATGTCGATCGCCCCGCCAAACAGCCAGGGTGAGCTATCGGCCGCGCTGCGAGCGTATTCCGCACTCAACGTGAGTGTCGCGGCAGGGCCGACGCGTGAAGCCTTGGCCGCAGCCTGGGCGCTAGCGACGCCCGCTCGGGCGGCTGCGATATCGCGGTTGTTGAGCAACGCGGTCGCGAAGAGCGCCAGGCGATCCAGGTGGGGGCTGTTCCAGGTCGTGTCCGGAGCGATCGAGGCCACCTTGTCGCGAACCTGCCCCAGATTCAGAGTTCGGGTCCGAGCCTCTGCGGCCAAGGCCGACGGCTCGACCGGCGCAGGCGCGTAGCTCACGCAGGCTGATAGAGACAGAGCGCTGAGCAGGACAATGAAAGTCGACTTCAAGTGGCCAAGGCTCCCGCGACGGGCGGTCGCTGGACCACTTATGGCTACGGTCCATTGCGCCCGCACCTTGTCGATTCCCAAGAAAGCAGAGGGCAACCGACGATCAAAGGGCGCCCTGCCCTACCTCCTTCCCGGACGGACACGGGGCGAGGTCCTTAGTGGCCGCGAGGGTTGCCTAGCACGCATGGCCAAATCACTCAGCGTTCGGTCCATCACCGGTTGGAATATGCGCTTAAAGCGGTTCTTGCTCAGCGCCGGTAGCACCCCTGTGAAGCGGACGAGGTGACGCACGTGGGTCGCCCCATTCGTCCACGCAAAGGCGTATTGCATCTCAATGACGAGCAGCCCGAGCATACCGAGCCGCCAGCCAAGCAGGTCAGGGTGGTTGGTGGTAAGGCGGCCAGGAAACGTCCAAGGTCTTTCAGGACTGTCTTTGAAGATCACTCGGATGGCATAGGTGATCCTTGTCGGATCATCCGGGTCTTCAATCACGCGAGCTGCACCCGTCCACTTCGAGTAAGAATCGAAGTCCGTCAATATTGCCCTGACTGCGGCAACTGGTGCGTTTATGTCGATCTCGCTAACAAGTTCATACACAGGAGTACCACCTTCAGACTACGCCATTCTTCTATTCCCCGCCCTTCATCGTCACTGCGATTGCTAGCGAGCCCAGACGGCATGGTCGTGGCTGCGTGGCCGGTGAGTGGTCCAGACGAGATCTAGGGGCCGCCTGCCGCGGTGCTGGACGGACGCCTACGTGCCGAGGTGGGTTTGCGACGAGACACTCACACCAGCCGTTTCAGGCCGTCGAAGTCGCCGGTCACTTTGAGAGTCACGGTGACCGGCTTGCCGGCGCGGTTCCGCCAGAACCAACCGTGCGAACCATCGAAGGCGGCCGTGAGAACCCCTTCTGAGCGGCTTTCCGAGCCTTTGCCGTAGCCATGGTACGAGATGCCGGTTCCGTCGCCGTGGGTATCGAAGTTCAGCTTCGGACCATCGGTGACCCAGACATAGGTCACTGAAGCGCCCTTGCGCATCTTGGCTTTGATCTCAACGCCTTGCCCGGGGGCCAGGGTCAGGGTCATCTCTTCGGCCTTGGCGGCAGGGGCCTGCTCGGCGGGCGCGATAGCTTGAACTGGCGCCGGGACCGCCGCGGCGGCTCGCGAGGGCGCCACTTGGGCCGTCATCACTGGCGCAGAAGCCGCAGGCGTCGCCTTTGCTGCAGCCTCCTGGTCAGCCTCCCGGGCGATGGCCATCTTGACGGTCCCCATTTCGGTCAGGCCGAGCAGACGGCCAATTCCGGTTGGGTCCACGGCGTATTCGGCGGGAAGCACGACCGTCACCAGAAGGGTCGCGGCGAGACCTACGGCAATAGCGGTGGAGCGGAGCAATCTGCTGTCGGTGGGCAGGTCGGCGAGGTCGGGCTTTTGTGTGTTGTACATGGGGTCTGGTCTCCGGTCAGGCGACGAAGTAGCCGACGAGTTGGTAGCCGGTGAGGACGAAGCCGGCGGTCATGAGGATGACGTTGGCGGTGTAGGCGTGGGTCCAGAACCCGGACGTGCGCCGCCAGAAGCCCATGGCGATCAGGATCGCGCTGAGCGCCAGGATCTGGCCGAGCTCAACGCCAATGTTGAAGGCGACCAGGTTGACGAAAAGGCCGTCGGGGGAGAGCTGGAAGTCCTGCAGCTTGGTGGCTAGGCCAAAGCCGTGGAACAGCCCGAAGATCAGCGTGGCGGCCTTTGTGTTGGGCTGCACCCCGAACCAGCGCTGGTAGGCGCCGAGGTTGTCGAGCGCCTTGTAGACGACCGAGAGGCCAATGATGGCGTCGATCAGGTAGGCGCTGACGTTGACGCCCATCAGCACACCCAGCAGCAGGGTGACCGAGTGACCGACCGCGAACATGGTCACGTAGAGGCTGACGTCCTTGAGCCGGTAGAGGAAGAAGATCACCCCGAACAGGAACAGCAGGTGGTCGTAGCCGGTGATCATGTGTTTAGCGCCGAGGTAGACGAACTGCATGAACAGGACGCCGGAACTTTCCTGGATGTAGCCCTTGTCGCCCTCGGCGATCCCGTGGGCCAAGGCCTGCGATACCAGACCGGTGAGCAGCAGCAGACTGATGCCGAGCCACAGGCGCCTCGACCAAGTCGCAAAGGCTGTTGGCAGCATGGGAGATCCTTGGAACGGGATGATCATGTGGCCCCCGTGGGAAGGCGCCGTGGAAACGCCGGGGGACGCACAGCTGAGCCGGCCACGCGAAGAGCGCCGGCCAGAATGCCCAGCCCAGCGACGTTCCGGCGAGGAGCGCGACCGCCTCAGCCAGGGCCAGGAAAAACCTGGCCCTGGTCAAGACTCGCATTTCCGTGGGCCGGCTGACACGAGCGTCCATGGTCACGCCAACGCCTCGCCTGTCGCGCGCCGACGGCCCAGGTGCGTATGAACCAGACTGTAGAGGGCCGGCAGGACCAAAAGGGTCAGGATCGTCGACGAGATGATCCCGCCGATCACGACCGTCGCCAGAGGTCGCTGAACCTCGGCGCCCGCCCCGACGTTGAGCGCCATCGGGACAAAGCCGAGGCTGGCCACCAGAGCGGTCATCAACACGGGTCGAAGCCGGGTCAGCGCGCCTTCGCGGATCGCCCGGTCGAGAGGCATCCCCTCCGCAATCAAGCTGCGGATGAAGGTCACCATCACCACGCCATTCAAGACCGCCACGCCTGAGAGCGCGATGAAGCCCACCCCGGCTGAGATCGAGAGGGGCAAGCCACGCATCATCAGCGCCGCAACCCCCCCGGTGAGCGCCAGCGGCACGCCGGAGAACACCACGGCGCTGTCCTTCCAAGAGCGGAACAGGGCGAACAACAGACCGAAGATCAGCAGGAGCACGGCCGGCACCACCAGTTGGAGGCGTTTGGCCGCGGAGATCAACTGTTCGAAGGTCCCGCCGTAAGTCACCCAGTAACCGGCCGGGACCTTTACCTGCGCGCCCACCTTCTGCTGCACCTCGGCGATGAAAGAGCCGAGGTCGCGATCACGGACATTGGCGGTCACCACGATGCGGCGCTTGCCGTTCTCGCGGCTGATCTGGTTGGGTCCTTTGGTCAGCTCGATCGAGGCCACCTCACTTAGGGGCACGAACTGGCGTGGCTGGCCTTCGCCCGCGGGTAGTGGCACCTGCAGCCGGCCGATGGCGTCGGTGTTCGACCGAATGGCTTCGGGCAGGCGCACTACAACGTCGAAGCGGCGGTCACCCTCGAAGATTTGTCCCGCCGTGGTCCCGCCCATTGAGGTGGCGATGACCTGCTGGACGTCGTCGATGCTCAAGCCGAGTCGGGCCAGAGCCGGGCGGTTGGGTGTGATTTGCAGGACCGGGAGGCCGGTGATCTGCTCGGTCTGCGGATCCGCGGCGCCTTCGACGCCGCCGACAATCCCCTCGATCTCGGCTCCGAGCTTCAGGAGCTCGTCCAGATCGTCGCCGAAAATCTTGATCGCGACGTCCGCGCGCACCCCCGACAGCAGTTCGTTGAACCGCATCTGGATCGGCTGGGTGAATTCGTACTTGCTCCCGGGGACTTCGTTGACCGCGGCTTCCATCTCCTCGACCAGCTTGCCCCGCGGTTTGCGCGGATCAGGCCAGTCCTTGCGGTCCTTGAGCATGATGAAGGTGTCAGCGACCGAAGGCGGCACCGGGTCGGTCGCCACCTCGGCGGTGCCGATCTTCGCCACCACGCGCTCGACCTCCGGGAATTTGGAGATGCGGGCCTCGAGCGCCGTCTGCATGGAGATCGCCTGGCTAAGGCTAGTGCCCGGTATGCGCAGGGCGTGCATGGCGATGTCGCCCTCATCAAGGTTGGGGACGAACTCCGAGCCCATGCGCGAGGCGCCGAAGCCGGCGATCGCCACGAGCGCGACGGCCACAACCACCATCAAGGTTCGGGCTCGCATGGCGAAGTCGAGAGCCGGCTGATAGCCGATCCGCGCCCAGCGCATCAGGAAGCTCTCCTGCTCCTGGACCTTGCCGGTGACGAACATGGCGACTGCGGCCGGCACGAAGGTCAGAGACAGGACGAGCGCGGCGGTGAGCGCGATCACCACGGTGATCGCCATCGGGTGGAAGGTCTTTCCCTCGACGCCGGTCAGGGCGAAGATCGGGACATAGACCAGGGTGATGATCATCACCCCGAACAGGGATGGCCGGATCACCTCACCTGAGGCCGAGGCCGCCAGGGCAAAGCGTTCGTCACGGGTCAGGAGCCGACCCAGACGATGCTGGGCCTCGCCGAACCGGCGCAGGCAGTTTTCGACGATGATCACGGCGCCATCGACGATCAGGCCGAAGTCCAGCGCGCCCAGGCTCATCAAATTGCCGGACACGCCGAGCCGCACCATGCCGGTGATGGTCAGCAGCATTGTGAAGGGGATGATCGCCGCGGTGATCAGAGCCGCGCGGATGTTCCCGAGCAGTAAGAACAGGACGACAATGACCAGTAGAGCCCCTTCGAGGAGGTTCTTCTCGACCGTCTTGATCGCCCGCTCCACGAGATTTGTGCGGTCATAGACGGGCGAGGCGGTGACGCCGTCCGGCAGAGCCTTGGCGGCCTCCGTCAGGCTAGCCGCCGCGGCCTGAGCCACCACGCGGCTGTTCTCGCCCGCCAGCATCAAGACGGTGGCAAGCACTGTCTCATGGCCGTTTTCGGTCGCCGCCCCGGTGCGTAGTTCCTGGCCCATGCCGACCTCGGCCACTTCCGCGATGCGGATTGGGACGCCGCCCCGGGTGGCGATGACGATCTCGGACAGATCTTCGCGTGTGGAAGCCTGGCCGGGCACCCGGATCAGGTACTGCTCGCCGGATCTCTCGACGTAACCTGCGCCGACATTGGCGTTGTTGCGCCTGAGCGCCTCGACCACCTCAGACATGGTTAATCCATAGGCCGCGAGGCTCTCGGGACGCGGCGTGACGTGATACTGCCGTTCGTATCCGCCGATGGTGTTGACCTCGGTCACCCCCTTGGTGTTTCGCAACTGGGGCCGGATCACCCAGTCCTGTAGCGTGCGCAGATCCTCGGTCGTGTAGGGCTGACCGTCGGGCCTTCGCGCGCCGGGCTTGGCGTCGACCGTGTACATGAAGATCTCGCCGAGGCCGGTGGCGATCGGGCCAAGCTCCGGTGTGATTCCGGCCGGGAGCTGGCCAAGTGCGTTTTGCAAACGCTCGTTCACCAGCTGACGGGCGAAGAAGATGTCGGTGCCGTCGTCGAAGATGACCGTCACCTGCGACAGGCCGTAGCGCGAGACCGAGCGGGTGTACTGAAGGCCCGGCACGCCTGCCACGGCGGTTTCGACCGGGAAGGTGATGCGTTGTTCGGCCTCCAGCGGCGAGTAGCCCGGCGCCTCGGTGTTGATCTGGATCTGGACGTTGGTGATGTCTGGCGTGGCGTCGACGGGCAGGCGCTGGAAGCTCCAGACGCCGACTGCCGCCGAGACCAGGACAAGGGCCATGACGAGCCATCGGAAGCGGATCGACTGGGCGATGATGCGTTCAAGCATGGTCTGCGCGCTCCCTAGTGGTCATGGCTCGCGCCGGACTTTTCGATGTCCGCGCGAATGAGGAAGGCGCCCTCGCTGACGTACTCGGTCCCCGGCTCAAGGCCGCCGAGCACCTCGGTCCAGTCGTCGGTGCGCCGCCCCAGTTCGAGCATCCGAACCTCGTAGGTGTCGCCGACCTTGGCGTAGACGACGGTGAAGTCCCGGAAAGGCTGCAGAGCCTTGGTGCGTACCGCGAGCGGAACGCTGCCCTGCCCGACCTGAACAACGCCCTGGACGCCCAGGCCCGCGCGCCAGACGCCATTTTGAAAGGGCAATCTCACAAGCGCGACGAGAGTTTGGCTTGCCGGGTCGGCGCCCGGCAGGATTGCGTTGATCACGCCGACGGCGCGATGGTCGCCCGCCTGGCTCGCAACATCGACCTTTTGCCCAACACGCACCCGCTCGGCGTCCTTGGGATAGAGGAAGAACTCTGCATGCAGCCGGCTGGGGTCACCAATGGTCAGTATTGGACTGTCGCCGGCCATGGCGCCGACATTGACCGTCTTGGTCAGGATGATCCCGGATATCGGCGCTGTGATCGAATAGGTCTGAAGGCTTTCGCTGGACTCGACGCGCGCCAGAATCTGGCCGCGCTGCACTCGCTGGCCGAGCACGGCGTTGAGGGCCATGACCCGCCCGGGATAGCGGGCATAGACTTCGCTCTGTCCTTCGGGCGTGAGTTCCACCCGCCCGCTCAGGGGGAGGGTTTCCCCAAGCACCGCTGCGCCCGCTCGCTCGGTTTTGACTCCGCCAGCCTTGGCGGCGTCGGCCTTGATAACCGTGCGGCCCTCATAGGATTGGTAGGTCCAGGTCGAGCGGGCGCCGCCTCGCGTCGCAGCGATGCTGACGTCGAAGGAGTGCGGTTCGGAGACGATGCCGGGGCTGGCGAGATAGTCGGCCTCCGGGGTGAAGGTGAAGCGGTCGATCTTCGGTCCGAGCCGGGTGAGCGCGATCGAAACCTGGACCTGGCGCGGATCCAGCGGCTTATCCTTCAAATAGGGATAGAGCCGGAACAGCGGCGCCGGCCCCTCCTCGTAGATGGTCACTTCAAGGCTGAAGTCTCCGTCGCGCAGCAGGCGACCGTTGTGCGGTCCACGTTCGTATTCGGCCGGACCAGCTTCGGCGGCCGCTTCGGCTGAGGGCGTCTTGGACCGATCGCTGCAGCTGGCGATCAGGCCGGCAACGAGGATGAGAGCGAAGGGCGCGATGCGCCAGTTTCGGACGGGCGTCATTAGCGGGTCTCCGCGAGGCGGGTTTGGGTATGGCGAGCCTGACGGCCTGTGAGCCGGTCGAGGGCAGCTTGATCAAGATGATACTGGCGCAGGACGCTGACGCGGCGGGCCCGGGCATCGGCGAGCGCGCGCTCGGCCTCGGTGACGTCGAGGTAGCTGAAGCCTCCACGACTAAAACCTTCCCGCACCTGCTCGACGGACCTGATCGCCGGCGGGATCACTTCAGCGCGTATCCGTTCGGCTTCGGTCGCCGCCGATGATATTCTGGCGGTCAGCTGAGCGATCTCGCGTTCTCTGGCGAGGCCTGCGGCCACAATGTCGGCCTCCGCGGCGGTCCGCTCGGCCTGAGCGCGCTCAATTCCGGATCGGTTGGTGTCGTAGCGCCGTAGGGGGATCGTCCCGCCAACAACGAAGGCGACGTTGTTGCCATCACCGAGATAACGGATGCCGGCGCGCACTGTAGGGTCAACGACCGCGCGGGCTTGCTCCACCCGGATATTGGCGATGGCGGCGTCCCGTTCGGCCTCGAGGAGCGCAAGGTCTGCGATCGTCAGGCTGGCGGGCAGGACTGGCCCTTTGGCCTCGAAGAACGGCTCCAGCGCCAAGCGGAACTCTGGGCCGCCGCCCCAGAACCGGGCAAGCGCGGCGCGGCCGTCACGAGCGCGATCCAGCGCCTGGTCACGCGCTATTTGTGCCTGGGCCGTCATCATGTCAGCCCGGGAACCGGCGAAGAGCGGGTCGCGCGCAGCTTTCACCCGGCGATCGATAACGGTTTGGGACTGGTGAGCAGCGACGAGACGAGCCTCGGCGATCAGCACCTCGGCCTCGGCCGCCGTAGCCTCTGTGTAGGCGACTTGCACATCCCGGAGCAGATCGAGCGTGCGCACCTCGCGCCGGAGCCGCGCGACCTCGATCTCGGCACGCGCCCGCCCCGTTCGCGCCTCGCGCTTGCCGCCCCGTTCAAGAGTTTGCTGATAGCTGACCGTGGCTTCCGACCGGTCAAGCAGGGAGTAGGCGCCCGTGCCGGCGAAATTCTCCAGATCCACCCCAAGCGTCGGGTTGGGCCGCACGCCGGCCTGACGCAGGTTGGCCTGCGCCGCGGCAAGACGAGCGACCGATCCCGCAAGCGTCGGATCCGCCCCAGCCGCTTTTGCAAGCGCCTCCGTCAGACTAAGGGCTGGCGGTTCTGTCTGCGCCTTCGCCGCCGCAGGGCTCACGAGGCTGAGTGTGAGCGTGGCCGCGAAGGCCAGGCTCAGTCGCGCGCTGGCGCGATACCGAGTTCTGAATGGCATTTGTCTCTCGAAGCATGGATGATCAGGCGTGCGCGACCTGATTGCCGCGCGACGTCAGGTGATGACTTCGAGAGAGGCTCTTGGCGGGCGTTCTAGCCCAAGGGTCATGTCAGACGCGGGCGGCGCGTCGCTCGGCCTGCGCAGCGATAAGGCTTGCGCGGAAACTACCGAAGTGACGACCCCATGCGGGAGCGGAGCGAACTGCGGGCCGTCCGCATGATGGTGGTGCGCCGATGCGTCCGTGGGTGCGTCCTCGGCCGTGCTGATCTGCTGCTCGGCGTGATCGCGCTGGTGATCGTCGTGATCGAGATGAACCTGCCCGCCGAGCGCTGAAACAGGATGTTCAGCCATCGGGCTGTGCTGAACCTGATTGACGATCGCGATGGTGGACTGCGAGACGAGAACGGTCGCCAACGCCACGCACAGCGTGGCGAGGAAGGTCCCCAGCTTGGTGGCTCGCAGCGATAGCACCTTAAAACTCCCGACGTGCGTTACTAGGTTGGGCGGGTTTCGCGCGCAAGCAGAGGCTCTTGATTGCGGCTAAACGCCCGAGCGTGGTCAGCGAGAATGAAGGTCATCGATGACGAAGGGATGCAGGTGCGCCGCAGGTGCGTCGCCTGGTTCGCCCTCGTGCAAGTGCGGATGCTGCGGCGGCAGATCAGGGTGTGCATGCGTAAGCTGATCAGGATCGGAGGCTGGCCAGGCTTTGAGTGCGATGACGATGCCGACCAGGCAAAGACCGGCCAGCACCACCAGAGTGGGCGCCATGCCAAAAGCGGCGCCGAGGGATCCCGCCACGGTGTAGGTGAGCAGCCAGCAGGCGTGAGAGAGGGCGAACTGCGCGGCGAAGACCGCGCTGCGATCCTCTGCGCTCGCGGAACGGCGCAGCAGCCGGCCCGAAGGCGTCAGGACCGCGGAATAGCCGACCCCCATCACCGCCCAGACCGCCAGTAGCGCGATCCAGCGATCGACGCCGCCGATGTTGATGAGCGCCGCCATGGCCAAGAGCGCGGCAGCCAGCAAGGTCGCCGAACCCAGCATGATCTTACGATCGCCGATCCGCTCCAGAAGCCCCGGCAGCAGCAGCGCGGCGAGCATGGAGCCGCCGCCAAACGCCGCCAGGCCGAACGCGACATCGTTGTTCGACCGACCGAGCAATGTGCGCACAAAGACGACGGTGTTCACGATGACCATCGCACCCGCCGCCGCCGCCGCGAGGTTCAGCGCCAGAAGGCCGCGCAAACGCGGTGTCTTCAGGTAAATCCGCGTGCCGCGGGTGGTTCGGGCATAGATCCCGCCTTCGCGCGGCACGGCTTTTGGCTGGGGCACAGATACGACCAGGGCGGCCGAGGCCAGGAAACCCACCACCGTGCCCGCGAACAGCCAGTGAAAGCTGATGACCGTAAGAAGCGCCGCGGCCAGCATCGGGCTCACCAGGCTCTCCATGTCATAGGCCAGCCGCGAGAGGGAGAGCGCGCGGGTATAGCGCCGTTCGTCGGGGAGGATGTCGGGAATGGCGGCCTGGAATGTCGGCGTGAACGCCGCCGACGCTGACTGCACCAGGAATATCAAGAGGTAGACCTGCCAGATCTCGGTGACGAACGGCAGCATGACCGCCACGCCGGCGCGGACGAGGTCCATGGAAACCAAGAACGCGCGTCGCGGAAGCCGATCAACGAAAGCGTTCACCACGGGCCCAACGCCTATGTAGGCGATCATCTTGATCGCCAGGGCTCCGCCCAACACCGCGCCAGCGTTGGCGCCGGCCAGGTCAAACGACAGGAGGCCAAGCGCCACCGTCGCGAGGCCCGTGCCCACAAGGGCGATGACCTGGGCCAGAACAGGTGGCGATAGGTTCTGTCCTTAAGGACCTCAAGCACTTCGTCTTACTCCCCGGCGACCGGACGTGATGGCCGCCCTGCCCCTATATTTGGACGCTGGACCACGACGGTCCTGCCGTCAGGCAAGAGCCGATACCAGAATGGCGCGACGGCCTTGGTCATATCCTCCCCGGGGGGATATTTCGTCAATGGATTCCTTCGCGGGTCGAATGGATTTCTCTGAAGGTCGCATCGGCCTGCCTTTGTCCAAGCAAACGACCATCTGTGAAAGAGACTTGCTCCTCCAGTGACTAGAGCATGCACGATAGGCCGAACCTAGGATTTCGGACCATGGACCAGCTCAAGACCCGCTACCGCATCGACGGGATGGATTGCGGTGGGTGCGCGGCAAAGATCGAGACCGCCGTGCGCCGTTGTGACGGTGTCGCGCAGGTCGCGGTCTCGGTCGCCGGACATAGCATGGTGGTCGAACACGACGCGAAAACAGACCTCACAAGCCTGATGAAGAGGGTGAAGGGCCTGGGCTACGGCATCACACCAGCTGGCAGTTCTGAACCCGCGCCTGACAACGACGGCGACGCACAGGGCGCGGCGGAGCCCGACAAAGGACACGGCGCGCCTGGACAAGTGCACGACCACGCAGAACCCATTCAGGGTCCCTGGTGGAAGACCACGAAAGCGCGCTTGATGCTCGCGAGCGGGGCCGCGTTCGTATCAGCCCTCCTTGTTTCTCAGATCGCGCCTGGCTTTGGCCAATGGCCCTTCACCGCGGCGATGCTGATCGGCCTGATCCCCATCGGACGCCGCGCGGTCATGGCCGCGCTCAGCGGAACGCCCTTCTCAATCGAGATGCTGATGACAATCGCCGCCATCGGCGCGGTCTTCCTTGGCGCCTCGGAAGAGGGCGCGGCGGTTGTGGCCTTGTTCCTGGTCGGCGAACTGTTGGAGGGGGTCGCGGCTGGCAAGGCGCGGGCCAGCATCCAGGCCCTGACTAAGCTCGTTCCCAAGACCGCCTTCATCGCGAAGGGCGACGGCGTGGTTGAGGTGCCTGCCGAGACCCTGGCCGTCGGTGATGTGATCCTTGTTCGGCCTGGCGACCGCATTCCGGCAGACGGCGTGATTGTCTCCGGCCCCGGGTCTGTCAATGAGGCTCCGGTCACAGGCGAAAGCACGCCGGTCCACAAAGCTCCCGGCGACTTGGTGTTCGCCGGCACGGTCAACGCCGACGCGGCGCTACATGTGCGCGTCACCGCCGCGGCGGCTGACAACACGATCGCCCGCGTCGTGAAGCTCGTGGAGGAGGCTCAAGAGAGCAAGGCCCCCACGGAACGGTTCATCGACCGATTCTCCACGTTCTACACGCCCGCCGTGGTGTTGGCGGCCACAGCGGTGGCCATCGTCCCGCCGCTGGTATTCGGCGGCGAGTGGCAGGCCTGGATCTATAAGGGTCTCGCCATCCTGCTGATCGGGTGCCCCTGCGCATTGGTTATTTCCACGCCGGCCGCCATTGCCGCCAGCTTGTCGGCGGGCGCACGACGCGGCCTGCTGCTGAAGGGCGGCGCCGTGCTTGAAAGCCTGGGCAAGATCACCCTCGCTGCCTTCGACAAGACCGGCACGCTGACAGAGGGTAAGCCACAGGTGACCGACGTCCTGGCGTTCATCGGCTCGGAGACCGACGTGCTCCGCGACGCCGCCGCCCTTGAGACCGGCTCAAGCCACCCCCTGGCCAGCGCAATCCTCGCGAGGGCCGCAGCGGACAAGATCGTTGTCCCAAAGGTGAGCGACGCTGCTGCGGTGGGCGGCAGGGGCGTCTCCGGCACGGTCGACGGAGCGAAAGTGTTCCTCGGATCAGGGGAAGCTGCCGGTGCGCAGGTTGCCCTGTCGCCAGAGCAATCCGAGCGCATCACCGCTCTCAATGACGAGGGTAAGACCGTGTCGGTCCTCATACGCGACGGCGCCCTTCTGGGCGCGATCGCCATGCGCGACGAACCTCGCGCCGACGCCGCCACGGGGCTAGCCGAGTTGAAGGCGATGGGCATCCGAACGATCATGCTGACCGGCGACAATGCACGGACGGCGCAGGCGATCGGCCAGACGCTGGGCATCGAGGTGCGCGCTGGTCTGTTGCCGCAGGACAAGCAGGCCATCATCCGTGAGCTTCAAGCCCAGGGGTTCAAGGTCGCCAAGGTCGGCGACGGTATCAACGACGCCCCGGCGCTGGCCGCCGCCGAGGTGGGCATCGCCATGGGCGGCGGAACCGATGTCGCGCTGGAAACCGCCGGAGCCGCCGTGCTGCATGGCCGCGTCGCTGACGTCGCCGCCATGATCAACCTGTCGAAGCGGACCATGGGCAACATCGGTCAGAACATCACCATCGCCCTGGGCCTTAAAGCGGTGTTCCTGGTGACGACGGTCATGGGGATTACCGGCCTATGGCCAGCCATCCTGGCTGACACGGGCGCCACTGTCCTCGTGACGATGAACGCGATGCGGTTACTGCGGACTCCCAAGGCCTAGCAGGGTCCTCGAAGCACTGAATTCGACACAAAACCGCTTGCTGCTTTCGCAGAGTGAGCCTTTAGGTTCGACCTGAGACGTATTCTCAGTTGCAACTTCGGAACCGCGATGTCGGCCCTCTCTCGTTTGTCGGCGATCCTCTTTGTTCTCACGCTAGCCTGCCTGCCGATCACCGCGATCGCCGCCCAAGGGGCGTCGCCGTCAGCTCAGGTCGCCTGGAGGCTGCTGGACTATCTCGCCGTCGACTACCCGGGCGCGGTGAAGGACGGAAAGGTCGTCAGCGCCTCGGAATATGCCGAGATGCGGGAGTTCTCCAGCGCAGTTCGCGAACGGATCGCGGGTCTGCCGAACACGGCCGCAAAGCCGCGATTGATCGCCAAGGCCGACGACCTGGTGAAAGCTATCGGAGCAAGGGCGAGCGCGGCGGAGGTCGCCAAACGCGCCCACGAGCTTGGGGCGGAACTGCTTGTCGCCTATCCGACGCCACTAGCGCCCGCCAAGGCGCCGAACCTGGCTCGTGGCGAGAGCCTATACGCCGAACAATGCGCGGCTTGCCACGGTGTTAGCGGACATGGCGACGGTCCCAACGCCAAGGACCTCAGTCCGCGACCCGTCGCCTTCGCCGATATTGATCGGGCCCGGCAACGCAGTGTGTTCGGACTCTATCAAGTGATCAGCCAAGGCCTCGACGGTACGTCGATGCCCAGTTTCGCCGACCTATCGACTGACGACCGCTGGGCCCTGGCCTTCTATGTCGGTCGGTTCGCGTTCGACGATGCGGCGGCCCACGATGGCGAGCGTCTTTGGGCGGCCGATCCGAAGCTGCGAGCTCGCTTCGCGAACCTGCAGTCCCTCACCCAGGCCAGCCCCGCGGCCTTGGCGGCGGACCTTGGCGAGCCCACGGCGACGCAGGTGGTCGCCTATTTGCGTCGACACCCAGAAGCGACCACGCCACCAGCCGTGGGCAGCCTCAGCATCGCGCGCACCAAGCTCGCGCAGAGCCTGGCCCGCTATGAGGTCGGCGATCGCAAGGGCGCGCAGGAACTGGCCTTGGCAGCCTATCTGGATGGTTTCGAGCCGGTGGAGCCTGCGTTGAAGGCGCGAGACAGGGCGCTCATGACGCGGGTCGAAGGCGCCATGGGCGACCTTCGCGCCAGTCTGTCCAACGCGGCGCCTGCAGCAGAGGTCCGCACCCAGATCACGCGGTTGAACGCCTTACTCGACGTTTCCGAGCGGGCTCTCGCGCCCGCGAAGGCCAGCGCCGCTTCAAGTTTCGCGGGAGCCTTCGCGATCCTGTTGCGCGAGGGCCTGGAAGCCCTCCTGATTGTCGTCGCGATGATCGCCTTCCTGCGGAAGGCTGAGAGGCGCGATGTCTTGCCCTATGTCCACGGCGGCTGGCTGTCGGCGCTGGCGGCGGGGGGGCTTACATGGGCGGCGGCGACCTATCTGATCTCGATCAGCGGCGCGAGCCGTGAACTCACGGAGGGCTTTGGCTCGTTGCTATCCGCGGCCGTGCTGATCTCGGTCGGCGTCTGGATGCATGGCAAGGGGCAAGCCGACGCTTGGCAGAGCTACATCAAGGAACGGCTCGCGGCCGCGCTCTCGAAACGCTCGGCCTGGTTCCTGTTCCTGCTGGCGTTTGTCGTGGTCTACCGCGAGGTTTTCGAAACGATCCTGTTCTACGCCGCCATGTGGGGCCAGGGAGCTCACGCGGCGATCCTGGCTGGCGCCGGCTCGGCGATCGCGGTGCTTGGCGTGACCGCCTGGGCGCTGCTCAGCTACAGCAAGCGTCTGCCGATCTCGCAGTTCTTTGCCTACAGTTCGATCCTGATCTCAGCCTTGGCGGTTGTCCTGGCTGGCAAGGGCGTCGCGGCGCTGCAGGAGGCCGGCCTGATCGATATCCACCCCTTGACCGCCTTGCCTCGTGTCGAGGTGCTTGGCGTCTTCCCAACGCTGGAGGGGGTTGGCGCGCAGGTTCTAACCGTGGCGTTGGTTGTCGGCGGGTTCTGGTTGAGCCAACGCCGCACGCCGCAGCCTGCCTAAGGCGCGTCCCGCCCCATGCACGGGGCCGCGTCGCGTGTCGCGCAGATGCGGAAGCGGTCCGACGCGGTGACTTTCCACGGGGTCACGACGTCGTAGGTCGCGCAGTGGCGTTGGGTCACCGTCAGGCCGGACAACGACTGTGACGCCGACACCTGTACATTGCCGTCCGCGCCGAGCCGCTCCACCCGAAGACGGTTGGGCGCGGGCGACCGCGATCGACGACAGACCGCTCCATGGAACCGCGTCCCATCGGGGATAGCGATCGCCGCAGGCGAACGCATAGCGAAACCGCGCGGCGCGCTGACCTCGATCAAAACGTCGAGGTTCGGGGCTCCTTTGGCCGCGGTTGAGGCGGCCGCGCCGATCGCGATCAGGGTCATCAGTCCGAAAGTAGGTTTCATTGCGGAGCCCCTTCGAGGAGTGCGGATCGCGGTCTGTGGCGTTTGCCGGTGAGAGCGGGAGACGGTCACGGGTGGAGTTCGCCGCGAGCGTCGCAAGGCGTTCGCTCGGTTTGAATGGTCACGTGGTGAACATCGAATTCGGCTTCGAGACGCGTCGCCAAGTCCTCGCGCACCGTGTCGCTATCGGCTGCGTCAGCGAGCACGATATGGACCGAGCAGTGCGGCTGATCTGCGCCTGAGACCCAGAGATGAAGGTCGTGAACCTCAGCGACGCCAGGGGTTTCCGCAATCGTCTTTCGTAGCGCCGTGAGGGCCACGCCCGATGGCGCGCCTTCAAGGAGGATGTTGGTGCTGGCGCGCAGCAGGACCCAGGTTCGGGGAAGCACCCAAAGCCCGACCCCGATGGCGACAACGGGATCGACCCAGCTCCACCCGGTAAACGAAATGACGATCGCGCCAACGATCACGCCGATGGACCCGACCATGTCGGCCCAGACTTCGAGATATGCGCCCTTTACGTTGAGGCTCTTGTCCTTGCCTCCAGCCAGAACGCGCATTGAGATCAGGTTCGCGATCAAGCCCAGGCTCGCCACGATGAGCATACCGGTGGACTGCACCGGCTCCGGCTCGAAGATGCGGCGGCAACCTTCAATCAGAACGTAGATAGCCACCCCGAACAGCAGGACGGCATTGAATGCGGCGGCCAGGATTTCAAACCGTCGATAGCCAAAGGTGCGCCGCTCGTCCGCCGCACGTTGCCCGACCTTTATGGCGATGAGCGCGATCGTCAGGGCCGCCACATCGGTGAACATGTGGGCCGCGTCTGAGAGCAGCGCCAGGCTTTTGAAGACGAGCCCGCCGATGATCTCCGCCACGAGAAACGAACCGGTCAGTGCCAGGGCGATGGCGATCTGCCGGCTGTTGGCGTTCTGCACGTGGCTATGGGCTGAACCCTTCTCCACTGCGGGATCGTGAGGTTCCATCAGTCAATTCTACCGTGCTGAGGGTTGGCGACCGAACGTGGCGCGGGGTTAAGCCATCGGGGCATCTCGCTAAGCCGGCGGTCGTGCGAGCGGCTGAGGGGCCAGAACTTCGACTGCTTCCAAGGTGATCAACCCCACCTCGGGGAGGTCACTCAGCGAAGCGACGAAGGTCCGGAGCGCGGCGTCCTCGTCGACGATCTCGATGACCACTGACTGGTCGTCGTTGAGGATGTGCCGTGTGCGCACGTGGGCCGTGCGCCCAAAGCCGAGCAACGCCATCAGCACCGTAGCCCCGGCGAGCTTCGCCTCACGGGCTCGGTTGGCGATGACCTCAAACACTTTCCGGTCGCCGAAGTATGCGGCTTCGTCGGTGTAGATCCTGAGAAGTTTCATGGGTTCGCTCATGGAAGGCTCCTTGCGAGCACACCCCGGCAACAGACGCCGGGGTGTGCGTTTCTCATTCAGCGGGCGCGAGTGTCCGCGTCGTCTCAGGCTCGGGCCGTCGGCGCATGGCGAAGCCAAGCACCACCTGGGTGATAGCCGGGAGCACCAGCAGGGTGAGAACGGTCGAGGTGATCAGGCCGCCGATGACCACCATCGCCAGAGGCTTCTGCACCTCGGCTCCGGTGCCGTGAGCGAGCGCCATCGGGATGAAGCCGATAGCTGGCACCAGACCGGTCATCACCACCGGACGCACCTTTTCCATCGCGCCTTCGATGATGGCCTGGGTGAGCGCCATGCCGACCTCCAGCCGCTGCCGGATGCTGCTCATCACCACCAGCCCGTTCAGCACCGCGACACCCGCCAGCACGATGAAGCCAACCGCCGCTGAGATGGAGAAGTTGATGCCTGTCAGGGCCAGGGCGAATATCCCCCCGGCCAGACCGAGCGGCACGGCGAGGAAGACCGCCGTGGCCGGGGCGAACCCACCGAGCGCCAGGTAGAGCATGGCGAAGATCGCCGCGAAGCAGATCGGGACCACGATCCCCAGCCGTTGGGCGGCGGCCTGCAGGTTCTGGAACTGACCACCCCATTCGATGAAGATGCCGGGTGGAAGAGCTACCGCATCAACCTTGGGCAGCGCTTCCTTGACGAACGACCCAACGTCGCGCCCGCGAACATTGGACTGAACCACCACGCGGCGCTTTCCACTCTCGCGGCTGATCTGGTTCAGCCCCTCAACGTAGCGGAACTGCGCCAGTTGGCTGAGGGGCACTGAGCCACGGGCGTGACCACCTTCTTCCGGCAACATCACCGGCAGCGCACCCAAGGCGTCGAGATCGTTTCGGGTGGTCTGCGGCACGCGGACGACAACGTCGAAGCGGCGGTCGCCTTCAAACAGTAGCCCCGCCTCGCGACCGGCCATCGCGGCGGCGACCGTGTCGGCCACCTCCTCGACGGTCAGGCCAAAGCGCCCGATCGCGGCGCGGTCGAAGCGGACGTCGAGCGTCGGCGCACCACTGACCTGCTCGACCTTCACGTCCGCCGAACCCGGCGTCGATTGAAGCGCCGCCGCGATGCGAACACCGGTGGCGGTCATCTGGTCGAGATCGTCGCCATAGATCTTGATGGCCACGTCGCCGCGAACGCCGCCAATCAGTTCGTTGAAGCGAAGTTCTATCGGCTGGCTGAGTTCGTAGCCGTTGCCGATCAGCGAGTTGGCCTTGGCCTCGACGCGCGCGATCACGTCTTCCTTGGTCTTGACCCCCTTCGGCCAGTCCTTCTGCGGCTTCAGGATGACGAAGCCATCGGAGATATTCGGCGGCATCGGGTCGGTCGCCACCTCAGCCGTCCCAGTCTTCGAGAACATGTAGTCGACCTCGGGCAGGCTCTTGATCGCTGCTTCCACGCCGCGCTGCATCCGCAACGATTGTTCGAGAGACGTGGAGGGAATGCGTTGCGACGCCAGCGCCAGGTTCTTCTCGTCGAGCTGCGGAATAAACTCCTGGCCCAGGAAGGTGAACACCACCCCGGAAACGAAGAACACGGCGGCGGCTGCGCCAATGAATGGCCAGGGCTTGGCCACGGCCTGGCGCAGGAGAGGTTCGTACCGCGCCTTGATCTTGGCGATCGCCCAAACTTCCTTCTCGGCAACCTTGCCGCGGATCAGGAGCGCCACCATCGCCGGGACAAAGGTCAGCGAAAGGATGAACGCCGCTGCGAGCGCCAGCATCAGGGTGATGGCCATCGGCGAGAAGGTCTTGCCCTCCACCCCGGTGAAGGTGAGCAGCGGCGCGAAGACCAGAAAGATGATCGCCTGGCCGTAGACGGTCGGCTTGATCATCTCCTGGGACGCCAACATCGTCTCCTCCAGCCGCTCGCGAAGCACCAGCAGCCGGCCTTCGCGATGTTGCCGTTCCGCCAGTCGCCTCAGGCAGTTCTCGATGATGATCACCGCGCCGTCGACGATCAGGCCGAAGTCGAGCGCGCCAAGGCTCATGAGGTTTCCGGACACGCCGAGCGTATTCATGCCGATGGCCGTCATCAGGAACGAGATCGGAATGATCAGGACGGCGATCAGCGCGGCGCGCACGTTGCCGAGCAGGAAGAACAGGGCGATCGCCACGAGCACCGCGCCCTCGAAGAGGTTTCGCTGAACGGTCGCAATCGTGGCGTTCACGAGCTTGGATCGATCCAGGGTCGGGGTGACCTTCACTCCCGAAGGCAGCGACTTCTCGATCGTTTGGAGCTTCTCACCGACCCCCTTTGCGACCGTGCGACTGTTCTCGCCAATCAACATGAGGGCCGTACCGACGACGACTTCGTGGCCGTTCATGCTGGCGGCCCCCGTCCGAAGCTCGCCGCCTAGCCGGACAGCGGCGACGTCTCGGACATGGACCGCGACGCCGCCCCGGGTGGCGATCACGGCGTCTGAAATCTCGTTGATCGAGCGGATACGGGCGTCGGCGCGAACCAGATAGGCCTCGCCCGCACGTTCCAGGAAGTTGGCCCCCACCGAGATGTTGGAGGCTTCGAGTGCTTTGGCGAGCTCAGAGAATGAGACGCCGTAGGCGCTCAGCTTCACCGGGTCGGGTTCGACCAGATACTGCTTCTCAAACCCGCCGATGCTATCGATCCCGGCCACGCCATCGACGGTGCGAAGCTGCGGGCTGATGATCCAATCCTGCACCGTCCGCAGGTAGGCCGCGCGAGAAACCTCGTCGGCCAGGCGCTCGCCCTCGGGCGTCAGGAAACTTCCATCCGACTGCCAGCCTGGTTTGCCATTGGTGATCTTCGCGCCTTTGCCACCGGGGTTGGCGTAGTCGACGGTGTACATGAACACCTCGCCGAGCCCCGTCGTCACTGGACCGATCTGCGGCTGAACGCCATCGGGCAGGCTGTCGCGCGCCTGGCTCAGTCGCTCGCTGACCTGTTGGCGGGCGAAATAGAGATCGACCTTCTCCTCGAAGATCGCCGTGACCTGGGAAAAGCCGTTGCGGGAAATGGACCGGGTGCTTTCAAGCCCCGGTATCCCGGCCAGCGCCGTCTCGACCGGGAAGGTGACCCGCTTCTCGATCTCGATCGGGGAGAGCCCCGGATCGATGCTGTTGATCTGCACCTGCTTGTTGGTGATGTCGGGCACCGCGTCGATCGGCAGCCGGGTCAGTTGCCACACGCCGAACGCCGAGACGATCGCGATGATGAAGATGACCGCCCAGCGCGCCCGGACGGAGAAGGCCATGAGACCTGCGATCATGGCTAGTGCTCCTCGCCTTCGCCCTTGCCCAGCTCAGCCTTGAGCAGGAAGGCGTTCTTCGCGGCGAGGGCCTGGCCGGCGGTCAGGCCGCTGACGATCTCGGCCCGTCCAGCGCTTCGCTGTCCGACCACCACCGGCTGAGCCCGGAAGCCCTTGGCGGTGCGCAGGAAGACCACGTCGCGGCCCTCGAAGGTCTGGATCGCCTCGTCGGGCACCACGATGAGGGTGGATGCCGCAGCAGCGCGCGGAACGATGCGAACCCGGACCGACTGCCCCGGCTGCAATCCGGTCGGCGCCAATTCCAGCACCGCCGTCGCCGCCCGAGTTTCGGCGTTCAGCCCAGGTGTCACCGAGCGCACGCGACCCTCGATCGAGCGGCCGTCAGCCGTCTCGACGATCGCCCGGTCGCCCGGCGAAATGCGCGGCGCGTCCAAGGCGCTCAGGGCGGCCTCGACGTGAACGAGGCGGGGATCGGCGACACGGAACAGCTCTGTCTCAGGCTGGACGAACGCGCCCAGACTGACCGAGGCCGCCGTGATGCGTCCGGAGATGGGGCTGGAGACGACGACGCCGCGCCCGTCGGCTGTGACATTGGCGGCGCCCGCCGCCATTTGGGCGCGTCGCGCTTCGGCAGAGGCCGCCGCAGCCTCGGCTTGGGCCTGCTCGTAGTCTTGCCGCGCGGACACCCGCTGCTCGAACAGCCGTTTCTCTCGCGTCAGGGTCTTCTGCGCCAGGTTGGCGCGCGCTGAGGCGACCGTCCGGTCGGCGGCGATCTGCGCCGCCTCTCGGCTCTCGACCACGGCCAGGGTCTCGCCCACCCGTACGGGGTCCCCAAGGCGCTTGTAGATGCGGGTGACCGCACCGGCCGCGCGCGCCGTGAGAATGGCCTGACCGTTCGGCGAAGCGGTCACGCTGCCTTGCGCCAACACCTCGCCGGCGAACCCGCCGGCGGAGACGGCCTGGACGAGGATGCCGGTCGCGCGGATCGCCTCAGGGGTCATCTCCACGGCGTCAGCTTCGCCCTCCTTGTGTTCGGCTTCCGCCGCTGCGGCAGGCGGCGTGGCTGGCTTTCCGCCGGTCATCTTCGCAATGCCGAAGCCGGCGATCGCCGCGACCAGGACCGCCACAGCAGCCCCCGCGTACAGGCGCCTGTTATCTTGTCTCATGGTTGGTCTCCGAAGGGGGCGCGGCCTGCGAGGCGCGCGAGCGCCGCCTGGGCGCCAAGCCGCTCCAGCGCGGCATCAATGGTTTGGGTGCGCGCTTCGGTGAGCGCGCGTCGGGCATTCAGAACTTCGATCAGGTCGAGCTTTCCGCCTTCGAAGCCGAGCCGGGTGAGGCGATAGGCCTCGTCGGCGCTTTGCTCACTCTCCCGTGCGGCCAGCAGCCGGCTTTGCGCAGCGATCTCGCGGTCCTGGCTCGCGCCGGCCGCCGCCTCGGCATCGAGCCGCGCACCGTTCAGCCGCGCGTCTGTCGCGGCGAGATCGGCTTGCGCGGCGTTGATGTTCCCGCGGTTCCGGTCAAACAGCGGCAACGACGTGGAGAAGCCGGCGACAATGGCCGTGGCATCGTCGGCTTGGAACCGCCGAAGGCCAACCGAAACCTCGACGTCGGGGATGGCCCGTGACCCTTCAACACGTACCCGGCGTGCGGCGGCTTCGCGGGCCCCTTGAGCCGCAAGGTAGGCGGGACTGGCCGTTGGGTCTGGACGCGGGCCAGGGGCGGTCCGTTCGGCCTGGGCAAGCAGGCTAGTGGGTATGGAGGTCAGCGGTACAGGCGATCCGCTCATCGCGGTCAGGTTCGCGAAGGCTGTGACCCGCGCCGAACGCGCAGCATCCACATTCGCCTTGGCGGCTTGCACGCCCGCCTGGGCCTGCACGCGCCGAACGTCGGCTTCCCGCCCGGCCTCTACCAGCGCCGTGGCGATCCTGGCGTCTTCCTGAGCAAGGGTGAGCGTCTCGCTCGCCAACTGCATCCGGCGCTCCGACGCCTCGGCCAGGGCATAGGATTGGGCGAGATCGAAAGCGAATTCGGCGCTGACCTGGACTGACCGGGCGCGGGCGGCATCGATCTCGGCGCGTCCAGCGGACACGCGCGCGGAGCGCTTGCCGCCGAGTTCTAAGGTCTGCCCGATCGAGGCGGTCGTTTCGGCGAGATCGGTTCCCTTGAAGGGGCCTGACCCTGAGAAGTTTTCGAACTCCACGCCTAGGGTGGGATTGGGCAGGGCTCCGGCCTGGCGCGCGAGGCCTTGGGCCTTTGCGATCTCCGCGCGGGACTCAGCAAGCCGTGGCGCGGTTGACTGGGCTTGGGCCAGGAGGGCGCTGAACGGTGGAGCCGGGTCAGCCAACGCAAAGCTTACGCAGAGCGCATGGGCGCTCAGCCCCAGGGTGACCGCCAAAAGCGGTCGTCGACGGATGTGTGACTGCATGTACCTTCTCGCGATTGACGACAGAGCCCGCGCAAAGCGCGGTCGTCGTCAGGCGCGCGGAGGGCGTTCGAGCCTCGACGTGGTGCGGGACATCAACAGGCCACAAGTCGGCAGAGCGTTCTGGTCCGAACTCGCGGCTTGAACTGAAACCTCGGTGAGTTCCGGGGCGATCAGCGAGCCGCCATGATGGCAGTGTCCATGTTGGCAGATTTCGTCCTGCGCGTTTTGGTGGGCGTCGCCGTTGTCGGTAGGCGTCACCACGCCCGCCTGCTGTTCGGTCGCGGCGACCGGGGCCTCCGGCGCACACGCGAACGCCTCCGCGACGGGCGCGAAGAGCAGCGCGACGGCGAGGAAGAAAGCCTTCGAGCTTCCCAGGCTTCGCCACCAGGTGCGGAGGTTGATCACACGTCGACCTATACGCGCAGAGCGGTGGAAGAGAAATCGATAACGACGGCCAGATGTCGTGGGCTGTGCGCGTTCGATTTAAGCCTGAGCTTTGTCATGCCATCTGTCTGCATCCTCTAGTCGCTGGAGGAGCAAGCCCCTATTTGACGACCAGCAAGGAGCCACGCATGGACATGCCCATCGGCCGGTTGGCCAAGGCCACCGACGTGAAGATCACGACGATCCGGTTCTATGAGGATATCGGGCTTCTGCCGCAGGCGACGCGGACAGAGAACAACAGGCGGGTCTATGGCGACGAGACGCTTCGCCGCCTGGCCTTCATCAAGCATGCCCGGCAACTCGGCTTCTCTGTCGAAGCCATACGCGATCTGCTCGACCTTTCCGCCCATCCGGACCAGCCCTGCGCGGACGCCAACCGCCTGGCCGAAAGCCATCTCGCCATCGTCGAGGAGAAGATCGCGCAGCTGTCAGCCCTGAAATCCGAATTGCAGCGCATGCTGGCCAACGGCTGTGATGGCCCGGTCGCCGACTGTCGGGTGATCGAAGTGCTCAGCGATCACAGCCTCTGCGCCCACGATCACGCTGGGGGCGCCGGGTCACCTTTGACGCAGCAGTGATCGGCGGACCACCGTCCGGCGACGAACTTGAGGATCGCGCCGCCCTATCCCCTCGCCTGGGATCAAACTCCATCGGAGTCTCAGACTTCAAATCACTCCGAAACCGCGCAAGCAAATTTTAGGTTTACATGGCCAGGATGGTGCTCGTCCGACATGGGCACTGGCGACAGCGCCTTTTCAAGACAGATGCACAGGGTTGGAATCATGATGCGGGCAGACACGCTCCATCCTTGCGATCTTACCGCAGACGACCATGAGGCTTGGCGAGCCCTTTGCGCATCGAGCCCCGTTTTCGCCAGTCCTCTCCTAGGGCCCGACTTCGCCAACCATGTCGGTCGTTTCCGCACGGACACCCTGGTGACGGTTTGGAGAACACTCGGCCCGGATGGCGTCGAGCGGCCAGTGGCCTTTCTGCCGCACCATCGGCGTCTGGGCGGGGCTGCGTATCCGCTTGGCGCGCCGCTTGGGGACTATCATGGACCGGTCGCCGAGGAAGGCTTTGATCTTGAGAGTGCGCTGCAAGGCGCAGGCCTCACGGCCTACCGTTTCACCAGCAACATCGCGCCCTCTCCAACCGCAGCCTCCCGAGAGGGGTTCCTGATTGAAGTCGACGGCTCGGCAGAGGGCTATCTGGAGGCGCTGCGCCAACTGCGACCAAAAAGTTTCAAAAATTACCGCCGGCTGGGCCATGGTCTGGAGCGAACCTTCGGGCCCCTCCGCGTCGCCGCCGTGACTGATCAACGGGTGTTCGACACCTTGCTGGACTGGAAACGCCGCCAACTCTCGCGCACCGGCGCTTTTGATTTTCTGCGCCCCGCGTGGGTCAATGGGATGCTGCAGGGATTGTTTCAGGACAGCAACCCGGCTTTCGGGGGGTTGCTGGTCGGCCTTTACGCAGGTGAGCGGCTGGTCGCCGGTCATTTCGGCCTGCGTGCCGCGGACATTTACCACCCCTGGATCGCATCCACAGATCCGGACCTGGCGGAATGGGCTCCCGGCCACATCTTCCTTATGCACGCGATCGACGCCATGCCGCAGTTGGGCCTGAAGACCTATGATCTGGGGCCAGGGCACGAACACTATAAACGGCTCTATTCGCTTTCCTCGCGTCCGGTAACCGCAGGTGTGCGCTTCGCTGCCGGCGACGCCGGGACTCTGCAGCGGGCCACCGATCAGGCCTGGATGCTGGCGGGGTCGGAAGGCCCCGGGATGGTAGGCCGCCTCCGTCGTCGGCTCGAAGTGGTTTCGGCGAGCCAGCCGACCGTCTTAGGGCGGCTGAATGGTTTTGCAGACACCATGGTTGTCGCCGCGCAACGCACATGCTCCGGCAACGGCACGGACTAGATCCGCTCCGACCAACGGCGTTCTCGACACGGTCGGCCCAACGGGCCCGTCGGGTCGGGGGCGCGGGTTGCTGGACGGGGTCGTCGTCGGACGCGCCGAGTGATCAGCAGAACCCTTTAAAGGAACTTTGCCAGCTCACTCAGCCGCCCGAGCTTGTCGCGGGCCTCGGGACCAAGGTCCCCTACGATCTCTTCGAGGTGATGCTCGATATGATCGCGGATCAGCACCACCTTGGCGTTCTCCAGCGCGCTGATCACCGCCTGCATCTGCTGGGCGATCTCCATGCCGTCGCGGTTGGCCTCGATCATGCCGACGATCTTGGCGAGGTGACCATTGGCTCGCTTCAGCCGGTTGAGCAGTTGCTTGTCGGTGGTGTGGCTCACCCGGACCTCCTAGTGGCCGCCGCCCTGGAGGGCGATCCAGCCGTTCACCCCGATGTAGACGCCGATCAGCAGGATCACCACGCCCGAAACGAAGGGCGCCTTGCGTACGATCTCACCAAAGCCGCTCCAACGCTTGGAGACATGCTTGACGCTGAGCGCGGCGATCACGCCCGAAGTCACCATGGTGAGCGCCAGCCCGATACTGAAACACAGCACCAACACCGCGCCGAGCGCGATCTGCTTTAGCTGCAAGCAAAGCAGCAGGACCGTGATCGCGCCCGGACAAGGGATCAGCCCACCGGTCAGGCCGAAAATGATGATCTGACCGGTGGTCACGTTCTGATCGGCGAAGCGGCGACGGATGTCGTTGGCGTGGGCCAGCTCGTGGGCGTCCTGATAGCCGGCGGCGACATCGAGGCCGCGCAGCTCCTCGTGCATATGGTCGTGGCCACCATGGTCGTGCTCCACGAAAGCCACGTCATAGTGGTGGCCGTGGTCGCCGTGCGAAAGCGTCACCCGCGCCATGAACTCATGCGGCTCGGGGATTTCCTGCAGGCTTTCCAGATAGCCGTCGCGGTCCACGAAGCTGAACGCCTGCTTCGATCCGTCCGGCCGTTCGGTTTCCAGCGAGACCTCGCCCGCGCCCCAGCGATGGCCCGTCTCGACGAAAACTCGGAAGCGCGGTGGCACGCCGTCCTCGAACACCTCCAAGCGCAGCACGCCGTGACCGGTGTCGATGCGCGGACTCCCGGCGGGCGCGTGGCCATGGTGGCCATGGTGGCCATGGTGGCCATGGTGATGGTCGTCATGGCCGTGCGGATGCGGATGATCATGGGAATGCCCATGGTCGTGATCGGGCACGGCGCCAAGCTGCTGCTCGCGCCGGCTGCGCCACAGCATCCACAGCGCCATGCCGACGATGATCACGCCGGAGGCGAGCTGGAAATACGGCTCCAGAATTTCGCTGTCGACCCCGCGCCAGAGATACATGCCGCCCAGCGCAATCACCCAGACGATCAGGGTGTGCGAGAGCGTCGCGCAGAGGCCCAGCAGCACCGCCTGCCGGATGGTCCCGCGCACAGCGATGATGAAGGCGGCCATCATGGTCTTGGAGTGGCCGGGCTCCAAACCGTGCAAGGCACCGAGCACGATAGCGCTCGGAATGAACAGCCACGCATGGGCCGTGCCTTGGGCGATCAGATCGGTGAAGGATGTCATTTAGGGTCGCCGCGCAGAAAGGTTGCTACGCCTCCTTATCCTCCCCAGGAGGATATGCGCAAGCGCCGTGATCAGCGTGAACGCCTATGCTCTGCAGGCTTCACTCGGCCGACGGCTGACCTGTTTGCGACAGGACAGCCGTCGGCGTTGGATCACTGCTTTTGAATTGCGGTTATCTCGCCCCCGCCCCCCTCAAGTTTCAGGTCGAAGGCCACCTTGTCGCCAGTCTTGACCTGAGCCACCAGGTCCGGCGACGCCTTGAACCCCATTGTCATCGCTGGCCAGCCTGCCTCGGCGATGGGACCGTGATCGAGGGTGATGGTGTTGGCCGTGGTGTCGACCGCGGTGACCGTCCCTTCGCCCTTGGCCATCTTGGCGTCGGCAGACATCGCCATCTTGCCCATGTCGCCCGCCGGCGCGGCCGCCTCCGGGGTGGTTGAGGCCGCCATCGCCGACGCAGCCTCGGCGGGCGCGGTCGCCTGCTCAGGGGCGGGCTTACCGCAGGCGGCCAAGCCCGCGGTCAGGGCCAGGACGGTCGCGGTTGCGAAAATGAGCTTCATGGGAATTCTCCTTGGGTTGAAGCGGTCGGGGAAAGGTTCGTCGGACGCCGCCTGCGGAGCAACAGGTAGCCGGCGGGGATCACCAGCATCGACAATAGGGGCGCGGTAAGCATGCCGCCGATCATCGGGGCGGCGATTCGGCTCATGACTTCGGAGCCCGCGCCATGCCCCACCAGGATCGGGGCCAGACCGGCGAGGATGACCGCCACGGTCATGGCCTTGGGTCTCACGCGCAAGAGGGCGCCTTCGCGCACCGCGGCTTCGACGTCCTCCGGGCTCGGGTCTGGGCCGCGTTCGGCGAGCGCGTGCTTGAGGTAGATCAGCATCACCACGCCGAACTCCGCCGACACGCCGGCCAGGGCGATGAAGCCAACGCCGGTCGCGACGGATTGGTGGAAGCCCAGCACGTAGAGGGTCCAGATCCCGCCGGTCAGGGCAAAGGGCAAGGTCGCCATGATCAGCGCAGCCTCATCGAAGCGGCCGAAGGTGACATAGAGCAGGACGAAGATGATCAGCAGGGTCGCCGGGACGACCAGCTTAAGACGCTCGGCGGCTCGCTGCAGATATTCGAACTGCCCGGAGTAGGCGACCGACACGCCCGGCGGCAGCTTCACTTTCTGAGCGACCGCCTGCTGCAGATCGTGGACAACGGCGGTGAGATCGCGCCCTCGGACGTCAACATACACCCAGGTCGAAGGCCGAGCGTTCTCCGTCTTGAGCATCGGCGGCCCATCGACGATCTGGACCTTGGCGACCGTGCCCAGCGTGATCTGCTGGCCGCTCGGGGTCAGGAGGGGGAGGGTCCGCAGCCCCTCGAGGCTGTCGCGCAGCTCGCGCGGATAGCGGACGCTGATCGGGTAGCGGGCGACGCCTTCGACCGTCTCGCCAACTGTCTCGCCGCCCACGGCGCCCGAGATGATCGCCTGGACGTCGGCGATATTAAGCCCGAAACGGCCGGCCGCGGCGCGGTCGATGTCTACGTCGACATAGCGTCCGCCGGTGAGCCGCTCGGCCAGGGCAGAGCTGACCCCCGGCGTGGTCTTGGCGACGGCCTCGATGGCCCCGGCCACACGGTCGAGGTCCGCGAGGTTGGAGCCTGATACCTTCACACCGATTGGGCTCTTGATGCCGGTGGCCAGCATGTCGATCCGGTTGCGGATCGGCGGCACCCAGACATTGGCCAGACCCGGGACTTTCACGGCCCGATCAAGTTCGTCGACCAGCTTGTCCGGGGTCATGCCGGGGCGCCATTGGTCGCGCGGTTTGAATTGGATCGTGGTCTCGAACATCTCCAGCGGCGCCGGATCGGTGGCCGTCTCGGCGCGCCCCGCCTTTCCGAACACGGTCTTGACCTCGGGGACCGTCATGATCAGCCGATCGGTCTGCTGGAGCAGCTCCGAGGCCTTCGCTGCGGAGATCCCGGGCAAGGCGGACGGCATGTAGAGCAGGTCGCCTTCGTCCATGTGCGGGATAAACTCGCCCCCCAGGTGGCTGAGCGGCCAGGCCGTGGTGGCGAAGGCTAGAAGGGCGACAAGGAGGGTGGTCTTCGGGCGGCGCATCACCCAGTCGAGCGACGGCTTGTAGAGGGCCGTCAGCCAACGGTTCACCGGATTGGCGTTCTCGGCCGGAATCCGGCCGCGGATAAGATAGCCCATCAAGACCGGCGCCAAGGTGACGGACAGGATGGCCGCGCCCGCCATGGCGTAGCTCTTGGTGAAGGCCAGCGGTGCGAACAGCCGACCCTCCTGGGCCTGCAGGGCGAAGACCGGCACGAAGGACAGCGTGATGATCACCAGGCTCAGGAACAGGGCGGGACCGACCTCCACAGCGGCTTCCGTGACGATCCTCCAGCGCTCCTGGTCGGTCATCTTCTGACCGGGGTTCTCATGCTCCCAGCGCTCAAGATGCTTGTGAGCGTTTTCGATCATCACCACGGCCGCATCGACCATGGCGCCAATGGCGATGGCGATGCCGCCGAGCGACATGATGTTGGCGTTGACGCCCTGGATCCGCATGACGATGAAGGCGAAGAGCACGCCTAGCGGCAGCGTAAGGATGGCCACGAGAGCGGAGCGCATGTGCCAGAGGAAGAGGGCGCAGACGAGCGCCACCACGAGGAACTCTTCGGCGAGTTTGCTGGTGAGGTTCTCGATCGCCCGGTCGATCAGTTGCGACCGGTCGCTGGTGGTGACGACTTCGACACCGGCCGGCAGGCTTCGCTTTAGCTCCTGGAGCTTGTCCTTGACGGCCGCGATGGTCTCGCGGGCGTTCTTGCCCGAGCGCAGGATCACCACGCCGCCAGCGACCTCGCCCTGGCCGTTGAGCTCGGCGACGCCACGGCGCATTTCCGGGCCGACCTGAAGGGTGGCTACGTCGCCGAGCGTGATCGCGATGCCGCCGGCGGCGGTGCGCACGGGGATGGCGCGAAAGTCATCGAGCGTGCGCAGGTAGCCGGAAGCCCGGACCATGTACTCGGCCTCGCCCATTTCCAGCACCGAGCCGCCGGCTTCCTGGTTGGCGCGCTGAATGGCGTCGACGGCCTGACTGTGGGTGACGCCGTAACCGGCGAGCTTCACGGGATCGAGGACCACCTGATACTGGCGGACCATGCCGCCGATGCTCGCGACCTCGGCCACGCCCGGAAGGGTCTTCAGTTCATAGCGCAGGAACCAGTCCTGCAGACCCCGGAGCTGGGAAAGATCATGACGGCCGGTCTTGTCGATCAGGGCGTACTCGTAGATCCAGCCGACGCCGGTGGCGTCGGGTCCGAGCGCCGGCCTGGCTGAGACCGGCAGGCGGCTCTGGACCTGGTTCAGATACTCCAGCACCCGCGAGCGGGCCCAATAGAGGTCGGTGCCGTCCTCAAACAGCACATAGACGAAGCTGTCGCCGAAGAAGGAATAGCCGCGCACCGTCTTGGCCCCGGGCACGGAGAGCATGGTGGTGGTCAGAGGATAGGTGACCTGGTTCTCGACGATCTGGGGGGCTTGGCCAGGGTAGGAGGTGCGGATGATCACCTGGACGTCGGAGAGGTCGGGCAACGCATCGACCGGGGTGGATCGCACGGCCCAGACGCCAATGGCGACCAGGCCGAGGGTGGCGAGCAGGACAAAGAAGCGCGCCCGCACAGAGGCGCGGATCAGGGCGGCGATCATTGGCCGCCCGCCCGGCTGATGCGGCGCAGGGTCGGACCCGTGGGGGTCTGTTCGAAGCCAAAGCGGACCTGGTCACCGACCTTGTAGCCTCGCACGAGGTCTGGGTCCTCCAGCCGGAAGGCCATGGTCATGGCCGGCCACTGCAGGGCGGGAACCGGCTGATGCGAGAAGGTCACCTTGTCGCTGGCCACCTGCTCGATCCGTCCAACCGTCTCGTAGGTCGCCGCGACGGCCGCCCTGCCCTGCGCCGCCGGTTCCACGCCCATTACGCGGGGTTGCAGACCAGACAGGCTGGCCTCGGAGTCGATCAGGAACTGCCCGGAGGCGACTACCTTTTCGCCCTCGGAGAGACCGCCAAGCACCTCTGTCTTGCCGCTGGCCTCACGGCCGATACGGATCTCAGCAGGAAGGTATCGACCACCGGGCTGCGCGATCACCACCAGGGTGCGCCGACCGGTCCGGATAACCGCCTCGGAGGGCACAAGGAGCGCCGGTTCGTCAGGCCCGCCAAGGTGGACAGTGGCGAACATCCCCGGGCGGAGCCGCATACCACGATTGGGCAACTCGACCCGAACCGTCAGGGTGCGGCTCTCGGCGTTGGCCTGCGGCAGGATGGCGGCGACGCGACCGGAGAAGGTTTCACCAGGGAAGGCCGACAGCGTGGCCGTCACGCTCTGCCCCACCCGGACTTGCGCGGCGAGCACCTCGGGCATGGCGGCGTTAAGCCAGACGCGGGAGAGGCCGTTCACTTCCGCCAGGGTCTGGCCGGCGGACACGGTCATGCCGTTTCGGACGTTGAGGGTCTTGATCACCCCCCCCGTCGGCGTGGTCAGGGTCACGACCGTCTGTGGTCGGCCGGAACGCTCGATCTGCGCCACGGTCGCCGGCGGCATGCCCAGCAGCAGCAGCCTTTGCCGGGCCGCGGAGGTCAGCGCGGCGTCACTCGTGCGCCGGACAGCCAGGAACTCATTCTGCGCGCCGCTCCATTCGGGGACCAGGACGTCGGCGAGGGGCGCGCCAGCCGTGACGATATCGCCAGGAGCGCGGCTATAGGTCCGCTGCACGAAGCCGGCGGCCTTAGCCTGCACAATGGCGACGTCACGTTCGTTGAAGTCCAGGGACCCGGCCACCGTCGCGTCAGTGGACAGGGTTCCTCGCTCGGCGCTCGCCAAGCGCACGCCCAGGTTCTGGGTCCTCGCCGGGTCGATCACGACGCCCGCGCCGGTCGCCCCACCTCCTGCCCCGGCGTATTTCGGCACGAGCTGCATGTCCATGAACGGCGACTTGCCCGGCTTGTCGAAGTGCTGGGCCGGAACCATCGGATCGTACCAGTAGAGAACTTGGCGACCGGCCGGCTCGCTGGCGGCAGGCCTGTCCGCGCCAAGCTTCGCAAGGCCAAATCCTCCCGCCGCCGCAAGGGCGGCGATCACGACGCCGCCCACGGCAAGGCGGGTCTTCGGTGTTGACCGAGCGGTCATTGATCGTCGCTCCCATACAAGAGGCTGAGGCGCGCCGCGTCCGTCGCGACAGCCGCCTCACGGTCCAAAAGGGTGAGCTGGGCGTTCGCCAGCTGGGTGAAGGCCTGCACGACATCGGTCAGGCCAGCTCGACCAGCGCCGTAGCTGGCGGTTTCCAGGTCGGCGCGCTGCTTGGCCAAGGGGACGAGCACATCGACGGATCGTCGCCACTGATCGTAGTGCATCAGGTGATCGGCGAGACCGGTTTCAAGCTGCGCGACGATCTCGCGCCGCGAAGCCTCGCGCTCGGCGTGAGCCTGGCCTGCCGCGGCCACCTTGCTCGCGATGATCGGATCCTGACGGCCGGAGGCGAAGATCGGCAGGCTGATCGTCACGCCCGCCGAAACCATGTCACCGAACATCGGATCGCGCCGTTGATAGGCGATTTCCCAGCTCCAATCGGGTCTCTTGTCCGCCTGGGCGAGGGTAACGTCAGTCTCGGCCTGGCGGGTTATGGCGTCCTGCGCGCCAAGCCGAGGGTTGCGCTCAATCGCCGCTCTCAGCGGACCAGGGTCCACCTCGAAGCTTGGCGCGGGGCCGGCGACGTCGGCGTCGGGGTCCCCCGTCCAGCGGATGAGCTCGGCACGGGATCGGCCGACGATGGCCACCAGTTCGCTCCGACGATCTTCCAGGTCCGCCCGCATCTGTTGCGCCTCAAGGGACTGGGCGGGTCGCGCGTTACCAGAGGCGACGACGGACGGTGTCGCCCTCCAGAAGGGAGCCAGGCCGGCCAGGAGATCATCGAGGGCTTGCAGCCGGGCCTTGGCGTAGTTCAGTTCGATCCACGCCACCGCCGCGCCCACATGAACCTCGCGAAGGCTTAGACGCTTGGCGGCGCCGGCGGCAGCTATCGAGGTTCCCGCTTTGGCGCGTTCCGCCGACCGCTTAGCGCCATTCGGCACGTCTTGGACGAAGCCGAACCTGGCCATGGTCATGCTGTCGCCATTGAAGCGACCAGCCGGCGGACCCGAGATCGGAAAGTTGTCGAGACCCAACGCCAGCTTGGGATCCGGCAATGCGCCGGCCGCACGCGCTGCGGCGCGGGCGCTATCCATCTGCAGCGAACGCGCTTGCAGGTCTGGGGAGGACGTCTCGGCGGCCGCCAAAGCGGCTGCATAGGTAAGAGGCGCGGCGTGACTCACCGAGCTGGTGGCGAGTGCGACGACCGCGGACAAGCTGGCGGCGGCGATCTTCGAAAGGACCATTGCTTTCGTCCTGAATGGGAGGGGGATGACGACCCTTAGCCCGATGATCAGCGACCGCGTGAGCTCACGCGCACGTCAGGCTGGTCAGAGGCGTCCCGCGCGAACGCGGGCCAATTCAGACGATGCTTCTAGGTGGTCGTTCTGTTCGAGGCGGCGCGAGAGCTTCCAGCGGCAATGTCGCCACCGCAACCAGGCGCACGGAAGCCGAGTGGGCGCTCCAATCGCCGACGACCGGGAGGGGAGCCACGACGCTACACACGGTGGCGCAGGCCTGGGCGCAGGCCTTGCTCGATTGAGGCGCCTTGTCGCCGTGATCGCAGCAGGGATCGGGGGCGGCTTTCGCGTCGTCTGACCCCTGGGCCATCGGCATCTCCATGCCGGCCATCTCTGAGCCGGCGTGAGAGCAGCGCTCCTGGGCGGCCGCAGCCGCCATCGGCGTGAACAGCAGACCCACGACGGCCATAAGGGCGAGAAGCGCGCGCATTCCAGTTTCACTTAGTCCGGTCTCGGCGAAATGTCGATCAGCAGCGCCCGCGACAGGAACTGGCGCGCTCGGGCGCCTATCAGAGCTCCTTCGCATCCCGATCATCATACGCCTGCGCCGGGGGGCTGTGAGGGATGGTCGATCCTGTTGCGTATATTGGGCAGCTACCGATTTCAGCCAATGGGAATTTGATGATGCGCAGACACCTCACCTTCGCAGGCCTTGCCGCCGGCGCCGCACTGCTTATCGCAGGCCAGGCCGCCGCTCATGCCCACCTCGTGACATCCGACCCGGCCGCCAACACCACCGTTGCGACGCCGAAGACCATCAGCCTGACCTTCAGTGAGAAGCTGACGCCGGCGTTCTCGAAATTCGAGCTCAGCATGCCCGCGATGAACGGCATGAAGGTCAAGATGAAGACGACGGTCTCCAAAGACCACCTGACCATGGTCGGCAAGCCGCAGGGTAAGCTGATGGCGGGCGCCTATGTGATCACTTGGCACGCGGCGACCGACGACGGCCACAAGATGGACGGCGTCGTCCCCTTCACGGTGAAGTAGCGCGTGCTCGAGCCTGCGGTGATCGTCCTCAGGCTTTTGCAATTCGCAGGCGCGATGGTCCTTTTCGGTTCATCGCTCTTCCTGATCTACGCCCTGCCCCAAGACGGCGCTGGATCAGGTGCGGAGCTAAGCTGGCCGCGAAAGGTTCTGGCCTGGTCCGCCGGTGTCGTGCTGGCGGCCAGCGTGGTGGGTCTCCTGGCCCACACCTCGATCCTCGCCGGATCGGTCCGTGAGGGCATGACGGCATCGTCGCTGTCGGCCGTGATGACCACCATGTCGATGGGGCCTTCGACGCTGATCCGGGCTGGCGCCGCGGCGCTGGCGCTCGCCGCCCTGGCGCGGCGGGTCAGCCGCGCGACCTGGTGGGTCTGCGCCGGCCTGGGCGCCGTTATCAGCGCAAGCTTCGCCTGGATGGGTCATGGCGCCGCCACCGAGGGCGCGCCGGGCCTGCTGCACCTGACCGCCGACATCCTTCACACCCTGGCCGCGGGCGCCTGGATCGGCGCACTCGTGGCGTTCTTCCTTCTGCTTCGACCTCGCGCGGCATCGGTCACTCTGGATGGGGTGCTGCACCGGGCTCTCCACGGCTTCTCCGGCGTCGGCACGGGCCTGGTCGCCGTGATTATCGCCACCGGCCTGGTCAACAGCTGGTTCCTGGTCGGGCCCGCCCGCATTTCCGGCCTCTGGACCACACCCTATGGCCAACTGCTTTCGCTGAAGCTCGTGCTGTTCGTCAGCATGCTGGCGCTCGCCGCCGCCAACCGCTTCCGCCTGACACCAGCGCTGGGCGCGGCCATCGACGGCGGACAGGCAAGCGATCACGCGCTTGGCGCGCTGCGCCGCAGCCTGCTCCTCGAGACGGCTCTCTCCATTCTGGTGCTGGGCCTGGTGGCGTGGCTCGGCACGTTGGCCCCGGTCTCCGCCGGGTAGTCGGCCCCTCGGTCGTCCTAGGGCGCTAGAAGAAGCTCCGAACACCGAACACGACACTCTTGTCCTCAACGGTGTCACCGAGGGCACGGGCGTAGTCGGCGGTCCGGCCGACTTTGCGCTCCCAGGAGACGCCGATATAGGGCGCGAACTCGCGCCGGATCTCGTAGCGGAGGCGGAGGCCGAGTTCGGCGTTTGACAGGCCTGCCCCCCTGCCCGCGGCGCGGTCGTTCTGGGCGGCGAAGTTCAGCTCGGCGCGGGGCTGCAGGATCCAGCGGTTGGTCAGCCGGAGGTCGTAGCTGCCCTCCAGCCGTCCGAGCAGATCGCCCTTGGTCGAGAGGAACGCCGCGCCCTCGACCTCGAACCAATAGGGCAGCAGGGTCTCGAAGCCGACGGTGGCGTAGGTGCGTCCGCGAGGCTCGAAGTCCTGCCGCACGCCAACCTGGACGTCGGTGTAGACGCCCACGGCGCGCGAATAGAGCGCCTGCAGCTCAGCGCTCTCGACACCTTCACCCGATGTTCCTTCGCCTTCGGTCTTCAGGACGAAGCGGTTGATGTCGCCGCCGAACCAGGCCTCGCCTTCCCAGCGATAACCGTCGGCCCCCTTGCGCGCCTGGTGCTCGGCGAGGCTGGCCATCACCTTGGAGACCGGCATCGCGCCGTGCTCTTGCCGCAGTTGGGTCCGCGCCGCCATCATGGCTTCGGGCGGGAAGTAGCGGTCGGCCGCGTGGTCTCGGGAGGCCGCCGGCGGGGGCGTCTTTGGGACCTCGATCTCGCTCAGCAATTGCTGGGGGTCGGTGGCGCCGGGCAGGGCCATCCCCGGCATCGCGGCGTGGTCCATGGATGGCGCCCCGGGCGCCATTGTGTGCCCGGCGTGAGGGTCCGCCGCCGGTGTCGGAGCGGCGGGTTTCGCGTGCCCGGCGTGCGGGTCAGGCGCGGCAGGCATCGTGTGGCCAGCGTGAGGATCGGCCGCCGGGGCCGGGGATTTGGCGTGCCCGACGTGGCGGGCCGCCGCCGCCGCAGGCCTTGGCGCCGGTTTCGTGGTCCTGGCGGGTTTGGCCGGAGGATTCTTCGCGGTCGTCGTCGTAGGAGCCGGCATACTCATGCCGGGCATCTTCGAGTGATCCATCGGCTGGGCCAGGGCTGGCGCGGCCAGGACGAGCGGCGCGAGTCCGATCAGAGCGAGACGGTTCATGCCGCACCTCCAGCCAGGGGCCGAACTCTGAACACCTGAAACATGCCGGCATGCATGTGGTAGAGCATGTGGCAGTGGAACGCCCAGTCACCGGCCTCCGCCGTGAAGTCCCAGGACACCTTTCCGCCCGGCAGCACGGCCACCGTGTGCTTCATCGGTCCGTGGCCGGCCGGCGCATGGGTCAGCTCGAAGAAGTGCCCGTGCAGGTGTATGGGGTGGGCCATCATCGTGTCGTTGATCAAGGTCACACGCACCCGCTCGCCCGCCTCGAAGGCGTAGGGCTGGGTGGTCTCGCTGAACTTGAGGCCGTCGAACCCCCACATGAACCGCTCCATGTTGCCGGTCAGGTGGATATCCAGCGCGCGGGTCGGCAGACGAAGGTCAGGGTTGGGGGTCAGGGCGAAGAGGTCCTTGTAGACCAGCACCCGGTGACCCACGCTCTCGAGACCTTGACCAGGCTCGCCGGTGCGGTCGACCGGCAGGGGCGCGATCGACTGCACGCCAGGCCCCATCTTCACCTGCGGCGCAAACTGCGGGTCGCGCATGGACATTTCCATGCCGCCCATGTCGCCCATCACATCGGAGCCGCGCGGCTTTGGCGGCGCCATTCCAGGCGTCGCGGCCATACCCGGCATCGCCGCCATGTCGTGCCCCATGGCGACATGGTCCATGCCGGCCATGGCGTCGCCGGGTCCAGCTGTGGCCGGCGCCTGCATGGCGCTCATGTCCATGCCCATGTCCTTCATGGTCGAGCGCGGCCGCGACCTCAGCGGTGGGACCGGCGCCGTCATGCCGGGGCGGGGCGCGAGAGTGGCGCGGCCCATCCCGGAGCGGTCCACCGCCTCAGCCACCAGAGTGAAGGCCTTGTCCTCCGTAGGCTGTACGATCACGTCGTAGGTCTCGGCGTTGGCGATCTGGAACTCGTCCACCTCTACCGGCCGCACATTCTGACCGTCAGCGGCCACGACGGTCATCTTCAGGCCCGGGATGCGGACGTTGAAGATCATCTGCGCCGCGGTGTTGATGAAGCGCAGGCGCACCCGTTCGCCCGGCGTGAACAGGCCCGTCCAGTTGTCCCCCGGACCATGTCCGTTGATGAGGAAGTTCAGGACCGCGCCGGTCACGTCTGAGATGTCGGTCGGGTCCATGAGCATCTTGGCCCACTCGGCCCGCTCCTGGAGCGTCTGGTCCTTGCCAGCGAGGAGACTGGCGACGGTCTGTTTCTGATAGTTGAAGACCCCACTCTGCTGCTTCATCCGTTTGAAGATCAGGTGGGGATGCATGAAGCTGTAGTCCGACAGCACGATGACGTGCTCCCGGTCGTAGGCCACCGGGTCGGGCTCGGCCGGGTCGATGATGATCGGCCCATAGTGGCCCTCGGCCTCCTGGAGGCCGGAGTGGCTGTGGTACCAGTAGGTGCCCGACTGCTTGAGCGGGAACTCGTAGACAAAGGTTTGACCGGGCTTGATGCCGGGGAAGGTGACGCCCGGCACGCCATCCATCTGGAACGGCACCAGAAGACCGTGCCAGTGGATGGATGTGTCCTCGTGGAGGTCGTTGGTCACGGAGAGGCGAACCGTCTGTCCCTCCTTGAAGCGCAACAGAGGCCCCGGGACAGTTCCGTTGATCGTCACGGCGTGGCCGGCCCGGCCGTCCACCTTCAGTTCTGAATGCCCGATGCGCAGATCTACATTGGGGCCCATCAGGGTTGGCAAGGTCGGCGCGGCCCCGGGCGTCGCGCTTTGCGCCCACCCGGGCAGCAGAGAACTGAGCGCCAAACCGCCGCCGATCGCGCTCGCGCCGCGCAACAACTGTCGGCGATCAAAATCCTTCATGACGGTCCCAGGTCCCGTGAGAACAGGTGTCGCCGGGATGAGCCGGCGCACTGCGAGGAATACGCGCGAGGGCGGCCATGGCCCTCATGACGAGCGCCGAAAAGCGAAGGTTGCCATCGAGATTGGCCGAACCACGCTCAGAGCCTCACGGCCCGGAGCCGCAGGGCGTTTGTGATCACGCTTACCGACGACAACGCCATGGCCGCAGCGGCGATCTGGGGCGACAGCAGCCAGCCGAACACCGGGTAGAGCACACCTGCCGCGATCGGGACCCCGGCCACGTTGTAGATGAAGGCGAACACCAGGTTCTGGCGGATGTTGCGCATCACCATGCGCGACAGGCGCCTGGCGCGCACCAGGCCTTGCAGATCGCCCTTCAGCAGGGTCACCCCTGCACTCTCGATCGCGACGTCGGACCCGGCGCCCATGGCGACTCCGACGTCGGCGGCGGCTAGCGCCGGCGCGTCATTGACCCCATCACCGGCCATGGCCACGACCCGGCCTTCGGCCCGCAGCTTCTGCACGACCTTGGCCTTGTCCTGAGGCAGCACCTCAGCCTCAACCTCCTCGATGCCCAGCTTCCGGGCGACGGCGAGCGCCGTCGTGCGGTTGTCGCCGGTCATCATCACCAGCCGGACGCCGTCGGCCAGCAGCGCCCGCACCGCGTCTGGCGTGGTCGGCTTGATCGGGTCGGCGATCCCGAGAACGCCGGCCAGACGTCCGTCAATCGCGGCGAACACGGCCGTCGTCCCATCCTGGCGCAGCGCCTCGGCCTCAGCCAGCAACGGGCCCAGATCGATGCCCTGCTCGGCCATCAGCGGCGCGCCGCCGAGCACGACCTTCTTGCCGTCCACAATGCCGATCACGCCCCGGCCAACGGGAGAGTCGAAGTCGGCTGCCTCCGAAAGCAGAAGGCCGCGGTCCTTGGCGGCGCGCAGCACGGCGTCGGCGAGCGGATGCTCGCTGCCACGCTCGAGGCTTGCCGCCAGCCGCAGGAGTTCGCTTTCCTCGATGCCCGCGACCGTCTTGATGGCGGTGACGGCCGGTCGCCCCTCAGTGAGGGTGCCGGTCTTGTCGATCACCAGAGTGTCCACCTTCTCGAAGCGCTCGAGGGCTTCGGCGTTCTTGATCAGCACGCCCTCGCGGGCGCCGCGGCCGACCCCAACCATGATCGACATGGGCGTCGCCAAGCCGAGCGCGCAGGGGCAGGCGATGATCAACACCGACACCGCCGCCACCAGGGCGTAGGCGAAGCGCGGCTCAGGACCGACCAGCGCCCAGATCAGACCTGCGAGCAGCGCGACCGCGATGACCGCGGGCACGAACCAGCCCGCCACGGTATCGGCCAGTCGCTGGATCGGGGCGCGGCTGCGCTGCGCCTCGGCGACCATCTGGACGATGCGAGACAACAGCGTGTCGGCGCCCACCTTCTCGGCCCGCATGATGAATGAGCCGGTCTTGTTCAGGGACCCGGCGATAACCTTGCCTTCGGCCTCCTTGGTCACAGGCATGGACTCCCCGGTGACCAGGGACTCGTCGATCGACGCCCGCCCTTCGGTCAGGGCGCCGTCCACGGGGATCTTCTCCCCGGGTCGCACGCGAAGGCGGTCGCCGACCTGGATGAGGTCGAGGGTGACCTCCTCGTCGGTTCCGTCATCGCGAATGCGGCGCGCAGTCTTGGGCGCGAGGTTGAGCAGGGCCTTGATCGCGCCGGAGGTCTGCTCGCGGGCGCGCAGTTCCAGCACCTGGCCCAGCAACACCAGCACGGTGATGACCGCAGCGGCCTCGAAATAGACCGGCACGGCGCCGGACATGTCCCGGAAGGCCGGCGGGAACAGCCCGGGCGCCAGCACCGCAGCCACACTGTAGACCCAGGCGACGCCGACCCCCATGGCGATCAGCGTGAACATGTTGAGATGACGGGTGACGAGCGACGTCCAGCCACGCTGGAAGAAGGGCCAGCCGGCCCACAGCACCACCGGCGTGGCCAGCGCGAATTGGATCCAGTGAGACGTGTGCGAGCTGACCAATCCCATCAGGCCGGGGATGTGCCCGCCCATCTCCAGGACGAAAACAGGCACGGCCAGCACCAAGCCGATCCAGAAGCGCCGGCTCATATCGGCGAGTTCCGGATTTGGACCGCTGTCGGCGGTGATCGTCTCCGGCTCCAGGGCCATGCCGCAGATGGGGCAGGAACCTGGGCCGACCTGGCGGATCTCGGGATGCATCGGACAGGTGTAGATCGCGCCGGGGTTGGCCGGCGGCTGCGCGGCGGCCGTTGGCTCAAGGTAACGGACCGGATGGGCCTGGAACTTGGTGCGGCAGCCGGCGGAGCAGAAGTGGAACTCGTGCCCGCCATGCTCGGCGTGATGGGGCGTCGTCAAGGGATCGACCTTCATCCCGCACACAGGATCGATCACCTTCGAGCCCGGTTCAGCGGATTGGGGGTGCGCGTGGTGTTGATGATCGGAACTCATCGCAAGCCTCTTTGCTGGACGCCAGCCCGGCGTTAGGGACATTTATATACCCCTGGTGGGTATTTCAACCCATGCCCTACAGGGGTATATGTGGAACGCACGGAGGACCGACATTGATCCAGGACAACAAACCCAAGCTGCTGAACCGACTGAACCGGATTGAGGGTCAGGTGCGCGGCATCTCTCGCATGGTCGAGGACGACCGCTACTGCATCGACGTGCTGACCCAGATTCAGGCCGTACGCGCGGCCCTGGCGAAGGTGGAAAGCGAGATGCTGAAAGCCCACCTCGACCATTGCATCGAGAGCGCCATTGTCAGTGGCGATACCCAGCAGCAGCGCCAGAAGGCCTCGGAGTTGATCGCGCTGCTGGAGCGGACCCGCTGAGCTTGTCAGCGGGGGCTAGCAGCCCAGCCTCGTTTCGACTTGCGGGATCGGGGGCGCGTCCTTCGTATAGTCGGTAGGCTGCGGCAAAGGACACTGCGATGCGGGACGATCTGGATCATCTGATGTCGCGTTTGGCGGACGCCAGGCCGGAGCGGTCACTGGACGGTTTCGAGCATGTCGTCCTGCAAGGCGTTGCGAGGCGACGTGAGGACATTCAGGCCGCACGGGCCATGGCCCCTATCCGGGTGGCTTCCATCGGCGTGGCGCTGGCGATCGGCGTGACGACAGGCGGCATGGCCGCGGCGAGCACGCTCACGCAACCACCGCAGGTCAGCCCATTCTCGACGACGGCGCATCTCGCCCCCTCGACCCTGCTTGAAGGTGAGTGATGCCGGCTACCCGCGGCCTGTTGCTGACCATCGTGCTCTCAGTCGCCGCAGCGGCAGTGGGCGCCTGGGGCGGCGCGCGCTACGTGGTCGGCCAGGTGCATCACCCGGCATCGTTGCACCAGACGATGCACAAGAGCCTCGGCCTGACGGCAGAGCAAGACCGGCGGATCGGCGGCCTGGAGCGCGACTATGCCGTCCGCCGCCATGCGCTCGAAGCCGAAATGAGGGCCGCGAACGCCGATCTTGCTCAGGCCATTCAGGCGAACCACGCCTATACGCCGGCCGTGCAGCAGGCGATTGACCGATCTCACCACGCGATGAGCGAGCTGCAGAAGCAGAGCATCCTGCACGTGCTGGCGATGCGCCAGGTTCTCACCTCGGAACAAGCCGCACGTTTCGACGACACAGTCGTAAAGGCGCTTACCGAAGACCCGTCGTGAGTGACGCATCGGATCGATCCGATGCGGCGCTGGCGACAGCGGCCGCGACGGGAGATGAGCGCGCCTATGCGATCCTGGTCGGCCGCCACAAGGAGCCCTTGTACCGGCTTCTCCGTCGCTACCTGGGAGACGCCGACGAAGCCTATGAGGCGGCGCACGAGGCGTTCATCGCCGCGTGGAGCGCTTTGGCGCGCTATGACCCGGAGCGTCCCTTCGGGGCGTGGCTGCGGACCATCGCCATCAACAAGGCCCGTGATCGTGGACGTCGGATCGCCGTGCGGCGGTTGATCTTTGGATCCCGGTCCTTTGAAGACAGCGAGGCGCAGGTCCGCCCGGACGCGGCCGTCTCAGCCGACGAGGCGATGATCGAGCAGGAACAGCTCGCCGAACTGGACCGCGCGATCGCCCGCCTGCCGTTGGCCCTTCGAGCGCCGCTGATCCTGACCGCGATCGAAGGCCGTCCGCAGCAGGAAGCCGGCGAAATTCTTGGGATCAGCGCCAAGAGCGTCGAGACCCGCGTCTACCGCGCGCGCAAGCTCCTCTCGCAGACCCTCGACCCCAGTCTGCGACAAAGCAGGTCTTCACCAAGGTCGCGGATCAGGTAACGAAGACCGGCGCAAAGCCGCCGCCGGGCGTCCTGAAATTCGTGGTCTGGCCTTGATAGACCCGCGCCGCGGTCAGGAGCGGCGATCCCTTGTAGGTGTATAGGCGCACATCGAGCTTGAGCGCCTTGATCTCGCCGTCGATCCGGATGCGGCGTTCGCTCGGGGCGGCCAGTTCCTGGGCGATGTAGCCGCCTTGCTGAACCTCCTCCCAGACGCCGCGGGTCATCTTGTCGCCGCGGTACACTGCCTTGCCGCCATGGCCGCCCGCCGGCTTGAAAAAGTAGCGCTTACGAGCCGACCACAGCACAGCAGCGTTTTCGGCCGTCACCATCACCGTGCGCGGGACTGCCGAAAGGCTCCGCCGCTGATCGGCCGTAAGCTCAAAGGCGCCAAATTCGACTGGATTCGACAGGAGGGTCAGGTTCCGCTTGTCGGCGAAGAGCGCGTGGTTGCGCGGGCCCGGCGTCAGCACCACGGCGCCGGCGACATAGGCCTCACGCAGGGATTCATGCCCCGGGTCGGTCAGGGAGAAATCGACCAGGCGGTTGTAGACGAGATCCACCGTCTCGCCCTCGTACTGCAACAGACCATCGGCAAAGCGAAGTTCACGGGGATCGGCTATCCAGGCCTTCACGCCGTGGCGCTCGAAGAACCGCTGAGCCAGCAGGAATTCAGGGAACAGATACTGCTCTCGCGGTCGGTCATCGACGATGGCGATCGAGCGCGGCTGATCTGTCCGGCCCTGCGCGGACCACTCCGCCAGGAACATCTCCCAGACTGCGGTGTCGAACTCCGCCATCGGCGCGGCCCGCATCGCATCCTCGGCTTCTCGGCAGCAGGCGCCCTGTGCGCGGGCCAGGAAGGCGTTCAGGAAGGCGCCGCCGGCGTTGGTGTTGACCTCGATCAATTTGGGCCCATCGGCGCCAAGATGAAAATCGTAGCCCATGAAGGCCCCGCGCGGACCGAAGTCATGCCGCGCGATCGCAGGCGCCCACGCCAAGACCTGGGCTTGATAGATAGGATCGGCGGCAGTCGCCTCGACAGCTGCGATCAGGTCGAGCATGGCCTTCAGGTCGTGCTCCGCCAGGAATACCGGCATGGCCGCGAAGAGATGCGGCCGAGCCACGAGCAGAGGCGCCGCAAGATCCGGATCGGAGGCTTCCGCCTGGATCGCCGTCAGCAGCTTGGCGCTGTCCAAGGTGACGCAGAAGCACTCCCTGTTGAGCACCGCATCGCGATCCTCGGCTCCGAGTTCATCACCAGTCATGCAGGCTCCCCAGTGCGCGTTCCTGTTGCTGAGCGCCCAGGAGCCGCGAACGCGGCGACCGCCGCCCAAGCCACAATTGGTATGCCCGTTCTATCGAAGGGAGGATGTCTTCCCTGCATCGGGTCTGCTTTGATTCCGCTCAAGCCAGGGGGGATGCTAGGGTCACAAACCAGCCTACCTCTTGCATCGTCAGACCCGTTACGCGGAGTGTCTCATGCCTCGGACAACAAGCCCTCGGAACCGCGCGATGGGTACGGCAAGGATCGGCTTCGGGGCGCTTTTCGTAGCTGTCGTGATGACCGCGACCGCAACTGTAGCTGTGGCCCATCCGACAGGACCAGCCAAGCCGGCGGCATCGTCGCAACCTACCTACGATTCAGCCGCCGCCGGGGTCGTGGACGCCTTCCACGCCGCGCTTGAACGGGGCGACACAACAGCAGCAGCCGAGTACCTCTCCGACGCTCTCGTCGTCTTCGAAGAGGGCGAGGCCGAACGATCAAAGGCGGAGTACGCCGGTCACCACCTTCCCGCCGACGCCGTGTTCGCCAAGGCGGTCGGCTCGCACATGACTCGCCGAAGCGGTGGCTCCGGCGGTGATCTGGCATGGGTCGCCAGCGAAGGTCGAACGCAGGGTCGCTACAAGGACCGCGACATCGACCGGATCACGACAGAGACGATGGTCCTGCGGCGGGTGTCGGGCGCTTGGAAGATTGTCCACGTCCATTGGTCTTCAAAAGCGGCCATGCCGAAGCCTTAGGGCGGCGCTTCGGGTCCAACTCCTCTCGCGTCCCTTGCCTGTTGGGGCGCGGCCTAGTCGGGCTGGGCGGGATAGCCGGCGGCGGCCAGCGCCTGGATCACCTCGGCCGGGTCAGCCGACGTCGTGATCGACACAGCTTTCGTCCCCACATCAATGTCGATCTTGGCGTTGGTGTCCACGCTATGCACCGCCTGAGAGACGACGATCGCGCAATGGCCGCAAGTCATGTCCGGGACCTTTAGCTTCAACATTTCAAACTCCTCATATGCAGGCCGACGAAGGGCCGCAGGACCACCTTCGGGCTTCCCCCTGCTGGAAGGTCAAGCGGCGATTTCTCCGAAATTGTGGTGACAATCCTAGGATCGGCGCGGCTGCCGCGGACTGTCGTTTGGTCAATATTTTCCATCGCTTGAAGCGAGGAGAATAAATCTCAAACACCCCCATTGACCCTCCAGTGACTGGAAGCATTAGACCTCGGGTCGAACGATACTCAGAGGACCAGTTCCATGAACGCTCCCTCCAACCTGACCGGCGTCTCGGTCAGACAAAACTTCCCGATCGCCGGTATGACCTGCGCGTCCTGCGTGCGCCGCGTCGAGCTCGCCATCGCCAAGGCGCCGGGTGTGGCCGCCGCGACCGTGAACCTCGCGACCGAAGCCGCCGACGTCACCTTCGACGCCGGCGTCAAGCCTGACGCCGGCGGGGTGATCGCCGCGATCAAGGGGGCTGGCTATGAGGTTCCCGTCGCGACCTCGGAGGTTGAGATCGAGGGCATGACCTGCGCGTCGTGCGTGCGCCGGGTCGAACTCGCCATCGCTGCAGTCCCCGGCGTCCTAAAGGCCTCGGTGAACCTCGCCACCGAGCGCGCCACGATCGAGACCCTGGCCGGCGACGCGCCCCGGGCGGCCATCGACGCGGCCATCCGCAAGGCGGGCTATGCGCCTCGTCGTAGCAGCGCCGGCGCCGCCGCGGCCACCGACAGCCGGGAGGAAGCCCGAGACCGCGAGATGGCCCACCTCAAGCGCGATCTCGGGATCGCCGGGGTGCTCACCCTTCCGATCTTCGTGCTTGAGATGGGCGCCCACGCAATCCCGGCGCTGCATCACTGGCTGGTGATGACCCTGGGCCAGCAGCCGCTCTATATCGCCTTCTTCGTGCTGGCGACGATCGTACAGTTCGGTCCGGGCCTGCGCTTCTACAGGAAGGGCGTGCCGGCCCTGGCGCGCCTGGCGCCTGACATGAACTCGCTGGTGGTGCTCGGCTCGACGGCCGCCTGGGCCTATTCGGTGGTCGCCGTCTTCTCGCCCGCGGTGCTTCCGTCCGGGACAGCCAACGTCTATTTCGAAGCCTCGGCGGTGATCATCACCCTGATCCTGTTGGGCCGCGTCCTCGAGGCCAAGGCCAAGGGGCGCACAAGCGAGGCGATCAAGCGGCTGATGGGCCTGCAGGCCAACTCGGCCCGGGTGGAGCGCAACGGCGAATTCGTCGACGTGGCGCTTGAAGACGTCGCCGCCCGCGATGTCATCCAGGTGCGCCCGGGCGACAAGGTCCCCGTCGACGGCGTCGTGCTGTCCGGCTCGTCGTTCGTCGACGAAGCCATGATCTCCGGCGAACCGATCCCGGTCATGAAGGAGGCGGGGGCTGAGGTGATCGGCGGCACGATCAATAAGACCGGCAGCTTCACCTATCGCGCCACCAAGGTCGGGGCGGACACGCTGCTCGCCCAGATCATCCGCATGGTCGAGACGGCGCAGGGCTCCAAGCTGCCGATCCAGGCCCTGGTCGACAAGGTCACCGCCTGGTTCGTGCCGGCGGTCATGGTCGCGGCCGCCCTTACCTTCGCCGTCTGGCTGGTCTTCGGGCCGCAGCCGGGCGTCGCCTTCGCGCTGGTCAATGCGGTGGCGGTGCTGATCATCGCCTGCCCGTGCGCCATGGGGCTCGCCACGCCGACCTCGATCATGGTCGGCACCGGCCGGGCCGCCGAACTGGGGGTTCTGTTCCGCAACGGCGCGGCGCTGCAGTCGCTGAAGTCTGTCCAGGTGGTGGCGCTGGACAAGACCGGCACGCTCACGGCCGGCAAGCCGGTGATGACCGATCTGGAAGTCGCTGAAGGCTTTGAGCGCGCTGAAGTCCTATCGCTGGTCGCCGCCGTCGAGGGGCAGTCCGAACACCCTGTGGCGGCCGCCATCGTCGCCGCCGCCCAGGCCGAAGGGCTCGCTCTCGACGAGGTCAGCGCCTTTGATGCTGTGCCCGGCTATGGTGTCAACGCCGTGGTCCGCGGCCATCGCATCGCTGTCGGCGCAGACCGCCACATGGTCCAGCTGGGTATCGACGTGCGGCCGTTCGCCGAGACCGCTGTCCGCATGGGCGAGATGGCCAAGACCCCGCTCTATGCCGCCATCGACGGCAGGCTGGCCGCCGTGATCGCCGTCTCTGACCCGATCAAGCCGACCACGCCCCAGGCCATCCGCGCCCTGCATGAGTTGGGCCTCAAGGTGGCGATGATCACCGGCGACAACCGCCGCACGGCGGAGGCCATCGCCGCCCAACTCGGCATCGACGAGGTGGTCGCCGAGGTGCTGCCGGACGGCAAGGTTGAGGCCATCAAGCGCCTGCGCGCCGGCGGCCGGGCCGTGACTTTTGTCGGCGATGGCATCAACGATGCTCCGGCCCTAGCCGAGGCCGATGTCGGCATCGCCATCGGCACCGGCACGGACGTGGCCATTGAGAGCGCTGACGTGGTGCTGATGTCCGGTGACTTGCTGGGCGTGAGCAACGCGATCGCCTTGTCGAAAGCGACCATCGCCAACATCCGTCAAAACCTGTTCTGGGCCTTCGCCTACAACGCCAGCCTGATTCCGGTGGCTGCGGGCGTCCTCTACCCCATCACCGGCACGCTGCTATCACCGATGCTGGCGGCCGGGGCCATGGCCCTCTCGAGCGTCTTCGTGCTGGGCAACGCCATGCGGTTGAAGCGCTTCAAGGCGCCGCTGCGCGTCGCCGCCGGTCCCGTTGTGGCGGCCGGCGGCTGACCTCCCCGGCTCGCCCTTGACCTTCCATGAACTAGAACCTTTATGCTGACGGACGTCGGATCGGAAATCGCCTCATGAACATTGGAAACGCATCGGAAAAATCGGGCCTGTCAGCCAAGACAATCCGCTACTACGAGGACATCGGCCTGCTGCTCGCCGATCGCGCGGACAATGGCTATCGGGACTACTCGATGTCTGACGTGCATCGCCTGCGCTTCCTCCAGCGCTCACGCAGCCTCGGCTTTTCGGTCGAAGAATGCCGGCAGCTCCTGTCGCTCTACAGCGACAAGGATCGCGAGAGCGCGGATGTGAAGGCGATCGCCAAGGCCAAGCTGACAGAGATCGACCGCAAGCTCGCTGAACTGACCGAACTTCGCGACACGCTGCGGCATCTGGTGCGCAACTGCCACGGCGACAAGCGCCCTGACTGCCCGATCATCGAAGGGCTCGCGGGCAAGGACTGAGTCTCGAACTCACCCTCTCCCCACCAGCAGTAGGGACGATGACCGAGCTGAGTGGTTGATGATGTCGGCCCCAACGCACCATGGCGGCCTTCCCAACTGAAGAACACCGGCCGTAGGAGCTAGGTTCAGGCAGCGAAGCAGCCCGTCAGAAGAAGACCCAAGAGCCCATAGCGCGATCGCGGCGCCCATGCGGCCAGTCCCCGAGGCCCTGCGCAGAAAGCCCCGCCCAGGCCAGCGGCACCGCTTGCCGGTCGTGGAGCCGAAGTGGTCGCGACCCTACCTGCCGCGGGCTCTGAGGAGCCTGATATCCAACTGGAGCCACACCACAATAGGTCGCCTCGTGAGAGGTGCTGTGAGCCTTTGCGGACGTCGCGACCAACAGTTGGGCGTCTCTTCGCTCCACGGACGAATGCCGGGCAGGTCTCGGGGCAGCCTTGGCCTGCACTGGTTGCCGCTTGCCGGTGTCTAGCGCTACCGGTCTGCCCGAACGAAGCGCACTCCCTCACCCTTTTCGGCCGCGGAAATGAATTCAACGCCGGCTCGTTGAAGGGCGCGTTCCACCGCAGAAAAGGTACTCATTTTCGAGTCGACCTGCTCGCGTTCCAGCCGATTGATCGCGTTTACGGACACAATCGCTTTGTCCGCCAACTCCTGTTGCGACCATCCCAACAGAGCTCGCGCCGCTCTGATTTGTGCAGCAGTGACCATAGCGGTCACCAGACGGGATGGGCGACGATCAATGCCACTATAAGGTGTTTATTCTACCTTATAAGGTGTTATAATCACCTTCACTTAAGTCCCATCTCGGTTCGGCCACTGGAATGTCCGCATTTACCAATCTTTGCCGCTCAACACGCAGCAGCTTTCAATCCCCTCCGCCCTATGCGGTTCGAACGGTAGAGCTTGCCGTCCGCCGTAACGGCTGAGCCGAACGCCCTGGACGCCAAGCCATGTCATGGGTGAGGGAATTTCAGGAACGGCTGGGCGGGCTCTACGCCGCCCACGCCAAGCGGATTTCGCGCGCCCTCGCCGCTAAGGGCCTCGCCAATTCTGAGGATGTGACGCAGGAGACCTTCGTCCGGCTCGCGACCGCCCCCATCCCAATCCGTCACCCCAAGGCCCTGCTTATGACCGTCGCGACCAACCTGGCGCGCGACGAGATAAGACGTCAGAAGCGCCAAGGGGGCGCCCACCTGTCGCTCGATGAGGCCTATGCTGAGAATGAGCCTTGGGCTGCGCCCGACCAGGAGACCGCCCTCCTCCTGAAACAGGTCATCCTGTCGATGCCGAAGCTCTACCGGAACGTGTTTGTCTTGAGCCGGTTCGCGGGTCTGAGCTATGAAGAGATTGCAGAACGCTGCAACGTGTCGGTCAAGACGGTCGAGTGGCGAATGACCAAGGCCCTGGCCCACTGCGCCGCGCTGCTGCGCGACTAGCCGACCGGGAACGCCATGAGCGCACAAGCCTCGGCAGATGATGAGCGCGCGCGCCTTGAAGCGGCCGAGTGGTTCGCGCGCCTGAATTCCAAGACCGTCTCCACCGACGCCTTGCGCGACTTTCGCGTCTGGCGGGGCACGCCTGGCAACGCAGCGGCCTATGCCCACCTGGAGGCGATCTGGAAAGCGGCCGAACCCTTGACCACCGACACCGACATTGCCAGCGCGATCGAAGAGGCGCTCACCCCCGCGCGCACGGGCAGGAGCCTCGGGGACTGGCTGCAACTGGTGGTCCGCTCACCGCTGAAGTTCGCGGTCCTGGCTCTGCTCGGCCTGGGCCTGCTCAGCCTCTCCGCCGCGGTGCTCGCGGGTCTCGGCGGTCAGACCTATAGCTCCGGCCTGGGGGAGCAGCGCATCGTGCGTCTGGAGGACGGTAGCCAGTTGCGTCTCGATACCGACACCCAGGTGCGCGTTCGCTTCAGCAACGACGCCCGACAGATACATCTCGGCCGCGGCCAGGCCTTCTTCGACGTAGCGCATGATGCGGCGCGGCCCTTTACCGTTGCGGCCGACGACACCGAGGTGCGGGCGCTGGGCACGCGGTTCGATGTTCGTCGGGACGCCGGCGGGGTTCAGGTGACCCTGGTCGAGGGCAAGGTCCGGGTGCGGCAGACCGAAGGCGACCGCCAGTGGACCATGGCGCCGGGCGAACAGTTGCGGGTGACCGAGGCCAAGCCCACCGCCCCTGACCAGGTCCGGCGCATTGATGTCGCCGCCGCGACCAGCTGGACCAGCGGCCGGCTGACGTTCCACCAGACCCCGCTCGCCAGCGCCATCGCCGAGGTCAACCGCTATGGCCGCACCAAGGTGAGCCTGGACGCGCCCGGGCTGGCCGACCGCCAGGTCAGTGGCGCCTTCGACAGCGGCGATACCGAAGCCTTCGTGGCCGCTGTCGCCGACCTTTATGACCTTGAGGCCGACCGCCGGGACGGCCAGATCGTCTTGCGGCCGGTGGGATCGGCGGCGAGTTAGCCGCCCGTTTGAAAATAGTTTGCGTGGTGAGTCAGGGTCGAGATCGCGTGCGGACGTCTCACCTCCCGACCTGCGCGGACACGAGACCGGCCACCACGGCCAGCCGCCGCCCGGGTCTTGGGGGATACACCTTGGGCCCGCCCACCTTCCGTCGCCATCTCATCGCAGGCCTCGCCCTGCCCGTGCTCAGCCTCGCTATGACCGCGCCGCCCTTGGCGGCTTCGGCCGCCCCGGTCTCAGCGGTGAGCTTCGACATTCCGGCCGGCCCGTTGGACGCGGCTCTGAGCGCCTACGCCGCCCAGAGCCATCAACAACTCCTCTACACACCGGAGCTGGTTGCGGATCGTAAAGCGCCGGCCGTGCATGGCGCCCTGCCCGCCGGACAGGTGCTTCGCACCCTGCTGGCCGACAGCCCGATCACCGCGACGACCATTCGTCCTAACGTCATCGTCCTGAAGGCCGCCGACGCCGACAAGCGGGGCGCCAGCTTTCCGCCGCCGCCGCTAGGCGTGGAGCGCGCGACGGCGCCGGCCGCCCCGACCGTCCTGGAAACCCTGGTGGTGACCGGGTCGCACATCCGCGGCGCCCGCGACGCTGCCTCCCCTATCGTCACCTTCGGGCGCGACGACATCGACCGCAGCGGCCGCGCCACCGTGGCCGATGCGCTCAACGCCCTGCCGCAGAACTTCGGCGGACTGGGCACCCCGGCCAGTCTGCTGGCCGGCTCAGATCGCACCGGCGTCAACAGCCAGGCCGCCAACGGCGTGAACTTGCGCGGCCTGGGAGCCGACGCGACCCTGGTGCTGGTGGATGGCCGCCGCCTGGCCGGGACCGGCCTGCGCGGCGACTTCGCCGACGTGTCCTCGATCCCCACCGCCGCCATCGCACGGGTAGACGTGCTGCTCGACGGCGCCTCGGCGCTCTACGGATCCGACGCCGTGGGCGGTGTGGTCAACATCATCCTGCGCCGCGACTTCGATGGTGCGGAGACCAGGGCCCGCGTCGGGATCGCGTCCGGCGGCGCCGCGCGCGAAACCCAGTTCGCCCAGACCTTCGGCAAAACCTGGGACGGCGGCCACGCCCTCTTCTCCTATGAGTATTACGACCGTGATCCGTTGCCGGCCGCAAAGCGCGACTACGCCGCCTCCGACGACCTGCGGCCGTTCGGCGGCACTGACCACCGGGGGTTCTACACAAACCCCGGCAATATCCTGGTCTTCGACGCCCCGACCAACGCCTACAAGCCCGCCTATGCCATTCCGGCGGGCCAGAACGGGTCGAGCCTGACGGCGGCGAGTTTCCGGCCCGGAACCGCCAACTACGGCTCGGCGCGGGACGGCTCCGACATCCTGCCCGGCCAGACCCGCAACAGTCTCTATGCGGCCTTCGCCCAGGACCTCTCAGCGGCCGTCGAGCTTTCAGCGGACGCCCGCTTCAGTCGCCGCATCTTCGCCTATGCCAGTGCGCCGGCCACCACCGCGCTCTCGATCGGCTCGGCCAATCCCCACTTCGTCATGGCCCCCGACGGTCAGACCTCGCAACTGATCGCCTATAGCTTCGGCGACGAAATCGGCCCGGTGCAGGCGAGCGGAGCCTCGGAAAGCCTGGCCCTCACGACAGCCCTGCGGACCGATCTCGGCCGCACCTGGCGGGTCGAAGGCTACGCCGCCTTCGCCCAAGAGATCGGCGCGAGCCTCAACGCAAACCTGATCAACTCGGCCTACCTCACCGAGGCGCTTGGGGGGTCCGACAACGCCGCCACCGGCTTCCGGGCGACCCGCGACGGATACTTCAACCCCTATGGCGATGGCGGCGCCAACAGCGCCACGATCCTGGACTTCATCAGCTCCGGCTATAGCCGCGCGCGCAATGTCAGCCGCAATGAGACGATCAACCTGCAGGCGGACGGGACGCTGTTCGCCTTGCCGGCCGGTGATGTGAAGATGGCGATAGGCGCCAATTGGCGGCGCGAGATCTTCCGCCAGCAGAACCGCGCCCTGCTCTCGACCGCCGTCGAGCGGATCGGCCAGAGGCTGAGCTACCAACGCACCGTCTCCTCGGCCTATGCCGAGTTGCGCGTCCCCCTGGTGTCCCCGGGCGCCGCGCTGCCTGGCGTGCGCCGGCTCGACCTGTCCTTGGCGGCGCGGATGGAGGACTTCAGCGATGTGGGCCGGACCACCAATCCCAAGGTCGGCCTGGCCTGGGAGCCTGTCGAGGGACTGGCCCTGCGCGCGACCTATGGCACGTCGTTCCGCGCGCCCAGCCTGTCGGAAGTCTATGAGGCGCCTGATGTCAGCGCCTCGTTCCTGACCCGCAACGGCGCGCGGACGCTGAGCCTGATCCAGTATGGCGGAAACTTGGACCTCAAACCGGAGACCGCCACCTCCTGGACGGCCGGGTTCGACGTGACGCCCCCGGCCCTGCCCGGCCTGAAGGTCAGCGGCACCTGGTTCCGAACTGACTTCAGCGACCGCATCGGCCAGCCCGCGCGCGAAAACCTCACCGTCGCCCTGCGCGATCCCACCCTGGCGAGCTTCGTGCAGATCATCGATCCGGGCAGCGCCGCCGATCAGGCGCGGGTCAACGCCCTGATCACCTTCCCGACCTATCCCTACCAGGGCCTGTTCCCGGCCAGCGCCTATGGTGCGATCGTCGACGCCCGCTGGGTCAACACCGCCAGCGTCAGGGTGCAAGGCGTGGACGGTCAGATCGGCTACAGCTTCGATCGGGGCGCCGACCGCTTCGACCTCTCGGCGAACGCCTCCTACCTGCTGACCTTCGAGCGCCAAGTGACCCCGCAGGCCGCGCCAGTCGATGTGGTTGGCGTGGCCGGCAATCCCGCGCGGTTCCGGGGGCGGGCGCAGGCGGCCTGGCGCCGGGGTTCGGTGAGCGCCAGTCTGGCGGTAAACTATCAGAGCCAGGAGAAGGACCTGGCCGGCAAGACCATCGACAGCTGGACCACCAGCGACCTTCAGGTCGGATGGACATCGGACCGCGAAGGCCCGCTCGGCGGGCTGATCCTGGCGCTGAGCGTCCAGAATCTCTTCGACACCCCGCCCCCATTTTACGACGGCCCTGCCGGGATCGGCTTCGATGCCGCCAACGCCGACCCGCTTGGCCGCTTCGTCTCGCTCCAGCTGACCAAGCGCTGGTGACGGCCACGCCGGTGTGGGCCTGAGCGCCCGCACCGGCTTCCCCCCTTTCTAGGACCTTTCCCATGCGCGCCTGGCTGCGCTCCCTTCTGCTTGGCTTGACCATGCTTGCGACCCCCGTCCACGCCCGCCCTTTCACGGTCGACGATCTGTTCGACCTGTCCTCTGTCGAGGCCTATGCCGCCGATCCGACCGGCCGCTGGCTGGTGATCCAGACCAGCGGACCCTACGGCTCCGCCCCGAGCTTCGACGACTTCGGCTATGTCGAATTGCGCACCAGCCGGCTGCTGATGGCCGATCTGACCGCGCCTGCTCCTGCCAAGCCGCTGTTCGCGCAAGAGGCGGGGATAGGCTACGCCCCCGGTCCCTTCTCTCCGGACGGTCGGCGGATGGTGGTGTTCCGGCGCTACGGCCGGTCATGGGACCTGGGCGTTGCGACTCTGGAGAGCGGCGATGTGCGCTGGTGGCCGATCACGCCGGAACTCGCTCTCTATGGACGTACAGTCCAGTGGCGCTCCAATAGCGAACTGCTGGTCATCGCCCGGCCGTACGACGACCTGCCGCGTCACCTGCGCTTCGGATCGGAGTGGATGCGCGACCTGCCGGCCCGATGGGCGAAGACCGCCAGCGGCGGGGCGTCGGTCACCGCCATCGGCAGCGGCCGCTTCGAAACGGTGACGGATCTCCCGGCGGTCAACACGTTGCTCAACGTCAACGCCAGCGACGGATCGGCCACGGCGCTGGTCTCCGGCGGGTTCTTTGATCTCGAACTCTCCCCCAGCGGTCGCTATGCCGCCCTGCTGGAGGACCTGGAGCCCCTCCCCCGCCCGGAACACGGCGCCTATTCGGCGAGGACCGCGCCCCTACGGAGGCGCAATCTGCGGCTTGTCGACCTGACGACCGGCCTGGCCACGACACCGTGCCAGCATTGCGACCTGCTCACCCACCTCCTCACCTGGTCGCCGCGCGCCGACCGGCTCCTGGTCTTTGGTCGGCGCCCTGGTGAGGCCTGGGAGGACGGTCGCCTGACCCTGGTCGAGCCAGGGGGCGTCACCCGCGGCCTCAACCCCGCTGGTTTGCGGCCGGTGATCTCAGTGACAGGGGAAGGGATTCCTTACGTCTCAGCCGATTGGCTTGGCGGCAAGCCGGTGGTGCGCGCGCAATCCACCCTGCCGGACGGGCGGATCGACTGGTATCGCCTGACCAAGGCCGGACCTCGCAACCTGACGGCCCGCTTCCCGACCCCGCCGCGGCAGATCGCGGCGCGCGCCACGGCGGGCCTGTGGTTCGAGGGCGTGGATGGGGTTTGGGGCGTGGCGCCGGCCGGCCACTCAGTACGCTTCACGCAGCGGGCGGGTATCAGCCTGCTCCGCGCCGGGACCTTCGGCCAAGGACAACGCTTCGACGTCAACGCGCCACCGCCCGCGAGCGCCGTCGCGGTCATCGACCGCACCCAGTCCGAGGTACGGGTATCGCCGGGGCTGGACCTGCTGGCTCCCGGATCGGTGTCGGTGACCGACCCTACCGAGACGCTCGAAGTCGTGTCGCCGCACGGGGTGGTGACGCGTCGCCGCGACGCGAGCGGATACGATCGGTTCGCGTTTGTTGGCGATGACGGAAGGCACACCGCTCTGCTCAACATCAATCCGCAGCTCCAAACCTTCGACTTCGCAACGGTTTCGCCGGTCCGGCACGCGGGAGGGGCCGGCCAGCCAGTCGTTGGTTGGCTCTATCTGCCGGCTGGCCATAGGCCAGGCGTGCGCTTGCCGTTGGTGGTGATCCCCTATCCCGGCGACGCCTATACGAGGCCACCCAGTTCAGGCGAACCGGGCTGGTTTGGCCCGTTCCCCAACATCCAGGTCTTGGCCGCCCAAGGCTACGCGGTCCTGGTCCCCAGCCTGCCCCGCGCCCCCGGCGAAGAGCCGGCCAGCGGTTTGACCGGTCAGATTCTTGACACCGTGGACGCCGCGATCGCCGGGGGCGACATCGACCCCAAACGCGTGGCGCTCTGGGGACACAGCTTTGGCGGATTTGCCGCCCTGGTTGCCGCCACTCAGACGGATCGCTTCATGGCGATCATCGCATCAGCCGGAACGTCCGACATGCTGAGCCAATGGGCCGGGGTCGATCCGGCCCGGCGGTTCCGGCCCAGTGACGGCGTTGGCGGTTTCGGCTCGATGCGCTGGAGCGAGAGCGGCCAGGGTGCCATGGCCGCGCCGCCTTGGCGCGAACCCGACCGCTACCTGCGCAATAGCCCGCTGTTCGCAGCGGACAAGGTCAACACGCCGGTGCTGCTGATCCACGGCGACCAGGATGAAAACCCGGTCGGTCAGTCCGAGGAGATGTTCTATGCGCTCTGGCGGCAGAACAAGGACGCCCAGTTGCTGATATACTGGGGCGAACATCACACCCCCACCAGCCCCGGCAACCTGCGCGACCTCTATGGACGGGTCTTCAAATGGCTGCGGATGACGATGCCCCCAACCTGAGCCGGGAAATCCGATTTTCCCAGTTGCGCACCCAGGACTCCAGGAAGGCTGCATAGCGAAGAGCCGCATAGCCGCCATCCCAGACTAACCGCTCGGGGACGAGAATCTGGTCCAGCAACTCGCGGTCCACCAAGCCCTCGGCCGCCAGCCGCCCCTCCATCAGGTGCTCACGCAGGCCCGCCAGACCGGCGGCCAGTCGCCGGCCATAGGGTGCGGTCAGGTCGCCCTTCGACCAGCGGGACACGACGGCAGCCGGCAGGCGATCGGCGAAGACCTGACGCGCCAGGGCGCGATCGCGTACGCCCAAGGTCAGGGTGCCCGCCGAGACGGCCAGGCAGTGCTCGATCAATGGCTGCGAGAGCAAGGGATGGACGACATCGACGGCGCGGGCGCGTCGGCAATCACCAAAATAGATGCTGCAGCCGATCAGTTCGCGGGCTTGCAGACGCTTTGCCGGCGGCAGGCCCTCCAGGCCTTCATGCCAAGGATGCTCGCTCCGCCAGGACGGATCGATGGGCTTGATGAAAGCCGACGCGCCCGGCGCCTCAACATCATGCCCACGCCCGGCGCGCCGCATGGCGGCAAGCACCGACCAGACCGACACCTTGCGCCAGCGCGCGACGGTAAGAACGTGGGACGAGACATAGGCCCGCGGCCCCAGGGTGCGCAGGGCGTCGACCGCGACCTTGAGCGTCGGGAGCTGGAAAAAGAGGACGTCCCCGCCCTGCCCGGTCAGCATCATCTCCGCGCCGTCGGCTTCGCAGCGGGCCACCACGTCGCGATCATAGCCGGGGTCCAGACCGCAAAGCGACGGGCGGTGCGCGGTTGCGGCCGGCCCAAAATCGAAGGGATCGAAGGCTTCGTCAGAAGTGGGCGCCTCTGTGAGTCTCACCTCCAGTCGTTCGGCGATCGCGCGCGCATAGGCGCGCTCGTCACCCCAGGGCTCCGGTCCAAAGTAGTTCAGCCAGGTCCGCGGCTGCGCGCCAGACGTCTGGTGCAGCGCCGCCGCGACGATGGCGGAATCCAGCCCTCCCGAGACTTCGGTCAGCAGCGGCCGGCCCTGACCGGCATAGGCCGCCACACAGAGATCGACAGCCTTTCGCAGACCCGAGGCGGCGGCATCAGGGTCGATGATCGGGTTGGCTGCAAAATCCGCGGGCCGCCAGAGTGTGGTCATCCTCCCCTCGTGGCGGAGCACGCCGGGGGCGACGCTCTCCACTCCCGTCAGGGCCAGACGACCGCCGACGTCGCCAGCATCGGCAAGCAGCTCCGCGAGACGTTCCCAATCCAGGGCGAGCTGTGGCATCGCCTCCGCCGGCAGATCTTCCGGCAGATGCGAGGCGGCGAACCGCACCGGTCCGATCACCCAGGTAATGCAATCTAAGGCGCCGGACGGATCGCGAAACATGGCGGGAGAATTTCGCGGCCCCGGCAGCAGGGCCACATATCGCCCCCAGTACCCGCGCACCAGCAGGCGCGAGAGTTCGGTCGGGGCGATGTCGGGCAAGTCGCGCAGGCCGCCGGCGGGGAGAACGGCGCTGGAGTGGTTGCGGAATAGGTCGCCGACCACCAGTCCTTCACCGTCTGCCAGGGCGCGCACCGGCACGCCCGGCGATGTGGCCACCCGCCACGGCCCGCCGTCATCGGTGACCGGCCAACCAAGGGCCTGGACCACTCGGTCCCACAGAGCAGTCCCGACCCTGTCAGCCGCAACGGGCCAATGAGCGGCGAGGAAGGCGCGCATCTCAGACCACCAGGATCGGCGTGTAGCCCGCCACGTGATCGAGATGGTCGTCGAGCACCAGGTCCCCGGCCTGCAGCCAGCAATGCGCCTCGAACGGCCACGTCCGCACGCCGAAGGCCCAGACAGCATCCAGGCCCGCGTGGCGAAGCAGATTCAGCAAAAGGAAGCTGCGGTAGAGGCAGACGCCCTGGAACGGCGCCCAGGGCAGCAAGGCCCGGAACACGCCGACCTGATGCGCAAGCGCATGAACGTCGGCCGCACCTTGTACCGGGCGCCTCCGACGCGCCGTTGCGATCAGATGCGCAAAGCTGCGACCATGATAGTGCGCGGCGACATCAATGAGCGCCTGTCCCATGTGCCAGACATCTTGACCCGACGCGTGCCCGGCTTCGATGGACAAACCTTGGGCGGGGCGGGGAAGGACCGGACGTGGCTGCGCCGCAAATCCAGGGGCTATCCAGCCAGCCTCAGCCAGGCCTTCGGCAAAGATGATATCGGAAATCTCAAGGGCGAAATGCTCGCCTACGTCCTGGACCAATCCGCCTCCGCCAGGGATGCAGGCATAGCGTCCGGCCGCCACGTCGAGAAGCACGAGGTCATCGCCGCAGACGGCGACGTGACCGTCAGGGGCGAGCCGCCAGGAGGAAAGGGAACTGCGCATGGCAGGCGATCTGGCGCCGGCTTGCGCCGGCGCCAGCCGCGTTCAGCCGGCCGGGTTATAGGGCCGTTCGTCCAACTCGTTCTTGGTGCCGGACTGTTGACCGCGGGTCAGCACCTTGGCGGCGCCGAGGCGGATGAGCTTCAGGGTCTTGGACATGGAAGTCTCCGTTCCTGTTTTTGAGACCGCCTCATAGGCGGCTTCCCAAGGAGGTTCCCGGCCTGCCGCATATTCAAACTATATCCGGAATATATCCTCGGGGGCGGGGTGAGCGGAGGGCCTTTACCAGTTCCGAGGCGGCTTGCCGCCGTGGCTCGTAATAGGCGCCCAACAGCTCCGCCAAGCCTGCCTGGTCGCCAACTCTCAGGCGGTCCGTCATTTTGGCCACAAGCGCCAAGTCTTGCAGGCCGACCCGGACCTCCACGCGCCCGATAGGCGCCAGACGCTCAGCGATCCTCTGATAGGCGATGCTCAGCGTGTCGTTGCGCGCCCTCCCCACCAAGCATGCAAACAGGCGGAGAGCCGCGTCACCGACCTGAAGCTCAAGTCCATCCTCCCCGGCGCCGAGATCCTCAGAGCTTTCGACCGGGCGCCAAGGCGCCGCGAGCGCCGCGCTCACATAGAGCCGATGCAGATCGAACATCTCGACGAGTCGCTCGCTATCCAGGTGCGGACTGAAAAACCCCTGACCCCGACGTTCCTCGGCCAGGCCCTCCCCCGCCAGATGAGCCAGAGCTTCGCGAACTGGCGTCTGGCTCAGCTTCAATTCCCGAGCAAGCTCGGTGATGGACAGCGACGCGCCGGGCCCGTGTTGACCGGTGATCAGCTGGCGCCTGATCGCGGCCAGGGCTGAACCAAAGGGATCGCGTCTCTGCGGCACGACAACTCCAGCGGCCACAACCTATTGTCGCGGCTTTGTGAGTAAATTTCAGACATGACGCAATCTCGATCCGCTGTACTTCCAATAGTTTTCAGATTTTCGCAAAGTATTTCGTGCTCTTCCGCTAAATCATTACGCTATTCCCGCAAATTGTTTGCGGACCTTCGATCCAACTCAACTGCACCGAAACTCACCCATCTCTCGCAACCTTGGCCCCATGCGGATCACACCCTTGCGTCAAGCCTCACCTTCCTGCACACCACGTCTTTCGGCACGTCAAAGTTGTTTCTCGCCGGTGTGTCTGCATGACCCGAACCTCCGTGAGCGCTTCGAAATCATCGAACGGGTTGGCCTCGGCCCTACGAGCCATCCGCCGTCACCGCCAGAGGCGGCCCGGCGATCTCGCAGAAGCCCTGCGCCTGCCGCGGCGATCGTACGAGCACTTTGAAGCCGGCGCCGGCCGCCTCAACCCCGATCGCGTGCAGGCCTTCGCCGAGGCGACCCAGTCCGACGCCTATGCGATTTTCGCCAGCCTTTGGATCGCCTCGCCGGAGTTCGCCGTTCGCTGCGCCGACAACAAGCTGATGACGATCCTGATTATGGCCTTGCAGGACTTCGACGCCGCCGCGGGAGACGATCTCGCCCGCCTGGACGCGCGCACCCTGATCACTGCCTTCGACACGCTCTTTCAGACGCTCACCGCCGAAGCCCAACGGCGAAATGTGACCACGGACACCGAGATCGTCGAGCGTCTTCGCCGACTTGCTCCTTCGCCGAAATCGACCGACGAGTAGGTGCGTCAGCCTGGGTCGGCTGTTCCCGGCTGGTCCAGGTGCTCGCGGGTCACGCGATGCGCAACACCCCTTCGGGCCGGAACGCTCCAGCGGGTTACCGGTCCGCCGCTACGGTCGCGAGGATCTGGCGGCCTTTCTCTTGGAAGCCTTCGAGGTTGTCGAAAGTTTCGAGTTCGACCACGTGACCGCGCAGCAGAACATCCAGCGCTTCCATGTCGGCCGGCTACGGAGGCGTTCGGCGCCGACGTAGATCTTTCGTCTCCCGCCGGAGCGCGCCGTTCACCGGAAGGCGGACTCAGCCGCCTGAGAATGCTGTCGAGCGCTTCACTGTGAGCCTGCGCATGACTCTCGAATACGCGCCCGAGCGTGGGCACTGCGGCGCTCTCGAAAAGTAAGAAACTTGGGCGGATCTTCGATCGTCACCGGAGACAAAACACAACGCGCGCGGGCTGTGGCGAGCGAACGGATACTAAAGGAAACGAGAAAATCGGTGCACCATATTTGCACTCAATGACTTATAACTAATTGTTTTATTTAGATTATCCGTCCAGTCCATCATCGGGGCCACGGACAGGCGGTGGGAGGACGGAGACGGCAAGAGGTGACGGGCTCTGGGGTTGGGGCGGCGCAGGCGGGCTCTTACGCGATCGCGACGGATTTTTCCCGGTTTTTCGGCGCCCTCAGCCGCCGGAGGCCACCACCGGATCGGTCAGGCCGTAACGCTTGCCCGCCTTGGCGAGGTCCGGCGACAGGGCCAGGGCCGCGGCGATGTCGCCAGCGCCGGCCGCCGTCGCCCCGGCCTTCTGCCTGGCCAGGCCCCGGCCATAGAGCGACCAGGCCGACTTCGGCTGCAGCTTCAGCGCCGCGTCATAGTCGGCGATGGCCTCCTGCAACTCGCCGCGCCGCAGATGCACCAGGCCGCGGCTGTCGAGCACCGCGGAGTTGCGCAGGCCCTGCTTGATCGCCGCGTTGCAGTCGCTCAGGGCCAGGTCCAGCTGCCGGCCCCACAGGGCGCGGGTCCAGCAGCGGGCGTTATAGGCCTCCGCCAGCCGGTCGTGCTTGGGCAGGGCCGCGGCGATCCAGGCGTCGTAGTGGACCAGGGCAGGCTCGAACAGGTCGGCGCGCTGATAGGCGGCGGCCACCCGCAGGCGGATGGCGTCCTTCGGCGCGGTCTTGGCGGCGGCCTCCAGGTCGGCCCGCGCCCGCTCGGTGTCGCCGCCGGCCAGCAGCAGCTCGCCCCGCAGCACCCGGCTCGGTCCGTCCTCGGGCTTCAGCTTCAGGGCCTGATCCAGGTCGCCCATGGCGGGGATCGGCTGCTGGGCGCCCAACCGGGCGAGGGCGCGGTCGTAATAGTGTTGCGCCACCGTCGGCTCCAGCTTGATGGCCGCCGTCAGGTCGGCGATGGCGGCGGGGAAGTCGCGACGCGCGCTGTAGGCGGCCGCGCGGCGGCCGAACCCCGCGGCGTCGGTGGGCTCGCCGTCCACGGCCTTGGCCGGCGGGGCCGCCGCGGCGACCACCGGCGTCTCCCGGTCCAGCTTGAACACCGGACCGCCGTTATAGGTGAAGTAGAGCCGCCGCCGGGTCCGCGAGATGTAGATGCGGTGGGACAGGAAGAAGTCGGCCCCGATCAGCATGTCGGCGCCGTCCAGGGTGATGTCGCCGACCCGCAGCCGGGTGTTGTGGACCTGCTCCTCGCCGATCACGAAGCTGTCCACCGGAGAGATCCAGGATTCCACCCCCCGCCGCCCCAGGCCGTAGCCGATCCCCGCGCCGCGCACCGCCTCGTCGTCCCGCGAGATCCCCGCCCGCTCGGCCGCCGAGAGCTTGAGGACGGAGGTGGAGGCGCCGGTGTCGAACAGCACCCGGATCGGCTTGCCGTTGACGCTGGCCGAGGCCGTGATGTGCGGCTCGGCCAGGGTCGTGGGCGCGAGGACCAGGGCCGAGGCCACCTTGCCGCCCGCCCAATAGGCCAGGTTGGCCTTGTCGGGGCAGTCCTTGGGCTTGAACAGCCGGATGACCCCGTTGGCCAGGTCATATTCCACGTCGGCGGCGCCCAGGATGTTCTGGCCCAGCAGGCCGGCGGCCTCGTCGGACACGTCGCGGCCGCCCACCAGGAAGTCGACATTCTTCAAGGGAACCTCGGCCAGGGTGAAATCCTTGGCCGTGTAGATCTGGACCGAGGCGGCGCCGTTGACGCCGCGCACCAGCAGGCCGGGCGGCGTCGTGCCGCGCTTCAGGCCGAACCGCGCCGCGGCGCTCTCGCTCATCAGGCTGTAGAAAGCCCCGCTGTCGGCCATGAACAGGGCGTCCTGGCCGTTGACCTTGGCCGACACCATGGGCCGCAGCCCCCTCATCTTGACCGGCAGCTCTGCGATCTTCATCAGCGAACAGCCCGGCGCGGCCTGCGCGCCCGTCCCCAAGCCCCAGAGAGCCACCGCAAGCAGCAAGATCACTCTACCCATGGCGGCAGAGTAGACCGAAGCTTCGCCACACGGGAAGCCCCCGGAACGGCGCCTCAGCCGACGGGGGCCAGCTCCGCCAGGGACGGGTAGTCGGTGTAGCCCTCCGCGCCGGGCGAATAGAAGGTCTCGGGGATCCACTTGTTCAGGGGCGCGTCGGTGCGCAGGCGCTCCACCAGGTCGGGATTGGCCAGATAGGCCTTGCCCCAGGCCACGGCGTCGGCCCAGCCGGCGTCGAGGGCGGCCTGGGCGCTCTGCTTGGTGAACCTCTCGTTGGCGATATAGACCCCGCCGAACGCCTTCTTGAGTTGCGGCCCCAGGCTGTCGGGGCCCTCGGCTTCACGGGCGCAGAGGAAGGCCAGCTTGCGCCGGCCCAGCTCGGTGGCGACGTGGGTGAAGGTGGCCGCCAGGTCGCTGTCGCCCATGCTGTGGGCGTCGCCGCGGGGCGCCAGGTGCATGCCCACGCGGTCAGAGCCCCAGACCGAGACGGCGGCGTCGGCGCATTCCAGCATCAGCCGGGCGCGGTTGGCGATGGAGCCGCCGTACTGGTCGGTGCGCTGGTTGGAGCCGTCCTGCAGGAACTGGTCGAGCAGGTAGCCATTGGCGCCGTGCAACTCCACCCCGTCGAAGCCGGCCTTCTGGGCGTTCTGCGCGCCCAGGCGGAAGGCCTCGACCACGTCCTGAACCTCGTTGGTCTCGAGGGCGCGCGGGGTCGGATAGGGCCGTTCGGGGCGAAGCAGGCTGACATGGCCCTTGGCGGCGATGGCGCTGGGCCCCACCGGCGCGCGACCGTCGAGGAAGCTCGGATCGGAGATCCGGCCCACATGCCAGATCTGCATGAAGATGCGGCCACCGGCGGCGTGGACCGCCTCGGTCACCTGCAGCCAGGCCTGGGTCTGCTCGGCCGACCATATCCCCGGGACGCCGGCATAACCGACCCCCATGGGATCCACCGGCACGCCTTCGGAGATGATCAGGCCGGCGGTGGCGCGCTGCTCGTAATACTTCGCCATCAGGGGGTTGGGGATGCGGCTGTCGCCCGCCCGGCTGCGGGTCAGGGGCGCCATGATCACCCGGTTGGGCAGGGTCAGGTCGCCGATGACGAGCGGATCGAAGAGCGAGGGCATGGGCGGTCCTTGGACTGGCGCGCGGATTGGCGGCTCTCCCACATAGGGGGGCCGACACCGCCTGCCCAGGGGACGACGCCGCTTTCGCCGCGCGCCCTCGCATCAGGCGACGTCAGCCGCCGGCCGCCGGGTGCGCCAGACGGAATAGCCGATCCCCCCCGCCAGCAGGGCCGCGGTGACCCCCAGCGACACCGGCGCCGGGAACTTCTCCCACCCCATGGCCTCGGCCACGAAGACCTTGCCGCCGATGAACACCAGCAGGGCGGCCAGGGCCTGCTTCAGATAGGCGAAGCGATCCACCACCGCGGCCAGGGCGAAGTAGAGCGCCCGCAGGCCCAGGATGGCGAAGATGTTGGAGGTGTAGACGAGGTAGGGGTCGGTGGTGATGGCGAAGATCGCCGGCACCGAGTCGACGGCGAAGATCAGGTCCGCCAGTTCGATGATCACCAGAACCATCAGCAGCGGGGTGGCGAACAGCACCTGCCGCCCGCCCGGCCCCGGCTCGCGCACCACGAAACGTGAGCCACGGAAGCCGTCGGTCAGGCGCAGATGGGAGGCGGCCCAGCGATAGACGAGATTGTCGCGCGGATCCTTGGCCTCGCCCTTGGCCAGGAACATCTTGGCGCCCATCAGGATCAGGAAGCCCGCGAACACCAGCAGGGCCCAATCGAACCGCGCCACAAGGGCCGCGCCGAACCCAATCATCAGGCCCCGCAGCAGGATCACCCCCAGCACGCCCCAGAACAGCACCCGATGCTGATAGGCCGTGGGCACGGCGAAGGCGGCGAAGATGCTGGCGATGACGAACACATTGTCCAGGGCCAGGCTCTTCTCCACGAGGAAGCCGGTCAGGTACTCGACCCCGGCCTGGCTCCCCAGCTCCGCCCAGACCCAGACCCCGAAGCCCAGGCCCAACAAGATGTAGCCCGCCGACAGGGCGAGGCTCTCGCGTACCCCGATCGTCCTCTGTTTCCGGTGCAGCACGCCCAGGTCCAGCACCAGCAGGACCGTGACGACGGCGGCGAAGATCAGCCACATCCAGAGCGGCTTGCCCAGCAAGGGCGAGAGAAGCGTGTCCAAGATCGTGTTCCCCGGAACAGGGGCGCGCAGCGCGCCCCAAGGCGGTCCGACATCACGATCAGCACGATCGTCAGAGGGGCCCGGTCCGCTCAAGGATTGATGGGTCGCCGGCGCATGTCGCCACGCGCCGGCGTAAGGAAGTCGTGTCGGCCCGCGGTGGCCCTAGCTCGTCCGCCTCAGACGCGGATGTCCAGGGTGTGGCCGGTGGCCCGGCGCGGCGCCAGGTTGGAGGCCAGCGGCGCGGGCCCCTCCACCGGCCGATCGGTGGGGGAACTGGCGTGGGAGGCCGCCAAGGTGCTGGCCTGGGCCAGGACCAGGGGCTCCAGCCGTCGCCACATCACCGGAGTCGCAAAGGTCGAGACCCTCATCGCCGGCCCCTGGCGGCCACCAGGTCGAAGGCGTCGGCATCCAGGTCCAGGAGATCGCAGATCCGCAGGATCGCCGCCCGCTCCTCGGCGTCGAAGCCCCCGTCGGCGGCGGCGATCGAGCACGCCGCGGCCACCAGCAGGTAGGCGGGACCGGGCCGCCCGCGCAGCCGCAAGATCGCCGCCTCGGCCACCGTCTCACCATCGTCGGGATCCCGGTCGAAGCGATCGATCAGGGCCTCGAAGGCCTGCACCGCCTCATCCACACCGAACAGTCCCAGGGCTGGAAGGCCCTGGACCCGGACCACTAGGCGCCGTCGTTCCTCGGCGGTCACCCAGCCGTCGGCATGGGCCACCAGGGCGCAGGCCCCCACCAGGGCGTCCAGTTGCAGCTTGTCGCCCGGGGTCCAGGCCTCGGTCTTCAGGCTGGCGCTCGTGGGCCGCCTGTTGGAGAGTTTGTGGGACATGTCGCATACCTCCTCTGTTGAGAGGATGCGCCCGGCGCCGGGGGCTGGAGATGGACCCGGCATCGGGCGCACCCGATGCGGTCCGACATCACGATCACGGCGATCGTCAGAGGGGCCCGGCCCGCGCCAGGGATATGGGACGGCGTGCGACGGTCTCAAGTCCCGCGGCGATGATTTCTGCAAATGGGTGGGATCGTATTCTCAGGTCGGCCTCGACTGACCCGCGGCGGCGCGTCAACCGCCGCCGACGCGCGACGCCAGGTCGGCCACCAGGTCTTCCAGCTGGTCCAGCCCGGAATTGGTGCCCGCCTCGAAGCCGCCGCCGATATGCATCTTCGCCATCTCGTCGGTGGCGAACACCGTGTGCATGGTCAGCCTGGTCTTCCCGCTCTCCAGCTCGTCGAAGGTGACAGTGACCACCATCATCTTCTCGAAGTTGAAGCCGTTGTCGTAGACGATCCTCCGGTCCGGAACGATCTCCAGATAGGTCCCGCCGAAGGGCTCGTTCTGCACCCCGCTGGGCCCGGTCATGGCGAACTTGAACGTGCCGCCCACCCGAAAGTCGATCTCGGCCAGGGTCACGGGCCAGCCCACGGGGCCGAACCACTTCATGATGTGCTCGGGCCGGGAATAGGCCTCGAACAGCAGGGACGCCGGGGCGTCGATCACGCGGGTGAGGGTGATCTCGCGGTCGGCTTGGCTCATGACGGCTCTCCCTTGGCCTGAAGGTCTTTCACGTAGGCTTCGAGCTGATCGAGGCTCTCGTCCCAGAACCGGCGGTAATCGCCGATCCAGCGGGCGGCCTCGGCCAGCGGCTTGGCGTTCAGCCGAACCGGCCGGAACTGGGCGTTGCGGCCCCGCGACACGAGGCCCGCGCCCTCCAGGACCTTGAGATGCTTGGAGATGGTGGGCTGCGCCAGGCCGAAGGGCGCGACCAGCTCATTCACCGTCGCCTCCCCGTCGGCCAGACGCGCCAGGATCGCCCGCCGCGTCGGGTCGGCGAGCGCGCCGAATACGAGGTCCATCTGGGCCATCTGCATATATCGCCATCCATCTATATTGCCGGATCGCTATTCAATGGATCGGTCGGCGTCAAGGACCTTCGATGGGATCGGAGAACCGAGGCGGCAGCGATTTGGCCTGGGTGGGTCTCAGGCGCGCGACATCAGGGTTCCGCCGCACGAGAGCTGGACGGGGCCAGTTCAGGACCGAACTGGTTTTCCCCCGCCTGTCCCCGCCTGGCGATCAGCATCAGAAACAGGCCCAGGACGGCGCCGACCGCCAGGATCTCCAGACCGAGCCGCACCCGGTCGTCAGGGATGTGACCCATCGCGATCCGGAACAATTTGACCGCGAACCCCAGGGCGAACAGCCAGCCCGCGCTGAACCCCAGATCATGCAGCCGTCGGGCGATGGCTGGAATGATCAGACCAAAGGGCGCCACGAAAAGAAAGAAGGTGGCGAGCATCCAGCCCAGGTTCTTGATCCCGTTCGGGGCGAAGGTCTCAAGGGTGAAGCCCAACAACAAGACCCAGGCGAGAAGCGGCAAGCACACCAGATTGAATTCCCGGCGGCCGCTCCGGCCCTCGAGGCTGAACCATCTCATGAGCCCCATCATGTCCAATCTCCCGGGGCGACGGTCACCTGCTCAGCGCCGATCATCCTCAGCCGCCTCCTTCGCCGCCACGGCGGGATGGCCAACCGCCGATCCTGTTCCAACCTTCGACCAGGCTGGCGTGCCATACCAATATCTCTGCGCCGGGTTGAACCGGGGTTTGCCGCGGTAAGGGCCGTGAATGCGGCCATGCACCTCCGGGCTCGGCATGGGCTTGATGTTCCAAGGCTGGTTCTTGATGGCGTCGGGGACATACTTTCCCAGGCCTTCATTCCGCGAGATGGCCCAGTGGTGGCCGGGTTGGCCGGGCTTCAGATAGCCCTGCTTCCCCATCCAGGGGCGGACAACCTCCTTCCATGCATAGGGCGCCTTCTTGGCCGTGCCCCGCGCGACGTATAGCCCGCCCTTGGCGACGCCCTTGGTCAGGGAGCCGGCCAGGAAGAGGTCCGACACCGCCAGGGCGCCGTTCAACCCCGCACCGACCAGGTCGCCGTCCTCATAGTCCGCCAAGGCCTCGCGACCAGAGCCCCATACGGGGATGAGCGACTCCAGTTCACCGGGATGACCGAACCGGCCACCATCTCTCGGTCGCTCAGCCGGCTCACCCGCCGCTCGCGCATTGTTGGCGCGCTGTCGGCGGATCATTTCGTCGTAGTCTTCGTCCTTCACGTCGGAAACCGAACGCGGCTCCCCACTTGGCATACGCGCCATGCAAACTCACCTTTCCTGACCTGGAAACGCCAATCCCCACACGCAATCGGGCCTCAGGCGCCGATCTGTTCCGCGCCACAACCCTAGCCTGCAAGCTCCACCTTGTAAAGAACAAAACCGGAACTTTGCGCGTTACCGGCGGTGGACGCCCAACAAGCGGGCAGGCGGGTGTGCCGTCACGCCCTGGGAGGCGGCTCCCATTGCCATCTCACCTCTCCCGCCTAGGGTCGTGAGACGACGGCCAAGGGATCGGGGACTTCAGCATGACCGCGCGCACCGAGCTTTCCGACGAGGCCCTCTCCGACCTCACCCGCCGCGGATATTCCCGGCGCGGCATCGGCAAGGTGCTCAGCCTGTTCGCGGTCGCCCCGGCCCTGGGCTCGGCCCTGGCCGCGCCCGCCGTCGCCCAGGAGGCCAAGGGCATGGTGATGATCGGCGCCAACGAGTGCTGGACCGGGCCGCTCGCGCCCGGCGCGGCGGCGGCGGCCGCGGCCATCGCCACCGGCAACCGCTACACCGGCGCCCAGCGCGAGGCCTTCGCCAAGGCGGTGGCCTCGGTGGAGGGCGTGCCCCCAAGCCACGTCATGGCCTGGCCAGGCTCCAGCGATCCCATGGCCCGGATCATCGTCACCTATTGCTCGCCGACCCGGGGCCTGGTGGTCGCCAACCCCACCTTCGAGCTGGCCGAGAGCGTCGCCCGCTACATGGGGGTCAAGGTGGCCAAGGTCCCGCTGAAGGCCGACTACGGCCATGACGTGAAGGCCATGCTGGCGGCCGATCCCAACGCCGGGGTCTACTACATCTGCACCCCCAACAATCCGAGCGCGACCCTCACCAGCCTGCCCGACGTGGAGTGGCTGATCGCCAACAAGCCGGCCGGCTCCATCGTCCTGCTGGACGAGGCCTATATCCACTTCTCGGAGGCGAGGCCCGGCGCCTATCTGGCGGCCCAGGACAAGGAGGTGATCGTCCTGCGCACCTTCTCCAAGCTGTTCGGCATGGCCGGCATGCGCCTGGGGGCGACCATCGCGCGGCCCGACCTGATGGCCAAGACCATGCGCTATGACGGGCTGATGGCCAGCTACGCCCTGCCCAACCCGTCCCTGGTCTGCGGCACGGCCAGCCTGACGGAGGCCGGGCTGATCAAGGCGCGGCGCGACGAGATGATCGCCGTCCGCTCAAAGACCCTGGCCCTGCTGGACAAGCGCGGGATCGAGCACCTGCCCGCCGAGGCCAACTTCTTCATGGTGGACTGGAAGAAGCCGGCCAAGGAGGTCCAGGCCGCCTTCGCCAGGGAGAGCATCGCCATCGGTCGCTCCTGGCCCATCTGGCCCACCCGCTCGCGCATCACCGTCGGCTCCGCCACCGAGATGGCCGCCTTCGACGCCGCCGTGGTGAAGCTGAACCTCTAGGCGTCCTTGCGCCGCGCCGCGGCCACCAGGGCCTCGATAGCCCAGGACTTCACGGCCTGGGCCTCGGCGTCGTCGACCCGCAGGACGTCCTTGAACACCACCATGGCCTCGGTGCCGACGATGAGGGCCAGGGCCGCCTCCAGCCGGGCCAGGGCCGTAGGGTCGAACTGGTCCCGGGCCGGCGCCAGGGCCGCCTGGATCAGGGGGGTGCGGCGGTTCTGGCGGGCCGGGGTGTCGGCGTCGCTCTCCCGCAGGGAACGCTCCAGGGCGTTGATCAGCATCATCCGCAACGGCCCCTCATTGGCCGCCATCATCTGGTGCAGGGCCTGGTTGACCCGCTCGACGCGGGCCTCCGGCCCCTCCCCCTCCGCGCCTCGGAACAGCACCTCCGGCTCGGGGGTGGCGACGTCGAGAGCCGCTTCGAGCAGCAGGGCCTCCACCCCGGGGAAATAGCGGTAGGCCGTCGCCCGCGAGACCTGGGCCTCGGCGGCGATCTCCTCCAGGTCTGGCTTGCGGCCCGCGGCCATCAGCCGGGCGGCGGCCTGCAGCAGGTCCTTGCGGGTGCGGTTGCGCTGGTTGGGGCGGCCGGTCTTGGCGGGGGCGGCCATCCTCAGCCCTGCGGCAGTTGCTGGAGGATGGCGCCCATGTCGAGCCAGACGTTCTCGCGCTTGATGTCGCCGCTCCCGGCGAACTCGATCACGTGCAACAGACGGAAGGCCAGCGGACGGCCCCGCCCCTCCAGGCCGAAGGGCCGCCCCACCGCCCGGCCGGACCACAGGGATTCGTCCACCAGGAAGTCCTCGCCATAGAGCCGCTTGAGGACCTTGACCTGTCCGTCGGCGAGGTCGCCGAACAGGCCCTCATAGAAGGGCCGCGCACCCTCCGGCCCGTGGGTCGGGCCGGTCGGGGAGCCGACGATGTCGTGCTCGACGTCGGGCGCCAGGGTGGAGAGCACCCCCTCCACGTCGTCGGCCGCCTCGAAGGCGAAGTGTTCGTCGATCTTCCGATCCATCTCCTGACGGGTCAGCGCCATCTCTCGTGCTCCTTGCTGGGCGTTGGTGCGGCGACCTCTAATGAGACTTCCGTCTCATTGCAAGATTACAATCTCGACAGATGGCGCGAAGGGATCCGCACCGCCTGCCCAGCAGGACGCGACGGCTCTAGGCGGCGCGCGCGGCGCGGTCGGCGCGGGCCAGCTGACGGAAGGAGATCAGCCGCTCGCTGGCCTCGTCCCACAGCGACAGCGGTATGGCCTTCAGGCTCTGGGGCACGCTCAGGCGGCTGACCGCGCTGAGTTCCGGATGGTCCCGCAGCACGGCGGGCAGCCGGTAGAAGGGGATGCGGCTGGCGATGTGGTGCACGTGATGCACCCCGATATTGGCGGTCATCCAGCGCAGGGGCGCGGGCAGGTGATAGTGCGAGGCGCCCCTCAGCGCCGCCTCGGTCAGGTCCCACTCGCCGCGGCGGGCCCAGTAGGTGCCCTCGAACTGGTGCTGCACATAGAACAGCCAGACCCCGATGGAGGCGGCGATCACCAGGGTCGGCAGGTTCACCAGCAGGGGCCTGCCAGCCGGCCAGCAGGCCCACCACCAGCAGGAAGGCGGCGATGGCAAGGTTGGTGCCCATGGCGCTGAGCCAGGGCCGCCAGCCGCCCTTCATCAGGCCGCTGGGCAGGCGCTGCTCCAACAGGAAGACATAGGCCGGCCCGACCCCGAACAGCACCACCGGGTGGCGATAGAGGCGATAGCCCAGCCGGCGCCAGAACGGCAGGGCGCGGTACTCGGCCACGGTCAGGGTCATGATGTCCCCCAGGCCCCTGCGGTCGAGGTCGCCGGAGGTGGCGTGGTGGATGGCGTGGGTCTGGCGCCAGCAGTCGTAGGGGGTCACGGTCAGCACCCCGATCACCCGCCCGATCCAGTCGTTGGCCGCCCGATTTCGGAAGAAGGACCGGTGGCTGCAGTCATGCTGCACCATGAACAGCCGCACCAGGAACGCCGCCGCCGGGGCGGCCAGCAATAGGGCCAGCCACCAGAGTCCGAAGGCCGCCGCCACCCAGGCGCCGCCCCAGATCGCCGCCAGGGGCACGGCGCTCAGGAGGATTTCGAGGATGGAGCGGGCGGCGCTGGGCTGCTGGTAGGCCGCCAGGCGCTTGCGCCAGGGGCGCGTGTCGGGGGTCGGCAAGGGGCGGGGTCTCGCAAAGTATGAGCCCCGACATAGCACGCCGATTAAGTCGGAATGACGAACGACCTCGTGATCAGGCGCCGTCCGCCGCCGTGCGCCGGGGGGTCTATTCAGCCTATCCGATTGGTCTAGGATGTCGCCATTCAGGGTTGGGGGACATCCTATGGATTGGGGCTTGGTATGGGCGGCGGCCGGCGTCGTGCTCGCCGCCCTTTCTGCGCTCATCGCGCTTATTCGCTGGTGGCAAGAGCGCGAGGCTAAGAAGGGCCGAGCAAGTGAGTTCACTATCGAAGGCAGCAGTTGGGTGTTCGAGCGAGGCTTGAGCTACGAAGGCCTGCTTCAGCGGCTCATCGGCCTTGATCATGCTGCGCTGGCGGGTTTGGGTGACAAGACCGAAGGCTCAGCAGAGCAATGGGCGCCGGTGTTTGAAAAAAGCCCGGAAACCTGGGGCCTCGTCGTGTTCAGGGGCAGCTTCATCGTCGGATATTGGTCGCTTTTCTCGATCTCTCAGAAGCTGGTGGGCGCACTCAAGCGTGGCCAATTGTATGATTCAAAGATTGTCAGCCAGGAGGTTCGGCAAGTCAGCGAACCCGGGCCACACTCGCTGTACTTCGTTATGATTGCTCGGCATCCGGACTTCAGCCGAGCAGGCGGGGAAATCTTCCGCCTAATGATGCGATCCATGGCGCAGGCGATGGCCTCACTACGGAAGGACCGCGTACATATCGACGCGATCTATGCGAACGCGACCTCCGCTGAAGGCGAAAGCCTATGTCGCACGCTGGGATTGGAAGCCTTTTCAACCTCAGTGCAAGGCGGCCAAGTCTACAAGATCGAGAAGTTCGATCTCCTGGAGCAAAGGCTAGCGCGGCTTGGGCGCCTTGCCGGGCCAAGAGCGCCCAAGGAGCTAACCGAGGCGGAATTCGCGACGACCCCGTGAACTCGCGGGTGGCAGCGTACCAGATCGTCTAACGCCCGACTGAATGGCCGGGATCGGGGTCGCCGGTCAGGCTGGGCAGCTCCCTGCTCAGCGCTTCCTTGCGGCCTTTCCCCCAAGGGCGCGCCGAACGCCGCCCCCCGCCAAGCCGTGCGTAATCCGTCAGGTTGACTGGGTGGTGTCGGGCAGGTTGAGGATGCGCTTGGAGATGATGTTGTTCTGGATCTCGAAGGAGCCGCCATAGATCGACATGGCCTTGCCTGACAGCCAGCCGCGCACGGTCTCGATCTCCTCACTGGTGAAGTCGTCGCCGGCCCAGCCGAGGCCCTGGTGGCCCATGATCTCCAGGGTCAGCTCGGCCCGGGTCTGGGAGACAGCCGTGGCGGAGTTCTTCAGCACCGAGGCGCCGTTGGTGGCCCCCGAGGCCTCCTTGGACTCCGCCATCACCCGGGCCAGGGTCAGGCCGTGGATCTTGCTGTCCATCAGGTGGCGGGTCAGGCGGGTGCGCAGGTCGCTGTCGGCCAGGCGTCCGGCGGCGTCAATGCCGACATAGCGTTTGGCGATGTCCTGCAGGGGCGTGGCCCGACCGCCGTTGGAGGCGCCGGTCTGGCTGGCGCGCTCGTGCTGCAGCAGGCGCTTGCCCACGGTCCAACCGCCGTTCAGCGGGCCCAGCAGTCCGTCCTTCTCGGCGCGCGCGTCGGTGAAGAAGGTCTCGCAGAAGGGCGAGGCCCCGGCGATCAGGGCGATGGGCCGCGGATCGATGGCCTTCTGGTGCATGTCGATCAGCATGAAACTGATCCCCTCATGCTTCTTGGCCGAGAAGTCGGTGCGCACCAGCGCCCCGCACCAGTCTGAGTACTGGGCCCCGCTGGTCCACGTCTTCTGGCCGTTGATGACGTAGTGGTCGCCGGCGTCCTCGCACCTCATCTGCAGGGAGGCCAGGTCCGACCCGGCGCCGGGCTCGGAATAGCCGACGCACCACTGGACCTCTCCACGCACGATGGGCGGGATGTGCTGCTTCTTCTGGGCCTCGGTGCCGTAGTCCAGGATCGTCGGGCCGATCATGGTCACGCCCATCCCGAACATCAGCGGATTGAAGGCGCCGATCTTGCCCATCTCCTGGCTCAGGACTCGGGCCTGTTGCGGCGACAGACCGCCGCCGCCGTATTCCGTCGGCCAGGTCGGCGTGGCCCAGCCCTTCAGGCCGATGGCCTTGCGCCAGGCCTTGAGCTCTGCGTGGGTAGTCGTCACCTCGGTGGCGGCAAGGAAGGCCTTGCCCTTCAGCGAAGCCGGGAAGTTGGCCTCCAGCCAGGCGCGCGCCTCGCCGCGGAATTCCTCGACCTCAAGGTCGCTTCCGAAATCGGCCATGTCGGTTCCTCCCGTGGGTCTCAGTTGACCCCAGTCTAAGCCTCGTGGCGGACAGGCCAAGTGTGACGTGGCGGCAGGGGCGCGCCCAAAGGAAAACCGCCGGCGCTGGGGACAGCGCCGGCGGTTCGAAGGCTCGGAAGTCTCTGATCCTAGCGCGAGGCGACCTGGGTCGGACGCTCGGCCTGGGCCAGCTGGCGCAGCTGGAACTTCGCCGAGCGCACCGCGCCGGAGACGCAGGCGCGATAGTCGGGGGCCGAGTCGTTGGTGGCCTTGCAGACGGTGTCGGCCGCGGCGTTGATGTCGGCCTCGATCTGGGCGGGCGAGCGGCCCACCAGGGCGACGCGGACGCTGGCGACGGCGGCGCGGCCGTCTTCCAGCTTGGCGGTGCGGGTCGGGGTCTCGGCCGCCGCACGCTTGCGGGTGATGGCGTTGAACTGGGCGTTGGCCTTGCGCATCGAGGTCGTCACGCAATCGCCGGCGCTCGCGCCGCACACGGTGGCGGCGGCGTCGCGGATCTCGGCGCGGACCTGGGCGTCGGTCTTGCCCACCAGCGAGATGCGGACGGTCTGGACGTCCACATGCGAGGCGTCGGCGGCCAGGGCGGGGGAGATGCCGAAGGCGGAGACGGTGGCGGCGAGGGCGAGAGCGGCGAACTTGTTCATGAGAATTCTTCCCGACTGAATTTGTGTTTTGTTTAGGTTGAAACTTGCGAGGCGGGTTTTCTCACTTCGGACTTAAAGTCGAGTTCATCTTCACGGTGAATAGGGGCTTAATTGCATCTGTATTTCGTTATACTCTAGTTAGACTTTGGACGCTGCGTGGATTGACCTGCGCGTCGCTCAGGACGACGCGGAATGAGACCCCGCGTCCTTAATCCCGCCCCAGGCGTGAAGGCGCCCGCCGGCCATCGGCGCGATGAATACAGGCATGGGCGGGCGCGGGCGGCTCGGCGTGGCCGGCTCCGCCCCGCGGGAATTGGCCGGCGCGGCGGCTAGACCGCGGCTAGTCTTCGCAGTGGGCGCCCACCGACACGTTGAGGTCGGTCAGCAGGCCGTTTTCCAGGGAATAGACCAGGCCGTGCACGCACAGGCTCTGGCCGCGGGCCCAGGCGTCCTGCACGAAGACGTCGGTGGCCACGTTCTGCACCTGGCGGATGACGTTCAACTCGCACAGGCGGTCCAGCCGCTCACTCTGGGTGCCGAGCTTGTCCAGTTCGCAGCGGTGCGCCTCATGGACCTCGCGGATGGGGTGCAGCCAGTGATCCACCAGTCCGCGCCTCTGGCCGTCCACCGCCGCGGCCACGCCGCCGCAGCCATAGTGGCCCACCACCATGATGTGCTTGACCTTCAGCACATCGACGGCGAACTGCAGCACCGAGAGGTAGTTGGCGTCCTGCGGCGGGGCCAGGTTGGCGACGTTGCGGTGTACGAAGAGTTCGCCGGGATCGAGATCGACGATCTCGTTGGCCGGGACCCGGCTGTCGGAACATCCGATCCACAGATAGTCCGGCGCCTGCTGGCCCTTCAGCCGCTTGAAGAAGCCCGGATCGGCCGCAACCTTGCGGGCGGCCCAGGCCATGTTGTTCGCCTTCAGGTCATCGAGCATGGCCCGCGCCATACCCCCGCGCGGGCGCCGCCGCAACCCCCGGCCCAGGTAGCATTTGAGACCGGCGTCTTATCGAATGAAGGCGCTTCGAATTTGATTTGCATCGACTAGCTTTTCAGAGCTGGCTGCCAGTCGGCGGGCGAGGCGGGCCCCAACTATCGGGGACCGATATGCGATTGCAGCACGTGGCGGCGTATCTTCAACTGGAGAGTCGCAAGACATTCCGCCGGCTTTCGGGCGAAGTCGGGCGGGCCTTGCTATCTCCCCAGCAGATCAAGGATCTGAACGAGCGGCATAATTTCCGATTCACGCGGGAAGATCTGCTCGACGCCGACGGTTCCCCGAAGAAGATCAAGGATGCCTACCTGGGGCTACGTTCACGCTGCAACAGCACCTGCGGCTTCTGTCTGGCAAACCTCAAGACCGACACGAGGCCGGATGTCGCCATGACCATGGTCACATTCCGCCGGATCGTGGACGAACTCAAAGCGATGGGAAGCGACGGCTATCTCAACTTCCACTGCATGAGCGAGCCGCTGCTGCATCCTCAGATCGTTGAATTCGTTAGCATCGCCTCGGAGGAGCTTCCGGCGATGACGACCCGCATTCTGACCAACGGCAAGAAGCTGACGGTCGGAATGGCGCGGCGCCTGGCCGATACCGGGGTCAAGAAGGTTCAAGTCTCGACCTACCTCGAGCGCCTCACCGACCCCTTACCGAAGAACCTCCAGACCATACTGGCGGAGGTCGATCGATATCGTTCGGATACCGATCCCTGGTTTGCCAGTTGGCAGTGGGGCGAAACCCATTTCCAGATCGAGAGGCAACAGGAGACGGCTGTTCGCGAGAACCTCGGCGGTCACTCACCCAATGCTGCGGAGGTGCGCGGGCAGTATTGGGGCTTCTGCGAGTTCCCGTTCCGGGCCGTCGCCATCAATCCCGAAGGCAAGATAGCGAAATGCCCCTGGGATTTCGGCTTCTCTGACGCCATCGGTGACTTGGCCAGTGGACCGATTGACAGCCAGTGGCGCAACGGGCCCCTGCAGGCCGTTCGAGAAAAGCTCAGCAGTGGCGTCCGCGATGGGCTGACCCAATGCACGTCGTGCAACTTCAACGGCGGCTGCCGGCGGAACACGAGACGAACGTTCATGCAGCGAGTCGCCGCGCACCTTGTGCCAACCCACTAGAGTCAAACGCAAATCACCGGGCCTAAGAGAGCCCCGGCGCCCTTGCAGCCCGCCTCAATCCGCACGTGGCCCTCGCCACTCGGGCCGCCCCGGTCCGACCACCGACATGCCGACCCCTTCGCTGGCCCGCACCGGCAGGCCGGAGGAATCGAACCCGTCCAGGCAGAAGACATTCACCTCATAGAGATCCGGCGAGGCCCGCTTGCGGTGGAACACATAGATCCCGCAGACCCGGCAGAAATGGTGCCGCGCCCGGTGGGTGTTCCACTCATAGGCGCCGAGCTGATCCTCACCGGATAGGATCGTCAGGGCCTGCGCCGCGACACGCACCATCCGCGCGTTCTTCTTCACGCACAGCGAACAGTCGCAAGCCGTCAGGTGATCGATCTCCGCCTCGAGGACGAAGGTCACGACCCCGCAATGGCAGGAGCCGGCATAGCGGGTCATGCTTGTCTCCGGTCGCGCCTTCCCCAGGCGGAGGACGCGACCACCGCCCCTAGGCCAAGCCGACGAGGGCGGCAAACACCATCACCGTGCCCACCAACCCGACCGCCCAGGCCAAGGGCCGCACCATCGGCACGCCGAGGACGTAGAGGACCGCATGGACGACGCGGGAATAGAAGAAGAGCTGGGCGCCCAGGACCGTGGTCCCGTTCGACACCCCAGCCACCGCGGCGGTCAGGACCAGCGGGGCGAAGATCGTCAGCCCCTCGCGGTGGTTGTCCACCACCCGCTTCATGCGGGCGTGGAAGCCGCTGGGCGGCGGCAGGTCGTCGCGGGAATTGGAGAGCGGCACCGCCCCCTGGGCCCGGATGCCCGCCAGGGTCTGGAGGAAAACCAGTACGAAAAGCAGGCCGACCGCATAGGTCAGCATCGTCAGTTCAACGCTCATGTTTCGCCCCCCGATTCCGGCTTCCTGTCGAAGCTTCACCTTGGAAGCTTCCGCTCCGCGGCTCGGAGCGTCAACCTTCGACGGTCGCCGGCGCGGCGTGGGGCGCGCTGGCCAGTAGATCTGGCAGGCCGCGCCACGTCAGGTCGCCATTGGCCGCCGACCAGGCGAGGAACCGGTCCAGGAACCGCCAGGCCGGCTCGTCATGGTCGAGGTGGTGGGTCAGCAGGCCGATGGGCGCCGACCACAGCCCGGCCTGCCGCCGTTCGACCAGCAGCTCGCGCAGGCGTTCGAGCACCCTGCCCTCCCCCCGGAACCGCGCCCCGCCCCGCCAGCGCAGCAGGTCCATATGGGCGTCGACTCGCGGAACCTTGGCCATCGGCGCGGTCTCGTCCCAGGCCGACCAGCCCAGATAGCCGCAATCGGCCAGGACGGCCGGCAGCTCGGGATGGATGTCGTTCCAGGGGGGCACGAAGACCTGCGCCGCGCCCGGCAGGGCCGCGAGCTTCGTCCATCCCGCCCGCATCTGGGTGGCCACCCGAATCCGCATCCAGGCGTGCGGAAACTCCCCGGCGGCCGGGCCCTCGCGCCGGTTCTGATGGTCGACCCCGTGCTGGACGACGGTGACCAGGGCCTCGCTGCCCAGCCGGGCCGCCAGGGCCGCCAGGTCTCCGTCCGGGATGACCGCCAGGGTCAGGGGCGTGCGGTTGGCGTTGGCGATGGCCAGCAGCCGGTCCAGTTCGGGGGTCGGGGCCCGCGCGTCGTCATCGCGCCACCAGAGCGTCGGCTTGCGCCCGGCCTTCCGCCAGCGGCCCAATTCCTGTTGCAGCAGCATCCAGCGCATGTCGGTCCGAAACCATCCTCCGACCCCGCCCCCGCGATGTCGGCTCATGGCAAAGACGTCGCCCGCCCCGCCCTCCCTCACGGATCGCAGCCGATTGGCCGCATGGCGTCTTGTCGCCCCGGACCGAACCATGCATCTGAAGCAGGATCATCGGCCATGCCGACCGTCTTGGGACAAATCCCGCTGGAAGATCCGAGCGCGCCAGACCTCCTGACCGTCTACCTGGAGAAGCGGGCCAATCTCGTACGCTTCTTCGCCGCGCGTCTCGGCTCCACGGCCCTGGCGGAGGACCTCGCGCAGGACCTCTATCTGAAGGTCGCCGCCCTGGAGCCGGCCGAGCCCATCGCGAGCCCTTCGGCCATGCTGTTCCGGATGGGGTCCAATCTCATGCTCGACCGCCTGCGCAAGGAGCGCCGGACGGTGGTGCGCGACGACGCCTGGATTCGGGTGGGCCGAACATCGATCGGCGGCGAGGACGTGGTGGACGAGCCCGCCGCCGACGAGGCGCTCGCCGCCCGCCAGCGGTTGGCCCAGCTCATCCGCGCCCTGGAGCAACTGCCCCCGCGGATGCGGCGCGCGTTCCAACTTCACAAGCTGGACGGGCTCAGCCAGTCTGACACCGCACGCGCCATGGGAATTTCCACCAGCGCGGTGGAAAAACACATCAGCGGGGCCCTCAAGGCCCTGCTCGCGAGACTGGGATGAGCGGAAAGATTCGCCTGATGCGCTTTTTTCGCCCGTTGAACGGGGGGCGACTCCCGGCGGTGGCGTCAGGATGTCAGGAAGGCAGTTTTACCCGCAGAAGCTGTACGGATCGATGAACCAGTCGTCGCACGAGAATCTCGACGCCGTACGCGACGCAGCCGCCGACTGGCTGATGCGCATGCGGAGGCCCGAGGTCGACGAGACCGACTGGCTGGGCTTCGAAGCCTGGCTGGAGGCCTCGCCCGCCCATCCGGCCGCCTATGACGCCGTCCTGGCTCTCTGGGAAGACCTCGACGCCGCCGCGCCGGGCCTGAAGGCCGCCCTCGATCCCGCCGGCCCGAGCGCCCGATCGCGACGTCCGCCCCCGCCCATGGGCCCGTCGCGGCGCTGGACCCTGGCCGCCGGCCTCGCCGCCGCGGCCCTGGTGGTGACCATCGTCCCGTGGCGTGACCTCGCCACCCCCACCACCATCTACGCCACCGGCAAGGGCGAGCGCCGCACCATCCTCCTGGCCGACGGGACACGCATCGATCTGAACGCGGGCTCGAGGCTCAGCGTCAGGCTCGGCGCCCACGAGCGGCGGGTGGTGATGGAGGACGCCGAGGCGGTGTTCGACGTGGCCAAGGATCCCCAGCGCCCCTTCCTGATCGCCAGCGGCGACCGGACGGTCCGTGTGGTGGGCACCCAGTTCGACGTTCGCCGGCGCGAGGGCCATCTGGCCGTCACCGTGGCCCGGGGCGTGGTGGAGGTCCGGCCCGCCGCCGACGCGGTCGGCGACACCGTCCACCTGACGCCCGGCCGCCGGCTGGACCATGTCGAGGGCTCGGCCGAGTCCCAGGTCAGGGCCGCCGCCGCCGAGGAGGTGTTCAGCTGGCGCAGCGGACGCCTGGTCTACCGCGACCGTCCGTTGCGCGAGGTGGTGGCCGATCTCAACCGCTACGTCGCCACGCCGCTGAAGGTCGCCGACGAGCGCACCGCCCAGCTGAAGTTCTCCGGCGTCCTGATAGTCGACGACGAGGACAGGGTGGTGCAGCGCCTTGTCCTGCTCGCGCCGATCGCTTCCGTTCCAGCCAAAGACGTCATACTGCTTCGCGCGCAGTAACGCGGGTCTCTGGTCGGGGAAATTCGTCATTTCGGGTCGACGTCGCGAAATTCGTTTCGCTCTGACGGGCCTCGTCCTCGCCTCCACCCTGGCGGCGGGGGCGGCTGAAGCCGCGCCGACGCGCTACCAACTCTCCATCGCCGCCAAACCCGCCTCCGAGGCGCTGATCGACCTCGCGCTCCAGGCCGGCATCTCCATCGGCGGTGTCTCGGCCTGCGCCGGACGCGCGCCGCCGATATCCGGAAGGCTGACCCTGCGCGAGGCCCTGATCCGCCTCACGGCGAGCAGACGCTGCGGCTTCGACATCATCGACGCCCAGACGGTGCGCATCCGCCCGGCGCTCACCCGGCCGGCGCGTGAGGTTCCACCGCCCCCCGCCCCGCCGATCCGGTTGGCGCAGCCGGCCCAGGTCTCCGAACTCCTGGTCACCGCCACCAAGCGGGCGGTTCCCCTCGATCGGCTGCCCGCCTCCCTCAGCCTGGTCTCCGCCGATCAGCTGGAGGCCACCGGCGCGATCGACGCGGCCGGCGCCATGCGGCAGGTGGCCGGGGTCACCATGACCAACCTGGGGGCCGGGCGGGACAAGATCCTGTTGCGGGGCCTCTCGGACGGCGCCTTCACCGGCCGCACGCGCTCCACGGTCGGCACCTTCCTCGACAACGTGCCGATCACCTACAACGCCCCGGACCCGGACCTGCGGCTGGCCGACGTCGAGGGCGTCGAGGTGCTGCGGGGCCCCCAGGGCGCGCTCTACGGCGCGGGCTCGCTCAGCGGCGTCTATCGCATCGTCACCCGCCAGCCGGACCTCGACCGGTTCGAGGGCGGCCTCCGCCTGCTGGGCGCCTGGACCCAGTCCGGCTCCCCCAGCCGCGAGGCGGAGGGCGTGATCAACCTGCCGTTGGTGAAGGAGCGGCTGGCCCTGCGGGTGGTGGCCTATCACGAGCTCCAGGGCGGCTATCTGGACGACGTCAACCTGCGCCTGTCGAACGTGGACGAGACGCTGCGGGTCGGGGGCAGGGCCGCCCTGCGGGCCCAGATCACCCCCGACTGGACGGTGACGGTGAGCGGCGCGATCCAGCAACTCGACTCCAACGACACCCAGTACACCACGCCGGGCATGGGCCTGCGCCGGGCCAACCGGGTTCGCGAGACCCACAAGAATGACTTCGGCGAGGCCGCCGTGCGCGTCAGGGGCGCCGGCGCCTGGGGTCAGTTCGAGTCCTCCACCGCCTATGTGCGCCACAGCTTCTCCAGCCTCTACGACGCCTCGGCCGCCCTCTCCCTCTACGGATCCAGCGCCGCGGACCTGGGGGTGTTCGAGGAGGCCACCAAGATCGACATGTTGGTCGAGGACGCGGTCCTCACCTCGCCCGACGAAGGGCGGTTGCAGTGGCTCGCGGGCGCCTACGCCGCCTGGAGCCTGGAACGGAGCCCTTCGGTCCTTCAGGTGCGGGGCGCCACCGGGCCTCGGCCCGTCTATCTGGAACGGCGAACCGACCGCGTCACCACCCTGGCCGTCTATGGCCAGACCTCCCTGGAGCTTGGCGGCGGCTGGACGGTGGCGGCGGGGGCGCGGGTGTTCGACATCGACCTGCGCACCAGCTCCAATGTGCAGTCGCCCCTGGTGGGCCAGACCCGGGCCTTCACCCGTAAGGACCAGTTTCGCGGCTGGTCGCCGCAGGTCACCCTGCAATACGATCTGCCGTCCGGCGGCCTGGTCTACGCCCTGATGTCGGAGGGCAACCGCGCGGGCGGGTTCAACTCCGGCGGCATCTCCGCCCCGGCGCCGTCGCGGCGGACCTACCAGCCCGATCGACTGCAGAACTTCGAGGCCGGCGCCAAGCTGCGCCTGCTGGATCGCCGCCTCGATGTGCGATCGGCGGTGTTCTACGACCTCTGGAACGACATCCAGACCGACCAGTACCTGGGCTCGGGCCTGCCCTTCACCGCCAATGTCGGGGACGGCCGCAACATCGGCCTGGAGATCGAGGCGACGCTGAAGATCACCCCGCACCTCACCGTCCTGGCCAACGCCCTGCTGAACGCGCCCAAGGTGACACGGGTCAATCGCGCCTTCGCCACCCGGGTCCAGAACCGGCTTCCCGGGGTTCCGGACGCCTCCCTCGGCGCCCAGGCGCTCTATGAGCGGCCGCTGCGCGACGGCCTGTCGCTCCTGCTCACCGGCGAGGGCGGCTATGTCGGCCGTTCGCGCCTGACCTTCGACCCCGCCCTGTCGCCGGTCATGGGGGGCTATTTCACCGGCAGGGTCTCGATCCAGCTCAAGGGGCGCGACTGGCGGATCGCGGCCTTCCTCAGCAATCCCGACAACACCGAGGGCGACACCTTCGCCTACGGCAATCCCTTCAGCTTCGGGCAGGTCCGCCAGGTCACGCCGCAGCGCCCTCGGACCCTCAGCATCCTCCTTTCAAAGAGTTTCTGACTCCGCCATCGGCCGGGGGTGAGGGCGTTCGTTGCCGGCGTCGTCATGCCTAGGAGAACGGGTGTTGGAACCGCCTGCGCAGCCGCCCCCTAGGGGCCGCCAGGGGCCATCGCCGTCGAGTGTTCTGTCACGCCGGGGGGCGGAGAGGTTCGTGATGACCAGACTGTCGGCGCTCGTGTGCGTCCACGATGAAGAGGCGCGGCTCGCCGATTGCCTCGGCCGGCTGGACTTCTGCGACGAGATCGTCGTGGTGGCCGACCGTTGCTCCGACCGGTCCGAAGCGATCGCCCTGGAATACGGCGCGCGCCTGGTGAGCGGCAGCTTCCCCCTCGAGGGTCCCCGCAAGGAGGCCGGAGTCGCGGCCTGTTCGGGCCAATGGATCATCGAGATCGACGCCGACGAATGGGTCAGCCCCCAGCTGGCCCAGGAGATCCGCGCCACCGTGGAGACCCTCGTCGCCGGCGACTACTTCCAGATCCCAGTGGACAACTATGTCGGCCATCGGCTGGTGCGCCAGGGCTGGGGCGGGTCCTTCGGCACCTCCTCCGTCGCCCGGCTCTATCGCAACGGCGCCAAGCACTGGAAGAGCCAGCGGGTCCATCCCGGCGTCACCTTCACCGGGGCGCTGGCGGGGTCGCTGAAGACCCCGATCAAGCACGTGGTGGATGACGACATCGGCGACATGATCGATCGCCTCAACCGCTACACCGCCCTGCGCGCCCAGGATCTGGCCGACCTGGGGGAGCCCGGGAGCGTCGGCGACAACGTGTTTCGCGGCGTTCGGCGCTTCTACAAGTGCTTCGTCTCCCGCAAGGGCTATCGCGAGGGCGAGCTCGGCTTCCTGATCGCCCTGATGGCCGCGATCTATCCGGTGCTGTCCTGCCTGCGGGCGCGCGAGATTCTCGCCGTCCGCGCCCTGGGCGCCGAGGACTCGCTGGTGGAACTGCGCCCCGGCGACCTGCGCCGCGCCGCGCCCAGGGCCCGGCATGAAGCCGCGGCCTAGGCTGGCGGTGTGCTAGACTGAACCCGGTTCCCCGCCGCGCATTAGGGCAGCGTGGGGATTTGGGAGACGTCCATGCGTTCGGTTCTATTGGCTTCCGCGATCTCGGCGCTCGGCCTGACGGCCTGCAGCCAGGGCGCAGCCGGCCCCTTCGTGGGCTTCGGACCCAAGCCTGACCTGCCGACACCGACCAAGAGCGTCCTGCCGACGGTCCATGTCGCCAAGTTCGTCGGCTGGCCCAAGGGCGCGGCGCCCGTCGCGCCGCCCGGCTTCGTGGTCACCAAGTTCGCCGACGGCCTCGATCATCCCCGCTGGCTGCTGGTCCTGCCCAATGGCGACGTGCTGGCCGCGGAGTCGGCGTCGGAGCCTGCCAAGCCCCAGGGCTTCCGCGACTGGGTCGCCCAGATGATCCAGAAGCGCGCCGGCGCCCTGGAGGAAAGCCCCAACAAGATCATGCTGCTGCGGGATTCCGACGGCGACGGCGTGGCCGACACCAAGGCGATCTTCGCCCAGGGGCTGAAGCGGCCGTTCGGCATGGCCCTGGTGGGGAACATCCTCTACGTGGCCAACGACGACTCCATCGTCAGCTTCCCCTATGCCGACGGCCAGACCCAGGTCTCGGGCCCGGGCGTGAAGGTCTTCGACCTGCCCGGCGGACCGATCAACCACCACTGGACCAAGACCATCATCGCCAGTCCCGACGGCCAGAAGCTCTACGCCACCGTCGGCTCCAATTCGAACGTCGGCGAGAACGGTATCCCCGCCGAGGCCGGCCGCGCCCAGATCGTCGAGTTCACCCTGCCCGAGGGGCCCAGCCGGCCCTACGCCACCGGCCTGCGCAACCCCAACGGCATGGACTGGGAGCCGGTGACCGGGAAGCTGTGGACCGCGGTCAACGAGCGCGACGAGATCGGCAACGACCTGGTCCCCGACTACATGACCAGCGTCACCCCCGGCGCCTTCTATGGCTGGCCCTACAGCTATTACGGCCAGCACGTGGACGTCCGGGTCAGCCCGCAGCGGCCCGATCTGGTGGCCAAGGCCATCGCGCCCGACTATGCGCTGGGCCCCCACACCGCCTCCCTCGGTCTGACCTTCTACAAGGCCGACGCCTTCCCGGCCGCCTACAAGGGCGGGGTCTTCATCGGCCAGCACGGGTCGTGGAACCGTCGGCCCCTGAACGGCTATCGGGTGGTCTTCATCCCCTTCAAGGACGGCAAGCCCGCGGGCCCGCCCCAGGCCTTCCTGACCGGTTTCCTCAATGCCCAGGGGGAGGCGCAGGGCCGCCCCGTGGGCGTGGCGGTGGACAAGACCGGCGCCCTCCTGGTGGCCGACGACAGCGGCGACGCCGTCTGGCGGGTGGCCAACGCGACCCCGCCGCCGGCCGCGCCGAAGCCCTAGAAGCTCTTGCGCAACCGGATGTTCCAGGTCCGGCCCCAGCGCAGGTCGCGCACGTCGGTATAGGCCAGCGCGCTGCGGTCGCGGGGCCCGGCATAGACCTCGCGGATCCGCTCGGCGCTGCGCTCGGTGAGGTTCATCAGCTCCACACGGAGGCTGAGGTCGGGCCGGGGCTTGTACTCTCCGAACAGGGTGACCCAGGTGTCCAGCTTGCGGGTTTCGATCTCCGACAGGCGGTAGGCGCGGTCGCGCCAGCCATAGGCGTCGTTGGCGTTGGAGCCGCCCTTGTTGACGTCGATCCCCCAGTTGGACTTCAGACGCGGCAGATCCTGGCTGAAGTGAAGGTCCCACTCCATGTGGCGCAGGCCGGAGATCTCGCGGGGCTTCAGGGTCAGGGGATCGGTGACCTCCGACCGCCGCCAGACCGCCTGGGCCTTGAGCTGCGCGGCGGGAATGTGGAACCGCTCCAGGGGCACGCTGAGGCTGGCCTGGATTTCGTCCTTGGTCCCCTCGCCGATATTGCCGGGCGCGTCGGCGACGCTGCCGCCGGGGCCGAAGATGGGCGCCCGGTCGATGACGTCGGTGAGCGCGTAGTGGCGCAGGGTCAGGACGGCGGCCCCGCTCTTCCAGAAGCGCTGCTCCACCGCCGCCTCGGTCACCCAGGCCTGCTGTGGCGACAGGTCGGGATTGCCGGCGATCACCGTGCCGGTGTTGGCCACCGAGGACGGGGCCACGAAGTCGTCGAAGTTGAGCTGCCCCACCTCCCGCTCGAAGCGGAAGCGCAGCTGGGTCGTGGGGCTGACCGACCAGGTCACCGCCAGGCGCGGCTTGGTGAAGGACAGCGACTTCTCCAGGACCAAATCGCCCTCCGACGTGATGGTCGAGCCCTCCTGGCGCAGGCCGGCCTCCACCGATAGCTGGGCGGTGGGCCGCCAGGTGGCGGTGGCGAAGACCTCGCCGCGTTTCTCCGTCACCAGGACGCTGGCGGCCGGCAGCCTGACCTTCACCCCGTTCTGGAAAAGCGTCGTGGTGTTGTCGAGCTTGTTGTAGGCCCCCTCCCCGCCGACTTCCCAGGCGAGGGTCGCGCTCTGGGAAAACCGCAAATGGGTGCGGCCGACGCTCTCGGTGGTCTTGCGGTCGCCCTCGAACTTCCGGACCAGGTTGGCGGCCTCGAAGCGCGACTTGGTGTCGTTGTTGTTCCACTGCTGGAAGGCCACGGCCTCCAGGGCGAGGCGCGGAGTCAGGGCGCGGGTGTAGCGACCGCCGACCTCGGCCTGTAGCCGATCCTGAGTGTCGTATTGGTACTCGCGGCCGCCGGGAAAGCGCAGGCGGTCGGTGATCTCGGCCGAATAGGGATTGAGCATGTAGGCGGCGTTCAGGCGCAGCTTTCCGCCCGCCAGAGGGGTCTCGAAGGCGCCCGTGTTCCAGATCCGCAGACCCTTCCCGTCGGCGTCGACGTCGGAGAGGATCAGGACCGAGCCGTCGGGCGCCCGGCGGATACGGCGGCCGTCGCCCAACTGATCGTCCGGACCATAGCCGAGGACGAAGGCCGCTTCCGCCGCCCGTCCGCCGGCCCAGCGCCACTGGCCCTCCACCCGCGCGCTGCCGAGGGTCCGCCCGTCATAGAGCAGATAGGCGCCGAGCGTGGTCGCGCCGCGGAATCCCGCCGTGGACTTGCGCACCACATTGGCGATCACGGTCCGCCCCTGCATGTCGATGCCCGGCGCGCCGCCGCGGATCAGGTCGACATGGGCCACGGCCGAGGCTGGGATGCGCTTGAGGATCTCGTCCAGGGCGTCGTTCTTCGCCACCGCCGGCTCGCCGTCGATCAGCACGTTGCCGCCCGAGCCCGCCAGGCCGCGAACCACCGTCCCCTTGTCGAAGGAGAAGCCGGGCACCCGGATGACCATGTCATAGGCGGTGGAGGGCGAGGCCTCCGCGAAGAAGCTGGCGGGATAGGCCAGCACCCCGCTCTCGGCCGCCGCCCGCCCGGGCGCCGGCGATGCGGGGACCGAGGGCTCCCCGGCGGCCAGCGCGGCCGCAGCCGCGGCGATCATCAGCATACTCATCGCGCCGCCCCTCCCCAGGAACCAGAAGGTTCTGGCTTACTTCGTAAGCCCTCGCCACCCGCCTTGATGTCGATGGCGCGATTCGATCCGGCGTGCGGCTTTGACGTAACGCGCGCGGCGGTCAGACGCGGCCGGTGACCGGAATGAGCGCGCCCGTGACGGCGCTGGCGGCGTCGGACGCCAGGAACAGGATCACGGCGGCCAGCTCGTCGGGCGTCACCCAACTGGCGAAGTCGGCCTTGGGCATGTCGGCCCGGTTGGTGGGCGTGTCGATGATCGAGGGCAGGACGGCGTTGACCGTCACCTGGCCCTTCAGCTCCTCGGCCAGGCTTTCCGTCAGGCGATGGACGCCCGCCTTGGAGGCGGCGTAGGCGCCCATGCCGGCCCCGGCCTTCACCGCGCCATTGGCGCCGATATTGACGATGCGCCCGGCCGTGCTGGCCTTCAGGTGCGGGATGGCCGCACGGCTGGCGTTGGCGGCGGTCTTGACGTTCATGGCGTAGAGCCGGTCCCAGACCGCCGGATCGCCCTCGGCCAGGGTCTGCCAGGCGAAGCCGCCGGCGACATTGATCAGGGCGTCCAGACCGCCGAACCGGGCGGCGGCCTCATCCAGGGCCGCCTTCGCGCCGGCGGGATCGGTGAGATCGACGCCCGGCAGCGCCAGGGCGTCCGGCCCGCAGGCCTCCAGCAGCCCTTCGGGCGTGGTCTTGGAAAAGTCGATGAGGGCGACCTTGGCCCCCTGCCCGGCAGCGGCCCTGGCGACGGCGGCCCCGAGGATGCCGTAGGCGCCGGTGACGGCGACGATGCGTGGCTGGCTCAAGTCAGTCCCCCATTCAGCGAGGCTTCCTTCTCCCGCACGGGGGGAAGGAAGCCAAGCCGATTGAGCGGACTAGAGGCGTTCGACGATGGTCACATTGGCCATGCCGCCGCCTTCGCACATGGTTTGCAGGCCGTACTTGCCGCCGGTGGATTCCAGGGCGTTCAGCAGGGTGGCCATCAGCTTGGTGCCCGAGGCGCCGAGCGGGTGGCCCAGCGCGATGGCGCCGCCGTTGACGTTGATCTTCTCGCGCGGCACGCCCAGCGACTTCATGTAGGCGACGGGCACCGAGGCGAAGGCTTCGTTGACCTCGAACAGGTCGATGTCGTCGACCGTCATGCCGGCGCGCTTCAGGGCGCGTTCGGTGGCCGGCAGCGGGGCTTCCAGCATGATCACCGGGTCATGACCGAGCAGGCTCATGTGATGGATGCGGGCCAGCGGCTTCACGCCCAGGTCCTTCAGCCCCTTTTCCGAGACGATCATCACGCCGGAGGCGCCGTCGCAGATCTGGCTGGAGGAGGCCGCCGTCAGGACGCCGTCCTCGCGCAGGAGCTTCACGCCCTTGATGCCCTCGAGGCTGGCTTCGAAGCGGATGCCCTCGTCGACGGTGTGCAGGGTCTTGTTACCCTCGGCGTCGGTCACCTCGATGGCGACGATCTCGTTCTTGAAGGCGCCGGCCTGGGTGGCGGCGATGGCGCGCTGGTGGGACTGGAAGCTGAACTCGTCCATCTGATCGCGGCTCAGGCCGTACTTCTTGGCCACCATCTCGGCGCCGACGAACTGGCTGAACTGGATGTTGGGATACTGCTCCTGGATGCCCGGGCTCATATAGGTGCCAAAGCCGTTCTGGGCCGGCAGGGCGGCCGACAAGCCCATGGGCACGCGGGTCATGCTCTCGACGCCGGCGGCGATGACGATGTCCATGGTGCCGCTCATCACGGCCTGGGCCGCGAACTGCAGGGCCTGCTGCGAGGAGCCGCACTGGCGGTCGACGCTGGTGCCCGGGACGCTCTCGGGAAGGCGCGAGGCCAGGACGGCGTTGCGGCCGACATTGATCCCCTGCTCGCCCACCTGGCCGACGCAGCCCATGATCACGTCCTCCACCAGGGCCGGGTCGGCCTTGGTGCGGTCGATGAGATCATTGAGGACATTGGCGGCCAGATCGACCGGATGCCAGTCCTTCAGTTTGCCACCCTTGCGGCCGCCGGCCGTGCGTGAGGCCGCGACGATATAGGCTTCGCCCATGGTTCCGCTCCCTTTGGAATTGCGCGTCTGACGCGTCGACGGGCACTCTAGGCGGGCGCCGTCACGGAAGCCAACCGGGCCCCCGACACGGCTAGATTACAGCGTCGGCGAAATAGGCCACAAGCACCACCACAAGCCCGCGGAGCCGACCCGATGTCCCTGAAGCGCCGTGTCGATTTCCTGGCCCACCTTCTGAAGGCCACGCTCCGCCAGCATCATCGGGAGCTGGTCCCGGTGTTCGGCCCGCACATCCCGGCCCAGGGCGTGGTGATCGATGTCGGCGCCCACGCCGGCCAGTTCTCCAAGCTGTTCGCCCGGATGGCGCCCCAGGGCCAGGTCTACGCCTTCGAGCCCTCGGCCTATGCCCGCTCGATCCTGACGCGATCCCTGGCCTTCAACCGGCTCACCCATGTGAAGGTGATCCCCATGGGCCTGTCCGACGCCCCCGGTGAGCTGATCCTGCACACCCCGATCAAGGCCCGCGGCGGCCTCGGCTTCGGCATCGCCCACTTCGGCGAGGACGGCCAGGATGCTCGCGACACCATGGACCAGGTGGTCGCCCTCACCACCCTGGACGCCTTCGCCCAGGCCGAGGGCCTGACGCGCCTGGACTTCCTGAAGGCCGACGTCGAGGGCTGGGAGGTCAATGTCCTGAAGGGCGGCCTGAAGACCTTGGCGAGGTACAGGCCCGCCCTCTTCCTGGAAGTCTCCGACGCGTCCCTGGCGCGGGCCGGCGCCCACCCCACCGACATCTGGGACATCCTGCGCCCCATGGGCTACCGCGCCCTCAAGGCCCCGGACTTCGTGGCGGTGGACGGCTATGCCGGGGTCGAGGACTACCTGTTCGTGGCCGACTAGACCGGCAGCAAGGCCCCCAGCCGCTCGCCGTCCAGCCTGAAGCTGGTGGGCAAGACGCGCGGGTTGGGCTTCTGCAGCTTCAGCGCCTTGGCGCCGCGCGCCACCGCCAGCTTGCCCAGGGCGCCGGGGGTGAACCCCTGCTGGATGCGCGGGCGCCGCGCGCCGAGCCGGCGGCGCAGGACGCCGTTGGCGTAGATGACGTTGGCCCGCATCAGGGCCTCGGGCGTCATGAATTCGATGGACAGCGAGACGTTCAGCATCGGGCCGTTCTCGATCCGGTGCGGGGCGTTCTGGGCCCAGGTGACCATCTTGCCGGGCGTCAGGTCATGGACCTCCGCCCCCTTGTCCCATTCGGGATCGAAGGCGAACTGCTCGGCGGTCTCCCGCAGGACGATCTTCTCCAGGGCCTCGTCGCCCACATAGGGGTCGGCCACCGGATAGACCCAGACCCGCTTCTGGCCCCGCAGCTGCCAGAGGGACACCAGGGGCACGTCGAGGTGGTAGAAGACCTGGGCGTTGGCCGAGGAGATCAGCATGCCCAGGTCGTGCTTGAAGGTCCGCAGGCCCGGGACGTGGGCGTGCTTCTCGGCGAAGATCTCGTCCCCCAGCCTGGCATATTCGGGCAGGTGCAGGTTGGTCTGCCGCAGGTTCAGCCAGATGCGCCCCGACTGGGCGGCCTCCAGCAGCCGCGAGCCCGACAGGGTCCCGGCCGTGCCCCGCCGCCAGGTGGTCCAGGCCACGGGGTCCTCGCCCATGGTGAAGACTCCCATCTGGTCGCGCGGATAGCGGTCCAGCAGTTCCTCGAGACCCTCGTCCTTGAACATCGGCCGTTCGTGCAGGCCGTGCTCGAAGGCCAGGTTCGCCTTGGTGAAGGCGGCGCCCTTCTCGGGCGTCCAGTCGGTGATGATGCTCATGTCGGAGCCCTCAGGCCGTAGAAGTGAATCTTGAAGGGACCCCACCACAGGGTCTTGCCCAGGCCGCGGGCCGCGCGGTCCAGGGTGAAGGCGAAGCGCGGACTGCGGACCAGCCATTGCAGGCCCGCCAGCAGGCCGTAGACGCCGGCCTGGGCCACGCCGATGGCCATCCAGCGGGCCACGCCCAGGCGGTCGGGCGGGGTGCTGATGGCGCAGTGGGCCGAGGGCCCCTGCCCGTAGGCGAAGGCCCGCGCGATCGTGTAGTCCAGGGTCAGGCGGCTGGGCACGGGATCTTCCCAGACCCAGGCCTCCGGCGCCCAGGCGAACCGCGCGCCCCTGGCCTTCATGCCGCCGAACAGCAGATCGTCCTCGCCGCCGATATGGTTGCGGATGGCCGAGAAGGGAGCCTTGGGATCGGGCAGGCTGGCGCGCCTCAGCAGGGAGCAGCCGCAGCCGTAATAGTGGTCGATGGGCCCCTCCGCCGGCCCGTCGCCGAGCCGCGAGAAGAACCATTCCAGATAGGCGCGGTGCTTGCCGACCCCGGCCGGGGCGCGGCCCCGGACCGGGCCGAACACCACATCGGCGTCGTGCTTGGCCTGGACCGCCAGCAGGGCGGCCAGCCAGCCGGCCGGCGCCTCCTCGTCGTCGTCCAGGAAGGCGATGAAGTCGCCGCGGGCCGCGGCCATGGCGGCGTTGCGGGCGTTGGCGACGCCGGGCTCGGCCTCGTGGACATAGACCACCGGGAACGGGGCTTCGGCCGCCAGGCTCTCCACCAGGGCCTGGGCCGAGGGAACCTGGTCATTGTCCACCACCACCAGCTCCAGGGTCGCGGGGTCCACCCCGGCCTGGGCGAAGGTCGAACGCGCGGCCGTGGCCAGTCCGTCCAGGCGACGCTGGGTGGGAATGATCAGGCTGACGCGCGGCGCGGGCATGGGATCAGGCGACTTCCATCTCGCCCGAGGCGCGGCGGGTGCGGCTGCCGATGGCCTGGACCACGCCGCGGGCGCGGCCGGCGAAGGACAGTTCCGTGCTGGCGATGATGTCCAGGCGGCGGCGGAGCTTGCCCACCGCGCCCTGGCCATGGGCGCCGGCCAGGCTCCAGGCCTGTTCCGACATCTGAGCCGCGCGGCCGCCGAGATTGGCGGCGGTGGCCACGCCCTCGCCGATGGTGCGGATGGAGAGCGCGTAGGGCCGCTTGTAGTGCTCGTGGCCGGGGCCCAGGTCGTAGGTGGTGAGACCCATCTCGGTCATGGCCGCGATGGCCCGACCCAGGAAGACCTGACCCGGGGACCAGGCGGCCAGCTCCGGATCGGTCGAGGCGATCCACGGATGGTAGACCCCGCCCTGGCGGATGCCGAAGTGGCCCGCCACCAGCCGGTCGCCGGCGTAGAGGGTGACCATCAGGCCCTGGAACGCGCCGTCCTGATGCTCGAACAGCGCCTGCAGCAGGTCCCGCGTCCAGACCGGGTTGAGGAAATCGTGAGCGCCGGTGCGGGCCAGTTGCTCGCGCTTCCAGCGGAGCAGGGTGTCGAAGGCGGCCTGATCGCGGTCCGCGCCCTTGATGGCCAGGGCGCCGACCTCGCGGTCCAGCTTGTGGTCCAGGCGGCGATAGTTCTTGAAGCGCTTGGGGCTGGCGGCGCGCAGGGCCTCCAGATAGGCCTCGGCGGTGGACTCCAGCTCGATGACGAAGCTCTCGCGCTCCGAGGCCACGAAGCCGGAGAAGGCGCGGTTGGGATCGGTCAGGCCGGTGAAGCGGTAGACCGACAGCCCGGCCGCGGCCAGGGCCTCGTCGGCGTCCAGGCCCTGTTCGGAGACCAGGCCGTGATAGTCCGACAGCGGCGCGCCGATGGGCCGCGCGAAGCTTCCGGGGCGGCGGTGATAGGCCAGGAAGCCTGCGGTCCGGCCCGGCCAGCGCCAGACGGTCACCCGGGCGTCGGGCCGCACGGCCCCCACCGCGAGGGCGAAGTCGGGACCCATCAAGGGATTGGCGAATTCGGGACGGCTGGCGCACAGGGCGCGCCAGGTCTCGATATCGGCCTGCGGCAACGCGCTCGGATGGAAGGTCTCGGCGGTCAGCATGGTCTCAAGCCCTAGCTCATCCCGGTTAGGGAAAGGTGGACCGCGCGCTGCAATCCACGTGCCTTGAGACGTGTGCCGTTTCGCGCCAGGCGCGATTTGAACGGGGAGAGGAAAGATGGAAGCCCGCCCGCGTCCCGGCTCCCGCTAGCTGAAGGCGGCCTTCAGAATCGTCTCCAGCCCGGCGGCGTCGACCTCGTCGAAGGCGGCCGGCTCGGTCGCGTCGACGTCGAAGACCGCGATCAGCTCGCCCTGCGCATCGAACACGGGGACCACCACCTCGCTGGCCGAGCGACCGTCGCAGGCGATGTGTCCCGGGAAGGCGTGGACGTCGGGCACAAGCTGGGTCTGGCCGGTCGCCGCCGCGGCCCCGCAAACCCCGCGTCCGTAGGCGATGCGCAGGCAGCCCAGGGAGCCCTGGTACGGGCCCACCACAAGCTCGCGCTCCTTGTCGGGATCGACGACGTAGAAGCCGGTCCAGAAATAGTGGTCGAAGCTGGCGGCGAGCATGGAGGCGATGGTCGCCATCCGCGCGGTGCGGTTCGGCTCGCCGTCCAGCACCGAGGCGATCTCCTGCGCCACGGTCGCGTAGCGCGCGGCCTTGTCGTCGGGCAGGGTCAGGTCGTTGAAGGCTTCGGCCATGGCGGCCTTATATAGCCAGCTAGCCGATCGCCACCAGCCGCCGCGCGCTCTTGCGGCTGACCACGGCCTCCAGATTGCGGCCGATGCGGTCGGCCTCGGTCGGGTCCATCTCGGTCTGCGACAGCAGGTTGCGGATGGCGTCGAAGTGAATCTCGATCACCGCCGGATCGCAGGCGTCGGGCCCGCCCATGGCGTCCACATAGGCGATCATGGACTGCGAAGCCCGCTCCACGGTCTTGTCGCGCACCTGGCGGGCGCGGAAGGTGGTGTGCTGCATGACCCGGTAGATCATCTGCAGGGTGGAGCGATCCACCCCGCCCCGGGCCGAGATCAGGCGGCGCATGGCCTCCAGCTCGACGCTGATGGTCTCGCGGGCCACCTCGCGCTCGACCTCGTCGGCCACCTCGTCGGGATCGCAGGTGCGGCGCAGGGGGCCCGAATAGTTCAGCTCCACCTTCCGGCGGCGGTCGGGGCCGACATAGGCCTCGCTGATGATGAAGGGCCGCGGCCGGCGCAGGACCAGCTGGATGCGCGAGAGGATCGCCGCCGGGGTGAAGGGCTTGATCACGAACTCATTGACCCCGGCCAGGCGGGCGATCTGCACGTCGCGCTCGCTGCGCTGACCGGTCACCATGATCACCGGGACCTCCGGATTGGGCACCAGGGGGTCGGGATAGATGGCCGCGCGGCGGACCGAGCGGACCAGTTCCAGCCCGTCCATCACCGGCATCTTGCAGTCGGTGAAGATCATGTGCGGGCAGCGGTGGCGCAGCAGTTCGCGGGCCCTTTGGCCGTCCGTGGCGGTATAGACCTCCCCGACCCCGCCCGCCCGAAGCACGTCGGTGATCAGACGCAGGGTGTTGGAGTGATCGTCCACGACCAAGACCTTGAGGCCCGACAGATCGTCAGGCGTCAGGTTCGAACTTGGCAGCAGTCGTTGAGAGCTCATTCGCCCCGAAATCCCCACACCTTCGGCGAACATGATCGCTGAGCGTTGAGATCAGGTTTATGGCCAAGCCGATTTCAGAAGGTGAGACGATGGGCCGCCAGGGCCTCGTAGTGGGGCCGCGCCTGGTCGGCGAGACGCCGCAGATCCTCGCCGAGGGCGGGTGGCCGCGCGGCCCCGGGCGGCTCGAAGCCCGTGGAACGCTCCACCGCATCGTACCAGGCCGGCGCCCAGACTCCATCGGTGTCGCGTGGCCCGGCCGGCCAGCTCAGCATTTCACGCCGGAACGGAATGGAGAGCGCATCACACAGCAACGTCAGCATCCGCTCCGGATCGGCCAGCACATCGCGCCCTTCCACCACCGGCGGGGCGCGGCCCAGGCGGTCGGCCTCGCGGTCGAACAGCTCACGCTGCCGCACCACCCCGATGTCGGACAGGGTCACCTCGGCGCGCTTGACCGCGTAGGAGGCCAGGACGGCGGCAGGGTCGCGGATCAGGAAGGCGCTGACGCAGGCGGCCGTCCAGTCCAGGTCGAAGCCCTCCGCCATGTGGTGGGTCATGTGCTTCTGGTAGAAGACCGCCTTCCCGCCCGGCGCGGGGCCGGCCATGGCGGCGGCCACCTCGCGCCAGTCCTGGGGCTGGGACGCCAGGACCTCATCGCGCATCGGGTGGTCCAGACCGGTGACGGCCAGGTAGGCCGCGTAGAAGGGCTCATCCACGACAGCGGTGTCGGGACGGTTCTCGAAGCTGCGCATCATGGCCGTGGAGATGTTGCGCGGCCCCGACCACATGGCGATGCGCACGGGCTCCGTCATGCGACCTGGGCGTCCTTAAGCGCCTCGTAGGCCGCCCGCAGCAACCTCGTCACCGGCCCCGGCAGGGCGGCCGGCAGAACATGGCCATCGATCTCCCGGACCGGGGTCAGGCCGCCGAAGGTGCCGGTGACGAAGGCCTCGTCGGCGTCATAGACATCGTCCAGGACGAAGTCCCCCAGCGTGATGGGAATTCCCTTTGCGCGGCACAGGGCGATGACATTGGCCCGGGTGACGCCGTTGAAGCAGAAGTCGCCGGTGGAGGTCATCACCCGCCCGTCGCGGACGAAGAAGAAGTTGGTGGCGTTGCAGCTGGAGACGAAGCCGCCGGGGTCCAGCATCAGGGCCTCGTCGCAGCCGGCCTCGATGGCCTGCAGCAGGGCGGTGATCAGGTTGAGCCGCGAGTGGGAGTTCAGCCGCATGTCGAACATCTCGGCCGGCGTGCACAGGATGCTCGAGGTGAACAGCGACAGGCCGCGGGTGACGATCTCCGGGCTCGGCGACTTGTACTCCGCCGTGATCACGATGGTCGGCTTGCCCAGCCAGTTGCGCGGGTCCTGGTTGGCGGCGGCCTTCTCGCCCCGGGTGATCATCAGGCGCAGGTGCGCCCCATCGGTCATGCCGTTGCCGTCCAGCAGCTTCCAGATCTCGGCGGTGAGCTGCTCGCGGGTCAGGCCGATGTCCAGGGCGATGGCCTTGAGGCCCGCATAGAGCCGGTCGAGGTGGGCCTCGAGGAACAGCAGCGCGCCCTTGTGCAGGCGCAGGCCCTCCCAGACCCCGTCCCCCAGGACGAAGCCCGCGTCGAACACCGAGACCTTGGCGTCCTCGCGCTTGACGAGATCGCCATTGAGATAGAGGCGCGCCGCCGCGTTGCGCGGATCGACGGCGAAATCCTGACTGCCTGCCATGGCGTGAAGTTGTACGGGTGGAGTTTGAGCAGGGCTAGAGCGGGAGCATCGGATGACCCACGGCATCGGCGGATCGAGCGCGGACGAACAGCTGGCCGACCTCAAGCCCTGGCCCAAGGCGCCGGCCATCGGGCCAGCGGAACGCGCCGCCCGCATCGCGCGGGCCCGGGAGCTCATGCGCCAGATCGGGGTCGACGCCCTGATCATCGGCGCCGGCCCCTCCCTGCGCTACTTCACCGGCGTGGCCTGGAACGCCACCGAGCGACTGGTGGCCCTGGTCCTGCCCCTGACCGGTCCGCTGAAGATGATCTGCCCCCGGTTCGAGCTGGGCTCCCTGCAGGCCGCCCTGCTGGTGGAGGCCGAACTCCTGCTCTGGGAGGAGCATGAAAGTCCTTACAGCCTTGCGGCGACCGCCCTCGCCGGCCTGGGGGCCAAGTCCCTGGCCATCGACCCAGCCCTGCCCTTCTTCGTCTTCAACGGCCTGCGCCTGGCTGCGCCGGACCTCGCCATGCTGGACGGGGCGCCCGTGGTGGACGGCTGCCGGATGATCAAGTCGCCGGCCGAACTGGCCCTGATGTCTCAGGCCAAGGCCATGACCCTGGAGGTCCATCGCCGCGCCGCTCGCATCCTGGGGCCGGGGATCACGACAACCGAGGTCCGGCGGTTCATCGACCAGGCGCACCGGGCGCTGGGCGCCGACGACGGCTCGTCCTTCTGCGCGGTGCAGTTCGGGGTGGCCAGCGCCTATCCCCATGGCCTGCCGGGCGAACAGAGCCTGGCCCAGGACGACCTCGTGCTCATCGACACCGGCTGCAAGGTGCAGGGCTACAACTCCGACATCACGCGGACCTATGTCTTCGGCCAGGCGACCCCGGAACAGGCCCGTGTCTGGGAGATCGAGAAGCGCGCCCAGGCCGCCGCCTTCGCCGCGGTGAAGCCCGGCCTCCCCTGCGAGGAGATCGACGCCGTCGCCCGCCGCATCCTGGCCGCCGAAGGCTTCAGTCCCGACTACGACCTGCCGGGCCTGCCCCACCGCACCGGCCACGGCATCGGTCTCTCGATCCACGAAGCGCCCTATCTCGTCCGCGGCGACAAGACCCCGCTGGCGCCGGGCATGTGCTTTTCCATCGAACCGATGATCGTCATTCCGGAGACCTTCGGCGTGCGGCTGGAGGACCACTTCCACGTCACCCAGGACGGGGCGGCCTGGTTCACCGAGCCGCAGGACAGCCTGGAGGCCCCCTTCGGGCGCTAGCCGCCCAGAGGACGCTCGACCTGGGCGTCCAGCATGTAGCCGCTGCCGCGCAAGGTGCGGATCACGTCGGCCGCGCCGGCGTCCAGCAATCTCTGGCGCAGGCGGCTGACGTGGACGTCGACGGCGCGGTCGAAGACCTGGGCCTCTTCCCCTTGTGTCAGGCGCACCAGTTCGTCGCGGGTCAGCACCGCCCCGGGATGCTCCAGGAAGGCCCGCAACAGCACGAACTGGCCGCTGGTGAGCAGGATGCGCCGGCCCCGGGCGTCGAACAGGGTCTGGCTGGCGACCTCCAGCCGACAGCCGGCGAAAAGGTAGCGCCGCGCGCCCTGCGCCCGCGCCGCCCGCGACCGGGCCCGGCGGCGCAGGATCGCCCGCACCCTGGCCAGCATCTCCCGCGGCGTGCAGGTCTCCTCCACGCAGTCGTCGAAGCCCAGCTCCAGCACCTCGACCCGGCTGAGCGCCGCGTCGGGCGGGCGGCGGACGATCACCGCCGGGCCGTCGGGATGGACGCACCATCCCGCCCGGCCCTCGAGTTCCGCCACGGAGTCGCTGATCACCAGGTCGCAGGCGCTCGCCCGCCAGCGCGGCGCGGTCTCCACCCGATAGCCCTTGCCCGCCAGATAGTCGGCGAGACCCGATGGCGCCGCGGTCTCGACGAGCAGCAGGCGCCCGGCGTCGGCGCCCCGGGGCGGTGTCGGATGCGGCGCCTCGTGCGGGGTCATGGGGGCTCCAAACAGAAAAGGGCGGACCGAAGCCCGCCCAGTCCTAGGGGTGACGACCCCCGTTGGGGGATGGGCCGTCGGGAGTTCCCGTGACGCGACGGCCGAGAGCGCCGCCGCGCCTTCGGGGGATCAGTACTTCAGGCGCGCCCCCACCGTGATCACGCGGCCGATCGGGCTGGAGACGAAGTTGTCGTAGCCAGCCGTGGCGTTGAAGAAGGGCGGGTCCTTGTCGAACAGGTTGGAGGCGTCGACGAAGACCTCGGTCTTGCCCATCCAGTTGTCGCCGGGGATGTCGTACTGGACGTGCAGGTCGAAGGTGTTGTTGGCGTCCACCTTGTCGCCGCCGCCGGTGGGCACGCCAGAGGCGTTGCGGGTCAGCGGGGTTACGGTGGTGCCGCTGTAGTTGCGGTAGGAGCCGGTGTGGTTCCAGTAGACGTTGGCCGACAGGTCGCCGTGCTCCCAGCCCAGGCCGACGCGGGTCTCCAGCTTCACCGACGGGAAGGTGGTGTTGAAGCCGGTGGTGTTGAGCACGTCGAACTTGGCGCCGCCCGTGCCCACCTGCTGACGGAAGCGGGTCTTGTAGGAGCCGATGGCGTCGATGGAGAAGCCGCCCATCGGGGTGTCGAAGTTGTAGCTGGCCGAGACGTCGACGCCGGCCACCCACAGGTTCAGGGCGTTCTGCTGCTGGAAGTTATAGGTGAAGTAGACCGCCGGCGGCAGGGAGCTGGTCTGGGGCAGGCCGGCCGTGGCCGCGGCGATCTGGGCCGGGGTCGCGCCGGCCGGATAGATGGTCAGCAGGTTGTTCAGGCCCGCGGCGTTGACCGCCAGGGCGGCGCTCGGCGCGGTGATCCCGCCTTCGATCTGGGTGTTCCAATAGGTCACCGACAGGCGCAGGCCGGGCACGAAGGCCGGCTGGAAGTCGGCGCCCACGCTCCAGCTCTTGCCGGTCTGGGGCTTCAGGTTCTTGTTGCCGCCGGTGATCTGCACCCCGGTGATGGTGCTGCCCAGTTGGCAGGTGGTGGCGCCGGCCGTGCAGCCGGGGACCCCGGCCAGGGACGGATAGGCCGCGAGCGGCACATTGACCGTCCCCAGGGCGTAGTTGCCGAAGCCGGACTCCCCGGTGATCCCGTTGGCGTCGCCGCGGCTGGTGAGGGCCGGGGCCACGAAGGATTCGGCGTAGTTGGCGCGGAACTTCAGGCCGTCGATGACTTCCCAGTTCACCCCGATCTTGGGGTTCGAGGTCTCGCCGAAGTCGCTGTACTTGTCGTAGCGGCCCGACAGGTTCACATCCAGGCGGCGCACCAGGGGCACGTTCATCTCCGGCCCCACCAGCGGAACCAGAGCCTCCACGAAGGCCGAGTTCACCGAGCGCTCATAGGTGAGGTTGGTGGTGGCCGACCCGGTGGTGGCCGGGCCGATGCCCAGGGGCCGGGTGTTGTCCTGCTTCAGGGTGTAGCGGATCGTCTCGGCGCCGACCGCCACCCGCAGCGGGCCGGCCGGCATGTCGAACAGGGTCCCGTCCAGCTTGAAGGTGGCGTCCTTGATGGTCTGCTTGGCCAGCGAGGTCTGGGTGGAGTCCGTCAGCGCCGCGCGGACCGCCGCCGATGTCAGGTTGGAGCCCAGCGGATGGAAGGGATCCAAGGCGTTGGTCGCCGTCAGGGGCGTGTTCAGGATGATGGTGGAGGTGCCCGGGATCGACGGCGTCGTCGGATTGCCGCCGCCGTTGGTCGTGCCGTTCAGGGCCAGCAGGGCGCAGCTGGTGCACAGGGCGCCGAGGATCTGCTGCCGCGACTGGCTGTTGCCGACGACGCCGCCCAGGGTGGCGCGCCAGTTGTCGTTGATGCGGAATTCCGCGCCGCCGGAGACGTAGAAGGTCTCCTCGCCGGAGTCGGTGTGGGCGCCGGGGCCCAGCAGATCGTCACCCTGGAAGCGCACGGTCTCGGTGGTCGCGGTGCTGCCGGTGGGGAAGACATAGAAGGGGTTGATCTGGCCGCCCTTGCCGCTGCCCGGGCCGAAGATGGTGGCGGTGACGTTGCCCCGCGTGGTCTTGGCCTCGTTGTCACGCTTCGAATAGACCACGTCGCCGGTCAGGCTGAGGCGGTCGCCGACGTCCTGCTGGATCTTCACCAGCATGCTGTGGCGCGTCTCGGCCGGGATCAGGTCGGCGATTCCCGTATAGTCGCAGAAGGCGTTGGCCGGCGCGTTGCTGACGCCCGACGTATAGGGATAGCCGTAGATGGTGCTGGAGCCGGCGGGCTGGATGCTGGCCGGCGCGCAGACGAAACTGGCCAGGTTGCTGCCGCCCTGGCCGCGGTGGTCGGCGTGGGTGTAGTCGCGGTCGCCAGCGCTCAGCGCCGCGCGGTCCGAGTAGCCGTAGCTGGCGAGGACCGAGCCGCCATCCCAGGTCTTGCCGGCCACGAAGGCGGCGCTGGCGGTGTGGTAGTCCTGGCCGAACCCGTACTGGGCCGAGGCCTCGAAGCCGTCGAAGTCGCGGCGGGTGATGAAGTTGATGACCCCGGCGACGGCGTCGGAGCCGTAGACCGACGAGGCGCCGTCCGACAGCACCTCGACCCGTTCCAGGGCCAGGGGCGCGATGATGTTGGGGTCGGCGAGGGCGTGATTGATGCCCGAGAGCGGCAGGCGGTGGCCGTCGATGAGGATCAGGGTGGAGTTGGAGGCGCTGGCCCCCAGGCCGTGAATGGTGGGGGCGTTGGTGCCCGCGCCGTCGGCGCTGCCGAAACCGCCCTGGCCCGCGGCGCCGAGACCGACGACCGACGGCACCGACTTCAGGACCTGCTGGATGGTCTGGGCGCCGGTGGACTGGATCTGGTCCTGGCCGACGGCCACGACGCTCGACCCCACCGGGGCCACCCCGCGGATGCTGGTGCCGGTGACCACGATCTCCTCGACCTGGGTCGGGGCGTCGGCGGCGAAGGCGACGGGCGCCGCCAGCACCGAGACGACGCTCAGCGCCGTGCCGCACATCCACTTCGTCGCGCGGCCGATCCGGCCGTCCTGGCGTTCCATAAGCATACCTGCCTCCCCGTTTGGCGGCCGTCCCGAGTGTCCGGGACTGGCCTTATGATTACGAACTGTCTGGTTCGTTCATTTATTGGACACGGCTCTGCGCGGGCGCGGCCGGACCCCTGGCGGATCAGGCCTCACACGCGCGGTGACGCGCTGATTTCGAAAGTCCGCTCGTTTCCCCTGAGGCGCCCCTATGCCCGCCGACGGCGACCCATGGGGTCCCCGTCACCGGAGCGTGCGAGCCGCTCATCTCTAGTTGCGGGCATGGTACTAACCGGATGGTACATGTCAATAAGAAGACATTTGTTTCGGTCGTGACGCACCGGCCGGCACGCCGCGATCCTAGTCCCGGGCTCGGTTCGCGGCGGGCGCGGCCGGGCCCCCCGACTGGGCCGGATGCGCCGCGAAGAAGCCCAGCCTATCCCGATTGGGCCAGGCGCGGACCGCCACCGAGTCGCCGAACTCCACCAGCTTCTCGCCGCGGGGCTCATAGCGTGGCCACACGAGGCCGCCGCCGTTGGGATCGCCGGTGCGCGCGAACGCCACCAGGGCGTTCGACATCTGCTCGGCGAGCTGCCGGTCATAGGGGGTCCAGACCCGCGTCTGGCGGAATAGATTCAGGGCGTCCTGGGTCTGCAGCCAGTAGGGCACGTCGCCGGTGTGATAGGCGCCGATGGTCGCCGGATCGTGGTCGGCGAAGGTGATCCCCGGCGCATAGGGGTGAACCCGGGAGAACAGGAAGACATAGGCCGGCGCCTTGCCGCTCCCCTGCCCCCGCGCCCAGCTCCACTGGGCCAGGCCTACCGAGGAGTCGCGGCCGGCCTCGGTGGCCACGGCGCGCACCTGGGCGTCGGTCTTCGCCGGATAGAGCTTGAGGAAGGCCTGGGCCTGGTCGCCATAGGACCGGGCGGCCTCGGCCCGGTAGTCGGCGAGGGTGCGCGGTCGGCCGATGGCGCTGAACACCTCGTCATGGGTGAAGCCGATCAGGATCGGAACGTCGTTCTGCTGGCCCTTGGCGAACAGGGCGGCCGGCTTGTCGGGCAGGACATGGCCGTCAACGATGGGGGCGAAGGCCTGGCCCGGAAGCTGACGGGCGGTCTGCAGGATGCGGTCCGAGGGCAGGTCGCGCATCTCGGCCAGGGACCCGACGCCGAGCGCCTTCTGAAGGGCCAGTCCGCTGGCCTCCCCCTGGGCCAGGTCCCCCAGAGACCCGAAGGCGGAGGGGGCGAGCTGGCTGCCGCTCATCCCCACCGCCCGGTGGAACAGCCCCTTTCCCATCGGGCTGGCCTGCAGGTCGGAGACCGACATCGCCCCCGCCGACTGGCCCATGATGGTGACATTGCCCGGGTCGCCGCCGAACCTGGCGATGTTGCGCTGGATCCATTGCAGGGCCGCGAGCTGGTCCATCAGGCCGTAGTCGCCCGAGTGGCCCTGCTCGGCGCTCAGCGTCGGGTGGGCCATGAAGCCGAGGGCGCCCAGGCGATAGGCCAGGCTGACATAGACCACGCCCTTCCGGGCCAGGCTCTCGCCCGCGTAGTTGGCCATGCTGGCCGAGCCGCCGGAGAAGCCGCCGCCATAGATCCAGACCATCACCGGCAGCTTCTCGGCCTTCTGAGGCGGAGCCCAGATGTTGAGATAGAGGCAGTCCTCGCTGGTGGCCTCCTCGCCGAAGTAGTGGTTGATATTGTGGGCCCGCAGGCCCTGCGGGCACTCCGGGGCGAAGCGGTCGGCGTTGAACACCCCGGCCCAGGGCTTGACCGGCGCCGGCGGCCGCCAGCGCAGCTCGCGCACCGGCGGGGCGGCGAAGGGCACGCCGAACCAGGCCCGCACGCCGGAATCCAGAACCTTGCCGGCCAGCCGGCCGCTGTCGATGGCCACCGGCCCTTCCGGGATCGGGCGTTCCACCACCTGGGCCTGGGCGGAGGCGGCGAAGGCCAGGGCGGCGAGCGCCCCGCAAAGACGTGTCGCGAGACGCATGGGGCGCTCCGGTTCGGGGGTTCGAGGGGTCAGTCGCGCGGGCGGCCGGGGACCGGCGCGGGCGGGGCCGGCTGCGGCAGGGTGGCGGCGAAATCCAGACGCTTGCTGTTCATCGGCAGGAGGCGGACGCTGTCGCCGAACTCCATCAGCTTCTCGGACTTCGGCGCCCACTTCGGCCAGGCGAGGTCCGCGGCGCTTGGATCGCCCGAGGTGGCGAAGGCGATGATGGCGTTGGACATCCTGTCCGACAGGGTCCGGTCATAGGCGGTCCATGTGCGGGTCTGGCGGAACAGGTTCAGGCTGTCCTGGGTCTGGAACCAGTAGGGCACATCGGCGGTGTGATAGGCGCCCACCGTCTTGGGATCATGGTCGGCGAAGACCACGCCCGGCGTATAGGGATGCACCCGTGAGAACATGTAGATGTAGACCGGCGCCTTGCCGGTCCTGGCCTGCAGCAGGGCCCAGTTGCGCATGGCCGCCTCCACGGCGGTCTCGCGGGCGGCGTCCCCGCCCACGGCGCGGATCTGGTCGTCGCTCTTGACCGGATAGGCCTTCAGGAAGGCGTCGGCCTTGTCCTTGTAGAGGTCGCGGGTGGCGGCCTCGTAGGCCGCCACCGTCTTGGCCGCCTTCAGCGGGCCGCCGCTCTCGTCGTGGGTGAAGCCCACCATGATCGGCACGTCGTTCTGGGTTCCGTCGGCGAAGATCTCGCGCGGCGACTTGGGCAGGAAATAGCCGTCGACGATCGGCCCCACCCGGATCGAGCCGGCGCAGCCCAGCTGGCAGTCGGCCTGCAGGCTGAGGATGCGGTCGGCGGGAAGCTGGCGCATGGCGTCCAGGGAGGCCGCCCCGAGCGCCTTCTGATAGGCCAGGCCCGTCGCCTCCCCGGCCGCCAGGTCGGAGGTGCGGTTGGAGCCCACGGCGCTGCCGCTCATGGCCACCACATGCTGGAACAGCCCCTTCCCCAGCGGGCTGGCCTGCAGGTAGGAGACCGAGGCCGCCCCGGCCGACTGGCCCATGATGGTGACGTTGTCGGGGTCGCCGCCGAACCTGGCGATATTGGCCTTGATCCACTTCAGCGCCGCCACCTGGTCCAGCAGGGCGTAGTTCCCCGAGGCGTGGTGCGGCGACTCCGCAGTCAGCTCCGGATGGGCCAGGAAGCCCAGGGCGCCGACCCGGTAGTTGAGGTTGACGAAGACCACGCCCTTCCTGGCCATCGCCTCCCCGTCATAGTTGGCCATGCCGGCCGAGCCGATGGTGAAGCCGCCGCCATAGATCCAGACCAGCACCGGGGCCTTGGCCGGCGCCTTGGCGGCCGGCGGGGTCCAGATGTTCAGATAGAGGCAGTCCTCGCTGGTGGCCTCCTCCCCGAAGTAGTGGTTCAGGTTGTGGGCGCGCAGGACTTGGATGCACTCCGGGCTCTTGCGGTCGGCGTTGTAGACCCCCTTCCAGGGCGCCACGGGCTGCGGCTCGCGCCAGCGCAGCTCGCGCACCGGCGGCTTGGCGTAGGGCACGCCCAGATAGGCGCGGACGTCGGAGGCCAGGGTCTTGCCCGCCACCAGGCCGCCCTCGGTGGCCACAGGCTCGCCGGCCGGCCGCTCCACGACCTGGGCGCTCGCCGCCCCGCTGAGGGCCAGGACCGCAAGGGCGCCCAGGGTCAAGCGGCGCGCATGGTCGATCACGGATGTCATCGTCGTTTCCTCACCCCGCGGCGCGTCTTCTGGCGCCGTCATCTCTGGACTCACATTTCAAACTAACCAGTTCGTTAGTCAACGACGAAGACGCCCGCCCGAGCTTGGACTTGCGACGGCGCGCGACCCGTGACTTTAGGGTTCGCATGCCGCTCCAGCCCGCCGCCGAACAAGACCTGCCCGCCGTCGTCGCCCTGGTGAACTCCGCCTATCGCGGCGAGACCTCCCGCCAGGGCTGGACCACCGAGGCCGACTATCTGACGGGCCAGCGCACCGATCTTGCGACCCTGACCCGCGACCTGGCCGCCCAGCCGCAGGCCGCCCTGATGGTCTGGCGCGACGATCCCGACGCCCCGATCCTGGGCACGGTCTGGCTGGAGCCCGCCGAGCCCGGGGTCTGGTACCTGGGCATGCTCACCGTCCGCCCCGACCTCCAGGCGCGGCGCCTGGGCCGAACCCTGCTGCACGCCGCCGAGGCCTTCGCCGAGCGCCGTGGCGCCCGCCGCATCCGGATGACCGTGGTCAATGTCCGCGACACCCTGATCGGCTGGTACGCCCGCCGCGGCTACGATCCCACCGGCGAGACCCGCCCCTTCCCCTATGGCGACCAGAGGTTCGGCCAGCCCCTGCGGGACGACCTCGAATTCGTGGTGCTGGAAAAGGCCCTGCCGCCGTCGACTTGAATGAAACTGCATTCATAGTTGTACTGATATCATTCGTTCGTGGAGAGATGGCGTCCGATGCTGGCGCTCAGGGCCGCCGTGGCCCGAAGCGCAGGAACTCGCAGCCATGTCCTTCCCCCCTCGCCCCGGCCGCGCCGTATCAGTCGTCCGCCTCGCCGCGCCACTGACGGCGCTCTTCCTCATCCAGAACGCGGTGCAGCTGTTCGCCGTGGCCAGGGTGGGACAGCAGGGCGACGGCGCCCTCGCGGGCCTGGGGGTGGGGAGCGCGGTCTTCGGCCTGCTCCTGGCCCTGCTGTTCGGCTTCGACACCGGGGTCCAGGCGGTGGTGGCCCGCAAGACCGGCGCCGGCCAAACCGCCCAGGCGGGGCAGGCCCTGACCGACGGCCTGGCGGTCTCGGTTCCGATCGGCCTGCTGCTGGCCCTGGTCGCCGCGGGGCTGGGTCCCCACGCCGTCGGCCTGCTGCTGAAGGATCCGGCGGCCGCCTCGGCGGGCGCCGCCTATCTGCGCGCCGCCGCCCCCTCGATCCTGTTCCTCAGCCTGACCATTCCGGCGAACGCCTACTGGATCGCCTCGGGCAGGCCGGCCATCGCCTTCCTGGTGACCTGCCTCGTCGCCCCCCTGCAGATCGCCATCACCTGGCCGCTGGTCTCGGCGGAAGGCGCCGGGGGCGCGGGCCTGGCCAGTTCGCTGGCCGCCCTGGCGGGACTGGCGATCCAGGCCGCCCTGATCCTGCGCCTGAGGCCGGTTCCCGGCTTCCTGCGGCGCGGGCCGGACGCCGCCGGCGTGGCCGCCATCCTGCGGATCGGCTGGCCGGTGAGCGCCCAGCAGAGCCTGCTGCAGTTCGGCCTGATGCTGGCCTTCGCCATCGTCTCCCAGCTCGGCGTCGCCCAGGCGGCGGTGCTGAACGTCCTGGCCTCCCTGACGATGGCGCCGATCCAGATGGCGACGGGGCTGGGGGTCGCCGCCGGCGCCCTGGTGGGCCAGGCGCTCGGCCGAGGCGATCCTCAGGACGCCACGCGCTGGGGTTGGCAGGTGTCCATCGGTGGCGCGCTGACGATGCTCCCCCTGGGCCTGCTGGCCGCCCTGGCGCCGCGCGCCGTGCTGGGCGTCTTCCTGACCGAGCCCACGACCCTGGAGCTGGCCGTCTGGCCGGTCCAGGTGCTGGGACTGGGGGTCGCGATCGACGCCGTCGGCCGCATCCTGGGCTTCGCCCTGCGCGGCGCCGGCGCCACCAAGTCCGCCACCATCATTCCCTTCGTCGTCCAGTGGCTGGCCCAGCTGCCGCTGATGTGGTGGGTCGGCGTCAAGCTGGGCTACGGGCTGAACGGCGTCGTGGCCGTGCAGTTCAGCCTGGCCCTGGTGGAGGCCGTCGCCCTGGCGCTGATCTGGCGCGGCGGGGGATGGACGCGGGTGCGCATCGCGAGCCTGCCGGCCGAAGACGTCGCCCCCGCCACGCCGCGAGCCGGCGGCCCGATGGCCCGCATCGCCATCCTGGGGGGCGCGGGCTCGGGCAAATCCACCCTGGCGCGCGGGCTCGGCGAACGGATGGGCCTGCCGGTGATCCACCTGGACCGGCTGGTCTATGGCCCGGGCTGGACGCACCGGGAGACCGGCGAGGTTCGGGCCGACCTGGCGCGCGCCCTGGCCTCCGGACGCTGGATCGTGGACGGAACCTATCCCGACCTCGGCGACCTGATCCTGCCGCAGGCCGACCTGGTGCTCTGGATCGACCAGCCGGCCTGGCGGCGGCTGTTCCGGGCCTGGCGCAAGACCGTGGTCCATCGCGGCCGGAGCCGGAGCGACCGCCCGGACGGCTGCGAGGAGGCCTTCGGCCTGGGCTACGCCCTGGCCATCCTCCGCGTCGGGCGCTGGACCCCGCAGGTGTCGCAGGCCCTGCACAGTGTCGCGCGGGGGCCGGTGGTCCGGCTGAGGGGGGACCGCGACGTGGCCGACTTCCTCGCCGCCATCGCCCCGTCCCGGCCGGTCGCGCGCGGCCCTATTTCGGCAGCGGGTGCGGCCTCACTGGGGCGTCGGTCTCCCGCAGCACCCACTTGATGGCCTCCAGGTACATGGTCTGGGCGCGGGGGTCGTCCCAGGCCGCGTCCGGATGCCCGATCGTCGAGGAGAACACCCGGCCCTTGCCGTAGGTCTTGACCCAGGCGACCGGGAAATCGCCGTCCGTGCGGTGGACCCGCCTGTTGGTCAGGTCCAGCTTGCTGGCGTCGAGGCGGGCCAGGACATCGACCTTCTCCCGCGAATAGGGGGTCATGTACTGGTACATCTCGTCCTTGAAGGTGAAGCTCCTCGGCAGGTGCTTCATGGCCGGGAAGTCGGGCTCCTCGACGATCACCGGGGCGTCGAAGATCCCCCAGGGATGGTCGTCGAAATAGCCCCCCACCATCTCCCCGTACTCCGGCCACTTGCTGGCCGTGGCGGTGGCGGTGTGGACGGCGACGAAGCCCTTGCCGTCCTCGTGAACGAAGGCCAGCAGATCGGCCTTCTGGCCGTCGGAGAGGTCGAGGTCGCCGTTGGTGTAGAAGACCACGGCGTCGAAATAGTCGAGGTTGCGACCCGGCGCCTGGCGCCGGCCGCCCTTGGCGTAGTCGCCGGTCCCCCAGGTCTCGCCCTTGGTCACCCACTGGGTGTCGGTGCGCAGGAAGGCCACATAGGCCCCGCTCTTGCGGCCCAGCTGCTCCAGGGTGGCCATGGCGTGGCTGACGGAGTCGTGGGCGATCTGGTTGCCGGTGTGCAGGTCGCCGATGATCAGGACCTTCTTCTGCCCGGCATAGGGGTCGCGCCACGGCGGGCGGGCGCCCGGGGCGGCGGCGGCGGGAACTCCGGCCGGGGGCTGGGCGGCGGCCGGCAGGGCCAGTCCGAGGAGGGCGATGGCGGCCAGCGCCGCGAACCGGTGGATCATGGCGTTTCTCGCTCTAGGGCAGGACGAAGACATTGAGGGCGTCGCTGGTGATCGGGCTGTCGAGGAAGCTGCCCCCCGTGGCCACCACCGCCACATACTGGCGGCCGTCCTTGCCCTGATAGGTGATGGGGGTGGCGTGGGCCGAGGCGTCCAGCTTGACGGTCCACAGTTCGGCGCCCGTCCTGGCGTCGAAGGCGCGGAAACGGCTGTCGTCGGTGGCCCCGATGAACACCAGGCCCGAGGCGGTGGCGATGGCCCCCCCGATATTGGGCCGCCCGGTCTTGGCCACCTCCGGCGGCAGGTTGTCGCTGACCCCCAGCGTGCTCTGCCAGGCGATCTCCCCGGTGTTGACGTCGATGGCGGTGAGGGTCCCCCACGGCGGCTTCTGGCACATCAGCTTCTTGTCGCGGTCGGAGAACCGGCCGGAGCTGTCGCCCTGGGTGCTGAGCGTCCCGTCGGGGGTCTTGGTGAGCTGCTCCACCTGGCCCAGATTGTTGGCGTTGACGAAGAAGTAGCCCAGGGCCGGGTTGAAGGCCCCGCCCCCCCAGTTGGCGCCGCCCTGGCGGCCGGGGAAGTTGATGGTGGGGGTGTTGAAGCCAAGCGGCAGGTAGGGTCCGCCGAACCGCATCTTGTTGGAGACCACGAAGTCGCGGCAGAAGGCCTCCAGCTCCGGGGTCACCGTGGCGATGTCGTCGAGGGAGAAGGTCTGCCGCGCGAAGGGCGGCGGCTTCACCGGGAAGGGCTGGGTGGGCGAGGCCACCTCGCCCGGCACGTCGCTCTTGGGAACCGGGCGCTCCTCGACATCGTAGAGCGGCCTGCCGGTCAGGCGGTCGAGCAGGAAGAACATCCCCGACTTCGACACCACCCCCACGGCCGGGATAGTCTTGCCGCCGCGCTTCAGCTCGATCAGGGCCGGCGGGGCCTGGCTGTCCAGGTCCCAGATGTCGTGGTGCACCACCTGGAAGTGCCACAGGCGTTTGCCGGTGTTGGCGTCCACGGCCACGATGGTGCTGGAGAACAGGTTGGCCCCCAGACGGTCGCCGCCGAAGCGGTCCCAGGTCGGCGCGGCCACCGGCATGAACAGCATGCCGCGGGCGACATCCACGGTCATGAAGCCCCAGACATTGGCCCCCGAGCGGCCGTCGCCGCTGTCCGCGGCCCAGGTGTCCCGGCCGAACTCGCCCTTGCGCGGGATGGTGTGGAAGGTCCAGGCGAGCTTGCCGGTGCGGACGTCCCAGGCGCGCACGTCGCCCGCCGCCCCCATGGCCGGGAACTCCTGGGTCGCCGAGCCGGTGATCACCAGGTTCTTGTAGACGATGGGGGGCGAGGTCAGGCCGTACTGGCCGCCGGTATAGCCCTGCATGATCTCCGGGGTCTTGAGGTCCACCACCCCCTTGTCGCCGAACCCCGCCACCGGCTGGCCGGTGGCCGCATCGAGAGCGAGGAGCCGCCCGTCACGGGTGGCGAACAGGATCTCCGGGGGCGCCTTGCCGTCGCCGGGCCAGTACTCGACCCCACGCAGGGACGGCTGGCCGGGACCGGCCACGTCATAGGACCAGATCTGCCTTCCGGTCTCCGGCTCCAGGGCCACGACCTTGCCGTAGGGGTTGGTGACGTACATGACCCCGCCCACCACCAGGGGCGTGGCCTGGGACGAGGGCTGGCGGTTGAACCGGCCGCGGCCTCGGGGCGCGCCGACCCCCTCGGCCGCGCGCTGGGCGTCCGAGGCGCCGGCCGGCGCGGGCGCGGCGGCCGGCGTCGCCGGCTTCATGTGATAGGTCCAGGCGGGCGTCAGCTTGGCCACATTGGCCGGGGTGATCTGGGTCAGGGGCGAATAGCGCATCCCCCCCGCGTCATGGCCGTAGGTGGGCCAGTCGGTCTGGGCCCGGGCCCCCTGCCCGCTCAGGCCGGCCGCGGCGAGCGCCAGGACGGCGAGCGCTGCGCGGGCTTTGACAAGTCTCGTTGCGCCCATGATGTTTCTCCCCAGGCCTTCGACGAGGCTTGGAGTCATATTGTACGAACTGGTATGTTCATACAACTGCGAAGCGGCTATCAAGGTCGCGCAAGCCGCGCATAAGCTGCGGCGGTCGGGGAGCGAAACAGATGTCGAAGACCGTCCATGTCCTCAACGGGCCCAATCTCGACCTGCTGGGCGAGCGGGAGCCGGCGATCTACGGGCATGAGACCCTGGCCGACGTCGAGGCCCAGTGCCGCGCCGCCGCCGCGCGCCATGGCTTGGAGCTGGTCTTCGCCCAGACCAACGCCGAACACGTGATGATCGAGCAGCTCCATGCGGCCCGGAAATCGGCGGGCGTGGTCTATAACCCGGCCGCCTTCTGCTACAGTTCGGTGCCCATCCTGGACGCCCTGAAGATGTGCGACTGCCCCCTGGTGGAGGTCCACATCAGCAACATCCACCGCCGCGAGGCCGAGTGGCGGTCCAAGTCGATCATGACCGCGGTCTCCACCGGCATGATCACCGGCCTGGGCGTCCACGGCTATGTCCTGGGGGTCGAGCACATCGCCTATCTGATCGCCAGGAAGGGTTGAGACCATGACCGCCTCCAGCCCCTCGGCGACCCGGCCGCGCGCCAGCCGCGCCCGCCTGGTGATCCTGGCCCTGCTGACCCTGGGCACCATGATCAACTACCTGGACCGGACGGTCATCAGCGTGGCCGCCCCCCTGATGACCAAGGAGCTGGGCCTGAGCGCCGCGGTCATGGGGATCGTCTTCTCGGCCTTCTCCTGGACCTACGCCGCGGCCCAGATTCCCGGGGGGGTGTTCCTCGACAGGGTCGGCGTGCGCCTGACCTATTTCCTGTCCATCACCCTGTGGTCGGGCTTCACCATGCTGCAGGGCCTGGTCACCGGCCTGCCCAGCCTGATCCTCTATCGCCTGGGCCTGGGCGTCGCCGAGGCGCCCTGCTTCCCCTCCAACAGCCGGATCCTCTCCACCTGGTTCCCGCAGCAGGAGCGGGCGCGGGCCACCGGGGTCTATTCGGTGGGCCAGTACTTCGGCCTGGCCTTCCTCAGCCCCGTGCTCTTCTGGATCAGCGGCGCCTTCGGCTGGCGGGCCCTGTTCCTGATCGTCGGCGCCATCGGCATCGTCTTCGGCCTGATCTGGTTCGTCAGCTATCGCGACCCCCACGACAGCAAGTCGGCCAACCAGGCCGAGCTGGACTACATCGCCGCCGGCGGCGGCCTGGCCCCCAAGGGCGAGAGGACCAAATTCGCCTGGAGCCACATCGGCTTCCTGCTCAGGCAGCGCCAGATCGTCGGCGCCTCCATCGGCCAGTTCGCCGGCAACTCGACCCTGGTCTTCTTCCTCACCTGGTTCCCCACCTACCTGGCCACCGAACGGCACATGGGTTGGCTGAAGGTGGGGATCTACGCCGTCCTGCCCTTCATCGCCGCCTCGGTGGGCGTGGTGGTGGGCGGGCTGATCTCCGACATCCTGCTGAAGCGGACAGGCTCGGCCAACCTGGCGCGCAAGCTGCCGATCATCTCGGGGCTCCTGCTGGCCTCGACCATCGTGGTGGCCAACTTCGTCTCCTCCGACAAGCTGGTGATCGCGGTGATGAGCGTGGCCTTCTTCGGCCAGGGCATGGTCAATCTGGGCTGGACCCTGATCACCGACGTGGCGCCCAAGAAGCTGATCGGCCTCACCGGCGGGGTGTTCAACCTCTGCGCCAACCTGGCCGGGATCATCACGCCGATCGTGGTGGGCTTCATCGTCGCGGCCACCGGCTCGTTCTTCTACGCCCTGGCCTTCATCGGCGTGATCGCCCTGATCGGGGCGCTGTCCTACATCTTCGTGGTGGGGGACGTCCGCCGGGTCGAGTTCGAGGGGGAATAGGCGGCGCCTTGCCCGACCATCCCGACCGGGCCCGCGGCGACCTTCGGAGGCGCCTAGTCCGCCACCGCCGACAGCGGGCGGGCGCGGGCGAAGCTGGCCAGCATGCGTTCGGCGTCCGGGGTCACCCCGGTGAACAGGCGGAAAGCCTCGGCGGCCTGGAACACCACCATGCCGCCGCCGTCGCAGGTGCGGCAGCCGATGGCGCGGGCGGCCTTCAGGAGTTCGGTCTCCAGGGGCACATAGACCACCTCCGAGACCCACATCTCCGGGCGCAGCAGGCTCCTGGAGAGCGGCAGGCCGGGATACTGCGCCATGCCGATGGGGGTGGCGTTGATGAGACCCGTGGCCTGGCCGACGGCCGCGGCGACGTCCTCCACCACCGACACACGGCCGCCGCCGAAGCTACGGCCCAGGGCCTCGGCCAGATGGCCCGCGCGGTCGCGGTCCAGGTCGAAGATCGCCAGGGTCTCGGCGCCCAGGGTCAGGGTGGCGTAGGCCACCGCCGCCCCGGCCCCGCCGGCGCCCAGCTGCACCACGCGGCCCATATCGGCGCCGGGCAGGCCGCGGCGGAAGCTCTCGGCGAACCCCCACCAGTCGGTGTTGTGGCCGATGCGCTCGCCGTCCCGGAACACGACCGTGTTCACCGCGCCCAGGGCCTGGGTCTCGGCCGGCAGGCGGTCCAGCAGGGCGATGACGTCCTGCTTGCAGGGATGGGTGACATTGACCCCCAGGAAGCCGCGGCCCTGGGCGTGGTCCAGCAGGGCTGCCAGGCCGCCCTCCACCGGCGGCCGGTCCAGGTCGAGGATCTCGTAGGCGAGGTCGAGTCCGAGGGCCCGCGCCTCCTCCATGTGCAGGAAGGGGCTCTTGGAGCCCTGAATCCCCTGGCCGATCAGGCCGGTCAGCAGTTTCGTGGGCTGGGCGTCCGCCATTCCATCAATCCGTTCGGACCGGACCACGGCGGACGCGGCGTCGCGCGCCGGCCTGTTTCCCGTCCCCAAGCCCTTCCTCCGAAGCTCTCGCGCAAACTATTATACGATCCAGTTCGTACAACAAGCGTGTAGGCTGCTTCCTCTCGCCATCGGACGCCTGGCCCCCGGGCTCCGGGATGTGGAGCCGCCGATTGGGGAAGCTCCCGGTTGCGTGATCCGACCGGCGCGATAAGTAGACGGGGATCACTGGGATCTGGGAATGGACGACATGGCGCGTGATTCGGTGAAACGCCGCGGCGAGAGCGCCAAGCCCGCCCCGCCCAAAGCCGAGGCTCCGCGGGAAAAGACCCGCACCAACGATCCCGACCGCACCCGCGCCAACATCATCGCCGTCGCCACCCACGAGTTCTCGGAAAAGGGGCTCTCCGGCGCGCGGATCGACGAGATCGCCGAGCGGACCCACACCTCCAAGCGAATGATCTACTACTACTTCGAGAGCAAGGAGGGCCTGTACCGGGCCGTGCTCGAGGACTGCTACCGCCGCATCCGCACCATCGAGAGCACCCTGGACCTCAAGACCAAGCCGCCCCTGGAGGCGCTGGCCCAACTGGTCCGCTTCACCTTTGACTACCAGCTCGCCAACCCGGACTTCATCCGCATGGTGATGGTGGAGAACATCCACCACGGCGAGCACATCGCCCAGTTGCCCAGCCTGCAGACCACCAATCTCGACGCCATCGACTCCCTGCGCGACATCGTCGCCCGGGGCGTGGCGGAGGGTGTGATGCGCAAGGACATCGACCCCATCGACCTGCACATGTCGATCAGCGCCCTGTGCTTCTTCAACGTCGGCAACCGCCACACCTTCTCGACCATCTTCAAGGTGGACATGACCACCCCCGCCGCCTCCGCCGCGCGGCGGGAGTCGGTGACGGACATGATCCTCCGTTCGGTGGCCCCGTAGCGCCGCCCCAGTTTGACGTACTAACTGGTTAGTTTTAGCCTGACGCCTCATCCGTGCGCGGCCCGCGCCGGAGTCGGAGGCCTGCGTCTTGCGCCATTCCATCGCCACCGTGTCCATGAGCGGCGGCCTGCAGGAAAAGCTGCTGGCCATCGCCGCGGCCAAGTTCGACGCCGTCGAGATCTTCGAGAACGACCTGCTGTTCTTCGACGGCGAGGCGCGTGATGTTCGCCGCCTGGCCGACCAGCTGGGCCTGAAGATCGCCCTCTTCCAGCCCTTCCGCGACTTCGAGGCGGTCTCCGACGACATCTTCAAGCGCAACCTCGATCGGGCCGAGCGCAAGTTCGACCTGATGGGGGAGCTGGACACCCAGCTCATGCTGGTCTGCTCCAACGTCTCCCCGGCCGCCATGGACGACGACGCGCGGGCCGCCGCCCAGCTCGCCGAACTGGCCGAGCGCGCCGCCCGGCGCGGCCTGCGGATCGGCTATGAAGCTCTGGCCTGGGGCGCCCATGTAAAGACCTATGGCGATGTCTGGCGCATCGTGAAGCAGGCCGACCACTCCCACCTCGGCGTCATCCTCGACAGCTTCCACACCCTGGCCCTGGGCGACGATCCCGCCGGCATCGCCGACATCCCCGGCGAGAAGATCTTCTTCGTCCAGCTGGCCGACGCGCCGAAGCTGAACATGGACGTGCTGTCCTGGAGCCGCCATTTCCGCTGCTTCCCGGGCCAAGGCGAGTTCGATGTGGCCGGCTTCACGGCCCAGGCCATCGCCGCGGGCTATACCGGCCCCCTCTCGCTCGAGATCTTCAACGACGAGTTCCGCGCCTCCCCGGCCTCCCAGACCGCCCGGGACGGCATGCGCGCCCTGCTCTATCTCGAGGAACAGATCCGCGGGCGGCGGGCGGAGCTGGAGCCGGCCCAGGTCCGCGGCCTGAAGCGCGTCGACCTCATCGATCCCCCCGCCCCGCCGGTCATCTCCGGCGTCGCCTTCCTGGAATTCGCCGTCGACCATGGGGCCCGCGACGACCTGGCCACCTGGCTGACCGGACTGGGCTTCTCCAAGGTCGGGCGGCACCGCACCAAGGACGTCACCCTCTATCGCCAGGGGGAGATGGCCATCGCGCTCAACGCCGAGAGCGAGAGCTTCGCCCACGCCTACTACCTGCTGCACGGCGCCTCGGTCTGCGCCATCGGCCTGCGGGTGGACGACCGCGAGAGCCTGCTCACCCGCGCCGAACTGTTCGGCTGCAAGCGCTTCGAGGAACGGGTGGGACCCCACGAGATCCCCATGCCCGCAGTCCGCGCCCCCGACGGCAGCCTGGTCTATCTGGTGGACGCCGGCTTCGATCCCGCCGCCGACTTCACCCGCGAGCGGGAGGACGGGCGCGGCGAGGGCAATATCTCGGTCGTCGACCATGTGGCCCAGGCGGTGCCCGCCGACCAGTTCGACTCCTGGCTGCTCTACTACCGCGCGGTCTTCGGCCTGCAGCCCCAGGAGAGCTGGGTCCTGCCCGACCCCTATGGCCTGGTCCGCAGCCGGGCCCTCACCAATCCCGGCCGCACCGTGCGCCTGCCCCTGAGCTTCTCCGAGAGCAGCCGCACCATCGTCGCCCGCTCACTCACCACCTTCGCCGGCGCCGGGGTCAATCAGGTGGCCTTCCTCACCGATGACATCTTCGCGGCGGTCTCCAGGATGCGCGCCAAGGGGGTGGCCCTGCTGCCGATCCCGGCCAACTATTACGACGACCTGGCCGCCCGCCTGGGGCTGGACGACGACTTCATCCACCGCCTGCAGGACCACGACGTGCTCTATGACCGCGACGCCAGGGGCGCGGAGTTCCTGCACGTCTACACCCAGATGTTCCAGGACCGCTTCTTCTTCGAGGTGGTGCAGCGGGTCGGCGCCTATGACGACTACGGCGCCGTCAACGCCCCGGTGCGCATGGCCGCCCAAGGCCGCGCCAGCGCGCGCTAGGCCCCCGCCTTGGCCAGGTCGTCCAGCCGGGCCGAGAGCCGCTCGAACAGCTCCACCGGCTCCACCCCCACCGAGCGGGCGACCTTGTAGAATTCCAGGGTGTCGATGCGCCGCTGGCCCGTCTCGATCATGCAGACGTGGCTGGCGGTCTTGCCGATCCTCGCCCCCAGGCCGCGCTGGCTGACGCCGGCCGCCTGCCGGGCCTCCACCAGGATCTCACGCAGCAGCTGGTACTCCTCGCTGAACACGGGATTGGCCCGCCGAGTGCTGAATCCCATCACCGCCTCCTCGCCCCACGTCGCGATATTCGTTTGTACTACATACTAATATCACCACCGCGCCAAGACTGCCATGATTGACATGTACGAACTAGTACGTTTTAGCTGAGGGCAAGAAGACGAGGGGATGGAAACCATGGGCCGCCAAGGTCTCGCGACGATTATGGGCGGGCTCGCCCTCAGCCTCAGCCTGGCCGGATCGGCCCTCTCGCAGGTGGTGCCCCGCACGGAGATCTATCCGCCGCACAACGCCAGCTTCCCCGCCGGCGTCACAGGCCTACCTGACCTGATGTACCAGACCATCCCCGGCTACCGGCCGATGAAGCTGGACCTCTACCTGCCGGCGACGCCGGGACCCAAGCCCCTGGTGATCTATGTCCACGGCGGCGGCTGGACCGGCGGCACCCAGCGGCTGGCGGGCACCTTCGACTCCTGGCCGGCCATCCTGGCCAGGCTCGCGGCCCGCGGCTATGTGGTGGCCAGCGTCAGCTACCGGCTGAGCGGCGAGGCCCGCTTCCCCGCCGCCATCCAGGACGTGAAGGCCTCCATCCGCTGGCTGCGCGCCAACGCCGCCAAGTACGACATCGATCCCAGCCGCGTGCTGCTGTGGGGCGGCTCGGCGGGCGGCCAGCTCGTGGCGCTGGCGGGAACCTCCTGCGGCGTGGCGACCCTAAGCCCCCTGCCCAACGAGGGCTCCGTCGAAGCCGGCACGGTGCGTGGCGGAAGCGCCTCCGACTGCGTCCAGGGCGTGGTGGATTTCTACGGAATCTCCGACCTGGCGGCCATGGACGCCGGCGTGCCCGTCAACGCCCCGCTGACCACCGCGGGCCAGTATCTCGGCTGCCAGACCGCCCTGTGCGCCCCCAGCCTCGTGGCCTCGGCGAGCCCCATCACCTATGTCGACGCCAAGGACCCGCCGTTCCTGCTGGTCCATGGGACCAGGGACCGCACCGTCCCCTACGCCCAGTCGGAATTGCTGGCCGCGGCCCTGCGCGCCAAGGGCGTGCCCGTCGAACTGGCGCCAATTCCCGGGGCCGACCACAGCTTCGTCATGGGCTCGCCGGAGAAGAACGCCGCGGTGAACGACCAGGTCCTGGCCAAGGTCTTCGCCTTCATCGACGCCACCATCGGCAAGCCCGCGAAATAGCCGCTCAGCCGATCTCGAAGGTCACGGTCGAGCGTCCGAAATCCAGGGACACCACCGTGAAGGCGGCCAGCAGGTCCATGCCCAGCACCAGGGCCGGCTTGTTGGCCAGACCCCACAGCCCGAACACCGGCAGGTCGGCGAACACCACCGGGACATTGCCCAGCTGCACGCCCCCCAGCCGCAGAAACGGCAGGTAGAGCATGTCGCCGACGAAGGTCTCGCCGGTCACCGAGATCATGGTGACCTTCTCCAGCTTGCCCTCCAGCCGCTTGTCCAGCATCGCCCGCAGGGTCGGATTGCCGATGGAGAGCTGGGCCCCGGAATCGATCATCGCATTGATGGACTTCTGGCCGAGGTCGGCGTCGACGATGGTCAGCTGACCGATCCGCTTGCGAGCGGCCACCACCACCCGGTCCGGCGTGCTGGTGTCGCGGCGCGAGGCGGTGATCGAGACCTGCTTGCGCTTCATGTCCAGGATCAGCCTCTGGCCCTTCAGCCAGTCCACCGCCAGCAGTCCGTCGATGTCGGTGCCCACGAAGGGCAGGACCGGGACCTTCACCCGCCGCTGGGCCCGGCTGCCCACCTGCAGGCGGTCGACCAGCACGCTGTTGCGCGACCGGCGGCCCATGATGGTGTTGACCACCACCTTGCCCCCGTCCGGCAGGGTCAGGACCTTGGCCAGCTCGGTGGAGATGCAGGAGCGGTTGGCGCCGGTGTCCACCATGAAGGCGAAGGGCCCCTGACCGTTGATCGTCACCGGCACGGTGATCCGCGCGAACGCGTCCTTGCCGCTGGCGACCTGGGTCGGCTCCACCGTGGCCTGATCGTCGTCGACGACCGGCGGCTCGGGGGGCGTCTGGGCGGCGGCCAGGCCGCCCGTCAGCAACAGCGCCCCGGCCCCGCCGATCGCCGAGGCGGCGTCCCGTCGAGTCAGGCGGGGCGCGCCCAAGACTAGAGGCCCTTGCTCGGATTGATCAGGTACTTCTCGCCGGTGGCGCGGCGGTTGTAGGCGGCGATGATCTCGGGGTTCAGGGCCTCGGCGAGGGAGATCTCGTGGGAATAGTGGCTGGCGAAGGTGGTCTTCAGTTCGTCCAGAACCCGCTGGCGCAGCTTGGCGCCCGCCTCGGCCCCGATCTTCATCAGGAACGGGGTCAGCAGCCAGCCCCCCAGGCCCCAGGACATGCCGAAGGCGCGGCTGAGTTCGGTGGGCGCCGTGTTGAGCCCGCCATAGATGTAGACCTGCTTGTAGGTCGTTGAACCGTAACGGCTATAGGTCTTGGCGGTCATGTTGGCCGCCACCTCCATGCCGTTCAGGATCTGCCCGGCCAGCTTGCCGCCGCCGATGGCGTCGAAGGCGAGCGTCGCGCCGGTGGCCACCAGGGCCTTGACCAGCTCCTCCTGGAAGTCGGGCCGGCTGGAGTCGACGATGTGCTTGGCGCCGATGTCCTTGAGGATCTTCACCTGCTCGGGGCTGCGGACGATGTTCACCAGCTCCACCCCGTCCTTGAGGCAGACCTTGTTGAGCATCTGGCCGAGATTGGAGGCCGCCGCGGTGTGGACCAGGGCGGTGTGCCCCTCCCGGCGCATGGTCTCCACCATGCCCAGCGCCGTCAGCGGATTGACGAAGCACGAGGCGCCGTCGGCGGCGGTCGCGCCCGGCGGCAGGACCAGGACATCGGCGGCCTTCAGCAGGCGGTACTGGGCGTACATCGCCCCGCCCAGCATGGCGACGGTCTTGCCCAACAGGTGCTGGGCGTTGGCGCCGGCCTTGATCACCTCGCCCGCGCCCTCGTTGCCCACCGGCATGGATTCATCGGCTCGGGCCGCCATGGCGCGCATGAAGGCCGGCGGGATGGGGGCGGTGACCACCGGGCGATCCGGCGCGCCGGCCACCTTGGCCTGGGTGATGTCGGCGGGGCCCAGCAGGAGGCCCAGGTCCGACGGATTGATCGGCGAGGCCTGGACGCGGACCAGGATCTCGTCGGGGCCGGGATCGGGAATGGAGACGGTCGCCAGGGACAGCTCCAGTTCGCCGCTGGACTTCACCAGGGAGCGCAGCTCCAGCCCTTGAGTTTCGTTCGCCATCCTGGATCTCCCAATGTGTTGTTGAGATCATATAGCGCCGCTTTCGCCGCTTCCCACCCTTCCCGTTGCGCGCGGGCGATGTGAGGCGTCCGGCGAGCTCTAGCTCTGGGCCAGGGTGGTGATGAATCGCTCGGCGCATTCCCAGAGCACGAGATCGGCCCGCTGTTCGTCCACCACCGCCCAGTCCACCGACTTCGACCACAGGAACACGACCCGGCCGAAGACCGCCGAAAGCGCGTAGGCCAGGCCCATGTTGTAGGCGTAGCTGTCGCCGAAGAGCACCAGCCGGCGGGGATCGGGCGCCTTTGGATTGTCGATGACATAGAAGTTGCCGACGTGCTGGCCGGTGCGCTCCAGCAGCCGGTTGTCCTCCACGACCTGCCCGCTCGGCGCCAGGACCAGCATATCCTCCTCCGGAGGCGGGTCGAAGAAGTGCTCGGTGAGGTCATGGAAGCCACGCCGGCGCCGGACCGCCAAGCCCACGTCGCGGAGACGCGCCTTGGCTCCCATGGTCTCGAGCGCCAGCTCGGCCGCGGCGCAGCAGCCGGAGACCGTCCAATGGGAGTCATGGCGGAAGAAGACCGGCGCCGTGGCCTGCGCCGCCCGCAGGGCCGCCTCTGGATAGAGCAGCCGCGCCTCCGGCGTCAGGGCCGCCTGCAGCAGCCGGAGCGGTCGCCCGTCCCGCTTGTCTTCGCTGGCCAGCCACCGCTTCTCGGGCAGCAGCACCTGCTTCTCGGGCGCCACCAGGTTCCAGAGCTGCACGCCCCGTGCCCGAGCCTGGGCCTGGCGCGCGGCGAAAACGTTCCGCCAGTCGGTCCACCAGGACTCGTGGACCCCGAGCTCGCCCCGATACTGACGCTCCCAGCGGTTGGACCCGTTGGCGATGAACAGGAACCCCTCATGGCCGGTGATCGCCACCAGGCTCGGCGAGGTGATCTCCGGCTTCAGCAGGCTGGCTGGATGACCCGGACCCGCCAGCCGGTCGTGCTCGGCGTCGATGCGATGGATCTCGTCCAGGGACAGGGTCTCGACCGGGTTCGTCATGACGGCTCGGCGCCTCGTCCGGCGTCCTCGATCATCATCCTGGCGGCCTTCTCGGCGATCATCATGGTGGGCGAGTTGGTGTTGCCCGAGGTTATAGTCGGCATCACCGAGGCGTCCGCGACCCGCAGGCCGGCCACCCCGCGCACCCGCAGCCGAGCGTCGGTCACCGCCGCAGGGTCGCTCTCCAGCCCCATCTTCGCCGTCCCTACGGGGTGGAAGATCGTCGTCCCCAGGGCTCGGGCCGCGGCCAGAAGGTCGGCGGCGGAGCTGGCCTCCGCCCCCGGCCGCCGCTCGACGGGCGAGAACCGCGCCAGGGGCGGCTGCGCCATGATCTGGCGCACCAGCTTCATGGCGTCCACCGCCACCCGCTCGTCCTGCGGGGTGGACAGGTAGTTGGGCTGGATCAGGGGCGCGGCGCGGGGATCGGCGCTGGCGGCGTGGATCGAGCCCCGGCTGGCGGGACGCAGGTTGCAGACGCTGACCGTGATCGCCGGGGCCACGTGCAGGGCCTCGCCGAACCTGTCGAGGGATAGGGGCTGGACATGGAACTGCAGGTTCGGCGTCGCCTGGTCCGTTGAGGACCTGGCGAAGGCGCCGAGCTGGGACGGCGCCATGGACATCGGCCCCTTGCGGAACAGGGCGTATTCCGCCGCCATCAGCGGCCTGCGCCACCAGGAGGCGTAGAGCTCGTTCATGGTCGGCACGCCGGTGACGCCGTAATAGGGCCGGATCTGCAGGTGGTCCTGCAGGTTCTCCCCGACGCCCGGCAGGTGCGCCTGGGTCTCGATCCCCAGGGCCGCCAGCCGCCCCCCGTCACCGATCCCCGACAGCTCCAGCAACTGCGGCGTGCCCACAGCCCCGGCCGCCAGCACCACCTCGCCGTCGGCGCGGGCCTCGAAGCTCTCCGCCCCCTGCGTCCAGGCGACGCCCACCGCGCGGCCGTCCTCGATGAGCACGCGCGTGACCTGGGCGCCGGTCACCAGCCGGAGGTTGGGCCGGTTCAGGATCGGCTTGAGGAATCCGCTGGCCGCGCTCCACCGGCGGCCGGCCCGCTGATTCACCTGGAAATAGCCGCAGCCGAAATTGTCACCGGCGTTGAAGTCGCCCACCTGCGGGATTCCCGCCATCTCGGCGGCCTGGGCGAAGGCGTCCAGCACGGCCCAGCGCATGCGCGGGTGCTCGACGCGCCATTCCCCGCCGCTGCGATGGTGGTCGCCGGAGGGGGCGATGTGGTCCTCCTGGTCCAGGAACAGCGGCAGGACATCGTCCCAGCCCCAGCCCGCAAGTCCCATCTGCCGCCAGCCGTCATAGTCTGCGGCCTGGCCGCGCATGTAGATCATCGCGTTGATGGCCGAGGAGCCGCCGATCACCTTGCCCCGCGGATAGGCCAGCTTGCGGCCGTCGAGGCCGGGAATGGCCTGGGTCTCGAACATCCAGTCGGCGCGCGGATTGCCGATGGAGAAGAGGTAGCCCACCGGGATGTGGAACCAGATCCAGTCGTCCTTGCCCCCGGCCTCCAGCACCAGGACCCGGCGGCGCGGATCGGCCGACAGCCGGTTGGCCAGGACGCAGCCGGCCGATCCGCCGCCGACGATGATGTAGTCGAAATGATCGGCCATGAGGTCTCCGCCCCTGCCCTCGCCGGGCTTCGCGGTCCCAGATATCCGCCCCCGCCCGCCGCTGGCTAGGCGAAACAGGCTTGGCCTAGGTAGCAGCCCTTAGGGGAAGGCGCCGAATTTCGCGGGCGATGGGACCGGCCTATCCAGGGGCCAGTTCGAAATGGAGTTTCCGATGTCCACCGCCAATGCGCCCCTGGTCGATCTCAGCGTCCACTACCAGCCGAGCGGCCTGTCCGACCGCTTCGCCCTGGGGGTCACCAAGTTCCTGCGCCTGTTCGCCGACACCTTCTTCGCCAAGCGCTACGGCCACCGGGCCGTGGTCCTGGAGACGGTCGCCGCCGTGCCGGGCATGGTGGGCGCCACCCTCAACCACCTGAAGTGCCTGCGCCGGATGGAGGACGACCGCGGCTGGATCCGCACCCTGATGGACGAGGCCGAGAACGAGCGCATGCACCTGATGACCTTCATCGAGGTCTGCAAGCCCACCGCCTTCGAGCGCTTCATGGTCATCGCCGCCCAGTGGGTCTTCTACCTGTTCTTCTTCGGCCTCTACATCGTCGCGCCGAAGACCGCGCACCGGCTGGTGGGTTATTTCGAGGAAGAGGCGGTGATCAGCTACACCCACTACCTCGCCGAGATCGACCAGGGCCGCTCGCCCAATGTCCCGGCCCCGGCCATCGCCATCCGCTACTGGGACCTGCCGGCCGACGCCACCCTGCGCGACGTGGTCCTGGTGGTCCGCGCCGACGAGGCCCATCACCGCGACGTCAATCACGGCTTCGCCAACGACCTCGTGGGTCTGCCGCTCGGCGCGGTGGCCCCCTGCCCGCCCCACGTGGAGCTGACCCCCAACTGGCGCAAGGCCGCCGCCTGAAGCTCTCCTGACCCTGACGCCGGGCCTGACGCGATCAGGTCCGGCGTTGGGATTCCACGCCCATGAGCAGACTCTGGGCGATGATCTCGGACTTGGCGCGGAACAGGGCCGCGGCCTGTGGCGGACAGGTCTCCTCGGCCGTCTGCTGGAAGAGGTGCAGCCAGCGGGCGAAGTGGCCGCGGCGGATGTCCGGCAGGGCCATGTGGGCCGACATCGGCGTGCCCTTGAACCGCCCGGTCATCAGCATCACCGACGACCAGAAGTCGCACAGCCGCGCCAGGTGTTCGTCCCAGCGATCGCCGATGGCGGCGTCGAAGATCGGCCCCAGCACCGCGTCGCGGCGGACCTTGGCGTAGAAGGCGTGGACCAGCCGATGGATCATCGCCTCGTCGATCCCCACCGGCGTCCCCGGCACCAGGCGCTGGCGGCGGGCGATGTCCTCCGGAGTCATGAACCTTCCTCCCGTGGGACCAGCACGGCGGCGCCGGTGAAGGCGCCGGTCCTCAGATCCTCCAACGCCTGGTTCGCCCGGTCGAGACCATAGGTGGTCACGTGCGCACGCACCCCGGCGCGGACGGCCCAGGGCAGGTAGTCCAGTCCGTCCTGGCGGGTGAGGTTGGCCACCGAGACCACCTGCCGCTCCTCCCAGAGCAGGGCGTAGGGGAAGCTCGGGATGTCGCTCATGTGAATGCCGCCGCAGACCACGATCCCGCCCTTGCGCACGGCGGCCAGCGCGGTCGGCACCAGGGTGCCGATGGGGGCGAAGATGATGGCGGCGTCCAGGGGTTCGGGCGGCGACGCCTCGGACCCCCCCGCCCAGACACAGCCGACTTCGCGCGCCAGGCCCTGGGCCGCGGCGTCGCCGGCCCGGGTGAAGGCGTAGGCCGACTGGCCCTCGAACACCGCCAACTGCGCCAGCAGGTGCGCCGCCGCGCCGAAGCCGTAGAGGCCCAGGGTCTTCACCGGCCGAGGGCGGCAGGCCATTCGCCAGGCCCGGAAGCCGATCAGGCCGGCGCAGAGCAGCGGCGCGGCCTCGGTGTCCGACAGGCCCTCGGGGATGGGGAAGCAGAAGTCGGCGCGGGCGATCATGGTGTCGGCATAGCCGCCGTCGCGGGTCCAGCCGTTGAACCCCGGCGTGTCGCAGAGATTCTCCTGGCCCTCGCGGCAGTAGCGGCAGACGCCGCAGGTCTCCCCCAGCCAAGCCGCCCCCATCCTCTGGCCCACCGCCACGCCGGCGACTCCGGAACCGAGGGCGTCGACGATCCCCACCACCTCATGGCCCGGGATGATCGGGGTCCGCCGCCGCGGCAGGTCGCCGTCCACCACGTGCAGGTCGGTGCGGCACACCCCGCAAGCCTTCACCCGCAACCGGACCTCGCCCTGGCCCGGCTCGGGATCGGGACGCGTCTCCGGCGCCAGGACGGGGCGGTCGGCGGCAAGCGACATGGCGAACATGGGAGGCTCCTAGGCGAGAGTCTGGGCCGAACGGCCCCAGGGCGCCAGGCGCCGCAGGAGTCGCGTCAGGCCGAACCATCCGCCCCCGACCAGGCCCGCCAGGATGGCGACGGCGAGCACGCCGGGCCCCGGCGTCGAGATCCGGAAGATCGACTCCAGCAGCGGCACGAACAGCACTGCCCCCAGCACGGCCACCGCCGTGGCGGTGATCGCCCAGAAGGCCAGCCGGTGGCGGTCGAACAGGCGAACCCCCGCCGAGGCCGAGTCCGACAGGGCCAGGACCAGGTTGGCCAGGATCAGGGCCGCGAAGGCCGCCGCCCGGGCTTGGGGCTCGGTCGCCGCCTGCAGGGCCCAGGCATAGACCCCCAGCACGGCGGCCAGCACGATCAAACCCTGCAGCACCGCCAGCCCGATCTCCCGCGGGCCGAACAGGGTCTCCGACGCCTTGCGCGGCCGCCGCCGCATCGCGCCGGACTCGCTGGGCTCGGCCTCGAAGACCATGGAGCAGACCGGATCGACCACCAGCTCCAGCAGCACCACGTGCATGGGGAACAGCATGGGCGGCAGGCCCATCAGGATCGGCAGCAGGGCCAGGCCCGCGATCGGCACATGGATGGCGGTGACATAGGTCAGCGCCTTGCGCAGGTTGGCGAATATCCGCCGGCCCAGCCGCACCCCGCCGATGATCGAGGCGAAGCTGTCGTCCAGCAGCACCAGGTCGGCGGCCTCGCGGGCCACGTCCGTGCCGCGACGTCCCATGGCGATGCCGATATGGGCGGTCTCCAGGGCCGGGGCGTCGTTCACCCCGTCGCCGGTCATGGCGACGATCTCGCCGTCGGCCTTGAAGGCCTCCACCAGCTGCAGCTTCTGTTCGGGCGCGACGCGGGCGAAGACCCGGACGTCGCGGATCCGCCGCGCCAGGTCGGCGGGGTTCAGGGCCGCGATCTCCGCGCCGGTCACCACGCCGGCCCGGGTGTCGATCCCGGCCTGGCGGGCGATCTCCAGGGCGGTGGCCGGATGGTCGCCGGTGATCATGGCGACCGAGATGCCGGCGCCGCGGGCCTCCGCCAGGGCGGCGGGAACGTCGGCGCGCAGGGGATCCTGGAAACCCAGCAGGCCCTCGAAGACCCACGTCGCCTCTTCCGGGGTCTCGGGAAACTCTCCGGCCGCGCGGCACGAGGCGGCGGCCAGGACCCGCAGCCCCTCGGCGGCGAGGTCGTCCAGCACCTTGTGCAGCCGCGCGCCCTGGGAGGCCGACAGCCGGCAGAGCTTGAAGATCGCCTCGGGGGCGCCCTTGGCGGCCGCCATCTGGCCGCCCTCGCCCGACCAGACCTGGATGACCGCCAGACGCTCCGGACGCAGGGGCCAGGTGCGCAGGGGCTCTTGATGCGGCCCCGCGATGGCCGGCGAATGCAGCTCGAGGATCGCCCGGTCCATGGGGTCGGCGGACCGGGACGCCGAGGCCAGGGCCGCGGCCTCCAGCAGGGCGGCGACCGCCGGGACCGATCCGCGGCCCACCTTGTGTTCCGTCCCGTCGACCCAGAGGCGGCCGAGCCGCATGCGGTTCTCGGTCAGGGTGCCGGTCTTGTCGACGCAGAGCAGGGTCGCCCCGCCCAGGGCCTCGATGACGGCGGCCCGCCGCACCAGCACGTTGTGCCGCGCCAGGCGCCAGGCGCCCATGGCCAGGAACACCGCCAGCACCATCGGGAATTCTTCGGGGATCAGGGCGATCGAGACGGTGATCCCGGCCAGGGCGCCCTCCACCCAGTCGCCGCGGATCAGGCCGTAGACCACCACCAGCACGGCGCAGAAGGCCAGCGCCACCAGGCCCAGCAGGCCCACCAGCCGGCCGGCGGTGCGCTGCAGGGGTGTCGGCTCGTCGGTGATTCCGGCCAGGGAGGCGCCGATACGTCCCAGGGCGGTCTGGACACCGGTGCGCGCCACCTCCGCCGCGCCGTGACCGCGAACGATGAGGGTCCCCGCGAAGAGGAAGGCTCCGCCCTCGCCCCCCGGCGCCGGATAGGGCTCGACGGCCGTGGCGGCGGCGTCCGGCGACTTGGCCACCGGGACCGACTCCCCGGTCAGGGTGGACTCATCGACGCTGAGGATGTCGCCGCGCAGCAGCAGGGCGTCGGCCGCCAGCCGGTCCCCCTCGCCCACCAGGACCAGGTCGCCGGGAACCAGGTCGCGGGCCGGGATCTTGCGTTCGATCCCGCCGCGCACGACCCGCGCCTCGGGCTCGGCCAGCTCCCGCAGCGCCGCCAGGGCCCGCTCGCTGCGGGCCTCCTGGAAGATCACCAGGCCGATGGCGATGCAGGCGCCGCCGGTAAGGAACAGGCCCTCCCCCAGATCCCCCAGCACCAGGTAGAGGACCGAGGCGCCCAGCAACAGCAGGAACATCGGCTCGCGCAGGGCGCCCAGCAGGATGGTGAAGATCCCGCGGCTCTTGGCCCGATAGAGCTCATTGGGTCCGAACCGGAGCAGCCGATGGGCGGCCTCGGCCTCGTCCAGGCCCGATCGTCGCCCATCGTCCGACATGAGCTAGCCTTCGCTCCGCCGGCCCGCGCCACGTTCGAACTGCGCCGCCAATTCCAGCCGCTCTAGCAGGTCGCGCAGGGTGATGACCCCCACCACCCGGTCGTGATCGAGCACCAGCAGCCGGCTGCGGCTTTCCAGGGTCATGCGGTCCAGCACGGCGTGGGCGTCGTCGATCGAGCGGGCGGTGGAGACGCAGTCCAGGGGCGTGCAGACCTCCGACAGGGTCGCCTTCGACCAGCGGTCGCGGGGTGTCTTCAAGATGTTCTCCGCCTCCACCACGCCGATCGTCGTCCCACCCTTGGCCACGGGATACATCCCGTGTTGTCCCGCATAGAGCCGCCGGGCCACATAGTCGTCCACCGTCATGTCGCCCGAGAGGATCTCCAGGGTGTCGTCCATCAGTTCGCCCACCGGATAGCCCTTCAGCAGGCGCCGGGCGTGCAGGTCGAAGGCCGAGGCCTTGGCGGCGGTTCGCAGGAACATCCCGATCAGGGCCCACCAGATGCCGCCGGCCACCTGGCCGGTCAGGGCCAGGCCGACGCCCGCCAGGATCAGCAGCAGGGCCATGCCCTCCCCCACCCGCGCGGCGATGCGCGTGGCCCGGTCGGCGTCCCGCGTGGCCATCCACAGCAGGGCGCGCAGCACCCGGCCGCCGTCCATTGGGAAGGCCGGCGCGAGGTTGAACACCGCCAGGACCAGATTGACGGTGGCGAGATAGCCGAGCGAGCCGGCGATCTCGGGCCCGGAATCCTTGGCCGCCTCCGCCAGGGCCCCGAACACCAGGGCCAGGAGCAGGCTGAGGGCCGGCCCCGCCAAAGCCATCAGCAGCTCGGCCCGCGGCGCGGTCGGCTCCTGGCGCAGCTCGGCGACCCCGCCGAACATGAACAGGGTGATGCGGTCCACCGAGAGCCCGAAGGCGCGCCCCACCAGGCTGTGGGCCATCTCGTGCAGGATCAGCGACACCGCCAGCCCAACCACGACGACCACCGCCATGGTCCAGTAGGAGGCTCGGGGCAGGCCCTCATAGATCTGCGGGAACGACCCCGCCGCCAGCGACCAGGCCAGGAGCAGGGCGATGATCAGCCAGCTCGGCTGCACCCGGATCTGAATTCCGAACAGCCGCGGACCGCCGCTGTGGCGCGCGATCTCTGCATCGGCCATGAGAAGGTCTCCCCAATTGCGGGGAGCATCCTGCTCCGCCCGTTCGCCCCCGTCCTTGACAGGGCTCAAGGGATGACGGGCGCTCAGAGGCCGAAGGGATAGATGTCCGGCGCCCCCTCCGGCGGGGCACCGGCCAGCGGGGTCACCGCCCCGGTTTCCTCGAACCAGGCGAAGGCCTCGAACTGCCGGGGACCCTGGACTCCGTGGTGGAACTGGCCCTCGCCTGGTTCTCCGAGCACCTCGGCGCGGAGGTTCGAACCCGCGCCTAGGTCGTCCCGCCGAAGGTGGCGGCGCGGGCCAGCAGGTCCAGCACCTCCTGGTCGTCGAGCTGGTGGAAGTCGGCATAGAACCGCCCGACGCCCCAGAATGGCGTGGGCTCGGCCAGGCAGACCAGTTCATCGACCTCCTCGCGCATCGTCGCGGCGGTGTCGGGAGGCGCCACGGGCACCGCCAGGATCACCCGCGCCGCGCCCTGGGCCCGCAGGCCCTGGATCGCCGCCCGCGCCGTGGCCCCGGTGGCCAGGCCGTCGTCGACGATGATGGCGGTCTTGCCCTTGGGGTCGGGCCGCGCCCTGTGGCCGAAATAGAGCCTGCGGCGACGTTCGATCTCGATCAGCTCCTTGGCCTTTTCACAGGCCAGATATCTGGGGGTGGCGCCGGTGACGCGCATCACCTCCTCGTTCACCACCATCCTGGGATCATCGCCGTCCACCACCGCGGCCACCGCCAACTCCGGCTGGCCAGGGGCGCCGATCTTGCGCACCAGGGCCAGGTCCAGGGGCGCGTTCAGCGCCTCGGCGATTTCGAAGGCCACCGGGGCGCCGCCGCGCGGCAGGGCGTAGACGATCACCTCGCCCAGGTGGCGCACCGCCAGTTTCTCGGCGAGCCAGCGCCCCGCTTCGGCGCGATCTGTGAAAAGAGCCGTCATGAAGCCAAGTTGGGCGCCGCCGTGACGGAGCGCCTTGATCATGATCAAGGTTCGAGATTGGTGCGCACCTGATCGTCGCCGCGCACCGGAGCGCCGTCGCCATGCCAAAGGACATCGACCAGCAGGCGGTCGTCCGCGCCCTGGAGAGCGGCGCGGCCACCGGCCAGGGCCCGCTCAAGCGCATCGACACCCACATGTCCCACCTCTTCCTGGGGGAGAACCGCGTCTACAAGCTCAAGCAGAACCGCCGCCACCCCTTCGCCGACATGTCGACGGTGGAGGCTCGCCGCCAGTCCTGCGAAGCCGAGCTCGCCATCAACAAGGCCCTGGCCCCCGACCTCTACGAGGCGGTGCTGCCCGTGGTCCGCGCCGCCGACGGCGCGATCCGGGTCGGCGGCGAGGGCGAGGTGGTGGACTGGGTGGTGACCATGCGGCGGTTTCCCGATGGCGCCCTGCTCGACGAGATCGCCCGGGCCGGCCGCCTGACCCCGGAGCTGGTCCACGAGGCGGCCGAGCAGGTGGCCGCCTTCCACGCGCGCCTGCCCCACCGGACCGACGCCGGCCACGCCGCCGACTATCGCAGGATCCTCGAGGGCCTGCGCCGGACAGAGGCCGAGGGGGCGGCCGCCCTGGGCCTCCAGCCCGGATCGGAGGCCCTGTTCGCCGCCCTGGAGCAGGAGCTGGCCCGCCAGTCGCCCCGGATCGAGGCGCGACGCGAGGCCGGCTGGGTGCGGCGCGGCCACGGCGACCTGCACCTGCGCAACATCTGCGTCTATCAGGGCCGGGTGACCCCCTTCGACGCCCTGGAGTTCGACCCGGTCCTGGCCACCGGCGACGTCCTCTATGACGTGGCCTTCCTGTTCATGGACCTGCGGGCCAGGGGCCTGGACGACCTCGCCAACGCCGCCATGAACCGCTACTGGGACGCCGCCGGCCAGGCGGAGGACGCGCTGGCGCTGCTGCCGCTGTTCATGGCCCTGCGCGCCACCATTCGCATGGCCGTGGCGGTGGAGGCCGGCGACCTCACCGACTCCGCGCGCTACCGCCAACTGGGGCTGGAGCTCCTGGCGCCCGCCCGCGCGCGGCTGATGGCCATCGGCGGGCTCTCGGGAACCGGGAAGTCGACCCTCGCCCGCGCGCTCGCCCCGCGCCTGCCCGGTCCCTGCGGCGCGCGCCTGCTGCGCACCGACCTCCTGCGCAAGGCCCTGGCCGGGGTGCGGCCCACCGAACGGCTCTCCGAGGCCGCATACCGCCAGGTCGGCCGGGCCAATGTCTATCAGGTGCTGGCGCGGCGGGCCCGCGAGGCCCTGGCCGCCGGCGGCTCGGTGATCGCCGACGCCACCTACCGCGAGGACGCGCCCCGCGCCGAGATCGAGGCGGCCGGGGGTGGCCATCCCTTCACCGGCCTCTGGCTCCAGGCGCCGACCGCGGTGCGGGTGGCGCGGGTGGCCGGCCGCCGGGGCGACGCCTCCGACGCCACCCCCGAGATCGCCGCGGCCCAGGTCGAGCCCCAGCATCTCAGCCCCGACTGGCGGGTGCTGGACGCCAGCCCGGGGGTCGAGGCCCTGGTCGCGGAAATCCTGGCCGCCCAGGTCTAGGCTAGGCCGCCGAGAGCAGGCCGTCCGGCGCCAGCACGGCGCGCTTCAGGAGATCCAGCAGGCGATGCGCGCCGTCATGCTGGGTTCCGCCCCGGGCCATGCCCTCCAGCAGGCGGAGGCTGACGCCATAGAGCCCGTCATCCTCGAGCGCCGGGGGCGGGCGGCGTTCCTTGGCGATGGCGAGCCGGCCGCGCAGGGCGGCGTCGGTGCGCGCACAGCATTCGAGCTCGGCGATGGCGACGAAGGGGGTTTCCTGCAGCAGGGCCCAGTAGGCCTCGATCGCCAAGGTGGGATGGTCGTCGAGGGACCCGCCGATCACCGCCGCCACCCGCTCGGCCTTCAGCCGGTGGAGGTGATCGACGAGGGCGTCGGCCAGGGAGTCCTGATCGGGGAAATGGTAGTTGATCGCCGTGCGGACGAGGCCCGCGGCCTGGGCGATCCGCTGGTGGGTCGCGGCGTGATAGCCCTCGTCGGCGACGACGGCCATGGCGGCGTCGAGAATCCGCCGGCGGGTGGCGTCCCCCTTGCTGGAACGCCGGACGGCCCTGACCGCGCGCCTAGGCTGCGCGGTCAGGGTCGCGCGCGGTCGCGGGCGTTGCTGTTCGATCCACATCCTGCTTCAGGCTCCGAGATGTGCGCCGAGGCGACCGTGGCTAGGAGAACCGCGGGGCCCTCAGTGGGGCCGAAGACTCCGCGGCCCGAACCCGGCCGATCGGCGCGCGCAACCCTCGCCGACCAGCCGGGTGGCCCCCGGTGAGGATTATCGCGCCGAGAGCACGATCCTCGTCGAAAGTTGGGCGAACTCGCCGCCGGCCAGGCGGTTCTGCTTCACGATGGCGCGGTAGCGCGTCATGGCCTTGTCGGCCGAGGCGGTGCTGCACCAGTCGATGTAGAAGGCCTCCAGCTCATGATTGAGGAAGGCGTTGCGGCAGACGCGGCCCGCGGCCTGGCGGACCTCGTGGCGGACGACGATGACGTCCTTGCCGCGAATGCTGATGGCCTCGCTGGTGGGCGCTCGGCTGACGTTGACGCTGGACAGCTCCTGGGCCTGGGCGGCGGGCGCGGTGGCGAGGATCGCGGCGCTGGCCAGGAAGGTGGACGCCAGGGCGGCGAGGCGGCGGGTGGGGGTGGTGGTGCGGTTGGCAGGCATGTGGGCCTCCTTTGATGACACCCCAAGGCTAAGCCAGACTTCGCCCGGGACCTTTGCCGGCCATCAACGGCGGCCTTGATGTCTGCCGGGGGGTGCGACAGCCCAGGTTCGCCACCCGCCGCCGCATGTCGCACCCCCGCCCCAGGAGAGGCGCGCCGGTTTGATCCCGATCATTCGGACCTGGCCCAGGCGAGCGGAGACTGCCGCCCAAACTCCCGGAGGCGGAATGGATAGCTTGCTGGCCGACCTTGAGGCGCTGCTGGGCGCCGACCACGTGCTGACCGGCGCGGCGGCGACCGCCTGGGCCTTCAGCCCCTGGACCCGGCTGGGGGCGCCGCGGGCGATCCTGCGGCCCGCGAGCACGCGGGAGGTCTCCGGGATCCTGCGCCTGGCCCACGCCGCCGGCGCCGCCGTGGTCCCCTGGGGCGGACGCACCGGCCTGGTGGACGGGGCCTTCGCCGAGGGCGCCCTGGCCCTCAGCCTCGACCGCATGGCCGCCATCGAGGAGATCGACCCGGTCGGCGCCACCATGACCGTCCAGGCCGGCTGCGTGCTGGAGACCGCCTGCGCGGCGGCGACCGCGCAGGACCTGTTCCTGCCGGTGGACCTCGGCGCGCGGGGCTCGGCCACCATCGGCGGGGTGGTCTCCACCAACGCCGGCGGCAACCGGGTGCTGCGCTACGGCATGACGCGGGAGTCGGTCCTGGGGCTGGAGGCGGTGCTGGCGGACGGGACCGTGATCTCCTCCCTCAACCACCTGATCAAGAACAACGCCGGCTATGATCTCAAGCAGCTGTTCATCGGTTCGGAGGGCACCCTGGGGATCGTGACCCGGGCGGTGTTCCGCCTGCGGCCCCGGCCGGTGTCGCAAGAGACCGCCTGGCTGGCGGTGGACCGGTTCGAGGCCCTGTCGCCCCTGCTGCGGTCCCTGGAGTCCTCCCTCGCCGGCTCGCTGTCGGCCTTCGAGGTGATGTGGCCGGCCTTCTATGACCTGGTCACCACGCCGCCGGCGGCGGGCCGCCCCATCCTGCCCTCGGGCCATGCCTACTATGTGCTGGTGGAGGCCCTGGGCCCGGACCTGGCCCACGACGCCGCGCGGTTCGAACAGGTGCTGACCGACGCCCTGGAGAACGGGCTGGTCTCCGACGCGGCCATCGCCAAGTCCCAGGCCGAGCGGGACAGCATGTGGGCCCTGCGGGACGACGTGGCCCAGACCGCGCGCAACGGCCCGATCATCACCTTCGACGTCAGCCTGCCGATCGCGGCGATGGAGGCCTATGTCGCCGAGGTGCGCGGGACCCTGGCCGCTCGCTGGCCCCAGGCGGGAATGACCGTCTTCGGCCACCTGGGCGACGGCAACCTGCACCTGATCATCGGCGTCGCCGAGCCAAGCGCCCGTTCCGAGATCGAGGAGATGGTCTATGGGCCGCTGCGCGCCCGGGCCGGGTCGATCTCCGCCGAGCACGGCGTCGGCCTGCAGAAGCGCCCCTACCTCGCCTATTCCCGCAATCCCGAGGAGCTGGCCCTGATGCGCACGCTGAAGACGGCCCTCGATCCGAAGGGCGTCCTCAATCCCGGCAAGGTCATCCCGGCTTGATGATCGGCAAAGCCTGACTTGAGCAAGTTCCGCGGGTGCGGCGGCGATCGCCCCGTTCCCCACGCCGCAGGGCGTGACGCAGGTTGGCGCCTGAAGAGGTTCCAGTCATGCGTACGAGACATAGGCCCCGGCCCCCCCGCCCGGGCGACCCCGGCGAGGTGCTGATGGCCCTGCGGCCGCCGGCCGAGTGGATGCTGAGCGGCGCCCTGCGCCGGCTGGCGAGGCGGCGGCCCGAGGTCTTCGAGCGGCTGGGCGTCTTTGGCGACGCCGCCTTCCTGATCGCCCCCGACGGCTCGCCGGTGGCCTTCCGGCTGGCGCCCCAGGGCGCCTGCGCCGGCGTCCAGGTGCGCCGGCGTGACGACCGCTCGCCCTGCGCGGCCCGGATCGAGGGGCCGCTCGGCGCCCTGCTGGGGCTGTTCGACGGCTCCCTGGACGCCGACTCCGCCTTCTTCTCGCGGGCCATCCGGGTGAGCGGCGACATCGAGGCGGTGATGGCCCTGCACAACACCCTGGAGGCCGCTGAACTGACCCTGGCCGACCTGCTGGGCCTGTCGGGATCGGCCAGCGACCTGGCCAACGCCGCCGTCCGCTTCGTCCGCCAGGCGGCGGCCGCCAAAGCCGCGTGGGCCTGAGATGGGAACGATCGAACTCGTCTGTCCCGCCGGCTCCCCGGCCATGCTGCACGCGGCCATCGAGGCCGGTGCCGACAGTGTCTATTGCGGCCTGCGCGACGAGACCAACGCGCGCAACTTCCCCGGCCTGAACTTCTCCCCCGCCGAGCTGAAGGAAGCCGTCGTCTGGGCGCGCGAGCGCGGCGCCAAGGTGCTGGTGGCGGTCAACACCTTCGCCCGCGCCGGCGACGTCGACGCCTGGCGGGCCTCCGTGGACAGCGCCGCGGCGGCCGGCGCCGACGCCATCATCGTCGCCGACCTTGGGGTGCTGGCCTACGCCCACGCCCAGCATCCCGGCCTGAGGCTGCACCTCTCCGTCCAGGCGGCCGCCGGCACCGCCGAGGCCATCGGCTTCTACGCCCAGGCCTATGGCGTGAAGCGGGTGGTCCTGCCCCGCGTCCTGTCGGCGCCCGAGATCGCCGCCCTGGTGCGCGAGACCGATGTGGAGGTGGAGGCCTTCGTCTATGGGGGACTGTGCGTGATGGCCGAGGGACGCTGCGCCCTTTCCTCCTACGTCACCGGCAAGTCCCCCAACCTCTCCGGGGTCTGCTCCCCGCCGGACGCCGTCTCCCTGGAGGAGACCGACGGCCTGCTGACCCCGCGCCTCGGGGGCTTCATGATCGACCAGGTCGCGCCGGGCGCGGCGGCCGGATACCCGACCCTCTGCAAGGGCCGCTTCGAGGCCGAGGGGACCGCGTCCCACCTGTTCGAGGACCCCACCAGCCTCAACGCCATGGCCCTGCTGGCCGAACTGCGGACCGCCGGGGTGCGGGCGGTGAAGATCGAGGGGCGCCAGCGGGGCAAGGCCTATGTGGCCCGGGTGGCCGCGGCGTTCCGGGCCGCCCTCGACGCCCTGGACCGCGGCGAGACCACCGCCCCCTATGAGGCGCGCCTGACGGGGCTGGCCGAGGGCGGGCGGGAGACGGCCGGCGCCTACCGGAAGACCTGGCGATGAGCGGCGCGCCGATCGAGATCGCCCTGGGGCCGCTGCTGTTCAACTGGCCGGCGGAGCGCATCGCCGACTTCTACGCCGCCGTCGCCGAGGAGAGCGATCTCGACCGCGTCTATCTGGGCGAGGTGGTCTGCGGCAAGCGCGAGCCCTTCATCTCCGGACCCCTGGCCGAGGCCGCCGATCGCCTGACCCGGGCCGGCAAGACCGTGGTCTGGTCGACCCTGGCCCTGCCGGCGACGCCCCGCGACCGGCGCGGGATCGCCCAGATGGCCGCCGGCGAGGGCCTGGTGGAGATCAACGACGTCTCGGCCCTGGCCCACCGCCCCTTCGGAGCCCCCTTCGTGGCCGGCCCCCTGCTCAACATCTACAACGAGGCCGCCGCCCGCGAGCTGATGGCCCGCGGCTGCGTGCGCCTGTGCCCCAATGTCGAGCTGTCGCTCCCGGTCATCGGCCGCATGGCGAAGGCCTGTCCGGCGCTGGAGATCGAGCTCTTCGCCTATGGCCGCCTGCCGCTCGCCCTGTCGGGGCGCTGCTATCACGCCCGCGTCCAGGGCCTGCACAAGGACTCCTGCCAGCTGGTCTGCGACCGCGATCCCGACGGCCTGGCGGTGCGGACCCTGGAGGGCCAGGACTTCCTGGCCGTGAATGGGGTCCAGACCCTGTCCCATGGGGTGCAGGTGGCCGATCTGCCGGTCGCCGACCTCCGCGCGGCCGGGATCGGGGCCCTGCGCCTGTCGCCCCACACCGGGGACATGCTCAAGGTCATCGCGGCCTTCCGCGGCTTCAGCCAGGGGCGGCTCTCGCCCCAGGACCTGGCCGCCCAGGTGCGGGAAGCCGGGCCGCCGGGGCCCCTGGTCAATGGCTATCTGCACGGCCGCGCGGGCGTCGACTGGGCGCCGGCGTCATGACCGCCTGTCCCTCGCGCCAGGTTTTCGACCTGGTGGTGCTGGGGGGCGGCATCGCCGGCGCCGCCCTGGCCGCCCAGTTGGCGGGCGACCTGCGGGTGGCCCTGGTGGAGCGGGAACCGCAGCTCGGCTACCACACCACCGGCCGCTCCGCGGCCATGTACATCCCCTCCTACGGCGGCCCCGCGGTCCAGCCCCTCACCGCCGCCAGCCGGGACTTCTTCGAGGACCCGCCATGCGGTTTCGCTGGGCGACTGTTGAGCCCGCGGCCGGTGCTGCATATCGCCCGCGCCGACCAGGTCGAGCGCCTGGAGGCCTTCGCGCGCAAGGCCGCCGGCGTGAGCCTGCGCCGGCTGGGCCGCGAAGGCGCCCTGAGCCGGGCGCCCATCCTGCGGCCGCAGGCGGTCCAGTCCGCCCTGCTGGAGACCGGGGCGGGAGATCTGGACGTGGCGCGGCTGCATGGGGGCATGGCGCGCCGGGCCCGGGAGGCCGGCGCCGTCATCCTGGCCGACGCCGGGAGGCCCGACATCGCGTGGGACGGATCGCGATGGCGGGTGCGGACCCGCCAGGCCAACCTCATCGCCCCGACCCTGGTCAACGCCACCGGCGCCTGGGCCGACGAGACCGCGCGCGACGCCGGCCTCGCCCCCAAGGGCCTGTCGCCGCTGCTGAGGACCGCCATCCTGGTGGACGCCCCCCGGGAGCTCGGCTTCCACGACTGGCCGGTGGTGAAGGACATCGACGAGCGGTTCTACTTCCGTCCCTTCGGCGGACGCCTGCTGATCACCCCGGCCGACGAGACCCCGAGCCCGCCCTGCGACGCGGCCCCTGACGAGTTGGACATCGCCTGCGCCATGATGCGCTTCCATGACGCCGCCGATCACCCGGTGACGCGGATCCACCACCGCTGGGCGGGCCTGCGCACCTTTGCGCCCGACCGCGCCCCGGTGATCGGGTGGTCGGAGACGGCGCCGGGGTTCTTCTGGCTGGCGGGGCTGGGGGGCTTCGGCATCCAGACCGCCCCGGCCGTGGCCCGGCTCGCCAGCGCCCTGGTCCGGGGCCGTCGCGCGCCCCAGGACCTGGCCGACCATGGCGTGGTCCCGGCGACCTACGATCCCGGCCGTCTCGGCGAGGCGGCCGACCCGGTCATCCCGCCAGGGCGAGGTCCGCCGGTGATGGCTGATGGGCCGCCAGGTCTTCCAGCGTATTGAGGTTCACGAAGGGGTCGGGACCGGCCGCGTCCCAGGCCACCTCCCGCAGACCCACGACCTGGGCGAAGCCCCTCAGGGACGAGCGTCCCGTGGCCAGATAGGTCGCCAGGCGATCGCGCGCCGAGACGCGCCACAGGCCGCAGACCGGATGCAGGCGGCCGCCGCTCACCGGCAGGACCGCGGCGACGCCAGGCTCCAGGGCCCGCGCCAGCCGGTCGCTGAGATCGGCTGGCAGATAGGGCATGTCGCAGGCCAGGGTCTGGACCCAGAGCGCCCCGTGGCGGCGGCCGAAGTCCAGGGCCGAGGCCAGACCCGCCAGGGGCCCGCCGATGTCCGGCGGATCGAACAGCAGGGGGACAGGGGCCCCCTGCCCCGCCTGGCCGGCGTCCCGCACGGCGACGGCCACGTGGGGCGCATAACCCGCGGCCAGCTCCAGGGCGCGATCCAGCAGCGGCCGCCCGCCCCAGGCGCGCAGGGGCTTGCCGCCCCCCATCCGGCGACCCTCGCCCCCGGCCAGCACCACGGCGACACCGGTCATGATCTTGTCCTGGCGGGCTTGCGGCGCGGATCGGCCCCGGCGGGAGCCCCGATCAGGGCCCGGGCCTGGTGCAGGTCGCCGACGGTGGTCTCCAGGTCCCGCAGCAGGCCGTCATGGACGGAATAGATCCAGCCGTGCACCGTCAGGGGCTGGCCGCGCCGCCAGGCGTCATGCACCAGGGGATTGCCGGCCAGGCTGATCACCTGTTCCACCACGTTTCGCTCGCACAGATGGTTCACCCGGGTCTCGACATCGAGGATGGCGTCGAGCTCCCCGGCATGGCGCCAGAACAGGCTGCGCACCGGCTGCAGCCAGTGGTCCACCAGGCCGTGACGCTCGCCGCTCAGGGCGGTCCGCACCCCGCCGCAGCCATAGTGGCCGCAGACGATCACGTGCCGCACCTTGAGGATCTCCAGGGCGTACTGCAGCACCGAGAGGAAGTTGGCGTCCTGGGCCGGGGCGAGGTTGGCGAGGTTGCGGTGCACGAAGAGTTCGCCAGGCGCCAGGCCCGTCAGGTCATGGGCCGGCAGGTGGCTGTCGGCGCAGCCGATCCACAGGTAGTCCGGCGCCTCCTGGGCCGCCAGGTCGGGAAAGAAGTCCCGGTCGTCGCGCGCCCTGGCCGCCGCCCAGGCCAGGTTGCGGCGGAACAGGGCCTGGGTCACGCGTCGGGCTCGTGGAGGACGCGCCCGCGGCGCGCGGCCAGCCGCCGCCCCAGGGTCGCCAAGTCGTCGGCGTCCAGCCGCAGCCGGGCGATGGGCAGGATGACGGCGTTCTCCAGCCCCAGGTGCCGGCGCTCCTGGCTGGCGAACTCCGAAAGGATCTTGCGCCGGCTCGGATCCAAGCCGGGCGCGCACTCCTTCAACAGGCAGGCCTTGAGCAGGTCGCTCACCTGGCTGGCCTTGGCCACGTCGGCGCGGTGCTCGGCCGAGAGCATGCCCAGCACCCCCTCGACCTCGTCCTCCGGCAGGCAGCGGCGGCGCAGCAGGGGGAAGAAGTCCTCCTCCTCGTCGATGACGTGCAGGGACAGGTCGTGGCCCAGGAAGGCCACCACCTTGCCGATCTTGTCGCCGTCGAACACCGTGGCCGCGCAGACCTCGTCGATCATCTGGCAGAGCTGCCGGTGGCGATAGTGTTCGGCGAAGAACCAGTCGAGAGGCTCGGCGAGCAGCTCCAAGGGAACCTCCTCGATTTCGGTCGTTTGTTTCACCACCGCCTCCTCTCGACCTTGGGTCAGAGCTTGAATTCGAGCGTCAGCCAGATCTTCGTCCGATCGGGGAAGGCGGGCCGGTCGCCCTGGAAGGCGGCCGCCTTCAGCTCGGCGCCGATCTTCGGGGTCAGGGGCATGGAGATCGAGGCGTCCAGCTCCTGGCCGAGCCCGGCGCCGCCGCCGGACTCGTCGAACTGGTGCAGCGCCGCCTGAATCTTCACCGGCTTGCCGCGCGGGCCCTTGAGCACCGAACTGCCCGTCAGGCTCAGGTCACGCACCCCGTTGGCCGGGGTGGTGAGGAAGACGTCGGCCCACCCCTGATAGGCGTGCAGGGTGGCCAGCGGCGTCGAGAACCCACGGCGGCCGTCGCCGTCCAGCTGCTCGAAGCCGAGGGCCACGGCGTTGGTCTTGGTCTTCAGTCCCGCCGACAGGGCGATGTAGTCCAGGTCGAAGCTGGTGGGGCTGTTGCGATAATCGGTCTGGCGCGCGTACTCGGCCTCATAGGTGGCGCTGAGGCCGGCCTTCAGCGGCCGGGCGCCGGTCAGCCGCGCGCCCCAGGTGGCGCTCGACTGGGTCGGCGCATTGGCGAAGTCCAGCAGGTAGCCATAGGCCGAGACCTGGCCGAGGCCGGTCTTGGCGTCCACCTGGGCCAGGTGGGAGTCGCTGCGCCAGTTCCCCTGCGGGTGGTCCTCGCCGAAGATCCGGTGGACCTTGTCGATATAGGCGTAGGTGACGCTGACCTTGGGAGACGGCCGGTAGACCAGCTTGACGGCGTCGAAGGTCTGCTCGTTCTGGCGGAAGCCGACATTGCCCACGAAGCGGGCGTTGGCGAGGATCAGGCGCTGACGCCCGATGACCGCCTCGCCCTGGGTCCCCGTCCAGGACACCTGGGCCCGGTTCAGCTCGGTGGTCTCCGGATCGGTCACCAGGGGATAGGCGGTCTTGCCGTTGGTGCTGCTGTTGTAGCGGTCGGACAGGGCGGTGACGTTCTCCCCCTCCACCAGGGCCTTGAAGCCATGGAAGGCGGGGGTCTCGTAGCCCAGCCGGGTGCGCAGGGTGACCGCCTGGGCGTCCTTGGAAAATCCGTCCTGGGACACGGTCTCATGGCGCAGCCGCGACTCCAGGATCAGGCCCTTGGGCGCTTCGGCCGCGCAGGCCAGGGACGGGGCGGCCAGGGCCGCCAGGCCCAGGAGGCCGGGAAGAAGACGCATGACTCAGACTCTCCGAACGATGGTGTAGGTGCGCGCCTTGGGCGTCAGCTTGGTTCTCAGCAGGGAGGCCATGGCCGCGATGGCCGGGTCCTTGGCGCCCTGGGCGGCCGAGATCAGGTGGGTCCAGCTCTCGTCCCCGGCGTTGTCGACGAAATGGGCCACCGCGCGGCGCACGAAGGCCGGGACATCGAGGTTGTCGGCCAGGGCCGCGGCCCGCACGCGCCCGGCCAGCTCCGGGTCGGTGGCGTCGAGCCAGGCCTCGAGCTCGTCGGCCGAGCCGCCCTGGGACAGCAGTTCGCCCAGCGACAGGGAGCCGGTGGCGAACCGGCCGTCGCGGCTAAGGCTGAAGGCCACGCCCTGGGCGCGGGCGCGGTCGGCCAGGTCGGAGACGTAGCGGGTCGCCGCGGCGGTCCAGGCGCGGCTCTCCAGGTGGAGGGCGATCTTGTCCTCCACATAGTCGAAGGGCAGCTCGCGCCCCTCGATCCGGCGTTCCAGCTTCAGGATGTGCCAGCCGAAGCGCGAGGCGACCGGGCGCGGGAAGATGTCCCCGGCCTGCAGGCCGCCGAGCGCGCGCTCGATCTCGCCCACGACGTCGCCGGGACCCAGCTGGCCGAGGGAGCCGCCGACCTTGCCCGAGGGGCAGTCCGACAGGGTCTTGGCCAGGTGGGCGAACTGCGACGGCTGCGCCAGGCAGCGATCCAGGACGCCCTGGGCGGTCTGGCGCGCCTTCTCGAGGGCCTCGGCGCCCTCGCCCTTGGGCTCGATGAGGATGTGGGCGGCCTCCAGCAGGGGCGGGCTGGTGAAGTGCGCGCGCTGGGTGTCGTAGACCCGGCGGCATTCGGCCTCGCTGGGAGATTCGATTTCGATCTCCGCGTCGAGGACGGCCCGGATCAGGGCCTCCTCATTGGTTTCCTCCCGCCCGGCCTCGTCCTTGATGGGGTTCGGCGTCAGGCCCAACTCGTCGGCCCGGTGCAGCAGCAGGGCCTTGACCGCCAGCGCCTTGCCGGCGGCGGCGCGGGCCTCGGCGGCCGACAGGCTGGGATGGTTCTGCACCTCCTCGGCGATGAGGAACTCGGGGATCTCGACCCCTTCGACGACGACGGTGGCGATCGCGGCTGTGGCGGTCATGGGGGCTACTCCGCGGCCTTGAGGGGCGCGGGCCGGACCGCCTGGCTCGTCGAATGGACAGCGGCGGGCTGGACGCCCGGCTTGGTCGCATAGACCGGGGCGCCCTTGTCGCGGCGATGCGGCAGAGGACGGCGGGTGCGGACCAGCTGCCAGCCCCGGCGATTCAGGTACCAGATCGGCGCCGAGAGCATGTGCACCAAGCGGGTGAAGGGGAAGACCAGCAGGATGGTCATGCCCAGCACCAGGTGCGCCTTGAAGATCGGATGGACGTCGGCGACGTAGTCGGCGACCCCCGGCTGGAGGGTGAAGACCCCCTGGGCCCACATCATGAACTTGACCATCTCGTGCCCGTCCAGGTGGCCGAGGGACACCGGGATGGTGGCCAGGCCGAGGCTGAGCTGGAGCATCAGCAGGATCAGGATGGCGGTGTCGCCGAAGCTGGAATTGTGGCGGATGCGCGGGTCGAACAGCCGGCGATGCAGCAGGATCAGGCCGCCGACCAGGCACAGGGCCCCGGCGAAGCCGCCGGCGACGATGGCCAGCAGTTGCTTGGCGCTGTGCGGCACCCCCAGGGCGTCGAATACCCAGATGGGGGTCAGCAGACCCACGAAGTGGCCGCCGAAGATCATCAGCACCCCGACGTGGAACAGGACCGAGCCCAGCACCAGTTGCTTGCGCCGCAGGAGCTGCGATGAGCCCGAGCGCCAGGTGTATTGCTCGCGGTCGAAGCGGATGACCGATCCGAGGGCCAGGACGGTCAGGGCGATGTAGGGATAGACGCCGAACAGGATCTGATTGAGCAGTTGCATCTCAGGGGGCTCCTCAGGCCGTCGCGCCGGCGCGGCGTGAGGCGCGCGGCGGTTCGGCGTTCATGGCCTCGACCAGGGCGCTGGCCTTGGGGCAGTCGGAGTCGGACGGGCCGAAGGTGACGGCGGTCTCGGCCCAGGCCTTGTCGAGGGCCTCCAGGTCGTTGGGGTTCTCCTCGGGCTCGCTGAGCAGGGCCGCCAGCACGCCCGGATCGGCTTGGGTGTCGGCCAGGCGGGCCAGGGCCCCGAACACCGCGCGATAGGCGCTGCCGCGGGTCTTGAGCCGTTCGCCCATGGCCTCCAGCACATGGCTGGCCTCGCCCAGCAGGGACGCGGCCTGCGGTTCGGACAGGGTCGAGAGGAATTCCAGGAACACCGGCAGGAAGTCCGGCAGTTCGTTGGCCGCCAGGTCGAGACCCTGGGCCCGATAGAGCTCCAGCAGGGCCACCATGGCCTCGCCGCGGTCGCGGCTCTCGCCGTGCACGTGCTCATAGAGGTTGAGGGAGAGCGACCGCGTGCGGTCGAACAGCTCGGTATAGCGCTCCTGCAGGTCGTAGATGTCGTCCTCGGTGATCTCCACCACCAGCTTGCGCAGGGCCTGGACCAGGGTCTTGTTCAGCATGCCCTCGGCCTCGATCACCGCGAGCGCCTCGGGGGCGAAGGTCTGCAGATCGCGGTTGGGATAGGTGAGCAGCAGTGCGAGCGCCTTGTAGGTGCGGGCCATGTCTCAGACCTCCATGGGGGTTTTGGCGCGCGAGCGCTTGTTGGGACCAAACAGGCCCAGCTCCGTGCGGCCGCCGGAGCAGCCGTTGCCGAAGGAGAAGCCGCAGCCGCCGCGCATGTCGTAGGCGTCCTCGGCGGTCTCGCGGTGAGCCGAGGGGATGACGAAGCGGTCTTCGTAGTTGGCGATCGCCAGGTAGCGGTACATGGAGTCGATCTCCGCCGCCGTCAGGCCGACCCGTTCGGCCAGGGCGTGATCGATCACCCCCTCCACCGTCTTGGCCCGCATGTAGCCGCGCATGGCCAGCATGCGTTCCAGGGCCAGTTGCACCGGCGCTTCCTTGCCGGCGGTCAGCAGGTTGGCGAGGTACTTGATCGGGATCCGCAGCGAGTGGACGTCGGGCATGTCGCCGTCCATCTCCAGGGCGCCGGCGGCCACGGCCGACTGGATCGGCGACAGCGGCGGCACGTACCAGACCATGGGCAGGGTCCGGTATTCCGGGTGCAGCGGGAAGGCGATCTTCCAGTCGATGGCCATCTTGTAGACGGGGCTCTTGCGGGCCGCGTCCAGCCAGGCCTCCGGCACGCCGTCGGCGCGCGCCTGGGCGATCACCGCCGGATCGCTGGGATCCAGGAAGACGTCGAGCTGGGCCTGGTAGAGGTCCTGCTCATCGGGGGTCGAGGCCGCGGCCTCGATGCGGTCGGCGTCGTAGAGCAGGACGCCGAGATAGCGGATGCGGCCGACGCAGGTTTCCGAGCACACGGTCGGCTGGCCGACCTCGATGCGCGGGAAGCAGAAGGTGCACTTCTCCGACTTTCCGGATTCCCAGTTGTAGTAGATCTTCTTGTAGGGGCAGGCCGAGACGCACATGCGCCAGCCGCGGCACTTGTCCTGGTCGATCAGGACGATGCCGTCCTCCTCGCGCTTGTAGATGGCGCCCGAGGGGCAGGCCGCGACGCAGGTCGGGTTCAGGCAGTGCTCGCACAGCCTGGGCAGGTACATCATGAAGGTGTTTTCGAAGGCGCCGTAGATCTCCTTCTCGACGCCCGCGAAGTTGTAGTCCGCCGAACGCTTGGAGAACTCGCCGCCGAGAATCTCCTCCCAGTTGGGGCCGCGCTCGATCTTCTCCATCCGCTGGCCGGTGATCTTCGACCGCGGCCGGGCGGTGGGGAAGGCCTTCATCTCCGGCGCCGTCTGCAGGTGGGCGTAGTCGAAGTCGAAGGGCTCGTAATAGTCGTCGATCTCCGGCAGGTCCGGGTTGGCGAAGATCTTCGCCAGGATCCGCCACTTGGCCCCCATCTTCGGCTCGATCTTGCCGTTGGCCTTGCGGGTCCAGCCGCCGTTCCAGCGCTTCTGGTTCTCCCAGTCGCGGGGGAAGCCGACGCCGGGCTTGGTCTCGACGTTGTTGAACCAGGCGTATTCAACGCCCTCGCGGTTGGTCCAGACGTTCTTGCAGGTGACCGAGCAGGTGTGACACCCGATGCACTTGTCGAGGTTCAGCACCATGCCGATTTGCGCGCGAACCTTCATTGGGCGAAATCCTTGGCGTTGAGAGGTTCTTCCAACCAGTCGACCTTGGTCATCTTGCGCAGGACCACGAACTCATCGCGGTTCGAGCCGACCGTGCCGTAGTAGTTGAAGCCGTAGGCGAGCTGGGCGTAGCCGCCGATCATGTGGGTCGGCTTGAGGACCGTGCGGGTCACCGAGTTGTGGATGCCGCCGCGCTTGCCGGTGATCTGGGATCCCGGCGTGTTCACGATCTTTTCCTGGGCGTGATACATGAAGGTGGTGCCTTCGCGGATCCGCTGGGAGACCACCACCCGGGCGGTGAGCGCCCCGTTGGCGTTGAAGGCCTCCACCCAGTCGTTGTCCACCAGGCCGACCTTCTTGGCGTCGGTCTCGGAGACCCAGATGACCGGTCCGCCCCGGTTGAGGGTCAGCATCATCAGGTTGTCGGAATAGGTGGAGTGGATGCCCCACTTCTGGTGCGGGGTGATGAAGTTGAGGACGATCTCCTTCTCGCCGTTGGGCTTGAGGCCCTTGACGTAGGTGGTCTTCAGATCGATCGGGGGCCGGTAGACGCAGAGCGCCTCCCCGAAGGCCCGCATCCACAGGTGATCCTGGTAGAGCTGCTGGCGGCCGGTCAGGGTCCGCCACGGGATCAGCTCGTGGACGTTGGTGTAGCCGGCCGTGTAGCAGACCTTCTCGCTCTCGATGCCCGACCAGGTCGGCGAGGTGATGATCTTGCGCGGCTGGGCCAGCAGGTCGCGGAAGCGGATCTTCTCGTCTTCCTTGGGCAGGGCCAGGTGGGTGTGTTCGCGCCCGGTCTGCTTTTCGAGGGCTTCCCAGGCCTTGACCGCCACTTCGCCGTTGGTCTCCGGCGCCAGCATCAGGATGGTCTCGCACGCGTCGATGTCGGTATCGATCCGCGCCAGGCCCTGGGTCTGGCCCTCCTCCAGCACCGCCCCGTTCAGGGCGGTCAGCAGGTCGACCTCATGGTCGGTCTTCCAGCCGATCCCCTTGCCGCCGTTGCCGCTGGCCTTGAGCAGCGGACCAAGGGCGGTGAAGCGCTTGTAGGTGTTGGGATAGTCCCGCTCGACCACGGTGATCTGCGGCATGGTCTTGCCGGGGATCGCCTCGCATTCGCCCTTGGACCAGTCGCGGACGTCGAAGGGCTGGGCCAGTTCGGCGGCGCTGTCGTGCTGGATGGGGGTGAGGACCACGTCCTGCTCGACCCCCAGGACCTCCGGGGCGACATCGGAGAAGGTCTTGGCGATCGCCTTGAAGATCTCCCAGTCCGACTTCGACTCCCAGGCCGGATCCACCGCCGCCGACAGCGGGTGGATGAAGGGGTGCATGTCGGAGGTGTTGAGGTCGTTCTTCTCGTACCAGGTGGCCGTCGGCAGGACGATGTCGGAATAGACCGCCGTGGTGGACATCCGGAAGTCGAGGGTGACCAGCAGGTCGAGCTTTCCCTCCGGCGCCTCGTCATGCCAGACGACCTCGTTGGGCTTGCGCCGACCGTCCTCGCCCAGGTCCTTGCCCTGGACGCCGTGGGAGGCGCCCAGCAGGTGCTTGAGGAAGTACTCGTGGCCCTTGCCCGAGGAGCCCAGCAGGTTGGAGCGCCACACGAACATGTTGCGCGGCCAGTTGGCCGGATCGTCGGGGTCCATGCAGGACATCTTCAGATCGCCGCTCTTGAGCTGGTCGAGGGCGTAGGCCTTGGCGTCCTGACCGGCCGCCGCGGCGGCCTTGGCCACCTCCAGGGGGTTGGTCTGCAGGGCGGGCGCCGAGGGCAGCCAGCCCATCCGCTCGGCCTTGGCGTTGAAGTCGATCATCGCCCCGTCCCACACGCCCTCCGGCGCGGTGGGGGAGAGGATCTCGCTCATCTCCACCGTCTCGTACCGCCACTGGTCGGAGTGGGCGTAGAAGAAGGAGGTGGAGTTCTGCTGGCGGGGCGGCTTCACCCAGTCGGTGGCGAAGGCCAGCGGCGCCCAGCCGGTCTGCGGCCGCAGCTTCTCCTGACCCACATAGTGGGCCCAGCCGCCGCCGGACTGACCGACGCAACCGCACATGACCAGCATGTTGATGGCCGCGCGGTAGTTCATGTCCATGTGGAACCAGTGGTTCATGGCCGCGCCGATGATCACCATCGACTTGCCATTGGTCTTCTCGGCGTTGCCGGCGAAGCCACGGGCCACGGCGATGATCTGGTCGCGGGGCACCGATGTGATCGCCTCGGCCCAGGCCGGGGAATAGGGCTCCACCTCGTCGTAGCTGGCGGGCATGTGGTCGCCGCCGAAGCCCTGGTCGACGCCGTAATTGGCCAGGAACAGGTCGTAGACGCAGGCCACCAGGGTCTCGCCCTCGGGCAGCATCATGCGCTTGACCGGCACGTTGCGGACCAGGACCTCGGGGTGGTCGGTCATGGCGAAGCCGTTGGTGGCCGCGCCGCCGAAATAGGGGAAGCGCACCGCGGCGACCTCGTCGTGGACGCCCTTGAGGCCCAGGCGCAGGGTGGTCTCGCGACCCGCCCCGTCCTTCTCTTCAAGGTTCCACTTGCCGTCCTCGCCCCAGCGGAAGCCGATGGAGCCGTTGGGGACGATGACCTCGCCGGTGGTTTCGTCGAGAGCGACGGTCTTCCAGTCGGGGTTGTTGGTCTCGCCCAGCGCCTTGTCGAACTCGGCGGCGCGCAGCAGGCGCTCGGGCACATAGGCGCCGTCCTGCGGCACAAGGCGCACCAGCATCGGCAGGTCCGAGTACTTCCGCAGGTAGTCGCGGAAATAGGGCACCTGGCGGTCGATGTGGAACTCCTTGAGGATCACGTGGCCGAAGGCCATGCCCAGGGCGGCGTCGGTCCCCTGCTTCACGGGCAGCCACAGGTCGGAGAACTTCGAGGCCTCCGAATAGTCGGGGCAGATCACCACCGACTTGGCGCCGCGGTAGCGGGCCTCGGTATAGAAGTGGGCGTCCGGAGTGCGGGTCTGGGGGACGTTGGAGCCCCAGAGGATCATGAACCCGGAATTGAACCAGTCGGCGCTCTCGGCCACGTCGGTCTGTTCGCCCCAGGTCTGGGGCGAGGCTGGCGGCAGGTCGCAGTACCAGTCGTAGAAGGATCCGCAGACCCCGCCGAGCAGCTGCAGGTAACGGGCGCCGGCGGCGTAGGAGACCATGGACATGGCCGGGATCGGCGAGAAGCCGAAGATCCGGTCGGGGCCCCATTCCTTGATGGTGTAGGCGTTGGCCGCGGCGATGATCTCGGTGACCTCGTCCCAGGTCGCGCGGATGAAGCCCCCTGCCCCACGCATCGTGACGTAGGAGGCGCGTTGGGTCGGGTCCTGCTGGATCGAGGCCCAGGCGGCCACCGGGCTGCGGGTGGCGCGCGCGGCGCGCCACAGCTTCAGCAGGCGTGAGCGGATCAGCGGGTATTTCACCCGGTTGGCGGAATAGAGGTACCAGCTGTAGCTGGCGCCCCGGGCGCAGCCCCGCGGCTCATGGTTGGGCAGCTCGGGCCGGGTGCGCGGATAGTCGGTCTGCTGGGTCTCCCAGGTGACGATCCCGCCCTTGACGTAGATCTTCCAGGAGCAGGAGCCCGTGCAGTTCACCCCGTGGGTGGAGCGCACGACCTTGTCGTGCTGCCAGCGGCGCCGGTAGGCCTCCTCCCACTTGCGGTCCTCGTCGGTGAGGACGCCGTGGCCTTCGGAGAACAGCTCGGTCTTGCGGGCGAAGAAGGTGAGGCGATCAAGGGTATGGCTCATGCCACGATTTCCATCTTCGAAGGGGTGTGGGGTGCGTGCAGCAGCGAGGACTTGCGGGCGTAGAAGGCCCAGTTCACCGCGACGCAGCTGAGGTAGAAGGCCAGGAAGACCAGCAGGGCGGCGCTCGGCCCGCCGGTGGCCTTCATCGCATCGCCGAAGGCCAGCGGGATGAAGAAGCCGCCGAAGGCGCCGATGGCCGAGCTGAAGCCGACGATGGCCGCCGATTCCATGTCCGCGGCCTTGAGGCGCGCGGCCGGATCAGCCTGCGGCAGCAGCCGGGGCATGTCGGCCCGGACGATCGCCGGGATCATCTGGAAGGTCGAGGCGTTGCCGACCCCGGTCCAGAAGAACAGCCACATGAAGCTGGCGAAGAAGATCGGGAAGGAGGGCGCCGCGCCGAAGCCGCCGACGCTGTGCATCACCGACAGGACCCCGAGGGCCAGGGCGATGAAGACCCAGTGGGTGACGTTGTGGCCGCCGAACTTGTCGGAGATCCAGCCGGTGAGCGCCCGTGAGGCCGCGCCGACCAGCGGACCCAGGAAGACCAGCTGCATGGCGTGGGTCCCGGGGAACAGGGTCTTCATCAGCAGCGGGAAGGCCGCCGAGAAGCCGATGAACGAGCCGAAGGTGCCCAGGTAGAGCCAGCAGATGACCCAGTTGTGCTTGCGCTTGAAGACCACCGACTGCTCGGCGAAGGAGGCCCGCGCCGAGGCGATGTCGTTCATGCCGAACCAGGCCAGGCTGCCGGCCACCAGGATGAAGGGGACCCAGACGAAGCCGGCGTTCTGCAGCCAGATGGTCGAGGCGACCCCGTTGTCCATCGCCGTCTGCGGCGCGCCCACCAGGGGCATGAACATCCCCAGTCCGATCACCACCGGCACCAGGAACTGCATGACGCTGACGCCGAGGTTGCCGAAGCCGGCGTTGAGGGCCAGCGCGTTACCCTTCTCGGCCTTGGGGTAGAAGAAGGAGATGTTGGACATCGAGGAGGCGAAGTTGCCGCCCCCCAGCCCGCAGAGCAGGGCCAGGACCACGAACACCTCATAGGGGGTGGTGGGATCCTGCACCGCCATGCCGATGCCGATCGCCGGGATCAGCAGCGACAGGGTGGTGAGCGTCGTCCACAGCCGGCCGCCGAGGATCGGGACCATGAAGCTGTAGAAGATCCGCAGGGTCGCGCCCGACAGGGCCGGCAGAGCGGTGAGCCAGAAGAGCTGCTCGGTCGTGAACTTGAAGCCCACCAGTTTCAGCTTGGCCACCACCATCGACCAGACCATCCAGACCGAGAAGGCCAGGAGCAGGTTGGGGATCGAAATCCAGAGATTTCGCCGGGCGATCGCCTTGCCGGCCCCCGACCAGAAGGCCGGATCTTCGGGGCGCCAGTCGGTCAGGACGTGACGGGCGGGTTTGCGGGAAGCCATCAAGGCGCTCCTCTTGCTGGGGTCGCCGCGCGAGCGCGGGCGGGCGCACCGGAGGCCGGGCGCGGTTGAAGGTCGGCGTGCAGGGACGCCATCTCGGGAAATTCGGGCAGCTCACCCAGCTGCGGGGCGCCGGCGTGCTCCATCCGGCGGATGGCGAAGTGCATCCAGGTCAGGGCGCTGGCCACCAGGACGAACAGCAGCATGAAGCAGCTGGTCCAGACCCCGGTCAGGTCGTTGAGCGCCCCGAAGGCGATCGGCAGGACGAAGCCGCCGAGGCCGCCCACCATGCCCACCAGGCCGCCCACCGAACCGATGGTGCCGGGATAGTAGACCGGGATGTGCTTGTAGACCGCGGCCTTGCCCAGGCTCATGGCGAAGCCGAGGCAGAACAGCAGGATGATGAAGGGAAGCAGGCCCGTGGCCAGGCGGAAGGCGATCGGCCCATGGACCCCGTCCACCACATAGCTGGTGGGCGGATAGGACAGCAGGAAGGTGGCCACCACGCTGATGCTGAAGGTGATGTACATCACCTTGCGCGCGCCGATCTTGTCGGAGAGCCAGCCGCCGAACACCCGGAACAGCGACCCGGGGATCGAATAGGCCGCCGCCAGCATGCCGGCCGTGCGGATATCCAGGTGATAGACCGCCACCAGATAGTGGGGCAGCCAGAGCGCCAGGGCCACGAAGGCGCCGAAGACGAAGAAGTAATAGAGGGCGAAGCGCCAGACCTGCAGCTTCATCAGCGGGGCGAACTGCATCGCCGCGGCCACCGGCTTGGCGCCGGTCCGGCGGCGTTCCACAAGTTCGGGATCGTCGCGGGTCAGCAGGAAGTAGACGACCGCGATCACGGCCAGGGCCACGGCCCACGCCTGGGCGACCGTCTGCCACCCGTAGGCGATCATCACGAAGGGTGCGGCGAACTTGGTCACCGCGGCGCCGACATTGCCGGCCCCGAAGATGCCGAGCGCGGTGCCCTGCTTTTCCTTGGGGAAGAACTTGGAGACATAGGCCACGCCGACCGCGAAGGAGCCGCCCGCCATGCCGACCCCGAGGGCCGCCAGCAGGAACTGCGGATAGGTCTGGGCGTGGGAGAGCAGGAAGGTGGCCAGGGCCGCCGACAGCATCACCACCAGGTTCACCACCCGGCCGCCGTACTGATCGGCCCAGACCCCCAGGACGACGCGCACCAGCGAGCCGGTGAGGATGGGCGTGCCGGCCAGCAGGCCGAACTCGGCCTCGGTGAGGCCGAGGTTCTGCTTAATCTGCACCCCGATGATCGAGAAGATCGTCCACACCGCGAAACAGGCGGTGAAGGAGAAGGTGCTCATCCAGAGCGCCATGCCGGCGCCCGGGGCGTTCTCTGCGATGGGCGGTGTGACTGCGACGCTCAACTTGTCCCCCGACCTCTTTGCTGCGGGACCAGACGCCCTCGCTTCGGCCAAGTGTATGGAGCGGGCGGCGACGCTTTGGATTGACGATCATCAAATCCAGCCGCCGATGTTGCTAGGTTTATCGGCGTCTCAGCAGGAATAGCGGACGCAGTTTACGTACGTAATTGACCCGATTACTTTTGTTGGTGGCGGCGATTGACGGACATCAAGCGGCCCCGGCGGCCGCGACCCATTGGCGCCGCTTGATCTAGGTCAAGGCCAGACTCGCCTGCGAAGCCGAAGTGAGGTTGACGCAAGGGGACCATACGAATGTCGATGCGAGTCGTGGACGTGGAGCGCGTAAAGGGCTTGTCCCTGTTCTCCGGTGTCTCGGACGAGACCTTCAGCGCCGTGACGGCGGGCGCCTTCCTCCAGAAGTTCCCCGCGGGCACCACCCTTCTGCACGAGGGCGATCCGGTCGATTTCCTCTATGTCCTGCTCGACGGTCTCGTTGAGCTGGAGGGGACCTGGAACGACAAGGAGACCACCCTCGCGGTCCTGCGCCCGGTCTCCACCTTCATCTTCGCCGCTGTCGCCCTGGACGCCGACGCCCTGATGAGCGCGCGCACCGTCGAGCGGTCCGACATCCTGATGCTCTCGGGCGAGGCCCTGCGCCGCGCCATGCAGACCGACCCGCGCTTCAGCTACGCCGCCACCCTGGAGCTCGCCGGCTGCTATCGCGGCCTGGTGCGGTCGCTGAAGAACCAGAAGCTGCGCGGCGGGGCCGAGCGCCTGGCCAACTACCTGATCACCCAGAAGGTGCGCCAGGGCGGGGCGGAGACCTTCACCCTGCCCCACGAGAAGCGCCTGCTGGCCTCCCTGCTGGGCATGACGCCGGAGAACCTGTCGCGCGCCTTCGCCACCCTCACCGGCTACGGCGTGGTGGTGAACGGACCCGAGGTCACCATCGCCCGGCCCGTGGTGCTGGAGCGCCTGGCCAAGCCCGATCCGCTGATCGACAACCACCAGCCGCCCAGCGCCACGCCCATCGGCAAGGCCGAGCGGGAGCTCTGGCCCGCCAGCCGCGCGGGCTAGAGCATTTTCCGATAAGTGTGAAACGGCTATCGGATCGAAAAATGCTCTAACCTTTTGAATTAGCGACCTTTCCAATCTGATTGAAGCAATCAGATCGGAAAGGGCTCTAGCCGCCGAACTGCGCCAGGTTGCGGGTGTCCCCGGCCTGGCCGCTGGCCAGATCGTGACCCAGGGGCTTGCCGGTCAGGGCCCGGGCGACCCGCGCCGCCAGCAAGTCCGAAGCCCCCTCCCCCGCATCGGCCGCCAGCAGGTCGCGCAGGTTCACGCCGCCCTGTCCGAACAGGCACAGGCGCAGCAGGCCCTGGGCCGTGACCCGCAGGCGATTGCAGCCGTCGCAGAACCCGGCGCCATAGGGGGCGATCAGGCCGATCCGGCCGGCGAAGTCCGGATGCTCGTACTCCGTGGCCGGGCCGTCGTCGGAGGCCCGGGGGCGGGCGCTCCAGCCCTCCTGCGCCAGCCAGGTCTTCAGGCGTTCGCCGCTCACATGCTGGTCGGTGAAATAGGCGGCGTTGTCGGCGGTGCGCATCAACTCGATGAAGCGGACGGCCACGGGACGGCGGCGGACGAATTCGGCGAAATCGGCGAAACCGTTCTCCAGGCTGTCGCGGAGCAGGACCGCGTTGACCTTCACCGTCGGGACGCCGATGGCCAGGGCCCGGTCCAGGCCGGCCACCACCTGATCGAGGCGGTCGTGGCCCGTCAGGCGGGCGAAGGCCTGGCGATCCAGGGCGTCGATGGAGACGTTGAGATTGGTCAGGCCCGCGGCGCGCCAGGCGGCGACGTGGCGCTCCAGGTTCCAGCCATTGGTGGTCATGGCGACCTTGGCGATCCCGGGAACCGCGGCCACCCGGGCGATGATCTGGCCGATATCCTTGCGCACGGTGGGTTCGCCCCCCGTGAGCCGCACCTTCCCGATCCCCAGCCTCTGGAAGGTGGAGACCAGGACGCCGATCTCGTCGACGCCGAGGAAGGCGGGCCCGGCGGTCTTCCGGTAGCCGTCGGGCAGGCAGTAGGTGCAGCGGAAATTGCACACCTCGGTCACCGAGAGGCGAAGGTAGCGGAAGCGGCGGCCGAACCCGTCGATCAGGGGGTCCATGGGACAGGTTCCTCACGGGACAGAAGAGGCGCCGGTCTCCCGGCGCCCCAAGACCCGGCGGATCGCCGGTGTCGACGTCACCCAAGCCGACGCCGGAGGGAGGAATGGCGTCGCGCACGACGGGCGGATCGAGGGTGAGCCTAGGGGCCCCCGCGCGCGCGGGGTATGACGGCTGACGGCGGGGGCCTTGATTTCGGTTAAGCCGGGCTTGGCCTGGCCTTGCCGCGCGGCCTGACGGGCCATCCCAGCAGCATCGGCCCATAGGCCAGGGCGAAGCCGCCGAAGGCCGCGCTCCACAGGACGCCGGAGGTCGCCAGCAGCACCGTGCTGCCGGGTCCGCCGAAGCCGGCGCAGACCCGCACCAGGGCCGCGGCGTTGACCAGCAGATAGATGGCGAGCGTCCAGCCGTCGGCGACCCGGGGGCGGCCGCTGTGGCCACGGGTGGCCCGGGTCATCATGGCCAGGGTCATGACCCCGACCGCGCCCGCCGTCAGGGCGTGGACCCCGGCTGTGCGCGGCACGATGTCGGGCGCCAGGATGGTGAGGCCGATCAGGATCAGGCCGACCCCGAGCCAGGCATAGCCAAGGTGGAGCACCCAGACCAGGGGCTCGGTCAGGGTCCTGAGGCCCTGCCAGCGCGCCAGGCGGGCCAGGGCCGCGAGGCCGGACGCCGTCAGCAGCGCGCCGGCCAATGGGGCTTCGGGGGCCGCCACCCAGGCGGCGGCGGCCAGGCCGGTGAGAATCAGGGCGGCCATGTCGGCGCGGTCGGCGGGGGCCGGCATCGGACCCGGCGCGCGCTGGGTCAGCCAGTTGCGGGTGAAGCTGGGGGTGACCCGCCCGCCGATCAGGGCGATCAGCAAGGCGATGGCGCCGAGCGCGGCCCGCTGGCCGACCGCCTCCGGCGCCAGGGCCCCCAGATGGAAGGCGATATTGGCGCAGGCCAGCACGGTGACCAGGCCGCAGACGGCCAGGTTGCGCCAGTTGCGCCCGGCCAGGACCTCGCGCCAGATCACGCCGGCGAACACCACCAGGAAGGCGCTGTCGATCACGCTGGCCCAGACCCCGAGTTCGGTGGCCGCCAGCATGGCCAGGCGTCCGGCCAGCCACAGGGACGACAGGGCCACGAGCGGGACGCCCATCACCGGCAGGCGGCCGGTCCAGTTGGGCACGGCGGTCAGCAGGAAGCCGGCGACGATGCCGGCCAGCACCCCGAACAGCATCTCGTGGATATGCCACTCGCGGGTGAGGGCGGCCCAGGGCAGGTGGCCGGTGAAGGACAGCAGCCAGAGGGGAACGGCCAGCGCCGCCCAGATCGAGGCGGCGAGGAAGAAGGGGCGGAAGCCGTAGCTGAAGAGCTTGGGCCCCCGGTAGGCGCGCCGATCGGCGGCGGTGGCCATGGGGCGACTCCAGTCGTCTAGAGGACAGGTCCTCCTTCTAGACCTGTCCTGCCCCACCGCCCTTGTCGGACATCAAGCGCGGACGCTTCTCATGCGCATTTGGAGTAACCGCAGCCGAAACAGGTGTCGCAGCCCTCCTTGCGCACCAGTTCGAACCCGCCGCATTGGGGGCAGCAGGCCTTGCCGGCGGTGTGCGCGTGGGGGGCCGCGGCGGCGTGAGCCGGGGCCGCGGCGGCCTCGATCCTCAGGTGGCGCTCGATCACCCCGCCGATGGCGGCGGGCAGCGAGGGCACGTAGCGGCCGTCGATCCAGCCGCCGCCGCTGGGATCGAACACCGCCTTCAGCTCCTCGGCGACGAAGGCCACGTCCCCGCCCCGGCGGAACACCGCCGAGATCATCCGCGTCAGGCCCAGGGTCCAGGCGTAGTGCTCCATGTTCTTCGAATTGACGAAGATCTCGAAGGGCCGCGGCCCCGCCCCGGTGTCGGCGTCGTTGATGGTCACATAGACGGCGTGCGCGCTCTGCGGCCATTTGATCTTGTAGGTGGCGCCCTGCAGGACGTCGGGCCGTGGCGACAGCTTGGGTTCGGCCGGCGCGGCCGTCTCCGGGGTCGGCGCCACCGACAGCACCGAGCCGGTGACCGCGTTGGGCCGGTAGGTGGTCAGGCCCTTGCAGCCCAGGCGGTAGCCTTCCAGGTAGATGTCCGAGAAGTCGGCGAAGGCGATGTCCTCCGGGCAGTTCACGGTCTTGGAGATCGAACTGTCGATGCAGGCCTGGGCCGCGGCCTGCATCCGCAGGTGGTCGGCCGGGGTCAGGTCCTGGGCGCTGACGAACAGTTCGGCCGGCGGCGCGGCCTCGCCCTTCAGTCCGCGCCAGACGGTGAGCGCGTAGTCCTCCACCTGCTCCTCGCGCGAGGAGCCGTCCGGCTGGCGCACCTTGCGGGTATAGGCATAGGCGAAGACCGGCTCGACGCCGGAGGAGACATTGCCCGCCAGCAGCGAGGTCGTGCCGGTGGGCGCGATGGAGGTCAGGCAACCGTTGCGCAGCCCGTGTTCGGCGATCAGGGCGCGGGTCTCCTCGTCGAGGTCCCGCAGGTTGGGGCGGTCCAGGATCTGCGGGTCGTAGAGCGGGAAGCAACCCTTCTCGGCGGCCAGTTCGGCCGAGGCGCGATAGGCCTCGCGCTTGATCACGCCGAGCCAGCGCTGAGTCAGGGCCACGGCCTCGTCACCGCCGTAGCGGGCGCCGCAGAACAGCAGGGCGTCGGCCAGGCCGGTGACGCCGATGCCGATCCGCCGCTTGGCCCGCGCCTCGGCCGCCTGGGCCTCCAGGGGGAAGCGGGAGATGTCGATGACATTGTCCAGCATGCGGACGGCGGTGCGCGTCAGTCCCCCCAACCGCGCCGCGTTCAGTTCGGCCCCGTCGGAGAAGGGCGCCTCCACCAGCCGGGCCAGGTTCAGGGATCCCAGCAGGCAGGCGCCATAGGCGGGCAGCATCTGCTCGCCGCAGGGATTGCTGGCCAGGATCTCCTCGCAATAGGCCAGGTTGTTGTTGGCGTTGACCCGGTCGATGAAGATCACGCCGGGCTCGGCGGCGTCATAGGTGGCGGTCATCAGCCGCGCCCAGAGGTCGGCGGCCCGCACATTGCGATGGACCTTGCCGTCGAACACCAGCGGCCATTCGGCGTCCGCCGCCAGGGCCTGCATGAAGGCGTCGGTGACCAGGACCGAGAGGTTGAAGTTGCGCAGGCGGCCGGGTTCGCGCTTGGCGTCGATGAAGGCCTCGATGTCGGGGTGGTCGATGCGCAGGCACCCCATCATCGCCCCGCGGCGCTGCCCGGCCGAGAGGATGGTTCGGCACATGGAGTCCCACACGTCCATGAAGCTCAGCGGCCCGGAGGCGTCGGCGCCGACGCCGCGGACCAGGGCGCCGCTGGGCCGCACGGAGGAGAAGTCCATTCCGACCCCGCCCCCCTGCTGCAGGGTGACGGCGGCCTCGCGGACATGCTCGAAGATGGCGCCCAGATCGTCCGGGATCTTCCCCATGACGAAGCAGTTGAACAGGGTGACCGACCGCTGGGTGCCGGCCCCGGCCAGGATGCGGCCGGCCGGCAGGAACCTGTAGTCGGTGAGCGCGTCCATCACCTCGGCGCGGAAGGCCTCGCGGCGCTCGGGCGCCTCGGGTTCGCTCACCGCGCGGGCGACGCGCGCCCAGGTCTCGGCGAGGCTGGCGTCTCCGCCCCCGCCGTGCGGGGCGAAGCGGTACTTGCTGGACCAGATTTCTCCGGCGAGGGGATTGTCGAAGGCCATGGCGGTCTCTCTGCGTGGGGAGAGCGAGGCTGGCCGATTCCCTGCGGCGTCCGGGTCGCGCAACGGGTGTCGCAGGCCGCGAAATCGGCCAGGCCTCGACTTGGCGAAAATCAAGCCGGCGTCCGGCCCCATTCAAGGCGCTCGCGACGAGGGCGGCCTAGTCTGACCTCATTGAGGAGACCGCCATGATCCCGATCCCCACCCCTGGACTCAATCTCTGGGCCCGCGAGATGGTCAAACGATCGCCGGAGGCCAACGACATCTTCCGCGTCCAGGGCCCCCTGACCACGGTGGAGAAACTCGAGCGGGACCTGACCCTGGCGCCCAGGGGCGACAAGGCTGGCGACCGCGCGGCCGCCAAGCTGATCGACCACATCCTGGAGCGCTATCACGAGACCCATCGCCAGGAGTTCCCCAAGGCCATCGACCTGGCCCGCACGGTCGAGCGGGTCCACGCCAACGATCCCGACTGCCCCCGGGGCCTCGCCGACCACCTGGCGATCATGGCCGACGACCTGGAGGGCCACCAGCGCAAGGAGGAGAACATCCTCTTCCCCACCATGCTGGCCGGCTCCTGCGGCGTGCTGCGCTTCCCCATCTCGCGCATGATGTCCGAGCATGACGACGTCTATGAGCAGCTGGCCCGCCTGGCCGCCCTGACCAAGGACTTCACCCCGCCCCAGGGCGCCTGCCAGACCTGGCGCGCCCTTTCCCAGGCCTGCAAGAAGCTCGATCGAGACCTGCGCGAGCACATGCGCCTGGAGAACGACGTCCTCTTCCCCCACTTCCTGTAGCCGGGGTCCTCAGAAATCGAGAACCTCGACCTGGTCCCCCGTCGCCGCGGCGGAGTCGCCGGGCCGTCGGCGAATGAGCAGGTCGGCCAGGGCCAGGGCCTTCTGTGACGAGGAGTCTTGATCCGACAGCGGCGCCACTCCGGCCGCGACGCTCCGCGCCCGCAGGAAGGTTTCCCGATCGCCGCACGCCTCCAGTGTCTCGGCCAAGGGCGCCCGGCGCCAGGCCAGGGCGCGGTCGGGATCCTGGCCGCCCAGACCGGCGATCAGCGGCGCCAGCAGCAGGCGCGCCGTCACCAGGGCCGCGGTGGGATTGCCCGGCAGGCCGACCACCAGCTTGCCCTCGGCCCGCCCCAGCCAGACAGGCTTCCCGGGCTTGATGGCCACCTTGGCGAACACGCAGTCGAGGCCGAACGGCGCGAACATCGCCTTGGCGTAGTCGCGCTGACCGACCGAGGCGCCGCCGGTCACCACCACCAGGTCGGCGGCTTCGAGGGCCGCGCCCGCGGCCGCCTGCAGGGCCGGCAGGTCGTCCCCCAGCCGCCGGCGGCCGATCACCTCCCCGCCCCAGGCGCGCACCAGGGCGGCCAGGCCGAAGGAGACGCTCTCGGGGATCGACGCCCCGTCGCCCGGTCCATGCCCGGGCTCATGCAATTCGTCGCCGGTGCTGAGGATCATCACCCTGGGCCGGGCCACCACCTCCAGTTCGGACAGATCGGCGGCGGCCGCAGCGATCAGCCGTTGCGGGGTGAGCCGCAGGCCCGCGGCCAGCAATTCGTCACCCGCCCGGAAATCGCAGCCGGCGGCGCGGACGTGCCGCCCGCCGCAGGGCGCCTGGGGGAAGAAGGCCACCTCGCCCTCGTCGCGCACCGATTCCTGCATCACCACCCGGTCGGTTCCGGCCGGCGCCGGCGCCCCGGTGAAGATGCGCACGCAGGCGCCGGGCGCGAGAGGATGCTCGAAGCCCCGGCCCGCATAGGCCGCGCCCATCACCGGCAGGCGGATTGGGCCGTGGGACAGATCGGCCTCGCGCACGGCGTATCCGTCCATGGCCGAGACGGCGACGGCCGGGGACGACCGCTGCGCCAGGACGGGAGCGGCGAGGACCCGGCCGTCGGCCTGGTCGAGCCCGACGCGCTCACGGGCCAGGGGCCGGGCCAGCCCGGAGACCAGGGCCGTGGCGTCGTCGAAGGCGATCAATTGCAGACGCCCCGATAGCGGGGGATCTGGCCCACCAGGGAACAGGGGCGGAAGCGGCTGTCGAATTCCTCGGCCAGCACCAGGTCCCAGGCGTCCTTGCAGGCGCCGGTGGAGCCGGGGACGCAGAAGATGAAGGTCTCGCCGATCTGGCCGGCCAGGGCGCGCGACTGCAGGGTCGAGACCCCCACCGTGCCGCGGCTGGCCTGGTGGAAGACCACCGAGAAGCCGTCCATGGTCCGGTCCAGCAGGGGTTGAACCGCCTCCGGCGTCACGTCGCGCGGCGAGAAGCCGGTGCCGCCGGTGGTCAGGATGACGTCCACCTCGGCCGCCGCCGCCCAGGCGCGGACCTGGGCCGCGATGGCCTCGACCTCGTCGGTCACGATGGCGCGGCCCGCCAGGACGTGACCCGCGCTCGTCAGCCGGTCCACCAGCAGGCCGCCCGAGGTGTCGGTGACCTCCGTCCGGGTGTCGGAGATGGTCAGGACCGCGATGTTCAGCGGATGGAAGGGCAGCCGTTCGTCGATGCCGGTCTTCATGGGGTGTCGGGTTCCAGGATTGTGGGTCTAGGCCGGGGTCGGGACTTGCCCGGCGTCCAGGGGCGCGCCCTCACGCCAGGCCCGCAGGCGGGCGCCGTGGCGGCCCATCTCCAATTTGGCGATGGCCCGCTTGTGCACCTCGTCGGGCCCGTCGGCGATCCGCAGGGCGCGCATGCCGGCATAGGCCCGGGCCAGGCCGAAGTCCTCCGACAGCCCCGCCCCGCCGTGGGCCTGCATGGCGTCGTCCAGCACCTTCAGGGCGGTGCGCGGCGCGGCCACCTTGATCATGGCGATCTCGAGCTGGGCGGCCTTGTTGCCCACCTTGTCCATCATGTCGGCGGCCTTCAGGCACAGCAGCCGGGTCATCTCGATCTCCAGCCGCGCCTCTCCGATGCGCTCCTCCCAGACCGACTGGTCGGCCAGGCGCTTGCCGAAGGCCACGCGCGACAGCAGGCGGTCGACCATCTTCTCCAGGGCGACCTCGGTGGCGCCCAGCGCGCGCATGCAGTGGTGGATGCGGCCGGGGCCCAGGCGGCCCTGGGCGATCTCGAAGCCGCGTCCCTCCCCCAGGATCAGGTTCTCGACAGGCACGCGGACGTCGCGCAGCATCACCTCGGCGTGGCCGTGGGGGGCGTCGTCATAGCCGAAGACCGGCAGCATGCGCACCACCTCGAAGCCCGGCGCGTCGGTGGGGATCAGGATCTGGGACTGCTGGGAGTGGCGGGCGCCTTCGGGGTCGGTCTTGCCCATCAGGATGGCGATCTTGCAGCGCGGATCGCCGATGCCCGAGGACCACCACTTGCGGCCGTTGATGACATAACTGTCGCCGTCGCGGCGGATCGAGGTCTGGATGTTGGTGGCGTCCGAGGAGGCCACGTCGGGCTCGGTCATCAGGAAGGCCGAGCGGATCTCGCCGTCCATCAGGGGTCGCAGCCACTCAGCCTTCTGCCGGGCCGAGCCGTACTGGCGAAGCACCTCCATGTTGCCGGTGTCCGGCGCCGAGCAGTTGAACACCTCCGAGGCGAAGCCGACCCGGCCCATCTCCTCGGCGCACAGCGCGTATTCGAGGTTGCTGAGGCCCGGCCCCTTGTAGTCCTCCTCATCCTCCTCCGAAGGATTCAGGAACAGGTTCCACAGCCCCTCGGAGAAGGCCCGCGCCTTCAGCTCCTCGACGATGGGGATGACGCTCCAGCGGGCGGCGCCCTCGCGGTCGGTCTGCTTCTGATAGACCGGGATGGCGGGATAGACGTGGTCGGCCATGAAGGTCCGCACGCGGTCGCGCCACATGGTCTCACGTTCGGAAAGGCCAAAGTCCATGGGCAGGCTCCATCAAGATCGATGGCAAGCCTTAGGCCGCGCGCGCCTGACACGCCTTGATGGCGGTCAACCCGCTCGCCGACCATGATCACCCCCGCGCCGGGGCGAGACGGCGCGGGCGTCGTCTCGCCCCTCCAGGCGTCAGGCGTTGGTGTCGAGGATGGTCCCCTGGCCCTTGGGCGGGGTCGCCTTCGGGGCGGGCTTCTGCGCGTCGTCGGCGTCGTGGTCGTTGCGGATCTCCGGCCCGCTCGGCTCGGCGGCTTCAGGCGTCTTGGGCGGGGTCACGGGCCCGATGCTGGAAATGCTCATGATGTGATCCTTCAGGTTGGGAAGAGACGACGGGTGAGGCGTCAGGACTTGAGCTTCTGGCGCGCCTTGGCCAGGAGGGCCGAGGCCTCGGCGCGGCGGCCGCGGTCGGCGAGCTCCCGGCCCGGGCGCGGCGGGGCGGCGAGCGCGCGGTCCAGTGCCTTGACCGCGCCCGCGGCGTCGCCCTGGCGCAGCAGGAAGTCCCCCTGGAAGTAGTTGGGATCGATGCCGGTCGGATTGGCCGCCAGGGCCTTGGCCAGGTAGGTCCGGGCCTTGGCGGGATCGCCGAACCCGATGGGGAAGCCCGGCACCTGAGCGTAGAGGGAGCCCAGGGTCGTGTAGACCGAGCCGTCGCCGAGGGCGGCGGGATTGATCCTCTCGGCCTTCTGCAGCAGATCCCGCGCGCTCTTGGCCAGGGCCAGGCCGCCAAGCCCGCCCTTGGCGCCGGCCTCCGTGGCCTGGGCGATGGCCTCCCAGACCAGGGGCTCGGCGCGGTTGGGATACTGCCGGGCCAGCGCTTCGGCCTGGCCGGCCAGGCGATCGGCCTCCGCGGCCCGGGCGGCGCTGTCGCGGACCTCGTAGTTCACGTGAGCCCAGCTGTGGGCCAGGCCGTCGACGCGTCCCTCGAAGCCGGCGGGCTCGGCCGCCGCCGCCGCGCTGGCGGTCAGGGACAGGGCGAGGAGATAGGGGGCGAGTTTCATGGGGTCTCCGGGGATCAGCGGGCGAACAGGGTGGCGGCCTTGCGGTCGTTGGCCGACAGGGCGCGGTCCACCAGGCCGGGGAAAATGGCGTTGAGGCGGACGAACAGGCTCTCGGGGAAGCCGAAATAGACATCGCGGCGCCGCGCCCCGATGGCGTCGACGATGCGGGCGGCGATCAGCTTGGGCTCGTCCATGTTCATGTGGGTGAGCTTGGCGAAGGCCATGACCTCGGCGGAGTTGAGCGCGGTGCGCACCGCGCGCGGCGCCACATAGGTCACCGCCACCCCGGTCCCCGCCAGCTCCCGCCTCAGGGCCTGGCTGAAGCCCCGCAGTCCGGCCTTGGCGCTGGAATAGGTGACGAAGTGGGCGAAATTGATGGACCCGAACACCGAGCCGACATTGACGATCTGCCCCTGCCCGCGGGCCTTCATGGCCGGCAGCACGGCCTGGGTCAGGCGCACCGGGGCCACCAGATTGACCATGTAGCTGGCCAGCAGGTGGCTGGGGGACTGCCGCTCCAGGGGGCCGAAGTGCTGGATGCCCGCCAGGTTGACGACGATGTCCCAGGCCTTGCCTGACACCGCTGCGGCGGCGGCCTCCAGGCCCTCGGGCGTCGAGAGGTCGGCCTTCAGGTAGCCCACCGCCTGGGTGGGGGCGACCCGGTCCAGCACCGTGACCCGCGCGCCCTGCGCGGTGAGCTGGGCGCTGATCAGCGCCCCCAGTCCGCCCGCCCCGCCGGTGAGCAGGATCTCCTTGTCCCTAAACGGCATGGGCCAGCTCCCGGTCGTGGGGAATGGCGCGGAACACCGCGGCGAAGCGATCGAAAATCCCCTTGGCCACCTCGATGATCGCGGCCTGGTCGGCGGGGTCGTCCACCCGGTCCATCAGCCTCTGGAAGAAGACCAGGTGCTCCTGGTCCAGGGCGCCATGGGAGGTGAGATAGCTGAAGCACTCCGGCCCCAGATTCAGGCTCTTGGCGACGGCCGAGGCGCCCTGGGTGGCGAGCTGGACGCTGGTCCCCTCCAGCACCAGGACCATGCCGAAGAAGCCCATCGGATTGACCCGGGCGATGTAGTCGTAGGCGTAGTCCACCATGGCCTGGGTGGCCGGGCGCGGCGGCCCTCGGCGCACGGCCTCGGCGTCGCCGCCGCAGTGGCGGATGTCGTTGAGGATCCAGGCCTCGTGGCCGGTCTCCTCGGCGATGTACTCGTCCAGGGCGTCGCGGAAGTCGGCATGGGCGTCGTCGAGCCCCGCCTTGGCCGACTGCATCAGGGGCACGGTGTGACAGACGTGGTGATAGGCCTCGGTGAGATAGGCGATGTAGGTCTCGCGCGAGATCTTGCCGGCCAGGCCGTCCTGGATCTGCGGCACGGCGGCCAGGGTCGCCTGGCCCTCCAGGGTTTCGGTGATCAGTCTCTCGAAGAAGGTCACGTTGGCGTTCCTACGGTTGGGCTTCGACAAAGGGGTGGGCGAGCAGCACCGCGCGGCGGGGCCGGCCGTTGCCGGTCAGCTCCCCGGCGGCGGGATCGAAGGGGGCGCGGACCTGCCAGCGGCCGATCTGGGCGTAGGCGGGCAGGTTGCGGTTGGCGCGCTGGACGGCGGCCTCGAGGTCGGCGGCCGCCATGTCGGGGGCCAGCGGCACCAGCAGGGCGCCCAGCTGCGCCTGGCCCTCGCCGAACACGATGGCCTGGCGGATCTCGGCCTGGGCCAGGAGTTCGCTCTCCACCCATTCCGGCGCGATGTTGCGGCCATAGGCGTTGATGATGGTGTTGGCCCGGCGCCCGTCGATGTGCAGGAAGCCGTCGGCGTCGATCCGGCCCAGGTCGCCGGTGCGCACCGGACCCAGGGCGGGCGGGCCGCCGGCATAGCCGAGGAAGGGCCGCGGGCTGACGATGATCTCGCCCTCGGCGTCGATCTCGACGGTCAGGTGCGGCAGGGGCCGTCCCGCCGCCCCCGTCTGGTGGGCGGAGGGCGTGTTGAGGGTCACCACCGAGGCGCACTCGCTGAGCCCGTAGCCCTCATAGACCGGCAGGCCGAGGGCCTGGGCCTGGGCCAGCAGTTGCGGCGCGACCTTGGCGCCGCCGACCGCGACCAGGTTGAGGTTGGGGAACCGCGCGCCGGTGAAGCTCATCACCATCAGCAGGGCGCGCAGCAGTTCGGGCACCAGGATCAGGCTGGTGGCCCCCTCCCCCGCGATCGCCGCGGTGAGGCGGGCCAGGTCCGGGCGGAAAGGATTGTCCAGGCCGAGCGCGGCGGGCGGCAGGACGTGGTAGCGGCCGCCGCCGATCAGGGTGGCGTAGAGGCCCGCCACGTTCTCCAGCAGGATGGAGAGCGGCAGCAGGGGCAGGTGCAACCCCGCATAGTCGGCGCCGATCATCTGCACCAGGGAAGCCGCCACCGCCTCCATCTGGGCCCGCGACAGGCAGACTCCCTTGGGCTGGCCGGTGGAGCCGGAGGTGTAGGTGATCTTGGCGGTCCCGGCAGGCAGGCGCGGGGCGCCGCCGGCCAGGGGCGTCGCCGTCAGGTCGATCCCGGCGATCCGGAGTTGGGCGCCGGCGTCCTCGGCGGAGATCAGCAGGCCTGCGCCGGAGTCGGCGACGGCGTGGTCGCGCTGGGCCGGGGTGAAGAAGCCGGGGATCGGCAGGCTGGGCCAGCCCAGCCGGACCAGGGCCAGGTCGAGGATCACCCAGGCCGGGCCGTTCTCCAGCACCACGGCCACCGGCGCGTCGGGCGCCTTGAGGTGGGCCAGCCCCGCGAGCTGCGCGGCGGCCTCATCGACGGCCAGGGCGAGCTCGGCATAGGTGAAGGCCTGATCGAGGCCGCTCAGCGCCACGGCCTCGGGCTTGGCTTCGGCATGGGCCGCGATGGCCCCCAGGACCCGGCTCATCACGCGTCTCCCCGCCAGGCCGGGTGCAGGCGGGGGATGATGTCGGCCTCGGCGATGGGATCGGCCGTCAGCATCTGGGCGAGCGCCGGCAGGGCCGGGGCGATGGCGCCGGCCAGGACCTCGGGATCGCGGCTGTAATAGACGCCCCAGTCGGCGGCGCCGCCGCCCAGCCGGGCGGGCTCGGCGCGGGTCAGGGGCTGGGTGGCGAAGCCGACGCGGGCGAAGCTGCGGCGCAGCTGCCGCGTGGCGGTGGCCACCGCGTGGGTGCAGCCGCGCTGGTCCAGGTGGCGGGCCAAGGCCAGGAAGAGAAAGAGCGAGGCGCCGGGACTTTCCGAGGCCAGGTTGCCGATCTCGGCGACGGCGGCGCGGTCGGCGGCGACCGCCAGCCTGGTGGTCAGCGCGGCCTCCACCGGCTCGTCCAGATACTGCTCGAGGAACAGGGGACCAAGGCTGGCGAACCGGAAGCCGACGGCGGCGAGGATGGTCCCCTGCCGGTCCTGCACGCTCATCAGGGTCGGATAGTGGTTGCGGATCCTGCCCTGGAAGGCGCGGTCATAGGCCGCCTCCAGGAAGGCCTCGACCCGCAGCCGCTCGGGGGCCAGCAGGTGGTGGATCGAGATCACCCGCGGCTCCACCGAGGTGAAGCGCCTCACCCGCTCGGCGTCGAATTGCAGGCGGCCCTGCAGGGCCCCGTCATCGACCATCATCACTTCCATCGCGGCTCGTCTCCGGTCCGTGTGAGCGCCCCAAGGCCCTTCAACCGGTAACGACGACGCGCCTTCCCGACCGCCTCAAAGGTTTTGGATTGCGCGGCGCGGCGGCATGGGGAACATCGCCGCCGCACGCTGGATTCCCTGGCGCGCGCCCCGGCCCCCTCGGGCCGAAGGATGTCAGCCCGCCTTGGCCGATCGCGATCCCCTGCTGGCCGTCTACCTGGAGCGGCGCGCCGAGCTGGTGCGCTATTTCCGCGTCCGGCTGCGCTCGGAGGAAGCCGCCGAGGACCTGGTGCAGGACATCTACCTGAAGATCTCCGGCCGCCCGCCGGAGGACATCGGCAATCCCGCCGCCTATCTCTACCGGTTGGGCTCCAACCTGATGCTGGACAAGATCAAGCAGGCCCGGCGCGCCGGCCATCGCGACGCGGCCTGGCGCGATGTCCACACCAGCGCGGCCGGCGGCGAGGATATCTCCGAGACCCCGCCCGCCGACGAGGCGCTCGCCGCCCGCCAGCGCCTCGACCAGATCATCGAGACCGTCAATGAATTGCCGCCCCAGGTGCGGGAGGCCTTCCGCCTGCACAAGCTGGAGGGGCTCAGCCACGCGGAGACCGCCGCGGCCATGAAGATCTCCCGCTCCAGCGTGGAGAAACACATCATGGCCAGCCTCAAGCGCATCCTGGCCAAGGTGGGACGATGAGGACGAAGATTAATTGGAGGCGCCTGGGGGTTTGTGGCGTCTTTGGGGCGAGACCCATGATGACCCGCACCACAAACCCGATGCCGAAATGAGTCCGCGCGACGACCAGAGCGCGACGGACGCCCTGCGCGACGAGGCGCTGGCCTGGCTCGTGCGTGTGCAGTCCGACGCCGCCACCGGCGAGGACTGGTCGGCCCTGACCGACTGGCTGGAGGCCTCCGAACAGCATCAGGCCGCCTTCGAGGCCGTCGAGGCCCTGGCCGCCGAGGTTTCCGACCAGGCCGCCCAGATCGCCCCGCGCCTGGCGCCGTCCACCGGCGAGGTGCTCGCCTTCCGGCCCCGGCCGGCCGCGCCGCGCCGCGGGGGGGTCATCGCCGCCCTGGCCGCGGCCGCCGCCGTCCTGGTGGTCTCGCCGCTGGCCTGGCGCGCCTATCAGGGTCCGGCGACCACCTATGAAACCGGCGTCGGCCAGACCCGCGAGATCGCCCTGGCCGACGGCAGCCACATCCGTCTGAACGGCGGCTCCAGGCTGACCGTGCGCCTGGGCTGGCGCGCCCGGCGGGTCGAGATGGCCCAGGCCGAGGCGACCTTCGACGTCGCCAAGGACCCGTCCCGCCCCTTCCTGATCTCAGTGGGCGATCAGCAGGTTCGGGTCGTGGGCACCGAGTTCAACATCCGCCACGACGGCAAGACCGTGGTGGTCAGCGTCCGCCGCGGTGTGGTGGTGGTTCGCCAACCCGCCCTGGGCCCCGCCCCCGTGGCGCGGCTGACCGTCGGCCAGGCCCTGCGCCACGTCGAGGGGACCCGCGCTTCGCAACTGAGCACCGTGGCCCCGGACGCCGCCTTCGCCTGGACGGAGGGACGCCTGGTCTGCGAGGATCAGCCGCTGTCGGAGATCGTCGCGGCGCTCAACCGGCGCTACCCGACCCCGATCCGGGTGTCGGAGGCGGCCGGCCGGCGGCGGTTCTCCGGGGTGCTCGACCTCGGCGACCAGGGGCTGCTGGTGGATCGGCTTTCGCGCTACATGTCGCTGTCGGTGCATCGCACCGGCGGGGAAATCACTCTACGCTGACGTCCCGGCTCCGTTTCGAGGGCGTTCGACTTGCCGTCTGTTCCGTGGCGCCCGATGGCGTTGGTCCTGAGCCTGACAGCCGGTCTCGCGGTCTCGGGCGCCGCTGTCGCCGCACCACGGGTCATCGACTTCCAGATCCCGCCCAAGCCCCTCTCGGCCGCCCTGGTGGACATGGCGATCCAGGCGCGGGTCTCCATCAGCACCCGCCGGGCCGCCGACTGTCGCCAGGCCCCCCGCGCGCTGACCGGGCGCTACACGCTCGAGGCGGGCCTGACCCGCCTGCTGGCCGGAACCGGCTGCGGCTACCGGCTGATCGACGCCGGCGCCGTGGAGATCGTCCGCCTGCCGCCCCCGGCCCCGCCCCGGCCGGCGCCCGCCCCGGCCGCGGCCCCGGAAGACGCCGATCTCTCTGAGCTGATCGTGGTGGCGACCCGGCGCCCCACCCGCGCCGACCGCCTGGCCTATCCGGTCAGCGCCCTGGACGAACAGACCCTGGACGCCCTGGGCGTCCGCGACGCCACGGACCTGGCCCTGACGACGCCCGCCATGACGGTGACCAACCTCGGGCCCGGACGCGACAAGATCCTGCTGCGCGGCCTGTCCGACGGCCCCCTGACCGGCCGCACCCAGTCCATGGTGGGGCTGTATCTCGACGACGTCCGGCTCACCTACAACGCCCCCGACCCCGACCTGAGGCTGACCGACATGGCCCAGGTGGAGGTGCTGCGGGGTCCCCAGGGCGCCCTCTATGGCGCGGGGTCCCTCGGCGGGGTCCTGCACCTGGTGACCGCCGCGCCCGATCCCGGCCGGCGCGCGGCCTGGGCCTCGGCCAGCGCCGGCGCGACCCGGGGCGGCGATCCGTCGGGCGTGCTGGAGGGGATGCTCAACCTGCCCCTGGCCGGGGGCCTTGGCGCGGCGCGGCTGACCGCCTATCGCGAGGTCCAGGGCGGCTATATCGAGGACGCCGGCCTGGGGCTCAGCAACGTCAACCGCTCGGTGCGCGCCGGCCTGCGGCTGACGGGCCGGCTTGATTTCGGCGACCGCTGGACCGTGACCGGCGGGGTGGTGACCCAGACCATCAATTCCGACGACACCCAGTACGCCCTGGCGAGCGAGGCCGCCTACACCCGGCGCAACCAGGTGCGCGAGCCGCATGACAACGACTTCGCCGAGATCCATCTGAACCTCGGCGGCCGCTTCGAATGGGGCGAGGTTCACGCCTCCACCGCCGTGGTCCGCCATCAGGTGTCGAGCCGCTACGACGCCACCGCAGCGCCGCCGCTCCCCATGCCCCCCGGCCCCACCGCCTTCGACGACGAGAACGACATCACCAGCCTGGTGGCCGAGGCCACCGTGGCCTCGCGCGCCGAGGCGGCCAATCCCTGGCTGGCCGGCGCCTTCCTGGCCCGCACCCGCCAGGACATCGGCCTGAGCCTCTCCAGCGTCGGCGGCGCGGCCCTGACCGGCTTCGAGGAGGCTCGCCGCGACCGTCTCGACGAGGCCGCCGTCTTCGGACAGGCCGACGTGCCCTTGAGTCCGTCGATCCGCCTCACCCTGGGCGGGCGGCTGTTCACCTCCGACAGCCGGGTGACGAGCGCGATCGCCGCGCCCCTGGCCGGAACCGCCACGGCCTTCACCGGCCGGTTCAAGCGCACCGGCTTCGCGCCGAAGGTGGTGATCTCCTACGCGCGCTCTCCGACGATGCTGATCTATGTCCAGGCGGCGGAAGGCTACCGGGTGGGGGGGATCAACACCACCGGCGCGCCGGGGCAGGTCTTCAACGTCTCAAGCGGGTCCCAGCCCTACCGAGCCTATCAGGGCGACGAACTCTGGAGCTTCGAGGCCGGCGGCCGGTTCAGCCTGCTGCAGGATCGCCTGACGGTGCGGGCGGCGGTCTTCGAGGCCTTCTGGAGCAACATCCAGAGCGACCAGCTGCTGCCCTCGGCCCTCCCCTTCACCGCCAATATCGGCGACGGCCGCAACCGGGGGATCGAGGTGGAGGCCGCCTATCATGACGGCCCGCTGGTCCTGCGCGGGGAGATCCTGCTCAACAGCCCCGAGCTCGACCACGCCAATCCGGCCTTCCCGGCCCGCGCCGACCTGGGCCTGGCCGGCGCCCCGGAGGTCTCCGCCGGGGTCTCGGCCCACTATGCCTGGCCCCTGCAAGGCGGGCGCAGTTTCGAGCTCGACGGACGCTACAGCTATGTCGGGGTTTCGCGGCTGACCTTCGACGCGGCCACCTCGCCGAAGATGGGCGACTACGCCACGGGCCGGCTCAGCGCCAGCCTGGTGGCCGACCCCTGGCGGCTGACCCTGGCGGTCGACAATCCCACCGACTCCCGGGGCGACACCTTCGCCTACGGAAACCCCTTCACCCTGAGGACTTCGCGCCAGCTCACCCCGCTGCGGCCCCGCACCCTCTCGGTGACCCTGAAGGTCGCCTACTGAGCGGTCCTAGGCGGTCGCCTCGCCCGCGGGCGCCTGGTCGGCCAGGCGCGACCGGATCATCGCGCCGCCGGCCAGGGTCCGGCTGACGGGACAGCGGTCGGCGATCTCCAGCAGCCGCGCGCGTTCCTCCGCCGAGAGTTCCCCCTCCAGGCGGATCTCGCGGTCGAAGATGTCCTTCGGCGCGCCGGCGGTGGCGCGGGCGGCGTGGGTGACCCGCACCTCGACCCACTCCAGGGGCCAGCCCTTGCGGCCGGCATAGAGGCGAAGGGTCATGGTGGTGCAGGCGCCCAGCCCCGCCATCACCAGCTCGAAGGGATCGGGCCCGGCGTTTCCGCCGCCGGCGGACTCCGGCTCATCGGCCAGCAGGCGGTGGGGGCCGATGGCGATCTCCGCGCCAAAGGGCCTGGGGCCGGTGTCGGAGACGACGACGATCCTCGCCGCCGGTTCGCCCTCACTCATCGTCGCGGCCGTCGTCGCCGGAATCGACGAGATGGAACTCGTGCCAGATGCCGTTGAGAATCCCGAAGGCGACGGCCAGGCCCAGTCCGAGCACCCAGGTGAAGTACCACATGGTCGAGGCTCCTTGTCTCAGTAGAGGTCGGGATTGGTGGTGAGGTCGCCGACCGAGGCGCGGCCGAACATCACCTTGTAGGCCCAGGCGGTATAGGCCAGCACGATGGGCAGGAAGACCACGGTGACCACCAGCATGATGAACAGGGTCATGTGGCTGGACGACGCGTTCCACACCGTCAGGCTGGACCTGGGATCGATGCTGCTGGGCAGGATGAAGGGGAACATCGACAGCCCGACGGTGGAGATGATGCCCAGGGCCGAGAGCGAGGATCCCGCGAAGGCCGGCGTCTCGCGGCCGGCGCGGATGCCCACCAGGGCCAGGATCGCGCCCAGGAAGCCGAGCGCCGGAGCCGTCCACATCCAGGGATAGGTCGCGAAGTTGGTGAGCCAGCCGCCCGGCTGGGCGAGCGCCCCGGCGCGCAGTGGATTGGAGGGGCCCGCCGGATCGACGACGCCGTCCAGCCGGAAGCCCAGGCCACCGAACGCCACGAAGGCGTAGCCCACGGCGAACAGGACGAACGCCGCCAGGGCGGCGACCTGGCCGAAGGTCCGCGCCCGGTCGCGCACCGGGCCATGCTCGGCCTTGATGGTCAGCCAGGCCGCGCCATGGGTCACCAGCATGGCCACCGACAACAGGCCGCAGACCAGGGTGAAGGGGGTGAAGAGCCCGAAGAAGGTCCCCTCATAGGTGGCGCGGAGGTCGCCATCGAGGCGGAAGGGCACGCCCTGCAGGACATTGCCCACCGCCACGCCGAACACCAGGGTCGGCACGAAGCCGCCGATGAACAGCGCCCAGTCCCAGGTGGCGCGCCAGGTCTTCGAGGGCCGCTTGGAGCGATACTTGAAGCCGACCGGCCGCAGGATCAGGGCCGCCAGCACCGCGAACATCGCCAGGTAGAAGCCCGAGAAGCTCACCGCATAGACGAAGGGCCAGGCGGCGAAGATCGCCCCGCCCCCCAGGATGAACCACACCTGGTTGCCTTCCCAGGTGGCGCCAATGGTGTTGATCACCATCCGCCGTTCGCCGTCGTTGCGGGCCACGAAGGGCAGCAGGGCGGCGACGCCGAGGTCGAAGCCGTCGGTCAGGGCGAAGCCGATCAGCAGCACGCCCATCAGGCCCCACCAGATGACCCGCAGCGTCTCATAGTCGAGGGGGATGTTCATCGTCAGGGATCCTTATTCGGCCGGGGCCAGACGGATGGGAGGCGCCTCGCCATGCTCCGGCTGGTCATGGTGCGCGTAGGGCCCGCGCCGGATGGTCCGCACGATCAGCCCGACCTCGACGACGGCCAGGGTTCCGTAGAGCAGGGTGAAGCCGACGATGGTGGTCCAGAGCTGGGCCACGGTCAGGCTTGAGACCCCCAGGAAGGTCGGCAGCACGCCCTCCACGGCCCAGGGCTGGCGGCCCAGTTCGGCCAGCAGCCACCCGGCCTCCACCCCGATCCAGGGCAGGGGCATGATCGCCACGGCGGTCCACAGCATCCACCGGGTTTCCAGCCTGCGCATCGTCACCAGCACGAAGGCCGCGGCGAACACCGCGATCTGCAGGAAGCCGATGCCGGCCATGATGCGGAACACCCAGAACATCACCGGCACGTTGGGCACCGTGTCCCAGGCCGCCTTCTGGATGGTGGCCCGGTCGGCGGTGCGCGGATCGGCGACATAGCGTTTCAGCAGCAGGCCATAGCCCAGGTCGCGGCGATTGAGCTCGAAGTCGGCGCGGGCGGCCGGGTCGGCGGGATTGGCCTTCAGCCGCTCCAGGGCGTCATAGGCCTTGATGCCGCTCTCGACCCGGGTCTCGGCGACGGCCACCAGGGGCAGGATGCCGGCCACGGGCCGGTCCAGGCTGCGGGTGGAGATCAGGCCCAGGACATAGGGGATCTTGATCTCGGCCTTGGTGGTGCGGGTCGCCATGTCCGGAATGCCGAAGGCCGTCAGCCCCGCCGGCGCCGGCTCGGTCTCCCACATGGCCTCAAGGGCGGCGAGCTTCATTTTCTGGTTGTCGGTCAGGGCGTAGCCGCTCTCGTCGCCCAGGACGACGACGGACAGGGAGGCGGCCAGGCCGAAGGAGGCGGCCACCGCGAAGGAGCGCTTGGCCACCCGCGGCCACTTGCCCTGCAGCAGCATGATGGCCGAGACGCCGAGCACGAAGACCGCGGCGGTGACGTAGCCGGCGCTGACCGTATGGACGAACTTGGCCTGGGCCACGGGGTTGAACAGCACCTCGCGGAAGCTGGTCACCTCCATGCGCATGGTGTCGGGGTTGAAGGCCGCGCCGACCGGGTTCTGCATCCAGCCGTTGGCGATCAGGATCCACAGGGCCGAAAGGTTGGAGCCCAGGGCGACCATGAAGGTGACGAACAGGTGGCCTTGTTTCGAAAGCCTCTCCCAGCCGAAGAACATCAGGCCGACGAAGGTGGCCTCCAGGAAGAAGGCCATCAGGCCCTCGATCGCCAGGGGCGCGCCGAAGATGTCCCCGACATAGTGGGAGTAGTAGGACCAGTTGGTCCCGAACTCGAACTCCATGGTCAGGCCGGTGGCGACGCCGAGCACGAAATTGATGCCGAAGATGGTCGCCCAGAATCGCGTGATGGTCCGCCAGATCGGCCGACCGGTCATGACATAGATGCTCTCCATGATGACCAGCAGGAACGACAGGCCGAGCGTGAGCGGCACGAAGAGAAAGTGGTACATCGCCGTCAAGGCGAACTGCAGCCGAGAGAGCTCGACGACACCCATATCCATGACTCAATCCTTCAGCTTGGCCGCACCTAGCGCCTGCCAGCTTCGCAATGCAACATCATCATATGCTAAGATACGCAACTATGTATCTGTAGCCCGATGAACGCCGCCGACTCTGACGCCGATCGTCACTTTCTCAAAGCCCTCGGTCGCGCCGCACATAGGCGCTCTCCCGTCCTGACCGCATTGACGATGATCAATGCCGCGGGCGCGGCGGGCTTCGCCTTCGCCCTGACCGGGATCCTGACCGGCGAGACGCTCGCGCCGGCCTTGGCGGGCCTCGTGGCGGCCCAGGCGGCGCGCGCCCTGGCGGGATGGGGCACGAGCCGGGTCGCCGCCCGCCACGCCTTGCGGGTCAAGACGCGGCTGCGTCGCGAGGCCCTGTCCGTCGCCCTGGGGCGCGGGCGGGGCGACGCCTCCTCGGTGGGAGAAGCCGCCGGCGCCGTCGTCGATGAGATCGAGTCCCTCGACGGCTATTTCAGCCTGTTCCAGCCCGCCGCGCTGGACGCCCGCATCGGCCCGCTGGTGATCGCCGGCGCGGTGGTCCTGGCCAGCCCGGTTTCGGCGGCGATATTGCTGGCCACCCTGGTTCCCTTCGCGGCGATCATGGCCCTGGCCGGCGGCGCGGCGGGCGCCGAGGCGACCCGCCAGTTCGAGGCCCTGGCCAGGCTCTCGGGCCACTTCGTCGACCGGGTCCGGGCCCTGCCGGTGGTGCTCGCCTTCCAGGCCGAGGCGCGGGAGACCGCCAGGGTCGCCCAGGCCGCCCAGGAGGTCAGCCAACGCACCCTGGGGGTGCTGCGGATCGCCTTCATCTCGACGGCCGCCCTGGAGTTCTTCGCCGCCCTGGCCGTGGCCCTGGTGGCGGTCTATTGCGGCTTCTCCCTGCTGGGCCTGCTGCCGTTCAAGGTTCCGGAGAGCCTCGACTTCCGGCACGCCTTCTTCGCCCTGGCCCTGGCCCCGGAATTCTACGCGCCCCTGCGCCGGCTCGCCGCCGCCTATCACGAGAAGCAGCTCGGCGAGGCCGCCGCGGCGCGCCTGCGACCGTTGCTGGCGGGGGGCCCGCCCGCGCCGATCACGCCCCTTGGCCTGGACGCCGCGCCGGAGGTGCGGCTGCGCGACCTCACCCTGAGGTTCGGCGATCTCGTCATCGGCCCGCTCGACGCCGTCGCCCCGGCCGGCGCCCTGACCGCCCTTGTCGGTCCCACGGGATCGGGAAAGTCCTCCGTCCTGGCGGCGATCCTGGGTCTCTCACCCCTGGAGGCCGGGTCCGTCGAGGTCGGGCCGCTGCGGCTGGCCGACACCGGCGGCTTCGCCGGCCTCGCCGCCTGGGCCGGGCAGGCGCCGGCCTTCCTGCCGGGCACGATCACCGAAAACCTGATGGCCGCCGCCCCTAGCGTCACGGCCGAGGCGGCCCTGGCCATGGCCGATCGGGTCGGCCTGACGCCGGCCCTGGCCCGTCGCGACCTGGCCGCCGACACCCGGCTGGACGAGCGCGGCTCCGGCCTCTCGGGCGGGGAGCGCCGGCGGCTGGCCCTGGCGCGCGCCCTGCTCAAGCCCGCGCCCCTGCTGCTGCTGGACGAACCCACGGCCGATCTCGATCCGGTGGCCGAGGCCGAGATCGTGGCCCTGATCCGCGCGGCGGCGCGGGGGCGCACGATCATCGTCGCCACCCACTCCGAGGTTCTCGCCGCCGCCGCCGACCATGTCGTGAGGCTGCCGTGAGCGGCCCCTCCCCCATCGGCGACTTCCTCGCCCGGCAGGTGCGCCTGCGCCGCGGCGACCTGCTGATCGCCGGCCTGGCGGGCGCGGCGACCGCGGCGGCGACCACCCTGTTGCTGGGCCTCTCGGGCTGGTTTCTCGCCGGCGCGGCCCTGGCGGGCGCGGCGGGCCCCGCCGCCGTCCAGGCCTTCAACTACCTGTTGCCCAGCGCGGGCCTTCGGGGCCTGGCGATCCTCCGAACCGCGGGGCGTTATGGGGAGCGGCTGTTTGGTCATCGCGCCGCCTTCCGCGCCCTGGCCGCCCTGCGCCCGGCCCTGTTCGCGGGCCTGGCGGCGTCGCCTCCGCAGCAGTCCCTAACCCTGTCGACCGGGGAAGCCTCGGCCCGGCTGGTGCAGGACGTCAACGCCATCGAGACCCTGTTCGTGCGCCGCTCGGCGCCCTGGGCCGCGACCGCGGCGGCCGGGGCGGCGGCGGCGGTCATGGGCCTGGCCTCCATCTGGGCCTCGGTGGCCTTCCTGGCAGGCCTGGCGCTGCAGCTCGTCCTGGGCCGCCGGCTGGCCGACCACCTGACCCGCGTCGCCGGCCGAGACCAGCTGCGCGCCGCGGGGCGGCTCAAGGATGGCCTCGGCGCCTATCTGCTGGCCGCGCCGGAGCTGCGCTGCTTCGACCTGACCGACCGGGCGGTGGAGGCGCTGATGGTCCACGACACCGATCTGGGGCGCGCCAACCTGGCCCGCAGCGACGCCGAGTCCCTCCTGGGGCTTGGCCAGGCGGCGCTGACCGCCCTGACGGTGGTCTCCGTGGCGGCGCTGTCGGCGGGCGCCCCCCTCCCCCTGGCGGCCCTGGCGGTGCTCGCCGCCCTCGCCGGCCTGGAGGGGGTGACGGCCCTGCTGCGGGCCGCCCAGCAGCAGGGCGCCTATCGGGAGGCGATCTCCCGTCTGGATGCGCTCCTCGTCGACGCCGGCCCGCCGCGCGGCGCCCCGCCAGCCGACGCAGACGTTGAGATCGACGGCCACCGGCTGGCCCCCGGCGACCGCCTCGCCATCGTCGGCCCCTCCGGCGGCGGCAAGACGAGGACCCTCGAGGCCCTGGTGGGCCTGCGCGACGCGCCGCCGGGACGGATCCTCATCGGCGCGCGTCCCCTGGAGGCCGAGGCCACGGGATGGGCGCGCGCCCTGTTCGCCTATGCGCCGCAGGACGCCCGCCTGCTAACCGGCACGGTGGCGGAGAACCTGCGCCTGGCCGCGCCCGACGCCGAAGAGGCCGCCCTGTGGGAAGTGCTGGCCGACGCGCAGCTGGACGCCCGGGTGCGGCGCCTGCCCAAGGGCCTGCAGACCTGGATCGGCGATGGCGGTGAGGTCCTGTCGGGCGGCGAACGACGACGCCTCTCCCTGGCGCGGGCCTACCTGCGGCCCGCGCCGTGGCTCCTGCTCGACGAGCCGACCGAGGGGCTGGACGCGACGACCGAAACCAAGTTGCTGGCGGCCCTCGAGCGGCGGCTAGGCCGCACCGGCCAGGGCGCCGTGATCGTCAGCCACCGGCTGGCGCCCCTGGCGCTCTGCTCCACCCGGCTCACCCTGGGCGGAGTCTGAGGGCGGCCAGCAGCTGGGCGACGCCCTCGTCCGGGGTCCCATCGTTGCGCACCGTCACCACGTCGGGGCCGGTCACCGCGAAGGACTCGGCCCGGGCGAGGCGCTCGGCGATCTCGGCTGGGCTCTCGCGGCCGCGTCGCGCCAGGCGATCGGCCAGCAGCTTGCGGTCGGCGGTTATGGCGATCACGCGGACGTCGCCGAACCGCGCGCGCGCCTCGTCCAGCACGCTGCGGGAGACATTCACCACCACGCAGCGGCCTGCGGCCAGGTCCTCGAGGATCGCGGACGGCACGCCATAGCCGAGGCCATGGGCGCGCCAGGACAGGGCGTAGCCCCCGGCCGCCTCACGGGCCGCGAAGGCCGCCTCGCTGACGGCGACGTGGTCCTCGCCCCCGGCTTCGGCGGGTCGGTTGATCTCCCGGCGGGGAAAGACGAAACAGCTGTCACCGGCCAGGGCCGCGCGGGCGCCGTCCAGCAGGGTGTCCTTGCCGACGCCGGAAGGGCCGACCACCAGCGCCAGCATCCCGGACTCGCGCCGGGCGGTCGTCGAGGGCGTCGGCAAGGCTCGGGGCTCCAGTTCTTTCAGGAAACCGTCAAAAGACCATCCTGGAGCGCCCGGACCGCCGACGGAAGCTTGCTGGTGGGCCCGGTAGGACTCGAACCTACAACCAGACCGTTATGAGCGGTCGGCTCTAACCATTGAGCTACAGGCCCCTGCAGCGGCCTGCGGGTTACCATGGGCTGCACGTCCATTAAAGCCGCCGTTCAGCTTGGCCTTGTCATCAAGGAACCCAGTCCCGCGTTCATCGTTCGAGTGCGGGGTGGTACAGTCAAGCTCGCACCCCTTTGGGAGATATCGATGAAAACCTTCGTCCGCGCCGGCGCCCTCAGCCTGCTCCTGGCCACCACGGTCGCGGCGCCCGCCGCCCTGGCCCAAGCCGCCCCGCCCGCCGCCGACTCCATGTTCCGGGCCACCACCCTGAACCTGTCGGCCTATGGCGAGACCCGCGTCGCCCCCGACATGGCCACCATCAATCTGGGGGTGAACACCGAGGCCCCGACGGCCGCGGCCGCCATGGCCGCCAACGCCACCCAGATGAACAAGATCTTCGCCGCCCTGCGCCGCGCCGGCATCGCCGACAAGGACATCCAGACCTCCGGCCTGAACCTCAACGCCCAGTACGACTATGTGGAGAACAACCCGCCCCGTCTGCGCGGCTACCAGGCCAGCAACCAGGTGACGGTCTCCGTCCACGACCTGGCCCGCCTCGGCTCGGCCGTCGACGCCACGGTCAACGCCGGGGCCAACCAGGTCAACGGGATCGCCTTTGGCCTGAACGATCCCACCGCGGCGGAGAACGCGGCCCGCGAGGACGCGGTCAAGGCGCTCAGCGACAAGGCCAACCTCTACGCGCGGGCCACCGGCTACCGCGTCGGCCGCCTGGTGACCCTCAGCGAAGGCGGCGGCTACAGCGCGCCCCCGCCGATGCCGGTCATGGCCATGGCGCGGATGGACAAGGCCGAGTCGACCCCCGTGGCCGGCGGCGAACTGCGGGTCCGGGTGGACGTCACCGGGCTCTATGAGCTGACGCGCTAAACCTGATCCTTCCTCCCCCGTTCGCGGGGGAGGAAGACGGGCGCGGGTTTCCCTACTTCTTGATCAGGCCGGCCGCGGCGAAGGCGGCGGCCAGCTTGTCGGCGATCACCACGCCGGGCGGGGTCTTGTCGCCCTCCATGGCCGCGGCGTAGACCAGCTCGTCGTGGGTCTCGACCCCACCGGCGGCCCAGGCCACGGTCCGAGCCCCGTCCGGTGAGCTGTCGCAGCTGATATTGGCCGGCGCCCGGCTCTTGGCGGTGACCTTCAGCAGGGCGTCGACCGTGCGGGTCGCCCCGTTGCAGGCCGGCAGCACCCGGCCGCAGGTGACGTTGGAGCCGAAGCGGTAGACCACCTCGCCGGACCCGGTCTCTCCGATCAGCACGCAGGTGCCGGGGTCGCCGACCCGTTCGTTGACCGCGGCGTCCAGGGCGGCCTTGTCGATACCCTTGGGCGCGCCCGGCGAGCAGGCGGCGAGGCTCAGGCCCGCCGCCGCCAGCAGGACGAGCGCGCGCATCAGGCCGCCTTCTTGATGTCGTTGGCGTCGTCCAGCAGCACGACGGTGGGGGAGTAGTTGCGGGCCTCCTCGGCCGGCAGCAGGCCGTAGGTCACGATGATGACCTTGTCGCCCTTCTGCACCAGGCGAGCGGCCGCGCCATTGACGCCGATGACCTTGGAGCCCCGCGGCGCCTCGATGGCGTAGGTGGTGAAGCGGGCGCCAGTGGTGATGTTGAGCACGTCCACCTGTTCGTGCGGCAAGATGCCCGAGACGTCCAGCAGCTCGCGGTCGATGGCGATGGAGCCTTCGTAGTCCATGTCGGCCTGGGTCACCGTCGCGCGGTGCAGCTTGGCCTTCATCAGGGTGACGAGCATGGCGCTTCCTTACACAAGGCGCGGGCGCACACTGGCGCGAAACCCGCGTCGACAACGGCTGTGCATATAGCCAGCAACCGGCGCCGGTTCAATTGCGGCGGCGCAACAAGCTTGCCCCTAGGTCAAGCAATGACCCCCGCGGCGGTTCAATCAGCGGGAGAATTCGCCAGTCTTTTCGGCGCGATAGGGGGAAAACCGTATTGGGTTGCAACCGAGGGTTAACAGCATGCGTCAAATGCGCCAAGCTTGGCTCTGACGCGGGGGTGGCCAATGCGTAGTCCAAGGATCCGAGCTCTGATCGCGGCCGGCGCCGCGCTGACCTGCGTCACCGCCAGCGCCCAGACCGCGCCGCCATCGACGACCCGGCCCGCCACCACCCGTCCCGCCCTCACCCGCCCGGCCGTTCTGGCCGCGCCCGCGGCCATTGGCCCGGCGGGCCGCCCCCCGAGCCCGGATGGGATCGACTGGCGCGGCGCGGTCGGCGGCCTGCGCCAGAGCGGCAATGCCGGCCCTGGCCTCGGCCGGGGCCTGGACCCGGCGGCGGTGGACAAGACCAAATTGCCGATCCTGCTGCCGGCCGACGCCGACCTGATGGGCGGGGCGCGGATCTATTCCTTCGGCGACTACTATTCGATCACCGCCAATCTGACCGGGGCGCGGGTCTCGCTGACCGGCACGGCGGAGACCACCCCCCTGCCCGCCGGCTCCAAGCTGAACCTGCCCGCCGTCGGACCCGAGCAGCTGGTGGTCCAGCGCACGGTGGACGGCCAGCTCGCCAGCTTCGTCCGCTACGGCGTGCTCTACACCGTCGAGCTGCGCTGCGACGCGCCGTCGGACGCCCGCTGCCGCACCGAAGGCTTCGTGCGCGGCCTGGTGGCCAAGAGCACCGTCGTGGTGATGGGCAAGGCCGCCCGTCAGGCCGCCGGACTGGGGGCCTAGATGCGCGCGCCGCTCATCATCCTGATCCTGATCGTCATCGCGGTCCTGGCCCTGGTGGGCTACAATTCGGGCTGGTTCGGCAGCCCGCCGCCTCCCGGCGCCAACCCGTCCGCCACCCCCGCCGCCTCCGGCGCGACGACGCCGTCAGGCCCGGCCGCCGAGCCCGAGGAACCCGTGGGCGACGGCGGCGTCGAGCAGCTTCCCGACGAGGCCCAGCCCCAACCCGCCGCCGATCCGGTCAAGACCCCCGACGCCCCGTCGGCGGGCAGCTTCGGCCATTTCCCGGCCGGCGACCTGATCCCGAAGTCCGGCTCGGGCTATCTCGACCGCACGGTATGGTCCCCGAACCTCTGCTTCCCCTTCGCCGAGGCCGCCTTCGCCAACTCCCAGGTCTATGGGGCCGGCGGCGGCATGGGTCCGAAGGACAAGCCCAGCCAGTGCGACTCCAGCAATTACAGCCTCCCCTGGCGGGACAATTTTTGTGAGAGCCGCGGCTACGCCAGCCCGCTCTGCGTGTCCGGCAAGGGCCACCAGGGCCAGGACATCCGTCCGGCCACCTGCAAGAAGGACCTTCACTGGGTGGTGGCCGCCGAGGACGGGATCATCACCGACGTCGGGACCTACACCGTCACCCTCACCGGCGCCGCGGCGCCGCACCGGGTCTACCGCTACCTGCACATGCGGATGAACCAGCTGGCGGTGAAGGAAGGCGCGCAGGTGAAGGCCGGCGACAACCTGGGCAAGGCCTCCAACGACTTCGGCGGCACCCCCACCACCATCCACATGCACTTCGAGATCCGCGCCGGCGTCGCCGGGACCTCCACGGACGGCAAGGCTGTGAAGCTGCACACCTTCCTGCCGCCCTATCAGAGCCTGGTGGCGGCCTACGACCGCAAGCGCTCAGGGCAGGCGTGCCACTGAGGGCTCGCGCCTCCGCCGTGGGGAAGACGCCGAGCCTCCCTGCACTTGATCACGTCATCCCGGCCGCAGCGTAGCGGAGAGCCGGGACCCAGGGGCCACAGCCAATCCCCCTGGGTCCCGGGTCTCCCTGCGGTCGCCCGGGATGACGGACGTGTTCCAGTGGCGCACCATCCCCGCTGCACAGGGGAGCCCGCCCTACAGCCCGAACGCGTCGCGGATCATCGCCGCGCACGCCTCCGGGGTCCGCGTGGCGGTGTCGATCTCCAGGTCGTAGGCCTGGCCGCTGTGGACGCGGTCGTGCTGCCAGCGGGCCAGGCCGATGGCGCGGTCGCCGCGGGCCCGCTCCCGCGCCTCCAGCACCTCCAGCGGCGCGAACAGGCCCACGAACCGCACCTCGAACCCCACCAGCGCGGCGCGATAGTCCGCCGCCGCGTCGGGGCCGATCATCACGTCGTCGACGATCAGGCTGTTGCCCTGCCCCGCCATGGCCGCCACGGCGCGGCGCATGCCCGACAGCGCGCGCTCCACCACCGACCCGCTGTGGATGGCCACGGACGGGCGCCCGTCCGCCTCGAGGGTCTCGAACACCAGGCCCTCCGTATGGCCGAACATGGCGGCGGGCAGCATGTCCAGGAAGGCGTCCATGGAGACATGGAGCCACGGTCGGGCGGCGAGCACCTGCAGGGCCCGGGCCGTCGAACTCTTCCCGACACTGCCCACGCCGTTGAGGATGATGACCTGGGCGGGGCGGTTCGAGCTCTTGTCCATGGCCGCGACGGTGGCCGAAGGCGGCCGCGCCTTCAAGCCTGCGGCAGGGGCGCCACGTCCGGCGCCACCCAGCCCCGCCGCGCCGCCACGGAGAACAGCCGGTCCTTGCTCCAGTAGGCCAGCGGCCAGTCGCGGTCGCCCAGGGGCGAGGCCATCAACTGATCCACCACCACATGCAGCGGCTCGGCCGGCGGACGCGTGGCCAGGAAGCGGGCGGCCTCCCCGATCGAGGCCTGGGTGATGGTCTCGTGATAGCCCTCGGTGTCGGAGTTCACCCCGCCGACCGCCTCGTTATAGGCCCGGATCAGGCCGGGCATCCGTTGCGCCGTCTCCGCCTCGCCATGGCGGCGCAGCAGCCATAGGGCCGCGGCGAAGTGGGCCGCGTGGGTCCATTCGCTCTTGGGCAGGGATCGGTCCAGCAGGCCGGCGCCGATGCGCTCGACCGCCGTCTCACCGGCGAAATACTTGGTCATGGGGGTCTCCTTTGGCGAAGGCCCGGACAGCAGGACGCCCCCCGCCGACCGGGCGGGATGGGTGGCTCGTTCGAAGAGGGATCGGGACCTAGCCCGGACCGTTCGCGCGCACCCGCACCGCCTGAAGAAGGCGTTGCTGTTGCTGGGCGCGGGTCAGGGCGGAGGCCATGGCTCCGCTTAGTCGCGCGGGGCCCGCCCTGTCAATCGGCGCCCGGCTTCACCGCGGCGTCCAGGAAGGCGCTCATCTCGGCCAGCACCGGGGCGCGGCCCCTCAAGGGCCGCGACAGGGCCAGCACCATGCCGGCGTGATCGATCCCGGCATAGTGGCGCTCCTCCACCCTCACCCCCGCGCCGCGCAGGGTTCGGGCCAGCGCCTTGGTGTTGCGCGGAAAGACCGTGCGGTCGGCGTCACCGGTGGCCAGGAAGGCCGGTGGGCTGGCGGCGCTGACATAGGTCGCGGGCTGGGTGGCGGCGAGGTCGGCGGCCCCGCCGAAGGTGCGCCTCGTGATCGGCCCGTCCAGGGGCACGAAGTCGTAGGGACCCGACAGGCCCGCCACGGCGCGGATGCGATGGATGTCGACGCCCTGGGCCTTCAGGTAGCGGCCGTCCAGGCCCAGCATCACGGCGTTGTAGGCGCCCGCCGAATGGCCGATCAGCACAATGCGGCTGGGGTCGCCGCCATAGGCGGCGGCGTGGTCCACAGCCCAGCGGATCGCCGCGGCCCCGTCCTCCAGGAAGTGCGGATAGGTCACCTCCGGATAGATCCGGTAGTCGGGGACCACGGTGACATAGCCCTGGGCGGCCAGGGCCTGGCCCACCCAGCGATAGTCCTGCCGTCGCCCGGAATCCCAGGAGCCGCCGTAGAAGAACACGGCCACGGGAGCGCCGGCCTTGGTCCGCCGCGGCGCATAGACGTCCAGCTTCTGTCGCGACAGCGGGCCATAGGCGGTCCCGGCGTTCAGGCGACTGGCGGGATCCTTCGGCGTGAAGGTGGAGAACAGGGTCAGCGGCGAGCAGGCCGCGGTCAGGGCGGCGGTCGCCGCGGCCAGGCCAAGGCGGAGGGGACGACGGATCGAGGGCGGCATCGGGTCCTGATACTGGCGGCGGGAGGGTGCTCGATCCCTTTACGCGCAGGCGGCGACGGCGGACGCAAGCGCGGCCCCCCTCACGGGTTCTCGTCCTCGTCGGACGCATGCATGTGGTGCAGCAGGCGGTGCAGGACCGGCGCCAGGATGATCCCGGCCGTGGCCACCAGGAACAGGCCCGAATAGATCGCATAGCCTCCGGCGAACAGCTTGCCGGCGTCGGTGTCCGGCGCGCTCAGGGGGCCCATGCCCGACAGGATCATCGCGGCCTCGGCGAAGGCGTCGATCCAGGGCTTGGCCTCATAGGTGTGGTAGCCCCACATCCCGCCCGCCAGGGAGCCGGCGATCAGCACCAGGGCGAGGACCACGTTGCGGGCCAGGCGGAAGATGAACACCCAATGCGGCGCCACGGGGTCGCCGACTCGTTCATAGGCCATGGCGGCCCTCCCCTTTTGCTTGACGGCGCCTGCGTCACCCGACGCAATCACGTCACGGAACACGGGGCATCATGACCCCAAGGCCAGCAGGGTGGAATGACGATGGACGGCGATCAGTCTTTGGGCGGCTTCTCCACCGAGGGTCTGGCGCAGATCGCGCCCAACCTGCAGGGCGTCGTGGACGCCGGCGACCTGTCTGGCTTCGTGACCCTGCTCTGGCGCAAGGGCGAGGTGGCCCAGGTCAACACCCTCGGCATGCGCGACATCGCGGGCGGCAAGCCGATGACGCGCGACACCCTGTTCCGCATCGCCTCGATGACCAAGCCGATCACCTCCGTGGCCCTGATGATGCTGGTGGAAGAGGGCAAGGTGAGCCTCGACGACCCCATCACCAAGTGGGCGCCTGAGTTCTCCAACATGAAGGTGCTGAAGTCCGCCACCGGCCCGCTGGACGAGGTCTATGACGCGCCCCGCGACATCACCATCGACGACCTGATGACCCACCGCTCGGGCCTGGCCTACGGCTTCACTTCGGTGGGGCCCATCGCCCACGCCTACGAGAAGGCCCTGGGCTCCCCCATCGGCAATCCTCACGCCCCGGACATCTGGATGGAGCGGCTGGCCGAACTGCCCCTCTCCTATCCGCCGGGCGAGCGCTTCCACTACAGCCACGCCACCGACGTCCTCGGCTTCCTGGTGGGCCGCATCGCCGGGACCGGCTTCCGCGAATTCCTGATGGCGCGGATCCTCGGCCCGCTCGGCATGACCGACACCGACTTCTGGTGCCCGCCGGAGAAGCGCGACCGGATGGCCAAGCTCTACCGGGTCGATCCGGAGACCGACAAGCTGCAGGATGTGTCCTTCGTGCACGAGGACGCGCCGCCGGCCTTCTGCGGTGGCGGCGGCGGCCTGATCTCCACCGCCGACGACTACCTGACCTTCGCGCGCCTGATGCTGAACAAGGGCGAGCTGAACGGGGTGCGGCTGCTGAAGCCCGAGACCGTGGAGCTGATGACCACCAACCGCCTCACCGACGCCCAGCGCGAGATTCCCTTCATGGGCATTCCCTTCTGGATGGGCCAGGGCTTCGGCCTCGGGCTTTCGGTGATCACCGATCCGGAGAAGCAGGCCTGGATGGGCGCCGGCTCCAAGGGGGCCTTCGGCTGGCCCGGCGCCTTCGGCACCTGGTGGCAGGCCGACCCGGCGGAGGACATGGTCATGCTCTACCTGATCCAGAACTCCATGCCCCTCGGCCCCGAGGCCGCCAGCCAGTTGGCCACCGGCCAGCGCATGGGCGGCCGCGTCGCCCTGCCCGTCTTCCAGAAGCTGGTCTACGGGGCGCTGGGGAAATAACCCTAGTTGTTGCTTAGCGGATCCCGCGCGGCGACGCACATCGGGCGGCCCTTATAGAGGTCGCCGATCAGGCTGCCGTCGCGGGCGGCTGCCTTGCGCGCCTTCTCGTAGGCCAGGGTTTCGCCGGGCGCCTTCTGGCCGGGGCCGCAGACCGGCGCGGTCACCCTGACGCCCTGGTGGCAGAGGCAGAAGTCCTCGCGCTTGTCCAACCGGCTGGCGGGGACCTTGCACACCGCCGGCAGGCTCTGGCCGCCGACGTCGAGGCAGATCGTCCGCTCGCTCGGCGGGTTGCTCATCGGCCCCGCCAGGGCTCCGCCGGCGGAGCCCGCCAGGGCCAGGGCCGCGATCATCGACATCCGGATCATCGAACTTTCCTCCACGATTTCGGGAACATACCACACCGCGACCGTGGCGCTTTTCAGGCGGGGCGTCCGGGGTTCCGGAGGCGCGAGGCCCCGAGAGCCCGAGGCCGGCCTACGCAGCCGCCTGATTTCGTTCACCATCTTCGCTGGCGAAAGCTTTACCGCGGGGGGTTCAGGGTAGGGTCCAGGAGGGCTGAATCATGAACCCCATCGCCACGGCCCAGTATGGCCTGTTCGCCGCCACCCGCCGCTTCGAGGCCTCCGCCCAGCGGACGGCGCAGATGGGCGACCCCACCGCCGACGTCGACTACACGAACGAGGTGGTGGAGCAGATCACGGCCAAGCACGAGTTCAGCGCCAACCTGGCGGTGATCCGCACCGCCGACGAGATGACAGGCGACCTGCTGGACATCCTGGCCTGACGGCGAAATCTCTATACCCGAAGTGGATATACTCATCTCGGGTGTGAATATACATAAACGTCTTTGACCATTTCCATGCGCGATGACTTAACCGCGCCGCCTCTACACCGTGCGTGGAGGTTGAGACATGGACCCGATCATCACCGCGCAGTACGGCTTCTTCCTGGCCGTGGAGCAGTTCAACCGGACCTCGCAGACCGCGACGTCCGCGGCCGCGCCTGACATCGCCACCCTGCCCCTGACAGACGGCGCCGGCCCCTCGCCGCTCGGCCGCGCCATCGCCGCCAAGCGGGTCGCCGACCATCACGCCCAGGCCCAGGCCCAGGTCGGACGGCTGGCCGCAGAGATGATGGCCGACCTGCTCCGACTGCAGGCCGGGTCCGGCGAACTTTGACATTGGTCGTGGGGCCGGTTAGCGCCGGTCCCATGTCCATCCGCCCGCTCTTCGTCACCCAGGTCTACGAGGCCACCCTCGCCGCCGAGCGCGGCTTTTCCGAGTTCAACGCCGAGCTCGAGGAGGCCGCCCACATGCTGGCCGACGAGGACCTGGCCGGCCAGGCCTGGTGCCGCGAGCACGCCTATGGCGGCTATACCTCCTACGCTTCTCTGGACGACCTGCCCCAGCGGGCCAGCGTGTTTGGGGCGCTGAAGACCAAGCTCGACAAGCACGCCCAGGCCTACGCCAAGGCCCTGGAGCTCGACCTGGGGCGCGGCCGGCTGCGGATGGACAGCCTGTGGGTCAATATCCTGAAGCCCGACGCGGCCCATTCGGGGCACATCCATCCCCACAGCGTCATCTCTGGCACCGTCTATGTGGCCACCCCCAAGGGCGCCAGCGCCCTGAAGCTGGAGGATCCCCGCCTGCCGCTGATGATGGCGGCCCCGCCCCGTCTGGCCGACGCCGCCGAGACGGCCAGGACCTTCGTCTACCTGCAACCGGAGCCGGGCTCGATCCTGATGTGGGAGAGCTGGCTGCGCCACGAGGTGCCGCCCAACGCCGCCCGCAAGGAGCGGATCTCCATCAGCTTCAACTACGGCTGGCGCTAGACCCTGACCGTTTCAGATGGCCCCATCTGAAACGGCGAGAAGGGTCTAGGTTCAAAACAAGAGAGCACGTCGGGCGGCGGAACCGGTATCCACTTCCGCCTGACGTGCTCTAGGGCTTCCGGCCGAACTTGGTCCCGAAGAAGTCGCCCTTGTTCCAGGCAGGCCGCTCGGCGGCGTCCGTCAGGTCCCGCGTCACCTCATAGTTCAGCCGGGCGAACTTGGCGCCGGCGGTCCAGTTGATGGCCTGGCCCAGGTCGTCGCTGGGCTTGTGGTAACGCTCGGCCAGGAAGGTGCGGAACTCCTTCTCCCCACCATTGGCGAAGCCGGTCATGAAGAAGACCGCCGGCACGCCCACCTCCACGAACCGGTAGTGGTCGGAGCGGGTGAACAGCCCCTCGTCGGGCATGGGGTCGGGGGACAGCGCCACATTCATGGCCGCCGCCGCCCGGCGCACCGCCGGGCCGATGCTGGACCGCTCGGCGCCGAAGGCCACCACATCGGTGAAGTCGTAGGTCAGGATCGGCATGTCGAGATCGACGTCGGCGACGATGCTGGCCAGCGGCACGGTGGGATTGCGCGCGAAGTACTCGGCGCCCACCAAACCCTTCTCCTCCCCGGTGTCGAGCAGGAACAGGATGGTCCGCTTGGGCGGCTGGCCGGAGTCGCGGAACATGCGGGCCACCTCGAGGGTGGTGGCGCTGCCCGCCGCATTGTCCAGGGCGCCGTTGTTGATGGCGTCGCCATTCACGGCTTCGGTCACCCCCAGGTGGTCGAGGTGGGCGCTCAGCACCACCACCTCGTCCTTCAGCTGGGGATCGGCGCCCTCGATCAGGCCCACGACGTTCGAGCTTTCCACCGGCCGGATGGTGGTGGCGAAGGCCGCCTCCAGGGTGAGCGGCAAGGTGAAGCGCGGCGGCTCGGCCGCCTTGGACTGGGCCATCTCGACGATGCGGTTGAGGTCGGCCGGGGCGCCGGCGAACAGCTTCTCGGCGCCCTTGACGCTGATGGCGGCCAGCAGCGGGGCCTTGGGCGCCACGGCGAAGGCGGCGCCGGAGGTCGTGCGCCAGCTCATGCCCCAGCTCTTCCACTGGCGCGCGGCGTTGGCGAAGGGATAGAGCTTCTCGTCGCCGGGCGTGCCGACCTGGACGAAACCCACCGCGCCGCGGGCCTCGGCCAGGGCGCGCTTGGTGCGCCCGCTGGCGTAATAGGCGCGCTCCTCGGTCTGGTAGGAGGGCGGCGCGCCCGAGAGGGCCACGACGATCTTCCCCTTCACGTTGAGGCCGGCATAGTCGTTGCGCCGGTGCTCGGGCGCCACGACGCCGTAGCCGACGAAGACCAGAGGCGCCGACACCCTGGTCTGGGCCGACACCGGATTGCGGCTGACGATGTAGTCCTCGCCGAACACCAGGGGTGTGGCCTTGCCCGCCTTGTCCCGCAGGACGAAGGTCCCCTGGTCGGCGGCCTGGTAGGCCACCATCGGCACGTGCTGGAAATAGGTCCCCTTGTCCCCGCCGGGCTTGAGGCCGAGCTGGGCCATCTGGGAGGCCGCATAGGCCGCGGCGATGTCGTAGCCCGGCGATCCCGCCTCGCGCCCCTGCAGCAGATCGCTGGCCAGGAAGGTGACGTGGGCCCTGATGTTGTCGGCGCTCTTCTGGACCTCGGCCGCGGAGGGCTCGGCGGCCCACGCGTGCGTCGCCGCCAGGGCCAGGGCGCACGCCGCCACCATCACCTTGCCCAGACTCATCGCCGCCTCCCCGCTTGTTGGGGTGAGCTTAGAGGAGCTCCGAGGGGCGGGGGATTAAGTTGCTGTAACGCGGCGCGCCGATGTTACGCCCCAGGGAGGCTTCAACCTTGGCCGCGCATGTGGTGGTGTAGACCATGGACACCGCGCCGCTTCCCACCCCCGCTGGCCTGCAGCCGCTCACCGCGCGGGCGGTGGTGCTGGGCGAACGGATCGACACCGCGGGCCTGGAGCGCCGCGACGCCCTGTCCACCGCCCCGCTATCCTTCCGGGTCGGCCATGGGCTGGTGGTGGTGTTCCGCTACGGGGTGGCGGTGCTGATCGGCCTGGACCCCATCGCCGAGGACGAGGTGCTGCGCGGCATCCGCCCGAGGGTGCAGGGCCACCTGGCGATCCACGAGGAGGAGACCATCCGCCTGGCGGCCCGGGACGACCTGGACGAGGGCGTGCAACCCGATGGGGTGGTGCGCATCGGGGCGCTGTCGCCGGACAAGCTGCTGGTGGTGGCCGACGCCGTGGCCAAGAGCGCCGCCCTGGCCCACGACGAACGCCAGGTCGCCCAGGTGTTCGACACCATCGAGCCCTGGGCCCGGGTCCTGGCCGAACAGGGGCGCAGCCCGAGCGGCCGCCGCGCCATGGTCAAGCTGATCGGCTCGGCCCTGCTGGTGCAGCACCGGGTGGCCGAACGGGTGGCGGTGCGGGAAAAGCCCGACATCCTCTGGGACCGGCCCGACCTGGAACGCCTCTACGCCCGGCTGGAGGACGAATACGAACTGGTGGAGCGGGCCGAGACCCTGGGGCGCAAGCTGGACCTGATCGGCGACACGGTCACGGTGATGACCGACCTCATCGACACACAGCGCTCCCTAAGGCTGGAGGCCATCGTGGTGGGGTTGATCCTGCTGGAGGTGGCGCTGACCCTGTTCCAGATGGTCACCGGCGCGGCGCACTAGCCAGACAGCAAGACGCCCACCCCGGCGGCGGCCAGGATGGGCGTCTGTCGGCCGTTGGCCTGTCGATCTAGCTGTCCAGGAAGCTGCGCAGTTTCCGCGAGCGGCTGGGGTGCTTCAGCTTGCGCAGCGCCTTGGCCTCGATCTGGCGGATGCGTTCGCGGGTCACGCTGAACTGCTGGCCGACTTCCTCAAGGGTGTGGTCGGTGTTCATGCCGATGCCGAAGCGCATGCGCAGGACGCGCTCCTCGCGGGGCGTCAGCGAGGCGAGCACGCGGGTGGTGGTTTCCCGCAGGTTCGACTGGATGGCCGCGTCGATGGGCAGGATCGCGTTCTTGTCCTCGATGAAGTCGCCCAGGTGGCTGTCTTCCTCGTCGCCGATCGGCGTCTCGAGACTGATGGGCTCCTTGGCGATCTTCAGGACCTTGCGGACCTTTTCCAGCGGCATGGCCAGCTTCTCGGCCAGTTCCTCCGGAGTCGGCTCGCGGCCGATCTCGTGCAGCATCTGGCGGCTGGTGCGGACGATCTTGTTGATCGTCTCGATCATGTGCACCGGGATGCGGATCGTACGCGCCTGGTCGGCGATGGAGCGAGTGATCGCCTGACGGATCCACCAGGTGGCGTAGGTGGAGAACTTGTAGCCTCGGCGGTACTCGAACTTGTCGACCGCCTTCATCAAGCCGATGTTGCCTTCCTGAATGAGATCAAGGAATTGCAGGCCGCGATTCGTGTACTTCTTGGCGATGGAGATCACCAGGCGAAGGTTGGCCTCGACCATTTCCTTCTTGGCCTGACGGGCCTCGCGCTCGCCCTTCTGAACGGTCTGGACGATGCGGCGATAGTCGTCGATCGGCACGCCGGTCTCGGTGGCCAGCGCGGCGATCTCGTGGCGGATGTCGCCGATCTGTGACGCGTCATTCTCGACGAACTTGGTCCAGCGCACGCCCAGCGGCTTGACCTGATCCGACCAAGCCGGGTTCAGCTCGGAGCCGAAATAGGCCTTGAGGAACTCGTTGCGGCTGATGCCGTAGCTGTCAGCCAGGCGCAGCAGGCGGCCTTCCAGGCCCATCAGGCGCTTGTTGATGGCGTAGAGCTGCTCGACCAGCGCCTCGATGCGGTTGTTGTTCAGCTTCAGGGTCTTGAGGTGCTGAACGATGGCCAGGCTGGCGGTCTCGTAGGCCTTGCGGTCGGCGTCGGACAGGTCCTCGCCCTTCAGACGCTTGCCCACCAGCTTTTCCTGCAGGGCGCGGAAGGCGTCGAATTCCGAGGCGATGGCGTCCAGGGTCGCCATGACCCCTTCGCGAAGCTCGCCTTCCATGGCGCTGATGGTGGGGCCGGCGCCGTCGTCGAAGTCGTCGTCGTCGTCGCTTTCGCCCTTGGCCACGGCCTCGCCGTCGGCGGTGACCTCGGCTTCGGCCTCCTCGGCCTCTTCCTCCTCGGGCGGCGCGTTGGCCAGGGCCTCGGCGGCGGCGGCGGCGTTGATGCCGTTATAGGTGAGGTCGAGGTCGATGACCTCGCGCAGCAGGATGCGGCCGGTGCCCAGCTCTTCGCGCCAGACCATGATGGCTTCGAAGGTCAGGGCGCTCTCGCACAGACCCCGGATCATGGTGTCGCGGCCGGCTTCGATCCGCTTGGCGATGGCGATCTCGCCCTCGCGCGACAGCAGTTCCACCGAACCCATCTCGCGCAGGTACATGCGGACCGGGTCATCGGTGCGGTCGTAGGCGGCTTCCTTCGGGGTCTCGACGACCGCGGTCTCCTCGCGGACCGCGACCTCGCCGCCCTCAGCGTCTTCCTCGGCCTCGACGACGTTGACGCCCATCTCCGAGAGCATGGCGAGCGTGTCTTCGATGGCCTCGGAGGTGACTTCCTCGCTCGGCAGCACCTTGTTCAGCTCGTCCATCGTGACGTAGCCGCGGGCCTTGGCCTGCTTGATGAACTTCTTGACGCCGGCATCGGTCAGGTCGAGCAGGGGCCCGTCGCCGCCAGTGGTTTCCGTCGGTTCAGCTTCAGCCGTGGTCGTGCTCATCTAGGTCTCCGATTCAGCCGCGACCCTCATGCAAGGGTCGGGCCGAAGATGGTGAATGGCGGTCAAAACAGGATCGCACCCAAGTACGACCCGTCATCCGCCCTAATCGTTCCATTCTCTGATGGCGCGTTTCAGTGCGTCGCGTTCACCCTTCAGGCGCTCGAGGACCTCCATGTCGGAGCGGCCGCGAAGGTTGCCCTTGGCGGATCCGATAGCCTCGTCGAGCGCCGCCAGCCTGGAAAGGCGGGCGAAGGCCTGCGACCACTGCGATCTAGCGGCTTCGAGGGAGACATCCGGTTTCATGAAGGGCGCGCCCGCTTGCGTGGCGGCCCGGTCGATGTCTGTCAGGAGCGCGTTAAACCCGCAAGACGCCAGATGGCGTGTGAGGGTCGCAGAGTCAAGGTGTTCGGCCTCCAGGCGCAGTCGGATGACTTCCTTCGCCAATTCCGAGAGGGCCGGATCGCCGAACCCCTTGGCGGTGAAGGACTCCTCCAGGTGGTCGTCCAGGACCGCCGGATCGTTGAGCGCGTACTGGGCCAGGGCGGCCAGGGTGGGGTCGAGGCGTGAGCCCGTGGCCACCATGTTGCGGGTCTGGGCCAGGGCCGATTGCGGACGCATGGCCTCGTCCTCGGGCTTCCAGAACCGCCCCTTGGTGTAGGGCCTGCGCCCCTGCTGCGGCTGGAAGGCCTGCTGCGGCGGGCGGCCGAAGGCGGCGTCGAACCGCTTCAACAACTCCTCGCGATAGGCCTGTTGCAGGTCCTTGTCGGCGATGGTCGCGGCGATGTGGCGCAGGCGGGCCTTGAAGCCGGCCTTGCGCTCCGGCGTGTCCAGGTTCTCCAGGTCGCGCTCGCGGGCGAACAGGGCCTCGACGAAGGGGATGGTGTCGGCCAGCTGGCCGCGCAGCGCCGCGGGGCCCTGCTCGCGCAGCACCTCGTCGGGGTCCTTGCCGCCCTCCACCACCGCGAACTGGAAGCTCTTGCCGGGCTTGAGGATCGGCAGGGCGCGGTCGATCGCGCGGCTCACCGCCTGGATGCCGGCCCGGTCGCCGTCGAAACAGAGGGTCGGCTCGGCGTGGTGGCGCCACAGCAGCTCCATCTGCTCCTCGGTGAGCGCCGTCCCCATGGGCGCCACGGCGGCGATCCCGGCCCTCTGGCAGGCGATGGCGTCCATATAGCCCTCCACCACGGCCAGCGGCGGGGTCTCGCCGGAGGGGGCGGCGGCCAGGATTTTGCGGCTCTCGGCCAGGCCGTAGAGCAGGTGACCCTTGTGGAAGAGCGAGGTCTCGGGCCCGTTCAGGTACTTGGCGCGGGCCTGGGGATCGAGAGCCCGGCCGCCGAAGGACACCACCCGTCCCCGTGGGTCGGTGATGGGGAAGATGATGCGGTCGCGGAAGCGGTCATAGGGCGAGCCCCCCTCCTCCGGCGCGATCAGCAGCCCGGTCTCCACCAGTTCTCCGGGCAAGGCGCCCTTGGCGATCAGATAGTCCTTCAGGGCCGTCCGGCCGGCGGGGGAATAGCCCAGGCGGAACCGGACCCACTCGCTCTCCGGCAGGCCGCGGCGCTCCAGATAGTCCCGGGCCGCCTTGCCCACCGGGCGCCGCAGCTCGGCCTCGAACCATTGGGCCGCCAGCTCCAGCCAGTCCGACAGGCCCTGGCGCACCTTCTCCTGTTCGGCGGCGCGGGGGTCGACGGCGGGCAGCGGCACCCCGGCCTCGGCCGCCAGGCGCTCCACGGCCTCCACGAAGGACAGCCGCTCGGTTTCCTGCAGGAAGCTGATCAGGTCGCCGGTCTTGCCGGAGGAAAAGTCGAAGAACTGGCCCTTGTCGTCGTTCACATAGAAGGACGGGGTCTTTTCCTTGGTGAAGGGCGACAGCCCCACATATTCGCGCCCCTGCTTCCGCAGCTTCACCGTCTTTCCGATCACATCGGAAGGGCGAAGGCGGGACTTGATCTCGTCCAGGAAACGTTCGTCGAAGCGCACGGCGCAATGATAGCGCCTGAACCGCCCGGCTAGTAGCGGCTGCGTTCCGCGGAAAAGCGGTTAGGGCCTGCGTCACCCCTGGGGATCGCAAGCCAGACTATGAACGCGATCGAGATCAGCCCAACAATGGCGCTCCCAAGCGCGTCGTGCGACGTCGGGGTGCTTGCCTGAAGACCTGCGCGGATATTCTGGAAGGCCTTGATAAAGCCAACCGCCACCCCCAACCCGAAAGGTGACAACCCCCACCAAGCCGACAGGCCCATATCGTGAAGTCGCCGCGCCGCAATCAAGGCGATCCATATGGGAGGCAGCATGACATCGGTGGGATAGCTCGGCGACAAACTCTTCAGGCCGATGAACACCGCCAAGTAGATGCATGTGTAGACAATGTAGGTCTGACGACCGATCCGACCCGCGAAGAACGTCTTCAGCTTATCCATCCCGCGCCCGCCCCCGCCCCCGCCCCCGCCCGAAGCAACCATAGATCGCATCAGACCACTGGCAAGTCAGACCCGAGGTGCCCAAGCTTCTCCGGATTGCGCACCATGTAGATGCCAGCGAGCTTGCCATCCTCGCCGGGCTGGAAGGCCACGGTCATGGGACCGTCCTCGCGGATCAGCACAAGGCCCGGATAGCCGTTGATCCGCACCGAGCGGAAGCTGAGCGGGAAGGTCTCCCCGCCCCGCCAGGCCAGCCCCTCCAGCAGGCGCACGATGTCCTCGCGGCCGATCAGGGGGCGTAGGGCCGCCTTCCGCTTGCCGCCGCCATCGGTGACCATGACCGCGTCCTCCGCCAGCACGGCCGACAGGGCCGCCATGTCGCCCTGGGCGGCGGCGGCCATGAAGGCCGCGGCCAGCTTGGCGGCGTCGGCCTGGCTGACGGTGAAGCGGGGGCGGTTCTCCTTGACGTGGGCCCGGGCCCGGGTGGCCAGCTGGCGCACGGCGGGCTCGGTCTTGCCGAGGGTTTCGGCGACCTCCGCATAGTCCTCGTCGAAGACGTCGTGCAGCAGGAAGACCGCCCGCTCCAGGGGCGACAGCCGTTCCAGGGCCAGCAGGAAGGCCACCGAGACATCCTCGGCCCGCTCCACCGGATCGACGGAGAGATCCTCGATCAGGGGTTCGGGAAGCCAGGGGCCGCGATAGGCCTCGCGCCGGGTCTTGGCGGCCCGCAGGCGGTCGATGCAGAGGCGGCTGGTGGCGCGCACCAGCCAGGCGGCGGGGTCGGCGACATCCTCGCCCGCCCGCGTCCAGCGCAGCCAGGCGTCCTGCACCGCGTCCTCGGCCTCCGCCACCGAACCCAGCATGCGGTAGGCCAGGCGGATCAGTCGGGGGCGCTGGGCTTCGAAGGCGTCGATGTCCGTCATGGATCAGGCCGCGAGCTTGTGGACCACCGGCGCGGCCTCGCCGGCCACCGTGACGCGGGAGCAGGCGCGGCCGTGGCCGAGGGCGTACTTCAGGGTGGGATACATCCGCGCGGTGGTGAGCGCGAGGCCGATGGCCACCAGGCCCTTGTCCCCCCAGCGGCGGACGATCTCGTCCCGCAGCGGATCGGCCGCCGCCATGTCCCGGGCCAGGCTGGCCTGGGCGAAGCGCCAGGCCAGGGCCGCGGTCTCCCCCATGGCCGCCTCGTCGCCGGCCAAGATGGCGCGCAGGATCGCGGGCTTCACCCCGCCGGCGGCGGCCATGTCCACGGAGATCTGGGTGCAGGGGCCGCAGTCCTCCGCCAGGGTCCCGGCGATGCCGGCGGCGGCCAGCGCCGCGGCCGGGGCGGCCTTGCGGTCCACCATCTGGCTGACGAAACCGAACTTCAGGAAGCTCATCGGCGAGGCACGCAACACGTCCCGCATGTAAGAAGCGTCATAGCCCCAGACGCGCTCCATCTTGTCGATCTGGCCTTTCAGCAGGGCTCTCAGCATCTCAAATCTCCTTCGGCTTGCGGACAAGGGCGATCCAGGCCGCCAGCAGGGTCGGCAGGTAGACGCCCGGGAAGTCGCGGATCAGGTCGGGAACGGGGCTGGCCGAGCAACTGGCGTCGAACAGGTGGATTCCAGTGTGCAGCGCCAGGAAGGTCGCTCCGGCCACCAGGGCCGGCCAGCCCTGGACCGGCCGCCATGCGAACCAGGCCAGGCCCAGGGCCGTCACCAGATAGGCCGCGCCGACATCGCGGACGAAGTGCGGATTGAAGGCGCCGGTGCTCGGCACGCCCGGCACGGCGTCATACCACCAGAGCGGCGCCCCCAACTGGAAGAGCGCGTTGGCGCCCAGGATAGCCGCCAGAACCGCGGCGATAAGGCGTGTCATCGAAACCCTCCCGATCAACACCCCTAGGACGGGGCGGACCGGGCGGCTGTGACATCAGGTCAGATCTTCGCGATCCAGGCCGGCAGGTCCTCGATGGAGGCCAGCTCCACGAAGCGCGGATGGTCCACCGGCGCGTCGGCCATCTCGTGGGCCCAGGTCAGGGGATAGGGCACGTGGGCGCCATAGGCCCCTGCCGCGATGGCCGGCAGGATGTCGGAGCGCATGGAATTGCCGCACATCACCGCCTCCGCCGCGCCGGAGCCGTGGCGGGCGAAGACGCGTTCATAGGTGCCGGCGTCCTTCTCGCTGACGATCTCCACGGCGGCGAACAGGTCGCCCAGGCCCGAGGCCGCCAGCTTCTGCTCCTGGTGCAGCAGGTCGCCCTTGGTGATCAGCACCAAACGGTAGCGTTCGGCCAGGGCCGCCAGGCAGCGCTCGACGCCGGGCAAGGGCTCCACCGGCTCGGTCAGCATCTCGCGGCCGGCGGCCAGGATTTCGCGGATCACCGCCGGCGGCGCCTCGCCGTCGGTGAGCTCCATGGCGGTCTCGATCATGGAGAGGGTGAAGCCCTTCACCCCGTAGCCGTAGAGCCGCAGGTTGCGCTTCTCCACCTCGGCCAGCCGGGTCTCGACCTCGGCCGGGTCGGCGACGCCCGCCAGCAGGGCGCTGAACCGGTCGTGGGTCAGGCGGAACAGGGTCTCGTTGTGCCAGAGGGTGTCGTCGGCATCGAGGCCGACGGTGGTGATGGTTGCGGACATGGCCCCTGAATACGCCGCGCCGGGCCGGGAATGGAAGCCGGTCAGCCGCGGGGCGCCGTGGACGCGGGACTGCTCAATCGGCAGGCGCCCGGACGATCCTGCTATCAGGGATGGCGCGGGTCGCACTTTCGCAACCAATTGCGGCTGTGCTGCACCCCGTCGTTTGATTGATTCCTCCCCCGGGGATGTTGTGCATGGTGTTTGCTGGGTTTTCCGGCTGGTTCGGGCGTTTGCTTCGCAGGCTCAGCCGACGTCTCGGCGACCACGCCGTGGCGGCCGCGGAGGCCGACGCCGCCATCGCCCAGGACCGCCTGCGGGAGGCCATCGACCTGCTGCCGGAGGGCGTCGTCTTCCTGGACGCCGAGGGGCGCTACATCCTCTGGAACAAGCGCTACGCCGAGATCTACCACCGCTCGGCCGATCTCTTCCGTCCGGGCGAGCGGCTGTTCGACACCCTGAAGATGGGGGTGGCGCGGGGCGACTATCCTGACGCCATCGGCCGCGAAGACGCCTGGCTGGCCGAACGGCTGGACAAGTTGATGAACCCGTCGGGGGAGCGCCACGAGCAAAGGCTGGCCGACGGCCGCTGGTTGATGATCGAGGAGAAGCGCACCTCCGACGGCGGGGTCATCGGCCTGCGGGTCGACATCACCCAGATGAAGCGCCAGGCCGAGGCCCTGGAGGAGGCCCTGCATCGGGCCGAGGCCGCAAGCCGCGCCAAGACCGAGTTCGTCGCCGACATGAGCCACGAGCTGCGCACGCCGCTGAACGGGGTCATGGGCCTGGGCCAGGCCCTGGCGGCCACCGAACTCACCGGGCAGCAGCAGGCCCTGCTCGGCGACATGCTGGCCTGCGCCCAGGACCTGGACGGCCTGGTGAGCGGGCTGCTGGACTATGGCGACGCCGCCCGCGCCGCCGACGCCGCCCCGCCGGCCCAGGTGCACGGCCACGAGGCGCCCGACGCCCCGCCCCTGCGGGTCCTGGCCGCCGACGACAATCCCACCAACCGCAAGGTGGTGGAGTTGATGCTGGGCGCCGCCGGCGCCGAGGTGGTGAGCGTGGAGAATGGCCAGCAGGCGGTGGACGCGTGGCGCAGCGGCGCCTTCGACGTGGTGCTGATGGACCTGCGCATGCCGGTGATGGACGGGCTGGACGCCATCCGGGCCATCCGCAAGGCCGAGGGGACGGGCCTGCCCCGGGCGCCGATCATCGTCATCAGCGCCAACACCTCCACCGACGATGTCGAGGCCTCGGCCGCCGCCGGCGCCGACCGCCACATCGGCAAGCCCCTGAGGGCCGAAGCCCTGTTCGAGGCGATCTCCGGGGTGCTGGACTAGGTCCTGGGTTTGAACACCCGCTCGGTGGAGGCGGGATACTTCACCAACAGGGAGGCGGGCCGGATCGGCCGGACGGCGAAATTCCCGCCGCAGTTGGGGCAGACCCCGCCGAGCGGTCCATTCACGCAGTCGGCGCAGAAGGTGCACTCGAAGGTGCAGATGCGGGCCTCGGCGCTGTCGGCCGGCAGGTCGCGGTCGCAGGCCTCACAGTTGGGGCGAAGGGCGAGCATGGGGATCTCCAGGGGGTCCGCCAATCATCATGCCTTCGAAGGGGCTTGGCTGAAATGACGTGGTTCCCTCGATTCCAGCCTATTCGCCGAACCCCTCCCCCGGCTCCACCGGTTCCAGCCTGAGCAGACGGGAGTCGGCGACGGCGGCGGTGCGGTGTTTCACGAACTCCCGGTAGTCAGGGTCGCGGACCATGGCCATGAAGGCCTCGGAGCTTGGATATTCGGCGATGAAGGCCAGGTCCCAGGCCTCGTCCTGCGGGCCGGTCACCATGACCTGCGGCTTGCCGGCCCAGACCTGCCGCCCGCCCAGCCGCTTGAAGATCGGCGCGGTGGTCCGCCCGTAGGCGCGATAGGCCTCCAGGCCGGAGATGTCCTTGCCGTGGTCGGGGTGCCCCTCGGGATACTCGGCCCTGGCCTTCACCCGCACCAGGTTCAGCATCTGGATCGGTTGATCGCGCGGCAGGGACTTGAACAGCTCCCAGGCCTGCCGATCCGGGTCGATATGTCCGCTCATCTGAAACCCCGTGCTGGAGGATCGCATTGACCCCGGGTCCGGGACTCACTACCTACGCGCCCGTTTACCCGGCGCAGATGCTATAGCCGGGCGGGCCTCGACGCCCACCCCTTTGCGACAAGATGGAGCCCCGGAACATGAGCGAGCTGCTGCCTGGCGTCACCGGGGTCCTCGTCCTCGCCGATGGAACCGTGCTTCAAGGCTTCGGGGTCGGCGCGACCGGCGAGGCGGTGGGCGAAGTCTGTTTCAACACCGCCATGACCGGCTACCAGGAGATCCTGACGGACCCCTCCTACATGGCCCAGATCGTCGCCTTCACCTTCCCGCACATGGGCAATGTCGGGACCAACGTCGAAGACCTGGAGCAGATGTCGGGGGGCGCCAGCACGGCGGCCCGCGGCGCGATCTTCCGCGACGTCCCCACCGCCCCGGCCAACTGGCGCGCCGACAGCGACCTGGCCGGCTGGATGGCTCGGCGCGGCGTCATCGGCCTGGCCGGTGTCGACACCCGGGCCCTGACCCGGGCGATCCGCGAGAAGGGCATGCCCAACGCTATCATCGCCCACGCGCCGGACGGCAAGTTCGACCTGGAGGCCCTGAAGGCCAAGGCCCGGGCCTGGGGCGGCATCGAGGGCCTGGACCTGGCCAAGGAGGCCTCCTGCCTGCAGCCCTTCGTCTATGAGGAAGGCCTCTATGCCTGGCCCGAGGGCTACGCCAAGCCGTCCGAGACGCCCAAGTACGACGTGGTGGTTCTGGACTACGGGGTGAAGCGCAACATCCTGCGCTCCCTGGTCTCCATCGGCGCCCGCGTCACCGTGGTGCCGGCCTCGACCACCGCCGAGGAGGTCCTCGCCCGCAAGCCCGACGGGGTCCTGCTGTCCAACGGCCCCGGCGACCCGGCGGCCACCGGCGAGTACGCCGTCCCCGAGATCCGCAAGCTGGTGGAGAGCGGCACGCCGGTGTTCGGCATCTGTCTGGGCCACCAGATGATGGCGCTGGCCCTCGGCGCCAAGACGGTGAAGATGGAGCAGGGCCACCACGGGGCCAACCACCCGGTGAAGGACCTGACCACCGGCAAGGTGGAGATCGTCTCCATGAACCACGGCTTCACCGTCGATCGCGACAGCCTGCCCGAGCCGGTGAAGGAGAGCCACGTCTCCCTCTTCGACGGCACCAATGCCGGCCTGGAGTTGCAGGGCCGTCCGGTCTTCTCGGTGCAGCACCACCCCGAAGCCTCCCCCGGCCCCACGGATTCGCTCTACCTCTTCCAGCGCTTCGCCGACCTGATGGACGCCAAGAAGGGCTAGCCCTAGATCTTGGCGAGCTTGCCGATCGCCGCCACCGGGCCTGAGGGACCGTCCGCCTTCGAGCCGCCCGGCGGCTCGACGGAGACGGCGATGGACGCGCCTTCCTTGGCCAGGGCCGAGAGGCCCGAGGGCACCGGCAGGGTCTTCGATGTTCCCGGCTCGATGAGGCCGAGCGAGCGCGCCTTGCCGTCGGCGGGGATCAGCCACAGCTCGTGCACGTGCACCGGGTCGGTCCCCGGGGTCACCAGGGAGGTGACGATCAGCTTCTTGCGCACCGGGTCATAGGCCGCGACGAACAGGTGCTGGCCGCCGCTGGTGTCCAGCCGGGCGTTGAGGAGTTGGGCGAAGTCGGGCTGCGGCGGCGTCACCACCTGCGGCGGCCGCACGGCGAGCACGATCACCGCCACCAGGCTGGCGGCCGCGACGCTCATCCCGCCCATGGCCAGGCCGCGCCACAGCTTCACGCTCGCTCCGGCGTTGTCGTTGGCCGGCAGGGCGCGCTCGATCCGCGGCCACAGGCCCACGGGCGCCGAGACGGAAGGGATGGCGGCCAGCATGGGCGCCAGGCGCTCGCGCCAGGCGTCGACATGGGCGGCGAAGACTGGGTCGCGTGCCATCCGCAGCTCGGCGGCGGCGCGCTCGGCGGCGGTCAGCACGCCCAGCGCGTGCTCCGCGGCCAGGGCCTCGTCCTCGGGCAGGTCGGGGGTCAGGGGCTCGCTCATGACTCGAGGCACCCCTTGAGCTTGGCCAGGCCCCGGCGGATCCAGCTCTTCACCGTGCCCAGCGGCGTCTCCATCCGCGCGGCCAGGGCCTCATAGGTGACGCCGTCGAAAAAGGCGGTGCGGATCACCTTCTCGGTGCGCTCGTCGAGTTCGGACAGGCACCTGCCCAGGGCCTCGCTGGACTGGGCGGCCTCCAGCAGGGCCTCGGCGCGGGGCGCGCCGTCTTCGATCTCCAGCTCCTCCACCTGCTCGGCGTAGGCCAGGGGCCCACGGGCGCGCAGCCGGTCGATGGCGCGGTTGCGCGCGATGGTGGAGATCCACGTCATGACGCTGGCCCGGCCCGCCTCGAAGCGGTCGGCGCGGCGCCAAATCGTGATGTAGACCTCTTGCAGCACGTCTTCGCTCTCATCCCTGTTGGAGAGGATACGAAGGCAGACGCCGAAAAGCTTCGAGGACGTGGCCTGGTAAAGTTGTCGCAGGGCCGCGCGGTCGCCCGCGGCGATCCTCGGCATCAACTCGGTGAGCGGATCGATCGCGGAGGTCGCGGGCAAGGGACGGTCTTTGCTGTGGGAGGTCAGCCCCGAAGCTGCCCCATGCCGTGGTCCGCTGGCAAGGGAGAACGGCGTAACAGGAAATAGTCCCCCCGCACCGGCGCCCCGGCTTCCTGGCGCAGCACGCCGCTGGACTGGTCGACGATCTCGAACAGACCCGCCGCCAGGCCCGATATATAGCCCCGGGCGTGGGTGTAGCGGCCGTTGAGGCGCAGGGAGAAGCTGCCGCCGTCGCCGCCCTCCGTGGAGAAGACGAACCAGCCGCCGGGCTTCAGGGCGCCGGCGGCGGCCTCGAAGACCTCGTCCAGGGCTCCGAGATAGGGCAAGGCGTCGGCCGCGGCGATCAGGTCCCAATGGCCGGGCGTCTGGCGCAGCAGATCGGTGAGATCAGCCACCTCCAGGGCGTCATAGAGCCCCCTCGCCTGCGCCTTGGCCAGCATGCCGGGCGACAGATCCACTCCCGCCAGGGTGCGGGCGTAGGGCCGCAGGACCGGGCCGCACAGGCCGGTGCCGCAGCCGGCGTCCAGCACCTCCAGGGCGCCGTCGGCCGGAATCCTCGAGGCGATCAGGGCCTGCAGGCGGTCGGGGCCCTGATAGCCCAGGCGGCCCACCAGCTTTTCCTCGAAGTCCTCGGCCAGGCCGTCGAAATGCTGCGCCACCAGGGCGGCGGGCTGCCGGGCCACCTTGCGGCCCAGGGCGGCGTCGGCCAGGTGGCGGGCCTCTAGGTTGTCGGGACGCTGGGCCACCCAGGCCTTGGCGACCCGGCCCGCGGCCTGCGGCTCGCCGGCCCAGTCGAGGCACAGCAGGGCGGCCTTGAACAGGACGTCGGCGGGTCCGGCGAGCTTGCCGCAGAGGACGGCGGCCCGGGACATGTCGTCCTCCAGGGCGGCCACCACGAATTTCGACAGCCGCGCCATCTGGGCGATGTCGGCGTCGTCCGGGCAGAGGGCGGCGGCGGCCTCGAGGTCGCGCTCGGCCTCGTGGAAGCGGCCGCACTTGAACAGCGACACCCCCAGGTTGGCGCGCAGCGGGCCGTCCTCGCCGATGATGGCCAGCGTGCGGGCGAAGGCCTCGGCGGCGCCGGCGAAATCGTCGCGGCCGGCGCGGACCATGGCGCGGATCTGCCAGGCGCCGCCGTTGTCGGCCTCCCGCAGTATGGCCGCGTCGCAGGCCGCCTCGGCCTCCTCGAAGCGTTGGGACTGCAGGGCCGCGGCGGCCAGGCTGACCCAGATGGCCGTCTGGGTCGGATCCAGGTGCAGGGAGCGCCGCAGGAACTCGACGGCCTGCTCATGATCGCCCAGCCCCCCAAGCGCCAGGGCCAGGTTGTTCCAGACCATCGGCTGGCGTGGCGCGGCGTCGGCCACGGCCCGGAAGGCTTCGACGGCGGCCTGGAAATCGCCCCGGGCCTGGCGTTCCAGCCCGTAGCGGGTCAGGGCCACGAGGGAGGCCGACGTCCCCGCCCCGGCCTCGGCCTGCGGCGTGGCGGTCTCGGCCGGCGGCCCCAGCTTGCGCGCGAATGCAGACATAGCGATCTCCCCAGCCTGACTCAGTCAGGCCGAAGCTGCGCCCGGCGCATGAAATCATGGTTAACGGCGGCCTAAGGTCTCGCCCCGGCCTGGGTCGGCCGAGGCGAGGTCTTGGCTAGAAGCGGGCCTTCACCCCGGCGAAAACGTAGCGCCCATAGATGTCATAGGCCGCCGTGGTGGAGGTGTTGCCGGTGAGGCCCACGGGGATGTGCTTGTCGAAGGCGTTGTTGATCCCGACATAGACCTCGGTCCCCGCGCCATAGTCGAATTTGTAGCGGGCGATGAAGTCCTGGTACCAGACGGCGTCGACATAGGGCCGGTCGTTGCGCTCCAGGGAGGTGTCCTTGTTGCGCCGGACCTTGTCGATGTACTGGCTCTCCCAGGTCAGGGTCCACGGGCCCTGGCTGTAGGCCACCGAGGAGATGAACGACCAGCGCGGGTTGCCCAGCTCCCCCTCCTGGCGGTCCACCTCGTCGGGGCTGTCGGCGAAGGCGTAGGTGCGCAGCTTCTCGGTGTAGTTGGCGGTGATCGAGCTGTTGATCCGCCCGTCCAGCCGCTTCATCGGCCCCCACCAGTCCTGGCTCCAGTCGCCGATCGCCCGGCTGTAGGTGAGCTGGATGTCATACCCCGCCGTCGTCAGGGCCGCCTGGTTCAGGAAGCTCGACCGGTAGGAGACGATCTGCTTGCTCACCGGATCGCGGATGATCAGGGCGCAGTACTGGGCCGCCAGGGTGGGACCGTCGACGCACTTGTCGGCGGCGTCCTGGGGGTCGAGGAAGCTGATCGCGTCCTCGATCTGGATGTCATAATAGTCGACCGTCAGGGCCAGGCCCGGGGCGAAGCGGGGCTGCAGGATGAAGCCCGCCGTCCAGGTCTCGGCGGTCTCGGGCTTCAGGTTGACGTTGCCGCTCGTGACCCCCGGAAACTGGTTGTCCGTGGCGTCCTGGAAGGTCACCCCGAGCGCCGCGCAGTTGGCCGGGCGGTTGGGATCCACCGCCAGGGACGACGCCTCGCAGGGATCGAAGACGCCGCTGAAGCCCGCCGTCGCCGGCAGGAAGGCCTCGGTGATGTTCGGCGCGCGCACCGCCTTGGAATAGGTGCCGCGGAAGCTGAGGTCGCGGATCGGCGCCCAGGTCCCGCCGATCTTGTAGGCGGTGGCGTCCCCGGCGTGGCTGTACTCGGCCTGCCGCACCGCCCCGGTCAGGGTCAGCTCGTGGAAGAACCGGCGGTCGCGCAGGATGGGGGCGTTGAACTCCAGGAAGGCTTCCTTGACCTCGAAGCCGCCGACGGCGTCGGGCTGCGGCGCCGTCTCGGTGATGCCGCTCTGCACCAGCGGGTCGTTGATGTTGCGGCTCTGCTCCTTGCGCCACTCCAGGCCGCCGGCGAAGGCCAGCGGGCCGCCGGGCAGGTTGAGGAACCGGCTGGTGTCGAAGGTGAAGGTGGCGTCGGCCACCTGCTGGGTGATGGTGTGACTGCGGTCGGCCTCGAAGCTCACATAGTCGATGGCCGCCTGGGAGTTCTGCGCGCCGAACAGGTTGAAGGGCACGCAGGGCCCGCCATACAGCTGGTCGGCCGGCACGGGCGCGTAGCCCGGATACCAGGCCGAGGGCACGTCGCGGCGGCAGCGGATCTGGCCGTTGGCGGGGTCTCTCACCGCGTCGATGGCGGAGTTGAAGTTTCCCGGGATCAGGCCGTTTGTTCCGTGGAAGGCGTTCTTGGTGCGGCCGAAGTTGTAGGAGGTCTCCCACTTCAGGTCGGCGAAGCCCGCGTCCACCTCCCCTTCGAGCTGGCCCACCACGCGGAAGGTCTTGCGGGTGGTTTGATCGTTGCGGCCGCCGATGTCGTAGTTCACCCGGTTCACATAGAAGAACGGCTCGGTGGGGAACCGATCGAGCTGGGCCTGGATGGCGGGGGTGATGAAGGCGTTGTCGGGGTCCAGCCCGTATTCGAAGGTGGTGAAGGACGGGCTGAAGGTGTCCAGGACGTGGGTCTCGACATACTTCACGTCGCCGATGAACCGCAGCTTGTCGCTGAAGTCGTAGCGGAAGGTCGAGGCCGCCCCGAACCGCGCCAGGCGCGGGATCACCACCGCCCCCTCGTCGCTGGATTCGCAGACCGCGCAGGGACCGGCGAAGGAGCCGAAGAACAGGTTGTTGTCTCCGGTCCGCGGCGGAATCGCCGCCGGGTTTCCGGCCGCGTCGAAGCCGGTCACCGGGGTCAGGCTGCCGCCGCCGACGATGTTGCCATAGCGGCTGAAGTACTCGGTCAACACATAGGGCCGGTAGAGGCGGTCGGGTATGCCGTCCTTGGGTCCGGTGTCGGCCGGGTTCTCGATGGTCGCCCAGTCGGCCAGGCCGTCGATGTTCGGGCCGCGCACCCGCTCCTGCTTGTCGCCGAACAGGGTCAGGGTGACGTTGCCGCGGTCGTCGGCGAAGTTCCAGCCGCCGGTGGCCGACAGCGAGTAGTTCTGACCGTAGTTGCCATTGATCGGCGAACCGTACTCGGCGCGGACCTCATAGCCTTCGAAGTGATCCTTCAGGATGATGTTGATCACCCCCGAGACCGCGTCCGAGCCGTAGATGGCCGAGGCGCCGCCGGTCACCACCTCGACCCGGTCCACCAGGGCCGTCGGGATGCTGTTGAGGTCGACGGCGGTGTCGCCCGCGTCGCCGGCCACATGGCGGCGGCCGTTCACCAGGGTCAGGGTCCGCGAGGTGCCCAGCCCCCGCAGGTCGGGGAAGCTCAGCCCCCCGAGATTGGCTCCGGAATCGGAATTGGCCCGCACGGTGCCCGAGGAGGCGAGCGCCGGAAGCTGGGCCAGGACATCCCCCAGGCTGGAGGTGCCGGCGTTCTCGATGGCGATCGAACCGACCGTGGTCACCGGGGTCGGCTGGTCCAGGTTGGGACGCGGAATCCGCGACCCGGTGACCACGACCTCCGACACCGAGACGTCCTCCTGGGCCAGGGCCGGCGTAACCCCCAGGAGCAGCGCGGCCGCGCCCGACAGCAGCGAGGTGGACAGCAGATGTGATTTCAACAGCACGAGGTGACTCCCCTTGATTTGTCAGGGGAAACCACGGACCCGTGGCGACCGCCGCGCGATCGCTTCCCCAACCCAAGGGTGAAACCAGATCAACCCCAGGGCGGGTTCCGCTCGCCTGCAAAGAGAGTCCGCACTGCGGCTTTCATGTCACATTCGTTACAGGCCAGCGGCCCTAGGGCGGCTTGCGGACGATGTTGGCCTGGCCCGGCGGCGCCTGGTCGATGACCAGCAGCCTGGCTGGCTTGCCGTCCAGGGCGACCGCCCGGTGCCACTGGTCGCGGGACTCCACCGCGAACATCCCGGCCCTCAACACCTGGACCGTGCCGGTGTCGAGGTTGGTGACCTCCAGGGCGCCCTCCTGGATGTGGGCGTAGCGCGGGAAGGGATGCTTGTGGGCGGCGATGGCGCCGCCGGCCGGAAGGGTGGTCTCGGTGACCGTGACCTGCATCGGCCCCTGGGGCAGCAGGATCGGCTGGCCCGACATGGTGGTGTCGATCACCGCCACGGGCTTGGCGATCGCGCCGGGCGGGGCCTGAGCGGCGGCCGGCGCGGCCAACAGGGCCAGGGCGGCGGCCAGCGGGAACAGCTTCGTCATGTGCAGTTGGCTCCGAATGGGGCGGCGCGGGCGCGCGTTGCTCTGTCTATCAGGGGCTTGTCAGCAACGCCCGCCCGTCTTGCTTTCAGGCGGCTTTTGCGACAAGATGGAAGGGTCAAACTCGTAGGTTCGGCTGACTTTCGACGTGTCCATGGACGCACCGGACCTGCTTCCGATCCCCCCGAAATTTGATCCTCCGTCCGAGAGCTTCGGGCGCGGGGAATATCTATCCAAGGACGAATATCTCTATGTCTACCGGCACCGTGAAATGGTTCAACGGCACCAAGGGTTATGGCTTCATTCAACCCGATGAGGGCGGCGCGGACGTGTTCGTGCACATCTCCGCCGTTGAACGCGCCGGGCTTCGTTCGCTGAACGAAGGCCAGAAGGTCACCTACGAGCTCGAGCGCGACAAGCGCAGCGGCAAGATGTCTGCGGGCAACCTGCAGGTCTAGCTTCGCTGCGGGCCTCGCGCCCTGACGAAGCCTACAGGAATGGGTCGGCGCTTCCCGCGTCGGCCCATTTTCTTTGGCCGGCGCCGCCGCATCCTCTCGTGGGAGCCCCTGCCCGCTTGCGCAGGCCCGACTCCCTCTCTAAACGGGCGCCTTAACCTACAGATTGAACGGGAACGGCGCGCGGCAACGCGCAGCCGCCCTTACGCGCGGACGCAACGATGCCCAAACGGACAGACATCTCCTCGATCCTGATCATCGGCGCCGGTCCCATCATCATCGGTCAGGCCTGCGAATTCGACTACTCCGGCGTCCAGGCCTGCAAGGCCCTGCGCGCCGAGGGCTACCGCATCGTGCTGGTCAATTCGAACCCGGCCACGATCATGACCGACCCCGATGTGGCCGACGCCACCTATATCGAGCCGATCACCCCGGAGATGGTCGAGAAGATCATCGCCAAGGAGCGCCCCGACGCCCTGCTGCCCACCATGGGCGGCCAGACCGCGCTGAACACCGCCCTGGCCCTCGAAGCCTCCGGCGTGCTGGCCAGGTACGGGGTGGAGATGATCGGGGCCAAGGCCGACGTCATCGACAAGGCCGAGGATCGCCAGAAATTCCGCGACGCCATGGACAAGCTGGGCCTCGAGAGCCCCAAGTCCAAGGCCGCGCATTCCATGGACGAGGCCCTGGAGGGCCTGGAGTTCGTGGGCCTGCCGGCCATCGTCCGCCCGTCCTTCACCCTGGCCGGCACCGGCGGCGGCATCGCCTACAATCTCGAGGAGTTCCACGAGATCGTCGCCCGCGGCCTGGACCTCTCCCCCACCACCGAGGTGCTGATCGAGGAGAGCGTGCTCGGCTGGAAGGAGTACGAGATGGAGGTGGTTCGCGATAAGGCCGACAACTGCATCATCGTCTGCTCCATCGAGAACATCGACCCGATGGGGGTCCATACCGGCGACAGCATCACCGTCGCCCCGGCCCTGACCCTGACCGACAAGGAATACCAGATCATGCGCGCGGCCTCGATCGCCGTGCTGCGGGAGATCGGCGTCGAGACCGGCGGCTCCAACGTCCAGTTCGCGGTCAATCCCGCCGACGGACGGATGGTGGTGATCGAGATGAACCCGCGGGTGTCGCGCTCCTCGGCCCTGGCGTCGAAGGCCACCGGCTTCCCCATCGCCAAGGTCGCCGCCCGCCTGGCCGTGGGCTACACCCTCGACGAGCTGATGAACGAGATCACCGGCGGCGCGACCCCGGCCTCCTTCGAGCCCAGCATCGACTATGTCGTCACCAAGATCCCCCGCTTCGCCTTCGAGAAATATCCGGGCTCCGAGCCCCACCTGACCACCGCCATGAAGTCGGTGGGCGAGGTTATGGCCATTGGCCGCACCTTCGCCGAAAGCCTGCAGAAGGCCCTGCGCGGCCTGGAGACCGGCCTGACCGGCCTGGACGAGATCGACGTCGAGGGCGCCGAGGATCCCGACACCGGCCGCGCCGCCGTCCTGCGCGCGCTGGCGATGCCCACTCCCGACCGCCTGCGGGTCATCGCCCAGGCCTTCCGCCACGGCCTGTCGGTGGAGGAGATCCACGGCGCCTGTTCCTACGAGCCCTGGTTCCTGCGCCAGCTGGAGACCCTGGTGCGCACCGAGGGCCACATCCGGGCCGCCGGCCTGCCCGTCACCGCCCAGGGCTTCCGCGCCCTGAAGGCGCAGGGCTTCTCCGACGCCCGACTGGCCAAGCTCACCAATACCCCCGAGGCCAAGGTCCGCGCCCTGCGCCAGGAGCTGGCCGTCCGGCCGGTCTTCAAGCGCATCGACAGCTGCGCCGGCGAGTTCCGCGCCGCCACGCCCTACATGTATTCGACCTACGAGACCGGCGCCCTTGGCCAGGAGCCCGAGTGCGAGAGCGACCCCACCGACCGCAAGAAGGCCATCATCCTCGGCGGCGGTCCCAACCGGATCGGCCAGGGGATCGAGTTCGACTACTGCTGCTGCCACGCGGCCTTCGCGCTCGCCGACCTCGGCATCGAGTCGATCATGGTCAACTGCAACCCGGAGACGGTGTCGACCGACTACGACACCTCCGACCGGCTGTACTTCGAGCCGCTGACCGCCGAGGACGTGCTGGAGCTGATCGCCGTCGAGCAGCGCAACGGGACCCTGCTGGGGGTCATCGTGCAGTTCGGCGGACAGACCCCGCTGAAGCTGGCCCAGGCCCTGGAAGACGCCGGCATCCCGATCCTCGGCACCAGCCCCGACGCCATCGACCTGGCCGAGGACCGCGAGCGCTTCCAGCAGCTGCTGCACAAGCTGGAGATCGCCCAGCCGATCAACGCCATCGCCCGCAGCCGCGACGAGGCCTTCGCCGGCGCCCACTCGGTGGGCTACCCCATCGTGATCCGTCCCTCCTACGTGCTCGGCGGCCGGGCCATGGAGATCATCCGCGACGACGAGCAGCTCGAGCGCTACGTCAACACCGCCGTGCAGGTGTCCGGCGACAGCCCGGTCCTGATCGACCAGTACCTCAGCCGCGCCACCGAGGTTGACGTCGACGCCATCTGCGACGGCAAGGACGTCTTCGTGGCCGGCGTCATGGAGCACATCGAGGAGGCCGGGGTGCACTCGGGCGACAGCGCCTGCTCCCTGCCCCCCTTCTCGCTGAAGCCCGAGACCATCGCCGAGCTGAAGGCCCAGACCGTGCGCATGGCCCTGGCCCTGAACGTGAAGGGCCTGATGAACGTGCAGTTCGCCATCGAGGAGCCGCACTCGGAGACCCCGCGGATCTTCGTCCTGGAGGTCAACCCTCGCGCCAGCCGCACCGTGCCCTTCGTGGCCAAGACCATCGGCAAGCCGCTGGCCGCCATCGCCGCCAAGGTGATGGCCGGCCGGCCCCTGTCGGAGTTCGACACCAGCGAGCCCCCCTACGACCACATCGCCGTCAAGGAAGCCGTCTTCCCCTTCGCCCGCTTCGCCGGCGTCGACACCATCCTGGGGCCGGAGATGCGCTCCACCGGCGAGGTCATGGGCCTGGACTGGCGTCGCGAAGGCGAGGACCTGGCGCCGGCCTTCGCGCGCGCCTTCGCCAAGGCCCAGCTGGGCGGCGGGGTCACCCTGCCCAAGACCGGCTGTGTGTTCGTCTCGGTGCGCGAGGCCGACAAGCCGTGGATCGTGGAACCGATCCGCCTGCTGCTGGGCCAGGGCTTCCGCGTGCTGGCCACCGGCGGCACCGCGGCCTATCTCGGCGAGCAGGGCCTGACCGTCGAGCATGTGAAGAAGGTGCTGGAGGGCCGTCCCCACATCGTCGACGCCATGAAGAACGGCGAGGTCCAGCTGGTGTTCAACACCACCGAGGGCAAGCAGTCGGTGGCCGACAGCTTCGAGATCCGCCGCACGGCCCTGATGATGAAGACCCCCTACTTCACCACCGCCGCCGGCGCGCTGGCCGCCGCCCAGGCCATCGCCGAGACCGCCAAGGCTCCCCTCGAGGTGCGCCCCCTGCAGAGCTACGCCTGACCGGTTAGAGCGCGCCCGCCATCTGGGCGAACATCACCCCGGCCGCCGCGGCCATGATCGCCACCGCCGCCCAGCCCACCACGCGCTGGACCGGGGTGGCGGTGAAGGCGCCCATGATCGACTTGCGGGTGGCCACCAGCATGATCACCGCCATCAGCGGCACGGCGATCACGCCATTGATCACCGCGCTCCAGAACAGGGCGCGGATCGGGTCCAGGGGCGAATAGTCGAGGATCACCCCGGCCAGGATCGCCACCCCGATCACCCCGTAGAAGCCGTGGGCTTCGCTGAACCGGCTCTCCAGGCTGGCCTTCCAGCCCATGGCCTCCGACAGGGCGTAGGCCGCCGAGGCGGCCAGCACCGGCACCGCCAGCAGGCCGGTGGCGACGATGCCCAGGGCGAACAGGATGAAGGCCAGGTCCCCGGCCATAGGCCGCAGGGCCATGGCCGCCTGGGCCGCCGTCTGGATCTGGGTGATCCCGGCCGCGTGCAGGGTGGCGGCCGTGGCCAGCATCACGAAGAAGCCGATGCCGTTGCCATAGGCCATGCCCAGATAGGTGTCCCAGCCGATCCGCTTGAGCTCGTACTCGGCCTCCTCGGGATGCTCAGTGAGGGGGTGTTCGTTGGGATGAAGGGTGACGTCCTCCACCTCCTCGGCGGTCTGCCAGAAGAACAGGTAGGGGCTGATGGTGGTGCCGAACACCGCCACCACCACCGTGGCCGTCGCCAGGTCGAGCTGGATCTGCGGGGCGATGGTCTGGGCCACGACCTCCGTCCAGGGGATATGGGTCGCGAAGGCCACCGCCACATAGGAGAACAGGGCGAGCGTCATCCACTTCAGGAAGCCCACATAGCGGTGGTAGGGGACGAAGACCTGCAGCAGCAGGGAGAAGGCCGCCAGGCCCAGGGTGTAGACGTGCCGGCCGCCGCCGAACACCAGCTGGGCGGCCTCTCCCATGGCCGCCACGTCGGCGGCGATGTTGAGCACATTGGCCAGCAGCAGCAGGGCCACCACACTGAGCACCACCCAGCGGGGAAAGGCGCCGCCGATATTGGCCGCCAGGCCCCGGCCCGTCACCCGCCCGATCCGGCCGCAGACCGACTGGAAGGCGGCCATGAAGGGATAGGTGAGGAAGGCCGTCCACAGCATGCCCAGGCCGAACTGGGCGCCGGCCTGGCTGTGGGTGGCGATTCCGCCGGGGTCCTCGTCGGCCGCCCCGGTGATCAGTCCGGGACCAAGGGCGGTGAAGGGATTGAACCGCCGCCGGGTCGCCGTGGTGGTCGCCTCCGCCGGGCCTGAAGCCGGAGCCCTGCGCGCGTTCTCGCCCTTGTCGATGTCCATGCCTCGACATCTCATAGTCCGCGCCCGCTACACAACAGCTTGACCAGAGGCCGCGACAATTGACCGAACGCGGTTTGGGGAGCACGCTCCGGTTGTCGCCTTGCTTCGGCAGGCGCGAAGGGCGTGCTTCCGGCGGCCCCTGATGACTGACCGGACTAAGCCCTAGAGGGCGCCTGTCGCAGTCTGGCGTGAGGACTTGTTCCTCCAACAGAATGCGAGGGAAACGCCATGTCAGAAGACCTCAAGACCGGCGAAGGCGCCGTCCATCACCACAAGAACCGGCACCTCTATGAACGTTTCGAGGGGCTGATCGGCGTGTTGATGGTCGCCGCGGTCGTCGTGCTGGCCATCGGGCTGATCTACGGCGTCATGACCACCGGCGACTCGACGCCCGCCTGGATGCGCTAGAGCCAACCGGCGGCCTGGTCTGGCCGCGGGACGCCCTTCAGAGCGTCCGCGCCAGCACCGGGTCGTCGTAGACCCTGGCGCCGACCTTGAACTTGCGCACGCCCACCTCCACGAAACCCTGGCGGGCGTAGAAGGCTATTGCGCGCTCATTTTCGCGATAGACTCCCAACAGCATGCGGCCAAATCCCGCCGCCCGGGCGCTCTCCAGCGCCGCCGCCAACAGCCGCCCGCCCAGACCCGAGCCGTGGAACCTGTGCAGCAGGTAGATCCGCTTCAGCTCGACATCGCCGGCCTCCGAGGGCGTCGGCAGGTCCGGCGGGCAGAGCACGGCGTAGCCCACCGGCGCCTGCCCCTCCGCCATCTCCGCGATCCACAGCCGATGGTCGGGCCTGGCCAGGGCCCGGGCGTAAAAGGCCTCCCCATGCTCCGTGGCGCAGTGGTCGAGGATGTCGGCCACCGGCAGGGTCCCGGCATAGGTCTCTAGGAAGGTGGCCTGCCCCACCAGGGCGAGCGCCGCGGCGTCGCCGGGGCCGCAGGGCCGGATCGTGATGCTCATGCTCGCGCATCTAGCACGGCTGACGCTGCGTGATGCTGGCGAAGACCCCGGCCCTGCGCTAGGCGTCAGGCAAGTTCGAACAACAGGTCTGGGGAAACGACATGGCGGGACGCGTTTCAGGCAAGGTGGCGCTGATCACCGGCGGGGCGAGCGGCATCGGGCGCGGTTGCGCCGAGCGGCTGGCCGAGGAAGGCGCGACGGTCGTCATCACCGACCTGCAGGACGACAAGGGCGCGGAACTGGCTGCGGCCATCACCGCCAAGGGCGGCAAGGCTCAGTATCATCACCACGACGTCACCTCCGAGGAGGCCTGGATGAAGGTGGCCGCGGCCATCAAGGCCGACCACGGCCGGCTCGACATCCTGGTCAACAACGCCGGCATCGGCATCTCCGGCTCGGTGCTGGACATGGCCCTCAGCGACTTCCAGCGCCAGGTGGCGATCAATCTCGATGGCGTCTTCCTGGGCGTGAAGCACTCGATCCCGGTGATGCGCCTCAGCGGCCAGGGGGGCTCGATCATCAACATGTCCTCGGTGGCCGGCCTCAAGGGCTCGGCGATCCTGGCCGGCTACTGCGCCACCAAGGGCGGCGTGCGCCTGTTCACCAAGGCCGTGGCCATGGAATGCGCCGGCGCCAAGGACGGCATCCGGGTCAATTCCGTCCATCCCGGCATCATCGAGACCCCGATCTGGGACTCCATCGTCGGCACCGGCGAGCCCGGCGACAACGCCCGTCCGCCCCGCCCCATCGTGCTGGACGCCATGAGCCAGGACGCGGTGCCGCTGGGGGTGAAGGGCTATCCCCTGGACATCGCCAACGGCGTCCTCTGGCTGGCCTCCGATGAGAGCCGCTATGTCACCGGCGCCGAATTGGTCATCGACGGCGGCCTCTCCGTGAAGTAACCGGCGGCCCATGACCGCCACCCTGCACGTGATCTTCGGCCCCTCGGGCGCCGGCAAGTCCACCTACGCCCAGCAGCTCGCCCGCCGCGAGCCGGCGATCTGCTTCGCCATCGACGAGTGGATGGCCCGGCTGTTTGCCGCCGACATGCCCGAGCCGTTGGAGTTCGAGTGGATGATGAGCCGGGTCGAGCGTTGCGAGGCGCAGATCTGGTCGGTGGCCGCGGCCGCCATGGCCGCCGGGACCTCGGTGGTCCTGGACCTTGGCCTGATGCGCAGGTCGGACCGGGCGCGGGTCGCCGAGATCGCGGAGGCCTGCGAACTGCCGATCCAGTTCCACTTCGTCACCGCCGCCCCGGAGGTCCGCCGCGCGCGGGTGCTGGAGCGCAACGAGGTGCGCGGCGAGACCTTCGCCATCGAGGTCAGCCCCGACATGTTCGACTTCATCGAAGGCGTCTACGAGGCGCCCGAGGCCGAGGAGCTGAGGGGCGCCATCGTCTCGGAGAGCGCCTGACGGCGCTCAGCGCATCGGCGGGAACAGGTGGGCCGGCCAGGTGGCGTCGGCGGCCCGGTGATAGGCCTCCCGGTGGGTCAGGCGGGCGTTGTAGTCCAGCAGCACCGGATGCTCCGGCAGCTCCTTGCGATAGAGCGAGGTGGAGATCACCGAGCCCAGCATGACGTCGGCGGCCGAGAACCGGTCCCCCAGCAGGTAGTTTCGGCCCTTCAGGCTCTCGGTCAGGACGTGGACGACGTCCTCATAGTCGCCAAAGCCGGTCTCGCGGCCGGGCAGGTCGATGTGCTTGCCGTGCAGCACCAGCAGCGGCTCCAGCACCGCCGTCGAATAGACCATCCACTTCAGATAGGCGCCGCGTTCGACCTCGTCGATCTTGGGCGCCAGGGTCCCGTAGCCGTAGCGGTCGGCCAGATAGAGGCAGATGGCCGGGTTCTCGCTCACCACCACCTTGCCGTCGGTGATGGTGGGCACCTTTCCCGACGGATTGAGCTTCAGGTACTCGGGCTTCTTCTGGTCGCCCTTGGCGATGTCGACGGTCTGGACCTGGAAGGCGACGCCCAGCTCCTCCAGCAACCAGTAGGCCGTGAAGGCCCGGCTGGCGGGCGAGTGGTAGAGGGTGATCCCTCGCTTGGCGGCCATGACGTGTCGTCTTTCGTTGCAGCGCCAATCTAGGCGCCCCGCCCGACGGGCGCCACCGCGCCCGGCCGTTTGCGCCCCGGTTCTGCGACGCAAATCCGGCCGCGGGGATTATGCTGCATTGCACCCCTTGAGTTTTCACACCCTGGCTTCTATCCTCTATCCCCCCGGTCGCCTGCGCCCGCGGCCGGAACACAAACCCAAGGGCGAACCCGAGTCACCTATCTGCCATGGAAAAAGTCCCGATGACCGCCGAGGGCTATCAAGCCCTCGACGAAGACCTGAAGCGTTTGAAAACCCTGGAGCGACCAGCAGTGATCGCGGCCATCTCGGAAGCTCGCCAGCATGGTGACCTCTCGGAAAACGCCGAATACCACGCTGCGAAGGAGCGCCAAGGCTGGATTGAAGGCCAAATCGCCGACATTGAAGATCGGATGGCCCGCGCACAGGTCATCGACGTGTCCAAACTTTCCGGCACTCAGGTAAAGTTCGGCGCCACGGTCTCCGTCGTCGACGAGGACACCGAGGACGAGGCTCGCTACCAGATCGTTGGCGAGCATGAGGCCGACGTGAAGTCGGGCAAGATCTCCATCGCCTCTCCGATCGCGCGCGCGATGATCGGCAAGGAGATGGGCGATGTCGTCGAGGTCAACACCCCCGGCGGCACCAAGGCCTACGAGATCCTCAAGGTCGAGTGGGTCTAGCTAGGTCTTAGCTGAGACAAAAAGGTCGTTATGGTGAAGCTGGCGAGAGTCAGCTTCCCGACTCGCGCCTGAACACGGAACCTGCGCTTGGCGAAATCCCCCGACACGCCGCCGCTCGTCATCTGGGCCGTCTCCGACGGGCGCGCCGGGATGGAAAGCCAGGTCGTGGGCCTGGCCAACGCCATCGCGGCCAAGCGCAAGGCGCAGGTGGTGGTCAAGCGCGTCGCCTGGAAGGGCCGCATCGGCCGTCTGCCCTGGTGGCTGAACCCCTTCCCGCTGCGGGCCCTCAAGCCCGAGAGCGGGATCGCCCCGCCGTGGCCCGACATCTGGCTGGCCGCCGGCCGCGCCACCCTGCCGCTCTCCATTCGCCTCAAGGCCTGGTCGAAGAACACCACCCTCGTGGTTCAGACCCAGGACCCGCGGATGCCCACCGGCCTGTTCGACCTGGTGATCCCGCCCAAGCATGACCGGCTGCAGGGGGAGAACGTCTTTCCCATCACCGGCTCCCCCAACGGGATCAACGCCAAGCGCCTGAAGGCCGAACTCGCCCGCTTCAAGAAGCTGATCGATCCCCTGCCCCGGCCCCGGGTGGCCGTGGTGATCGGCGGCAAGTCCAAGGCCCACAACCTGTCGGTGGAGCGCGCCGCGGCCATCGCCCACGAGATCGAGCTGCCGATCGCCCAGGAGGGCGGCTCGGTGATGGTCACCTTCTCCCGCCGCACCCCGGACGCCGCCCGCGCCCTGCTGACCGCGCGGCTGAAGCACATGCCGGGCGTGATCTGGGATGGCGAGGGCGAGAACCCCTATTTCGCCTTCCTGGCGGCGGCCGACTACATCCTGGTGACCGAGGATTCCACCAACATGGCCACCGACGCGGCCTCCACGGGCAAGCCAGTCTTCATCGTCAAGATGGAGGGGGAGAGCCTGAAGTTCCGCCTGTTCCACGAGGATCTGGAACGGCTGGGCGCCGCCCGGCCCTTCGGCGGCGCCTTCCACAAATGGAAATACCCGCCCCTGGCCGAGACCGACCGGGCCGCGGCCGAGGTGCTGCGCCGTTATGACGAGCGGACTCCCGCGTGAGCGTCGAGATCCGCCCCGCGACGCCCGCCGACCTGGCCGCCATCCTGGCCCTGGACCCGGTGGCCCGCCGCGAGGAGCGCCGCCACGATTATGTCAGCCGCGCCGTGGCCGGCGACCGGGGCATGGACGTCCGCGTGCTGGTGCTCGACGACGAGGTCGCCGGCTACGCCATCATGGCCGAGTTCTTCGGCCACCCCTTCCTGGAGCGCATCTACACCGGCGAACGCTTCCTGCGCCGGGGGGTGGCCGGCGCCCTGATGGCCAATATCGAGGCCAACTTCGAGGGCGACCGCATGTTCGTCTCCTGCAACGAGTCCAACGAGGTGATGCGCACCCTGCTGGTGGCCCGCGGCTACCGGGTCTCGGGCATGGTGGAGAACCTGGATCCCGGCGATCCGGAGCTGTTCTTCGTGATCTTCCGCGACGCCCTGGACGCCGCCATCGAGGCCGCCAGCTAAGGTCCGATGCCGGGTCCGGTCGCCGCCAGACCCGGTCTCTACGCCCACCTATGAACACCACCTCGGCGGGCCGCTCCGGCCCGCTCATATCGGAAGGGTGGTCTCATGGCCGTGCTCAGGAACAAGGTCGCCATCGTCACGGGCGCCAGCTCGGGAATTGGGGAAGCCGTGGCCAAGCTTTTCGCCCGAGAAGGCGCCAAGGTCGTGGTCACGGCGCGCCGTGAAGCGGAATTGTCGGCCCTGGTGGAGGAGATCGCCCGTCACGGCGGCGACGCGGTCGCCGTGCCCGGCGACCTCCGCGACGAGGCCCTGGGCCAAGCCCTCGTGGAGACCGCCACCGCCCGGTTCGGCGGTCTGGACATCGCCTTCAACAACGCCGGGGCCATGGGGGAGATGGCTCCCGCGCCGGAGATTTCGGCCGACGGCTGGCGCGCCACCCTGGAGACCAACCTCACCAGCGCCTTCCTCTGCGCCAAGCACCAGATTCCGGCCATGGTCCTGCGCGGCGGCGGTTCGATCATCTTCACCTCCAGCTTCGTCGGCCACACGATCGGCTTTCCCGGCATGGCGGCCTATGCGGCCAGCAAGGCCGGCATGGTCGGACTCACCCAGGTGATCGCCGCGGAATTCGGCGTCCAAGGGATCCGCGCCAACGCCATCCTGCCCGGCGGGACCGACACCGCCGCCGGCCGTGAAGTGGCCAGCACGCCGGAGGCCCGCGCCTTCATCGCCCAGCTGAACGCGCTAAAGCGTCTGGCCGAACCCGAGGAGATCGCCCGCTCGGTCCTCTACCTGGCCTCCGACGCCTCCAGCTTCATGACCGGGTCGGCCATGCTGGTGGACGGAGGTGTCTCGATCAACCGGACCTGATCCTCCACACCTGCGCGCTAGAGCCGCCTTTCCTCCGCCCCGCTTTCGGCCTTCCATGGGCCGCAGATGATTCCCGCCCGCCCCCGCATCCTGTTCGTCGCCAACGCCGGCCCCGAGGTCGGCGGCGGCCACGTCATGCGCTGCATCACCCTGGCCCGGGCCCTCGGGGAGCGGGGCGCCGAGTGCGCCTTTGTCTGCACCTCGGCGGTGGCGGCCCTGCTGGAGGTCTTCGGCCCGGAGCTGCCCCGCGAGGAGGCCACATCCCTCGAGCCGGACGACATCGCCGACGCCTTGACCGGCGTGCGCTTCGACGCGGTGGTCTTCGATCACTACGGCCTGTCGCGCAGCCACCACGAGGCCCTGGCCAAGGGGCGCTCCACCCTGGTGATCGACGACCTGGCCGACCGGCCGCTGGCGGCCAATGTGGTGCTGGACTCCGGCCCGGGCCGCCAGGCCAGCGACTACGCCCTGTTCACCGACCAGAAGACGCGCCTGCTGCTGGGCCCCGAATACGCCCCCGTCCGGCCGGAGTTCGCCCATCTGCGCAACGCCGCCCTGTCGCGGCGCGGAGGCGAGGTGCGCCGCGTGCTGGTGGCGCTCGGCCTCACCGACGTCGGCGGCGTCACCGCCCGGGTGGTGGAGCGCCTGCGGCAGAGGCTGAGCGGCGTGGCCCTGGAGGTGGTGCTGGGGGCCGGTGCGCCGAGCCTGCCCGGGCTGCTGAAGATCGCCAACCGCGACCCGCGCATGACCATCCACGTCGACACCCAGGAGATGGCGCGACTGATCCTCGAGGCCGATATCGCCATCGGGGCGGCGGGCTCCAGCATCTGGGAACGCTGCGTCCTGGGTCTGCCCTCGGCCATCCTGGTCCTGGCCCAGAACCAGCAGGGCGCCGCCGCCGCCCTGGCCGAGCGCGAGGCCGCCCTGGTGATCGACGTCAACGCTGACAATCTGGACGCCCGGATCGACCGGGCCATCGTGCGACTGATGACCGACGCGGACCTGCGCGCCGGGCTGAGCGCCGCCAGCGCCGCCATCTGCGACGGCCTGGGCGCCGGCCGGGCGGCCGAGGCCTTCCTGCAGGTGATCGCCAGCCGCGACAGCCTGCCTCACCCCGAGCCGTCTCAACCTTAACGCTCTTTTCGCAACCGGGGGCGCACGATCCTGGAAACGCGGGGAGGGCGCCGAACGCGCCCCATGACGACGGTATGGACGAACTTGGCTTGATCCGGGGCGCGCAGGCTCCGAGCGTCCGCATCATCGGCGGCGGGCTCACCGGCATACTGGCCGCCTTCGAGGCCCATCGCCTCGGCTGTCGTCGCATCGAACTCCACGAGCGCTTCGACCAGCTCGGCGGAAGCGCCTGGCCCCGCCGCGACCATGGCCTGGAGCTGCGCCCCGAGCGCCTCTATTTCGGCCAGGCCGGCGACCCGGCCCGCGCCCTGCTGGAGGCCAACGGCCTGGCCTTCGAGGATTTCGAGAACCGCTTCGGCTCGGTCAGCCCGGCTCCCGGCGGCGACCTGGTCTTCACCCACGACTTCGAAGGCCCGGCCCTGCGCACCCGAAAGCTGGACCTCGGGCCGGTCACCGGCGACAGCCTGGCCGACAGGATCCGCGCCTATCCCCATGATATCGCCCAGCAACTGACTCGCTATTCGCAGTGGGCCCTGGGCGCCTGGCTCGACGAGGTTTCGGCCGAGGCGGCCATGCCCCTGGGGATCAAGCGCGTCCACGCCACCCAGATCGAGACCTGTGAACTGGCGCGGGCCAAGCGCGCCGACCCGGTCTATGACGGCATGTACGGCATTCCCCGCGCCCTGTGGGGCCGGCTGCAGAACCTGACCGCCAGCCTGCCCGCCGAGGGCTTCCAGACCTTCTTCCAGCGCTGCCGCGCGGCCCTGGAGCGGTTGGGCGTGACGATCCACACCGCCTCGATGGTCTCGCCGCAGCGGGCCTTCGCCGCCCGCGAGGCCGGCGAGCTGGTGGTCTGGGCCGCTGACCCGACCCCGCTGTTCTCGCCGCTGGATCTGGAGCCGCCCAGGCGCCTGGCCAAGAGCCTGGTGAGCTACATCTTCAAGGCCCGCTACGCCGGGCCCCTGCCCTTCCATGTGCGCAATTTCACCGCCGAGGGCGCGGTCTTCCGGATCCACCTCTATGAGTGTCGGGGCCAGGCCCTGCTGAGCGCCGAGTGCGTGGCCGAGGTGTCCGACAGCGACCTGCGCCGCGAGGTTCACCGGCTGATGTCGGGCTTCGGCGGCGCCTCGCTGCACCTGGACGAGACCCTGTCGATCCAGATCGAGCCGCGCTGGGGCCAGCACTCGGTGGACGCCGCGCGCAAGCTGTCGAACCTGCACGGCGCCCTGGCCCGCAGCCAGGGGGCCAGCTTCGTGGCCGGCGCCTGGGAGGCCCAGAATCCGTCGGCCTCCTTGGCGGAGATCTCGGTGTCCCTCGTTCGGGCGCTCGACCTGCAGCAGGCCGAGGCGGTCGCCGCCTAGCCCACCATATCCCAGGCCAGGGGCTCGCCCCGCTTGAGATCGCGAGCGGCGGGCCTGCCCAGCACCTTTTCGAGGTCGGCCGGCGGCAGGCCGTTTCCGGGCCGGATCGAGCGGACATTGGCCCGGCTCAGGACGTCGCCCGCCTTCACGTCGGCGCTGACATAGAGTGAGCGGCGGAACTGGCGGTTGGCCTTTTCCGAGCCCAGCAGGTCGTAGTGGGCGACGCCGAGCGCCATCCAGGCGTCCTTGCAGTCGCGCACCAGGCCCGTGAATTCCGCGGGCTCCAGGCTGAAGGCGGCGTCGGGGCCGCCGTCCGACCTCGCCAGGGTGAAGTGCTTCTCGATCACGCAGGCGCCGAGGGCGATGGCGGCGATGGAGGCCGCGGCCCCATGGGTGTGGTCCGACAGGCCGATGGGGCAGTCGAAGCGCCGGGCCATGTCCGCCACGGTCCGCACATTGGCGTCCTCCAGGGCGGCCGGGTAGCTGGAGACGCAGTGCAGCAGGACCACGCCCGGGGCGCCGGCGGCCAGCGCTGTGTCGCGGGCGGCGGTCATCTCGGCCAGGTTGGCCATGCCCGTGGAGATGATCAGCGGCTTGCCCTTGGCCGCCGCGTAGGCGATCAGCGGCAGGTCGATGGCCTCGAAGGAGGCGATCTTGAAGGCCGGCGCCCCCAGGCTGTCCAGCAGATCCACCGCGGTCTCGTCGAAGGGGCTGGAGAACAGGGTCACCCCCTGCTCGGCGGCGCGGGCGAACAGGGCGGCGTGCCACTCATAGGGGGTCTGGGCCTCCTGATAGAGCTCGTAGAGGCTGCGCCCGTCCCACAGGCCCCCGTGGATTTTGAACTCCGGCCGGTCGACGTCCATGGTGATGGTGTCGGCGGTGTAGGTCTGGATCTTTATGGCGTCGCAGCCGGTGTCGGCGGCCGCGTCGATCATGGTGAGCGCCCGGTCCAGACTGCCGTTGTGGTTCCCCGACAGCTCGCAGATCACATAGGGCTCGCTGTCGGCCCCGATCCTGCGGCCGGCGATCTCGATGTGGGGGGCGTCAGACATGGGGCGACCGGAAAGCTTAGGTCCCTACCTTAGCCCGCCCCGTTGAAGCAGGCGTTAACCACGCGACCCGGCGCTAGCCCAGGGAGATCCAGCCGGAAGGCAGCGCAGAGGCCGTCACGCCGACGAGGACGATGCGATCCGCGCCGCCGAGGTCGATCACCGTGTCGGCGCTCTCCTGACGGACGCTGTAGGGTGGCGCGCCGTCGAGGATCACCCGATCACCCTCGGCGTAGTTGAAGTCGATCACCCGATCGAGGCCGCCGTCGACGAAGGCGTGGAACATGTCGGCCCCCGCGCCGCCCGAGATGGTGTCATCTCCCCGATCGCCCCAGAGCAGGTCGTTCCCACCGCCGCCATCGACACTGTCATTGGCCTGCCCGCCGCGCACCCAGTCATCGCCGTCCCCGCCGAGACAAGTATCGGCGCCGAGATTTCCGTAGACCACGTCTCCACCGGCCTCGCCCACCAGCAGGTCATCGTCCTTGCCGCCGACCACCCAGTCGTCACCCGCCCCCCCGCGCAGGGTGTCGTTCCCCATGTTGCCGTGCATGTCGTCGAAGGCTTCGCCGCCGGTCAGACTGTCATTGCCGGCCTCACCGCGCAGGAGGTTGAAGCCACCGGCCGGCTCCACCCCGTTGACACCCGCGCCCGCAAATAGAATGTCATCCCCGTCTCCCCCCATCAGGGTGTCAGAGCCAAGCCCTCCGCCCAGGGTGTCGGCGGCGGCCGAACCCACCAGGGAATCGTTGCCCTCGCCGCCTTCCAGGCCCTCGATGGAAACGAAGGTGGCGAAGGTTCGCGGGTAGTAGTCGTACAAGGGCCCGCTTCGGCCCCAGCCCTCCGCGCTCTGTGCAAAGCCTAGCGACAGGTCGGCGATCACATTCCCTGCAAAGGGTGACTGGCCGTCGCGTATGGTCCCAAATGATATGGTGTCCCGGCCAGGCCCGCCGTCGATGCGATTCTCGGACGCCCCACCGCTCATCGTCGAGTGGTCGATGATGAAGAAGACGTCGTCGCCCCCACCACCACTTAGCGTGTTGGCGCCCTGCCCTCCAAATATGGCGTCTGTCTGCTCGGTCCCGACGATGCTGTCGTTGCCGATCCAGCCGTGAAGCCAGGCAGCATAGGCTGGGTTGTGGGCGGCGCCGACCACGGTGTCGTTCCCCGCGTCGCCGTAGGCTTCCTGCCCGCCGGACAGACTGTCGTCGCCGCCACCGCCGCGGATGGAGCTATTGTCCGGAGTACCGACCAAGGTGTCGGGCCCGATCGTTCCGATGATCGACATGCGTTAATCCCCCACCTCCGATAGAAAGGGGTGGCCGCAACACGTCAAGAGTGCTCGCCCGCGGCGGCCTGCCACGCCCTCACGATGACGAGAGGCGGTCCTAGGCCGGCTTGGCTCCCGGGACCGCCAGGTCCGAACCGTCGACGCCGCCCTCGGTCTCCACCACGACCGCCCCCAGGGCGGCGACCTCCTCAAGCTTGGCGAGGTTGGCCTCGTGGCCGGCGCGGTCGAGGCGGTAGAACATGATGGCGGCGATGGCCATCAGGGCGAACAGGGCCGTGGCGGGCAGGTACAGCAGGGCCAGGTGGGTCATGACGGCCGGGTCCAGGGTCTCGGGCTTGGCCTTGTCGGGCATGCCCACCCAAAGCAGCAGGAAGCCGGGGATGATGCTGGCCACTGAGCCGGCGATCTTCTGCAGGACGTTGTCGGCCGACAGCAGGAGGCCCTCCGACCGGCGGCCGGTGGCCAGCTGCGACTCCTCCACCACGTCGGCGATCATCGAGGCGGTGAGGATGGCCGCGGCCGTGGCGAAGGCGCCGTAGAGCGTCCGGTCCAGGAGCAGGATGGCGGTCAGCCCGCTGGTGCCGTTCCACGACTGGGGAATGATCCCCAGCAGGCGCAGGCTGATCGGGGTCAGAGTCGTCGCCAGGGCCAGACCCATCAGGATCGCGCAGGCCCGCTTCTTGCCGTACCAGCGCGACAGCAGGGGGGCGAAGACCAGGGCCAGCAGACTGCCCAGCATGGTTCCCCCGACGATGAAGGCCAGGTTCCCCGACCCCATGCCCCACAGGTAGGTCTGGAAGTAGATGTTGAGGCCGTTGCTGAGGCCGGCGCCGACGCCGACGAACAGGGCCGAGAGCGACACCACCAGGAAGTTGCGGTTGGACATGGTGACCAGCATCTCCCTGACCACCGTCAGGATGCTGATGCTGCGCGCCGCGGGCTGGTGCAGGAAGGGGATGAACCTCTGGGTCGCCAGGCAGGCCACCAGGATCGAGAAGATCATCAGTCCCCCCACCACCAGGGCGTAGGGGGCGTAGCCCTCGGGATTGAGCTGACCGCGGATCCTCTCGCCGTTCGGCCCCACCTTGTCCTTGAGGAACACCAGCCAGCCCATGACCGCGGCCGCGCTGCTGGCGAAGATGGCGAAGAAGTAGCGGAAGGTCAGAAGCTGGGTGCGGTCGTGATAGGCCGGCGCCAGTTCCGGGGTCAGGGCCGTGGCCGGCACCTCGTAGAGGCTGATGGTCGCCTTGGCCGCGATGACCATCACGATCATGTAGCCGGTGATCGCCGCGTCGGACCAGCCCTGGGGCGGATGGAACAGGGCCACCAGGGTGACGGCGGCCGGCAGGGCGGCGAAGTACATGAACGGGTGCCGCCGCCCCCACCGGGAGCGCCAGTTGTCGGAAATCTGCCCGATGAAGGGGTCCCAGAGGGCGTCGAAGAAGATGGTGACCGCCAGGCCGATGCTGACCCAGTGCGGCGGCAGGCCGACGATCTGGTTGTAGTAGAGCAGCAGCAGTCCCATGAGCTGGGTCTTCACCCCGAACGCCACGGTGCCGAAGCCGTAGGCCAGCTTGATGGGCAGGGTCAGTTTGGGCCGGCGGGCCGCGACATCGCTCACGAGGCTTCCTCCTTATGCTTGAGCCGATTGCGCCTGAATTCCGCGCCTCGACCAAGTCACGTTCCGGCGCCGCGACCTCCGCAGCTGCCGGCGTTTTGCCGAAGTTGTCCCGGCGTCATGTTGCGGGGATGTTTCTGGCGCGGGCCGATCATCGGCCCCAGGGTGCGCAAAGGCGGAATCTCTCCTACATAGGCGACATGTCCGAGACCAAAGCCCCCCGCTCCGTCCGCTGCCTGATCGTGGGCTCCGGCCCCGCCGGCTACACCGCCGCCGTCTACGCCGCGCGCGCCCTGCTCAAGCCGGTGCTGATCCAGGGCATCCAGCCCGGCGGCCAGCTGACCATCACCACCGAGGTGGAGAACTATCCGGGCTTCGCCGAGGCCATCCAGGGCCCCTGGCTGATGGAGCAGATGCAGGCCCAGGCGCAGCACGTCGGGACCGAGATCATCAACGACATCGTGGTCAGCGCCGACCTGTCGCACCGGCCCTTCCGCCTCACCACCGACAGCGGCGAGACCTGGCTGGCCGAGACCCTGATCATCGCCACCGGCGCCCAGGCCAAGTGGCTGGGCCTGGACAGCGAGCAGAGGTTCCAGGGCTTCGGCGTATCGGCCTGCGCCACCTGCGACGGCTTCTTCTACCGCGGCAAGAACGTGGTGGTCGTAGGCGGCGGCAACACCGCCGTCGAGGAGGCGCTGTTCCTCACCAACTTCGCGGCCAAGGTCACCATCGTCCACCGCAAGGACGAGTTCCGCGCCGAGAAGATCCTGCAGGAGCGCCTGTTCGCCCACCCGAAAATCGAGGTGATCTGGGACTCCTCCGTGGACGAGGTCACAGGCGACACCGACCCCATGGGGGTGACCGGCGTGCGGCTGAGGAACGTCAAGACCGGCGCGACCCGCGAGGTCCCCTGCGACGGGGTGTTCGTGGCCATCGGCCACGCCCCGGCCTCGGAGCTGTTCAAGGGCCAGCTGGAGATGGACGCCGCCGGCTATCTGAAGGTGAAGCCCGGCTCGGCCGCCACCGCCATCAAGGGGGTCTACGCGGCCGGCGACGTCACCGACGACGTCTACCGACAGGCGGTCACCGCCGCCGGCATGGGCTGCATGGCCGCCCTGGAGGCCGTGCGCCTGCTGGCCGAGGAAGACCACGCCCGGGACAACCACCCCATCAGCCATCACGAGGCCGAGCGCATCGGCGTCTGGTGACTTTCCACCCGGCCTGATCTAGTCCGACCCAACACTTCCGCCCGAAAAGACGAGGCCGCCGGCCATGACCAACCTGATCGTGAGAGGCGGACGCGCCCTGCGCGGAACCATCACGCCCTCGGCCAACAAGAACGCGGTGCTGCCGGTCCTGTGCGCCACCCTGCTGACCGACCAGCCCATCGTCCTGCACCGGGTTCCGGACATAACAGATGTCCGCAAGATCCTGGAATTCTTCGGGAAACTTGGCTCCTCCGTCGACATGGATTACGCCACGGGCACGCTCAAGCTGCGGCACGGCGAGGGCCTGAACCCCAAGGAAGCTCACCTGCCGCTGGGCATGCGCTCGACCCTGATGCTGATCCCCGCCCTGCTCTACCGGTTCGGGGCCGCCAGCATCGAGGAGGACGTCACCGGCTGCACCCTCGGCGTCCGCGAGATCGACCCGCATATCGAGGTCTTCGAGAGCTTCGGCGCCCAGATCGACCGCAAGCCCGAGGCGATCTTCATCAAGACGCCCAAGGGCTTCGCCACCACCGACCACTGGCTGGACTACGCCTCGGTCACCACCACCGAGAACTTCATCCTCTGCGCCGCCACCGCCAGGGGCCGCTCACAGATCACCAACGCCGCCTGCGAGCCCCACGTGCAGGAGTTCTGCGGGTTCCTGGCCATGATGGGCGCCAGGCTGGAGGGGGTCGGCGGCTCGCGGATCATCGTCGAGGGGGTGAGCAGCCTGTCGGGGGCGGAGTTCACCTTCGCCGACGACTTCCACGAGGTGGCGACCTTCCTGGCCATGGGCGCCATGACCGGCGGCGACATCGCGGTGAAGAACGGGTCGGTGGACCAGTTCCCCCTGCTGGACCGCACCTTCGCCAAGTTCGGCGTCGAGATCACCCACAAGGACGGCTGGAGCCGCGCCAAGGTCGACGGGACCATGCGGGTGCGCCAGCCCTTCACCGCCAACATCCTGCAGAAGGTGGAGGCCGCGCCCTGGCCCTATGTGCCGGCCGACCTGCTGCCGATCTTCGTGGCGCTCGGCGTGCGGGCCGAGGGCCAGTGCATGTTCTGGAACAAGGTCTATGAGGGCGCGCTGGGCTGGTCCTCGGAACTGGGCAAGTTCGGCGCCCACTCCCTGCTGTGCGACCCCCACCGCCTGATCACCTTCGGCGGCAAGCCCCTGGTGCCCGCCGAGGTGGAGAGCCCCTACATCATCCGGGTCGCCATCGCGCTGTTCATGCTGGCCGCCAGCATCGAGGGCGAGAGCACCATCCTCAACGCCGCCCCCATCCAGCGGGCGCATCCCAAGTTCGTCGAGAACCTCAACGCGCTCGGCGCCGACGTGTCGTGGGTGGCGGGGGATTGATCATCTTCAGCCAGCCCGCCCGCAGGTGTTGATGCGCAACAGGGCGTAGAGGGGACAGTAGCCGACAAGGCCGGTCAGCAGGGGTACGAGGCCGGCATAGCCCCAAGGGGTCTTGGGTCCCACGAAGACCAGGGCCAGGAGGCCCAGGCCGACCACAACGCGCAGGGCGCGGTCGAGACCGCCTTCGTTCGTCTTCACCTTCATCTCCATGCGGAATTGCGGCCCCTTTGCGGGTCGCTTCCACATCAGCATGCCGCCCGGCGTGACGGGGCGCTTTGAGGCGCATCAATCCCCACAGGAGGTCCCCCAAACTCCGCAAGCGCGATCAAGGGTGGCTCGGCTAGGCTCTTCCCCATGAACCGGCCCGTCACCCGCGAGAGCTATGCCCGCCGCCTGAACCGGGTGGCGGAGCACATCTGGGCGCATCTGGACGCGCCCCTGGACCTGGCGCAGTTGGCGGAGGTCGCCTGCCTGTCACCCTTCCATTTCCACCGCATCTATCGCGCCATGATCGGCGAGACCGTCGCCGAGACCGTGAGCCGCCTGCGCCTGCAAAGGGCCTCGATGGAGCTGGCCCGCGGCCAGGCGCCGATCGGGGAGATCGCCGTCCGCGCCGGCTACGCCTCGAACCCGGCCTTCACCCGCGCCTTCCGCGCCGCCTATGACCAGACGCCCGCCGCCTTTCGAGCGGCGCGGCGCCGAAATTCGGGAGCCGACCCCATGACCGTCGAGATCCAGGACCGCCCGCCGATGCGGATCGCCACCGTGCCGCACAAGGGACCGCCGCAGCAGATCGGCCAGGCCTTCGACCGGCTGATGGCCTGGGCCGGACCCAAGGGCGTGGTGATGCCCCCGGCCGTGGGGGTGGCGGTCTATCTGGATGACATGTCGGTGGTTCCGCCCGCCGAACAGCGGGCCCTGGCCGGGATCACGGTCGGGCCGGAGGTGGCCGGCGACGAGACGGTGACGATCCACGAAGTCCCGGCAGGCCGCTATGCGGTTCTGCTCTATCGGGGCCCCTACGCCCAGATCGGCACGGGCTACGAAGAGCTGTTCGGCTGGCTGCCCACCAGCGGCGAGGAGCCGGCCCACGCCCCCTGCGTGGAGGTCAACCTGAACGATCCCCGCAAGACCGCGCCCGCCGACCTTCTGACCGAGCTGTGCCTTCCCCTCAAGGCCTGAAGGCGTAAGCTCCCTCGATGATCCGTCACGCCACCGCCGCCGACCACGCCGCCATCCGCGAGGTCAATGTCGCCGCCTTCGGCCAACCCGACGAGGCCGACCTGATCGAGCGGCTGAGGGCCGATGGCGACAAGGTCTTCGAGTTGGTGGCCGAGGAGGACGGCGCGGTGGTGGGCCACATCCTCTACAGCCGGCTGTGGGCCGACAGCGTGAACCTCTACGCGGCCCTGGCTCCCATGGCGGTGCGCCCCGACCGGCAGAAGTCCGGGGTCGGTTCGCGGCTGGTGAAGGCCTCCCTCGAGACCGCCCGCGAGTTCGGCGCCCACGCGGTCATCGTCCTGGGCCATCCGGACTACTATCCCAGGTTCGGCTTCACCCCTGAGGCGGCCAGGACGGTGAAGGCCCTGTACTCCGGCAGCCCCGCCTTCATGGCCCTGGAGATCGAGGACGGCGCCCTGGCCGAGCCGGTGATGGTGGCCTATCCCGACGCCTTCGGCTGACCCCTATTCGGGCGGCGGGACGGCGAGGGGCGCGGCTGGTGTGGCGACAGGGGCCTCCATGGCGGCCAGGGACTCGTTGATCTTCTTGATCTCTTCCGGGGTCGGCTTGCGGCGCGGGGCGAACAGGGTTCCCAGCACCCGGGTGCGCTCGCCCCCGACGGCCAGGGGATCGACCACATTGTAGGTGCGGACCTCGCCGGCCACCGAGAGGGTCACCGTGCGGCCGGCCGGCACCCCCTGGCCCTCCGGATCGAACAGGCCCTGGGTGCGGGCGTCGAGGCCGCCGAGGATGGCCGGCGACAGATAGGCCTCGCCCCCGGCATAGCGGCCGGTGAAGGCCGGCGGCTCACCCCAGGGACCGGTCCAGCGATAGAAGATGTGGGCCCCGATCTGCTTCATCTTCACCAGGGTCGGCGCCCAGTAGGGGGCGACATAGACGGCGTGATAGTGGGTGGCCGAACCCACGCCCTTGACCACGTAGCCGTTGAGGGCGTGCTGGGCGACGTCCAGGGCCCGAGCCCACAGGCCGGGCTCCGGCGCACGGGCCAAAGCGCCGTCGCAGGTGAAGGTGAACTGGCATCCGGTGGCCCGCGCCGCGCCCTGATAGACCACCCCGCAGACACTCTTGGGATAGGCGGGGTGGCGCAGGCGGTTCAGCACCACCTGGGCCACGGCCTCCTGGCCCAGCTGCGGTTCACGGGCGGATTCGTAATAGACCGCCTGGGCCAGGCACTTCAGGGCCCGGCTCCCGTCCTGGCTGTCGACCGCCAGCTTGAAGGGCTTCATCGGCCGGATCGGCAGGGTGGAGAAGGGCCTCAGCGCATTGATCTCCTCGGCCGCCTGGTCCACCGCCGCGCCGAAGCCGAGGTCGGGCGGGGTTCGCAGATCCAGGCTCGCCCAGCCGACCGGCCGGCCCCAGAGGTCGGGCTGGCGCACCGGATCGTGGCGCCGCGCCAGGGCCAGCATGGCCGGGTCCATGTCGGCGGTCAGGCGCCTGAGCCCCTGCTCGGACAGGCCCTCGGCGACCGTGGCCACGCCCTTCAGCCGGCCGTCGCCGCGCGGCACGTAGTAGGTGGTGGCGCACCCTGCCAGGGCCACGGCGCCCAGGAGGCCGATGGCGCTGGCGCGGCGGTCGAGGCGGGAACGAAGGCTCAGCTTGCGCACTTTTCGGTGTTCGGGTCGGTCAGTCTAGCAGGGAAGGCGGCGGAGATTCGACGGCCAACGGGCGAAACCAGGGAAAGGCTGCGGGACGGGGAATATCCTCAGTTGCGCGCCCCCGCCAGCGGTCCCATGCTCGGGGCAACGAGAACCGGGACCGCGGGATCCTTGGCGATGACGCCCGACGAGTGGCCGTTCCGACTGATCCCGCGACGCCCGCCCGCGTTCCTGGCCGCCCTGGCGCTGAGCATCGCCGCGATGGCCCTGGCCATTGGCGTACGCGGCGTGCTGCTGGGCTGGCCCAACGCCACAGGCCTTTCGACCACCTACTTCCCGGCCTTCATCCTCATCACCCTCTATGGCGGCCAGCGCTGGGGTTGGGCCGGGCTGGCGGCGGCCCTGCTCCTGGGGGCGACGAATCGAGCCAGCCTGCCGGTTGGAATCTCCGAGTCGGGGATTTTCATCATGTTCTTGGTCTCGGGGGGCGTCACGGTCATCGTGGCCAACGCCCTGCGCCAAAGCCTGGTGCGCCTGGAGGCCGCCCGCCGCGACCAGGAGACCACCCAGACGGCCCTGGACCGCAGCGAGGCGCGGCTGCGCCTGGCCCAGGACGCCGGCAGCGTGGGACTGTGGGACTGGGATGTCGCCACCGGCGAGGGGGTCTGGTCCCCGACTCTCTACCGAAATCTCGGTCTCGACCCGGTGCGCGACGCCAATGTCCGCAGCCTGCTGGACATGGTCCATCCCGACGACCGGGAGCGGGTGCGCCAGGTCAATATCGCCGCGGTCAAGGACGGCCGCATGGACCCCATCGAATACCGGGTGATCTGGCCGGACGGCTCGATCCACTGGCTGCTGTCGCGCGGCGAGATGCTGCGGGACGACGACGGCAGGATCGTTCGGGCCGTCGGGGTCAATATCGACGTCACCGAGCGGCGCATGGCCTTCGAGCAGGTGCGCGAGAGCGAGGCCCGCTTCCGGGCCCTGGCCGACAGCGCCCCGGTGCTGCTGTGGATCTCGAAGTCCGACGGCCAGCGGGAGTTCGCCAACCAGGCCTATCTGGACTTCCTGGGCGCGTCTTACGAGGAGGCCCTGAGGTTCGACTGGCGCCAGTGTCTGCACCCTGACGACCTGCCCCGCATCCTGCAGGAGCAGGTGGCCGGCGAGGCGTCGCGCACGCTGTTCAACCTGGAGGCCCGCTACCGGCGCGCCGACGGGGAGCTGCGCTGGATCCGCTCCTTCTCCCAGCCGCGCTACGGCCCCGACGGGGAGTTCATCGGCTTCATCGGCATCGCCTTCGACGTCACCGACGCCAAACGGGCGGAGGCGGACCTCAAGCATATCAATGACCTGCTGGCGGAACGTGTCCAGGCCGCCCTGGCCGAGCGGGACGAGGCCGAGGCCGCCCTGCGCCACGCCCAGAAGCTGGAGGCCGTGGGCCAGCTCACCGGCGGGGTGGCCCACGACTTCAACAACCTGCTGACGGTGATCATCGGCGCCCTGGACCTGATCCAACGCCGCCCGGAGGACGCCGAGCGCCGCGAGCGGATGATCGAGGCGGCCCTGGGCGCCGCGCGGCGCGGCGAGCGCCTGACCGGTCAGCTGCTGGCCTTCTCGCGCCGCCAGGCCCTGAAGCCCGAGGCGGTCCGGGTCGATGACCTGCTGACCAGTTCGGAGCCCCTGCTGCGGCGGGCGGTGGGCGAGGCGGTCAGCCTGATCATGGCCCCGGCCGCCCCCGGCGCCGTGGCCATGGTCGACACCGGACAGTTCGAGGCCGCGGTGATGAACCTGGTGGTCAACGCCCGCGACGCCGTGGCCAGCGGCGGCTCCATCCGGGTGGAGAGCGCCGCCTGCGACCTGGCCGAGGGCGAGGTTTCCGAGATCCCCGCCGGCCGCTACGTCCGGGTGGTCGTGCACGACACCGGGATCGGCATGGACGAGGCCACCATGGCCCGGGTGTTCGACCCCTTCTTCACCACCAAGGAGATCGGCAAGGGCACGGGGCTGGGCCTCTCCCAGGTCTACGGTTTCGCCCGTCAGAGCGGCGGCGGGGTGGCCATCGATTCCGCCCCTGGTAAGGGCGCCTCGGTGCGGCTCTACCTGCCCCGCTCCGAGGTCACGCCGGAGGCGGCCGAACCGGAGGCGGCCGCCACGGCGCGCGGACCGGGCCTCAGGGTGCTGCTGGTGGAGGACGACGCGGAGGTCGGCGACCTGGTGACCGCCATGCTGGAGGACCTGAACCACCAGGTGTTCCGGGCCGACGGCGCCGTGGCCTTCGAGCGGTTCATGGCGCGCGGCCAGGTCTTCGACCTGCTGCTCACCGACCTGATCATGCCTGGGCCCCGTACCGGGGTGGACCTGGCGCACGAAGCCGTGAAGGCGCGGCCCGGCCTACCGGTGATCCTCTCCTCCGGCTATACGGGCGAGACCCTGTCCTCGGCCGACGGCGCGCCCTGGCCCTTGCTGCGCAAGCCCTACTCCGCCGACGACCTGGCCCAGGCCATCGAGGCGATCATGGCCGACCGTCCCCACGCCCTGGCCTCGCGCCCCTGAACAACGCCCCTTGTGATGGGGCGAACACGGGTCTATATGTCTGTCATTGGTTTTGCTCTAATTGAGCATATCCAAGACGCCGAGGAGGCCGAGAGTGTTTCCCGGCGTTTTTTGAGGCGGAAGAAATGCTCACATTGAGCATAAGGAGGACGCCAGTGGCCGACGGTTTCCAGTTCGCGTTCACGCCGGAAGTGGACAAAGCCACCCTGCCCCTGTGGGAAAAGGTGAAGAGCCACGTCACCCCGATGGAGTGGCGTCTGCAGGCTCCGCTGATCGCCGAGATCAACAGGATCAAGCGCGAGAAGAACGCGGTGATCCTGGCCCACAACTACATGACGCCGGAGATCTTCCACGGGGTCGGCGACTATGTCGGCGACAGCCTGGGCCTGGCCAAGGAAGCCGCCAAGTCGCAGGCCAGCATCATCGTCCAGGCCGGCGTGCACTTCATGGCCGAGACCTCCAAGATCCTGTCGCCCGACAAGACCGTTCTGATCCCCGACCTGCGCGCCGGCTGCAGCCTGGCCTCCTCGATCACCGGCGCCGACGTGCGCCTGATCAAGCAGCGCTATCCGGGCCTGCCGGTGGTGACCTATGTGAACACCACCGCCGAGGTGAAGGCCGAGACCGATGTCTGCTGCACGTCGGCCAACGCCGTCCAGGTGGTGGAGCATGTGGCCCGCGAATGGGGCGTCGACCGGGTGATCCTGATCCCCGACGAGTTCCTGGCCCGCAACGTCGCCCGTCAGACCGACATCAAGATCATCGCCTGGAAGGGCCGCTGCGAGGTGCATGAGCGCTTCACCGCCGCCGACATCCTGGAGCTGAAGGCGGCCTATCCCCAGGCGCAGATCCTGGCCCATCCGGAATGCCCGACCGAGGTGCTGGAGGTCTCCGACTTCGCCGGCTCGACCGCGGCCATGAACGACTATGTCCTGACCCGCAAGCCCAAGCAGGTTGTGCTGATCACCGAATGCTCCATGGCCGACAACGTCGCCATCGACGCGGTGGACACCGAGTTCGTGCGGCCCTGCAACCTGTGCCCGCACATGAAGAAGATCACGCTGGAGAACATCTACGAGGCCCTGGTGGAAAACCGCTACGAGGTCACCGTCGATCCGGCGATCGCCGACCGCGCCCGCCTGGCCGTGCAGCGGATGATCGACCTGCCGCCGCCCCTGGTCCCGGCCCGCTACGACCTGGTCAAGGCCCGCCACCACGTGGACGTGGAGCTGATCTGAGGTGGCCGACCGCATCCACCATGACGGCGTCCTGATCGTCGGCGCGGGCCTGGCCGGTCTGTCGGCCGCGCTCTCGGCCGCGCCGCGCAGCGTGCTTCTGCTCACCGGCGCGCCCCTGAACCAGGGCTGCTCCTCGGCCTGGGCCCAGGGCGGCATGGCCGCGGCCCTGTCGGCCGACGACGCCCCGGCCCTGCACGCCGCCGACACCATCGCCGCCGGCGCGGGGCTGGTGGATCCGGCCATGGCCCACCTGCTGGCCAAGGAGGGCCCCGCCGCCGTCCGCCACCTGGCCGACCTCGGCGCCCCGTTCGACCGCGACGCCAGCGGCGCCTTCGCCACCAGCCTGGAGGCCGCCCACTCCCGCAGCCGCGTCGCCCGGGTGAAGGGCGACCAGGCCGGCCGCGCCATCATGGAGGCCGTGGTCCAGACCGCTTTGTCGTCGCGGCATATCGAGGTTCGGGCCGGTATGCGCCTGCGCGGCGTGCTGCATGACCTGGGCGGCCGGATCCGCGGCGTCGTGGCCGAGCAGGCCGGACGCCTGATCGAGATCACCGCGCCCGCCACCCTGTTCGCCACCGGCGGCATCGGCGGCCTCTACGCCGTCACCACCACCCCGGCCGAGCTGCAGGGCGAAGGCCTGGCGCTCGCCGCCCTCGCCGGTGCCACCATCGCCGATCCCGAGTTCGTCCAGTTCCATCCGACGGCCATCGACATCGGCCGCGATCCCGCGCCCCTGGCCACCGAGGCCCTGCGCGGCGAAGGCGCCAAGCTGATCAATTCGGCCGGCGAGCTGTTCATGGCCGCCTACCATCCCGACGCGGAGCTGGCGCCCCGGGACGTGGTGGCCCGCGCCATCCATGCCGAGCTGGCCGCCGGGCGCGGCGCCTTCCTCGACGCCCGCGCCGCCGTGGGCGCCCACTTCCCCGAGGAGTTCCCGGCCGTCTTCGCCGCCTGCCTGTCGGGGGGCATCGATCCGCGGGTCCAGCCGATCCCGGTGGCGCCGGCCTGCCACTACCACATGGGCGGCGTCGTCACCGACGCCAACGGGCAGACCTCGCTCGAGGGCCTGTTCGCCGCCGGCGAGTGCGCGTCGACCGGCGTGCACGGCGCCAACCGCCTGGCCTCCAACTCCCTGCTGGAGGCCGCCGTCTTCGGGACCCGCGCCGGCAAGGCCGCCCGCGAGCAGCGGGAGGTCGCCACCGGCCCCCTGCGCCGCATCCTGACCCCCGAGCTGCCGCCCGAGGCCCTGGCCGCCCTGCGCATCGGCATGAGCCGCGACGCGGGCGTGGTCCGTGACGCCGCGGGCCTGACCAACCTGCTGTCCGAGATCGACGGCTTCGAAGCCGCCCACGGCCGCGCCGGCCCGCTGGTGGCCGCCCGCCTGGTCGCCCAGTGCGCGCTGGACCGCAAGGAGAGCCGCGGCGGCCACTACCGCAGCGACTATCCCGAACCGCTGCCGCCCAAGCGGACCTTCGTCACCCTCGCCGAGGTCGCGGCCAGCGATCCCTTGAGCTTCGCGGCCGAATGATCGAACCCCTTCCCGACCTGCTGATCGAACCCATCGTGCGCCTGGCGCTTGCCGAAGACCTCGGCCGGGCGGGCGACGTCACCGCCCAGGCCTGCATCGACGCCGACGCGGTGATGAGCGTGGTGTTCGCCAACCGCCAGGCCGGCGTGATCTCGGGTCTGGCCTGCGCGCGCCTGGCGATCCTGGCCCTCGATCCCAAGGCCAGCTTCGAGGCCGTGGTGAAGGACGGGGCCCAGGTCGAGGCCGGCGCCGTCCTGGCCAAGGTCACCGGCAATGCCCGCGCCATCCTTTCGGCCGAGCGCACGGCGCTGAACCTGATGGGCCGGCTCTCCGGGGTCGCCTCCCTGACGCGGGCCTATGTGGATCGGATCGACGGCACCGGAGCCCGCATCGTCGACACCCGGAAGACCACCCCGGGCCTGCGCCACCTCGAGAAATACGCCGTGCGCTGCGGCGGCGGGGTCAACCACCGCTTCGGCCTGGATGACGCCATCCTGATCAAGGACAACCACGTCGCGGCCTGCGGCGGGGTGGCCAATGCGCTCAAGCGCGCGCGGGCCTTCGCCGGTCACCTGACCAAGGTGGAGCTGGAGGTCGACAGCCTGGAGCAGCTGCGCGAGGCCCTGCCCCACGGGGCCGACGTCATCATGCTGGACAATTTCAGTCCCGACGACCTGAAGGCCGCCGTGGCCCTGGCCGGCGGCAAGGTGGTCCTAGAGGCCTCGGGCGGGGTGAACCTGCAGACCGTGCGCGCCATCGCCGAGAGCGGAGTCCAGGTGATCAGCGTCGGCGCCCTGACCCACTCCGCGCCGGTGCTCGACATCGGCCTCGACGCCGTCTGAAATCCGGGAACAGGCGGTAGCGTCAATGGGTTCTCCTTCCAGACGAGGAAACCCAGACCATGTCCAAAGCCCCTCCCATCCCGGCCGCACAACAGCCGCGCGGTGGCGCCAAGCCAGATATCGAAGGCGACAGCTCCGATCGTCGCGCCGCCGATCTGCAGACCGGCGACGGGGAGGCGAACCTGCGTGAGCAGGGCGCTCAGGGAAACATCGCCCAGAACGTCGACACCGTGCAGCACAAATCGCGCGGCGACTGAGCGGCTTGAGTTTTTCTGGCATGACCCAAGGTGAGGGTCCGACTAGCGTCCGAACGATTGTTTGAACCATTTCAGGACGCCCCATGACCACCGCCCGCCAGATCCATCTCGTCCGCCGCCCGAACGGCAAGCCCGTCGCCCAGGACTTCGCCCTGGTGGAGGCGCCCGTCGCCGACGCCGGCGAAGGCGAGATCCAGGTCACCGCCCTGCTGATGTCGGTGGACCCCTATATGCGGCCGCGCCTGGACGCCGATCAGGCCCTGGACGCGCCCCTGCTGGGGGGTGGGATCGGCCGGGTCGTGCAGTCCAAGAACCCCAAGTTCAAGGAAGGCGACCTGGTTCGCCACGGCGCGGGCTTCCGCGAGGTCTTCGTCTCCGACGGTCGCGGCGTCTCGGTGCTGCATCCCGATCCCGACCTGCCCCTGACCGTCTACATGCACGCCTTGGGCGGCACCGGCATCACCGCCTATGGCGGCCTGCTGGAGACCGGCGCCCTGAAGGACGGCGAGCAGGTGATGATCTCGACGGCCGCCGGGGCCGTGGGCTCAGTCGCCGCCCAGATCGCCAAGCTCAAGGGCTGCTACGTGGTGGGAACCACCGGATCGGACGACAAGGTGGCCTGGCTGCGCGACGAGGTGGGGCTGGACGCGGTGATCAACTACAAGACCCAGCCGCTGGCCGAGGCGGTGAAGGCCGCCACGCCCAAGGGTATCGACGTCTACTTCGAGAACGTCGGCGGCGCGCACCTGGACGCGGCCCTCCCGCGCATGAACGTGCGCGGCCGCATCCCGGTCTGCGGCATGATCTCGACCTATAACGGCGACGGCGAGGGGGTGAAGAACCTCTTCAACCTGATCTATGGCCGGGTGCGGATGGAAGGCTTCGTGGCCAGCGACTTCCCGCACCTGAACCAGGCCTTCCTGGCCGACATGACCGGCTGGCTGAAGGCCGGGAAGATCAAGTACCAGGAGACCGTGCTGGACGGCTTCGAGCGCGCGCCGGAGGGCCTGATCGGCCTGTTCGAGGGCAAGAACACCGGCAAGATGCTGATCCACATCGCCGACTAGGACAGATCGCGTTCTCCCTTCCCTTCATGGGAAGGGAGGCGCTCGCCTCGGCCCGTAGGCCGCCAGGAAGACGTTCACGGCGGTCTCCACATCCTTGGCGATGCGCTCGGCCGACGGCTCGGGTTCGATGCCCAGCATGCGGCGCAGGTGCATTTCGCCCTTCAGGAGACCGCTCAGCACGTGGGCGGCCTGGAGCGGGTCCGGGGCGTGGATCGAGCCCCGCTCATGGGCCTGGGCCAGATAGGCCGCCAGCCGCGCCGAGCCCTCCTGCGGGCCGGCCTCGTCGAAGCGGCGCGCGAGCTCGGGATTGCGCGGGCCTTCCTCGATCACCAGCTGCATGGTGCGCACCGCCTGGTCCGAGACGATGGCGGTCATCAGTTCGATACCCAGCTTGGTCAGGGTGGTGCGCACGTCGGCGCCGCCGTCGTCCATGACCAGGGCGCTCTGGATCACCGAGCACTGCTCCGTGATGATCGCCGAGAACAGGTCTTCCTTGTTCTTGAAGTAGGCATAGAGGGTCGCCTTCGAGCCGCCGAGTCGCTCGGCGATCATCGACATCGTCGCCGCCGCGAACCCGTGTTCGAAGAACACCTCCCGCGCGGTCTCCAGAATCCGGTCCCGACGCTGGTCGCGGATGCTCTTGGCGATGCCCTGTTTCATAAATCGTACCGTACCGTACAGTTTTGCCTTGACGCAAGTCCTGACGCAGGGGTAAGGCGAAAATATGAACCGTACCGTACGGTTTTGTTCCTGGTTAACGAGCTCCCCCCATGCGTCACCTGTCTCTCCTCCCCAGCCGCGAAGGCGGCGTATGGTCTCGTCGACTGGCGAACGCGGCGAGCGCCGCGGCCCTGACTGCCGCGCTCGCCGCCTGCGCCACCCTGCCCCCGGCCACCCAGCGGGCCACGCCGCTGGCCGCCGAGTCCCTGGCCTCCACACAGACCTTCGCCGCCAATGACAGCGCCTGGCCCGCCGACGGCTGGTGGCGCGCCTACGGCGATGCCCAGCTCAACGGCCTCATCGACGAGGCGCTGGCCCAGTCCCCCGACATCGCCGCCGCCCGCGCCCGCCTCGCCAAGGCCGAAGCCCTGGCGGGCCAGAGCCGCGCGGCGCTCGCCCCCACCCTGGACGCCACCGCCCAGGTCCAGGCCGTCAAGCAGAGCTACAACAACGGCTTCCCCGCCGCCTTCGTCCCCAAGGGCTATGACAACAGCGCCCGGGCCAGCCTGAACCTCGCCTATGACCTCGACCTCTGGGGCGGCAAGCGCGCAGCCCTGGCCGCGGCCGTCGGCCAGGCCCAGGCCGCGGCCATCGACAGCCAGGCCGCCCGCCTGGCCCTGTCGGCCGCCGTGGCCGAGGCCTATGGCGACCTGGCCCAGGCCCATGCCGACCTCGAGGCCGCCCGCGAGGCCCTGCGCATCCGCCAGGAGACCGCCACCCTGATCGACAACCGCCTGGCCAGTCAGCTGGAGAACCGCGGCGCCCTGCTCCGAGCCCAGTCCGGGGTGGCCGCCGCCAGGGGCGACGTCGCCGCCCTGGAGGAATCGGTCGCCCTGACCCGCAACCGCATCGCCGCCCTGCTGGGGGAAGGCCCCGACCGCGGCCTGGCCATTGTTCAGCCGCAGGTGGGCGGCCTGCGGGCCTTCGGCCTGCCCGCCGACGTCCGGGTGGCCCTGGTGGGCCGCCGTCCCGACCTGGCGGCCGCCCGGCTGCGCGCCCAGGCGGCCGGCGAGCGGATCAAGGCCGCCAAGGCCGACTTCTATCCCAACATCCAGCTCTCGGCCTATTTCGGCCGCCAGAGCCTCGGTCTGGACGCCTTCACGATGAAGGGCTCCGACATCGGCGGCATCGGGCCTGCCATCACCCTGCCGATCTTCAACGGCGGCCAGCTCCGCTCCGCCTATGGCGCGGCCGGCGCCGACTACGACGCCGCGGTGGCCGACTACGACGCCACCCTGGTCCAGGCCCTGCGCCAGGTGGCCGACGCCGCCGCCAGCAGCCGCGCGCTGACCGAACGCCTCGCCCAGAGCCGCCAAGCCCTGGAGGCCTCTCGCCAGGCCCACGACATCGCCGTGGCGCGCTATCGCGGCGGGCTATCCACCTATCTCGACGTGCTGACCGCCCAGGACGCCCTGATCGCCAACCAGCGGACCGTGGCCGACCTGCAGACCCGCGCCTTCCTGCTCGACATCGCCCTGACCCGCGCCCTTGGCGGCGGGTTCGCCGCCGCCTGACCGACCTCTCCCCTCCCCCTCTTCAAGGCCTCCCCGCCATGTACGATTCCGAAGACGTTCCCGCCGAAGCCGCCGTCGCCGCTCCGCTCTCCCCCCCGCCCGTTCCGGCCTCCAACCGCCGCCGGCTGTTCGCCCTGCTGGGGGGAACCGTCGTCCTGGGCGCCCTGCTGACCGGCGGCTGGACCGTCGCCGAGGGCGGCAAGCATGTGGAGACCGACAACGCCTATGTGGACGCCGCCACCGCCCAGGTGACGCCCCTCACCGCCGCCGCCGTCGTGGCCGTGCCGGTGATCAACACCCAGGCGGTGAAGGCCGGCCAGCCCCTGGTGGTGCTGGACAGCGCCGATGCTCGGCTGGCCCTGGCCCGCGCCGAGGCCGAACTGGCCCAGGTGCAGCGCCGCGTCGTGGGCTACTACGCCAGCGACGACGCCCTGCGCGCCGAGGTGGCCGCCCGCGCCGCCCAGGTGCAGAGCGCCCGGGCCAACCTGGCCCGCGCCGGCGTCGACTATGACCGCCGCAAGGCCCTGGCCGCCGGCGGGGCCGTCTCCGGGGACGAGCTGACCCAGGCGCAGAATTCCCTGGCCACCGCCCAGGCCGCCGTGGCCGCCGCCGTGGCCCAGGAGCGGGCCGCCGAGGGTCAGAGGGCGGTCAACAGCGCGCTGATCTCCGGGGTCGGCCAGGCCGACAATCCCGAGGTGGCCGCCGCCCGCGCCCGGGTGGAGCAGGCCAGGCTCGACCTCGCCCGCACCGTGATCCGCGCCCCTATCGCCGGCGTCGTCGCCAAGAACGACGTCCAGGTGGGCCAGAGGGTGCAGGTGGGCCAGGCCCTGATGAGCATCGTCCCGGTCGAGCAGGCCTATGTGAACGCCAACTTCAAGGAACAGCAGCTGCGCAAGGTCCGCGTCGGCCAGCCGGTGGAGCTGAAGTCCGACCTCTACGGCGGCGGGGTGAAGTATCGCGGCACGGTGGTGGGGGTCTCCGGCGGCACCGGCTCGGCCTTCGCCCTGATCCCGGCCCAGAACGCCACCGGCAACTGGATCAAGGTCGTGCAGCGCCTGCCCGTCCGCGTCGCCATCGACCCCGCCGATCTCAAGGCTCACCCCTTGCGCGTCGGCATGTCCATGAGCGCCCAGATCACCACCGGCCGCTGAGGCCAGACCCGTCATGGCTCTCGCAACAGTCGCCAACGGCCGCGCCCAGCCCCTGAGCGGCGCGGCCCTCTGGGGCGCCGGCATCCTGCTGGCGCTGGCCAACTTCGTCGCGGTGCTGGACCTCAGCATCGCCAATGTCTCGGTGCCCAACATCTCGGGCGCGCTCGGCGCCTCCACCAGCCAGGGAGTGTGGATCATCACCTCCTACGCGGTGGCCGAGGCCATCACCGTGCCGCTCACCGGCTGGCTGGCCGCCCGGTTCGGGCCGGTGCGCACCTTCGCCACCGCCCTGATCGGGTTCGGGATCGCCTCGGCCCTCTGCGGCCTGGCCCCGTCCCTGGGGCTGCTGGTGTTCTTCCGGGTATTGCAGGGGATCTGCGGCGGGCCGCTGATGGCGCTCTCCCAGACCCTGCTGATGCAGATCTTCCCGCCGGACAAGCGGCCCGCGGCCATGGGTCTGTGGGCCGTCACCACCCTGGTGGCGCCGGTCTGCGGCCCCATCCTCGGCGGCTATCTGTGCGACACCTTCGGCTGGGGCTCGATCTTCCTGGTCAATGTGCCGGTCGCCATCCTGGCCGGGGTGATGGTCTGGCGCACCCTGTCGCGCTACGAGGGCCTCACCCGCCGCGCCCCCTTCGACGGTGTGGGCCTGGCCCTGCTGGTGGTCTGGATCGGGGCCCTGCAGATCCTGCTGGACCTGGGCAAGGAGCGCGACTGGTTCCAGTCGCCCCTGATCGTGGCGCTGGGCCTGGTGGCCCTGGTGGGCTTCGCGGCCTTCATGATCTGGGAGCTCACCGAGAAGAACCCCATCGTGAACCTGAAGGTGTTCCGCCACCGCGGCTTCAGCACCTCGATGATCACCATGTCCCTGGTGATGGGCGCCTTCTTCGCCACCAATGTCCTGACCCCGCTCTGGCTGCAGTCCAACATGGGCTACACCGCCACCTGGGCGGGCTACGTCACCGGCATGATCGGCATCCTGGCCATCTTCAGCGCCCCGATCACCGCCCAGGTCATGGCCCGGGTCGATCCGCGCCGGATCCTGTTCATCGGGGTCTCGTGGCTGGCCTTCACCACCTTCATGCGCAGCCACGGCGAGAGCCAGATGACCTTCGGGCAGATCTCGCTGTGGCTGTTCGTGGCCGGAGCGGCCATGCCGATGTTCTTCCTGCCGGTGACCACCGTGGCGCTCGGCGCGGTCGATCCGGAGGAGACGGCCGACGCCTCGGGCCTGCTCAACTTCATCCGCACCATGTCGGGCGCGGTGGCGACCTCGATCGTCAACACGGTCTGGGAGAACAACGCCACCAGCAACCACGCCGACCTGGTCGCCGCCATGCCCAACGCCCAGGCCACGGTCGACAGCCTGACCCCGTCCATGGGCGCGGCCCAGGCCCTCGGCGCGGTGAACAACCTGGTGGGCTCCCAGGCGGTGATGCTGGCCACCAATCAGCTGTTCCTGGCCTGCGCCGGGGTCTTCGCCCTGGCCGCCGCCCTGGTCTGGCTCACGCCCCGGCCGGCCCGGGAGGTGGACACCAGCGCCGCCCACTAGGTCGCGGCGGTCTCCAGCCGGCGCGCGGCCTCTTCGGCCGCGCCCTGGCGGGACGCCATGGCGCCCGACATCATGCCGCGCACGGCGGCCAGGATCTCCGGCGGCGCGGTCTCCGGACTGCCGGCGTTGAAGGGCGGGTCGGGCTGGTATTCCAGACCGAGCTGGATCGACTGGGCCAGGGTCTCGCCGGCCAGCTCGGCCACCATGGTGAAGGCGAAGTCGAGGCCCGCGGTGACCCCGCCGCCGGTGATGACATTGCCATCGCGCACCACCCGGCCCTCGGTGACGATGACGCCGAAGGGCTTGAGCTGGTCCTTCCAGGCCCAATGGCAGGTGGCGCGCTTGCCCTTCAGCAGGCCCGCGGCCGCCAGGATCAACGAGCCCGTGCAGACGCTGGTGAGGTACTTGGCGCCGGCCGCCAGCCGCTTGATATCGGCCATGAAGGCCTCGTCCAGCATGGCCGCGGTGGTCCCGAAGCCGCCGGGAATGCAGAGCACGTCGCAGGCCTCCACCTTGGACAGGTCGGCCAGGCCCGTGAAGGTCAGCCCATCGGCCTCGATATCGGCGGCGCCGGCCGAGGCGACGATGAGCTTCGCGCCGGGGATGCGCGACATCACCTGGTGCGGGCCGGTGAAGTCGAGGTGGGTGACGCCCGGATAGAGCGGAAAGACGATGGTCGGGTCGGACATGGCGGTGGTTCCCTGGAAGTTGACGAGCTCAGGATCGCAGCCCTAGGGTCTGGCCGAAATGACATTCTTACCTCGGATTCCGCCATGCCCCGCAAGATCGGCTTCCTGATCTTCCCCGACTTCCAGCTGCTGGACGCGGCCGGTCCCCTGGGGGCGTTCGAGATCGCCGGGCGCTATCGGCCCGAGGCCTACAGCCTGAAGGTCATGGCCGCCGATGCCGGCCAGGTGATGAGCTCCTCGGGCGCCGGCATGGGCGCGCAGGCCCTGGACGAGGATCTCGACACCCTGGTGATCTCCGGCGGCATCGGGGCCAGCAAGGCGTCGCGCGATCCCCGCCTGAAGGCCCATATCCAGGCGGTCGCCGCCAAGGCGCGCCGCACGGCCAGCGTCTGTTCGGGCGCCTATCTGCTGGCCGAGGCCGGCCTGCTGGACGGCAAGCGCGCGACCACCCACTGGGCCCGCAGCGCCGAGCTGCAGAAGCGCTATCCCAAGGTCCGGGTGGAGGCCGACCGCATCTTCGTGCGCGAGGGGCCGATCTGGACCTCGGCCGGGATCACGGCGGGGATCGACCTGTCCCTGGCCCTGATCGCCCAGGACCTGGGAGAAGAGGTGGCCCGGCAAACGGCCCAGACCCTGGTGGTCTATCATCGCCGGCCGGGCGGCCAGTCGCAGTTCTCCGCCCTGATCGAGATGGGCGGCCAGGGCGGGCGGTTCTCGGACCTTCTGGACTGGATGCGGGAGCACCTGGCCGAGCCGCTGACCGTCGACCGGCTGGCCGACCGGGCGGCCATGAGCCCGCGCCATTTCGCCCGCGCCTTCGCCGCCGAGACCGGCATGACGCCCGCCAAGGCGGTGGAGCGCCTGCGCCTGGAGACGGCGCGGGAGCGGGTGGAGGCGTCGGCCGATCCCATCGACAGGGTGGCGCTCAGCGTGGGCTTCGGTGATCCCGAGCGCATGCGCCGGGCCTTCCTGCGCGCCTTCGGCCAGCCGCCCCAGGCCCTGAGGCGCGCGGCGCGCGCCTAGGTTTTCGTCTTGGCTATGGCCGCCATCTGGGCCTTCAGCAGGTCCAGGGTCTCGTTCTGGGCCTTGACCAGCTTCACCAGCTCCTCGTTGCGCAGGGCGTCGAGCTTGTCGTGCAGGTGCATGATCTCAAGCTCGGCGCGCAGATTGACCACATAGTCGTGCTCGGCGTTGGCCCGATCGCGGGCCGCGGCGCGGTTCTGGCTCATCATGATCACCGGCGCCTGCAGGGCCGCGATCATCGACATCACCAGGTTGAGGAAGATGAAGGGATAGGGGTCGAAGGCCAATTGCTTGGTGAGGGCGTTCCAGGTCACCCAGGCGATCAGGACGCCGAGGAAGCCGAAGATGAACCGCCAGGAGCCTCCCACCTCGGCGATGGTGTCGGCCAGCCGCTGCCAGAACGTGCGGTCGTCATTGGTGAGCTGAGGGTTGAGGCCGCTGGGGGCCTCGGTGGCGATCAGGTCGATGACGCTGCGCTGGACCGGCGTCAGCTCCTCGTAGCTGCAGCCCAGCAGGGCCTGGGCCAGCTCGGCGTTCCGATCCAAGGCGTTCAACGGCGCACTCCTTCGCTCAGGCTTCCGAGGGCGCGAGCATCATCGCGCGCACGGCCCTGCCGCAAGCGGCAATGCGCTCTTCAGGCGTCGGGAATGCGGCGAAGGCGCCGGGCCGTCAGGAGCTGGCGGCCGAGGAGCTGGTCTTCATGGCGGTCTCGGCGGGCTTGGCGGCCGGGGCGGAGGCTGGCTTGGCCTTGGGCGCCTCGGCCTTGGCCTTGGCGTCCGACGCGGGCGGCGGGGCCTCCGCGGCCTCGGAGGCCTTGACCAACGGGCTGTCGGCGGGACCGGAAACCACCACGGCCGAGGCCAGGCGGAAGTCCGGCGCGCTGGCGACCGAGCTCGCGGCCGGGGTCGGGGCCAGGCTGGCATAGGCCACCGGCGCCTCGTTCAGATCGCGGCCCGCGGCGCGGGAGTCGGCCACATAGGTGGCCGGCGCGGCGCCGCGTCCGAAGCGGTAGAAGACGTGGGTTCCCACCTGGGCGACGCGGATCATGCGGCCGCCCCAGTTGGGGGAGACCCCGGTGGTGTGGAAGTTGGTGGCGTCGCCCACCGAGGCCATGACGGCCCCCGACAGGGCGCGAGCGGCGACCTGCTTGGCGCGGTTCCAGGCGATGGCCTCGCGGCCCCGGCGCATGGAGCCGTCGCAGGCGAAGCTGAACTGGCAGCCGCGCGCCCGGGCCGCGCCCTGGAACACCACGCCGCAGACACTCTTGGGATAGGCCGGGTGGCGGACGCGGTTGAGGACGACCTGGGCCACGGCCTGTTGGCCGGTGGCGGCCTCGCCCCGGGCCTCGAAATAGACCGCCTGGGTCAGGCACTCGAGCTCACGCGAGCTCTCCATGACCCCGGCCATGCGGAAGGGCGCGGCGGCCGGAGCCAGCGGGCCGGCGAAGGCGGCGCGCAGGACCAGGGCCGAGGCCGGGCTGCGGTCGCGCTGTTCGAGGCGGGCGGTGAGGATCGCGGTCTGGCGGTCGCGCTCGGCGCCGCCGGCCACGGTGAAGGGGTCATGACGGCGGGCGACGCGCAGCACGCCGGGATCCATGGCGGCGGCTTCGCGTTGAAGAACGGACTCGGAGAAACCGCCGGCGGCGGCTTCGGCCAGCCGGGCGGCGCGTTGGTGATCGGTGGTCGCGCGGGCCATGCCGCCGGCCAGGTAGGCCGCGCCGAGGGCCAGGCCGACGCCTGAACCCAACAACACAGCGCTGGTCAACGCTCGCCAATCGGCGCGCGCCTGAGGTTTAGCTAGCAAAGGGTGGTTGTCCCGTGTGGCGAGGGCGAAGGCGCCCCCAGACATCGTTGCTGCTAGACGCCCCTGCACTTGCTGGCGGCGTTTCGCGGCGGGCTTGCTCCTTACACGTCGGAAGACAAGCCATGGCGAAGTTGCCGGTGCTTATGACGGCTAGCTTCACGATTCGCAACCCCATATTGCAGCGCAGCATAAATTGCCTGTGGATTTCTTGCCGGGCGCCCCCATCCGGAACCTCCACCGTTGTCCGCCGTTCCTCCGCCCGAGACCCTTCAACCGGAGCCATGTCATGCGGAAAACCTTGAGCCTGATCGCCGTCGCCGGCGTCGCCCTCACCCTGGCGGCCTGCGGCCACAACGTCGAACAACGCGCCGCCACCGGCGCGGCCACCGGCGCCGTCCTGGGCGGCCCCGTCGGCGCCGTCGCCGGCGCGGCGGTCGGCACCGCCGTCAGCAAGTCGGTCGACAAGTAGGACATCCTGGCCCCGCCTCGCGCGGGGCCATAGTCCAACTGCGTCATGCCCGCGGCTGGCCCCTGGCTAGGATCGTATTTCCAAATGCGATTCTGGGGGCCCCGTCGTGGGACACGTCATCTATGCCGTCCTGGCCCTGGCCGTCGTGGTTGCGATCACCGTCCTGGGCGGGCATCCTCTCTGAGCATGAAACGCCGCCTGCCCCTTCTTCTCCTGGCCGGACTCACCGTCTGCGCCTCCGGAGCCCAGGCCGCGCCCGCTTGGCGCGTGCAGCAGGCCTGCGCCCTGAAGCGCTATCTCGGCGCCACCCCGGCTTTCGCCACCGCCTGGGGACGCGACACCTCCCAGGTCTCCTACGGCGGCCGCACCGCCGCCACGGCTTGGCGGGAGGAGCCGGGCCGGGTCAACTACGTCAAGGCCATGGCCTCGGGCCGCGCCTTCGCCGACCGCGCCGCCGACCTGTTGGCCCGCCGCAACCGCATCACCCGCGAGGACGCCCTGCGCGTGATCGGTTCGGACCGCGGCCCCTGGCCGGAGGTGACCGAGGCCAAATGCGACGCCCTGGAGCGGATGGCCTCGCGCTAGCCCCCCGCGGCGCCCGCCAGGGTCGAGCGCCGAGTCCGAGGCGCCCGGCCTTACGGCGGCGATCGGCTGCGGCGGCCAACTGTAAAGCAATGTAAAATCGAAACCCGCACAGGGGTTTCCACGCTCAAGCTCTGCTAGGACTTCGTTAAGGGTAACCCGCAACGCAAGGTCGCACGCAGATGTCGGACACAGACGAAGTCGCCCTGGCGCGGCGTATGAAGTTGGCCAAGACGTGGAACGTCAATCCGCTGGTGGCCGAGATCGTCGAGATTCTGTTGATCTATGGCGGATCGGCCCACCGCAACCTGGTGGCCGAACGGATCGCCATGCGCCGGACCGAGGAACGTATCTCCGACGGCCTGCGGCGCGAGATCTTCGAGGCCTTCGACGCCCACTGCGAGGGCGCGGCCCGGACTGGCCAGCCCAGCCTGATCTTCCTGCCCTTCGGTGAAGGCTCCCACCGGTGGGCCCTGACCCCCGACGTCCAGAGCTTCCTGGAGCGCGGCCCCCTCAACCTGGCCCGGCCGGTCCGGCCGGCCTGTTCGCGATGACCTCGATCCCCGCCTTCGTCAGGCTGGCCTTGCTGGTCGCCGCCTCGGCCTCCGTCTCCGGCCTCGTCCTGGGCCTGGCCCTCTTCCATGCCTGATGTCATGAACCCGCTGCGCCGGCGCCTGCTCCTGGCCTTCGCCCTGGTGGCGAACTTCGCCGCCTGGATCTTCATCCTGCGCGAGGTGCTGCTGCCGCTGGTCTCCGATTGACGCCGCCGCCGCCGGATCGGAGAGTCGCCCGATGGCCGCCAAGATCCTGACCTCCCTCGCCGCCGCGGCCCTGCTGGCCGGATGCGCCACCCCGCCCCAGGCGGTGCGCGCCGGCGACCCCGCCTTCGCCGACGGCAAGACCCTGGCGCTGGCCCCCAGCGCCGCCACGCCAGGGGATCGGGCGCGGCTCGACCAGGCCGGCGCCCTGGCGCTCGACCGCCTCAAGGCCCGCGACGCGCGCCTCGGCGATCCGGCCAGCGCCGACTATCTCCTGCAGGTGACCTTCGCCGCCTTGCCCAAGGGCGTCGGGGTGATGCGCGACAAGGCCGGGGACTGGCTGGCCGATCCGAAGGCGGGCCGGCGTTGGGGTCTGCGCGGCCCGGCCTATGCGCTGAACGTCACGGCCATCGACACCAGGACCGGCAAGGCGGCCTTCTCGGCCACCGCCACCGAGCGCGCCCACGGCGAGCCCGCCGCGGCGGTGGATCGCCTGGTCACCGCGGCCCTCGCCAGACCCTAGGCCATCTCCGGCAGGTCGACGATGAAGTGTGCGCCGCCGCCGGACGCGGTCTCGTAGCGCACCTGGCCGCCGTGGCGCACCACCACCGAGCGCACGAAGGCCAGGCCAAGCCCCGCCCCCGGATCGCCCCCCTGGGGCCGGTCGAAACGCTGGAAGGGCTCGAAGACGGCGGCGGCCTCCTCGGGCGTCAGCCCCGGGCCCTGGTCGGTCACCGAGACCATGATCCGCCCCGCCTCGCGGGTGAGCGCGACGGCGATCCTCGCGCCGGGCGGGCTGTATTTCACCGCGTTCTCGAACAGATTGGCGAAGGCCCGCGCCAGCAGTGAGTGGTCGCCCAGCGTGAAGGCCGGCTCGTCGCAGCCGGCCTGGACGAAGGTCACCTTCTTCTGCTGGGCCTGGGGCCAGAGCTCGTCGGCCATCTCGCAGACCATATCGGCAAGGTCCACCGGCTCGCGGCCGAGGGCGGCGGCCTCGGCCCGGGCGAACTGCACGAAGCCGTCGGCCAGGGCCAGGGTGCGCCGCGCATTGGCGGCGATGCGGCCGACCATGGTGGGCTCCAGCCCCGGAGACTGCTGCAGCAGGGCCAGGATCGAGGTCTGGGGCGAGCGCATGTCGTGGGTCAGCAGCTGCAAAGCCTGCTCGCGCTGGCGCGCAGTGGCCATCAGTTCGGTGGCGTCGGCCAGGCCGATCACCTCCCCGGCCGGCCCCTCCCCCTCGCCCCGGCGCGGGGCGGTGTGCAGCAGCAGGGTGCGGCCGTCCCGCAGGGCCAGGGGCCGTGACTGGGGTCCGGTCAGGTCGCCCGCCTCCAGCGCCACCGGCTCCAGGCGCCGCAGCAGGTCGACCAAGGGGACGCCCACCAGGCCCTCTCCCAGCAGGGCCCGGGCTGGAGCGTTGGCCTGGATGACGACGCCCTGCGCGTCGGTCACCAGGGTGGCGTCCGGCAGGCTGGCGAGGATGTCGTCGGCGAAGCGGCGCAGGGCGTCCATGCGCGAGATGGCGCCGCTGAGCGCCCGGGCCTGGCTGGCGACCACGTCGGCCACCGGGCCGTGGGCGGTGGCGGCCGGCGCCTCCAGGTGGCCGCCGAGCCGCTCGAACTCGGCCTTCAGGAAGTCGCTGGCCATGGCCAGCCGCCGCCAGCCCCAGACCGGGAAGACCAACAGCAGGATGGCCAGGGTCGTCACCGGCGACAGCCACAGGTGCGCCAAGCCGAACAGGCCGACGCTGAGGGCCAGGACGGCCGCGCCCAGGCCGGCGGCGAGGCCGAGGTTCTGGGCAGGCTTGAGGGTCAGGAAGCCGGTCATCAGGGCCCAGAGCGGCAGGATCGCCAGGGCCAGCCGCCAGGGCCGCCCGGCCTCGCCGCGGGTCAGGCCATGGTCGAGCGCGTCCAGGATATTGGCCTGCAGCTCCACCCCCGACATGCCGCCACTGGAGCCCCCCATCGGCGTTTGGAAATGGTCGGTCATGCCCAGCGCCGTGGCGCCCACCAGCACGCGGCGGCCGGTGAAGAAGGCGGCCGGGACCTCGCCCCGCAGCACGCTGCCGAAGCTCACCGTCCGATAGGCGCCCGGGGGGCCGGCGAAGGGGATCATCTCGCCGACGCAGGGGGCCGCCCCGGCCGGGGGCAAGGGCCGGCGCTGGCCCAGCACCACCTCGGCCAGGGGACGCGGCGCCGGCCGGGCGCAGCGTTCGCGGTGGCGCACCACCCCGTCGGGATCGGGCCGGATGATCACCTGGCCGACGCCCTCAGCGGCCACGGCCAGGGGCCCCGCCGGTGGGACCTCCCGCAGGCCCGCGCCGTTGAAACCCTGCTCCACCAGCACCGGCAGGAAGACCGAGCCCAGGTCCGTCATCGCCCTGGCCAGGTCCGCGTCGGCCGGATCGGGCTCGGTGAACAGGACGTCGTAGACCACCGCCCTCGGCGCCATGGGCGCAAGCACCCTCAGCAGCTCGGCGTGCCGGGCGCGCGGCCAGGGCCAGCGGCCAAGCTCGGCCAGGCTGCGGTCGTCGATGGCCACGATGATGAGATCGGGATCGGCGGGGCGGCCATTGAGCAGGGCCAGGGCGTCGTAGACCGCCCCGTCGGCGCGGGCCAGCAGGCCGTTCCAGCTGGCCAGCCCGGCCGCTGCGGTGGCCAGGACCGCCACCAGCAGCCACTCCAGCAGCAGTCGTCGGAAGGCCGGCGATCGCCCGGGCTCCGGCATGGGCTACCGGCCGACGACGAGGTCTTGCAGGCCGCCGACCTTCTCGGTGATCTTGCCGCGGTTCAGACGAGTGGCGATGACCCGCCAATAGTATGCGCCCGGCGGCAGGTCGGTGAGCACCACCTGGGGCGCCTCCAGTCCCGGCTGATCCACCAGGGCGGTGGTGGCCTGCGCCTCGCCGAACAGCTGGAAGCGGTAGGTCCGCACCCCCTGGCCGGTGGCCGTCCACCGGAACAGGTACTGGCGCAGCTTGCCGACCTTTTCCGCCGCGGCCTGGCCGGGCTCCAGGATGTTGAGGTCGCGCTCGAAGGCGTAGTTGGAGGCCGCGCCCTCCAGGCCCTGGGCGTCGATGGCGGTGGCGCGGACGAAATAGGCGCCGTCCGGCACGCCCTCGAAGGTGACCACGGTCTTGTCGGTCCGGGTCTCGGCGAAGGTGTCGATGAAGCCCGCGTCATTGGCCAGTTGCAGGCGATAGGCCACGGCTTCGGCCACCGGTTCGATCTCGAAGGTAACCACCGCGTCCTCCTGGGCCCGGCCGCCATGGGCGAGCCTGGGCGTCGGGGGCAGCGGGGTGGGGGCTCCCACCGCGTCGGGGGTGACCCTGACCCCAAAGGTCTCGGCCACGGCCACCTCGGCGCCGGAACCGCTGACCCCCACCAGGCCCTTCAGCACCTCGGTGGTGGCCTGACCGCCGCCGAGGGCGGCGACCCGGAACTCGGTGCCGCGCACCGCCGACACCGACAGCGGCGTGCGGATCTGGAAGCGGGAATTGGGATTGGCGCCCGGGGTGGCCGAGGTGGAGCTGCGGCCGGTGTCCAGGTCGAAGACCCGCAGCAGGCCGCCGGTCATCGGAACCTCCCGCAACTGGCGCACCCGGGCGCTGGAATTGGAGGGCAGGGTCAGTCGACTCTCGTCGGAGAGCTCGACGGTGAGGAAGCCGTTGGCCTGGGTGCTCAGGGTCATGCCCTCGACGATGGGCAGGCCCACCCGCGGGGTCACCGGCCGGCCGGCCTGCTCGATCCGCACGGCGCCGGAGAAGGCGACCAGCTCGGCGGTGATCGGGACGGTCCGCATGACCCGGTAGGGCACGACCACCGTGGCGCCCGGCTGCAGGCGCCGCGGATTGGGGATGCGGTTCAGGCGCCGCACGGTCTCGTAGTCGCCGGGGCGGGCGAAGTAGCGGCGGCCCAGGTCGTAGAGGTTGTCGCCCTTCTTCACCACATAGCGGGCGTCCGGGGCGGGGGGCGGTCCCTGCTGGGCCAGGGCGGCGCTGGGGACCGCGAGCGCCAGGAGCAGGGCGAGCACCTTCACTGGGCGTCCTCCAGGACCGGTTGGCAGCGCTCCAGCCGGTAACCGAAGCCGTAGACCGTCACAAGCCGGAAGCCGCTGGCCGGCCGCAGGGAGAGCTTGCTGCGCAGGCGCGAGATGTGGGCGTCGAGGGTGCGGGTCTCCAGGTCCGCCCGGTGGCCCCAGACCCGCTCCAGCAAGTAGTCGCGGCTGAGCGCCCGGGACATGTTGCGGAACAGGGTGAGCGCGAGCTGGAACTCCTTGGCGGTGAGCTGCTCGGTCTTGCCGTCGCGGGTAGCGGTCTCGGTGGCTGGATCGAAGGTCCAGCCCTCATGGGTCTCGCCGCTGGTGGGGGGCGAGGTCGGATAGGCCCGCCGCAGCAGGGCGGCCACCCGCGCCAGCAGGATCGAGGGCTCGAAGGGCTTGACCAGATAGTCGTCGGCCCCGGCGTTCAGCCCCGCCACCACGTCGCTCTCCACCGAGCGGCTGGTGACCAACAGGACGGGCGGGGTGGCGGGCAGCAGCTCGGGCAGGCGCTTGAGGACCTCGATGCCGCTCATCTCCGGCATGTTCCAGTCCATGATCAGCAGGTCGAAGGTCTGTCGGCGCAGGTCGGCCAGCAGGGCCGCGGGCTTTTCGTAGACATGGCAGCGATGACCGGCCTGGCGCAGCATGGCGGCCAGCAGGTCGTTGTGGGCCTGGTCATCGTCCAGGACGGCGATGTTCATCCTTGCGCTTCCCACGACACCTTCGACTGGCGGCAAGCTTAACCTTCGCCGGTTCGTCCGGCCCCTGAATTCTCGCCCAGGTTACATTCCTTTACCTTCCAGCCTGCGGCGGATTGTTAAGGGCGACAAAGCGGGCGTAGCCCTCGACATATTCCGCCGGGATGAAGCCGGCCATCATGGCGCTCAGGTGCCCCTTGCCGGGCAGGACCAGGTTGGTGAAGTCCTTGAGCTCCCGGGCCATGCGGTGGGTGCGGGCGTTGGGGCGGTCGTACTCGCCGTTGATGGCCATGACCGGGAAGTCGATCCTCGACAGGTCCAGCTTGGTGAGCGTCGCCATCATGCGGCCGGCCATGTCCTCCATCTTGCGCACCGCGCCCGCGCCGGCCACGGCCTGGACCTTGGCGCGGATCCTGTCGCCGAGGTCGTTGCCCACCTCCTCGCCCTTGGCCTGGCGGCGCGCCTTGACCTGGGCGTTGGCGGCGGCCTCGTCGGGCGCCTCACCGGTGACGTCGGGCGGGACCTTGTCCCTCCACTCGCCGACCTCACTGATCCCAGAGCCCTGGAAGCAGGCGGTGATGAACCGCTCGGGGGCGCGGGCCAGCAGCTGCAGGGTCACCCCGCCGCCCATGGAGTAGCCGGCGATGTGGGCCTTGCCGATCCCCATCTGGTCCATGAACTCCAGCACGTCGTCGGCCATGTTGAAGTGGCTGTGGCGGGCCCCGCCCGACAGGCCGTGGGCCCGCATGTCCAGGGCATAGACGTGGTTGGTCTCGGCCAGCTTGGGGGCGATGCCGTTGGAGAACCAGTTGCCGATGGCGCTGCCGCGGGCCCCATGGATCAGGATCACCGGCACGCCGGCGCCGGCCTCCACATAGTGCAGGCGGGTCCCGTCCCTGACCGTGAAGAAGCCGTCCGGCCAGCGCGGCGGCGGTGCGGCCGGCTCGGCCGCGGTCGTAACCGACATGAAGTGCCCAGGAATGAACGCGACTGAAATGGCTTGGGTGGCGGGCAATGAATCCGCCGGTCCCCACTATGACGGCTCGCGCCCCCCGGCGCCAACGGCCTCGGTTGACAGGCGAGCCCGGCCCGGTGTCCTGGAGCGGTCACAGTTCCAGGAAGCTTTCCGTGCGCCTCCCCCTGCTCGCCCTCCTCCTGCTCACCGCCGCGGCGCCCGCCCCCTACCCCACCGGCGATCTCTCGCTGGGCAAGGCCAAGGCCAGGATCGTGGTGGAGGAGTACGCCTCCCTGAGCTGCACTCACTGCGCCCACTTCAACAACGAGATCTTCCCGGCCTTCAAGGCCAAGTACGTGGACACCGGCAAGGTCCGCTACGTCCTGAAGGAGTTCATCACCGAGCCGGCCAATGTGGCCGCCGTGGGCTTCATCACCGCCCGCTGCGCCGGGGCCGCCAGGTACTTCCAGGTGGTGGAGGGCCTGTTCCGCCGCCAGGCGGAGATCTACGAGACCCGCCAGCTGCGCCCGGTGCTGCTGGACGTGGCCAAGCAGGCCGGCCTCAGCGAGGCCCAGGTCACCGCCTGCGTCAACGACCCGGCCAACCGCGAAGCCCTGGAGACCCGGGTCAGCGAGGGGATCGCCCGCGGCGTGGACGGCACGCCCACCTTCTACGTCAACGGGGTGAAGGTGGAGGCCGGCGTCGGCACGCTGGCCGACCTCGACGCCGCCATCGCCGCGGCGGGGAAGAGCAAGAAGTAGGGCTAACGCACCGCGCCGCGGGCCAGGGCGTCGAAGGCCGCGCGGATCGCCTGTTCGGTCACCGCATCGGGGGTGAGCTGGTGCTGATGCAGGAAACCGAGGCTTAGCGCCTGCAGCGCCGCCACCAGGTCTGCGGCGGGCATGGCCAGGACATCGGCATAGTTGGCCGCCACCGCCGCGGTCAGGGCCGCCAGGCCCTCCGCCTGCAGGGCGGCGGCGCGACGGCGCAGCTCCGGCTCCGCCATCATGTAGATCTGGAACTCGACGATCAGCCGCTCGACGCCCCCCACCCGCGGCAGGGTGGCCACCAGGGCGTCGGCGGTGGCGCGCAGCTGGTCGGCCAGGGTCCCGCCCGCCACATAGGCCGGCTGCAGGGTCAGGGACTGGCTCTCCGCCACCGCGAACATCAGGTCGGCCTTGCCGGCGAAGTTGGCGTAGATCGCGCCCTTGGTCATGCCGGCCCGCGCGGCGATCTCGTCCAGGCTGGCGGCGACGAATCCCTTCTCCAGGACCACCGCGAGGGCCGCGGCGATCAGGCGCTCGCGGGTCTTCTGGCGCTTTTCGCCGGTCTTCGAAGCAGATCCGAGAGGCATGGCTTGCCACATACCATGGGTATTATATACTGCGAGTATATTCTGGAGGGGTGCGCGATGGGGTGGATCGTCAAGGGCGGGCTGGGGCTGGTGGTCGTCGTCGGTGTTGTCCTGGGTCTGGCCCTGGTGGCCGAGAGCCTGGCGCGGCGGCGGGACGCGGCCCTCTATCCGCCGCCGGGGCGGATGATCGCGGTGGACGGCCGGCGGCTGCACATCCGCTGCCTGGGCCAGGGCGCGCCGACGGTGGTGCTGGAGGCCGGGGGCGGCAATCCGGCCATGCTCGCCTTCCCGGTCCAGGACCGGGTCGCCCGGGTCACGCGGGTCTGCGCCTACGACCGGGCCGGACTCGGCTGGAGCGATCCGGCGCCGGACGGGCGCACCTTCGAGGACCGGGCCCGGGAGTTGCACGCCCTGCTGGCGGCGGCGGGCGAGCACGGCCCCTATGTCCTGGCCGGCGAGTCCCTGGGCGGCCTTGTGGCCCGCACCTTCACCCGCCTCTATCCGGACGAGGTGGCGGGCGTCGTGCTGGTGGACGCCGCCGAGGAGCAGTTCTTCTTCGGAAAGCTCGACAAATTCCGTGCTCAGAGCGGCCAGTGGAAGGCCTATGCGCTCGCCGCGCGCCTGGGCCTGACGCGCTGGCTCATCGTCCACCAGCCTGAGAGGGCGGGCCTGCCCGCCGGCATGCCGCTGGACGAACGCCGCCGCTTCGCCGCCCTCTTCAGCCGCCCGGCCTATCTGGCCGCCCTGCCCCAGGAGGTGGAGGCCTATGAGCTGGCCCCGCCGGAGCAGCGGAGGGCGGGCGGGTTCGGCGGCCTGGGGAACCGGCCCCTGGCGGTGATCTCCCACGGCCGGCCCTTCACCGGCCCCCAGGCCTGGATGGAGGACGGCTGGGCGGCCGGCCAGGCGCGGCTGGCGACGCTGTCCACCGACAGCGAAACCCTGATCGCCACCCGCTCCGGCCACGCCATCGCCCAGACCGAGCCCGACCTTGTGGCGCAGACCATCGCGCGTGTGGTGGCTAAGGTGCGGGCCAGGGGGACCCCACCATGACGGCGATGCTCGGCATATTCGGCGCGGTCGCGGGCCTGCTGGCCGCGGCCCTGGTCTACCGCGGCTGGCGCCGGCTGAGCGTGGCGCGGCGGCTGGTGATCCGCACGCCGAACGGGATCGACCAGGCGGGCTTCGTGGAGATCGGCGGCCTGCCGCAGTGGGTCTCGATCCGCGGCGAGGACCGGGCCAACCCGATCCTGCTGGTGGCGCACGGCGGGCCGGGCGGCAGCCTGCTGCCCTTCACCTATCTCGCCTGGCGGTCCTGGGAGCGGGACTTCACCGTCGTCCAGTGGGACCAGCGCGGCGCCGGGCGCACCTTCATCCGCGGCGGGCCGCGGGGCCAGGGCCAGCTCTCCATCGACCGCATGGCGGCCGACGGGATCGAGGTGGCCGAGCACGCCGCGCGCACGCTCGGCCAATCGAAGGTGATCCTGGCCGGCCTCTCCTGGGGCACGATCCTGGGCGTCGAGATGGTCCGGCGCCGCCCCGACCTGTTCCACGCCTATGTGGGCGCGGGCCAGGTGATCGACATCCAGGCCAATGAGGCCGTCGGCTATCAGGGCCTGGCCGACCGCATCGCCAAGGCGGGCGACGCCAAGGCCGCCGCGGCGCTCGCCGCCATCGGCCCGCCGCCCTACGCCGACCTCAAGACCCTGCTGGCGCAGCGCAAGATCCTGCAGCGCTTTCCCCCGGCCAGCGAGAAGGGCGTCATGGGGCGGCTGATGCTGGGCATGCTGTTCCTGCCGGGCCTGTCGCTACGGGCCGCCTGGTTGCACGGCAAGGCGCCCCACTTCGCCGCCGGCCAGCTGGCCCCGGCCCTGATGGCCTACCGCGACTCCGGCGCCCCCTTCGCCGTCCCGGTGGTGTTCATCCAGGGGGAGGAGGACATCCAGACCCCCACCTCCGAGGTGGCCGCCTACTGCGCCGCCATCACCGCGCCGTCCAAACAGATGGTGCTGATCCCGGGCGGCGGCCACATGGCGATGGTGGCGCTGGCCGAGGACTTCCGGCGGGCGCTGGTGACGCACGTGCGGGGGTTGGCGGGGTAGGTTTGCGCGCTCCCCCCGCTAGGACGATCGCATAGGCGCGCGGGCACAGATGCTCCCCCTCTGGGGGAGCTGTCAGCGAAGCTGACTGAGGGGGACTTTGACCCTTGGAGGTCGACGACGTCGATCCCCCTCCGTCAGGTGGCTAAGCCACCTGCCACCTCCCCCACATCGCGCTGGCGCGCTGGGGGAGGATCTGTCGCGCGAGTTCCCGGCTCTCCGCTTCGCTGCGGCCGGGATGACGGCGGGGGGAATCCGCTGCTGACACCTCCTGTCATCAGGGCGCCCTAGCCTTCCGGGGTCATGCACCCTAAATTCGACCTCATGCCCCGTCCCCCGAAGTCCGCCCCGGCCGAAGCGCCCGGCGTCGCCGACATGTCGGCGGTGTTCGACTATGACGAGTCCGCCGGCCCCGTCGTCTGGGTCCCGCACCGTCCCGACCGGCCGCAGAAGTCCGAGGGCGGCCGCCGCTTCAAGCTGGTCTCGGAGTACGAACCCGCCGGCGACCAGCCCACCGCCATCGCCGACCTGGTGGCCGGCCTGGAGGGCAAGGAGCACGACCAGGTGCTGCTGGGCGTCACCGGCTCGGGCAAGACCTTCACCATGGCCAAGGTCATCGAGCAGACCCAGCGCCCGGCCCTGATCCTGGCGCCCAACAAGACCCTGGCCGCCCAGCTCTATTCGGAGATGAAGAGCTTCTTCCCCGAGAACGCGGTGGAGTTCTTCGTCTCCTATTACGACTACTACCAGCCCGAGGCCTATGTGCCGCGTACCGACACCTATATCGAGAAGGACAGCTCGATTAACGAGCAGATCGACCGGATGCGCCACTCGGCCACCCGGGCGATCCTGGAGCGCGACGACGTCATCGTCGTCGCCTCGGTCTCCTGCATCTACGGCATCGGCTCGGTGGAGACCTATTCCACCATGACCATCCAGCTGGAGGTCGGCCAGCGGGTGGACGAGAAGCAGCTGATCGCCGACCTGGTGGCCCTGCAGTTCAAGCGCAATGACGCCAGCTTCGAGCGCGGCGCCTTCCGCCGGCGCGGCGACACCATCGAGATCTTCCCCGCCCACTACGAGGACCGCGCCTGGCGCGTCAGCCTGTTCGGCGACGAGATCGAGGCCATCGTCGAGTTCGACCCGCTGACCGGCCGCAAGACGGCCGATCTGCCCAGCATCAAGCTCTACGCCAACAGCCACCACGTGACCCCGCGCCCGACGCTCCACCAGGCGATGATCTCCATCAAGGCCGAGCTGAAGGAGCGCCTCGACTGGATGATCGCCAACGGCAAGCTGCTGGAGGCCCAGCGGCTGGAGCAGCGCACCACCTTCGACCTGGAGATGATCGGCGCCACCGGCTCCTGCGCCGGGATCGAGAACTACAGCCGCTATCTCTCGGGCCGCCGGCCGGGTGAGCCGCCGCCCACCTTCTTCGAATACATCCCCGACAACGCCCTGCTGTTCGTGGACGAGAGCCACCAGGCGGTGCCCCAGATCGGCGGCATGTACCGGGGCGACTACCGCCGCAAGTTCACCCTGGCCGAATACGGCTTCCGCCTGCCCTCCTGCCTGGACAACCGCCCCCTCAAGTTCGAGGAGTGGAACGCCATGCGGCCCGACACCATCTGCGTCTCGGCCACGCCTGCGGCCTGGGAGCTGGAGCAGTCGGGCGGGGTGTTCGCCGAGCAGGTGATCCGCCCCACCGGCCTGATCGACCCGCCGGTGGAGATCCGCCCGGTGTCCAAGGACAACCACAGCCAGGTGGACGACGTCATCGCCGAGGTGCGCGAGACCACGGCCAAGGGCTACCGCTCCCTGATCACCGTGCTCACCAAGAAGATGGCCGAGGACCTGACCGAGTACATGCACGAGCAGGGCCTGCGGGTCCGCTACATGCACTCCGACATCGACACCATGGAGCGGATCGAGATCATCCGCGACCTGCGCCTGGGCGCCTTCGACGCCCTGATCGGCATCAACCTGTTGCGGGAGGGTCTGGACATCCCCGAGTGCGGCCTCGTCGCCATCCTCGACGCCGACAAGGAGGGCTTCCTGCGCTCCGAAACCTCGCTGATCCAGACCATCGGCCGGGCGGCGCGCAACGTGGACGGCAAGTGCATCCTCTATGCCGACCGCATCACCGGCTCCATGGAACGGGCCATGGCCGAGACCTCACGCCGCCGGGAGAAGCAGGCCGCCTACAACCTCGAGCACGGCATCACGCCCGAGAGCATCAAGTCCTCCATCAAGGACATCCTGGCCTCCCCCTACGAGAAGGACCGGGTCACCGTGCCCGTCGGCGTGGCCGAGGACTCCAAGCCCTTCATGGGCGACAATTTCAAGACCACCCTGCGCGACCTGGAATCCAGGATGCGCCAGGCCGCCGCCGACCTGGAATTCGAGACCGCCGCGCGCCTGCGCGACGAGATCAAGCGCCTGAAGCTGATGGACCTGGAATTCGCCAACGACGCGCTCACGGCGCCGGGGGAGACGGTGGACCGCACCGCGGTGAAGAAGGTGCGCGCCGAGGCGCGGGCCGAGGCGGCGGAGCGGTTCCGGAAGGGGAAGCGGTAATTATGACGCGCCTCTGGGTCGCCGTGACCGAGATCCCGCCGCTGGCCGGTTTCGACCGCCAGGAGTCTTCACGACGAACTCCGTCCATTCCCCGAGGGTTACAAATCTAAAGACTCTCTCTTTTGCCTTCTGCAGGGCAGTAGATGAAATGCGACGCTCAATTTGTTGTAGTCTATCAAAATAGTTTGCCGCGACCTTCCGCGCTTCTTCAGACTTTCCGAACTTAACCAGCACCCCAATATGACCATTCGCTAGCGTAACAATGGGATAATGGTCAACGTCGACCATGTTTCTCGCATCTTGCTCAATCAAAACCTTAACAGCATCTTCGACCATCTCAGCGGTTACCCGATCATAGAATTCGCGCCTGCGCGCCTCACGCAGCTGTAGATCAGCATACGCGTGAACGGCGAACGGGTTATCGGGGTAAGCCTGAATGGACCGACGCAACATCTGAAGCGCTTCGTCATTTCTGTCTAATTTAGACAGATATAGCCCATACTGCAGCCAATAGTGGCCATCCAATTGAAAGTCGACTTCGAATTCTTCGTAGACTGACAATCCAAGCGCCGGCCTCCCTGAAATTCTCGCTCGCCTCAAGACAAAATCGTGATTGATGATAAATCTAAATAAGTGACCGTCTTTACGATTCACATTCTTGATAATTGGAACTTTATACTTCGCATATCCGCGAAGCATCGCAATTACCATTTCTCTTATTGCCGAGAAATCGACTAGTTCATCAAACACATATCTTACATACAACTCGTGCCTTGCAACCAACCGCGAGCTCGAATCAACGCTCACGATGCCATCCAGGGCGGTTAGGGCGGCCCTAAAGCTCCGACGGCACCCGAGCTTCTCGTACACTTCTCTCGCCGTCTCAACATTCACCCCGACTCTCGCCAAAGTCCCCAAACCAACGATCAAGAATAGCGTCTTGGTATCTTGGTCTGGAAGATTGGCGAATTCATCAGCAATAATATCGTTAAATCGCTTTGATTCAGTCGCCTCTCTAAGCGCAATGAGCAGCTGGCTATTTGACTTATTCAACTCCTGTATCTGGGATTGACGGGTCATTTTTACAAACTTCGGCGCAGGGACATACTGTAGAAGTTTCTCGATAAGCGGCTCGTAATCCGCCCGCCCGAACTTCTGATATATGAATGAGACGGAAGCATCCCCCAGATGCCTCTGCATGCGCTCGCGCCATTCACCGAGCCGAGAAGTAGTAACTACTGTTATCTTTCCGGCTTTCAGAGCCTGCAAGTCCTCGGCGAATGTGTCCCCCAAAAGGAAAAGATCCGGCGCAAATAGTATGACACGCTGCTCATGGAGCTTGTCCAACAGAGAGAATGTGGATCGAACAAATCTCACATCTCCTCGGAGTTCATACATCACAACATCACGATGCTCTTTAATGTATTTCAATAACACCTGAAGAGTCGCAGTAGATTTCCCGCTGCCAGCTTGACCCAGTACGGTAAAAAGTCGGTCATGAGAGGCCATCGACGCTTCGAGTGCTGCGTATAAGTCTGTCGTGGCCTCCAACCAGACCGGAACGTCGGAGCCCGCCATCGACCAATCGGCCGTCGTTCCCCTCAGAAATTGGCGCGCGCGGAGCCCCTTTCCGGAAGCCGACAACGCAGCAACCTCTGCCGCAATAGCTTCAACGCGAATGGGCTTTAGTGACCAAGCACTTTGGCGCTCATCAAGAGTGAGCCGCTCCAAGTCCTCGGGCTTGATTTTGATGTCGTGATTGGCAAGCACATCGCTTGGAGAGAGTCCGCTTGGGATTTTGGAAATGAGCCAAGCGACAAATTCATCAAGGGTAGCCTTGATATGTATTACGCCTTGGTTTTTCAGTTTTGACCTTTGAATTTCAGTAAGGTCGTCGGGTATTACAAGGTATGCTCGACCAAGCTCATCGCCCGCATCACGCATCGCGCGATCTAATTCCGCCCGAAGTATTGGCTCGTTGAGGCTCGCGCCTATGAATATGGGATTATGCGCTAGGTAATCTTGCGCGGCCCTACTGTACCATCTGTGCGTTCCGCTGGATAACGCGTGAGCGTAGTCGCTCTCAGACATAATCAAGCCGCGCTCTGGGTGAACTATTTGCCCATGCAGATACACAACATGTAGATACTCTTTTCCCTCGTACTCAGCAACTCTATCTTCTATTCCGTTATAATACCGACGTTTCTGTGGGGATTTTTCACTTATGTTTGAAATGGCACCATCAATGTTCCACGTATAAACTCGCTTCCAGGTGTATCTGAACAGGTTTGCCAGCGAACTAGACGGCTTTACCCCCTTGAATTCTCTTTCATATATTTTTGTTATCTGAGTTTTGGTCAGGTATTCGCTAACGGCCCCCAGAACATCGGTCAGGGACTCGTTTGTGTAATTCTGGGCAGCTTCCCGCGCGATCTCTTTGGCGAGACCGCCGGACATTAGCATAGGGGCCCCGGCTCGATTGAGAGAACCATGTGACGCGCCGGCTCCCAAAACTAACGTCGCTTCCCCTCTGCTCACCAATTGAAGCAGGAATCGTTCGTCTTGTTCTGAAAGCATTTTTCCACCCCAACCGGAAATTGAGGGCGCTAATAGCTCTCCGTCAAGATGTTTAATCTTGCACTGACACTGCCTAGACGCGCCCCTACAACCCCGCCAACCGGTTGATCACCAGCGCCTGAAGCGTCAGCCGCTTGTCCGACCAGCCGTGGTCGGTGGCCACGTGGAAGTCCTGCACCCTGGTCCCGCCGGCGGCGTGGATCGCGGCGATCAGGCGGTCGGTGTCGGGGGCGAGGCCGTCGTCGCGATGCCGCCATTTTCAGGCTTCAGCTTGCATTCAGGTTCGATGGCGCCACCTGACGGGCGCAGCGGGAGCATCACCATGTGGATTGAAGGCGAAGGTCCTCCAAAGCCCTTGTTCATGGCTGTCAGCGCGTTGAATGAAGGCCTGACGGTCGGCCGGCAGGAGCGGGCTGTCGGTGGCGACCGGAAAGCCGCCGTCAAGGTCCTGACCTTCCCCGCCGATCTGCTGCTCAGCTTTCCAGGAAGCGGCTTCGCCAAGCGCGCCCTCGAGGCGGGTGTCGGCAAACTGGTGGACGCCACGCCGAAGGGCGTCCTGGAATTCGTCCTGATCCTAATCGTCTGCTCCAGCCCCATCTGGATCGTGGAACTCGTGAAGCACGGAGTCGCGACCTCGGTCTTCGGGACCGCGATGAGCTTCGCCGAGACGGTGTTCTAGCAAGCAGGCCTCTCTGCGATTGAACTCGCGACGGATCGGCGGGAGGGTCCGACCATGCGCACCACACTCAACCTCGACGATGATCTGCTGGAGCAGGCCCGCGACCTCACCGGCGTGCGGGAAACGTCGGTGCTGATCCGCGTGGCGCTGAAGGCGCTGATCGAGCGGGAGAGCTCGCGTCGGCTCGCGCGGCTGGGGGGCAGCCAGCCGCATCTCGCGCCGATCGCGAGGCGGCGACTGTAAGGCTCGCCCCTACAACCCCGCCAACCAGTTGATCACCAGCGCCTGAAGCGTCAGCCGCTTGTCCGACCAGCCGTGGTCCGTGGCCACGTGGACATCCTGTACCTTGGTCCCACCGGCGGCGTGGATCGCGGCGATCAGGCGCTCGGCGTCGGGGGCCAAGCCGTCGTCGCTGTGGAGGACCAGGAGGCGGGTGGTCTTCAGGCCGGGGCCGAGCGCGTCCAGCCGCCAGGCCTCGCCGCCGGCGATCAGCTCCTCGGCCATGCTCTGGCCCGTGGCGCCGGCCAGGGTCTCGCGGTTGGCGTCCATGGCCGCGGCCAGGGCGGCGGGCGCCGCCTTGCCCGACACGCCGCGCTGCCCCATGTCGGCCGCCGAGATCAGGATGGCGCCCAGCAGGGCCGGGTCCCTGGCGGCGGTTTCTGCCGTCACCCAGCCGCCCATGCTGTGGCCGGCGATGGCGATGCGCCTGGGGTCGACCCCCAGCTTGGCGGCGTTGGCCGGGTCGCGCAGATAGGCCAGGACGAACTTCGTATCGATCAGGGTCTGGCCGAAGCTGAAGGGCCCCGGGCTGCCCCAGGAGCCGCGATAGTTGAAGGTCACCGCGTTCCAGCCGGCGCGGCGCACCGCCTGGGCCAGGTCCAGGTGCTTCTCGTTGCCCGGCAGGCCGTGGAGGATCACCAGGGTCGGGTGCGGCCCCGGCCCCTGGGCCACATAGACCACCCCATTGATCGCCACCCCGCCCACGGGGACGTGGATCACCTCCATGCGGGCCCGGGCCCTGGCGTCCGGGGCGGGCTCGGAGACGACGGCGGGGGGGAGCTTGGTCGAGACCGTCTGGGCGGCGGCGGGGACGGCGGCCAGCGCCAGGACGGCGGCGAGCAGGATCGGGCGCATGGGGCGGGGTCCTTGGGCGGGGATGGGAGGGTGGCGCGCATCCCCCTGAGTGTCATCCCGGTTTCCGCGCAGCGGAAGACCGGGACCCGGAAGCACCGATTTCTCCGGCACGCCCCGCGCGTCTGGGTCCCGGACAAGCGCTACGCGCTTTCCGGGATGACACCGTTGTTGGTGATGATGTCGGGCGTTCTACCGCCGCGTGACCTTCCAGCCGCTCCCGGCCCGCTCCGTGGTCCAGGCGACGCCGTCCCAGTCGGTGAAGTTGAGGATGGTGTCGGGGTGGCCGGCGCCGCCGCCCTTGGGGCTGTGGAAGAAGCGGCCGCCGATCCACTTGGCCGACCAGCAGGACCCGTCCCAGGTGCGGTAGTCCATGTGGTCGTCGGGATGGCCCGCGCCGGTCTCCGGCCGATGGTAGAAGTTGTCGCCGCTCCAGCTCACGCTCCAGCGGGAGCCGTCGCAGGTGGTGTAGGGGATGGCCTCGACCGTCTGGCCCGACTGCGGCTGGGCGTGGGCCGGGGCGGCGAGCGCCAGGAGGGCGATGGCCGCGAGGATTTGTGCGCGCATGGTTGGTCTCCCAGGCTGGAGCTCAACCCTAGCGGTTGTGGAGGCGGGAGCAAGGGCGGCCCTCCCTCCCCTGCTAACCCTTAGGTGTCATCCCGGTTTCCGCGGCACGCGGAAGACCGGGACCCATAGACACCGATCCATCCGGCACGCCCCGCGCGTCTGGGTCCCGGGCAAGCCGCTGCGCGGCTTTCCGGGATGACACTCTAGGGGTGCGGCGTCGGGTGGCGGATCAGGCCTTCGCCATGTTGATCACGTGCATCTGGGTGAACTCGGCCAGGCCCTCTTCCCCGAGCTCGGTGCCCACCCCCGACAGCTTGGCGCCGCCGAAGGGGATGTTGGGGGCGAGGTCGGCGTGCTTGTTGATCCAGACGGTGCCGGTGTCCATGCGGCCGGCCAGGTCCATGGCCTTGTCCAGGTCCTTGCTCCAGATGGAGCCGCCGAGGCCGTAGTCCGAGGCGTTGGCGCGGGCGAGCGCGTCCTCGCCGTCGCGGATCTTGATCACCGGCAGGACCGGGCCGAACTGTTCCTCGTCCACCAGGCGCGTGCCATCGCTGATGTCGCGCACGATGGTGGGGCGGATGAAGTAGCCCTTGCCCTCCGGCCGCCCGCCGCCGGCGATGACTTTGCCCTGGGTCCTGGCCTCGGCGATGATGCCCAGCACCTTCTCGAACTGGGTCTTGTTCTGCAGCGGGCCCATGGTGGTCCCCTGCTCCAGGCCGTCCCCCACCACGGCGGCGTCGGCCAGCTTGGCCAGCTCGTCGCACATGGCGTCGTAGATGCTCTCGTGGACATAGGCCCGCTTGATGGCGATGCAGACCTGGCCGGAGTTCTGGAAGGCGCCGGCGAAGATCTTGCCCGCCGTCTCCTTGGGGTCGTTGCCCTCCAGGACGATGGCCGCGTCATTGCCCCCCAGCTCCAGGGTGACGCGCTTCAGCGCCTCGGCGGCCCCGGCCATCACCTTCTTGCCGGTCTCGGTGGAGCCGGTGAAGGAGACCTTGCGGATGTCGGGGTGGGCGGTGATGGCCCCGCCCAGGTCGTTGGCGTCGGCGATGACGTTGAGCACGCCGGGCGGCAGGATGTCCTTCACCAGCTCGGCGATGCGCAGGGTCGAGAGCGGCGTGGTGGCCGCGGGCTTGAGGATCACCGTGTTGCCGGCCAGCAGGGCGGCCGGGACCTTGAAGGCCATCAGGATCAGCGGGAAGTTCCAAGGCACGATGGCCGCAACCACCCCCAGCGGGCGGCGCCGCGAGACCACGCGGCGGGCGTCGCTGTCCTCGATCACCTTCTCGGGCAGGTCCAGGCTGGCGAAGTAGCGGAAGAAGGCCGAGGCGCCGAACACCTCGCCCATGGCGTCGGCCAGCGGCTTGCCCTGTTCCTGGGTCAGCAGGCGGGCGAGGTTCTGCAGATCCCCCTGGATGGCGTCGGCCATGGCGACCAGGGCCTTGCGCCGTTCGGCGATGGGGGTGTCGCGCCAGGCGGGGAAGGCGCGCTTGGCGGCGGCCACGGCCTGGTCCAGCTGGGCCTTGGAGGCCCGGGCGCAGACCGCCAGCTCGGTCTCGGTGGCCGGATTGATCACCGACATGGTGGAGTCGCCGTCCACCAGCTGGCCGTCGATGAGGAGCTTGAACGGGCCCATGGAAACCTCCCAGATTGTGATTGGGCCGAAAGATGCGCCGGTGACGCTAGGCCAATCAAGGGGCCGGCGGGCCTGTTGCGCGAAAGCCTCACCTGCCCAGTCTGGGCGCCACCGCCCTGGAACCGCGGCCCAGGTCGGTGCGTAGACTCCGCCATTGGGGGAGCGCCGGTTGTGGCGGTCCGAGGATGGATCGATGCGACGGCGCTCCTCACCGCCTCTTTGCTGGGGATAGCAAACATGTCGCCGTCGCTTTCCGTCGTTTCCGAGCTTCCGCGTTCCGAGGCCCTCTCCCACCGGGTCCGCCGCCTGCAGGTGGAGGCCCGCGGCCTGGCCCGTGAGCACATCGCCGCCCTGGTGGCCGCCCTGCACGAGGTCGAGGTGCTGGCCGGCGAGATCGCCGACGGCGGCGAGGCCTATCCCGCAGGGGTGCGGGAGATCTCCCGGCGCCTGGCCGAGGAGCTAGAGACCAAGGTCGCCACCATCGAGGCCATCACCTCGCGCAACTGATCTGGCGCCGCTTCTGCACATCGCTCCCCGAACGTCCCGGTTTGGAGCGAAAACCATGGTCAGTCGTGTCGCGCGTACCCGTCCCCGCCTTGTGGAAGCCGAGGCCATGAACGTCGTGGCCCTGCAGGCGCCAGCGCCGGCGCCGGTCAAGAAGGTCCCCGAGCCCAAGCCCGAGACCCTGGCCGAGCAGATCCGCCGGCTGCAGTCGGAGGCCAAGGCCCTGGCCCGCGGCCACGTGGACGCCCTGAAGGACGCCCTGCTGGAGGTCGAGCGCCTGGCCGCCGAGATCGGCGAGGGCGGCGACGTCTATCCCAACGGCGTGCGCGAACTGGCCCGCCGCTTCGCCAGCGAGACCGACACCAAGGTCCAGGCCCTGATGGCGATCGTCGCGCGCTCCTGAGCGCATCCAATTTCCAGGTCCTGCGTTAGGCGTCTTGCTGTTCGTAGGGCCGCCCTCCCCGGCGGCCGAGCTGGGGTTTTGAACCGATGTCCGACACCTATTCGCGCGTGCTGATCGCCGCCTTCGCCGCCGCCGTCATGACCGTGGTCGCCATGGCCGGCACCATGGTCGCCGCCTCCCAGCCCGTGGCCTTCGGCCAGGGCCTCAGTCAGTCCTCCCAGGGGCGTTAGACCCGCTCCAGGGTCCGTTCCAGGGCCGCGAACAGCAGGGCCGCCTCCAGGGGCTTGGGGACGAAGTCGTCCATTCCCGCGCCGTAGTATTCCGCCACCTGGTGGGCCATGGCGTTGGCCGTCAGCGCCACGATCGGGGTGCGCGGCCGGCCCAGCCTGGTCTCCTCCTCGCGGATCGCCCGCGCCGCGGTGGGGCCGTCCATCACCGGCATCTGCACGTCCATCAGGATCACGTCCCAGGCGCCCGCGCGCCAGGCCTCCAGGGCCTGGGCCCCGTCGGCCACCATCACCGGCTCTATGCCCGCCTGGTGCAGCAGGGTCTGGAGCACCAACTGGTTGATGATGTTGTCCTCGGCCGCCAGCACCCGCAGGGGCGGCAGCTCCTCCTGGGCGGGCGGGGCCTCGGCCGCGGCGTGGGCCTGGATCGATCCCGTCGGGGCGGGCGCCATGGGCAGGCGGGCGATGAAGGTGGTCCCCTCCCCCTCCACGCTGACCGCCCCGATCGCCCCGCCCATCAGGTCGCAGAGCTCCCGGCAGATGGCCAGGCCCAGCCCTGTGCCGCCGTAGCGCCGGGTGGTGGAGGCGTCGGCCTGCTCGAACTTGCGGAACAGCCGGTCGAGCTGGTCGGGGGTCATGCCGACCCCGGTGTCGGAGACCTCGACGCAGAGGTCGCCGCCGTCCCGGGACAGCCGCACCCGGACCTCTCCCGACGGGGTGAACTTGAGCGCGTTGGAGACCAGGTTGTAGATCACCTGGCGCAGGCGGGTGGAGTCGCCGAGATAGGCGCCGCGCGCCTGCGGCTCCACCACCAGGTTGAAGGACAGACCCTTCTTGTTGGCGATGGCGGTGAAGGCCGCGTGCGCGCCGAGCGCCAGCTCCTCCAGATCGAAGGGCGCCACCTCCAGCTCCAGCTTGCCGGCCTCGATCTTGGACAGGTCCAGCACGTCGTTGAGGATGGCCAGCAGGGTCTCCCCGGACTGGCGCACCACGTCCAGCCGGTCGCGCTGCACCGGCGACAGCTCGTCGCGCGCCATGGCCTGGGCCATCCCCAGCACCCCGTTCAGGGGCGTGCGGATCTCGTGGCTCATGGTGGCCAGGAAGGTGGACTTGGCGCGGTTGGCGGCCTCGGCCTCCTCCTTGGCCTGAACCAGGGCGGCCTCGGCCTGCTTGCGGGCGGTGATGTTCTGCAGGGCGCCCAGCAGCCGCAGGGGCTGCCCGGCCTCGTCACGCACCAGCTTCACGGTGCAGGCGACCCAGACCTCCTTCCCATCCTCGCGGGCGACACGGTATTCGGGGAAGTAGGGCTCGTCCCGCTCCACCGCCCGCGCCCAGGGCTCGGCGATCAGGGCCCGGTCCTCGGGATGGATGGTCTGGCTGGTGTCGGCGGCCAGATCCTCGAAGGTCAGGGCGCGGCCGAAGATCTCGGTCATGCCCTCGCCCTGCACCAGGGTGCGGTTCTGGTAGTCCAGCTCCCAGACGTGCAGCTCGGCGATCTGGGCGGCCACCTGCAGGCGCTGCTCGGAGCGCTCGGCGGTCTCCACCGCGCGGACCAGGTCGGTCACCTCGAGGGCGGCGCAGACCACGCCGCCGATCTCGCCGGCCTCGTCCCGCCAGGGGGTCATCTCCACCTGCGCCCAGGTCACCCGACCGTCGGGACGGGCGATGCGGACCTGGGGCGCGCGCATGGTCTCGCCGGCGACGCAGCGTTCATGGGCGCCCCGCAGGCGTTGGAAGAGGGCTTGGTCGAACTCGCCGATGGCCCGGCCCAGGATGTCGGGCGCCTCCAGGCCGCTCTCCTGCAGGAAGCGGCGGCTGACCTGGATGAGCCGCATGTCCCGGTCGGTCATCATGATGGCGGCCGGCGCGGCCTCCACCATCGCCCGGAGGTGGGCCTGGCTCTGCCGCAGGGCGGCCTTGCCCTGCAACAGCATCTGCTGGGCGCGGGCCTGCTCGCAGGCGTCGGCGACGACGCCGGCCAGGTTGTCGAGATTGGCGGCCAGGGCCGGGTCCTGGGGCCGGGGCTCGGTCCCGACGACGGCCAGGACACCGATCACCTCGCCATCGGACAGCCGCACGGGGGCGCCGACGCAGAAGCGGTAGTGGGGCGGACCGCTCACCAGGGGATAGGTCGCCATCTCAGGATCCAACAAGGCGTCCTCGACCCAGACCGTCTTCCCGGTGGCCCGGACGCGGTCCCCCAGCGGGTCGGCGGCGGGGTTTCGTCCCTCGCGGTCGTGGCTGCGCCAGACGCCGCCGTCGCGGGCGATCACCAGGCTGACCCCGACCTTGCCGAACAGGGCGTTGGCCAGCTCCCGGGCGCGGGTGAATACGGGCTCGTCGCCGGTCATGCCGAACGGCGGTCCGACCGGATTCGACGGGCTGAAGGCGGGGCTGGGGAACTCGGACATGGACGAAACCTGGGTAGGACCTGTCGCCTAGCCTAGGTCGTACGGTCGACATGGGGGGCGCGGAGCCCCTCTTGCGGCGATTCGCCTCAACGTCCGGGTTGCGTCTCCCAGGCCGTGAAACCAGGCGTGGCCGAATGCACGCGGCGGTGGTCGGGCGGGGAAACAGGCGCGGAATCCGGGTGGAAAATCGGCCCCCAGCCCTCCGCGCGACGCCCTAGCCCACCAGGTCGCCGAACTCCTTGCTGCGGCGCAGCCAGGCGGCGGCGTAGCCGCAGATCGGCGTGATCTTCAGGCCCTTGGCCCGGACATCGGCGCTGAGCGCGGCCATCAGGCGGCCGGCGGCGCCGGTCCCCCGCAGGGCCGGCGGACTCTCCACGTGGTCGAGATAGAGGCGATCCCCGCTCAGACGATAGTCGGCCCAGGAGGTCTGGCCCTGTTCGTCCATCTCGTAGCGGTCGCCGGTGTCGCGTAGGTCGGTCATGGCGCGATCATAACCCCCTCGCCCGCGAGATCGATCCCCGTTAGCGTTCGCGAATGCGTGAGCGGGAGAGAGCGATGCGTTGGACTGTCGGGTTGGCCGCGGTGGCCGTGCTGGGACTGAGCGCCTGCAGCAAGCCGGCCGAGAAGACGGATGAGCAGGCCGCCGCGCCGGCCTTCCAGCCGTCCCAGACCCCGCCCAAGCGCAAGCCGGGACTCTGGGAGCAGCGGGTCTCCACGGGCGACTTCGTGCAGGTCACCCGCATCTGCCTGGACGAGACCACCGACCAGAAAATCAGCTTCTGGGGCGCCCAGGCGACCCGGGACATGTGCGAGAAGAACCTCTTCTCGGCCCGGGTGGGCGGCGGCTACCAGTTCAGCTCGGTCTGCGACATGGGCTCGGGCGGCAAGACCACCACCAGCGGCACGGCCACCGGCGACTTCAATTCCAAGTACCTGGTCCAGGCCGAGAGCTCGACCGTCGGCGCCGCCGCGCCGCAGATGAACGGCCTGCGCAAGCTGACCATCGAGGCGGCCTGGCAGGGCGCCTGTCCCGAGGGCTTCAAGCCCGGCGACATGGCCCTCCCCGGCGGCATGAAGATCAACATGCTGGACATGGCGGCGCCGCCGAAGGCGCCGTAGCCCGCCCCCTTAGACCAGCTCCACCGCCACGGCCGTGGCCTCGCCGCCGCCGATGCAGAGGCTGGCGACCCCGCGCTTGCCGCCGCGGGCTTCCAGGGCCGAGAGCAGGGTGGCCAGGATGCGGGCGCCGCTGGCCCCGATGGGGTGGCCCAGCGCGCAGGCGCCGCCGTTGACGTTCAGCTTGGCGCGATCGAGGCCCAGCTCCTGCTCGGCGATCATGGCGACGACGGCGAAGGCCTCGTTGACCTCCCAGAGGTCGACATCGGCCACCGACCAGCCGGCCTTCTTCAGCACCTTGCGCATGGCGGGCACGGGCGCGGTGGTGAACAGGCCCGGCTCATGGGCGTGGGCGGCGTGACCCGCCACCCGGGCGACGATCTTCAGCCCCAGCCGCCGCGCCACCGACTCCCGGGTCATCACCAGGGCCGCGGCCCCGTCGCTGATGGAGCTGGAATTGGCCGCGGTGATGGCGCCGTCCTTGGCGAAGGCGGGCTTCAGGGTGGGGATCTTGCCCGGGTCGGCCTTCATCGGCTGCTCGTCGGCCTCGATCAGCACCGCGCCCTTGCGGCTGACCACCTCCACCGGGACGATCTCGCGGGCGAAGGCGCCGGTCTCGGTGGCGCGTTTGGCCCGCGCCAGGCTCTCGATGGCGTAGTCATCCATGGCCTGGCGGGTGAACTGGTAGGTCTTGGCCGACTCCTCGGCGAAGGACCCCATCAGGCGGCCGGGTTCGTAGGCGTCCTCCAGCCCGTCCAGGTACATGGAGTCCGACACCACGTCGTGGCCGATGCGGGCGCCGCCGCGGTGCTTGGCCAGCAGGTAAGGCGCGTTGGACATGCTCTCCATGCCGCCGGCGATGATGATGTCCGCCGACCCGGCTGCGAGCGCATCGTGGGCCAGCATCGCGGCCTGCATGCCCGAGCCGCACATCTTGTTGACCGTCGTGGCCTCCACCGACAGCGGCAGGCCGCCGCCCAGGCCCGCCTGGCGCGCCGGCGCCTGGCCCAGGCCCGCGGGCAGGACGCAGCCCATGATGATCTGCTCCACGGCCTGGGGATCGACCCCGGCCCGCTCCACCGCCGCGCGGACGGCGGCGGCGCCCAGGGCGGTGGCCTTGACGGGGGAGAGGTCGCCCTGGAAGCCGCCCATGGGCGTGCGGGCGTAGGCGGCGATGACGACGGGATCGGAGGCTTGGGTCATGGGAGGCATATAACCCTCCCTCCGCTTCATGGGGAGAGGCGCTTAGACCCCGAAGGTCTTGTCGATGAAGCCGCCGCCCAGAACGCGGTCGGGAAGCTCGGGGTCATAGAGCACGCAGGCCTGGCCCGGCGAGACGCCGTGCTCGGGCGCGTCGAACACCACGCTGACCGCCCCGTCCCTCAGGGACAGATGGGCCGGCAGGGGCTCGGCGGTGGAGCGCACCCGCGCGAGCACCGGCAGTCCCGCCTGGCAGGCGGCCTCGATGGTGGCCTGGTCGCCCAGCCAATTGGTTTCCTTGAGCACGCAGCCCGCGGTCAGCAGGGCCTCGCGCGGCCCGACGATCACCCGGCGGGCGTCGGCGTCGATCTTCACCACGAACAGGGGATCGCCCACCGCGACGTTGAGGCCGCGGCGCTGGCCGATGGTGTAACGGGTGACCCCCTCGTGGCGGCCCAGGACCCGGCCGTCCAGGTGCACGATATCCCCCGGCTCCGCGCCGTGCGGGCGCAGGCGGTCGATCACCGTGGTGTAGCGGCCCTCGGGGACGAAGCAGATGTCCTGGCTGTCGGGCTTCTCGGCGATGGCCAGGCCCAACTCGGCGGCGGCGCGGCGCACCTCGCTCTTGGGCAGGGCGCCGAGCGGGAAGCGCAGATAGTCCAGCTGCTCGGCGGTGGTGGCGAACAGGAAATAACTCTGATCGCGCGCGGGGTCCGCGGCGCGGCGCAGCTGCGCCCCGGCCGGTCCCAGCTCGCGGCGGACATAGTGGCCGGTGGCCATGGCCGCGGCGCCCAGGTCACGGGCGGTGTCCAGCAGGTCGCGGAACTTCACCGTCTGATTGCAGCGGATGCAGGGGACCGGCGTCTCCCCGCGCAGGTAGGCGTCGGCGAACTCCTCGATCACCTGCTCCTTGAAGCGGCTCTCATAGTCGAGGACGTAGTGCGGGATGCCGATGGCCTCGGCGGCCGAGCGGGCGTCGTGGATGTCCTGGCCGGCGCAGCAGGCGCCCTTCTTCTGGATCGCCGCCCCGTGGTCGTAGAGCTGTAGGGTCACCCCCACCACGTCATAACCCGCGCGGGCCAGCAGGGCGGCGGTGACGGTGGAGTCCACGCCGCCGGACATGGCGGCCACCACCCGGGCGCCCACCGGCAGGCCGACGGCGGCGCGAGCGGCTTCCACGGCATGGTCGGCGAAAAGGGCGGGCGCGTTCATGGGCCCTATGTAGCGGGTCGCACAGGGTTTTGCGAGATCGCGACCTGCTCGCAAGTGTCGGCAAGGCCAACCCAAGTCATCGCGAAAGGGTGATATCGCGCCAGAGGCGAGTGGTGTAGGATAGGTTAATTACGCGAAGTAACCGCCGGGTTGCGGCGATCGGCGGAGACTTCGGTTAGAACCAGCCCCGCCTCGCATATGGGGGAGTCCCCATGAAGCAGTATCGCTTGTACGTCCTGAATCCCGAGGAACGCGTCGCGGCGACCCGCGAAGCGCCCTTCCCGGACGACATCACGGCCTTGAAGGAGGCCACCGAGATGCGCGCCGACCAGTACGCCGTCGAGGTGTGGATGGGCGAACGGCTGGTGGGCCGGGTGGGCGGAGAGTTCTCCCTCTAGAGCCCGCGGGACGGCCCTACTTCAGCACGTTCAGCAGCGACGAATTCTGCAGTGACAGGAAGACCTGCGCGGCCGCCTGCACAGCGACGCCCGCCTGTTGAAGCGCCGTGGCCGCCTCCGCCGGATCGGCGTCGGTGATGTCGCCGATCATGCCGGCCAGACTGTTCTGACGGTTGTTCAGGTCGTTCTTCACCGAGGTCACCCGGGTCTGGACCATGCCGTTCTTGGCGGTGTTGTTGATCAGGTCCTTGCCGACGGAATCCCAGTTGGCCAGGACACCCTCCAGATAGATGCGCTGGTTGTCGGTCAGGTTGCCCTGGAAGGGGCCGTCGGGGCCCTCCTCGAAGGCCTGGAAGTCCTTGAACGCGGTCAGCAGGTTGGTCCCCAGCTTGTCGGCCAGCAGGCCGGTGCTGACGGTGGTGGAGTCGTCGACCTTGGCCTCGGTGACGAACTGGTCGTTGTGGAAGAAGTCGGAGATCACCGTGGCCGGGACGGTCAGGTCGCTGAGCGAGGTGGCCGACACCGGCAGGGTGTCGATCTGGCCGCCGGCGAAGACGTACTTGCCGCCATAGCGGGCGTTCAGGCCGTCGACGGCGTTGCGGAAGAAGCCCTGCACGTCCTGGATCAGGGTGTCGGCCCGGCCGCTGGCCAGGGCCTGGGCGATGGTCTCGCGGGTGCCGGCGGCGGAGTTCGAGACCTGGTTGAGGGCGAAGTCCTGGGTCGTCAGCTTGTCGGTGATCAGCTTGTTCTGCTCGAGATATCCCGAGATGCGCGCGTCGATGGACTTCATCGCCGTCAGCATCTCGGCGCTGCGCGAGAAGGCCTTGAGGTCCGATCCCTTCTTCTGGGTGGCCACCCGGTTGCCCGCCTCCATCTGCCGCTGCTGGGCGGACTGGATGTTGGCGAGGACGGCGCTGTAATTGCCTGTGGTCGAGACGCGATTCATATGATTTCGCCTGGGCTCAGATCATGTTGGTCAGGACGTCGAACAGTTCCTTGGCCGCCTGGATCATGCGGGCCGAGGCGTTGAACGCCTGTTGATAGGTGGTGAGGCGCACGAGTTCCTCGTCGAGATTGACCCCTTCCACCGACTGGCGGCGGGCGGTGGCCTCGGTGGCCACGGAATCAGCCGACTGCTTGCGGGTGTCGGCGGCCTGGGCGCGGCGGCCGATCGAGCCGCCGAACTCCGCGGCGTAGCGCGAGACGGTCATGTTCACCGCCCCAAGCTCGCCCGCAGCGCTGAAGGCGGTGGTGACGTCGCCGGCGGCGGCCAGGCTCAGGGCGCCACGGCCGTCCCCGGGGCGCAGGGAGGAGGCCGGCGGGGCGATCGTCAGGTCGAGCTTGCCCAGCGCCAGCTTCATCGGATTGGCGTTCAGGCCCGCATCCACACTGAAGCGTCCGGCGCGCGGCGAACGTTCGCCGGTCCCCAGGCCGAAGAGCTGGCTGATGGAGACCCCGCCGATGCCGTGCTGGGTCTGGTCCTTGGTGACCGAGACCTGGATGTCCAGGGTGCTGTTGCTGTCGAAGGACATCTTGCCGTTCGCGTCCAGGCTGAAGGCGCCGTAGAGCCCGACCCCCGAGGCGCTGGAGTTCATGGCGTTCAGCAGGTCCTGCATGGTGCCGGCCGGCGGCACGGTGATGCTGATGTCGCGGATCGGGCGGCCGTCGGCCTGGGCCAGGCTGAGCGTGATGACGTCGCCCGGGTTGAAGCCGTGCTGATCGGTGACCTTCAGGCCGGTGTCGTAGTTGGTGACCCCGGTCGAGCGGATCATGTCGTTGAGGCCGAAGAAGTGGGAGAAGGCCCGGCCGGCCTTCATCGAGGTCCCCTCGTCGATGGCGATCCCCAGGCCCGCCCCCGCCGTCAGGCTGAGCTTGCCGTTGACGAAGTCGGCGGTGGCCGCGCCCCCGAAGGCGGCGTTGAGGTCGGCCTTGAAGTCCCCGCTGAACGGACTGCCGTTCATGGTCTGGGCGTCGAAATCGATGGCCACCGTGCTCTGGACGACGCCATTGGTGTCGACGATGGCGATGGTGCTCTGGCCGGTGAAGCCGGCGACGGCGGTAGGCAGGTCCAGGCCGGTGTCGCGGCCGGTCATGACGTTGGGCGCCGGCACCGAGGAGTTGGCGTTGTGAGCGGCGTTGATCTGCTCGGTCATCCGGCTGACGAACTCGCCGAGCTGGTCGGCCAGGCCCGGCAGGGTGTCGTCGCGCAGGTCCATCAGGCCGCGCAGGTCGCCGCTGGAGATGGTGATCGGCTGCACCTGGCCGACCCCGCCCGTGGGCTCAATGGCGATATAGGAGGTGGTGGTGTCGGTGCGGTTGTAGCTGAGCTTGGCGGCGGCGTCCCCGGCCAGCATGAAGCCCTCCGCGGAGCGGATGGTGACCCCGCCCTGGTTCCGCTGCTGGATCTGCACGTTCATCAGGGTGGAGAGCTCGTCGATGAGCTGGCTCTGGATATTGGCCGAGCCGGAGGCGTCGGCGTTGGCCAGGTTGGCGCGGCTGATGTCGGAGTTCAGGCGGTTGATCTGCTCCAGCAGGTCGTTGGCGCGGTCGATGTCGGCCTTCGCCTGGGCGTCCACCGTCTTGCCCAGCTCATTGATGTGGGTGGTGATGCGGCTGGCCTCGCTCAGGAAGTCGCCGACATTGCCGATGGCCTGGCTGCGCAGCAGGCTGGAGGATGGGTCATCGGCGGCCGCGGAAAAGGCCGAATAGATGCTGTCCATGCGCGAGAAGAAGAAGTTGTTGCTCGACGGGTCGCCGAACAGGCTCTGGGCGTTGTCCAGATAGTCCGACACCGTGCCCCAGCGCGCGGCGTCCGAGGTGGCCGACAGGGTCGCGAGCTGCAGATACTGGTCAGTGATCCGTTTGACGCCGGAAATCTCGACGCCCATCCCCATGCCGCCGACCACCAGGGGCTTCTGGTCGATGGTCTTGCGGACGTAGCCGGGCGTGTTGACGTTGGCGATGTTGTCCGAGGTCGTGCGCAGCCCACCCTGAGCGGCCTGCAGGCCGGAGGCGGCGGTCTTGAGGGCGACAGTCAGGGACATCTTAAGGCTCCGCCCGGCAAAGGCTGACGCACGACCCGGCCAAATCTGCCGGTAGTCTGGTGAACGCTCGCGCGTAGGGCCGGAATTTCATCAGCATTTTCAATGTGGTCCCTTTGGGGTCCCGATCAGCTCGGATTCAGGGGCGCAAGACCGGCGCCAGTTTGCGGCGACGGTGATCGGCGGCGTCGGTCGGGGGGCGGCAGGGACGACCTATCGACCCCCGGCGGCCCGGCAAAAAGCGCCGCCGGGCCGCCGGGGAAGCCGGCGTCGACCGCACCCTTTATCTCGCTATTTCAATATCTTGACGGCCATTCCCCGGAGTGGCGCGGAGGTTGCTGGGAAGGATGCGAACGAACGCGGCGCAGCAGGCGCCTCCCTCAAGAACGTCCTACCGGACAGCCGGGACTCCATGACCGCGTCGCCCATCAACGCTCCGTCCGCCCTCAACGCCGTCGCCGCCCCCGGCGCCGCGCAGGGCCTGTTCGGCGCGAGCCAGGCCGCCGCGGCCCAGGGGCCTCTGGCGGGCTTCGACGCCCTGCTCGCCGCCTTCTTCGGCGGCCAGGGCCAGGCCGAACCGGGCGTGGCCGCCACCCTGGGCGCGGCCAAGACCCAGGACGGGACCAAGATCGCTGTCGTCGGCGGCGCCGACGCCGACGCCAAGGAGAAGGACGCCGCTGACGGGGCCGAAGCCCTCGACACGCCGGCGCTCTCCACCGACGCCCAGGTCCTGGCCGCCCTGCTGGCCCAGCCCATTCCCCTCACCCCCGCGCCGGCCGCCGGCGAAGCGGCCCCGGTTGAGGCCG